>NZ_JBALFH010000021.1:0-340147 GCF_036917095.1 Nostoc sp.
AAAATATTTTGGGACTGCTTCTGATTCCTCTGAAACTCCCCACAGTGCCAGGTTGTAGGCAACAATGGTTTATGCACTGTGCCCAGTTAGGAAGGGGCAAGCGTGAATTTTCAGTCGGTTATAGCTTTATTGCATCAGTTCTGGGGCGAGCGCGGTTGTCTCATCGCCCAGCCCTACAATATTGAGAAGGGCGCTGGTACTAAGAAATCTCATCAATTCAATCAGATAACAGAAGCAGTCAAATAAATCCCACCCAAAAGTTGGTGGCACCTTTGTCATAGCGGATGGGGATTGTCCGATATTGCCTGAGCTTGGCAAAAATGTTTTCAATGAGATGGCGGACTTTGTATAAGTGTCGATCGTAATCACAGGCTGTGGTGTAGTGACGTTTTAGCAGAATCATCACAGTTTTGCCTTTGAAAAGGAGTAGTTGAATCACTCGCCAATCTAAATCGTATCCTTTGTCCGCAAGTGCAGTATTCAGTTACAAACTCAGGCAATATTTGATCGGAACCATCTAAATCACAAGCTTGTGCTGGGGTGAAATGAAAGCTCACCTTTATTCCCCAACGTATCTACTGTGGCATCGGAATCTTGGTACTCACTCAATCCACCTTTGCTGCGACCAATTGCTTCTTGCCCTGACTCCCCCCTTTGCAACCACACTATGCTGGTAGGCGTAGACAATCGTAGAGTCATCATGGCATATTCTTTGTCGGTATCGTCTGCTAAGTGTTGAAATACCTACTACCACACTCCAGTGTTTGACCACCGCGTAAAACGGGTGTGAATCACTCAAAAATCCCCAAATCTGTCTGGCAATCTCTCCAGGGAATTTCTACCCATATAGGTAGAACACAGCTTCGACAAACAGACAAACAATCGATTGTTTGAAGGCGGTGATTCCCACATAGCCTTATCGCCCAGGTAGCAGGCCTTTGATTCTCTCCCAGCATTCATCTCGTAGTGCCTACCGACGCGTCATCGTTTCTGTGTTGTCTATAATCTTGCTCAACTATTTTTGATTCCGTTTACCTATATTGATGACACGCCCTAGTAACATTACTGTTTTTTTTGAGAAAAATTTAAGTTAGATATAGTAGCTGCTACGTATTTACTTATACTTTCCAAGTATTAAGGATTCAATCTGTAATTTATTTAATTACAAATAATGATTAGAAAAACCTTGGTTAGAAATCAGCCAGAGGTCGGCAAGCTCGTGGGCAAACTGGGAATTTTTAGTAGATTTATAACATTCAGCTTTGCGATCGCCGCAATATTGTGCAACTATCAGGATGCGATCGCCCAAACTCCCAATCCTCAAACATTACCCCCAGGTCGGTTAGACAATATTCCTGACACTCCGTTACCGTCGGATGTGCTACCCAAGCCACCAGACGAGAATCAATTGCTTCCATCCCCAAAACTACCGAATCAGCCAATTCTGGAGCAGGATGACTCTAATGACCGATTTCGGGTCGATCGAATTGAAGTTTTGGGCAGTACAGTTTTCAAAGCAGAACAGTTTGCCGCTGTGACTGCTCCCTTTGTAGGACGGGAACTGACGTTTGCAGAGTTATTGCAAGTTAAAGATGCCATCACGAAACTCTACACTGATAACGGTTATGTCACTACGGGGGCGTTGATTATACCGCAGACAGTAGAAGGTGGGACGATCAAAATTCAGGTAATCGAGGGCAGTATACAAGAAATCAAGATTATCGGTAATAGACGATTGCACAGTCAATACATTCGCGATCGCATCCAACTTGGTGCTGGAAAACCCCTAAACGTACCACGCTTACTGGAAAAGCTGCAACTACTGCGCCTCGATCCGCGGATTCAAAACTTGTCAGCCGAGTTGCAGACAGGCGTGCAACCGGGAACCAATGTGTTGCAAGTTGAGGTTGAAGAAGCTGAAACTTTCAAGCTGACGGCAAGTCTGGATAATGGGCGATCGCCAAGTGTCGGCAGTTTTCGTCGGGGAGTGGATCTGCAAGAAGCCAATTTATTGGGCTTGGGCGATACCCTGAGTGTGGGATACGCCAATACCGATGGCAGTAATACAATCAATGCCAATTACACGCTACCGATTAACGCCCACAATGGCACCCTATCCTTCGGTTTTAGCCAGGGATGGAATCGCGTGATTGAAAAACCATTCAGCGTCCTTGATATTCAGTCAAATACCCGCTCTTACGAATTGGGCTATCGGCAACCACTGGTGGAAAAACCAACTCAAGAGTTGTCAATTGGGCTGTCATTCTCGCGCCAAGAAAGCCAAACTGAGTTGGGTATTGATAACATTGGGCCGTTTCGACTCTCCCCTGGTGCTGATGCGAACGGAAAAACCAATATTTCAGCTTTCCGCTTTTTTCAAGAATATACCCAGCGAAGCAATCAGTATGTATTTGCGGCGCGATCGCAATTGAGCTTTGGGGTAGATTGGTTTGGTGCAAACGTTAGTGATAATGAACCAGATAGCCGCTTTTTCGCTTGGCGGGGACAGGCGCAGTGGGTGAGGCAATTAGCACCAGACACTCTCTTTTTAGCTAGGGGCGATTTCCAATTGGCAGCAGATTCCTTAGTGCCTTTGGAACAATTTGGTCTTGGTGGACAGCTAAGTGTACGGGGCTATCGCCAGGACGCATTACTCACAGATAATGGTCTCTTATTTTCAGCAGAATTTCGAGTACCCGTTGTCCGCGCTGCCAAGATTGGCGGAGTGCTGCAACTGACACCCTTCATTGATGTAGGCAAAGGCTGGAATGTCAAGGGCGAAAATCCATCACCGAGTACGCTTGTTAGTACTGGGTTGGGGCTGTTGTGGAAACAGGGTGATGACTTATTGGTTCGCCTAGATTGGGGCATTCCCCTGATTTCGGTGGAGGGTGATAAGCGATCGCTCCAGGAAAATGGGTTGTATTTCTCGGTGCGCTATTCGCCGTTTTAAGGGAGCGATTGTTCAAAATAATACCGTTTTGGGCATCTTAAATACAAGGTATAAATAAAGGCTTGGTAATGACAACGACCTCTATTTGGTTGGCTCTATGCGGTAGAATAGCGCCGTTGATGGTAATGTCACTTTGGTGCGGCTTTGCCAATGCCCAGGTAACTCCCGATAGCACCTTGAATACTACTGTTTCCCAAACCGATAATAACTTCACCATTACTAACGGTAGTGCCGCCAACAGTAACCTATTTCACAGTTTCCAGCAGTTTTCGGTTCCCACTGGCGGTTCAGTTACCTTTGATTTAGCGAACACGCCCAATATTTCCACCATCTTTAGCCGTGTTACTGGCGGTAATATATCTAACATTGATGGCTTGATTCAGACGATTAACAGCAACAATCCCGTTAGTTTATTTTTAATCAATCCTAGTGGCATTGTCTTTGGCCCCAATGCCCAACTGAATATTGGTGGATCGTTTATTGGTACAACTGCAAATAGCATTAAGTTTGCTGATGGGGTGGAGTTTAGTGCCAGCAACACTACAGCAGCACCTTTGTTGACAATCAATGTGCCAGTTGGCTTGCAGTTTGGGCAAAACTCAGGCGCGTTGGCGCAGCCTGCCGTAGGCATCGCAGTACAAAACTCGATTAATGGCATCCCACAAACTCCACTAGGCTTACAGGTAAGTTCAGGTAAGACCCTTGCTTTGTTAGGGAATGGAATTGACTTAGCAGGTGGCGTTCTCAGAACTGTAAATGGCTCCATCGAACTCGGTAGTGTCCAGTCAGGACAAGTTCGCCTAATTCCCACAAACCAGGGGTGGACATTTGATTATTCCAATGCTGAGGGACTGAGCGATATCCATCTGACTCAGCAAGCACAAATATCTGCTTCTGGGCTTGGAAGTAGTGCCATTCAAATACAGGGTCATGATATCAGCCTTTTGGAAGGTTCAGCTATTATCACTCGAAATCAAGGTTCCCTCTCATTGGATCGGATTACGATTAATGCCACTCGGTCATTCACCCTTGCAGGAAAAAACCCAACACAAACTAGAAGCAGCCAATTGACAAGCAACACAATCGGGGTAGGGCAGGCTGGAGATATTACTATCTCAACCGGGCAACTATTGGTGCGGGATGGAGCGCAAATCAAGTCTCAAAGCTTGAGTTCGGGGCAGGGTGGAAATATCGTAGTTAAGGCTTCCGAGTCTATCTCAGTGAGTGGATTTAACCCTGCCAATCCTTCAGCAACAACATCGATTCTGACAAGCTCGGCCGGTTCTGGAAAGGCAGGAAATATTACCTTTTCAACCCAAAAATTTACAGCTGCGAACGGCGCTGCTATTGGGTCAACTACTTTGAGAACTGGTGATAGTGGCAATGTCCAAATTGATGCCTCAGACTCGATAGATGTTTCTGGAATTAATAAGGTCACATTTCTCCCTACTACTGTGGCGTCATCAACAGTAGGAAGTGGAAATGCTGGGAATCTGACCATCACAACTGCACGATTAACAGTGCGGGATGGAAGCTTAGTCACCTCCTCAACTGGCGCAACCGGAAATGCTGGTAATGTAAAGATTTTGGCTTCAGACTTTATCGAAGTGAGCGGCGCATCACCAGATAGTATTCTCAGTAGTAGCATTGGATCTAATGCACTACGCCTCGATCCTGTCACCCGTGCGACTTATCATCTGCCGGAATTTCCTAGTGGTAATGCGGGAGGAGTAATCTTAATGACGCCTCAATTGCGTGTGACAGATCGAGCTGACATCGGGGTGAAAAATGAGGGTACGGGTAATGCAGGTAATTTCGAGATTTATGCTGACTCGATTTTCCTCACTAATCGCGGAACGATTTCCGCAGCCACACAATCTGGCAACGGTGGTAATCTGGCTATTAATGCTCAACAACTATTGCTAATGCGGGGTAATAGCAAAATTTCTGTTGAAGCCAAGGAAGCAGGCGATGGTGGTAATATCACGCTCAACGCTCCCATCGTTGTGGGTTCAGAAAACAGTGACATCATTGCTAATGCAGTAAAAGGTCGGGGGGGCAATATTCAAATTACCACCCAAGGTATCTTTGGGCTGAAGTTTCGCAGCCAACTCACTGATGATAATGACATCACTGCCAGTTCGCAATTTGGGGTGAGTGGCATGGTTCAAGTCAATAATGTCGGCGTCGATCCAAATTCGGGTTTAGTCGAACTACCAGTAAATGTCACCGATCCATCCCAGCAAATTGCTACAGGCTGCGCGGGCAGTGAAGGTAGTCGCTTTGTGGCAACGGGACGAGGTGGTGTACCGCAAAATCCTAATCAGGAAGTGACGAGCGATCGCACTTGGTCTGATATCCGCAATCTGACTGCATACCGCAAAACAGGCGAAGTGATAGCGCAAATACGCACAAAAGAGGCAGTTCTTGTCCAGGCTACAGGTTGGCGACGTAATACACAAGGAAAAATTGAGTTAATTGCAGATAAATCTCCTACTCAGGTGCAAGCAGCATTAACCTGTGCTGCGGTTCCAAGAAGTTAATGATGTTATTAATCATATCATTTAGGGAATTCTAACTTTAAATCAGTAAAAGAAGTCTTTAATAATGAAAGCTGTACCCTTTGTATTTATATTGACAAGTGGGTTATTGACTCCAGGGATGATGCTAAGGGCGATCGCTCAGGTGACATCCGATGGTACTACCAATACCGTTGTCAACCAAAGTGGTAATAATTTTAATATTATTAACGGCATACAAAAAGGTAATAATTTATTTCACAGTTTCAGTAATTTCTCTATACCCACAGGTGACACAGCAATCTTCAACAACGCCGCAGATGTGCAGAATATCTTCAGTCGCGTCACTGGTGGGAGTGTTTCCAACATTGATGGTTTAATTAAAGCCAATGGTAGCGCTAATTTATTTTTGCTTAATCCCAGTGGGATAATTTTCGGTGCAAATGCCCAACTTAATATTGGCGGCTCCTTTATTGGGACAACTGCCCAGAGCATTAAATTTAGTGATGGTGCTGAATTTAACGCTATTAATCCCCAAGCTAACCCCTTATTAAGTATCAATGTTCCTATTGGTTTGCAAATGGGCAACAATCTTACACCGTTGGCGCAGCCTGCCTTCGGCATCACCGTTCAAGGCACAGGACACCGCTTGACTAATATCGGTGGACTGCCTCTTGTCACTCAAAATCCGAGTGCAACAGAATTGCGGGTACAGCCGAGAAAAACCCTAGCTTTGGTGGGTGGCAATCTGAATCTGAATGGGGCAACTCTGACCGCCAAGCAAGGGCAAGTAGAATTAGGCAGTGTGAGTGGTGCAGGATTGGTTAGTTTGCTCCCAACTGCACAGGGGTATACTTTGGGATATGAAGATGGGCAAAAGTTTGGTGATATTCAGCTAACAGGGCGATCGCTATTAGATATAAGCGGGGTGAATGCAGGTTCCGTTCAAATTCGGGGGCGACACATTCAATTCACCGATGGCTCTCTGGTGCTGGCGCGAAATTTCGGGAATCTCCCCGGCGGCGACATTCGCCTTCAGGCTACAGAGGCGATTGATTTGATTGGCAGAACAGCTGATACCACAATTCCGAGTGGGGTGCGTACTGAAGCTGTGGGTATCGCAGCTAGTGGGAACATCAGTGTAATTACTCCCAGGTTTACCCTCCAGCAGGGAGGGGGGTTGAATAGCATTTCAGTTGGAGTGGCTCCCAGTGGCAATATCCACATTGATGCAACAGCGATTGAACTGTCTGGCTTCTCACCAATCAATCCAAATAGCGTTAGTAGTCTTTCTACTTCTGGCTTTGGTTCTGGGAACACTGGCGATATCTCCGTCAATGCCAATAGTTTACTGGTGTCAAATGGTGCCTCACTGATTTCAGCTACATTTGGCAGTGGCTCCAGTGGTAAAGTTGCAATTCGCACCAATCACACCACTGTCATGGGACAAAGCCCCTCTGGACTATATAGCAACATTAGCTCAATCACTTTTGCGACCGGAAACGCCAAAACTTTGACCCTTGATACCGCCAAATTGCAAATTCTGGATGGGGGAGCAATTGGGACAACTACATTTTTTGCCGGTAATGGGGGAGATATAAGCATTAATGCCACGGAATCCATCGAGATTAGCGGTCGCAGTCGAAGCAATAACAGCAGTATCAACTCATCTAGCATTCTACTACCTCCACTACTCCGGCAGAGATTCCGTCTACCGGATAAACTCACGGCAAATGCAGGTAATGTGAGCATTACCACGCCGAACCTAACGCTGACAGATGGCGGGACAGTCGGTGTCACTAGTCAAGGTAGCGGCAATGGTGGCAGTCTCAAGATCGCAGCCAATAGTATCCGATTAGACCGTCAAGGAAGCATCCAGGCACAAACAGAATCAGGTAATGGAGGTAATATCGACTTACAAGTTGGGAACTTATTGCTGCTGCGTCACAAGAGCGCGATCGCAGCAACAGCAGGCGGTAATGGTGATGGAGGTAATATAAACATTAATGCACCGATCATCGTTGGCTTAGAAAACAGTGACATTATTGCTAATGCCATTAAAGGCCGGGGGGGCAATATTCAAATCACCACCCAAGACATCTTTGGGCTAAAGTTCCGCGACCAACTCACGTCTGATAGTGACATCACCGCCAGTTCGCAATTTGGGTTAAGTGGCACTGTCCAAGTTAATAATATCGGTATCGATCCAAATTCCGGCTTAGTCGAACTACCAGCAAATGTCAACGATTCATCCCAGCAAATAGCCAGTGGTTGTTCTGCAAATCAAGGTAGCCGATTTGTCGCCACAGGACGGGGTGGTGTACCACAAAATCCAACACAAGAAATTGGGAGCGATCGCACTTGGTCTGATATCCGCGATCTCTCTGCATATCGCAAAACACAGCAAGTACAAGCCCAAATATCAGCACCAAAAGAAACTCTCATCCAAGCTACTTTCTGGCATCGTAACGCTCAGGGCAAAATTGAGTTAGTTGCAGATAAAGCTACTGCGAATGTACAACAACCATTAACCTGTGCTGCTGTTACCAAAAATTAATCATGTTATCAATAATGCCCTGAACGGGAACTATAACTTGAAATCAGGTTAAGGAAGTTTTTCATGATAAGAATCCTAGCTTTTCTATTTATATTCATAACTGGATTATTCACTCCAGGAATGATGCTAAGGGCGATCGCTCAGGTGACATCCGATGGCACAACTAACACCACTGTCAACCAAAGTGGTAATAATTTTAATATTCTTAACGGAATTGATAAAGGTAATAATTTATTTCATAGTTTCAGTAATTTCTCTGTGCCTACAGGTGCTTGGGCGACTTTTGATTTAGTTAATACACCAAATATTACAACTATATTTAGTCGAGTCACAGGAGGCAGTGTTTCCAATATTGATGGCTTGATTCGGACTCTTAATAGCAGCAATCCAGTTAGTTTATTTCTACTCAACCCCAGTGGAATTGTATTTGGGCCCAATGCCAGCCTGAATATTGGGGGGTCATTTGTTGGTACAACTGCCGACAGCGTAGTATTTGCCGACGGGTTGAAGTTTAATGCCACCAATGCCACACCACCGCCCTTATTAACTATGAGCGTACCTGTTGGCTTGCAATTTGGGAGCAATCCGGGAGCATTAGCGCAGCCCGCAGTAGGCATCACTGTCCAAGGGTCAGGACACAATGCTCAATTAGGCGACTCACTTCAGGTTTCTGGATTAAACCTCGGTACGAGAGGATTACAGTTGCAATCTGGAAAGACGCTGGCATTGCTGGGTGGGAATATTGCCTTAGATGGAGGATTGCTCTCCGCACCAGGAGGGCAAATAGAACTGGGTAGCATCACTAACGGAAGCGTCGCCCTCAATTCCATCCCTGAAGGATTTGCGCTGAGTTATCCTAATGCTTCGAGTTTTGGCGATATTCAGATAACCCAACGAGCTTTAGCATCTACACGCGACCTCAGTGGGCAAAAGGGAGGAACCATCCAAATTCAGGGTAAACAGGTCAGCATCCGAGATGGTTCACTGATATTAGTGCAAAATCGCAGCAATCAAACTGCTGGTGATATTGCAATCAATGCCACCCAGTCCCTCCAGATTATCGGCAAGTCTCCTGATTTTAAAAGTTCCAGCAGTTTAATTAATGAAACTACATCCCCAGGTGCAGCAGGGAATATTATCGTTACCACCCCACAGTTGAATATTGACGGGGGTGGGTATATCTTAAACCGTACCTTTAGCACAGCACCGGGTGGCAATATTGCAATAAATACCGATGAAATGCGGGTGAATGGTTTTGCATTTGGCGATCCTTCTCCTTTTCGAGCAGTTAGCCAGGTATTAGCCGCTTCCTATGGGGTTGGAAAAGGTGGAAATGTTAACATCTCTACTCAAAACCTGTCTATTTTAGCTGGCGGCAATATAGCAGCAAGACCCTACGCTTCAGGTAATGGCGGCAATCTCATCGTCAAGGCGGATACAATTCAGGTGACAAATGAGAGAGCGCCAAAGGGTTTGTATTTTAGTCTGTTGTCTACTGCCACATTTGGGTCTGGTAATGCAGGGAATTTGAAAATCGATACCCGCAAGCTGTCGATTCAAGCTGGCGGAAGAGTGTCAGCCTCTAGCATAGTTTTAGGAAATGCGGGTTCACTGACTATCAATGCGTCTGAATCGATTGATGTGAATGGTGTCAAAGATGCACAAAATCCCAGCTATATTGGTACGGCAGTTCGTCCTGTTTTTGGATTTTCCAGCGCTACTTCAGGTAACACCACGATTAACACCCCACTTCTTAATATCAGTAATGGTGCAACAGTTTTTGTCCAAAACCTTGGCTCCGGTAAAGCTGGTACTTTAAACATTCAGGCGAATACCCTACGACTCGACAATGGGGCCAGCATTTCAGCATCCACAAAAGCAGGCGGTGGTGGTAACACTAATTTACAACTGCGGGATCTACTACTGATGCGTCATGGTAGCTTTATCAGTGCAGAAGCAGAGGGCAGTGGTAATGGTGGCAATATCACACTTAATGCTCCGAACATCGTGGGTTTAGAAAACAGTGACATTATTGCCAATGCAGTTCAAGGAAAAGGTGGCAATATTCAAATCACTACCCAAGGAATCATTGGGCTGAAATATCGTCCTCAACTGACTCCCGAAAACGATATCACTGCCAGTTCCCAATTTGGGGTTAACGGTACGGTTCAAGTTAATACTATTGGTGTCGATCCAAATTCTGGCTTAGTGGAACTACCAACAAATGTCACTGATTCATCACAGCAAATAGCCAGTGGTTGTTCTCCAAACCAAGGCAGTCGGTTTATCGTAACGGGACGGGGTGGTGTGCCGCAAAATCCAAATCAAGAAGTGACGAGCGATCGCACCTGGTCTGATATGCGCGATCTCTCTGCATACCGGAAAACTGGCGAAATCACGACACAAACCCCTGCATCCTCAGAGTTTCTTGTCCAAGCTACAGGTTGGCATCGCAACGAGTCAGGCAAAATTGAGTTAGTTGCAAATAAATCTTCCGCTCAGGTGCAACAATCATTGTTAACCTGTGCTGCAACGCCAAACTAATCAGTCCCGACGTTGAAAATGCTAAAGTCAAAGCGGAGGTTTTGATATGGCTCAAGCTTTAACTCAACTATTTACCTTTGAAGAATTTATCAAATGGCTGCCAGAAAATGTTGGAAAGCATTATGAATTACACGATGGGATAATTGTTGAAATGTCTCAGCCGAGTGGAAAACATGAAAAAGTAACGGGATTTTTAGCAGGAGAAATTACCGTTGAATATAAGCGCTTACAATTACCATACTTTATCCCCAAAACAGCATTAGTAAAACCACCGAGAAAATCATCTGGTTACTTACCGGATGTAGTTTTAATCAATGATGCTAATTTACATAACGAGGAATTGTGGGAAAAAGAATCTACCGTGACTCAAAGCAAATCAATTCCTTTAATTATCGAGGTGGTGAGTACAAACTGGGAAGACGATTATTACACCAAATTAGGGAATTATGAAGTCATGAAGATTCCCGAATATTGGATTGTTGATTATGCAGCTTTGGGAGCCAGAAAATTTATCGGTAATCCTAAACAGCCAACCATTTCTATTTATCATCTAGTTGATGAAGAATATCAAGTCGCGCAGTTTAGGAATTCGCAACCTATTGTATCCCCTACTTTCCCAGATTTAAAACTGACTGCTAATCAGGTTTTTAATTGTACTTTGTAGAGCCGTTTTGGGTATCTTAAAATACAAAGTATAAATCAAGGCTTGGCGATGAGTACAACCTCTCTTTGGTTAGTCCTGTGCAGTGGAATAATACCGTTGATAGTAATGTCACTTTGGTGCGGCTCTGCGATCGCTCAGGTAACTCCCGACAGCACCCTCAACAGCACTGTATCGCAAAGTAGCGATAACTTCACGATCGCCAACGGTAATCGAGTTGGCAACAACCTCTTCCACAGCTTCAGCCAATTCTCAGTTCCCACCAACGGCTCGGCTTTCTTCAATAATGCTTCAGATATCCAAAGCATTTTCAGTCGTGTTACTGGAGGCAGTGTTTCCAACATTAATGGTTTAATTAAAGCCAATGGTAGCGCTAATCTATTTCTACTCAATCCCAATGGAATCATCTTTGGAGCAAATGCCAAATTAAATATTGGCGGTTCGTTTATCGGTACGACAGCCAATAGCATCAAGTTTGCTGATGGTGTTGAGTTTAGTGCTATTAATCCCCAAGCTAACCCCTTATTAAGTATCAATGTTCCCATTGGTTTGCAAATGGGTAGCAATCCGGCATTAATCAGCGTTCAAGGCACAGGACACTCCTTGGCCAATCCCGGTGGATCGATTCTTGTCACTCAAAATCCGAGTGCAACAGAATTGCGGGTACAGCCGGGAAAAACCCTAGCTTTGGTGGGTGGCAATCTGAATCTGAATGGGGCAACTCTGACCGCCAAGCAAGGGCAAGTAGAATTAGGCAGTGTGAGTGGTGCAGGATTGGTTAGTTTGCTCCCAACTACACAGGGGTATACCTTGGGATATGAAGATGGGCAAAAGTTTGGTGATATTCAGCTTACAGGGCGATCGCTATTAGATATAAGCGGGGTGAATGCAGGTTCGGTTCAAATTCGGGGGCGACACATTCAATTCACCGATGGCTCTCTGGTGCTGGCGCGAAATTTAGGCAATCTCAAAGGCGGCGACATTCGCCTTCAGGCTACAGAAGCGATTGATTTGATTGGCAGAACAGCTGATGGCACAATTCCGAGTGGGGTGCGTACTGAAGCTGTGGGTGTCGGAGCTAGTGGGAACATCAATGTCATTACTCCCCGTCTTACCCTCCAGCAGGGAGCGGGGTTGAATATCAATTCAGTTGGAGTGGCTCCCAGTGGCAATATCCACGTTGATGCAACAGCGATTGAACTGTCTGGCTTGTCACCAATCAATCCAAAGGTTAGTATTCTTTCTACTTCTGGCTATGGTTCTGGGAACGCTGGCGATATCTCCATCAATGCCAATAGTTTACTGGTGTCAAATGGTGCCTCACTGATTTCAGCTACATTTGGCAGTGGCTCCAGTGGTAAAGTGACGATTCGCGCTAATCACATTACTGTGATGGGAGAAGGCCCCGATGGACTATATAGCAACATTAGCTCATTCACTTTTGCCACCGGAAACGCCAAAACTTTGACCCTGGATACCGCCAAATTGCAAATTCTGGATGGGGGAGCGGTTGCGACAACCACATTTTTTGCCGGTAATGGAGGAGATTTGAGCATTAACGCCACGGAATCCATCGAGATTAGCGGTCGCAGTCTGAGCAATAACAGCAGTATCAACTCGTCTAGCACTCGACTTTCTCCAATACTGCGGCAAAAATTCCATCTACCGGATCAACTCACGGCGAATGCAGGTAATGTGAGCATTACCACCCCGAACCTGACGGTGACAGATGGCGGAACAGTCAGTGTCACCAGTCAAGGTAGTGGCAATGGTGGTAGTCTCAACATCACAGCCAATACTATCCGATTAGACCGTCAAGGAAGCATCCAGGCACAAACAGAATCAGGTAATGGAGGTAATATCGCCTTACAAGTTGGGAAGTTGTTGGTGCTGCGCGACAAGAGCGCGATCGCCGCAACAGCAGGCGGTAATGGTGATGGAGGTAATATAAACATTAATGCACCCATCATCGCCGGAGTAGTAAACAGTGACATTATTGCTAATGCGATTAAAGGTCGGGGGGGCAATATTCAAATCACCACTCAAGGCATCTTTGGGCTGAAGTACCGCGACCAACTCACTTCTGATAGTGACATCACCGCCAGTTCGCAATTTGGGTTAAGTGGCACTGTCCAAGTTAATAATATCGGTATCGATCCAAATTCCGGCTTAGTCGAATTGCCTGCAAATGCCACCGATCCATCCCAGCAAATTGCTACAGGCTGCACGGGCAGTGAAGGTAGCCGCTTTGTGGCAACGGGACGAGGTGGTGTGCCGCAAAATCCAACGCAGCAAATTGGGAGCGATCGCACTTGGGATGATATCCGCGATCTATCTGCATACCGTAAAACCGGGGAAGCGACTGCCCAAATACCTGAATCCCCAAAGGCTCTTGTCCAAGCTACTTCCTGGCATCGCAACACCCAAGGAAAAATCGAGTTAGTTGCTGATATTGCTCCTACCTTTGTGGAACAACCATTAACCTGTGCTGCGGTTCCTAAAAGTTAATCATGTTATCACTCCTGAAATTTAGGGAAAACTAACTTTAAATTAGGTAGAGGAAGTTATCTTGGCAATCAGAGCCGTATTGTTTCTATTTATATTCACAACTGGGTTATTCACTCCAGGGATGATGCTAAAGGCGATCGCTCAAGTGACATCCGATGGCACAACTAACACCATTGTCAATCCAAGTGGTAATAATTTTAATATTCTTAATGGAATTGAAAAAGGTAATAATTTATTTCATAGCTTCAGTAATTTCTCTGTACCTACAGGTGGTTCAGCCAGATTTGATTTAATTAACACACCAAATATTACAACTATATTCAGTCGGGTTACAGGTGGAAATGTTTCCAATATTGATGGGTTAATTAGCACGCTTAATACTAGCAACCCGGTAAGTTTGTTTTTGATGAATCCTGCGGGGATTGTGTTTGGGGCAAATGCCCGCTTGAATATTGGGGGGTCATTTCTGGGGACGACGGCGAATAGTATTAAGTTTGCCGATGGGACGGAATTTAGTGCTGTAAATGCTTCGGGTACTCCTTTGCTGACTATAAGTGTACCTGTGGGTTTGCAACTTGGGGCAAATGCTGGAGCGATACAAGTTCAAGGGGCAGACTTGCGAGTTAAAACCGGACAAACATTAGCGTTAGTTGGTAGTCAAATCGACATGACAGGGGCAAAACTGACGGCACCAAATGGACATATCGAACTATGGGCTGTGCAGAATGCTGGGATTCAAATGGAAAATCAAGCTCAATGGCAACTGACGAGTCCTGTGGCTACGACAAATTGGGGCACAATTACGTTACAAAAAGCTTCATTGGTTGATGCAAGTGGAATTAACGGGGGTGCAATTAACATCCGTGGACGTGGGTTGACGGTGCAGGATGGATCGAATATTAGTTCTACTACCTTTGCTGGGCAAGGTAAGGGAATTACTGTCAACACCACAGACTTTGTTGATCTGCTGGGTGCTTCTCTCCCAGGACAATTTAATCCTGGCATTGGAACTTCTTTAGGTATCTTTTTTGGGCCTCCAGCAACTGGGCGAGCTGGAGATGTAACAGTAGAGACAGGACGCTTAAAGTTAGCAAATGGAGCTTGGCTTCAGTCCTCTTCTAATGGCAACAATTCTCGATCGGGAGATGTAACTGTTCGGGCTTCAGATGTAGAGGTGGTAGGTTCTAATCCATTTTTTGAAATCCCCACCTCGATTACCACCACTCTCTTTGGTGGCAAGAACAATCAGAGTGGAAATATTTCCATCGAAACAAATCGAATGCGGCTGCAAGATGGTGGAATCGTCAGTACATCTTTGATACCCTTTAACGGTATCTCTCCTCCCACGGGCAAGGCTGGAAATATCTCAATCCGAGCAACTGAGAGCCTTGATATCTCAGGATACACACCCTCTCTACTACTGTCTGGAGTAGGTACGAGAATTGGTCAAACAGAAGGAGACGCGGGAAATATCTCAATCGATGTTGGACGTTTGCATCTCTTTAATGGCGGGTCTATCCGCAGTACTTTATCAGGAAAAGGGAAAGCGGGAAATATCACCATTCAGGCGCAAGAGGTAACAGTTAGCGATCCAGTAATTGATGTTATCAGCAAATTACCTGGTGGCATTACTGTTTCTGCGGGTGATAATTCAGTAGGTTCAGGTGGAAATATCGCCTTAACTGCTGACAACCTACGGCTTTTTAATGGAGGACAGATCACCTCTTCCAGCCAGGGTCAGGCAAATGCGGGGAATATTAACTTACAAGTTAAAAACATTGATATCCAGGGTATATCTCAACCTTTAACTAACGGTCAAATTCTGCCCAGTGCGATCGCAGCATCTTCAACAACTAATTTTAACGCCGGAACAATAAAAATTACATCTGATACAGTTAAAATACGTAATAGTGCGGAAGTTAGCGTCAGCAATATAGGAGGCGGAGATGCAGGTAATTTGAATATTACAGCCAATAATATTTTCCTCGACAATAAAGCCAGTTTGCGATCGGAAGTCAAAGGAGGTAGCCAAGGTAACATTCACCTCCAAGCAAATGATGTTTTGCTGTTACGTCGTGGCAGTAATATTACAACTAATGCCACTGGTACTTCTACCGGAGGTAACATTGATATTACTGCTGGAGCTATTATTGCCCTTCCTGACGAAGATAGCGATATCGTTGCCAATGCGGTACTCGGAAGCGGTGGAAATATTCAAATCACCACCCAAGGCATTTTTGGGCTGAAATTCCGTCCCCAACTCACCCCAGAAAGCGACATCACCGCCAGTTCCCAATTTGGAGTGAGTGGCACTGTTCAAGTTAATACTATCGGTATCGATCCAAATTCCGGCTTAGTCGAACTACCAGCAAATGTCACCGATCCATCGCAGCAAATTGCTACAGGTTGTTCTGCCAATGAAAGCAGTAAATTTGTTGCAACGGGTCGGGGTGGTGTGCCCCAAAATCCCAATCAGCAAGTGATGAGCGATCGCACTTGGGATGATATCCGCGATCTCTCTGCATACCGCAAAACCGAGCAAGTAAAAGCCCAAATTTCATCATCACCAGAGGTTTTTGTCCAAGCTACTTCCTGGCATCGCAATGCCCAGGGCAAAGTTGAATTAATTGCAGCACGATCTCCGACACATATACAGCCGCCCTTAACTTGTGCTGCGGTTCCCAAAAGTTAATTTGCCCAGGAATTCTGCAACCAAGCCCATTATTTTTAAAAGTAATATAGTATACAATTCATTAGATATTTGAATCGGTAATTACTTATGCCTTTCCAAATCAAACAATTTCGTTGGCTCTATATCAGTCTGAGTATTTTGAGCTTATGTTTGGCAGTGACCATCACACCAGTTAGAGCATCACTGCAAGTACCAACAACTTCCACCCTGAATGTGTCAGCATCTCCTTCCCAGCCTACCAATTGGCTAGAACAGGGACGAAACCTCTACCGTTCAGGACGCTTTGCAGAAGCAGTAACCAATTGGCAAACGGCAGCACAACAGTATCATACCCAAGGCGATGGCCTCAACGAAGCTCTCAGTTTAAGTTACCTCTCACTAGCACAACAGGAACTTAATCAATGGGAAGCAGCCCAACAGTCTATTGAGCAAAGTCTAAAACTATTGCAAACAGGTAAACCTTCTGCTGATGCAATTCTTTGGGCACAAGCACTCAATACCCAAGCAAATTTGCAATTGCACACTGGCAAAGCCGAAACTGCCCTAGCCAGTTGGCAACAAGCTGAAAAATATTATGACCAAGCCGGTGACAAAATAGGCAGTTTGGGTAGTCAAATCAACCAGGCACAAGCTTTACAAAGTTTGGGGTTTTATCGCCGTTCTAAACAGCAGCTGGAGGCGCTGACTCAAAAGCTCTTAGCAATGCCAGATTCGGAAGTCAAAGTTAGTGGATTGCGATCGCTTGGTTTAGCCTTGCAAATGATTGGCGATGCTAGAAGTCAAGAGGTATTAGAGCAAAGTTTAGCGATCGCTCGCAAAATTGAAACTACACCTCAGTTGAGTTCTATCCTGATCGGCTTGGGCAAAACTGCCGTTGACTTGAAAGATCCAGAAGCAGCATTGGATTACTTGGAACAGGCTCAACTTTTAGCCACCAACCCAAGCGAACAGTTGCAAGCGCGTTTAGCTCAGTTTAAACTTTTCCTCGATTACGACAAACCTGAGTATGCTACCCCACTTGCACCTCAATTACTCCAACAACTTAAGGAACTGTCCCCCAGTCACACCTCTCTCTACGCAGCGATCAATTTTGTTGCCACCCTCAATCGCCAGTCAAATCCTGACACAATCCTACCCCTGAAAGATTTGGCGCAACTGATGGCAGTCACAGTCCAGTCTGCACAGCAAATCCAGGATACTCAAGCCCAAGCTTATGCACTGCATCAATGGGGAAAACTTTATCATCGTACACAGCAGGTATCTGAAGCACAAGAATTAGCTCAGAAATCTCTCAATATTGCCCGTCAACTCCAAGCTAACGATATCATTGCTCAATCTGCCTGGCAGGTGGGACAGTTATATAAGCAACAAGGCGATCGCTCAAAAGCAATTACTGCCTATACAGAAGCAGTCAATGCCTTAAAGGCACTCCGGGGGGATTTGGTGGCTATCAACCCTGATGTCCAGTTCTCTTTTCGCACCAGTGTAGAGCCTGTCTACCGAGAATTGGTTGATTTACTTCTAGAGGATCAACCGAGTCAAGCAGAACTGATACAAGCCCGTGAATTGATTGAGTCACTCCAAATTGCGGAACTCGATAACTTTTTTCGGGAAGCTTGTTTAGATAGAGCTCAACAGATCGATCGGGTTGATCCCACTGCAACCGTGGTTTATCCCATCATCCTGCCAGATCGTTTAACAGTAATCCTCTCCAAAGCAGGGCAACCACTTCGTTCTTATGTCACTCACAAATCTCAGGCTGAAATTGAGCAAACTCTAAACAAATTTTTGGTCGCTCTTAACCCTGTCTCAGATTCCAAAGACCGGGATCGATTGTCCCAACAGATTTATGATTGGTTGATTCGCCCAGAGGAAAGAGATAAAGCATTTATTGATACCAAGACATTGGTGTTTGTTTTGGATGGTCGGTTACGGAATATTCCTATAGCAGCTCTGTATGATGGTAAGCAATATCTGATTGAGAAGTATGCTGTGGCGCTCTCACCAGGATTGCAACTGATGGCTACGCGATCGCTTCATCAAAACCACATCAGTGCGATCGTGGGTGGCATCAGCGAATCTCGCGCTGGCTTTAGTGCTTTGCCCGCTGTGGAATCAGAAGTCAAACAAATCTCCAAGTCCGTTTCCTCCTCACTGTTGCTGAACCAGCAATTTACCAGTGAAGCCCTTGCTGAACGGGTGAAATCCAGTAGCGCAGGTGTTGTTCACCTTGCAACCCACGGACAGTTTAGTTCCCGCCTCGAGGATACCTTCTTGCTCACTTGGGATGGAAAAGTCAATGTTAAGGAGTTATCTGAACTCCTAAAAAATCGGGGTAACGATCCATCGAAAGCGATCGAGTTGCTGGTACTAAGTGCCTGCGATACTGCCGCAGGAGACGATCGCGCCGTCCTGGGACTGGCGGGCTTGGCTGTCAAATCTGGCGCTCGCTCAACTATCGCCACCCTATGGCCCGTCAAAGATCGGGCTGCCTCAATGCTTATGACTCGCTTCTATGACCAACTTCGACAACCAAAAATGACTAAAGCCGAAGCACTAAGACAAGCACAAATTAACCTCATTCGCCAAACTGATTTCCACGATCCCTTCTTTTGGTCTGGCTTTGTTTTGATCGGCAACTGGATTTAACTAAGTAATAAAACGGAGTCAATTTCAAATAAATTAGGCTATTTTTTACATAGTTTCCGCTAAAGCTAGCCTATACTACTAGTAGAAGTTCCCTGAGTTGGCTGAAGCCTGGGCTTATTCTCTGAGCGAACGATCGTAGTCGAAAGAAATGTATTTTGTATCATATTTCAATTGGATGAGGTAAAACATCATGAAACGTCGATATTTAGCTAGTATATTGAGCGTCATTGCTCTGATCGCTAGCGGTGTATGGACTAGCGCCTATGCTATTACATTTACCCCGCCCACCAATAGTGGCTCTCCTAGTCAAGCAACGGGAGGAGCTTCTCGGGGTAGCATGTTTACACCTAGTGCCGGGAAAGGTGCGCCTAGACAAGCAACTGGAGGAGCTTCTCGGGGTAGCATGTTTACACCTAGTGCCGGGAAAGGTGCGCCCAGACAAGCAACTGGAGGAGCTTCCCGAGGCAACCTGTTTACACCTAGTGCGGGGAAGGGTACACCTCAGCAGGCAACTGGAGGAGCTTCCCGAGGCAACCTATTTACACCTAGTGCGGGGAAGGGTACACCTCGGCAGGCAACTGGAGGAGCTTCTCGCGGTGACCTCTTTACACCTGCCCCCGGAAAAGGCGCTCCCGAACAAGCAAGTGCGGGTGCTTCTCGCGTTGGTACTTACTACTTGAATCCATCGACTGCAAGTACAACAGAACCAGCAGCGCTAATCGCCCTTTTGCCCCAAAATTTCTATGGCACAACAGTGTCTGAACGTCCGACAATTCTGGTGTATCTGCCGACTTCCAATGCCCAGGAAGCTCTGTTCAGCCTCAAGGATGAAGCTGGCAACATGCAATATCAGATGAACATTCCAGTTGCTGGGAAAACTGGGGTAATTGCGATCAAATTACCCGCCAATGCACCCGCTTTAGCCGTTGGCAAAAACTATCAATGGTTGCTAGCAGTCAAAGTAGATGGACAACTCGGCCCAAGTACCCCTTACATTGATGGTTGGGTTCAGCGTATCCAGCCGAGCGCTGAGTTGGCAACAGCAATGCAAGAGCAAGATGCTCTGAAGCGGGCTACTGTTTTGGGTAAAAACGGTGTTTGGTATGACTGTGTGGCAACACTTGCATCCGCATACACCACCCAACCCAACAATGCAACTCTCCGCAAACAATGGGAAGAACTTCTGTCTTCAGTGAGTTTGAAGGAGATTGTAACAGCGACCTTATTAGCATCGACTAACTAATGCCAGGTCAATTTTAGACAGGTTTTGGTGGGGTGTTGCTCCATCAACGTTGACCCAGATAACTATATGTGGCTCAGATTCCAGGCTTTTATCCAACGCACTCGCAGCGTTTTGATTATTACTCCCAGCGTTGCCTTGACGGTTATGGTTGGGCAATCGTTGGGACTTTTCAATTTACCGGAATGGAAAATTCGCGACGAATGGGTTCGTCAGCGATCGTCACAGGCGATCGCTGATGAGATTGTGATTGTTACAATCGATGAGCGCGATATCCAATCGGTACGTAAATGGCCAGTTCCAGACTGGGCGCTGGCAGGATTACTAGAAAAAATTCGGGCACAGCAGCCGCGTGCCATTGGCTTGGATCTCTATCGAGATTTACCGGAAGGAAGCGGACACGAGCAACTTGTTCAAGTCTTCCGCAACACTCCCAATTTGATTGGAGTTGAGAAAATTACTGGCGAACGCGTCAATCCTCCACCGGAATTGAAAAAAAAGGAGCAGGTAGGATTAGCAGATTTAGTGTTGGATGGCGATCGCTTTGTGCGTCGTGCGCTTTTAACAGCTGAAGATGCCAAAGAAAAAAACACGATTAAAGCCGGACTGGCAACCCTTGTAGCCCTTAAGTACCTCGAAGCTGAAGGAATTAGCTTAGAAAGCATTGACCCCCAGCAGCAAAAGTTTCGGTTGGGTAAGGAAATTTACCTGCCACTGCAAAATCAAGAAGCAGGTTATACGGATGCCGATTTAGGAGGCTATCAAATTCTGCTCAACTGGTATGGAACGGATGCAGCATTTCGCACAGTTGCGATGCGCGATGTCTTAGCAGGGAGAATTCCAGCAGATTTGATGCGCGATCGCATGGTATTTATTGGGTCAATAGCCTCCAGTACCAATGATTTCTTCAGCACACCCTTTTCTTCCTGGGTATCTGCTCAAAAACCGACTCCAGGTGTGGTTGTTCATGCCAATATTGCTTATCAACTAATACGAGGGGCAAAAATAGGAAAAGCCACCCTGCACGGTGTTTCTGGCATTTCTTTATCAATCTGGATTGTTTTTTGTTCTGTCATCGGTTCTACGGGCAGTTGGTGGTTAGCTAGTGCGCGTACTAAGCGACAAATTCCCGGCGGCAAAATTCTTTGGGCAACTATAGGCATCACTGGAGCCTGCATAGGGGGTGGCTATGGGATGTTTTTGCATGGTGTTTTAATTCCGGTAACACCAGCCTTAACCGCCTTCATCGGTAGTGTGATTGCAACAACGAATGCCTATAAACAACGGAAGTTAGAAGAAACAAATCGCCAATTAGAAAATGCTAACAATCAACTATTAGATTATTCCAAAACCCTAGAGACAAAAGTCGAAGAACGAACTCATGAATTGATGGAGGCAAAGCAAGCTGCCGATGCTGCCAATCAGGCTAAGAGCGAATTTCTTGCCAATATGAGCCACGAACTACGCACACCTCTCAATGGCATCCTTGGTTTTGCCCAGGTACTAGAAGGATCGCCAAATATGACAGCTAAAAACCTGGAAGGAGTCAGCATTATCTACCAATGCGGATCGCACCTCTTGATGCTGATCAATGACATTCTCGATCTCTCGAAGATAGAAGCGAGGAAATTGGATTTGGTTGTCACCAGCGTGCATCTGCCCAATTTCTTACATGGTGTGACTGAGATTTGTGGTATCCGGGCTGAACAGAAAGGGATTACATTTAATATTTTAATTAGCGATCGCCTGCCACTTGCCATTGAAGTTGATGAAAAACGGCTGCGGCAAGTCTTGATTAATTTGCTAGGCAACGCCATCAAATTTACAGACAGCGGCGGCGTTATCTTCAAAGTAGAGTTATTAGAGACTGAGCAAGACTCTTCCCAATCTCCAATCGCCAAAATTCGTTTTCAGATTGAAGATACGGGTATTGGGATGTCACCAGACCAACTCGAGAAAATCTTTTTGCCCTTTGAGCAAGTGGGTGAAGCCGGACAGCGCTCTGAAGGTACTGGCTTGGGATTGGCGATTAGCCAAAGAATTGCAGCATTGATGGATAGCCAAATTCAGGTGCAGAGTCACCCAGGCGAAGGAAGTTTATTTTGGCTGGATTTAACAGTACCAGTACCACTCGATCATGACTGGCGGGGAGGAGTGATATCTCCGACGAGCCTAGCAGCCCCAACCCCCCACAAAATTACTGGGATTCAGGGTAATGCGCCTCAAATTCTGATTGTCGATGACGATCGCAACCACTGTTCTATGTTGACCAGTATGCTGCAAAAAATTGGCTGTCGAACCCTAGAAGCGACCGATGGCAAACACGGGCTACAGGTGGCAACTGAACACAATCCAGATGTGATTCTGCTCGATTTAGCCATGCCCAATATGGATGGTTTTGAGCTAATGGTTCACCTGCAAACGAATCCGCAAACCTGTTCTATTCCCATTATCGTCTCTAGTGCCAGTGTCTTCGAGTCAAATCGCCAGCGGAGTTTAGATGCAGGGGCAACAGCATTCTTGCCCAAACCCCTCCAGATCGACGAACTACTCGATAGACTGCGATCGCTGTTGGGAGTGGAATGGATCTATGCCGAATCTTCGCCTCAGCAGTCGTCTCCCATAGGCGAGCAGGCAACTGGTAATCAATGGGTTCTACCATCCCAGGATGTTTTGCAACAGCTCTATCATCTGGCAATGATGGGGGATATCTCGGCGATCGAGGGAATGTTAAGAGAACTAGTTGAGCAAAACAGTCAGCTAGCTCCCTTCGCAGCAGAGTTAAACAAACTCACTGCCAATTTCCAAACCGGAAAAATCCGTAAGTTCCTCAAATCATTTGTCACAACGGAGTCACATCCATGATCGCTGTTCCTATCTCGAAACCCATACATATTCTGTTGGTGGATGACAATCCAAACAATCTCAAGGTGCTATCTGAAGCGATTCAGAGGTGTGGCTGGAAAGCCCTCATGGCAACAGATGGAGAGTCAGCGATCGAACAGACAGAATATGCTCGTCCCGATCTCATTCTCTTGGATGTGATGATGGCAGGTATTGATGGATTTGAAACTTGTCGCAGGCTGAAAACCAATCCCATCACTCAGAATATTCCGGTGATTTTTATGACTGCCCTGGCCGATTCTACAGACAAAGTGGCGGGACTGGAAATTGGTGCAGTTGACTACATTACAAAACCTTTCCAACACGAAGAAGTCATTGCCCGTTTAAAGTTACACCTGAAAATTTCCCATCTCACCCGAACATTAGAAGATCGCGTGCAAGAGCGCACCGCAGAATTAACTCAATCTCTACAGCAGTTACAACAAACCCAACTACAACTGATCCAGAGTGAGAAAATGTCCACTCTTGGGCAGATGATTGCAGGTATCGGTCATGAAATTAATAATCCGGTTGGTTTTGTTAGCGGAAATTTATCCCATATTGAGGAATATGTAAACGATCTGCTTCGCCTGGTGAGCCTCCAACAGCAGAAACTACCGCAGCTAGACTCGGAAACAGAAGAGCTTGTTGAAGAAATCGACTTGGAGTATATGGCAGAGGATCTGCCAAAACTACTGACATCAATGCGCCAGGGTATTACCCGTCTTAAAGATATCAGTCTCTCTTTAAGAACTTTTGCTCGCGCAGATGTTTCATCTCAGGTGGAGTTTCAGATTCACGAAGGAATCGATAACACTATAATGCTGTTGAAACATCGGCTCAAAGGCAATGGCAATCGCCCAAAAATCCAGGTTGTAACACAATACGGAGAGTTACCTCCAATCAGCTGCTATCCCGGACAACTGATCCAGGTGTTCATGAATATCATCGCCAATGCCATTGATGCATTTGATGAACTCAATCAAAATCACTGCGATCGAAAGATTGCTGTTTACCCAAACATCATCACCATTACTACATCAGTTGATTCTCAGCAACAAACCGTCACAATTTGCATCCAAGATAACGGCCCCGGTATGCTTGCTGAGGTGCAAGCTCGAATTTTTGAGCCATCTTTCACAACCAAACCTGTGGGCAAAGGAACCGGGTTGGGATTAGCGATCAGTTATCAAATTATTGTTGAAAAACACAATGGACAAGTCCACTGCTTGTCAAAGCCTGGTGAGGGGACAAAGTTTATTATTACTTTGCCGATGTGATGAGATGAATGAGGTCTGACAAATCAACGGTCTACTAGGGACTCATACCGAATGCATCAATTGTAAATTAACCTTACACCAACTGAGTGATATTGACTTTGTTAGCAAAGGGACTTCCATCTCTTGAATAAAACGCTCTTTGTTTAACAAAATGCTACACTGACTTTTATGACGATAGCAACAAGCAAAAATCTTACCTTGTTAAGTCAATGAAATGGATCTTAACAACTGCTTTGATATTGAGCAGCACTACCCAATATCCAGCACAAGTAACACATCAAACGAAACAACCAGTCACTAATAAACAGCCTCCACAACCAGTTCAAACACCTGCTTCACGTCAAGAGCCTGCCTCTCGACCAGTTTTTATTTTGCCAAAAGCACCCGCTCGGTTAAGTCCTGTATCTGGGCGTAGAGCAGGAATGGGTAGTCGAGATAATTGCCCTGCGGTTTCAACCCCGCTTACTGCCTTAGTCCCATTTCAAGAGGAACAAAAGGTTGCTGGAGAAACAAACAAATCAATTATCGGGGTTGTAGAGGGACTAACTACTTCTGAACGACCTACGTTTTGGTTTTATATGCCCTACACTAAGGATTTGTCTAACTCAAGCGCTGAATTTAGCTTACAGGATAGCGCCGAAAATGATGTTTATAGAAATGCGATCGCCCTACCTTCAAAGCCAAGTATCATTGGTATTTCTCTCCCTATTAATGCTTCATTACAAGTAGATAAGACATATCGCTGGTATTTAAAAGTACGTTGTAACCAAGAGACAGCAAGCATTCCTGTATATGTAGAAGGGGACATTAAAAGAATCAATTTAGATGAGCGTGTTATGCAACAATTAGAAGCCGCAAATGAGCCTCGACAAAAGATTATAATTTTTGCTGAAAAAGGAATTTGGTTTGACGCTTTAAATATGCTAGCCCAAATACGCATTTCTAATTCTAATGATGCATATCTTGAAAAAGATTGGCAAAGTTTATTGCAATCAATCAATTTAGATAATATTGCTACGATGCCCCTAATCAAATTACCAACCCGCTAATAAGTTTATATCCGATAAAATATTTATAAGCTTAGATTTTTACAACCAATTACCAACTATAACATAGGGTGCCCAGTACATCGGACGGTTATATTCAGGAGCTTCAAGTAATTTTAATTGAGCAAAGCGTAAAGCTTCTGCCGTAGTTTTACCACTCACTAACTGGCGATAAAATTCCTCAATAAATAAAGCTGTAGAGTTATCGCCAATTTGCCATAGGGAGGCTAAAGTACTCCGCGCACCAGCACGCAAAGCAACTCCTGCTAATCCCAAGGCAGCTCGGTTATCTCCTGCTGCTGTTTCGCAAGCACTCAAAACAAGTAATTCAACTGGTTCTGTTAGGTTTTGCTCTCTACTTTTGAGCAAACTATCTAATTCACTCACATTGATGCGTCCATCAGCTGCTAAGATAAAAGTGTCTTTTGCTTTAGAGCTAAATTGCCCGTGAGTTGCCAAGTGAACAACTTTAAAAGGTTGAGCGTTGATAGTTTTTGCTAAAGTCGTACTGGTAAAATTTTTATCCAATAATGTAGTTGTCGATACGCCTGATTCCTGAATTAATTCCAGTTCAACCTTAACGTTGGGAAGCGCTGCAAACTTTTCATTTTTGGGTGGTTGTGATAGTCCTCCAGCCAGGGCATTTAATTTTTTCTGTCCTAGAGGTTTGGGAGTAAATAGTTGCAGTCCGGGGCTAATAACTACAGAGTATTTTTGGACTAAATACTCTCTGCCATCATATAATGCAGACATCGGGATATTTCGCAGCAACCCATCTGGAATAAAGACTAGAGTATTAACTTTACTATTTTTAAGGTCTGTTTCAACTGGTTTAATTAACCAGTTATAAAGTTGTTGAGAAACTGCTTTAAATTTCTGATTAGCATCGGGTTCGACTATTGTTTCTCGTATTTTTGTAATGACTTGCTCTACTTGCTGACGGTTGACTCTAGAAGTTTTATGAATCAACGGTTGCTTGGGAAGTTTGATAATAAGTTCTAAATAGTTATCTAGAATAATCGGGTAGAAAATAGCAGTATTCGGGTTGTCGCTGTCTACTACTTTGTCCAAAACCACAAATTGGTTACTCAAGCAAGCTTCTCGAAAAAAATTGTCGAGTTCTGCAAGTTGCAAGGCTTCCATTCGCTGTCGTGCCTTATCTAAATCTGGTTTTCGTTGTCCTTTCTCTTGTAAAATCAACTCTACAGACTGCCGATAAAGAGGTTCTATGCGATCGCGAAAATTGAACTGTACCTCTCGATTAACTCCAACTAAATCGCTGCGAAGAGACTGAAGAGTTGTTACAGCAGCATCATAAGCAGATATGGCGGCTGGGATATTTCCCTGTGCTTTGAGCAAGCGTCCTAACTGCCACTCAAAGCGATAAGCTATATCTGAGGCATCAATTTTCTGAGCCATAAACAACGCTTGCTGCGTCAAATCCTTTGCTTCTTGCAATTGTTGGTTCTGCTCGTAAACTTCTCCCAAGCTGCCCAGTGCATAAGATTGGGCACGTTCATCGCCGATTATTTTGGCTTGGTTAACGCTAGTTGCCAGAATCTCTGCAATATCTTTTTTATTACCAATTGTGGCCAAAGTCTGAGCAAAATTTATCCTTGCATAAATACCAGCTTGATTGGTAGGCAGATTAGCGAATTGAGCTTGGATTATGGATATTAATGACTTTGCTTCAGTGATGCGTTCGTTTTCGACCAGCAAACTCAGCTGATTAATCAGGGCTTGAACTTTGGCCAGAGGGTTTGGTGCAATTTTGGCAGCATTTTCATAATGAGCGATCGCAGATTTAATATTACTTAACGACCTAGCAGTATTACCGAGGCTAAATTCCGTCAAACTAATTTCTAGAGGCAGTTGCAGACGTTGAGCGATTTCTAAGCTTTGTTGTAAGTTTTTCTGGGATGACTCAAGTTCGCCTAATTGTTGTAAGACATTGCCAAGCGATCGCAAAGCTGTTACTTTTACAAGTGAGTCAGGTTGGGAAATTAATTGTTGGGATACTTCATTCAATATATCTAAGCTACGGCGGTAAAAACCAGCAACTCGTAGGGCTTGTGCTTGGTTAATCTGGCTGCGCGTTATTCCGGCATTGTCACCTAATTTCTTCCAGATTTGCTCTGCTTCTTGTGATGTTTTCACAGATGCATCAGTTTGTCCCTGTGATAGTTGCAATTCGCCCTGAATATTTAAAGTTGGTGCGAGAATTTCTAACAATTCAGATTTGGGATTGTTGACATTTAACTTTTGATTTATCTCATCCCAGCCAAGTAAATTTAAGCTACTGTCAATAGTTGAATAAGCTTCTTTCCACGAGCCGAGTTGCTGGTATACAAGAGAGAGGTTAGTTAGCGCTGCGGCTTGTGCGAGGTTATTGCCTTCTCGTTGAGAGGTACGGACAGCTTGTTGTAAAATAATTACGGCTTCAGTAAAGCGTCCAGCTTGATAAAGTGCTTCTCCTTGTTCAAGAAGTGGCTGTGGTGTTGTGGCTGGGGGCTTATTGGTTTGGATGTGAAACCCGTTTGGTGAATTTGTCTGGATTTGTTTAGCAAATGTACTAGGGATAATAGTCAGGAAAACAGCAAGGGTAAATAGGAGTATGGGAGTTACCGCAAATCTAATTACTCGCTTTGGCAGCTGAGATTTTGCCATATTTCACACCTCCCTGAGATACAGGACAGGAAGCAGATGTTTGCCAAGGGCTGTGGGGGTTGAGTTGAGGAACTTGTGCTACTAGTTTTATGTTTCCATTGCCATCGATTACCCAGCCAGAAGCTTCCACAATTGGAGTTGTAGTAGCAATGGGAGTAGTTGAAACTGCTGTTGATTTTGGCACAGGCGTTGTGTTTGCCAAGTTTTCTGATTTTGGTCTTAATCTCACCCACCCAGACACAGTACTTGAATCTTGTAATGGTTCAGTGGGACTCATGGGTAGTCCGCCACGTCCTGTTGCGACAAATGTGTTTTGGAATTGCCGAGTTCCAGGCGTGCAGGCATTAGAAATTTGCCTAGAAGCATCAACTAGATTAATTGGGAGTTCGACTAAGCCGCGAGTGGGGTCTATATCAGGTGTAGTGATTCGCACATTACCGCTCAACTCGCGAGTTGCTCCGGTGGCTGTGATGTCGCTTGTGTTTGGGGAAGCGATATCTTGAAACTGAAGACCAAAGATACCCTTAGTATTAATTTTGACATTTCCGCCACGAAAATCAGTAGATTTGGCAGTGATGTCGCTATTTTGAAAGGCAGCCAAGACATCAGCATCAATATTGATGTTGCCGCCAATAACGTTTGCTCCTGTGGCGTTGGTTCTGATGATACTATTGCGACTTATAATCAAATCTTGTGAGTTAATGTTAATTGTCGCTTGCTTCCTATTCGGGTCAACAAGGGGGCTTTGTGTATTGGCGGTGAGTATAGCATTGTTGTTTAAACGGATAGAGCGAGCATTTAATGTCATCTTGCCTGCGGTTCCTGTTCCAAGACTTTGCACGGTTACTCCTGCCCTATCTCGCACTAGCAAAGTATTGGTTTTAATTGTTAAATCACCCGCATCTCCTGTTGAGTTTCGCTGTGCAGAAGCACCCAAGGCACTAGGAAAACTACCATCAGCGCTTGTACCAATCAGTTGCACATCTTGGGCATCAACAGTCAAACTACCCCCCTTGCCTAGACCGAAAGTAGCAGCATTGATCTGTCCTCCATCTCGTACTAGCAAGGTATTAGTTTTGATCGTCAAATCTCCCCCCTTGCCCGCACCATCTGTAGAAACACTCACCTCTGCCTCATCTCGCACTAGTAAGGTATTAGTTTTGATCGTCAAATTACCCGCATCCCCTAATGAGTTTCGCTGTGCGCCAGTAAACAAGCGACTGGCAAATTGACCATCAGCGCTTGTACCAATCAGTTGCACATCTTGGGCATCAACGCTCAAATTTCCTCCCTTACCCGCACCAGATGTAGCCGTACTTACCTCTGCCCCATCTCGCAGTAGCAAGGTATTAGTTCTGACCGTAAGATCACCCGCATCCCCTAATGAGTTTCGCTGTGCAGAAGTACCCAAGGCACTGGGAAGCCGATTATTAGCACTTCTACCAATCAGTTGGACATCTTGGGCATCAATGCTCAAATTTCCTCCCTTACCTGCACCAAATGTAGCAGTATTTATCTGTGCTCCATCTTGCAGTAGCAAGGTATTAGTTTTAATCGTCACATCACCCGCGTCCCCTGTTAAGTTTGGCTGTGCGCCAGCACTCAAGCCACTGGGATACTTACCATCGGCGCTTGTACCAATCAGTTGCACGTCTTGAGCAATAACGCTCAAATTTCCTCCCTTACCCGCACCAGATGTAATAGTACTTACCTGTGCCCCATCTCGCACTAGCAAGGTATTAGTTTTAATCGTTAAATTACCTGCGTTCCCTGTTGAGTTTGGCTGTGCGCCAGCAGACAAGCCACCGGGATACTTACCATCGGCGCTTGTACGAATCAGTTGCACATCTTGGGCATCAATGCTCAAATTTCCTCCCTTACCCGCACCAGATGTAATAGTACTTACCTGTGCCCCATCTCGCACTAGCAAGGTGTTAGTTTTAATCGTCAAAGTACCCGCATCCCCTGTTGAGTTTAACTGTGCGCCAGCAAACAAGCCACCGGGATACTTACCATCGGCGCTTCTACCAATCAGTCGCACATCTTGGGCATCAATGCTCAAATTTCCTCCCTTACCCGCACCAGATGTAATAGTACTTACCTGTGCCCCATCTCGCACTAGCAAAGTATTAGTTTTAATCGTTAAATTACCTGCGTCCCCTGTTGAGTTTGGCTGTGTACCAGCAAACAAGCTACTGGCAGATTGACCATCAGCGCTTCCACCAATCAGTTGGACATCTTGGGCATCAACGCTCAAATTTCCTGCCTTACCCACACCAGATGTAATAGTACTTATCTGTGCTCCAGCCTCAACTTGTAACGTGCTAGCACTGATATTGACATCGCCTCCCTGTCCATTTGCTTGTGATCGCACCAGATTAATAATAGCTGCATTGTTAAGATTTATTGCTCCAGTTGCATTAACCGTAATATTTCCAGCCTTATTATCAGAACCATTACCACTGTCTATCTCTGCTTGCAGGAAACTCCCTCCCTTCATCTCTAAATTCCGGGCGTTAACTGCAATACTCCCACCACCAGCAGCTTTTACATCTACGCTAGATCCATTAGCTAAAGAAACATCCGCTCGCGCACTTTCAGTAGGAAAGCCTAAGCGAAAGTTGTCATCATCTATCCCAAGTGCTACAGTTCCGCTTGATGTCAATCCTCCCAATTCAACTCGACCACCATAAGCATTCAGTTTTCCACCATCCATGTTGACATTGCCACCTACTAGCAGCAAACTCTTTCCATCTTTAACACTTAAACCAGATACTTTAAAACCAGCTGGATCTTCTGGTGCTGGCGCAGTTGAACTATTTTGAATCAGGGAAGCCGCAATTTGATTGAATAGTAAGGTATTTGGATTTACTGTCAACAAGGGTGAAGGTGCTTCTGGATTTGAGGCGCTGAAAAATCCCAAATTGCCAAACCCAATGGCATTGGCTGTTGTGGCGACAAAGGAACCGCCGATATTCAAACTGGCATTTTTACCAAAAATAATCCCGTTAGGATTGAGCAGGAATAAGTTGGCTTTACCGTTAGCACGAATTAAGCCATCTATATTAGAAATTGACTTACCTGTTACTCGTGTCAGGATGTTCTGAATATCCAGTGAATTATTGAACAAAGCAGTACTGCCATTAAGAACAGAGAACTCCCCAAAGCTGTGGAACAGATTATCCCCTCTTATGGTTCCACCCTCAATAATGCTGGTATTACCTTCTAATTTCACATTGGAATTATTTGGCAGAGTGCCGTCTGGGGTGATTTGGGCAACTGAGATATTTGCATATAAGGTAACTGCACTGACAATGGCAACTCCTAGTAGACCTTGTAACCAGTTTGGCGCAGTTTTAAAAGACATTGCACTCTCTTATAGAAAAGGAAATTTAGGTTGTCAGCCTCAATCTTGAGTAGAAAGTGTTAGGACTAGCTCTTTCAAGGTAGCTAAAAACTTTAGTCAAGAAATTACTTTTTAAGCTCTTTACTCGGTGTTTTCTGCGTCTATATAGTTAAATAAATTACTTATAAACTACAGAGGCACAGAGAGCGCTAAAGAAAAACAAGATATTTAACGAGTCACCTTGAAAGGGCTAGTCCTGTAAGTGTCAGGACAATGAACTTATGCATAACAGAGGATATTAGCAAATTGGCACTGTTGAATCAAGTGAATAAACCAGAGCAGGGGTTTGAGCGTTTGATAATTGAAGCGATTTTTTTATCAATATCCTTATGCAACAAGGGTTTCACAAATTACGTGCGTTTGCCCTAGTGAATAAACTTATCTCACTGCTACCAATTAACAATCAGAAGGTAAAGCTAAAACCTCTGATTCCCAGCCGTGAATAAACTTATCTCACTGCTACCAATTAACAATCAGAAGGTAAAGCTAAAAAACTTCTGATTCCCAGCCGTGAATAAACTTATCTCACTGCTACCAATTAAAAATCATAAGGAAGAAAACAAGCTTACCTTCAGTTCAAACCCCAATCTAAAACTCAGGGGAAAAACAATGTCTAACATCAATAACTACGGAGTAGATATGAACAACAAGCAAATCAAAGATTTCTACAGCATCGAAGCTGTGCAAGACCTTTCCCATGAAGCCGCTGCCACTATTAGTGGTGGTGCCTTAGACCTTTCCGACAAGAAGAATGGTGAAGGAGCGCGGCAAAATAATATCATAAACGCACGACGCAGTTTAGGCAGCTTTAACAATAAAGCAACTTGGTACGAGGTGACGGGTAGAAGAGATTGGATTGTCTACACTGGTGAGAATTTCACAGGTGCATCAAGGCGTCTGAAAGCAGGTACAAAAGGTAACTTCACCGGCCCTTTTAACAACAACATCGCGTCTGTCAAACTTGGATAATCAGCTCTGGTCTATTTCATACCGTGTACTCGAATCCTTCAAAACCTAAAAGAGAAAAGAATGCTCTCACATAAGCTTTTAGCTGAGTAACATTCTTCTCTCCCAGTTCGTAGGGGCGAGGTCGTTTTCGCTCCTACTTTTTCATTCATATCAAAATAGCATAAATAAACGTAAACGGGTGTTAACAGTTATTAGGTAGAAAACGGACTCGTCCACCCCTTGTTAACTGCGGCTGTTACTAATTTTTTAAACAATGAAATACTACAGTATATTGCAACACAGTGAAGAAGATTGTGGTGCAGCAAGCCTAGCCACGATCGCCAAATACTATGGACGCACCTTTGCCCTCAATCGCGTGCGAGAAGCAGTGGGCACGGGAACGCGAGGAACTACACTATTAGGTTTAAGGCGGGGAGCAGAAACTCTGGGATTCAATGCCCGTCAAGTTCAAGCTACCCCAGAACTGCTTGAGAAATTAAATGAAGTCCCTTTACCAGCGATCGTTCACTGGAAAGGCTACCACTGGGTAGTATTGTACGGGAAAAAGGGGAAAAAATATGTTATCTCTGACCCTGCCTTCGGCATCTTGTACCTCACCTCCCAGGAGCTAATCGCGGGTTGGAGTGATGGTGTGATGCTGCTGCTGATGCCAGATGATAGCCGCTTCTATGAGCAAGGGGAAGATAAAATTGGCGGCTTTGGGCGCTTTATTGCCCGCGTCTTGCCATACCGCAATCTTTTGGTTCAGGCGATCGCTATCAACTTCGCCATCGGGCTGTTGTCCCTGGCTTCCCCTTTAATGATGCAACTCCTCACCGATGACGTGCTAGTGCGGGGAGATACCCAACTGCTAACAACAGTGGCAATTGGCGTCATTGCCATGAACCTAATTCAAAGTGCCATTGGTTTGGTACAATCTCACCTGATTGGTCATTTTGCTCAACGGTTGCAATACGGGCTAATTCTAGAATACGGCCGAAAACTGTTGCGCTTACCCCTATCATATTTTGAAGCACGGCGCAGTGGGGAAGTCGTTAGCCGGATTGCAGATGTTCATACCATCAATAATCTAGTTTCCGAAATTGTCCTTGGTTTACCCAGTCAATTTTTTGTGGCTCTGGTTTCCTTGGGTTTCATGCTCTTCTATAGTTGGCAACTGACTCTCGCTTCCCTCGCCGCCTTTGCGATCGTCACTTTTGTCAACCTGCTTTTTCTTCCCGCCTTGCGCCAAAAAACCCGCAGCCTGATCGTTAAAGGTACGGAAAATCAAGGCTTTTTAGTCGAAACCTTTCGCGGTGTTCAAGTCCTCAAAACCACCCAAGCTACAGAGCAAGCTTGGCAAGAATATCAGACAAATTTTGGTCGCCTTGCTAACTTAGACTGGACTACGATGAAGTTGGAGCTTTACAGCGGTACAGTCACTAGTATTCTTTCCAAATTGACGAGTATTAGCATACTCTGGTTAGGTTCTAGCTTGGTGATTAATCAGACATTATCCATTGGTCAACTGCTGGCGTACAGTGGTATGAGTGGTAGCTTTCTTGGCTTTTTAGAGTCAGCAGTCGGGCTAATTGATGAATTTATCACTGCTCAAATTGTCGTTCAACGCTTGACAGAAGTGATAGATTCTACCCCAGAAGATGAAAATGACTTTAAAAAACCTTGGGCAGAAATTCCTGGCAATGCAGATATTAGTTGTTCTCAAGTTAACTTTCACCATCCTGGTAGAACTGACCTGTTAGAAAATTTTTCTTTAACTATCCCTGGTGGTCAAGTAATAGCCTTAATCGGTCAATCTGGCTGTGGCAAAAGCTCCCTTGGTAAATTAATTACTGGTTTATATCAAATCAAATCTGGTAACATTCGTTATGGCATATACAACCAGCAAGATTTATCTTTAGAATGTTTGCGGCAGCAAGTCGTATTAGTTCCTCAAGAACCTCATTTTTGGAGTCGTTCGATTGTTGACAATTTTCGCTTCAGTTATCCCAACATTAGTTTTGAAGAGATAGTCCTTGCTTGCCAAATTGCTGGTGCAGATGAATTTATTAGCAAATTACCCGATAAATATCAAACTGTTTTAGGCGAGTTTGGTGCAAATATTTCTGGCGGACAAAGACAGAGATTAGCTATAGCTAGAGCAATTGTGATTGACCCACCTGTATTAATTCTAGATGAATCTACAGGCGCTCTTGACCCAGTAAGTGAAACCCAAGTTTTGGATAGATTACTTAATCACCGTCAAGGTAAAACTACAATTATGATTAGCCATCGTCCTCAAGTTATTAAACGGGCTGATTGGATTGTATTGCTTGAAGATGGGCGCTTAAAAATTCAAGGGACTCCAGAAGAATTACGTCATATCCCAGGAGAGCATTTAAGCTTTCTTGATGAAATGTATTCTTCTAATAATGGTAATGGATTGAAATCTTCTTTACTTTTTCGGAATTAGTTAATGTTTATTAGACATTTTAGAGATATTTATAGCAATCCTAAATCATTTGTAAAAATTATATATCTCTTTTTCCTTTCTTATCTTTGCGTCCTTGGCGTTCTTGGCGGTTCGTTTCCTTATCTATATTTTTCACGACTCATTTAGGATTGCTATATAACTTATGATTAGTAAGTCTCAAACAAATTTTTTACCCTTAGTTCAAGACAATGAGTTTCTCCCACCAATTAGTCGTTGGACTACATTTGGCGGACTATTTATCGTGTTTGCCTTGGCGTTAGCTGTTCCTGTGGCTGCGGTTGTTAAATATAAAGTTACGGTGATTGGGCAAGCGGTTGTGCGTCCTGCGGGTGAATTGCCAATTGTACAGGCGGCGACAGAAGGACAGGTAATGCAGATTTATGTCAAAGAAAATCAAACACTGCAAAAAGGAGATAAAATTGCCACTATTGATGATTCTCGACTGCAAACCAAAAAAAACCAGCTGCAAACCAATATTCAACAAGCTAGGTTACAACTAATTCAAACTGTTCCGCAAATAAATGCAATAGATAGTCAAATTCGAGCTGAAAGTGATCGCACCAATCGGACTATCGCCTCTGCTAAAGCTGAATTACAAGGACGCGATCGCGATCATCAAGACAAAAAAACTACCAGTATCACTGAACTTCAAGAAGCATCAGCCAATGTCAAAATGGCTCAAGAAGAATTATATGCAGGGCAAGCACAGTTACAATCAGCATTAGCTAATCTCCATGCAACTGAGGCAGCTTTAGGAGCAGCGAGATCAAAACAGAACCGATATGAAAGTGCCGCTAAACAAGGAGCATTATCCCGCGATCAACTAGAAGAAGTACAGCTGGCTGTGAAACAGCAGGAACAAGCTGTACAAGCGCAAAAAGCTACTTATAAGGCCCAAGAAAAAACAAATGAACGGCTAAAACAAGCTGTTTTAGGGGCTATTGCTAAACGCGATCGCGCTCAAGCAGCTCTCAATCCCAGCAATGCAGAGGTAGCAATGGCGACTGAACGCATTGCTCAAGAAAAAGCCTCTGGGGAAGTGAATAAAGCATCCTTAGAAAGAGAACTTCAAGTTCTTCTCAAACAGAAAATTGAAACGGAAAAACAATTAGAGCGCGATACTAGCGAATTCAAGCAAGCTGAAATTGACCTAAAGCAAACTACTATTACCGCTACAGCAGACGGGATTATTTCCAAGCTCAATTTGAGAAACCCCGGTCAAACTCTCCGGGCTGGGGAAGAAGTTGTCCAAATTGTTCCTAGTCATGCACCTTTAGTTATCAAAGCAGCTGTCGGTTCTGAGGAAAAAGGTAAGATAAAAATCGGTCAAAAAGTGCAAATGCGAGTTAGTGCTTGTCCTTATCCTGATTACGGTACTCTCAATGGCGTTGTCAAAGCGATTTCCCCGGATGCTGTTAGGTCACAAAAAAACGATGCTGATGCTGATACGAACTCTACCCCAAAAGCAACTGCTGTAGGTGCTTTTTACGAAGTCACAATTGAACCAGAGAAACTTGCTTTAGGTCGCAGTACAAAGAAATGTCAAATTCAATTGGGTATGGATGGCAGAGTTGATATTATTACCCGCGAAGAAACTGTACTGCAATTTGTGCTCCGCAAAGCAAAATTAATGACGGATTTTTGAGATCGTCAATCGCCAAATTGACGTTATTTTTCAGTTATAAAGGAAAATTTTATTCAACTAATGGTTGTGAAATCGGGAAAACTTCCTGACGGGGTTGAATCAACACTACAACAACACCGCTTGCAACCACAGCAAAGGCAGAAGGAATAAATGGCAACCATAGCCCTTGTTTTAAAAGAGCGATCGCACAAACTCCATATAAAGTTACAACTATCGCAACTATAGTGCATCCCTTATGTGAGAGCGATCGCACCCACCAAATAATCAGACTCCCAACTACAGACCAGCCGCATATCCAAAGAATATCGCCCCAGTAAGGCAAAACCCAAAGAATTGGACGTTGGTCTAAAACTGCACTCAAAACTTGGCTAACCATTTGTGCCTGTATAAATATCCCTGGTATTTCTTGGTAATCTTGCTGTGCAGTACTGTAGGGAGTTGACCAAGTATCGCTGACTGTATTAGCTGTCACTCCAACGATCACTACTTTATCTTTCATTGATTTACGATCGAATTGATCGCTCAATACCTCATCAATAGAAACTCTTTGATAATCTGTATTACGGTAATTGACAAGTATTTGATTTCCGCCTAAATCAACTCCTTGTTGATAAGCACCACTGCGGCTAAATTTTAAGCGTTTAAATACTTTAGAGCCAAACTGTACATAATCTTCATTAAATTTAGGTTTAATATTTTTATAAGATAAGTAACGAGCAGCTAATTGTAACGAGAGCGAATAAGGCGTTGTACAAGTCGAAGAAGGTTCTTGTGCCATCATCAAAAATTGGCGACGGACGATACCATCTGGGTCTTGAATTGCATCGGTAAAACCCTGACGTTCTACAGGTAAGTCTTTCGGAGGTTTAACACCTTGGGGGTCATATTTACTATCGCTGCCTTTGCAGACAACAACAACATTATCTTTATTAAGTTCAGCCGGAAGTTGTATTAGATTTGATTGATTTGGGGGGTCAGCGAAGTCTCTATAAACATCCAGTCCAACAACTCGCGGTTGATACTTTTGTAACTTGTTGAGCAATTTAGCTAACGTACTATCCGAAATGGATTTCATTCCTTTAGTCGTCTCTTGTCGTGATTGAATATCTTTTTCAGTAATTTCTACAATTATCAACCTTGGATCTGGGTCTTCCTTAGGTCGTAACCGTAGCATTTGATCGAAAGTTTGCAGTTCGATTTTCTCAAAGATTCCCACGTATCTCAACCCTACTGTTGAAATAGCCACAATCAAAGTACTAAGTAGTACAGTCCAAAGTTTTAATTTTGGTGTCGCAATTTTACCTTTTATCGAAACTTCACCTACAAATTTAGGATCAGCAAAATTACCGCACAGTTCTTGCCACGTAGTAGGAACAGTTGTAGGATTTTGACAGATAACTGGCAACCAACTGGCACAAGGAAATTCATTTTCCAGTCCTTGAAGTCTTTCTCGCGCTTCTCGCACAGCCAAGTAAAATGGTTTGCTATCTGCAAAGGCAGTAAGAAAGTTTTTTAAAAATTCCTGTGCGATTAAATCTGGCACTCCTTCCCGCATTACAATCATTTGGGGAATGTTTAAATCCGCTAAATTTCGTCCTAAACCAATTCCGTCACAAGAATTGAAAATTGCTAGTTTCAAACCGCGTCTAATTGCTGCCTTAAGTCCATTTTTCAATTGCAAAATTGCTAAACTTTCTGTTTTATTGATGCAAATTGCCCCAATCTCTCCGTCAGCAAGACTATTGCTATGTCCGGCAAAAAATAGAATATCCCAATCGTGATTCCATAGATACTCGTCAAGTGTTTGCCGTGTTGGTTCTATAAGAAAGGTGGTTTTGGCATCTGTTAAACCTTGTAACAAAGAGGCATCTTTCTCAATATCAATACCAACTCTATTGCCTAGAATCGCCAAAATTTTGACTTTACCTGTAGGAAATTTTTGTAATAGTTGAGGAGATTCATACTCATGATTGCTTAAAGCTAATTCCGCTTTCGGGTAATCTTCAAAAAAATGCCACAGATGCCAAGGCAAGCGATGCAGTAGAACTATATTTGTTTCAATAATTACTCTAATTTCATCATTACGACTAAGTAGAGTTCGCAACTGCCGTTCAATATTCTGAAATGATTCAAATTTTAACCAAGCATTGATATTTGCTTGTAGCTGTTGACATACTTCATTGAAGTCATTGATCGAAATATTGGTTATGTCTTGCGAATGTACTTTTATACGGTGATTTCTACCCAGGCGTTGATGAATTGCTGCGTAGAGTAACTGCCATCTGCGGTAGAGTTCGCTTAGTTCTGGTGCTGGCGGTAGACTCCCTGTTAATTTCACGGGTACAAATTCGTCATGACACCAAAGTTGAGCCGTGACAACAGGAAATCCTTGATTTAAATCTCCCCCCAAGAAACTGAAGACAACTAGCTTACTCATAAGTAAAATGGACTTTGCCATTCGCGATTAACTAATGACTAATCAACAGGGAGCATTCTACTTATGCAAAAACACCAAAAATAAGTGTATTATAAGGGCTACATAAGACAAATTTGACCCAATCAACACCGATTTGACACTGCTGGCTCCTAATAACTAAATTATGAAATTTTCTGTTATTTGATAATTATTCAGATCGATCTGGATGCTGAAACATTCTCCCACTTCCCCATCAAAGAGTTTCAACTGCACATAAATATCTTGAACTCTTGCTTGTACTTGTTGAAGTATTTCCCCTCGATCTGAAAGTAAAACTAGCTTGATATTAGCAGGTAGGTAAGGTTGATTAGAAGCTGGATGTAGTTGCACGCGAATACTAACTTGTTGGTTAGCTTCTGGTATTAAGGCAATTAATAAAATAACTTTTTGAGTCTCTATTTCTATTCCCAAGTCAATCAGCTTGGCGCGTTTGATAGCGGCAGCATTTAACCCAGAAGAAGTGCGGAAATTAAAAGCTAGGCTACTGGAGTTTGGCTCAAAAAAAGTCTCTATAGCTTGCCAAGAAGCATCGTAAATCTGCTCCAGCCAACGACTGAGATTCACTTGTACTTGTGAAAGTTGCGTAGGTGCAGCCTGTTGTAGAGATTGCAGCCTTTCTTGGTACAAACGCTGCCGCCATTGCTCATTTTCTAGTAGCACTCCCCAGGTTGTAAATGGCACTGCAATTCTAGGAAATGTTACAGAGGAATTACCTAACCGTTGCACAAGATTTTCTGCTTCAACAGTCGATAATTCTGGTAGTGGAGCGATCGCAGCTTTCATCTCCTCTGTTCCACAAAATTGGTAGGTCATCCAAAAAGCATTAAGGTCTTTAATTAAGTGCCCTGCATCTATACAATAAGTCCTATCTGCTTGGTCATAATGTGCCAGTGATTTAAGTTCTTGATGGGTTATATAGCTCCAAATTCTTACCCACTCCCCATCTGCTGTAACTTGCACTGCTAAATAATAGTCTGCTGCCCAACTGGGAATGTCTACCCATTCTTGAGGAACTTCTAACTCGCTATCATCAATTGCCTCGCTAGGAATTAAAACGACTCGCTTTTCCTTTAACAAAATTGCTGTGCCATTGACAAATTCCCAAAAAGCAGGAATACCAGGGGAACTATGCCAGATACTTGCTTCTGGAACATATTCAGCTTTTACCCAATTCAAAAACCCATGAAGGCAAATTTGATTTATGTAAGCACGCCAGCGACTGCTAGGTGTGGCGTACATTTGGCTTTCTTGCCAAGAACTTGTCTGTAATGATGGTGATATTTCTAATAATAGTTCCTGCGGTTCAGTAAAAGCCGAAGTCATTTTTACTACCTCATCTTTCATAACGTCAGCTAGATTCGCCATACTTAACTTTCAACCATTCTTCCAAAGCGGTACTCATATCATTAACTAGGTTGGAAGTCACAGAAATATTAAGCGTGTCTTGACTCCATTGGATCAATGCTGCCAGCATTGATTCTCTAGCTTTGAACAACCGGCGAGAAACAGTAGGCTGACTCATTTGTAGGCGTTGTACAATCTGTGGTTGAGTCAGCCCCTGTTGGTAGTAAAGTTTAAGTATTTCCTGGGTTTTCGCCTCAAGACTTTGTAAAGCTTTTAACAAGACAGCTTGAATCTGAGATTGTTGATTTTGTTGGTTTTGGGCATCCTCTTGGGCTATCATCTGAGCGATTAATGATTCAGAAGATGGATCTGGCAAATCAAGAGTTGTTATGCTGCCATCTTCTGAACTCACTAAATTTAGAGAATTAACAGGTGGAAACAGATAAGTACGCACGTGGATAGCTGCTTGGATTAACCACTGTTCAATTTTCTCGATTGTGCATTGTGGAGCAGGTTGAGCTAATTGATTTTGTCGTTCGCGGTTATACAGGTTGACAATAGCCTCCCAAAGCTGGCGATCTGGTTCAGGTAATGCCTTTGTGCCTCCAGGTTGGTTTTGCACATACAGTTCTTTGAAACAAGTCCACGCTAAACGATATTGGGCAATTGTAGAAGGTGATAATCCAGCTTTATCAAGAGCTTCTAAAAACTGTTTTTTGCTCACTTTGCGTAATAATGCCCAATTTGTACAAATATCAGCTTCCTTTCGTTGGCGTAAAATGTCTTTTAACCGGCTAGGAATTGCCATAGTCCCATAAACTTTTAAACTAGAGCATTTTTCTGGGTTAAAGTTTTTGAGAATTGTTTCAATTTCAGCATTCGCCATTTGAAAATAATCTGCTAGGCTATGTTGACTATTTGTAAACTTAGCAATTGTTTTTTTAGCAGCCCAATAATTTGGTTCCTGTAAATAGGCTGAGAGATGCATTCTAGCAAGGCTATTAGATTGCTCTTGCCAGCACTTGTACCAATGTAACGCCCAAAAATTTTCTGAGTTAGGGACAATTGGTGAATACTCCAAACAAGTTTGGATACTTCGATGCAATTTGATATCAATCAACCATTTGCTGAATCTGTCTCCTTCCAACTCAACGAAGGTTGAGAACATCTCCGTAATTTCTTGGCGAGGACGCATAAGCAGTTAAAAAATTAAATCGATCTGAACTTAAGCAACTGTCAAAGCCGCCCACACCTCTGTGGCCGATCGCAAGATACTAATTTCCTAATTTGCAATTCAATAGCGCACATATATTTATTATTCCTTGAGGTTTTTTGAACATAACCCTACTTGTATTCTGTTGAATCTAGATAATTTGGTTAGATTAAAGTTAAATTGATGTATAATCAGCCAAAAATAAAGTTAGTCTAGCTTTGTCCGAAATAGTCTAATGCAAGAACGTGCAATATAAAGTAAGGTAAAATCCGAGTCCAATGGACAGGACAGTATAAATATGCTGACACCAAAACCATACAGGATTTTACACGTTTTTTAGGCTATTTCGTCGCCCGATCGGAGATTCCACTTCATCTGATTCAACTATTTGGCAAGGCAAGGATTCTCGTTAAGCTGTGGAGCGATCGCTGAATCCTCTAGTTTGCTTGCTCTGATAAAGCTGTTTATGTCATACTTACAGTACTTACAAATTACTATATTCCGAGCGACTTTAAGTAGTATATTTAAGGGTCGCCAAAAGACCTGAGTTCGAGGTCAGAAACTGAAGAAGAAAACAAAGCAGGATTTAGGCTACAAGTAGTTGCGATCGCTTAACTCCGATGGAAGTATCTCAAGTTTGCAGAAACATCAATTTTTCGCAAGATGGAATCTTGCCCGTCTTGCAAAAAATTTGGTGGACAGTTATGTCCTTCAGGGCTGGGGTAAAAATTTAGATGCATTCAAACTGATGAAAAATTAGAGATTAAAAGAATTCTTTCCCAGCCCCCAATCCCTTTTTATTGCAAATTAGTACTAGTAAAGTGAGTTTTGAAGGAGTATTTATGTCACAGTTGGAGCAAGCAGTGCCAGACACCTTTGTAACTAGACGCTTAGAAACTCTCCCCAATATTTTAGACCGGGTTGAGGCTCTGGCCAAAGACTTTGCCACCCGTGCAGGGGCACACGACAAAGACGGTTCTTTTCCCTTCGAGAATTTTACAGCTTTGCATGAGGCAGGATTACTCAGCCTCACCATTCCACGTGAATTAGGTGGTCAGGGTTTAGGGCTGCCAACTATCTGCCGAGTGATTGAAGGCATAGCGCGTGGCGATGCCTCGACCGCGCTAGTATTGACAATGCACTATCTTCAACACGCTCATGCCGCCCGTAGCCGTCGCTGGAATCCAGAAGTATATAAGCGGCTGTGTCGTGAATCGATTGAAGGCATTGCCCTGCTCAATGCTGCCCGTGTCGAACCTGAGTTAGGGACGCCAGCTAGAGGCGGATTGCCTGCCACATTTGCCGAACGAACAACAGAGGGTTGGCGTTTAACAGGCCACAAGCAATACACCACGGGCAGTCCTATCCTCAGCTACTTTGTTGTTTGGGCACGGACAACTGAGGATGAACCACGAGTTGGGAGTTTTCTGGTTCCGCGCGATCTGCCAGGTTTGCAAATTGTCGAAACCTGGGATCATTTGGGGATGAGAGCTACAGGCAGCCACGATCTCATTTTGGAGAATGTATTAATTCCCTTAGAGTATGCCTTGAATATCAGCCCTATATCTGCTGCGCCATCCTTCGATCCGCTGATTTCGACTTGGGGCAGTTTGACAGTGAGTGCTTTATATCTCGGTGTTGCTACTAGTGCGCGAGACTGGCTTGCTAAATATCTTTGGGAGCGATCGCCTTCTAATCTCAAAGAGCCACTGGCAACTCTACCACGCTTCCAAACTGCTGTAGGTGAGATGGAAGCACTGCTGTTTGCTAACAATAGATTGATTTATAGTTTGGCTGAAGATATCGACAAGGACGAGTATGAGCCTAACGTAGGATTACAGGCACAAGCTGTTAAATATCTTACTACAACTAACTCCATTCGTGCTGTGGAAATTGCCTTAGAACTAACTGGTAATCCTGGTCTGTTGAAAAGGAATCCTTTAGAGCGACACTACCGTGACGTTCTGTGCAGCCGTATTCATACACCGCAAAATGATGTTATTTGCCAGTCGTTAGGGAAATCTGTACTGAAAGTCAAGTGATTGGGGAGCAGGGGGAAAATTCCTTCCCTCTGTTCCGAATGGCACTAAGAAAAGGGAAAATCGTTGAGGCAGCAGGGGTGCTCTTGAGCAAAGGAGCAGGGGAGAAAAAAGAAATTTTAGGCATAGGAACGGATATTTAGAAATTCCCCTCTGCACCACTGCCTCTCTGCAATCCTTACGCCGCCTACCCTTCAGCTTGACTTAGTGCCATTCCCCTCTGTTCCTTTGCCTTTTCTGCCCAATTCCCAATATTTTGAATTGCTCAGTATCCAGCTTGTTTGTCTACGACATTCCGCAAGGGCTGACCAGTTCGGTAGCGTTTGAGATTGTCAATAAACAGTTGTGCTATCCGCTCTCTCAGCCGTGGTGACAAGGCTGAACAATGGGGCGTGATAAAGGCGTTTGGTAACGACCACAAGGGACTTTCTGGTGGCAAAGGTTCTGTAGCCACTGTATCTAATCCAGCACCTGCAATCCATCCTTCACGTAGTGCGGTAATTAATGCGGCTTCATCCACGATCGCACCACGAGCAATGTTAATTAAGTAAGCAGACTGACGCATAGAGCGCAATGCAGCTTCATCGATCGAGCCTTTAGTTTCTGGAGTTAGTGGTGTAGCAATAACTACATAATCGGCTGCTGGCAAGAGCGATCGCCATTCATCAGCACCCACAACTTTGTCAAAATTCGGTAGGGGTTCGGGATGGCGACGACTACCCCAAACTTGAACTCCAAAAGCTTTAGCACGAGATGCGATCGCTTGACCTATATTCCCAGTACCAAGAATTAATAAAGTCGCGTTTGCCAACTCTTCGAGAAACACTCCTCTTACCCAAGTGTGTTCGTCCTGCAAAGTTTGTAATTTCCGCAGATTCTTGGCGTGATAGAGCATGAATGCCAGTACAAATTCCGAAATTGGAATCGCATGAACGCCTGCGCCATTAGTAAGGATAATGTCCTTTTGCAAAAAAGTTGGCGTGAGGATGTGATTCACGCCAGCACTCGGTGACTGTTGCCAACGCAATAGGGGTGCTGCTGTCAAAACTTTGTCAAGGGTAGAAGTTTTCAGGTAAAATCCGTTGACATAAACTTCTGCATCACTAGCATCACCATCAAGATTACCTTCACTATCCACCTCTACAACATCTATATCAGATGGTAGATGTGGCTCAATATCAGCAATGAGATGATCGGGTAAAATTAGTTTGACCATTTTCTACTCCCTAATTCCATTTTAGATTTTGGATTGTGTAACCAGATCGGCAACACTTCTTCATTTTTAATTTTTAATTGTTTAGTATCCTGCTTCTTTGTCCACTACATTTAGTAACGGCTGACCAGCTTGATAACGCTTCAGATTGTCGATAAATAGCGCTATTGAACGCTGTTTACTTTTGGGTGAATGACCAGAAGTATGAGGTGTGATAAAGATATTAGGAAGTGACCACAAAGGACTTTCAGGTGGTAGCGGTTCTGAGTTAACTGTGTCTAATGCTGCACCTGCAATCCAACCTTCTGTGAGCGCTTTTATTAATGCCGATTCATCGATTACGCCACCACGAGCAATATTAATTAGGTATGCATGTTTTGGGAGCGATCGCAATACAGATTCATCAATAAATTCTTTGGTTTCTAAAGTTAATGGTGTCGCAATAACTACATAATCGGCTCCTGGTAGGAGCGATCGCCATTCATCAGCACCTACTACTTTATCAAAATTTGGTAGCTCTTGCGGATGACGCCGACTGCCAATAATTTTTAAGCCAAAAGGTTTAGCACGGGCGGCAATTTCTTGACCAATACCACCAGCACCAATAATTAGCAAGGTTGCATCTGTCAACTCTTCGATGGCAAAGCCTCTTTTCCAGTGACGTTCTGCTTGTAAAGTGTATAATTCCTGTAGGTGTTTGGCATGAGCCAGTATATAAGCGATTACAAATTCTGCGATCGGAATTCCATGTACTCCGGCCCCATTTGTGAGGATAATATCTCTTTCCAAATAAGTTGGTGTCAGGATGTGATTCACGCCTGCATTTGGTGCATGATGCCAACGCAATGCAGGTGCTGCTTCTAGTATTTTATGTAGCGTCGGACTTCTGGATAAAAACCAACTGAAATAAACTTCAGCATCGCTAGCATCCCCGTCTAAATTTCCTTCAACATCTACACTGACCACCTCTGTATCAGGTGGTAGATGAGGCTCAATGTCAGCAACGAGATCGAGCGGTAAGATTAGTTTCATCTTAGATTACCTCTTTATAGAACTATCTCTAAAAATGGCTTCTGTTTCACTAATAAATTAAGTATTATTTGCTAGTAATACAAATTTTGATAATTATTTTTAATAATAGAAAAAGTCCCTAGAAAGAAAAATGATTAAATTTAATAGCCTCTTTGAAAAATAGAATATACTAAGCTCTTAAGAATATTGATTCTCGAAGTAGCCTATTTTACCGCAGCTACCTCAAGCATGATATTAATCAACTAACAAAAGCTAAATTTCAACTACTCAACTAACTGCAACAATTGGTTATTTGACTGAGTACCTTCATTGCTCATTACTCGCTGGAGAACTGCTTCTCTGATATTGACAAATACTTCACTACTTCTATCTCGTGGGCGTGAAAGTCTCACAGGCAAATCGAGAGAAATTTGCCCTTCTTCAATCACTATCACTCGGTCTGCCAACGCCACAGCCTCTTCCACATCATGAGTAACCAAAAACGCAGTAAATCTCCGCTCTTGCCATAGATTTTCAATTAAACTCTGCATCTCTTGGCGAGTTAGAGCATCTAATGCTCCCAAAGGTTCATCTAACAACAACAAACGGGGCTGACTAACTAATGCTCTTGCCAATGATACGCGTTGCCGTTGTCCACCAGATAAAACATATGGCCACTCATCGGCCCGATCTTTGAGTCCGACTTTATCGAGTACCCACAAAGCTTTTTCACGCCAATTACCTTCCAAGCCCAACCCCACATTCTGAACAACGCGCTTCCACGGCAGTAAGCGAGGGTCTTGAAACATCACTGTTACGAAACGGCTGAGTCTATGCAGTGGTTCTCCATCCAGCAGTATTCCGCCTGAAGTTGCTTTATCTAATCCTGACACAAGACGCAATAAGGTACTCTTACCACAACCACTCCGTCCGACAATAGCGACAAATTCACCTGCTTCAACTTCTAAATTCAGCGAGTTTAAAACAGTTTTCTTGCCAAAAGCCTTCGTCAAATCCAAAATACTTAGTTGTGTCCCTTGTACATTAGAACTCACTTGCAAAATCTCCTTTTTTAGAACAATCGGGATTTAATTATTTAATGAGGCGTTGAACAAAGCAAATTACAGTCAAAAGTTAAAAAAAATAATTTTAAACTTTTAACTCTGGTAATTTTGGCATTTATGACTTTTGATAATTCGGGTTCCAAGCCAAGAATTTTGTTTCTAATCCTTTGGCAACAGCATCTGCTAATTTACCCAGCAGTGCATAGATTACAATACTCAAGACGACAACATCAGTTTGCATAAACTCACGGGCATTCATTGCCATATAACCAAGGCCGGAATCTGCCGCGATCGTTTCTGCCACAATTAGTGTCAGCCACATAATTCCCAAAGAAAAACGGACACCAACCAGAATCGAAGACAAAGCTCCTGGAAAAATGATTTGCCACAGCAGTTGTGGTGTTTTTAATCCATAGACTTTTCCCATTTCAATCAGTCCAGGGTCAACACTGCGGATGCCATGAAATGTATTGAGATATATCGGGAAAAATACCCCCATAGAAACTAGAAATAATCTAGCTTGATCGCCAATACCAAACCAGAGAATTACTAGCGGAATTAATGCCAAGTTAGGGATAGTCCGAAGCATTTGCAGAGAACTATCCAGTAACTTTTCTGCTACACGAGAAAAGCCATTGAGCAATCCCAAAGCGAACCCAATACTGCCACCAACTATAAAACCAGATATCGCTCGCCCAGCACTAATTCCTATATGTTGAAAAAGTTCTCCGGTGGAGGCTAGTTTAATAGCTGTAGCGATTACGCCACTAGGGGCTGGTAAAATTCTAGTTGAGAGTAAACCAATTCTGGAAGAAATTTCCCAAAGTACTAGCACTAGAACGGGCACAATCCAGGGAACTATTTTTTCGATTTGCGGGTTGTCTAACACCTCGCTCAGGGATATATTATTGTTGCTTTTGGTGCGTTTAAAGGTAATAGTCATGGAATTTGGGATTTTAGATTGTTCCAAAGGATGAATCTAGAAGCAACGCCAACATAATTCGTAATTTGCTCTTGAATTACGAATTATTAGGTTATGAAGCACTCGTTAGTTGTTTAGCAAATTTTTCATTGGTGACGATTTCGCCAACAGGACTTAAGACTGGTGGCGTTAGCGGTGCGGGTTCGCTTTGCAAAGGTAGGCGGGGAAATAATAATTCAGCGGTGCGATACGCCTCTTCTAAATGAGGATATCCAGAGAAAACGAAAGTTTCTATGCCCAAATTGTGATATTCCAGCATCCTAGCGGCAACGGTGTCGGGATCTCCAACTAGCGCCGTACCAGCACCACCCCGCACCAATCCAATTCCTGTCCACAGGTTGGAGCTAATCTCTAAGGCTTCTCGACTACTACTATGTAGTTGACTCATGCGCCGCTGTCCTTCAGAATCAGAACTAGCTAAGTCTTTCTGAGCTTTTGCGATCGCATCCTCATCCACATACTTAATTAGCTCATTGGCAGCATCCCAAGCAGCAGATTCGGTTTCTCGCACAATTACATGCAAGCGAATCCCAAAACGAACTGTTCTACCTTGTTCGGCTGCTAATTTTCGGACTTCGGCAATCTTTTGGGCCACTTGTTGTGGTGGTTCGCCCCAAGTCAGGTAAACATCAATGTGTTTAGCAGCAACTCGCTTGGCAGCAGCAGATGAGCCACCAAACCACAAAGGTGGATAGGGTTTTTGAACTGGTGGGAATAAAAGCTTACCGCCTTTGATATCCAGGTAGTTTCCTTTAAAATCGACCGTTTCCCCGCTGACGATACCCCGCCAAACTGTGAGAAATTCATCGGTTAAATCATAGCGATCGTCATGACTAAGATGCAAGCCATCCCCAGCGAGTTGCACAGGATCTCCACCTGTTACCACATTAATCAACAATCTTCCTTTAGAAATCCGGTCAAATGTTGCTGCCATCCGGGCAGCAGCACCTGGGGAAGTAATTCCTGGGCGAATTGCCACGAGAAATTTCATCTGTTTGGTAACAGAGATAAAAGCGGCAGCAGTTATCCAAGCATCTTCACAAGAACTCCCTGTGGGTAACAATGCACCCGTGTAGCCTAAACTATCCACAGCTTGGGCAATTTGCTGTAAATAATCAGGTGTGGCAACACGAGAACCAATATCTGTGCCTAAATAGCGTCCGTCATGAGAACCAGTAGGAATAAACCAGAGAATTTGCATGTTTGTCAGGGTATAAGGTCTAGCTTATACGGTACTTCGACCGAATTACCGTAGTTTATAGTCAGCATTTTACAGGAAATTATTTCAAAAGGCAGTATACATTAACGATTCATAAAGAATAACGACCCACAAAATTGACTCGATCGCGGATAATCCTGGTAATCATGACACTTTTTCTGCCAGAATGGCTGTCGTGAAGAATACAAGTTTTGTATAAGGTTACGAGCGGTGATGCTTAGACTCTGTATACAATAGTTACCTCTAACTAGTCTGCCACAAGCATTATGAAAAAGCACTTTAGGGAACTCCAAAAAATAAATTATCCAATTTCTGAACTTTTCTGAACTTCACTACAACTTTCCCTGCCCCCTGCTCCCTGCCCTAAAAGTGATGGGATATTTTTTATTTGGAACTCCCTTAGGGAACTCCAAGAAATAAATTATCCAATATTGTGGGGTGGGCATCCTGCCCGCCCAGTTGATATGGCTCTCGTGTCGCCCACCCCACAAGAGTTAATTGGATACTTTTTTATTTGGAAGTCCCTTAGTGCTTAGACGAGGGCTAGAGCCACCCACGACAAACTTACCAAAATTAATTTTGCAGAGGTAGGTGGTTTCTATTACAAATCCTCCAACTCAACGAACAATTCTGACGAGCGTGGGGGCGAGAGCGCGAAATCATTCGAGAAAAAGGTCTGTGGGTTAGAAAGTAAAGGTAGTGCGGAGAGCACCTACCCAAATTGGATCGTTGTTATCGTTATGTTCTGGTTTGGTAATTACATAAAAATCTGGAGTAACAGTGATATTGTCATTCACTCGATAAGTGTAGAAAGCTTCAATGTGTAAAGAGGTACTAGGATCTTCTCGAAGAATCCCAGCCCTACTTCTATAATCACTACTTGTGACTTTAGGCGGTATCCCAACGATAATCCCACCCAGATTGCCTTTTTTAAACAAGTCTGGTAAACCAATTGTCAATGCAGTATTAACGATTGTCGCATCACTATCACCGCCTCTGTTTTGATGGGCGCGTGTATAGCCGAACCAACCACCCAAAGTTAAGCTCCGACTGGTTCTCCAGTTAAATTCAAATCCAAAGTTATCGGTTGTAGTGGAGTTTTGTTCAAAAGGATTTCTGGCGAAAGCGCTACCTGTACCACCAGTGACGTTAAAAGCCGGGTCAGCACCACTAGTGTTATCAATATAGTATTTGCGGGCGTAAGTTAGACCAAAATCTAGCTGGCGAGTGGGCGATATGGTTAACTGAGCAAGTGCCAAATTAGTACCATTGAAAAGTCCACGGGCAGGGTTAGGAGCCTGATTATTATCCGCTATGTAACCTAAGCTTAATTGCAATTTATCGCTAAACTTATAGCCAAGAGCTAAACCTGCACCATCAAAGCCTGGCCGATAAACAGTATGGTTGAATATGGCAAACCGCGAGACAGCACCATTTAGCCCACCAACGGCACCATTTAAGGTGGGAGCAAAGATAGCTGGTTGAAGTGCTCTAGGGCCTACCCACACAGTAGCTTTTGAGCCTAACGGGAAACGATATGTTAACTGACTAAGATACGTATCAGTTCTCCCCTCACCATCAATGGTAAAACGGGTCATCTGGGTTCCCGTAGTAGTCCCTAAGTTAGGAATGTTATTTCCTGCTGTTAAAAGAGTGGTTAGTTGATCTCTGCCAGTAAAGCTCGTTTGAAAGTTAAGTCTGGCACGATAAGTAAAGAATGTTTGAGTACCATCATTTGTATCATCAGCAGGAGTATTATTGGCGCGATCGCCAAATGTATCCGCTACCAGAAATGTTGCATCCCCGATCAGTTTGGTAGTTGTAGAAAACTGATTAGCTTCCACCTTAGCTTGACGCGTTTCTAAGGCATCTACCCGTCCGCGCAGTGTTGTCAGTTCAGACCTAAATTGTTCTTGCAGTTTTTGCAGAGTAGCTAAGTCTTCCTTTCGTACCAACTCTCCAGTGCTAGTAGCAATCAATTCGTTGAGGCGATCGAGGGCTGCATTCAAGCCTGCGGCAAATTCATAACGAGTTAGCGCCCGATTACCTTTAAATGTGCCATCTGGATATCCGGTAATCACACCATAGCGCTCAACTAGAGACTGTAACGCTTGAAAGGCCCAATCTGTAGGTTGAACATCCGACAGTTGCGAAACAGATGTAACTTGCTCTATGCGATCGCTAGGTGCTGCTAAAACTTGAACTTTTGATGTGCTAGGAGAAGGTTCAAAAGATTGAGTAATGATAGTTGGGGCAATCTTTTCAACGAAGAGGTAGGGGGACTTGGGGCCCCCACGGAGTGGGGATTGGGGGAGAGGGGACACAACGCTTGGCACAATCACCTCATCCTGCTGCTCCCTTGCCTCTTTTCCAATTGGTATTACTTGCTGTGTCGGCTGTGTTGTCTTTTCTACTTCAGCAGCGAGTGTACCTGAAGACAGGACTACGAGTCCACCGAACAACGCTGGAATCACTAGCAAATAATTCCACAAAACTTTAGACATGGGTTGTTTGTTCCTCACACAATATCAACTAAATTTCGCTGCTCAATCTTTTTCGGTAGCTACAAGACCTTGTGGAACGAACATCCGTATATATAATTCTTGGAATTTCTTCGGTTTCCAAGTTTGAGCGTACATCTGTACGCCCGATAGAGAGGATTCATTGCTTGCAAAGATTTAGCGCTTCACCGCTACGTATTTACTTTCAAAAAAGTAATTTTCACAAAAAATTTTGGCAAAAACTTTTGAGATATCATACAATCCAGCTATGAGGCTAGTAGTTGAAGTCAGTTAAAACGGTCTAAATAACTAAAAAATTCAGTCGGTTGTAAGCAACTGTAAGTGTTAGTTCTGGGCATTTTTTCACTTTCAGTTTTTTCCAGATTTTTGCCAAATGGTTATTCCCAGAAACCAGATATTTCTGATTCCCTTTGTGCCAATGCACCTCACAAATTTTTTACCCTCGCCAAGAATGGCTAGAGTTTTGGAATTTATAAACTTTAGACGCTAAACTGCTTGTCAGCTATTAGCTAATTTTACTCTTGCTCGAACTCTGAAAAACATTGGTAGATGCCTTGAGCCGGAATGGGATTCCTTGCTGTTGTTTGGAAAAAATCATGAAACAACGGTAAGTCTATCGAATTTAAGGTCTTTGTGTACTAACATTGGATATTTGCACATAATGCTGAAAAAAGCAACCCTCTCAAGAATGATAAAACTTTTCGTTTTACATAACTTTACGTTGTAAGTTGTTTGCTAAAGTCCTTGCTTTTTGTCGAAAACTATGAAAAGCTTTGTTATGTTACTAACTACGGTAATTCGATCAAGTTATAGTAGTTATTAGCTGTAAATCTACTGGCAGCCTTGTCTTAAGGAGCCGCAAATTAAGGCTACTAGTAAGCCGTCAAGTAGAGAGGCAAACAGATTTCTGAATATTTTGCAGCATCGATGGGGTGAAGACTTGATGCTTAAGACTTTATCGATGGAGGGGAAATTGTAGATGCTGAAGACGTTAACAACCGATTTTGAACTTGACCTCGAAGCAGATGTGCTTGTAATTGGGGGTGGGCCGGCTGGAACTTGGGCGGCATGGAGTGCTGCATCAAGTGGATCTAGAGTCGTCCTAGTAGACAAAGGATATTGTGGCACGACTGGATGCGCTGCTGCATCTGGCAATGGAGTCTGGTACGTGCCACCCGATCCAGAAGCACGGGAAACAGCAAAGGCGAGTCGGGAATCGTTGGGTGGGTTTTTATCCGATCGCAACTGGATGGATCGAGTACTGAATCAGACCTATGCAAACGTTAATCAGTTAGCAGAATGGGGTTATCCCTTTCCCACCGACGATGAAGGAAAACCCTATCGGCGATCGCTGCAAGGGCCGGAATATATGCGGCTGATGCGGCGGCAAATTCAACGAGCTGGAGTCAAGATTTTAGACAACAGCCCCGCCTTAGAATTACTAGTAGATGACGATGGTGCTGTTACTGGTGCAACAGGTGTAAACCGTCAGACTGGTGAGAAATGGATAGTGCGATCGCAGTCCACAATTATCGCAACAGGTGGCTGTGCATTTCTGAGTAAAGCGTTAGGATGCAACGTCCTGACAGGGGATGGTTATTTAATGGCTGCTGAAGCTGGTGCCGAGATGTCGGGTATGGAATTTTCCAATGCCTATGGCATCTCTCCGGCTTTTTCTTCAGTTACCAAAACCCTGTTTTATAATTGGGCAACCTTCACCTACGAAGACGGTACTGTGATTCCGGGGGCAAGTTCTCATAGACGTTCAGTAATTGCCCAAACATTACTGCAACAGCCAGTTTACGCCATCATAGACAAAGCGGCGGAATCGATGCGGGCATCTATGCGTTTAGCGCAGCCCAACTTCTTTTTACCATTTGACCGTGCAGGTATCGATCCATTTACTCAACGTTTTCCTGTGACTCTGCGCCTAGAGGGAACTGTGCGCGGTACGGGAGGAATTCGGATTGTCGATGAGAGTTGTGCCAGTTCGGTGCGGGGACTTTACGCGGCGGGAGATGCCGCTACACGCGAACTGATTTGTGGCGGATTCACTGGCGGTGGTAGTCATAACGCGGCTTGGGCAATATCTTCTGGCTATTGGTCAGGGAAATCGGCTGCTGAATATAGCCGCAGTTTAGGGGAACAGAAAACTCAACGCCAAGTTAAGGGCGTTGGAGAGGTAGGATTACATAGTGGGAGCGATCGCTCTCAAACCTTAGCGACTGATGAAATTATTCAGGCAGTCCAAGCTGAAGTATTCCCCTACGAAAAGAACTATTTCCGTACAGAACAAGGCTTAACCGAGTCTTTGGGTAAGCTAAATCATCTTTGGCAAGAACTTCGCAGTAGCCAGGTAACGTCAGAAAAAGAGCTTCCCAGGGCGCGAGAAGCTGCGGCGATGGTAGCCACAGCGCGATGGATGTATAGCAGTGCCATTGAACGAAAAGAAACTCGTGGTATGCACAAACATCTAGATTATCCAGAACTTGATGCTAACCAGCAACATCACCTAATTAGTGGCGGATTAGATCGAGTCTGGGTGAAGAGTCAGCCTTTACATAGTACAGAAAAGTCACAATCCAAAATAGGAGCATTAGTGTGATTGAGTTGGTCAGCGAGTCGCGGTGCATAAAATGTAATATCTGCGTGAACATTTGTCCAACCAACGTGTTTGACAGAGTACCCGATGCGCCGCCAACCATTGCTCGACAGAGTGACTGCCAAACCTGTTATATGTGCGAATTGTATTGTCCAGTTGATGCTCTTTATGTTGCACCAGAAAGCGATGTGACGACATCGGTCAACGAGGCAGAATTGGCAGAAGTTGGGCTACTGGGTAGTTATCGTGAAAACATTGGTTGGGGACATAAACGCACTTCAACAGCAAAAGCCGATCAAACATTCCAAATTCTGAAGCAGATGAAATAGTAACGCGATGTGCAACTTATCCTTAGAACCCCGCTTCCATTCCTCTCCCCCACAGGGAGAGAGGCTTTGATTATTGCTCCCCTTCCCTTGCAGGGAAGGGGTTGGGGGTTAGGTCTGAGAGAAAGTTGCACACTATAGTACGGCAAAGAAAAGAGTCATGTTAGCAATCACAGTAGGAACAGCTTCTATCAGTAAAAATCAACTTTCTTCCAGATTATCAACCTCATTGGCTTGTATCCTACTGCTACTAACTACAGGATGTAGCCAAGGCGAAACTAAATCTGCTCAATCGATTAATGCCAATAGTGCTAGCGTTGTAGCTGCAACTAACAACGTTTCTACCCTACGAATAGGTTATGTAGGCAGTTCAGAACCTACAGGATCGCTTGGTTGGGCAAAGAAAAAGGGAATATTAGAGCGCGAGCTACAAAAACTAGGATTTAACAACATTACTTTTGCGCGATTTCCTAACGGGCCGGATCTAAATGAAGCTCTTGTAGCAGGGCAATTAGATGTTGGTTCTTTAGGGGATACACCAGCGATAGTTTTGAGAGCTAGGGGTCAGGAAACCCGACTGCTGCGGATCAGCCAATTTAATACAACCGCCTGGTTAGTGGCGAAAAAGAATGGTGCGCGATCGCTTGCTGAACTTAAGGGTCAAAAAATAGCTACCCAAAAAGGTTCTTATATGCATCGATACCTGCTGGGTCTGTTAGCTGAAGCTAAAATTGCTAAGGATGTAAAAGTTGTCCACTTGATGACTACTGAGGCAAAAGCGGCTTTAGAACGTGGTGATGTAGCAGCTTATGCAACTTCAAGCGATCTCGGCCCTTTTCTGAAATCACAAGGGTTTCCAGTGATTGATTCTTCGGCGAATCATAAAGGTTTGTCTGGAACATCATTAGTTGTAGCAACTGAAAGCTTTCTGGCTAAACAGCCTGATTTTCCCCAGAAATTTAATGCAATTCTTACAGAAGCGACCAAAGATTTAAAAGCTCATTCTGAAGAATATTATCAGTATCATGCTCAAACTACTAAATATCCCATTGATATTATAAAAGTATCGTTCCCACTCAAACAGGTGTCAGAAGAACCATTACCAGCCGAGGGTGTGAAACTTTTAGAAGGGACAAAGAATTTTTTAGTTTCGCAGGGTTTAGCAAAGTCGAACTTTAAATTAACTGATTGGGCTGCTAAAGAACAGCCGCGTTAATTTTATCCGTCTTAGCTTGTTATGCGACAATACTCCTCAACTGGAGAAAGATTTTATGACTATTGCTGTAGCTGCCAATGTCTACAACTTTGTGGAGAAGGAACCGATCGGCAAAGCTGATTTTCGAGATTTTATCTTTACTAATCTCGCCACATTATATGTAAAGAAAAATCCCAACTTCTTCAAAGAACTGCTGTTAAGAAGAAAGTAGACAACCTTCTTAATCAGTAATATCTACCCAATCCAATTGAAAAATCAGGTAGAACCTATGACTATTGCATTAGACCGTCCCAGAAAAACTAAGTCTGCTCAAATCCGCGAAAAACTTGGTTATCCGATTATCGACACCGATGTACATACCCAAGAATTTCCCCCAGCATTCTTGGACTATTTAGAGCAAGTTGCTGGAACTGCGATCGCACAGCGTTTTCAAGAACACTTACCCGGTGCATCTCGCTCTAAATGGTTCAAGCAATCTTGGGATGAACGCCGCGCTAACCGCACCGCCCGCCCTCCTTTCTGGACTCGTCCCACTAACGACGCCCTAAATTTAGCTACCGTAAGTTTGCCAAAGTTACTCCACGAACGCTTGCAAGAAGCTGGTACAGACTTTGCAGTTGTGTACCCCAACTTGGCAACAATGGCTCCACACATCGGGAATGAAGAAATGCGGCGGGCTGTTTGCCGTGCAACGAACACGTACCACGCTGATATTTTCCGTCCTTATAGCGATCGCTTAACACCCATTGCGGCCATTCCCATGAATACGCCCGAAGAGGCGATCGAAGAGTTGGAATATGCGGTGAAGATTTTGGGACTCAAAGCAATTCAAATCCCCGGACATGTCCGCCGCCCAATTCCCGCCTTCGAGAAGTATGGCGAAGAAGTAGCCAACGAAGCCATCTGGATTGATACTTTTGGCTTGGATAGTAAGTATGATTACGATCCCTTCTGGGCGAAGTGCGTGGAACTGAAAGTTGTACCCACCACCCACTCTTCCGGTATGGGTTGGATAAATCGGCGTTCGATTAGCAATTACCAATACAACCATATTGGTCACTTTGCATCGGCTGCGGAAGCACTATGTAAATCTCTGTTCTTTGGTGGTGTAACTCACCGCTTCCCCACACTCAAGTTTGCCTTTTTAGAAGGAGGTGCAGCTTGGGGTGCTAGTTTGTACACCGATTTGATTTGGCACTGGGATACCCGCAATAAAGACCATTTGGTGGAAAATAACAATCCCGCCAATGTTAATTATGAAGAACTGCTAGAATTTTATACCCGCTATGGTGGCGAACAAGTACATGGTCGTTTGGATCGACTAGGCAGTGGTTTAGGTTTCCACGCTGACTTAATATCTCCTCTAGAACCAGGTGATTTGGATGAATTCGCCTTAGCAGGAGTTACAAAGCCAGAGGATATCCGCGATCGCTTCTTGAATAATTTCTACTTCGGCACAGAATCAGATGATACCCGTGTAGCTCAAGCTTTTAACCGTAAAGCTAATCCTTATGGCGATCGCGTTAAAGCCTTTTTAGGTTCTGATTCTGGTCATTGGGACGTACCTGATATTACTGCGATCGCTGCCAATACCTATTCAATGGTAGAACGCAAGATTATCAGCGAAGAAGATTTGCAATATTTCCTGTCAATTCATCCCTTGGAGTTGTACACCAGCCTGAATCGTGACTTTTTTAAGGGTACGGCTGTCGAGAAAACAGCAGATGAATTTTTGGCTGGGAAAGAGACGCGATAAATCGTCGTCTCTACAAGAATCAATCATTTGTAGAGACGGCGATTTATCGCGTCTTTGCCAATGTCTATAAACCATTTGATGAGGGTAAACTATCATGACGATCGCTCTAGACCGTCCACAAAAAACTAGGTCTGCTCAAATTCGGGAAAAACTTGGTTATCCGATCGTTGACACCGATGTACATACCCAAGAATTTGAACCGGCAGTCTTGGATTATTTAGAACAAGTTGGTGGAACTGCACTTGTCGAACGTTTCAAAGAGAATTTACCAGGATCTTCCCGCTTTAAGTGGTACAAGCAAACTTGGGAAGAACGTTTTGCTTCTCGCACCAATCGCCCTAACTGGTGGGGTCGTCCGACAAAAAATACTTTGAATTTGGCTACCATTAGCTTGCCCAAGTTGCTGCACGAACGCTTGCAAGAAGCTGGTACAGACTTTGCCGTTGTGTACCCCAACTTGGCAACAATGGCCCCGAATATCGGCAACGAAGAAATGCGGCGGGCTGTTTGTCGGGCAGTTAACCACTACCATGCTGATATTTTCCGTCCTTATAGCGATCGCTTAACACCCATCGCTGCCATTCCCCTGCACACTCCCGAAGAAGGGATTGAAGAGTTGGAATATGCGGTGAATGTTTTGGGACTCAAAGCAATTCAAATCCCCGGTTATGTTCGTCGTCCAATTCCTGCCTTTGAAAAATACGGCAAAGAAGTCGCTAACGAAGTAGTTTGGATTGATAACTTTGGCTTAGATAGCCAGTATGATTACGATCCATTCTGGGCTAAGTGCGTAGAACTGAAAGTTGTACCCACAACTCACGCTTCTAGCCAAGGTTGGACAACACAGCGTTCTGTCACCAACGCCCAGTACAATCACATTAATCACTTTGCCTTTGCAGCCGAAGCATTATGCAAATCGCTGTTCTTTGGTGGAGTTACTCGCCGCTTCCCACAATTAAAGTTTGCCTTTTTAGAAGGTGGTTCAGCTTGGGGTGCTAGTCTATATGCCGATATTATTTGGCACTGGGAAACCCGTAACAAACAACATCTGTTGTCACATAATAATCCTGCCATTATTGACAAGGAAGCATTAGTAGAGTTGTACACTCGCTACGGTGGCGAACTTGTAGATGGACGCTTAGATAAAATTGGTGATGGTTTAGGATTCCACCATCAACTATTAGCACCAGAAAATCCAGGCGAACTTGATGAATTTGAACTAGCAGGAATTGAGAAGCCAGAAGATGTGCGCGATCGCTTCTTGAATCACTTCTACTTCGGTACGGAATCAGACGATACCCGTGTAAGCCAAGCCTTTAATCGTGCAGCTAATCCATTTGGCGATCGCGTTAAAGCCTTCTTGGGTTCAGATTCCGGTCACTGGGATGTGCCAGATATCACCGCCGTTACTGCCAACGCTTACTCAATGGCAGAACGCGAAATCATTACCGAAGAAGACCTCCGCTACTTCCTCTCAATCCATCCCTTGGAGTTGTACACCAGTCTCAATCAAGACTTCTTCAAGGGTACAGGTGTTGAGAAAGCCGCAAACGAATATCTTGCGACCAAGAAGTAACTGTCATTAGTCATTAGTCATTAGTCAATTTGCAAAGGACTAATGACTAATGACAATTCTTTACAACGTTCCATGTTCCATTTCCTCTGTTCACTTGTAGAGTGGGCAAGACTCACTCTACATTTCTCTTAAATAAAAATAACGAACCGCAGAGGCGCAGAGGACACGGAGAAATGAGAGTTGAAAAATATCCTAAAACTGACGCAAAAATCTTCTCTCTGCGTCTCTGTGGTTCGTTAGATAATTTATTTCTTGGAAATCCCTAAAAGGATGATTTAATTATGGTACTAGATATTACAAAACCAAAGGATTACATTGACCTAGCAACTTCTCTATCCAAGGAACTTGCTCAATCCGCAGTTGCACGGGATGCTGAAGCTGGAGTTCCAGAAGAGGAAATTAATAAACTGCGTGAAAGTGGACTGCTACCACTGATTGTACCTAAGCAATATGGTGGCATTGGAGCTACTTGGATTGATGCCTTAAAAATTGTCAGAAAATTATCAAAAGCAGATGGTTCAATAGGTCAGTTGTATGGTAATCATCTCAATTTGACGGCTTTGGGTCACGTTTCCGGCACGCCGTCCCAAAAAGAAAAATATTATAGAGAAACTGCTAAGAAAAACTTATTTTGGGCAAATGCTATTAATACGCGGGATACAAGGCTGAAAATTAACCCAGAAGGCGAGAATTTTCGGGTTAATGGTGTTAAAAGCTTTGGTACAGGTATTTCCGTCGCAGATTACCGCGTATTCTCCGCTTTGGAAGATGGCGTAGAATTGCCTTTCATATTCATAATTCCCAAAGACAGAGAAGGGTTAGTTTCTAATCAAGATTGGGATAATATTGGCCAACGTCGCACTGATAGCGGTAGTTATACATTTAACAATGTTCTAGTAGAAAAAGATGAGATTTTGGGGCCACCAAATCCTCATGATAGTGCCTTCTCAACTTTTCTTGGTATTATTGCCCAGCTAACAAAAACCAACGTTTATCTAGGAATTACTAAAGGAGCCTTCGCTGCTGCTCGTGAATATACCAAAACTACTACTCAACCGTGGATTACATCAGGAGTAGATAGTGCGACTCAAGACCCATATATTCTGCATCATTACGGTGACTTTTGGGTGGAAATTCAAGCTGCGATCGCTCTAGCCGACAAAGCAGCCGAAAAGGTGCAAGCAGCGTGGGAAAAGGATGTATCGCTGACTCATCAAGAAAGGGGAGAAGTAGCGATCGCAGTTTCCACAGCCAAGGCATTAGCTAGTCGTGTAGGTATAGATATTACCAATCGCATCTTTGAAGTTACCGGAACTCGCGCCACTGCAACTAAATATGGATTTGACCGTTACTGGCGGGATTTACGAACCTTTACCCTGCACGATCCTGTGGACTACAAATTGCGTGCGATCGGGGATTGGGTACTCAACGAGCAGCTACCCGTCATCACCCAATATTCTTAGGAACAAGGGACTGGGAACTAAGGAAAATTTTTCCTAAAACCCAATATTTAAGCTGTCTACTCACTGTCTTGTAGGGTGGGCGTTCTTTAATCTCCACCTTACTTACCTAAATCTAAAATCCAAATCAAATATTGATATGACTCAACTAAAAACACTTCCTACCTACGACCCAAGTTTATTTGAGGGAGCCGCTGAGGGCTACGCTCAATATAGAACCAAATACCCACCTGTTGTATTCGACAAACTAGCCGAAATATTTAATCTCAATGGTCAAGGACGACTCCTTGATTTGGGTACTGGCCCAGGATTAATTTCAATTCCTCTGCGAACCAAATTTGAAGAAGTTGTAGCGATCGATCCCGATCCAGAAATGATTGCAGAAGCCAAACGCCAAGCAGCAGCAGTCGGAGCAAATAATATTACTTGGTTAGAACAAGGAGCCGAATTAATCGACTCTAGTTTAGGGAAATTTAAGTTAACCACCATTGGTAGAGCCTTCCACTGGATGGAACGCGAACTAGTGCTTGAACGCCTTTATGAATTGCTTACTGATGATGGTGGAATAGCACTGCTTCAGACTGGTGATAACCCTTGGGAAAGCAATCTACCTTGGAAACAAGCTGCTGTTGGAGTAGTGAAGAAATGGTTAGGTGAAGAGCGGCGGACTGGACAACGAGGACAAGGCATTCGTAAACCACTCGATCCTCCTCATGAAGTCGTAATTGCCAATTCGGCTTTTGCTCGCCAAGAAAACTATGAAGTGCTATTTGAAAAATCTTGGACTGTCGATAGCTATCTTGGCTATTTATACACTACAGCCTTCTCTTTGAAAATTTTCTATGGCGATAACGCCCCAGCATTTGAAAAGGATCTTAGAGAAGCGCTACTAGCAGTTGAGCCGTCTGGACATTTTACAGAAGAACTCAAAGCTACAATTTTAGTCGCTTGGAAGCACTAGCAAAATTGAAAGCTAACAAGACAGAATTTCACTTACAAATTTCCATCTTCCACTAGCACGATATTGGAGTGGGCCTTTCTCACTCCACTTCCTAAATTTTTACCTCCAACTATTAAATTTTCAGTTCCTCGAGTCGTTGCAGGGTGGGGTAATACCCACTCTTTTCCCTCATCTCATAAATAATGTTTTGAAATCTAAAAAACCATTTAATTATTGTAAAACTCAAATAAATTAATAGAGAATATTTTTGTTTTTATATTGCAATTACTCATTATTTTTATAACCACCTAGAGAGGAATCAATAAAACAACCTATGCTACCTTTAAAAGGAAAGTTTGAATTCAGAAAAAGCCAGAGAACAACACGCCGTTCCTTGTTGTTTGCTTTGGGCTACTGCTTAATGCTATCGACGGCTCTATCGAGTTGTAGCGAAGCAAAAAATAACACTCAACAGTCGGCAGCTTCCCCTGAGTTAGTGGCTTCATCTAGCACTACACAAAAGTCAACTGAGAAGCAAGTAGTAAGGATTGTACGTTCAAAACAACTTACCGCTCTAGCAGTTTTAGAAAAGCAGGGTTCCTTAGAAAAGCGATTAGAGCCTCTGGGTTTTAAAGTACAGTGGGCTGAATTTGCGGCTGGGCCTCAACAGCTAGAAGCTCTGAATGCAAATGGACTAGATATTGCATCTACAGCAGAATCACCTCCTGTCTTTTCACAAGCAGCAGGAGCGCCCCTTGTTTATCTAGCTACTACACGTCCCAGTGGTAAATCAATTTCACTTTTAGTTCCTGTAAACTCCCCGATAAAAAGTGTTAGCGATTTGAAGGGGAAAAAAGTCGCTTTCCAGAAAGCTTCTATCGGTCACTATTTATTGGTTAAAGCCTTAGAAGATGCAGGACTAAAACTGAGTGATGTCCAATCAGTTTTTTTAGCCCCGCCAGATGCAAATGCGGCATTCAGTCAGAGCAAAGTTGATGCTTGGTATATTTGGGAGCCATTCGCTACCAGAAATGTACAAAAGAAAATAGCTCGTGTTTTAGCAGATGGTGATAAGTTGCGGGATACTGGCAATTTTTACTCAACCTCACGCCAATTCTATCAGGCTCATCCTGATGCGATCAAAGTGTTTTTAGAGGAGCTAGAAAAGGCAGAAATCTGGACTAAGGATCATCCCAAAGAAGTAGCACAACTCCTTGCTCCTGTAACTCAGCTAGATCCACCAACTCTAGAAATAATGCATAAGAAATATGACTATGGGTTACTACCAATCACTGATAAAACCATTATTAAGCAACAGCAAGTTGCAGATAAGTGGTACAGCTTAGGACTTATCCCCAAGAAGGTAAATGTTAGAGACGGGTTTTTGACACCTGAAGAGTACGCCAAAATTACTCCGTCAGAGGTGTTAGCGAATAAGTAGTAACTCTCGGTTCGCCCATTTTTTCGGGAGTTAAAAGAAAGGCTACTCAGGGGTAAAAGATTGACCACAAAGTTGAGTATAAATAGTGGTCGGGAACTCAGGTAAAACAAGAATACGTTCCTGTAGAGCGAAAGAGCAGTCAAATGTGCATAAACTTCTTTTTTAACCTCACTCAAGAATAGGTAAATTTCCTTAAATACAGCAAGAAGTTTTTCAGCAGTAGGACGCGTGGTTTCTCGTTTGGGATTCCCAACATAAAATCCAGTTAGCTTTTCTTTATTTTTCTCCAGTTGCGACGAAACTGAAACTCTAAAAGGGTCAAAACACGCGAAGTAATTAGAAAGTGGTCGAATTAATCTGCAAATAAATTGGATCTGCTTTGGTATAGTTTTGACTATCTATTTTTCCTAACTCAATCAACTACCCCAAGCTCAGGCGAAGCCAGCTTGGGGTTTCTAGGTTTCCCAAGTCGTTTATAGCAATTTCAGTACAAGATTTTTGACGTTTTACGCGACTTAGTTGCTTCAGACTTCCAGTATTGTTTCGTTTACTGGTGTTTGAAGTAGAGCTAGAGCCATCATAGCTCTAGAAAAACTATTCTGTTCTGTGGATGACTTCTGTCAAACCTTTGAACCACAGTGGGGGCACCAACTGTTGGGTAATGAACTAATGGGCTGCAAAAAAGAAAGCGCGTAGTTTACCGCCGTAGGCATCGCAGTCTGTGTTTGAGTGAGATCGTGACGATTCCGATTGGCTTTCATCAGTCTTGTTACCGGAATTTCAAATCCTACTACCAGGATAAAGTACAGGTTCAGTGGCAAGCATACTTCCCCGGTTTGGTCAGCTACCATCGCAATGCACGAGTCGATGCCTAGTAGAGAGTTGCTTATGTGTGCTTATCTGCGCTCCTGTTTTGGCTCCTGTAAGGGCATCAGTTTTTTGGATTCTACCACCAGATTGAGCATTTTCGTCACCGATCGCCTGTCAACTGCCTAGTCAACATCGTAGTAAGGTTTAATCGCCTACTGCCATCAACCTAAGAAGCCTGCGATCGCCATAGATCGCAATTTGCTTTCTGCGGCCTAATCTTAACCCGAACTCAGGTTATACCAATTCTCTATGAAGATGCACAGAATAAAACCCTTGAAACTCCATGCCCGACAAGGGACTTATTCTATGCAGCCTCACATAGATTTGGTATTAAATTAATAATTTTTTTAGTTGTGACTATTCTGTTAAAGACCAATTGATTCAACTTGGTACTGGTCGAGATGGCACACCAGTTATTGCTTGACATTTAATACATTTTACTGTTGCCTATTACAAAGGTAAAGCAGATGACCTTATATATCTGATTTTTTATGAATTATTCTCAATAAGCTTGCTAAATTACTGAAAATAGTTTTCAATACTTTTCTAAGTATCGCGCAATTAATTACAGTCTGATGGATCTGAATAGAAAAATAATGAAGTTAGAGTGGCTTGTTTCCAGTATGTTACTGGCCTGCTCAATGGTTGTATTAAGCACAAATCCTACTAGAAGCGAAGAAATATCCACAAAAGAGTTTCAAAAGCGAAGACCAGCTAATAATACTATAAGTTATTCTCAACAAGTATCTCTGTCGAGCAGAGTACAGTCAGTGAAATCGACAGCAGAGATTAGGGAAGTCAATAAAAGAGAACGTCCGATCTCCAACGCCCAAATACTTGTGCAGACACCAACACCAATAACACCTGCTCAAAAAATTGTACAAGTTACGGGAGTTAAAGCTAATCCCACTGACAAAGGTGTCGAGGTAATTTTACAAACTTCCCTTGGGGAACAGTTGCAAATCACAAATCGTAGTGCAGCTAATAGCTTTATTGTTGATATTCCTAACGCCCAACTACGTTTACCCAGTGGCGAGGTATTTACATTCCGCTCAGACAAACCAATTGCAGGTATTACTGGGATAACGGTCACTAATTTTGATGCCAACACTATCCGGGTGACAGTGACTGGTGAGGCGGGTGTCCCTACTGTTGAATTGTTTGACAGTCCGAATGAAGGGTTAATTTTTAGCGTTGCGAGTGCGGCTGCTTCTAGCCAACCATCAGCACAAACGCAACCAACACCTCAACCAAATCAGCCAGCAAGTGAGACACAGCCAACTCAACCAGCAGCATCAAGTGATGAACCGATTGAATTGGTAGTAACGGGCGAGCAAGATGGATATCGCGTAGAAGATTCCTCAACTTCTACCAAGACGGATACTCCTCTGCGCGATATTCCCCAGTCGATTCAAGTTATCCCTCGACAGTTGATTGAAGAGCAACGGATAACCCGCGTCAGTGATGCGTTAAGAAACGTCAGTGGCATCCAAGAACCGGCTAGTACGACCCGTAATATATTCGATGTACCGATCATCCGAGGCTTTACCCCTAATAGTGATGCTATTTTGAGAAATGGTCTGAGAGAAAGAACAAGTAGCCGTATTCCTTCTGAGACTGCCAACCTAGAACGTATTGAAGTTCTCAAAGGGCCTGCTTCTGTTCTGTACGGTCAAGGTTCGCTCGGAGGCACTGTCAATTTAATCACGAAACAGCCCCTAAGTTCGCCTTACTACTCAGTGGAAGGTACAGTTGGCAGTTATGATTTTTATCGGAGTTCTTTAGACATCTCCGGTCCCTTAACTTCCGATAAAACACTGCTATATCGCCTGAACGCTGCTGTGGAAACTTCAGGAAGTTTCGTCGATTTTTTGGAAAGGCAACGTTACTTTGTTTCACCCGTCTTAACGTGGCAAATCGATCGGAATACAAAGATATCATTTGAATCTGAATACTTAGCAACTCAGCAACCAGATGATTCCGGTTTGCCAGCTAGAGGGACTGTGCTGTCTAATCCAAATGGTAAAATCCCCCGGAATCGCAATATTGGAGAACCTTTTGATGTCTCAGAGTCAGGGAACAACCGTAACGTCTTGCGACTTGGCTATAATTTTGAGCATCGCTTCAACGAAGATTGGCAAGTCCGAAATGCCTTCCAAGCTTCGTTTTCTAACTACCCCAACAACCGGATATATATCCTTCCCACCTCTCTATCAGAAGATGGGCGCTTGTTGTCAAGAACTGTGAGAACGTTCCCAGCAGGAGGCTACGATAACACTTATTCTTTGGATACTTATGTTGTTGGAAAGTTTAAGACGGGCAGCATTCAGCACCAAATAGTAGCTGGTTTTGATTTATTTAGGGAGGTTTTCGGAGGTGCACAAATTAATCGTTCCATTGCGCCACTTGATTTGTTCAATCCGGTATATACTCAGACGCTAGGAGGGATTATTGGTGACCCATTTGATGATGAAACGACATCGGACTCGTTAGGCTTTTATCTTCAAGACCAAATCGCGCTCTACAATAACCTCAAGTTATTGCTAGGCGGCCGTTTCGATATTGTTAATCAAACATTTGAAGACTTTATAGACTCGTCGAATAATGATTTTCAACAAAACGAAGCCTTCAGCCCTCGCGTTGGGATTGTCTACCAGCCCATCCCAGCAATTTCGCTCTACGCCAGCTATAGTCGCTCATTTCAACAAGTTATTGGTACAACCTTTGATAACAGTTTATTCCAGCCAGAAAAAGGGACTCAATACGAGGTAGGCATCAAGACAGATTTAAATGATAAAGTCTCAGCAACACTAGCGTTTTACGATCTGACTCGTTCTAACGTGCTGACTAACGATCCAAACAATCCTGGCGAGTCTATTCAAACAGGCGAGCAAAAAAGTCGAGGAATTGAGCTAAATATTGGTGGGGAGATTTTGCCCGGCTGGAACATTATTGGGGGCTATGCCTACACTGATGCTAGCGTCACAAAAGACACTAATTCTCAGCTTGTTGACAACATACTGAATAATGTACCGAAACACGCCTTTACCTTGTGGACGACCTATAAAATTCCTGAAGGTGACTTGCGGGGTTTGGGGTTTGGTTTAGGACTATACTACGTTGGCGATCGTCAGGGAGACTTGGCAAACACGTTCGAGTTACCAAGCTATTTACGCACTGATGCTGCTGTTTTCTATGAGCGAAATAATTTCCGATTAGCGCTCAACATTAAAAATCTGTTCGATATTGATTATTATGCATCAGCTCAACGTAACCTCAGCGTTTTTCCAGGAGAGCCGCTGACGGTACAAGGAACGATTTCCTGGGAGTTTTGATGATATTAACCCAAGTTGCTAGTAGTTCGCTTTCCCCAAAATTGCTGGGTGGAGATCGGCAGGGGAGCAGGGGAGCAGGGGAGCAGGGGAGCAGGGGAGCAGAGGAGAGGCAAATACCAAGTTCTTTCCCCTCTGCCCCTCTGCCCCTCTGCTAACCACCATGCAAAGTTGACTTGCCAGACTACTAGTTATAGGGGAGCGCGATACCTTTTAATACGTCTGCTACACGTAGCTTGCTTAACAGAAGGGGTACGGTAAGCTTCTCTACAAGACGCTCCGCGATCGCTAACGCACGCAACGACTTAAGCAATAAAATCCCCTTTAGTCAGAAAATTCGCAGGGGCAGATGTTAAATGAAACAATTGCGATCTATCCTATCATCCACGGTCTGCTGAAAGCGATTGGACACCGTGAAGATATTTGTTGTCTCATGGTGTGATGCATAAATAATCTGCAACTTGGGTTATTAGGAATACTATGGGAGCATTTTCCATGAGGTCACTCAAATTACGCCAGATTGCTTTTCATTTACACAGGTACATTGGCCTATCTGTAGGACTGCTGCTTGTTATTGTAGGCTTAACAGGTAGCTTGCTGGTATTTGCAGACGAAATCGACCACTTCTTGCTTTCTCACCAGATTGGACACGTAATTCCCCAAGGACAACGTGTTTCCATAGAGTCCGAGCTATATACTGTGAAGGCGGCTTATAAAAATCAGCCAGAGCTTCAAGCTATTGTCATTCGCACCCCACTAGCACCAGATGTGCCACATCAAGTCTTGCTCAGATCCCCTAAAGGAGAGATTACAGAGGTCAATGTTAATCCCTACACGGGTGAGATTATGGGCAGTCGCAACGGCGATCCCAGCTTCAGGACTTCGATCCTAAAATTACACGAGCAACTCCTAGCTGGCGAAATCGGAAGGCTAATTTTAGGCATAGTTGGCCTACTTTCATTCTTCCTCAGTATTACAGGGATATTACTGTGGCCTGGTTGGAGAAAGCTGATACCTGGTTTCAAAATCAAGTTGAAGGCACATCCAAAGCGAGTGAATTTTGATATTCATAAAGTCATAGGTATTATCGCAGCCATCTTCCTGGGATTAACAGGTTTTACTGGATTCTGTTGGAATTTCGAGCATTTCACACAACCCATCATTTATGCACTTACTTTAACTCCCAGTCTACCCGATCCCGTTTCTCAACCTTTGCCTGGTCGGACACCGTTGCAACTTGGACAGATTCTCAAGAAAGCTGATGCGGCTCTACCAAGTGGTGCAACTACTTTTATTATCTTGCCCACGACCCCAGAGGCAACTTTTTATATAGCCAAGAAATTACCCCATGAAGCAGAATCTTCTGGTCGCAGTCGTTTATGGCTCGATCGGTATACAGGCAATCTGGTGCAAGTTAAAAATACACTAGAGGCATCTCTTGGCGACCAAATTTTTGACTCCTTTATACCATTGCACTTTGGTACTTTTGGCGGATTACCAACGCGCATTCTTTATGTTTTTGTTGGACTTACACCACTGATTTTGTTCATCACTAGCCTTGTGATGTATCGCTACCGCTATCGGGCAAAATCTATACGACAACTCTAGGGCTTAGGCACTGTACAAACTAACTCTAATGCGTATCACACAAAATGTCCGTTTTCAGCGCTGATTTAGTTGCATATTTACTGTATTGGGTGTTAGGTATGGCTCAAAAGCCCAAATTTTGTATAGTGCGTCAGTCCTAAACTCTTGTTCGTATTGACGAACACTTGAAGTGTTGAACCGCTCGAATCGAAGTTAAAAATGTATTCTATCAGTCCTCGCATCATCACGCGCTCCGGGGCTGTCCTCTACAAATGCATCAAACACGCTAGATAAGATCGGGTGTTGAGTATGGTTCTAGGTTTACCTTTTTACAAAAACCACATAACCTGCTATTCGTCAATACTAAAAGGGCTGCCTTGGGAGTTACATTATATAAATCCAATAGAATATTCGTAAACAATAAGTAATATCTATGAATACTTGCTTGCCAAATGCAACTTATTCCTATTAAAGTACATAAGTAGTTAATTGAGAATCATTTGCATAATTAACAAAAAATTTACTCACATTAAAGTTTAGTGCAGAGTCTTTCAATTAAGTAGGATAAGACTTAAACGCTGTATAAACGAATCATCTTGTGTACTCATGTAGATAACTCATTTCAGACTTTTAAAAACCATTTTTATGTGAGATACGTCGCTGATAGCAAAGCGTTAGCAAGTCTTCTCCCAAGGGGAACAAGCGTCACAGCCCTCCGCACGCATCGCCAAAAAATAGTTGACAAATCTAGCTAAAAGCTTTGAAAAGCATACCTGCTATTTTGGCTTTTCTGTCAATGCATAAGTCCTACAAAAGCCTCCTGAAATGATAGTAAATAATTCTAGAGTATTGGGTAACTGAAAATATTGATAGTTTAGAGAGACGCAAAGATGCGGAGAGTATGAGCTACAGAGAGTTGATTCTGGCAATTCTCCATATCGCTTTCAAGTTGTTAAATTTAACCCATATTTATTTAAATTTTGTTTGCGTGCAGTTTAAAAATGCTTGAGGCGGAAAATGACTAAAATTTTCAATAGCATACAAGAAATTCAAATTCCCCAGCACCATGCAACTGTCGTTGATGTTCTGCGCGAGCGTGCATTGCAGACACCGGATAAACAAGCATTTACCTTTCTCGAAGATGGAGAAACTCAAGAAGCAACGTTCACCTACGATGAGTTGGATCGGCGTTCTAGAGCGATCGCATCTCAACTCCAAGCCCTTGGTTTAAGTGGTAAACGCGCCATATTACTTTATCCTCCTGGATTGGATTACTTGAGTGCTTTTTTTGGTTGTCTCTATGCTGGGGTAGTAGCGGTTCCAGCTTATCCGCCTCAAAATCTACGCAAAATACCCAGATTACAGGCTATTAGCACAGATACACAAGCAAGCGTCGCTCTCACCACAACAGTAATACTGTCCACATTACAATCAATACTTGTACAACAAACCAACCTGGGAAATTTACACTGGCTAACTACCGACGACTTGACACAAGGTATTGAAGATTCTTGGCAAGAACCTGCAATTAATGCAGATACCTTAGCCTTTCTGCAATACACCTCAGGTTCAACAGGAACGCCAAAAGGAGTCATGCTCAGTCATGGCAATCTGCTGCACAATGCTGGCGTGACTTACCAGTTGATGGGACATTCACCAGAGAGCCAATTTGTTTCTTGGCTTCCTGCATATCATGACATGGGACTGATTGGTGGAATTTTGCAACCCTTGTATGGTGGTTTTCATTGCGTCTTGATGTCTCCAGCATCTTTTTTGCAAAGTCCATACCGTTGGTTACAAGCAATTTCTCGCTACAAAGGCACCACGAGCGGTGGTCCCAACTTTGCTTACGATCTGTGTATTCAAAGAATTACCCAACAACAAAAAGAAGCGCTTGATTTAAGTAGTTGGAGTGTGGCTTTTAACGGTGCTGAACCAGTCCGGCAGGATACTTTAGAGCGATTTGCCGCAGCCTTTACTGAGTGTGGCTTTAGTCCTGAAGCATTTTACCCCTGTTATGGGATGGCAGAAGCAACTTTAATCGTTTCTGGTGGAGTCAAAAAAGCTTTACCTGAGATCGTAACTATAGAAAAATTTGCTCTGTCAAACAACCAGGTAATGGAAGCTAGTGCTGAGAGCGAACATACCCAAACCTTTGTCAGTTGTGGTCAAGTCGTACCTTTACAAAAGATAGCCATCGTCAATCCTGAAACATTAACTCGTTGTCAAGCTAATGAAGTAGGAGAAATCTGGGTATCAGGACCTAGTATTGGTCAGGGTTATTGGAATCGTCCTCAAGAGACAGAGCAAACATTCCACGCTTACCTCAAAGACACACACCAAGTCCCATTTCTACGTACTGGTGACTTGGGCTTTTTGCACAATGAAGAACTCTTTATTACAGGTCGGGCCAAAGACTTAATCATTATTCGAGGCCGGAACCTCTACCCACAAGATATAGAGTTAACTACAGAACGTAGTCATTCATCATTACGTTCAGGTAGTGGTGCAGCCTTCTCAGTCGAGGTTGGCAATCAAGAACAACTAGTTGTAGTTCAAGAGTTAGAGTTTCGCGCTAAACCGAATGTTGAGGAAGTTATTGCAGCAATTCGTCAGGCAGTTGCCGAAGAACATGAAGTACAAGTTCATGCGGTGATTCTAATTAAACCAGGTAGTCTTCCGAAAACTTCGAGTGGCAAAATTCAACGCCGTGCAACAAAAGCCGATTTTCTCGCAGATCAACTGAAAATTGTTGGCAGCAGTATTCAGAAAAGTATTGATATTAATATAGATGGAAACAACAATAGGTTGCAGCGCGAAGCTCTGTTAGCGATCGCTCCCAAAGAATCTCAGTTGTTGTTAGAGTCTTATCTTCAAGAACAGATCGCACGAATATTTGCAATCCTACCGAATGAAATTAACCCTCAACAGCCATTAAGCTCCTTGGGACTCGATTCTATAAAAGTTTTCGAGTTAAAAAACCGAATTGAAGCTGACCTGCAAGTTACTGTCTCTGTAGCTGACTTCTTTGAAGGGTTGAGTTTGCGATCGCTCTCCACCAAGATACTTGCTGAACTGATGACTGCGGCATGTCAATCATTAGCGCCTCTCAATCCAGTTATCAAAACCACCGAAGTCCACCCTCTATCTTTTGCACAAGAAGGACTGTGGTTTACCAATCAGTTAGTTGTTGGTACTCCTGTATATAACATTCCAATCGTAATTAACCTTACAGGACAGATTAACGTAGCTTTCTTAGAACAAAGTCTGAATGAGATCGTCAGACGCCACGACACTTTACGAACAAACTTTATCATCAGTGAAGGTAAAGCCGTTCAGGCAATCGAACCAGCTGCACCTATAAGTCTGTCAATTAAAGATTTGCGAGAATTCCCAGAAAGCGAACGCATAAAACAAGTAGAGCATCTATCCACTCTCATAGCTCAACAACCTTTCGACTTGTCGTGCGAGCCGCTTTGGTGTGCAAAACTTTTGCGTGTAGCTGAACAAGAATATAAGCTGCTTTTAACGCTGCACCATATTGTTGCAGATGGATGGTCTATCGGGGTTCTGATCGAAGAACTAGCAGCATTATATGAAGCATTCTCGTCCATGAGACCTTCTCCACTTCCTGATTTACCGATCCAATATACAGATTTTTCATATTGGCAGCAGCAGTGGTTACGCAGCGATCGCATCCAACCTTTGCTAGAGTATTGGAAGCAACAGTTAAGCGGCGAGCTACCTATATTAAACCTGCCTATTGACCGTCCGCGATCGCCAGTTCAAACCTTCAAAGGAGACCAAGCTAAATTAGTTCTGCCTCCAACCCTGACAGTAGCACTGAAGAAACTGAGCCGTCAGGAAGGTGTGACTCTGTTTATGACTTTGCTTGCGGCTTTCAAAAGCTTACTTTACCGCTATACAGGGCAGACAGATATTTTGGTGGGTTCTCCAACTGCAAGTCGCAACCGAGCCGAAATTGAGCCGTTAATAGGTTTCTTTGTCAATGTTTTGGTACTGCGTAGCAACCTAGATGGCGAACTCAGTTTTAGAAAATTTCTCTCCCAAGTAAAGTCAACAGCCTTAGATGCTTACGTTCATCAAGACCTGCCTTTTGAAAAGTTAGTTGAAGAACTACAACCAAAGCGCGACCTGAGCTACAATCCTTTATTTCAGGTGATGTTCGCTCTTCAGAATGTTCCACTACCAACTCCAAAGTTATCAGACATATCGATAACTGCTCAGGAAGGTCACAGTGGTACAGCTAAGTTCGACCTGACTTTGTTTATGGAAGATAGAGAACAGGGGTTAGTTGCGACTGTTGAGTATAACACTGATCTATTTAATCCAGATACTATAACTCGGATGCTAGGGCATTTCCAAACAATGCTTGAAGGCATAGTTATTAATCCCAACAATGCAATTGGAGATTTGCCCTTATTAACAGCATCTGAAAAACAGCAGTTGATATATGAGTGGAATGATACCAAGACAGATTATCCAGCCGATTTATGCATCCATCAGTTATTTGAGGCACAGGTAGAACGAACACCAAATGCTGTTGCTGTCGTCTTTGAAAATAAACAACTGACATACCATGAGCTAAATAATCAGGCAAATCAGTTGGCGCACTACCTAAAACATTTGGGTATCAAGCCAGAGATGCTTGTCGGTATCTGCGTAGAGCGATCGCCAGAAACGATCGTCGGGATATTAGCCATCCTGAAAGCTGGTGGAGCTTACTTACCACTAGATCGTGGATATCCTGAAGAACGTTTAGCGTTCATGTTGAAAGATGCTCAAGCTTCAGTGCTATTAACCAAGCAGGATTTGGCAGCCAAATTGCCAACAGATGGAACTAGAGTAGTTTGTTTAGATACTGACTGGGAACAGATTGCTCAAGAAAATTCCCAAAACTGCCAAAGCCAGATAAATTCTGCAAACTTAGCTTATGTAATTTACACTTCTGGTTCTACAGGTAAACCAAAAGGTGTAGCGATCGAACATCGAAGCGCAACCGCCCTAATGGATTGGGCGAAGAAGTCTTTTCCGATTGAAGTTTTCGCTGGAGTTTTAGCATCAACCTCAATTTGCTTTGACCTTTCAGTATTTGAGATATTTGTCCCACTCATCTGTGGCGGTAAGGTAATCCTAGTAGAGAATGCACTACATTTACCCACCTTATCTGTAGCTAAGGATGTAACTCTGATTAACACCGTTCCCAGCGTCATAACAGAGTTATTAAGGATTGATGGTATTCCAGACTCAGTGCGTACAGTCAATTTAGCTGGGGAACCACTTCAGAATAAATTAGTACAACAACTGTATCAACAGCAGCATATTCAACAAGTTTTCAACTTGTACGGCCCCTCCGAAGATACAACTTATTCAACCTTTGCTTTGTTGCAAAAGGGAGATAGCAATGTTCCGCCTATAGGTCGCCCTATTAATAACACAGAAATTTATCTGCTAGATCGATATCTACAACCTGTTCCGATTGGTGTGCCAGGTGAACTGCATATTGGTGGTGCAGGGCTAGCCAGAGGCTATTTGAATCGAACTGAGTTAACTGCTGAGAAATTTATTTCCAATCCCTACGGTAATCAGCAGGGAGCAAAATTGTACAAAACGGGAGACTTGGCGCGATATAGCACAGACGGAAATATAGAGTTTTTGGGGCGAATTGACCATCAAGTAAAGATCCGAGGCTATCGCATTGAACTCTCCGAGATTGAGGAAGTACTGCGACAGCATCCAGAAGTGCAAGAAACTGTAGTGGCGATCCGCGAGGATGTACTAGAAGTTCGTCGCTTGGTAGCTTATTTTGTAGCTAAAGAAACAGCAGTTTTGATTAATGATTTGCGGAATCTTCTCAAACGGCAGTTACCAGACTACATGATTCCATCAACTTTTGTGCAGATGCAGGCACTACCATTGACGACAAATGGCAAAATAGATCGTCGGGCATTACCTGTACCAGATGCCAATCGCCCAGATTTGACTGAAGGTTATCAAGCTCCCCGCTCTCAGTTGGAACGAGCGATCGCTACTATTTGGCAAGAGGTGCTGCACCTAGAAAAAGTAGGAGTAAACGATAATTTCTTTGACCTTGGTGGTCACTCTTTGTCGATAGTTCAGGTAAAGAACAAACTACAGGAAAATTTGAACCGTAGTTTATCAATTGTCGAAATATTTCAAAATCCAACTATCAAATCTTTGACACAATATTTAAGTCAAAAGCCAGAGGATGCGCCTTCTGTTCAGCCAATGCAAAATCGCATACAAAAGCAAATTGAGGCTATCAATCGGCAAAAACAACAATTGAGCAAGCAAGGTAAAAAGATTCATGGTTAACGCCACAAATTACGATGCTATAGAAGGTATTGCGATCGTTGGCATGGCAGGACGTTTTCCGAATGCCAAAAATATTGAAGAGTTTTGGCAGAATTTACGAGATGGCGTAGAGTCAATTTCTGAATTCACCAATGAAGAGGTAATATCAGAAGGAATAGACCCGGCTCTCCTAAACGATACAAATTATGTAAAAGCTAGTGCTGTCTTAGAAAATATTGATTGTTTTGATGCTTTATTCTTTGACATTAATCCTAAAGAAGCAGAAGTCACAGATCCACAACATCGCTTGTTTTTAGAATGTGCGAGTGAGGCTCTAGAAAATGCTGGTTATGACTCTACTAGATGTGATAGCCGCATCGGAGTTTTCGCTGGTGCTAGCCTGAATAACTACTTATCTTTTAATATAAACAGCGACCAAGTGGGGTCAGCAAAATCCTATCAAAAGTTGATTGGGAATGATAAAGACTTTCTGACAACTCGTGTTTCTTACAAATTAAATCTCTCTGGTCCAAGTATTACAATCCAAACAGCTTGCTCCACTTCATTAGTTGCGACAACAGTTGCTTTTCAAAGTTTACTGAATTACCAATGCGACATGGCTTTAGCTGGAGGAGTATCAATTCGAGTCCCCCAAAAAACAGGTTATCTGTATGAACCAGGAGGAACACTATCTCCTGATGGTCATTGTCGTGCTTTTGATGCTAAAGCACAGGGCACAACAATTGGTAATGGTGTAGGAGTGGTTCTTCTGAAGCGATTGAGTGATGCGATCGCAGATGGTGATTGTATTTATGCAGTTATTAAAGGTTCAGCTATCAATAACGATGGTTCTCTGAAAGTCGGCTATACCGCGCCCAGTGTGGATGGTCAAGGAACAGTAATTGCTGAAGCCATGATGTTAGCAGGAGTTGAGCCAGAGACAATAAACTATATAGAAGCTCATGGTACTGGCACTACTTTAGGCGACCCGGTTGAAATTGCCGCCCTCTCTCAAGTATTTCGTAGGAGTACAAATAAAAAGGGCTTTTGTGCGATCGGTTCAGTCAAAACAAACATCGGTCATTTAGATGTAGCATCTGGAGTGGTGGGGCTGATTAAGACAGCTCTTGCTCTCAAACATAAGTTAATTCCACCTAGCTTGAATTTTGAGCAACCTAATCCCCAAATCGATTTCGCCAATAGTCCTTTTTATGTTAATACAACGCTTACAGAATGGAAAGCCGGACTTAGCCCTCGTCGGGCTGGAGTCAGTTCCTTAGGTATTGGTGGGACTAATGCTCATGTAATTCTGGAAGAAGCGCCAGCCTTAGGAGCTTCTAGTCCCTCTCGTCCTTGGCAGTTATTGGTACTTTCTGCCAAAACAGACTCGGCACTGGAAACTGCAACAACAAATCTGGTTCAATACCTCAAGCAACATCCCGATATTAGCTTGGCGGATGTGGCGCATACATTGCAAGTCGGACGCAGGGAATTCAATCATCGTCGCGTATTGGTGTGCCAGGATATCGAAGATGCAATCAACGCCTTGCAGGTGCGAGATCCTCAAAGAGTTTTTACTCACTTACTCGAAGCAGGCGATCGCCCCATCACCTTTATGTTTCCTGGACAAGGTTCTCAGTATGTGGATATGGGTAAAGAACTATACCAAACTGAGCCGATTTTTCAAGAACAGGTCGATCTGTGTTGTGAATTGCTTCAACCTCATCTAGGGCTAGATTTGCGATCGCTCATTTATCCGAGGGAGTCTGAGTCAAAAGCCGCAGCAGAAAAACTACAACAAACTGATATCACTCAGCCAGCACTATTTGTAATTGAATATGCTCTGGCTCAGTTGTGGATGTCATGGGGCATTTCTCCCCAGGCGATGATTGGCCATAGTATTGGGGAATATGTCGCCGCTTGTTTAGCTGGTGTTATGTCTCTTGGCGATGCTTTGGGGCTGGTGGCGGCGCGTGGGCGACTAATGCAACAACTACCATCTGGGGCTATGCTCTCCGTACCCCTGCCAGAGGAAGAAGTTATAGCTTTACTGGATGAAAAATTATCCCTCGCTGCCAGTAATGCACCATCTCTATGTGTGGTTTCGGGAACTGATGATGCTATAGACGCATTTCACAACAAGCTCCAAGATATAGAGTGTCGTCGTCTATATACTTCCCATGCTTTTCATTCCCAAATGATGGAATCCATCTTGGAGGTGTTCCAAAATGAAGTTAGTCAAATCAAACTACATCCCCCAAAAATTCCTTTTGTTTCCAACCTCACTGGCACTTGGATCGCCGCAGAACAAGCTACAAATCCAAATTACTGGGTAAAGCATTTACGGCAAACAGTTCGCTTTAGCTCAGGTATCTGTACATTGCTTCAAGAGCCAAATCGCATCCTGCTAGAAGTTGGCCCTGGGCGTACTTTATCTACCTTCGCTAAAAAACATTCAGAACGGATAGGATTTTCTTCATTACGGCATCCAAAGGAAAAACACTTAGATGCAGCGTTCTTATTAAACACATTAGGCAAGCTCTGGCTATCTGGAGTCCAGGTAGACTGGTCAGGATTTTATGCTCATGAGCGTCGTCATCGTCTTCCTTTACCAACATATCCTTTTGAGCGCCAGCATTACTGGATTGAAAATTATAGACAGCAACAGCAAGATGATGCTAAACCTGTGTCACTTGGTAAAAAACCAGATATTGCTGATTGGTTCTATTTACCTTTATGGAAACAATCCATATCTCCAGCATCACTGGAACGGCAAAAAACGGTAGTGCAAAAATATTGCATTTTAGTGTTAACGAATGAGTTGAGTTTATCTTCTCAATTGGTGAAACAACTCCGAACACATCATCAAGATATAATTACCGTGGAGATTGGGTCAAAGTTCACCAAGCTGAGTGATACTCAATACATCATTGATCCTGGAGAAAGTAGTGATTACGATACTTTGCTTCGAGAATTGTACGCGCGAGAAAATCTTCCAACGAAGATTGTTCATCTATGGAGCATTACATCAAAAATTCACACAGTTTCAGAAGTTGAATGGCTAGAGCAAGTTCAAGAAAAAGGATTTTACAGCCTACTGTTTCTAGCCCAGGCACTGGGTAAATTAAATCTTAAAAATGAATTTCAAATCACGGTTATTTCCAACAATATGCAGTCAGTGACCGGAGAAGAAATTCTGTATCCAGAAAAAGCTACTTTGCTCGGAGCAGTGAAGGTTATTCCCCAAGAATATTCAAACATTCGCTGTCGAAGTATTGATCTTGTTCTTCCCTTAGAAGGAAGTTTCCAAGAGGACAAACTGATAAATTCTTTACTGAACGAACTGACAACCGCTACCTCCGATCTAATGATTGCTTACCGTGGTAATAATCAGTGGGTGCAAACTTTTGAGCCTATTCAATTAAATGAAACTAAGGTAGAGACATCACGATTAAGGGAAAAAGGAGTCTATCTAATAACTGGTGGACTTGGAGAGATTGGACTTGTCTTAGCAGAGCATCTGGCAAAAACAGTACAAGCTAAACTGCTCTTGACAGGACGTTCAACAATTCCTCCGAAAGACGAGTGGTTTCAATGGCTGAACACTCACGATCGACATAACAATATTAGCAAGAAGATTCAGAAATTACAGGAAATTGAAGCGCTAGGTGCTGAAGTTTTCGTAATCAGTGCTGATGTAGCAAACTTCCAGCAAATGGAAGAAGCAATTGCACAAGGAGAGTTACTTTTTGGTAAACTTAATGGTGTCATCTACGCTGCTGGGATTACTGAAGAAAAGTCTTTTTCATTTATTGAACAAACAGGTAAAATTAATTGCAGTCAGCAATTTAAACCTAAAGTGCAGGGAGTTATTGTATTAGAAAAAGTTTTACAAGGAAAAAAGCTTGATTTTTGTTTACTGATGTCTTCTTTATCTTCAGTTTTAGGAGGAATAGGATTTTTTGGATACTCGGCTGTAAATATCTTTTTGGATACTTTTGTTCACCAACATAATCAAAGTAATCCTGTCATGTGGACAAGTATCAATTGGGATGCTTGGCAACTTGGAAAAAACAGTAAACAAAGTCAATCATCCTTTGCTACGGGTTTAGCAGAATTTGCGATTAAACCAGAGGAAGGTATAGAAGCTTTTCAAAAGATTTTGAATTATAGTAATTTCAGTCAGGTAGTTGTATCGACAGGAGAACTACAAACTAGAATTAACCAATGGATTAAGCTTGAATCTCTTCAACATAAAGAAGATACTTATAAAGTAAATTCATTATCACTTCATCCAAGACCTATTTTAGGAACTGCCTATGTTGCTCCTAGTAGTGAGCTTGAGCAAAAGATTGCCGATATCTGGCAGGGATTGCTGGGTATTGAGCAAGTAGGTATTAATGATAACTTCTTTAATTTAGGTGGACATTCCCTACTAGCTACCCAACTCATTTCCTTGCTTCGGAAAGATTTTCAGGTAGAATTATCCCTGCGTAAAATCTTTGAAGCACCGACTATAGCTGAGTTGGCTTTGATGATTGAAGACATGATTTTAGCTGAGTTGGAAAAATTAACAGAAGATAAAGCTAATGTTGATGCCGGCCGAAAATAAAATTGAAAAGCTTAGTAGCAAAGTTTGGTCAGTGTAAATGATGGAAATTAAAGTTGTCGAATCATGGATTAGTAAGAACTGCTAGTTTTCATAGTTGGATAGGGAGCATAATGGATAACAAAAAAGATGAAATTTTAAAACGACGGTTGAGGCTTTCAGCCTCTCAGCGAGAACTTCTCGAAAAGCGGCTGCGGGGTGAAGTTTACTCTTACTCTCAACTAGAGGTTATTCCCAAACGTTCTCAAACAAGTCCTGTTCTCCTATCCTTTGCTCAACAACGGTTGTGGTTTATCCATCAAATTGATCCTGGCAACGTTTCTTATAATGAACTAGGAATTATACAGCTGATAGGTGCGCTTCAGGTCGTGGCTCTGGAGCAGAGTCTCAACGAGATTGTACGACGCCATGAAGCTTTACGTACTACTTTTGAAATGGTGGAGGATCAACCGGTTCAAGTCATTCATCCTATTCCAACTGCAAATGTCACAATCACAGTCGTGAATCTGTTTAAGTTGCCAGAAGCACAACGAAATACTGATATACAACGACTAATTGTAGAAGAATCTCAACGCACCTTTGACCTTATTGAAGGGCCGTTACTCAGATGTACTCTCTTGCGCGTCGGCGAGCAAGAACATATATTATTGTTTACAATCCACCATATTGTTTCAGATGGCTGGTCAATTGGTGTATTGGTTCGAGAGTTAGCAGCATTGTATGAAGCCTTTTCCACTGGAAAACACTCTTTACTCCCGGAATTAACTATCCAATATGCAGATTTTGCTCTTTGGCAGCGACAGTGGTTACAAGGGGAAAAGCTTGATACTCAGCTAGCCTACTGGAAAGAGCAGTTAGCAAATGCGAAAACAGTTCTGGAATTGCCAACAGATAGACCGCGATCGCACTTTCAAACTTCTATTGGGAAAAAGTACTATTTCTCACTTTCTACGACACTATCCAAGTCTCTGAAATCCCTAAGCCAGCAAGAAGGAGTTACCCTGTTTATGACCCTGCTGGCAGCATTTAATACCTTGCTTTACCGCTACACTAATCAGGAAGACATTCTTATCGGTTCTCCTATTGCCAACCGCAACCGTAGCGAAATCGAGCAATTAATTGGCTTTTTTGTCAACACCTTAGTACTACGTAGCAATCTCTCAAATAATCCCAGCTTTAGATATTTACTGCAAAGAGTGAAGGAAGTAACATTAGACGCATACACACATCAAGATTTACCTTTTGAAAAGCTGGTAGCCGAACTAAAGTTAGAACGTAACCTCAATCACACGCCTTTGTTTCAGGTATGGTTTGTCCTTCAGAATACTCCCACGTACAATCTTGAACTTCCAGGACTTAAACTTAGCTTTTTAGAGGTTGAAAGTGTAATGGTTAAGCATGATTTGAAGCTTGACCTTGCAGAAACACCAGAAGGAATCAAAGGGTTTTTTGAGTATAAAACAGACTTATTTGATGCTACTACGATTGCTCGTATGGCAGAACTTTTTATAAAGCTTCTAACTATTATTGTTGAACAGCCTGATATCAAGCTGAAACAGTTGGTATCAACCTTAAATGAGGCTGAAAAAGAAGACGAATTTCTCAAGCATCAAAATTTTCAAGTAGCGCGTTCGCAGAAATTAGGTAAAGTTAAGCGGAAAGGAATTATTAGTACTGGTTAATAGTTACCTTGTCAGGTCATTAGTCATTGACCGTTGCTATATAAATGGTTCTTCAGTAAAACTTACAAAGAGAATAATGAATTTAAAATTTGGTAGAAGGAAACCAATTATTGTGTCGCCAGAAGAACTCGTAAAAACAGAGTTTATTCTGCCAGGACAGCATTTACCATTAATTATTAAACCTCAGGTCAATGACGTAAACTTGATAACTTGGGCAAACAACAATCGTGATTGGCTAGAAGCTCAATTATTCCAATATGGAGGAATTCTTTTTCGTAACTTTAATATCAAAGCAGTTGATGAATTTGAACAGTTAATTAAAACGATTTCTGGAGAATTAATTGAATATTCTTATCGGTCAACTCCTCGCAGCCAAGTAAGTGGTAATATATATACATCAACTGAATACCCCGCAGAAGAATCAATTCCTTTACACAATGAAATGGCATACGCCCGAAGCTGGCCAAAAAAAATATGCTTTTTTTGTGTAAAAGCAGCAACAGAAGGCGGGGAAACACCAATTGCTAATAGTCGAAAAGTATTTCAACAGCTCGATCCAAAAATCAAAGAGCAATTCATTCTCAAAAATGTTATGTATGTCCGTAATTACGGACAAGGGCTTGATTTACAGTGGCAAAATGTCTTTCAAACCACTAACAAACTTGATGTAGAAAGTTATTGTCGTCATGCTAATATCGAGTTTGAGTGGCAAGATGAAACTAATCTAAAAACACGTCAAGTCTGTCAGGCTATTGCTACTCATCCGCGAACTGGTGAAATAGTGTGGTTCAATCAAGCACATTTGTTTCATATTTCCAACTTAAAAACAGAAGTCCGCGATTCTCTACTTTCGGTGCTCAAAGAAGAAGACTTGCCACGCAACGCTTTATATGGTGATGGTTCTAGAATTGAAACATCAGTAATCGAAGAAATTAATCAAATATATCAACAAGAATCAGTAACATTTTCCTGGCAGGAAGGTGATATTTTAATGCTCGACAATATGCTAACTGCTCATGGACGTAAGCCGTTTATTGGAGAGAGAAAAGTCCTTGTAGGTATGGCAGAGCCGTATTGTGCGTCATAAAAATTAGTGATGGATGGGAAATATGCAAAATTCTGCTATAGAAGGGTTCCAAATTTCACCTCAACAAAAGCGTTTATGGCTCTTGGCACAAGAAGGCGATCGCCAGCATTATCGTGTTCAGTGTGCAGTCTTAATTGAAGGAGATATCAAATATTCAATTTTCGAAGTAGCCTTACAAAAAATTGTTGATAGATACGAAATTCTTCGGACTAACTTGCAGGCATTAAAGGAAATGAACATTCCTTTGCAGGTTATCCGTAAGAATAGTTCGGTAACTATTAATCGCTATAAATTTTATGATTTAGATTTCAAAAAGCAACAAACTGAAATTTCTAATTTATTTCAGTTATATAAACAGATAAAATTTGATTGGCAAAATGGTGCTGTTTTAGATATAAGTTTAGTTAGTTTCTGTCCAACTAAAAATGTTTTACTGCTGGGTTTACCATCTTTTTGTGCAGATATAATATCAACTAATAATCTGGTGCGAGAAATCAGTGATGCTTACACTGCTTGTTTGCATCAACAAGAATTAGCAAATGAACCTTTGCAATATGCAGATATTTCCGCATGGCAGATTGAATTATTTGAAGAAGAAGATACGGAAATTGCTAGAGAGTATTGGCGCAAACAGAATGTCTCAAATCTATTGAAAGGAAAGTTACCTAGAGAAAAATCCCTGCCTAGCAACATCGGCTTTCAACCTGAATTTATTGATATTCACTTCCATCCAGATATAGTAAATAATATTCAAGCATTGGCGCAGACAAATGCTGTGAGTGTAGCGACAGTCTTAGTGGCTTGCTGGCAGATATTAATTTGGCGTCTGCTCGATAAGTCGGATATGGCGATCGCAATTTGCTGTGACGGCAGAAATTATGAAGAATTAAAGCCAGCAATTGGATTACTGGCCAAATATCTCCCTGTCGCTGCTGATTTCGATGAAAATGCGACATTTGCGGAAATATTGCCACAAATAGAGAAAAAGATTAACGATGTTTCTCAATGGCAAGAGACTTTTAGTTGGGAAGAAATTGTCTCTAGTAATGGGAAGAGTCAAGAATTGTCATTTTTCCCATTTGCCTTTGATTTTGGATCGCAGCCTACGAAGTATTTGGCTGATAATGTCACATTTTCTATTGACAAGCAGTACGGTTGTATTGAGCGATTCAAAGTCAAACTCTCCTGTTTGCAAGGCGATGATTCTCTAACAGCAGAGTTACACTATGATGCCAACTTATTTACTCGCCAAGATATCGATTGCTTGGCAGCCCAATTCAACTCTGTGTTAACTAGTGCGATTAATAATCCCACAAATAAAATCGCCCAGTTAGACATTCTCAGCCCCGATCAGCGCCAGCAACTGCTATTTGAATTTAACAAAACCCAAACCAAGCCCTTCCAACATCAATGCATCCACGAGCTATTTGAACAGCAGGTAGAGCGTTATCCAGAGAAAATCGCTGTTGTTTATGAAAATCAGCAACTAACTTACGCCCAGCTTAATACCCGTGCTAATCAACTTGCCCACTATCTAAAAACCGTAGGCGTTAGTTGTGAAACAATTGTGGCCCTGTGCGTCGAGCGCTCCCTGGAAATGATAGTTGGTCTTTTGGGAATTTTGAAAGCGGGTGGAGCCTATCTTGCTTTAGACCCTTTACTCCCATCTGAGCGTCTAGCTTTCATGTTGCAAGATGCTGATTCCTCGCCGATCTTGACCCAACAGCACTTAACTCATCTGTTCTCTAAAGTAGAAGTGCCGAGCATCTGTCTAGACACCGATTGGGGTATAATTGGTCAACAGTCAGATGAGAATCTGCAAAAAGCTGCAACTCCAGAAAATTTGGTTTATGTAGTTTACACTTCCGGCTCCACCGGCAAGCCCAAAGGTGTAGCTGTTGAGCATCGACAACTCCTCAACTACTTACATAGTATTCAAGAGAAATTAGATTTGCCTGCTAATGCTAGCTTTGCAACCGTTTCCACCTTTGCTGCTGATTTAGGTAATACAGCGATATTTCCCGCTTTATGTGCAGGGGGATGTCTTCACATCATCTCCCAGGAACGGGCAACTAGTCCAGAGGCTTTAGCAGATTATAGCGATCGCCACACCATTGACTGTCTTAAAATTGTTCCATCTCACTTAGATGCTTTATTAAGTGCGTCCCGACCTGAAAAAATCCTACCTAAAAAGCGCTTGATACTAGGTGGAGAGGCGCTAAATTGGAAATTAGCTGTAAAACTCCAGCAATACGCACCAGAGTGTCAAATCTTCAACCACTATGGGCCATCAGAAGCAACTGTGGGGGTTTTAACCTTCATGTTTGAAGGTGAGCCAATGGAAGATAAATCTGATTATGTGCCCATCGGTCGTCCACTCACAAATACTCAAGTCTATATTCTGGACAATTATCTGCAACCCGTACCTCTGGGAGTGGCTGGAGAACTTTATATTGGCGGAGATAGTTTAGCGCGGGGCTATCTTAACCACCCAGAACTGACGAACGAGCGGTTTATTTCCAACCCCTTCCAAAAATCCAAAGGAGCCAAAGAAGACAATTGCGATCGCGAAGCGTGTACGAAGTACTCTCGCCTTTACAAGACTGGGGATTTAGCTCGTTATCTCCCCGACGGCAACATTGCATTCTTGGGACGAATCGACGACCAAGTTAAGATTCGCGGCTTCCGCATCGAACTTGCCGAGATTGAGTCAGTACTAAGACAGCATCCTGCCATCCAAGAAAGCATTGTATTAGCACGACCAGACAATTTGGGTAACAAACGTCTCATCGCTTATTTTGTCTCAAAGCAGCAATCTGAATCTGTGGTTAGCGACCTGCGAAACTTCCTCAAGGAGAAACTGCCGGAATATATGCTACCTACTGCTTTTGTGCAGATGAAAGCATTACCTCTAACCCCCAACGGTAAAGTAGACCGTCAAGCATTACCTAATCCTGAGAGTGTTAAACCAGAGTTAGCCGGGAAATTTGTTGCTCCTCGCAATCCCATTGAAGAAACGATCGCGAAGATTTGGTCTGAGGTGTTGGAACTTGAGCAGGTAGGAGTTTATGACAACTTCTTTGAGCTGGGTGGAGATTCGATTATTAGTATTCAAATCATCGCCAAACTCAACCAAGCAGGTCTACAACTAACCCCGAAGCAATTATTTGAGAACCCGACTATTGCTGGATTGGCTGCAATAGCAGGTACTGTTTTAACTACAAAGGCTGAACAAGAGGCTGTAACGGGTTCATTCCCTCTGACGCCAATTCAGCACTGGTTCTTTGAGCAAAAGTTGGGCAATTCACATCACTGGAACCAATCCATACTACTGGAAGTAACATCAGAAATTTCCCCAGACTTACTGGAGCAAACAGTACAGCACTTGCGATCGCACCATGATGCCCTACGCTTAAAGTTTATCCCTCAAGAATCAGGTTGGCAGCAAATGAACGCGGGAGTGGATGAACTTAAAGCCATACCTTGTTCCTATGCAGACTTATCAGCATTGTCAGTCACGCAACAAGCGATCGCCTTTGAAACCTCTGCTACTCAACTACAGACGAGCCTGAACATCACAGAAGGTTTGCTTATGGGTATGGCGCGGTTTAATTTCGGTGACAACCAGCCACAACGCCTGCTGTGGGTAATTCATCATCTAGCGGTGGATGGTATTTCTTGGCGAATTTTGCTGGAAGATTTTCAGCAAGTGTATCAGCAGCTCAGTCAGGGAGAAAAAGTTAAGCTACCCGCAAAAACAACTTCCTTCAAGCAGTGGTCTAATTTTCTTCAAGAGTATGCCCAGACAGTTCAACTTCAGCAAGAGTTACGCTATTGGTTACAAACATCCCATCAGTCCATTTCACCTCTACCTGTAGATGATCCTGACGGTGCTAACACGGTGGCATTGAGTCGTAGTGTATTAGTCTCTCTTAGCATTGAAGAAACTCAAGCATTATTGCAGGATGTGCCAACGGTTTATCACACCCAAATCAACGATGTACTGCTGACAGCATTAGTACAAGCTTTTGCTCAGTGGGTAGGAAGCAGTTTGGTGCTAATAGATTTAGAGGGACATGGACGAGAATCCATAACTGACAATATCAACTTATCGCGGACAGTTGGCTGGTTTACTACTATTTTCCCTGTGCTACTCACCTTAGAAGGAATTTCCCAGCCAGGAGAAGCGCTAAAAGCTATCAAAGAACAACTCAGGAGCATCCCAAATCATGGCATTGGCTATGGGGTACTGCGTTATCTAAATATGGACTCTTCAGTAACTACACAATTGCAAAATCTTCCCCAACCAGAGGTGAGATTTAATTACCTGGGTCAGTTTGATCGAGTTCTACCTAAATCATCACTGTTTAAGCTGGTCAACCAAACTGTAGGTATTAGCCGCAGCCTGCAAGATAACCGACGCTATTTGATAGATATTAACGGATTTGTACTTGGGGGTCAGCTGCAACTAGAGTGGACGTACTGTGAACAGATACATCGACGAACTACCATTGAACAACTAGCTCAAGAGTTTATCAAGGCATTGCGATCGCTGATTACCCATTGTCAATCTCCTGAAGCGGGAGGTTATACACCTTCTGACTTTCCAGAAGCAAACTTGAGTCAAAAAGACCTGGAACAGTTCCTAACAAAAATCAACCGAGGGAGCGGGAAGACAAGCAAATGAAAACAGAAAATGTTCAAGATATCTACGAACTCTCTCCGGTGCAGAATGGTATTCTATTCCACAGTTTGTACGCTCCTGAAACAGGACTTTATTTGATCCAGTTTAGCTTTACTCTGCGTGGTCATCTCGATATTGTTGCTTTTGATCGTGCTTGGCAAGAAGTAACAGCTAGACATACAATTTTACGTACTAGCTTCTATTGGCAAGAAATTGATAAACCGCTACAAGTTGTACATCAACAAGTCAAAGTGCCGCTAGAGCAGTACGATTGGCGGGGAATAGATCCAGTTGAACAAGAAAAGACTTTAAGTAGTTTTCTTGTCAGCGATCGCCAAAAAGGTTTTGATATTTCTCAAGCCCCACTGATGCGTTTAACTGTGATTCATCTGGCAGAAGATACTTACCAATTTGTGTGGAGCAAACACCATTTAATTTTGGACGGGTGGTCAGGCTCGTTGGTGCTTGAAGAAGTCTTTCAAATATACAAAAAGCTTTCTCAGAGTCAACATATCTTTTTTGCACCCTGTCGTCCCTTCAAAGACTACATTGCCTGGTTACGAAAACAAGACTTATCTAAAGCTGAGGTGTTCTGGCGACAGATGCTCAATGGTATAAAAGCTCCAACTCCTCTTACTTACCTGGAAAACTTGTCCAGTCAAGAAGAGAAATATGATGAACAACAAATCAAGATATCAGTAGTAACTACAGAAGTACTACAGTCGTTGGCACGGCAGCATCAACTGACGATGAACACACTATTTCAAGGAGCTTGGGCTATTCTCTTGAGTCGTTACAGTTGTCAAAACCAAGTGGTCTATGGCTGTGGCGTTTCTGGTCGTCCAGTAGACATAGAGGGAGTAGAGTCGATGGTGGGGGTGTTCATTAACACTTTGCCAGTTCGTGTCAATTTTCCCTCTGAGCAGTATTTACTAGCCTTCTTAAAGGAGCTTCAAGTTCAGCAGGTTGAGATGCGTCAGTATGAGTACAGCCCACTAGTAGAGATTCAAGGGTGGAGCGAAGTGCCACGAGGTATGCCCTTATTCAAGAGCATTGTGGTGTTTGAAAATTACCCAATGACTAAGGTTTTACAGAACAGTCAGGAAGATTTAGAGTTGCTCAAAGTGACTGGTTTTTACAAGACAAACTATCCCCTCAATGTTATTGGCTACCCAGGCTCAGAATTAGTGATTGGAATTAATTACGATTGCCAGCTTTTTGATGCTGCCACAATTACCGGAATTCTCCAGGATATTGAAATCTTACTCCAAGGTATGGCAAATAATCCTGATGTACGCCTTCAGGACTTATCTTTATTGACATTAAATCAACAGAAGTTAGCGTCCAGATTAGAAAAAGAGATTAACTTTAGCTTTGTTTAAAAAAATAAGTACGTAGTCTAAACGAGTAAGCACACATATCAAGTGAAAAAATAGAAATAAAATTATGATTGTTTCCAACGAAATAGAACGTCGATATAAAATTGGCAACGATGAATTTCAAACAGAATATGTTAAAAAAGGAAAACCAGTTATTATCTCCGGTGTCATTCAAAGTTGGGATAGTTTTGATAAATGGTCAATAGAATATTTCAAAAATCTCTCTCCTCAGATGAAAATTTATGCTAAAAAATTTAGTAGCACTCAAGGAATACAATTATCTAGCGTCACTATAGAAGAATATGCAAAAATAATAAATGATTTTGAGAAAAATCCTCATGATAATGAATTGCCGCCTTATTGTCACGATCTACCACTATTTAGTTTAATACCTGCACTAATAAAAGATGTTCAACCGTTTCCTCTAGATTATTTGCCAAAATGGTACCATTACAAATGGTGGCGTTACTGTCAATTTTTTATCGGAGCTTCTAAGAGTATTACACCATTACATTTTGATTGTCTTCTCACGAACAATATTTTTTTTCAAATTCTTGGACGTAAACAATTTACAATATTACTACCTGAAGATACTAAATATTGTTATCGTAAGGGCTGGCGATGGTTTCTGATCGATCCAGAAAAACCAGATTATAATAAATATCCTCAATACAAATATGCAAGACCAATTAAATTTATTGTAAATCCTGGTGATATTTTATATATGCCTCCTGGTACACTGCATCATGTTAGAAGTTTAGATACATCGATTTCTTTTAATATCGATTGGCACACCGAAAAAAGTGTCTTAGATGCTCTAGCAGCTAGTATGCGTGGAATGCCAGCCAAAAACTCATATTACAACTTGTTACTCTTAGTGGGATTAGTCTTTAAAATACCTCCTCAGATGGTTTTTAACTTTTATAAAAGCTATCTTAATTATATTTCTTGAAAACTAAATATATTTATGTTTCACATAACATACAAGACAGTAAAAATTATGATGAGCTTCATTTTTTTTAGATTGCTTGTCACCACCTCAGTTTAATTTTTTTGAAAATAGGAGAAATATTTTATGTCTTTTATCAGTCCTACTCCAGCAGATTTTTATAATGTTTTTGCTGCAATACAAAACCAGCGTAAAACTCCGGAAGATATTCAATTAACGATGAGGTTTTTAGAACAATTATTTCTCCAATATCTTCCAGAACAAGCGCATATTCTTGATCTTTGTTGTGGAACTGGATGCTTTTTAAAAGAGCTTGAGAGCAGAGGTTACAAAACAACTGGGATTGATGTAATAGAAGCGCTATTAAACTACGCTCGCGAAAACGCCCCTAATAGTCAATTGCTCCTTGAAGATGCCCGATCATTTGAATTACCACCTACCTTTGATGGCGTCTTTTCACAGATGTCATTAAACCAGATATTAACGGTTAAAGAACTAACAAGCGTCTTCCATAATGTGTATAATGCACTGCTAGAAAATGGTCTTTTCGTATTTAATGTATTCGTGGAAGAATCGTATCCGTATGAGAAAAGGATAGGGGAGCATGCTGAGATTAAAGATGAGTATGTCAGAGCTACAATAGCTTCTACTCACCCAGAAGAAAGAGTAGTTGAATATCGCACTAGCTTGTTTAGATTGATAGATGGGGGATGGCACCGTTCAAATTATACTATTTGTAACAAACATTTTACAATAGCAGAAATTCAGTGTGCTTTGAAAAATGTAGGCTTTACAGAAATTAGTTGTTATGACTATGAAAAAGACATAAAACCTTCAAAAGATAGACAACCTGGTGTTGCTTTCTCTTGCCGCAAGCCAATCATTAGATAAGCTCGATTTTATTCATTTTTGCGTCCATACTGGCAAAATGTGAAAATTATCATAACAACAGTATTCTCGCCGCAAACCAAGGAAGTAATTCCATTAATTCTATGAATATTTTTGAAAAGTGTGAATCAAAGGTCAGAAGCTATTGTCGTAATTTTCCATCCGTACTCCATCGGGCTAAGGGTTCCATTATTTATTCTGAATCAGGTGAAGAATACATAGATTTTTTTGCTGGTGCTGGCGCTTTAAACTATGGACATAATCATGACTATATAAAACAAAAAGTCATGTCATATTTAGATGCTGATGGAATAGCACATGGTTTAGATATGTATACTTCAGCTAAAGAGAAGTTTTTAGTTAAGTTTAATGAGGTAATACTAAGTAAAAAACAGCTAGATTATCGTATTCAGTTTTGCGGACCTACGGGAACCAATGCTGTTGAAGCTGCTTTAAAATTAGCGCGAAAAATTAAAAAAAGACCAGGAATTTTCTCCTTTATGGGAGCTTATCATGGCATGACATTAGGTAGCTTATCGATTACTGGCAATACCGCCATTCGATCTGGGGCAATTGGTACATCCAATAGTGTCACCTTTATGCCTTATCCTTATGGATTTATGGAAAGCTTTGACACAATAGAATTTATGGAATCGGTATTAAATGACGTGAACTCTGGGATTGAAAAACCGGCAGCCATCATATTTGAAACTGTGCAAGCTGAGGGAGGAATTATTGTCGCACCAATTGAATGGATACAACGACTAAGAAAGTTATGTGACAAACATGAAATTTTATTAATTTGTGATGATATTCAAGTTGGGTGTGGTCGAACTGGGTCTTTTTTCTCTTTTGAACGAGCAGATATAGTCCCTGATATGATTGTACTTTCAAAATCTATCAGTGGTTATGGGTTCCCAATGTCTCTATTATTAATTAAGCCAGAATTAGATATCTGGGAGCCTGGTGAACATACTGGCACTTTTAGAGGCAATCAATTGGCATTTGTGGGGGGAACAGCAGCTTTAGAGTATAGAGAAAGTACCAATCTTGAACAGGATGTAAAAGTAAAAGAGTTATTTTTAAAACATTTTTTAATAGAGAATATAGCAGCAATCAATGGAAATATAAAAATCCGGGGGATTGGAATGATTTGGGGTATTGATGTTGCTAATTTTGGCGGTGGAAGTTTTGCTAAAGAGGTGACATCACGTTGCTTTGAACTAGGTTTAATAATTGAAAGGGTAGGTAGAAATGATACTGTTATCAAAATTCTGCCACCTTTGACAATTGAAATGGCGACCTTACAAAAGGGATGTTTAATCATTAAGCAAGCTTTTGAGGACTGTTTGTCTAAATGAATTTTTGATGACTAAGTGGCAATTCAAAAAAGTCTAAGGTGATAAGTGATGATTTCAACTCAAATTAGAGAGAACTTGATAGCTGAAGATTTATTTACCGAGAAGATTTTTTGGTTAAATGAATTATCTGGAGAACTACCAGAGACAAATCTTATTACAGATTATGTAAGACCTCCTATTTACGCAGGTAATAAAAATTCGCTCAGTTTTGAATTATCAAGTGACTTGTCTCAAGCAATTTTGAGTTTGACTAAAAACTCTAACTTATCTACCTATTTAGTACTGCTCACCGCACTTAGTATATTTTTACAAAAGTCTACCAGGAATAATGATGTAATTCTCGGCTCTCCCATTTATCAACCAGAAGCTAGTGATGAGCCTTTAATTAATAAAGTGATTCCTCTGCGTTTGAATGTGAATCATCAACTTATATTTAAAGATTTTCTACTCCAAGTTAAAGAAAGAACAATCAAAGCATACATTCATCAAAACTATCCTTTAGATGACTTAATACAATTGTTAAATATACCAAAAACTCCAAACCGCTGCCCTATTTTTGATATAGTAATTTTACTAAAGAACATACATCGGTTCCAAAATATAGCAAGCTTAAAAAATGATTTAACATTTGCTTTCGAGATCCAAGGAAATTCAATTAAAGGTCAATTGCATTACAATAATGACTTGTTTACGGAAGACAATGTTAGAAAAATTATAAATTACTTGACCAATATAATTGAAAATATAGCTAAAAACTTATATATAAGAGTATCTGAAATTGCATTTTTAAATGAAGGTGATAAAGAACAACTATTAGAAGAATTTAACGATAATACTAAAAACTACCCAGTTAATCAGACAATCCATAGTTTATTTGAAAAACAAGTAGAACAGACACCTGATAATATTGCTGTTGTTTTTAAGCAGACGCACTTAACGTATCGACAACTCAATGAAAAAGCCAATCAAATTGCTAGATTTTTACGAACTTTAGGAGTTAAAAAAGGAGAGTTCATTGGAATTTTAAAAGACCGGGATATCAATTTTCTCATAGGTATACTTGCTATATATAAATCTGGTGGGGCCTATGTTCCGATTGATAGTACCTATCCGCTAAATAGAATCGAATACATGGTAGCTAACAGCGAAGTCAGAGTTATTTTAACAGACTCTTCCTGTTTCACCAGTTTGGGGGGGTTAATTGAAAATTGTCCACATTTAGAAAGTTTAATTTGTTTAGACATTAACCCTCAGCATCAAGAATTATTGAAACAAGTCAGATTTAACATTTTTGATCGGCACGATTTTGATGGTTTGTTGAAAGACAACTTAGGAGATAGCAATGTAGCAACCGATCCAGCATATATGCTCTACACTTCTGGCTCAACTGGATTTCCTAAAGGGGCAATTGTGAGGCATGATGGAGCAATTAATCATATCTATGCTCAATTCGATGAGTTAGAATTAACTGAAGAATTTGCTTTTCTACAAAGTGCTCCTTCTTCAACAGATATTTCTGTATGGCAATTTTTAGCACCACTTTTAATTGGCGGTAAAACAGTAATCGTAGATATTGAAACGGTTGCGCTTCCTGAGAAACTGTTTAAAGTGCTTCAAGAACAAAAAATTACTGTTGTTGAGTTAGTACCAGCCTTATTTAAAGGATTATTAGACTATACTTCTCAATTGTCGAATTACCAGAGAGTATTAGCTGACCTCAAGTGGATGATGGTAGTTGGAGAACCAGTAGCAGTAAGGCAGGTAAATCAGTGGTTGAATTTGTATCCATCAATCAGAGTTGCTAATGCTTATGGCCCGACTGAGGCAGCGGATGATATTACTCAGTTTATAGTTGACAAGCCTCTACCAGACAATCAAAGAACAGTTCCTATTGGTAAACCCTTAGCAAATTTAAATATTTATATTGTTGATTCAGAAATGAATTTAGTGCCAATTGGTATTCCTGGCGAGATTTGTGTATCCGGGATTGGCGTAGGTGATGGATATTGGAAAAATGAAGAAAAAACCAACTTTAGTTTTGTTCCCAATCCATTTGCAGTTGGTACAAAGGTATTGCCAGGAGGCCGCAAAGATTTAATCTACAAAACTGGAGATTTAGGAAGGTGGTTATCCGATGGCAACATAGAGTTTCTAGGGCGTATTGACCACCAGGTAAAAATTCGTGGTTTCCGCATTGAACTGGGAGAAATTGAGGCACAAGTCGCACAGCATCCTTCTGTACGGGAAGCAGTGGTTATAGCTTACAAGGAAGAATGGGGTAATCATCAATTAGTTGCTTACGTAATTGCGAATACAGGGCTTGCCCTGACCATGAATGAGTTGCGTAGCTTTTTGACAGAAAAGTTACCAGATTATATGCTACCTTCTGCCTTAGTGATTCTGGAAAATTTACCATTAGCACCTAGCGGGAAAGTAGACCGCAAGGCGTTGCCTAAACCAGATATGCGCTCAGAATTGGAAACTACTTATGTGATGCCTCGAAATGAGGCGGAACGTTTGATTGCAAGTATTTGGCAGCAGGCACTTAATCTAGAGAAAGTAGGTATCCAAGATAATTTCTTCGATCTTGGTGGTCATTCTTTAATTATGATTCAGGTTTTGAGCAAATTGCGGGAAATCTTAAAAGTTGATTTAGCAATAGTTGACCTATTTAAGTATCCGACTATCAATTCTCTATCACAGTATTTAAGTCAAGAAACAAGAGATGGCTCTTTTGATGACGAAAGTAATGAACAAAATGAAAAAATAGAAGCTGGTAAAGGTCGCTTAAAACAACGCCTAGCACAAAGAAAAAAGCAAAATACATAAAAATACTTTTTTGATAAAAGGATAAAAATAATGGACAAATCTGTAGACTTTTTGAGTCAAAAAACTGGGCTAGAAATAGCTATTATAGGTATGAGCGGTTGTTTTCCAAATGCTCAAAATATTGAGCATTTTTGGCAAAATCTTCGAGACGGAATAGAGTCAGTTCATTTCTATAACGATCGAGAACTACAAGATTTAGGTATAGACCCGGATTTAATCAGCAATCCTAATTATGTCAAAGCAGAGTGTATAGTCGAAGACATAGACTTGTTTGATGCCTCATTTTTTGGCATTAATCCTAGAGAAGCTGAAATTATGAGTCCCTCGCACCGCTTTTTTTTAGAGTATGCGTGGAAAGCTCTGGAAAATGCGGGCTATAACTCAGAGGTTTACAATAAGCCGATTGGAGTTTACGCCGGTACTAGTGCAGGTAGTTACTTATTTAACATTTATTCTAATTCCGAAATTGTCGCCTCTGCGGGTGATAAACAAATAGAAAAAGGAAATTCTCCTGACTATATCACCACATTTGTTTCTTACAAATTAAACTTGCAAGGGCCAAGTTATGCGGTGCAAACAACTTGCTCAAGTTCTTTAGTTGCTGTACATTTGGCCTGCCAAAGTTTGCTGAGTGGTGAATGTGATATTGCTCTAGCTGGAGGAAATTCAATATCAAAAACTGGTGGTTATTTGTATCAAGAGGGAGGGATTGAATCTCCTGATGGACGTTGCCGTGCCTTTGATGCTAAGGCGCAGGGAACCTTAAAAGGAAAGGGTTTAGGTATTGTGGTTTTGAAACGATTAGAGGAAGCGATCGCAGATAGAGATACGATCCATGCAATCATCAAAGGTTCTGCAATTAATAACGATGGCTCGTCGAAAGTTAGCTATACAGCTCCTAGCATAGATGGTCAAGCGAAGGTAATTAGAGCGGCTCAGGCTATGGCTGAGGTTGATTCTGAGACAATTACCTATATTGAAGCTCATGGAACCGGAACTACTTTGGGAGATCCCATTGAAATTGCCGCCCTAACACAGGCTTTTCGCGCTAGTACTCAGAAAAAAGGATTCTGTGGTATTGGTTCGGTCAAGACTAATATTGGACATTTAGATGCTGCTGCTGGGGTGACAGGTCTAATTAAAACTGTCCTAGCGCTGAAGCATAAACAGATACCTGCTAGCTTGCACTTTGAACAACCAAATCCTCAGATTGATTTTGCCAACAGTCCCTTCTACGTTAATACGAAACTGTCTGAGTGGGATACCAACGGCATTCCTCGTCGAGCAGGAGTCAGTTCTTTCGGTTTTGGTGGGACGAATGCCCATGTAATTCTGGAAGAAGCCCCAATAGCTCAATTTTCTACTCCTTCTCGGTCTTGGCAGTTGTTGTTGTTGTCTGCGAAAACGAGTTCGGCACTGGAAACTGCAACGACAAATCTTGTTAGCCACCTTAAACAGCATCCTGATTTAAATCTAGCTGATGTAGCCTATACTCTTCAGGTGGGTCGGCGAACATTTGACCATCGTCGAATGCTGGTATGTCAAAATTTTGATGATGCAGTACAAGTTTTAGAAACCTTAGATTCACAACGGCTGTTTACTCATTACCAAGAACCTTGTAACCGACAGATTGTATTTATGTTTCCCGGTCAAGGTTCACAGTATGTAGATATGGGTCGAGAATTATACGAGACTGAAACAGTATTTCGGAAACATATCGATGAGTGCTGTGAGATACTCAAATCTCATTTAGGCGTTGATTTGCGTACTATTTTATATCCAGACAAAGAACAGGTTGGAGTAGCTGCACAGCAATTACAACAAACTCATATTGCCCAGCCAGCGTTATTTGTGATTGAGTATGCCCTAGCGCAGTTGTGGATAGACTGGGGTATATCTGCGGCGGCAATGATTGGTCATAGTATAGGCGAGTATGTAGCAGCAACACTGGCGGGTGTATTTTCTTTAGAAGATGCTTTACTACTGGTTGCAGGTCGTGGACAACTAATGCAACAACTTCCATCTGGGGCTATGCTTTCCGTTGCGCTTTCTGAGGAGGAAATACAACCTTGGCTGAATCAGGAACTAACTCTTGCCGGAATTAACGCATCATCATTGTGTGTTGTATCAGGTGGTGTAGAAGCGATCGCTAAATTGCAAAGTCGTTTAACACAGCAAGCTATAGAGTGTCGTCCATTGCATACTTCCCACGCTTTTCATTCTCCCATGATGGATGCGATCGTGGAACCATTCACAAAGCTTGTGGATAAAGTTAATTTAAATCCTCCGCAAATTCCTTTCATTTCAAATCTGACAGGAACTTGGATTACTGCTGCTGAAGCAACCAATCCTAGCTACTGGGCAAAACATTTGCGAAACACGGTGCGCTTTGCTACAGGAATTTCTGAGTTAATTAAAGAACCAGAGCAAATATTCTTGGAAGTTGGGCCTGGGAGAACTTTAAATACTTTTGCCAAACAACAAACTCATGATTCAATTGTCCTGAGTTCAATGCGCCATCCAAAAGACCGACAATCCGATGTGGAATTTTTACTCAACACGTTGGGGCGTCTTTGGCTAGCAGGGGTACAGGTAGATTGGGATAGGGTTTATGCGTTTGAGCAAAGGCAGCGAATCCCATTACCGACATATCCTTTTGAACGCCAGCGTTATTGGATTGAGCTAAACAAAACCAACGATGGCAATCATCGTGCAACTAAACTCAGCAAAAAACCCAATATTTCCGACTGGTTTTATCTTCCTACCTGGAAACAAGCAAAGTTACTTGAACCTTTTCACAAAGCAAAGCTGACAAAGCAAAAGCAGTGCTGGCTAGTTTTTCTGGACTCGTGTCAATTGGGTTCACAAATTGCCCAACAGTTGGAGCAACAGGGTCAAGAAGTGATTACTGTAATGGTAGGAGAAGAATTTAGCCAACTGAGCGCGAGCGCTTACACAATCAATCCTCAACGGCGACATGACTATGATGCCTTGTTTCAAGCACTGCGTGCAATAGAAAAAATTCCACAAACCATTGCTCATTTTTGGGGCATTACCGCCAACATTGAGTCAGAATCAGCAATTTCCAGCTTTGGAAAGCATCAAATCGGTTTTTACAGTTTACTGTACATAGCACAAGCACTCAGTAAACAGAACATTACGACCTCTGTTGAAATCATGGTCGTGACCAATAATCTGTATGATGCGATCGCACAAGAGAAATTGATTCCCGAAAAAGCGACAGTACTAGGGCCTTGTAAAGTCATTCCCCAAGAGTATCCAAACCTTACCTGTCGCAACATTGATATCATCATTCCAGAATCAGGAGACTTCAAAGAAAACCAAATCATAGAACAACTCATGGTAGAATTTACAGCCCAGTCAAATGACTTGGTTGTTGCTTACCGTAGTAGTCATCGATGGATACAAATTTTTGAGTCTACCCAAATTCCAGAAGTTGTAGAAGAAACAACTAGACTTAAAACAGGAGGAATTTACTTGATTGCGGGTGACCTTGCAGGAAATCTTGGTTTAACCTTTACAGAGTATCTAGCTCAAACATTACAAGCTAAGTTGATCCTGATTGGGAATATAGGGCTACCTCAAAGAAATGAATGGTCTGAATGGTTAATAACTCACAATGAACAAGATGCAATTAGTAATTACATCAAAAAAATCCTAGCGTTAGAAGAGTTAGGTACAGAATTGCTAATTATTGAGGCTGATGTTGCCAATGTTGAACAAATGCAAGTAGCAATTAATCAGTCCTATGAGTACTTTAATAGAATTAATGGAGTGTTTTATGTAACACCAATGGGTAACGAAAAGTCAACTTTCTCTATTCAAGAGATTAGTAAAACTGAAAGTGAATCACTATTCCACTCCAAACTTGACGCACTCTATGTATTAGAAAAAGTTTTGCAAGAGAGAGAACTAGATTTTTGTCTGGTGCAATCCTCTTTATCCTCTGTTGTGGGAGGACTGGGACTTGTTGCCTATTCTGCTGCTAATCTTTTCACTGATGCCTTTGTTAACAAACTTAATCAGACAAGCTCTGTTCCGTGGTTCAGTGTCAATTGGGATGCTGTAAAGTATGAAGAGAAATCAGAAACAAATATTGCATTTGGAGCAGATTTGAATGAATTGGTAATGACCCCCAAAGAGGCGTGGGATGTTTCTGGGCGCGTTTTATCAATGGGTTCAGCAGGTCAATTCATTGTTTCACCAGGAGATTTACAAATTAGGCTCAACACATGGCTGAAGCGAGAATCTCTAAAGAATCCAGACAATTCTCAAGATATACTATCGCAGCATTTAAGACCAAATCTGCAAACAGCATACATAGCTTCTAGTAATGAGATTGAGGAAAAGATTGTCAGTATTTGGCAAGAGCTACTTGGTATCGAAAAAGTTGGTGTTAACGATAACTTTTTTGAATTGGGAGGACATTCCTTATTAGCGGTTCAGGTGACTTCACGTCTGCGAGAAATTTTTCAAGTGGAATTGCCCTTACAAAGTATTCTTTTTGATGCTCCAACTGTGGCTGGACTCGCTGTACTCATTGCTACAACGCAACCCCAACAAGAAGAATTCTCAGAAATGGCAGCTTTATTACAAGAAGTTAGAAACCTGTCACCAGAAGAAATTCAACAAGAATTAGTATAGCTCTCCAGTTGAATAAACTTGAAAAGCTGATGAAATCAACAGGATCTTTTCTGTGTTGTAGCATTATGTAGTATAGCAATTCTATTTTAGTTGTAAGAAATTAGTCGAGGCTATTGACTGTCAATGACTAAAACCCAATATTTATCGCTCATTTAGTATTGCTATCTTGAATTTTGCTAATAATCCAATTAAAAATTGAATAGTTTTTTGCATAAATTGAGGATTTTAATCATGGAATTTAGCTTATTTTATTTTTCTGGTAATGGTTTAACCACTCAAAGTAATAAGTATAATTTATTAATAGAAAGTGCCAAATATGCTGATAAAAATGGATTTTCAGCAATTTGGACTCCTGAGCGTCATTTTCATTCATTTGGAGGACTTTACCCCAACCCTTCACTAACCAGTACAGCTTTGGCAATGATTACTAAGCGAATTCAATTACGCTCTGGTAGTCTGGTCATGCCACTTCATAATCCAGCACGAGTTGCAGAAGAGTGGTCTGTAGTTGATAATCTCTCAAATGGTAGAGTTGCTCTTGGTTTTGCTTCTGGTTGGACAGTAGATGACTTTGTACTTTCTGGTGAGAATCATGCAAACCGCAGAGAAGCAATGTGGCAGGGAATTCAAACAGTCCAGCAGCTTTGGGAAGGCGAACAAGTCGAACTCAAAGATGTTACTGGCAAACTTTTCAAAGTGAAGACATTTCCCCGACCAATACAGCATAAGCTACCTATTTGGATTGTATGTAAATCAAACGCGACATTTGTTGAAGCTGGCAAAATAGGTGCTAACATATTAACCTATTTGTTGGAAGGGACTTTAGAAGAAGTAGCCCTACAAATATCTTTATATCGTCAATCTTTAGCTAAACATGGTCACGATCCTCAATCTGGCAAAGTAGCAATGATGTTACATACTTTTGTAGGAGAAGACTATAATATAGTAAAAGAAGAAGTCAGAGAACCTTTTTACAATTACTTGAAAGTGCATATCGATCTGCTAGAAAATCTTGCCAGAAATGCTGGTTTGCAAGTCAACTTAGAAAAGTTTACAGAAGCAGATATTAATAGCCTTTTACGATTTGCTTACGAAGGACTGCTCAAAGGAAAAACTCTAATTGGGTCAAAAGCAAGCTGTATGCAAATGATCGAACAAATACAAAAAGTTGGTGTTGATGAAGTTGCTTGTTTGATTGACTTTAATCCCAATTTTGACTCTGTGATGACGGGCTTGACTCACCTGAAAGAGTTAAAAGATATGTGTAATCAAGAAAAGATGGCATCGTTGAGATAAATGCTTAATTACTCTGAATAGTCGATTTTTTTAGTATTAGTTATTGTGGATATGTACTAATGGGTAATTTTTATCAACAACTTGCTGCTCTTTCTCCCGAACAAAGAGTAGTACTTGAGAAGCGGCTCAAGCAGAGAGGTTTGAGTCCTCTAACAAATCCAGAGATATCTAAAATCGAAATATCTAAAAGAAAAGATTATAATGAGTTGCCTTTGTCCTTTGCTCAACAGCGACTATGGTTTTTTCAGCAATTAAACCCTGATAATAGTGCTTATAATGGGATGAGTGCCTTGAGCCTTAAAGGTCAGCTGAATGTGGCACTCTTAGAAAAAGTGTTTACTGAAATTGTCAGACGCCATGAAAGCTTAAGAACAACTTTTATTACCAATTCCCAAGGACAACCAATTCAGGTAATTGCTTCCAGCCAGCCGATTATATTACCAATAATCGATCTTCAGGGAGCACCTAATCAACAAGAAGAAGTTCAAAGACTAGCTAGTGTACAAGTTCAGCAACCCTTTGACCTCACTAAGCCATTATTGCGGATAACTCTCCTCAAGTTGACACAGACAGAGTATGTGCTGTTTTTAATCATGCATCACATTATTTCCGATCGTTGGTCTGATGGGGTATTCGTGCGGGAAATGAAAGTTCTTTATGAGGCTTTTGCTAATGAGCAACCTTCACCATTAGCGGAACTACCAATTCAGTACGCAGACTGGGCAATTTGGCAGCAACAATATCTGCAAGGAGAAGTATTAGCAACCCAAATAGCTTATTGGAAAAAACAGCTTGCTCATCTTGCTGTGTTAGAACTACCCACCGACAGACCTCGACCATCTGTTCCAACTTATCAAGGTGCTATTCAGTCCTTTGAGTTATCTAAAACTCTATCTGATGCACTCAAAGCCATGAGTGCAAAGGAAGGGGTAACTTTGTTTATGTTACTAGTAGCAGTATTTAAAGTTTTACTGCATAAATATACTAATCAGAGTGATATTGTTGTTGGCACCGATATTGCTAACCGGAATCGAGTTGAAACAGAAGGACTAATTGGTTTTTTAATCAACACTTTAGTGTTGCGTACTGACTTATCTGGAAATCCATCTTTTCGCTCTTTACTCCATCGGGTACGTGAGGTAACTCTGGGGGCTTATGACCATCAAGACCTCTCGTTTGATAAGCTAGTAGATATTCTAAATCCAGAGCGAAATCTAGCTCAAATGGTACCCTTGTTGCAAGTAAAATTCGATCTGCAACTGGCACGTGTAGAACCATTGGAGCTTTCAAATCTAACTGTGAGTCCCTTGACTTTTAACAATGGAACAGCAAAATTTGAGCTACGCTTCAACTTGGTGGAAACAGAACGAGGACTAACCGGAAAAGTTGAGTATAGTACCGATCTCTTCGATATTGCCACCATTATGTGGATGGTGGAACATTTTCAGACTTTACTGGAGGAGATTGTCGTTCATCCAGAATATAGACTTTCAGAGTTGTCGCTCTTAACGCCAACTGAGCAACACAAATTACTTGTAGAGTGGAATAATACTGAGGTTGAATATCCGCAAACCTGTATTCATCAGTTGTTTGCAACTCAGGTGAAGCGCACACCGGAAGCTGTAGCAGTAGTGTGTGAAAATGAGCAGTTAACCTACAAAGAACTCAACGCTAGAGCAAATCAACTAGCACATCACCTGCAAAAGCTAGGTGTAGGAACAGAGGTGTTGGTGGGAATTTGTGTGGAGCGTTCGTCGAAGACGTTGCCGAAGGCATCGCTCCACACGATCGTCGGCCTATTGGGTATCTTGAAAGCAGGTGGTGCGTATGTACCCCTTGACCCAGTTTATCCCCAAGAGCGTTTAGCTTTCATGTTGCAGGATGCTCAAGTACCAATAATCCTGACTCAACAACATTTGGTAGAGAAACTTCCAGAACATCAAGCACAAGTAGTTTGCTTGGACATTGACTGGGATAATATTGCCCAGAATAGCCCAGAGAACCCTATTGTTAACTCACAAGCGAGTGACCTAGCATATATTATCTACACCTCTGGTTCGACTGGCAAACCCAAAGGAGTTTGTGGTTCCCATCAAGGTGCAATTAATCGTTTTCACTGGATGTGGCAGACTTATCCATTTACCTCTGAAGATATTTGTTGCCAGAAAACATCCTTAAACTTTGTAGATTCAGTGTGGGAAATTTTTGGAGCCTTACTCCAAGGAGTAAAGACAGTAATTATCCCCGATCGAGTCGTCAAAGCCCCAAAAGAATTTGTCACCACTCTTGCTAATAATCACGTGACAAGGTTGCTAGTTGTGCCTTCATTGCTACGTGTATTATTAGATACGTATAGCGATTTACAGCTACGATTACCTAAGTTAAAGCTGTGGGTAACTAGTGGCGAGGCACTCTCCATTGAACTGTTGCAGCAATTTCGCCAAAACTTGCCGACATGTACCTTGTTAAATCTTTATGGTTCGTCAGAAGTTGCTGCTGATGTTAGTTGCTACTGTATTGAGCCGCAAACGCCAATACCTTTGCGTGTTGCTATTGGTCGTGCGATCGCCAATACAAAAATCTATGTGTTAGATCCATATCTACAACCTGTGCCAATGGGAGTGCCTGGTGAATTGTATATCAGTGGTGCTGGGCTAGCTAGAGGCTACTTGAACCAACCAGAGATGACAAAAGAGCGATTTATCGCCAATCCCTTCGCAAATGCGAAAGAAGACCAATCCTGGAATTGCGATCGCAAAGCGTGTACAAAGTACTCTCGCCTTTACAAGACTGGGGATTTAGCTCGTTATCTCCCCGATGGCAACATTGAGTTTCTAGGACGAATCGACGACCAAGTTAAGATTCGTGGTTTCCGCGTTGAATTAGGAGAGATTGAAGCAGTACTCGGTCAACATCCAGGGGTGCAAGAAGCCGTAGTTATATGTAGGGAAGATGAACCCGGAAACCAGCAACTAGTAGCATATATAGTTTCTCATCTACAGCAAACACTCAGCGTTAGTGAACTTAATCGCTTGCTAAAAGAGAAACTGCCTGATTATATGATGCCAAAATCCTTTGTGATGTTGGAAGCTTTACCACTACTGCCAAATGGTAAAATTAATCGTCGGGGCTTGCCATTACCTGACCAAGTACGTCCCGAATTGGCAGCTACTTATCAGCTACCCCAAACGGAGATTGAACAAAGCATTGCTAATATTTGGCAAGAAGTACTTCACATCGAGGACGTAGGAATTAATGACAATTTCTTTGAACTCGGTGGCCATTCATTGCTTTTAGTTCAGGTTCATAACAAATTACAAAAAATATTTCAGCAAGAATTTCCCTTGTTTGAAATGTTCCACTATCCAACCATTAGCTACCTAGCTCAATATCTTAGTCAGCAGTCAAGTGAACAACAGTCTCTTGCAGAACCTTCTCATCGACCTGAAAGTAGGCAAGCTTCCATACATCGCCGAAAACAAGTCAGACAACAATATCGAGCAGTAACAAAGCCAAAAGATACTTAATTTCAATAAAGTGAATAGGCTGTAGCAAGTTTATCAATTAATCATTAAGGATTAAAAAACTAAATTACAGCAATCACTCAAAAATGCCATAAAAAAATAATCTAAGCAAACAAAAGAAAAAAAATGACAATAAGCAAACAAGATATCCAAAAACAAAATTATTTTTTTGAAAGCGAGCAAACTTTGCAACATGGAATTGAAGAACAAATAATAGAATTATTTACTTCATCTGGCAAAGCAAATTTTCACGATATAGATGGTTTAGTTGAGACAATATCCCAAAACTTCTTAAGTACAATTGATGCCAATACTGAGATTGAAATAGATTCTTTATTAAATAGTTTTTGTAATAGTAAAATACCTGTTAAACCTGCTAATTTTCAAACTTATCTCAAATCCTTAACTAACAACGTTATCGATCATTCAATACACACGTCTTCGCCTCGATTTATTGGTCATATGACCTCTGCACTTCCCAGCTTTGTACATCCTCTTGCCAAACTCATGACGGCAATGAATCAAAATGCCGTTAAAATCGAGACAGCTAAATCTCTCAGCTTCTGTGAACGAGAGGCTTTAGCAATGATGCATCGACTGATTTACAACTTTTCTGATAATTTCTATGCTCAACATATTCAAAATAGCCAGAGTACTTTAGGAATCTTGCTTTCTGGTGGTACAACTGCTAACATTACAGCCCTCTGGTGTGCCCGAAACAATTCTTTGGGAGCAAAAGATGGGTTTGGTGGCGTAGAAAAAGAAGGCTTAACAGCAGCATTAGATTTCTACGGCTATAAAGGAGCAGTAATTATTGGCTCTGAATTGATGCATTTCTCTTTTGATAAAGCTGCGGATTTGATGGGCATTGGTATACAAGGTTTGATTAAAATCCCTACTAACTCTAACAATCAAGTTGACATACAAGCATTACGCGAAGCTGTTGTGAAATGTCATGCTCAGAAATTGCTGATTATTGGTATTATAGGCGTTGCCGGCACCACAGACTCAGGTGGAGTAGATTCGATCGCGGAGATTGCAGAGATTGCACAAGCAGCTAAAGTTCATTTTCATGTAGATGCTGCCTGGGGTGGGCCACTGATTTTTTCTGAACAACATCGACATAAACTTGCTGGTATTGAATGGGCTGATTCAGTAACCATTGATGGACATAAACAAATGTATCTGCCGATGGGCATTGGGATGGTTTTTTTCCGCGATCCCGATCTGGCCAAAGCAATCGAAAAGCAAGCAGCCTACACCATGCGTAAAGGGTCATTTGATTTAGGTAAACGTGCTTTGGAAGGTTCTCGACCAGGTATGGCTTTATTTTTACATGCTGGGCTAAATCTGATCGGACTTAAGGGATATGAATTTTTGATTGATGAAGGAATTCGCAAAACTCAATATATGGCAGATAGGATTTGTACTATGCCGGAATTTGAGTTATTAGCAAAACCTGATACTAATTTACTTATATATCGCTATATTCCAGAGTCATTAAGAGATATTGTAGTTAAAAATAATTTGACCGAAACCGATAATCAGCTAATTAGTCAATTTAATGAAAAAATCCAGAAGATTCAGCGGCAAATTGGTCGAACTTTTATCTCGCGGACAACAAAAACTACTATCTGCTTCGAGCGGGAAATTCCAATTATTGCTCTGCGTGCAGTAATCGCTAATCCACTCACGACTAAAGAAGATATTGACGCAGTTTTAAACGATCAAATTCAGATTGCTTCCGAAATGTCAATAGTAAATTGTATAGATTTTAACGAAAAAGTAGACCAGTTTTAGTGGTTTGAATTGGGAGTTTTTTTAGATTCAGGGCTGACAGAAAATGCTAGATAATTTTAACAGTTTAAATGAGCAAGACGAAATAGCTATTATCGGTATGGCAGGGCGTTTTCCTGGAGCTAAAAACGTGGATGCGTTTTGGCAAAACATCCGAGATGGTGTAGAGTCTATTTCTTTTTTCACTAATGAAGAACTAGTATCTGCTGGCATAGACTCCACAGTGTTGAATGACCCCAAATATGTTAAAGCAGGCGGTGTCATAGAAGACATAGAATTATTTGATGCTGCATTCTTTGGCTTTACTCCTACAGAAGTAGAAATTACAGATCCCCAACATCGTCTTTTCTTAGAATGTGTTTGGGAAGCTCTAGAAAATGCCGGCTATGACTCGGAAACTTACAGTGGTCGAATTGGCCTTTTTGGTGGTGTCGCTGTCAGTACTTATTTATTATCTAATTTATATTCTCACCGCAATTTATCAGAATCAGTTGACAATTTTCAAATTTCTATTGGAAATGATAAAGATCACCTATCTACACAAATTTCCTACAAATTGAATCTTAAAGGGCCAAGCATCAATGTGCAAACTACCTGTTCTACATCGTTGGTAGCGGTTCATTTGGCTTGTCAAAGTTTGCTGAATGGCGAAAGTGATATTGTTCTAGCTGGTGGTGTAGCAATAAAAGTGCCACAAAAAGCCGGATATAAATATCAGCAAGGAGGGATTAATTCTCCTGATGGGCATTGTAGAGCTTTTGATGCTGATGCACAAGGAACTGTTTTCGGTAATGGTTTAGGTGTGGTAGTGCTGAAGCGGCTAGAGGATGCTGTAGCCGATCGCGACTTTATTCATGCGGTAATTAAAGGTTCGGCTGTCAATAACGATGGCTCTCTCAAGGTTGGTTACACAGCTCCCAGTCTTGAAGGTCAAAGAGAAGTCATTTTAGAGGCGCTGGCCTTAGCTGGAGTTGAACCGGAAACTATTACATATATAGAAACACATGGGACTGGAACTCCGTTAGGAGATCCCATCGAGATTGCGGCTCTAACACAGGCTTTTCGTGCTAGCACAAACAAAAAAGGCTTTTGTGCGATCGCATCAGTAAAAACCAACATCGGACATCTGAATACAGCTGCTGGTGTAACTGGCTTAATCAAAACTGTCCAAGCCCTAAAGGATAAACAAATACCCCCTAGTTTGCACTTTCAGCAGCCTAATCCCCAAATAGATTTCGCCAACAGCCCCTTCTACGTCAATACTAAGTTATCAGAGTGGAATACCAACGGGACTCCTCGCCGCGCAGGTGTCAGTTCTTTTGGTATTGGTGGGACTAATGCCCATGTTGTTCTAGAAGAAGCTCCAGTTGTTGCGCCCGCAAGCGATTCCCGCCCTTGGCAGTTGTTGCTGCTTTCAGCCAAAACTAGTACAGCGCTGGAAACTACCACAGCTAATCTTGCTGCTTATTTCCAGCAACATCCTGATATTATCCTGCCGGATGTCGCTTACACTCTACAAGTAGGTCGTCGAGATTTTGACCAGCGGCGGATGATAGTTTGTCGTGATTTAGATGATGCAGTAAAAGCGCTGACTACTTTAGATCCACAAAAAGTTTTCACCCATTACCAAAAACCTAATCGTCGTCCCGTCATCTTCATGTTTTCGGGGCAAGGGACGCAATATGTGGATATGGGACGAGAACTGTACGAGGTAGAACCGACATTTCGCAAACATGTAGATATCTGTGCCCAGATTCTCCAACCATTGCTCAATCTTGACATCCGCCAGATACTCTTCCCTAAAGAACAAGAAATTGAAATTGCTAGACAACAACTGCAACAAACAGCAATTACCCAACCAGCACTATTTATTATAGAGTACGCCCTTGCTCAGTTGTGGATGTCATGGGGAGTGCAACCGATAGCGATGATTGGTCACAGCATCGGGGAATATGTCGCAGCCACAATCTCCGGTGTGTTCTCCCTAGAAGATGCAATAGAAGTGGTGGCAATTAGAGGGCAACTGATGCAACAGTTGCCCAAAGGGAGTATGCTGGCAATTCCATTACCAGCAACAGATGTGCAATTTCTTTTAGATGCACAGCCATTAGTTGAACTTGCAGCGATTAACAGCCCATCTGCGTGCGTGGTTTCTGGTACTGTAGAAGCGATCGCCACATTTCAAAAGCAATTATCATCACAAGGAATTGAATGCCGCCTGTTGCAAACATCTCATGGGTTTCATTCTCTGATGATGGCACCAATATTGCAAGCATTCACTTCATTTGCGAACAAAGTCAAACTCAACCCGCCGCAGATTCGCTTCATATCCAATGTCACTGGTAGTTGGATTACAGACGAACAAGCCACAAGTCCTAACTACTGGAGTCAACATCTGCGGCAAACTGTGCAATTTTCTGCTGGCATATCGCAATTGTTAGAGCAATTTGAAGGTGTTTTCTTGGAGGTGGGGCCGGGACGGACGTTAAGTACATTAACAACCCAGCACAAACCTGATGCCAAACAACTTGTGCTGACTTGTTTGCGCCATGCTAAAGAACAACAATCCGATTTAAGCTTTTTGTTGCAGACATTAGGTCGGATGTGGTTGGCTGGTGTAGAAATAGATTGGTCAGGATTCTACACTCACGAAACACATCATCGTCTGCCTTTGCCTACTTATCCCTTTGAACGTCAGCGTTATTGGATTGAACCCAAGAAACAAGGAATTGACGATCGACTTACTGCAATATCACCAAGCAAAAAGCCCGATATTGCTGACTGGTTCTACATCCCTTTCTGGAAACCATCTTTACCTCCTGTACAGTTCTCACATGAAGAATTAGCAATTCCAAAATCTTTGACTTTGGTGTTTATCGATGAGTGTGGTTTTGGTAGCAACTTAGTCAAACAACTGGAACAACAAAACCATGATGTCATAACTGTAAAAATTGGTGCAGAGTTCACAAAGTTAAATGACTATGAATACATTCTTAATCCGGAAAAAGCAAATAATTATGATGCTTTAATCAAGGAACTTATAATCCAACAGAAGTTGCCCAAAAATATTGTTCATATGTGGAGTGTTACACCTATATATGACAAAAAATTAGAACTGGAAGAAGTTGAACAAGCTCAAAAAACTGGATTTTATAGTCTGTTATTTATTGCCCAAGCTTTAGGAAGACAGGAAACTACCGAACAATTACAAATCACAGTCATTTCTAACAACCTACAACCAGTCACAGGAACTGAAATACTTTGTCCAGAAAAAGCAACTTTACTTGGCCCGATTAAAGTTATCTCTCAAGAATACTCAAATATTAGTTGTCGTAGTATTGATATTATTCTTCCTATCAGTGAAACTTGGCAAGCCGAAAAACTCATAGAACAATTGCTAACAGAATTGACAGTTGCCACCTCTGACAAAATAATTGCCTACCGAGGGATTAATCGCTGGGTGCAAACTTTTGAACCAGTGCGCTTTGATGCAGCAAAGATAGGAAAACCGCGATTAAAGCAAAGGGGAGTTTATCTAATTACAGGTGGACTTGGAGGTATTGCACTTGTTATAGCAGAATACTTGGCTCGAACTGTACAAGCAAAACTTTTGTTAATAGGACGTTCAGCTTTACCTAACCGAGACGATTGGGAACAATGGTTGCTGACTCACGATGAAAATAACAATACCAGCCGCAAGATTCAGAAAGTGCAAGCACTGGAAGAGTTGGGTGCTGAAGTATTGGTGGTGAGTGCTGATGTGACTAACAGCGAACAAATGCAAAATGCGATCGCTCAAACTCACTCAAAATTTGGTCAGCTAAATGGTGTTATCCACACTGCTGGAGTTCCTGGAGGCGGTGTGATTCAGCGAAAAACTTACAAAGAAGTTGAAAGTGTTTTAGCACCCAAAGTTAAAGGTACATTAATTCTTGATTCTCTTGTTAAAGATATCCAATTGGATTTCTTTATTCTAGCATCATCCATGAATTCAATTTTAGGAGGGTTTGGACAGGTAGATTATTGTGGAGCGAATGCTTTTCTTGATGCCTTTGCTCAATGTAATACTTCAAAAGATGGCAGATTAATCACAAGTATAAACTGGGGCGCTTGGCAAGAAGTTGGGATGGCTGTAAATACAGTAGTATCACAACAAATCCAAGAATTGCGTACAGAAAATCTTAAACAAGGAATATTACCTGATGAGGGTATTGATGCATTAACACGTATTTTAGCAAGTACAATACCCCAAGTTGTAGTATCCCCGTCTGACTTTCTCAATTCACTCGAACAGGACAGTTCCCATCACAAAACACGTGTATTAGAATTGTTAGAAACTGTCAGTGAATCAAATTCAAAACATCCACGGCCAGATTTGAGTAATGATTATGTTGCACCTAGCAATAAAATCGAGAAAAAGCTTGTAGACATTTGGCAACCAATTTTGGGAATTGAACGCATAGGAATACATGATAATTTCTTTGAATTGGGTGGTGATTCACTTATCGGTATTCAAGTTATTTCTCATCTGAATAAGGCATTTGATTTAAATATTTCTGTAACCAAACTTTATGAATGTCCGAATATATACTCTATGTCTAAAACTTTATTCTCTGAAGAATCTCAGAAAAATGCTTTTGAACAAAGGCTAAATCGTGGGCAAAAAAGAAGGGAGAGAAAACTACAAAATAATCTAGAACAATAAAATAATCTAAATTAATTTAGTAAATAATATGGCTATCAATACAAAATTTGAACAAAACATAGATTTGGACATAGCATTAGTGGCCATGTCCGGTCGGTTTCCTGGCGCAGACAACATTGATGATTTTTGGCATAATTTACAAAATGGAGTTGAGTCTGTTTCATTTTTATCCAATGATGATTTAGCAGATTTAAATGTTGAAGAGACTGTTTTAAATAACCCAAATTATGTTAAAGCAGCACCTGTACTAGAAAATATTGAGAGTTTTGATGCTAGATTCTTTGGTTTTAGCCCTAAAGAAGCTGAAATGATGGACCCCCAACACCGCCTTTTCATGGAGTGTGCCTGGGAAGCTCTTGAAAAGGCTGGATATGACCCAGAAGTTTATCAAGGATTGATTGGTGTTTATGCTGGTATAAGCACAAACTCTTATTTTTTACACAATATTTATCAAAATTATAATTTAACGAATTTAACAAATTTATATTCTCTTAATAAAGATTTTTTGACTACAAATATTTCATATAAATTAAATCTCAAAGGGCCAAGTATCGGTATTCAAACTTACTGCTCGACTTCATTAGTTGCTGTACATTTAGCCTGCAAAAGTCTACTGGATGAAGAGTGTGATATTGCTTTAGCAGGTGGGGTAACAGTCAAAGTACCACAAAAATCAGGCTATTTTTATCAAGAAGGCGGAATTTTTTCGCCTGATGGTCATTGTCGGGCTTTTGATGCTAAAGCACAAGGTACTATTTTTGGCAGTGGGGTGGGAATTGTAGTTTTAAAAAGATTAAAAGATGCGATCGCAGATAGAGACTACATTTATGCAGTTATTAAAGGTTCAGCAATCAACAATGACGGATCTTTAAAAGTTAGTTATACAGCACCTAGTGTAGATGGTCAAGCAGAAGTAGTTGTAGAGGCTCTAGCAAATGCTGGAATAGATGCTGATGATATCTCGTATATAGAAACTCATGGAACAGGAACAGCTACTGGAGACCCCGTAGAAATTGCTGCTCTAACCAAGGCTTTTCGTAACTTTACTAACAAAAATGGCTTCTGCTCTATCGGTTCAGTAAAACCAAATATCGGACATCTAGATACAGCCTCTGGTGTAGCAAGTCTCATCAAGGCTGTCTTGGCATTGAAATACAAACAAATACCTCCGAGCATAAATTTTGAAGTTCCAAATCCTCAGATTGATTTTGTTAACAGTCCCTTCTACGTCAATACTAAACTTACCGAATGGAAAACTAAAGACACTCCACGTCGGGCTGGAGTTAGTTCCTTGGGATTTGGTGGAACTAATGCCCATGTCATTCTGGAAGAAGCTCCTGAAATCAAACATTTTGAAGAATCTAGACCTTGGCAAGTGCTGTTATTATCAGCCAAAACTAGTTCGGCACTAGAAACTGCAACTACAAATCTGGTCGCATATTTAAAACAGCATTTGAATGTAAATCTAGCTAATGTGGCTCACACGCTACAAGTGGGTCGCAAGGCTTTTAACTATCGCCGAATGTTGGTATGTCGAGACATTACCGATGCAGTAACCACCTTGGAAATACAGGATCAAAAACGGGTTTTTACTGTACACCAAGAGTATAGAGAACAGCCCGTCATCTTCATGTTTTCGGGGCAAGGGGCGCAATATGTGGATATGGGACGAGAACTGTACGAGGTAGAACCGACATTTCGCAAACATGTAGATATCTGTGCCCAGATTCTCCAACCATTGCTCAATCTTGACATCCGCCAGATACTCTTCCCTAAAGAACAAGAAATTGAAATTGCTAGACAACAACTGCAACAAACAGCAATTACCCAACCAGCACTATTTATTATAGAGTACGCCCTTGCTCAGTTGTGGATGTCATGGGGAGTGCAACCGATAGCGATGATTGGTCACAGCATCGGGGAATATGTCGCAGCCACAATCTCCGGTGTGTTCTCCCTAGAAGATGCAATAGAAGTGGTGGCAATTAGAGGGCAACTGATGCAACAGTTGCCCAAAGGGAGTATGCTGGCAATTCCATTACCAGCAACAGATGTGCAATTTCTTTTAGATGCACAGCCATTAGTTGAACTTGCAGCGATTAACAGCCCATCTGCGTGCGTGGTTTCTGGTACTGTAGAAGCGATCGCCACATTTCAAAAGCAATTATCATCACAAGGAATTGAATGCCGCCTGTTGCAAACATCTCATGGGTTTCATTCTCTGATGATGGCACCAATATTGCAAGCATTCACTTCATTTGCGAACAAAGTCAAACTCAACCCGCCGCAGATTCGCTTCATATCCAATGTCACTGGTAGTTGGATTACAGACGAACAAGCCACAAGTCCTAACTACTGGAGTCAACATCTGCGGCAAACTGTGCAATTTTCTGCTGGCATATCGCAATTGTTAGAGCAATTTGAAGGTGTTTTCTTGGAGGTGGGGCCGGGACGGACGTTAAGTACATTAACAACCCAGCACAAACCTGATGCCAAACAACTTGTGCTGACTTGTTTGCGCCATGCTAAAGAACAACAATCCGATTTAAGCTTTTTGTTGCAGACATTAGGTCGGATGTGGTTGGCTGGTGTAGAAATAGATTGGTCAGGATTCTACACTCACGAAACACGTCATCGTCTGCCTTTGCCTACTTATCCCTTTGAACGTCAGCGTTATTGGATTGATGCTAAATCACCATCACCTTCTTTAAGTGGCAACTCTAAAACTTTAGATAAAAAACAAGACATTGCTGACTGGTTTTATATTCCCTCATGGAAACGTTCTTTTCTACCTCATCTAACCTCCCTATCTTGTGCAGAATCTTTTGATAAGCAATGGCTACTATTTGTTGATGAGTGTGGAGTAGGTGCCCAGTTAATTAATAGGCTGGAACAGCATGAGAAAAATGTCATTGTCGTAGAGAAGGGACAAGAATTTAGCAAATTGCGTGAGGGGGTATACACGATTAATCCGCAAAACCGTGATGACTATGATGTTTTATTTAAAGAACTGATTGTACTGGGTAGAATTCCCCAAAATATTGCTTATTTATGGAGCCTAAATACTTTTGAAACTCGTCAATTAAGTAAATATCTAGAATTTGAAAGTTTGTTATTTTTAACTCAAACCCTTGGTAAGCATAAAATTAGCAATCCCTTACAAATCTGGCTTATATCAAACCAAATCCAAGAAGTTAACGGTAACGAAACTCTCGATCCAGAGAAAGCAACGGTATTAGGGTTATGTAAGGTTATTCCTCAAGAATATCCTAATATTACTTGTAGGAGTATTGATTTTGTCTTAACGAACCGCAGAGGCGCTGAGAACGCAGAGAGAGAAGGAGGAGATTTCGATAGTCATATTGTAGACCAAATTATAAATGAGTTCACAGCTTTGTCGCCTGATTTGGTTGTTGCTTATCGCGATCGCTATCGTTGGATACAAACAATCGATCCAATACACATATCAGCAGTTGCAGACAAAACTATATTGAGAAAAGAAGGTGTTTACCTTTTTCCTGGTGGACTAGAAAGTTTTGCAGTTGTGCTGGCTGAGTATTTTGCAAAAGCTCTCCAAGCAAAACTTATATTCATTGAAGATTCTTCTTTCCCTGAAAAGGATAAATACTTAGAATGGCTTGAAACTCACAGTCAAAAAGATGAAATAAGCTTAAAAATTCAAAAAATACTAGCATTAGAAGAATTAGGTGCAGAAGTTTTGGTCATGCGTGCAGATCCAACTAACTATGAACAAATGTACCGAGTTTTAGCATCAGATAATATTGGTCAAATCCACGGAGTAATCTCTTCAATTGGAATAACACTCGAAAATATATTTTGCTCAATACCAGAAATTCAGAAAACAGAGTTAGAAAAAATCCTTGACACTCAACGTCATAAAATAACTATTTTAGAAAAAGTATTAGAAAATCAAAAGTTAGATTTTTGTATGATTTTTTCTTCTTTATCTTCCGTTTTAGGAGGATTCGGTTTAGCATTATATTCGGGAGTTAACCAACTAATAGATACTTTTACTCAAAAACATAACCAAACTAGCTATTTGCCTTGGAAAATCATCAATTGGGATAAATTGCAACTGAATGCAGCCCAAGAACAAAAAACATTCACACAGGCGTCTGGGGTAGAATTCGCCATCACCGAAACAGAAAGTATAGAAGTCTTTAAAAGGGTATTTTCTTTAGCAGAGGGAACTCAGGTTGTTGTTTCTACCTTAGATATTAAAACCAGGTGTGAATACGCTTCGCGTATGCTTCGCGATCGCACATTTAACCATGACTCGATAACAAACGCAAAATTCCCCAATCAATTAGACTCATCCTCGCGCTATTCTAGACCTAATCTCACTAATTCCTATGTTGCTCCGACTAACGAGTTAGAAAAACAAATAGTGGAAATCTGGCAAGGAGTTTTGGCAATTACAGAAATTGGTATTTATGACAACTTCTATGAATTGGGAGGAGACTCCCTCATCGCTACTCAATTAGTTTCTCGATTACGAGCAAAATTTCCTGTAGAGTTACCTTTACGCGACCTTTTACTGCAAGCTATGATACCAGCTAAACAAGCAGAAATTATCGAGCAACTTCTCTTCGAGAAAATCGAAGAATTATCAGAAGAAGAAGTAGCACTTCTTTTAGGTAATGATATCCCATAATCAACTTTAATAATTCTCTGCGACTCAGGGTTAAATTACATTTAGCATAATCGAATATTAAAAAACATAACTGTCAACTTAAAAAATATTAAATCACTATTAACAATGGATAAACAATACTCGAATTTATCACCTACAAAAAAAGCCCTACTAGAAAAATGGAAGAAGGGGAAATTTCAAGGTGATACAATTCCTAGACATCAAACCTACCACAATATTCCCTTATCTTTCTCCCAACAAAGATTGTGGTTTATTGACCAACTTTACCAAGGTAGTTCCTTCTACAACATTTCGAGTGCCTTTCATTTAAAGGGATTACTTAATATAACAGCACTCCAGCAAAGTCTTAATGAAATTCTCAAGCGTCATGAAGTCTGGCGCACAAATTTTACAACTGTCAACGGACAACCAGTGCAGGAGATTGCACCGGAATTAAATTGGGACTTACCAAGTATTAACCTTGAGCATTTATCTGGCAAAGATTGGGAACGAGAGGTTAAACAACTTGCAGTAATTGAGAGCAAAAAACCCTTCAATTTAGCTAAAGGGTCTTTAGTCAGAGCAACTTTACTGCGCTTAGGTGAGGAAGAACACATTTTTCTTTTGACGATGCACCACATTATTACGGATGGGTGGTCTGTTGGTGTGTTCTTACAAGAGTTGGCGACGCTGTATGCAGCTTTTTCTACAAATCAGCCGTCTCCTTTACCTGAACTTCCCATTCAGTATGCAGATTTTGCAGTTTGGCAGCGCGATCGCTTACAAGGTGAATTACTGGAAACCCAATTCAATTACTGGAAGCAAGTACTAAGCGGCGAATTACCTTTACTACAGTTGCCTACAGATCGTCCGCATCCTGCCGTTGCTACTTTTACTGGTGCCAAGCAATACTTCACGTTTTCTAAAACCTTAACAGATGCGCTTAATCAAATCAGTCGGCGCGAAGATGTGACTTTATTTATGACTTTGGTAGCAGGATTTAATACATTACTGTACTGCTATACAAATCAAAAAGACATCTTACTTGGTTCTCCAATTGCTAATCGCAACCGAACGGAATTAGAAGGGATGCTGGGTTTATTTGTCAATACCTTGGTGTTGCGTAATAACCTTAGTGGTAATCCTAGCTTCCGTGAATTCTTACATCGAGTCCGCGAGGTGACTCTTAATGCTTATGCACATCAAGATTTGCCTTTTGAGAAACTTGTAGAAGAATTGCAACCAGAGCGCGACTTAAGCCGGAATCCACTTTATGAAGTGATGTTTGTCCTGCAAAATACACCAATATCTGTACAGGAAGTTTCTGGTTTAACCTTGCATACCTTGCAGTTCGATAGCGGTACGGCTCAGTTGGATATTTTTGTATCGATGTCCGAATCGCAACAGGGTTTAACAGGGTTTTTGGAGTACAATACGGACATTTTTGATTCTGTAACAATTACCCGATTTATCAGTAATTTTCAAACTTTATTAGAAAGTATTGTTGCAAATCCAGAGCAGCGGATTTCAGAATTGTCACCATTAACTCCTAAAGAGCAAAAGCAACTATTGTTCGAGTGGAATCAAACTCACACAAATTATCCTCAAAATGCATCTCTACATCAATTATTTGAGCAACAAGTAAAGTTAGTACCTGATGAATTAGCATTAATTAGTCAATCAGAACAACTAACTTATGGGCAACTGAATCAGAGGGTTAATCAGCTAGCCCATTATTTACAAAAACAGGGCATAACCCAAGAAACTATTGTTGCCATTTGTCTAGAACGTTCTGTGGAAATGGTTGTGGGGATTCTGGCTATTCTCAAAGCTGGTGGTGCTTACATTCCCCTCGATCCAAGTTATCCAATGGAACGCCTTGGTTTCATGCTTTTTGATTCTCAAGCATCGCTGTTAATCAGTCAACAAAAGTTATTAGAAAAGCTACCAACATCTTTAGTCAAAACTGTTTACCTAGACATCCATAAAGACGAAATTATTCAAGAAAGCCAAGAAAACCCTATTAACACATCGAAAGCTGATAACTTAGCTTATATTATCTATACTTCTGGTTCTACTGGAAATCCTAAAGGTGTTCTTGGAACTCATCGCGGTACAGTCAATGGCTTACACTGGCTATGGAAAACTTATCCCTTCAACAAAGAGGAGGTTTGTTGCCAGAAAACAGCTATTAGTTTTGTAGATTCAGTATGGGAGATTTTTGCACCATTACTTCAAGGAATTCCGACTGCAATTATTCCCGATGAAATTGTCAAAGATCCACAATTGTTTATAGAAACTTTGACACATAACAAAGTTACGCGTATAGTACTAGTACCCTCACTACTGCGCTTACTTCTAGATAATTACAGTCATTTGATTAAAAATTTATCGCATCTAAAACTTTGGATAACCAGTGGTGAAGCACTATCTATTGATTTGGCTAAAACTTTCCGAACACTGATGCCATCTGCGAAATTAATCAACTTTTATGGTTCATCGGAAGTTTCTGCTAATGTCACTTACTACGACACCAGTTTATTGCCAGAAAAATTAACTAGCGTTCCGATTGGTCGCCCGATTGATAATAGTCAAGTTTATGTACTAGATAGTCATTTAAAACCAACTCCTGTCGGAGTTGTTGGTGAGCTTTATGTTGGTGGTGATGGATTAGCAAGGGGATATTTGCATCGTCTGGAATTAACTCAAGAACGTTTTATCGATAACCCTTTTATTCCAGAAAGCAAACTTTACAAAACTGGCGACTTGGTACGTTATCTTAACGATCGCAATCTTGAGTATTTAGGTCGCCATGATGACCAAATCAAAATCCGTGGCTTCCGAGTGGAACTGGGAGAAATTGCAACTGCGATCGCCCAACATCCAGATGTGCGAGAATGTGTTGTCATTGCCCACGATGATGCTCAAGGCTCAAAGCGTCTGATTGCATATATAGTGACTCCCCTGCAAGATATAGGGCAACAACTCTTGCCTCACTTACAACAGAAGCTGCCGAATTATATGATCCCGGCTGCTTTTGTTGTATTGGATGCAATACCCCTGACACCCAATGGCAAAGTGGACAAGTCATCGCTTCCAACCACTGAGCTTATCCGAGCCAACGCCACTCAATCTTTGGTTGCTCCCCGGAATTTTACAGAATTGGCTTTGGTGAAAATTTGGGAAAATCTCCTGAATAATCACCCAATTGGGGTGACAGATAACTTTTTTGACATCGGTGGTCACTCCTTTATAGCTGTTCGCTTAATGGCGCAAATTTACGACCGATTTGGACATAATCTTCCCCTATCTACTCTTTTTGAAAAACCGACAATTGAAAAACTAGCAACTATTATTAGTCAGCCGTCCCGTGAGAAATCGAACTCTCCTCTAGTCGCAATTCAGGCTTCCGGTTCCAGAACACCTTTCTTTTGCGTGCATGGCGCTGGCGGAGGAATTCGTCACTACTTCAACTTGTCTCGAAGATTAGGTGAAGACTATCCCTTTTATGGTTTAGAACATGTCCCTGGCGAAGAAGAACCCGAAATTCTTTCAGTGGAGGAGACAGCCGCTCGCTATCTCCAAGAAATTCGTCAGGTACAACCAAATGGCCCTTATTTTTTGGGTGGTCATTGTTACGGTGGTGTCATTGCTTTTGAAATGGCACAACAATTGCAAAGGCAAGGTCAAACTGTCGGTTTGTTAGTTGTGATCGATGCCATATTGCCAGAAATCACCATCAAAGCAGGAGAAGACGACGATGCCAAATTCTTGCTCCGCATGGCTGAATCGATAAAAACTAGTAATAATATAGATTTTTCTCTTCCTTTTGAGGAACTGCAAAATTTACCACTAGATGAGCAATTTCATTTGGTGAATAAAAAAGCAAATTTCATCTTTAACGACACAGAGATCCAGGATTTTCTCAGTTATTACAAACTTTTCAAAGTTCACGTCCAAGCCATGCGAGATTATGTCCCGCAGATTTATCCTCACTCCCTGACTCTCTTACGAGCTACTGAGAAAATTATTCATGATTTTGAAAGTCCAGAATTCCATACTGATGACCCTTTGCTAGGTTGGGGCAAATTTAGCAGCCAACCTATTCAGGTTCTTGAAGTTTCAGGAGATCATTTTTCGATGTTAGTCGAACCTCATATTCAGGCATTAACTAGACAGTTGAGAATTTGTATCGATCGTGCTCACTTTTGTATAGAAAACGCGAGTAAATAAGACTAATGAAACTACCACCAGGGCCGAAAACTCCCAGTTGGCTGCTGAATCAGCAATTCCAAGCTGACCCCTTTGGCTATATGGATGCCATTTGTCAACGTTATGGCGACACGATCGCTATAATGTCTGGTTCTACACCAACGGTACACGTCAGCAATCCCTTGGGAATAAAGCAGATTTTTACTAACACCAAAGAAATTACAGCTAGAGGTGTGTTGAACCGAAGTTTTGCCTTTATGACCGGGAACCAAGGAGTACTGCAACTCGATGGCTCACGTCACAAACATCGGCGGAAACTTTTAATGCCTGCCTTTCATGGTGTGCGGATGCAAGCTTGTGGGCGACGTATTTGCGAACTCACAAAAAAAATCATGAGTCAACAGGTGGTTGGTAAACGTTTTCTTGCTTACCCTATTATTGAAGATATCACCCTGCGGGTGGGTGTAGAGGTCGTCTTGGGCTTAGATGGGGGAGAGCACTATGAGAAAATTAACCATCTATTTACTACTGTAAACAAACAATCGCAATCTCGTCTTTTTAAACTTGCCACGAAATTACCCTTTGGGCAAAAAGATTTAGGTCGGTGGAGTCCGTGGGGATACCGTCTGCACCTGCGAGAGGAAATTTTCCAATTACTCTACGCTCAAGTCCAAGAACGTCGCCAAAAAGCAGATGCTTCAGGCAAGGATATCCTCTCGGATCTGATCTTTGCTCGTGATGAAACAGGTGAACTATTAAGCGATGAAGAGGTGCGCGATCTGCTACTATCGCCCATATTTGCAGCTCAGGATGCTTCAGCAACTGCGATCGCTTGGTCTTTATACTGGATTCACCGTTTACCTGTAGTTCGCGAGCGACTGCTTGAAGAACTTGATAGCCTTGGTGAAGATCCAGATCCCATGAGTATTGTAGCATTGCCCTACCTTAGTGCCGTTTGTAACGAGGCTTTGCGAATTTACCCAACCCAGTTATTTACATTTCCCCGATTGGTAGAGTCACCAATTGAGGTAATGGGCTATGAATTGAGTCCGGGTACAGTACTAATTGGTAATATTTATTTGACGCATCAGCGTGAAGATTTATATCCGCAACCAAAGCAATTTCAGCCAGAGCGTTTTCTCGAAAAACAATTTTCCCCCTATGAATTTCTGCCCTTTGGCGGCGGTGCGCGTAATTGTATTGGTGGGGCTTTTGCTTTGTTTGAAATGAAACTTGTACTGGCGACAATTCTTTCACGCTATCAATTAGCGCTAGTTGACAAGCGACCAGAAAAACCACAATTTGGGGGTCTGATTTGTTACCCAGCTAGTGGGGTGAAAATGTTCATGCATGGTCGTCGTCAGCATCAAGGACAGTCGCAGCCGTTGTTTGTTGGTTCAATTTAATAGCTATCGATAATTTAACAATTACTAATAAAAAATCCTGATGAAACTACCTGAAGGGCCAAAAGCTTCCCCCCAGTGGCTCAGTCGTCAATTTAAGACTAATCCCCTCGGCTTGATGGATGCTATGGGCGATCGCTATGGTGATATTTTCACTGTTATGTCTGGTTCTACACCAATAGTATATGTAAGCAATCCACAGGGGATAAAGCAGATTTTTACTAGTGCCAAAGAAATTACAGCTTCTGGTAAGTTGAACCAAGGTGGCGCTCTTTTGGTGGGCAACAATGGATTACTTATGCTTGATGGCTTGCGCCATAAACATCGGCGTCAATTATTGATGCCTCCCCTGCATGGAACTAGGGTACATGCATACGGACAGCGTATCTGTCAAGTTACAGATAAAGTCATGAACAATCTGGCAATCGGCAAACCTTTGTTCGCTTATCCAACTGTGCAAAAAATTACCCTTGAGGTGATATTACAAGCTTTATTTGGTTTGGATGAGGGAGAGCGTTACGAACAGTTTAGGCAACTCCTTTCTAATTTATTAAGTTTTGCCCGATCTCGCTGGATGAAATTATGCCTGTCCTATCCCTTTCTAAGACGGGATTTAGGTCGGTGGAGTCCGTGGGGATATTGGCTTGACCTACAACGGCAATTTGACAAGCTCCTCTACACTGAAATTGCAGAACGGCGATCGCAAGCAGACCCCTCGCGCACCGATGTCCTCTCTGAACTAATACTTGCTCGCGATGAAACAGGTGAAGCAATGACTGATAAGGATATACGGGATATCTTCCCATCATTGTTATTCGGTGGTCAAGATGCATCAGCCACTGCCATAACTTGGTCATTGTACTGGATTCACCGTTTACCTGCTGTTCGCGATCGATTACTTGAAGAACTTGATACTCTGGGCGAATCCCCAGATCCAATGAAGATTGTTGCACTACCCTACCTCAGTGCTGTCTGTAATGAAGCACTACGAATTTATCCGACTCAGGTAGTCACATTTCCTCGCCTAGTAGAATCGCCAATTCAGGTGATGGGCTACGAATTGAGTCCAGGGACAGTAGTCATAGGGTGTATTTATCTGACACATCAGCGTGAAGATTTATATCCACAGCCGAAGCAATTCCAGCCAGAGCGCTTTCTGGAGCGACAATACTCTCCCTATGAATTTTTACCATTTGGTGGCGGTGCTCGTCGCTGTCCGGGCGAGGTATTAGCGCTTTTTGAAATGAAGCTAGTTTTAGCAACAATTCTCTCTCACTACAAATTAGCGCTAGCAGATCCAGAAAAAGCAGAAAAACCCAAGGCTAGAGGTGTTAATTATCCTCCTGCTAGCGGCTTGAAAATGTTAATGCTCAATCGGCGTGCATCTCAAGAGCGATCGCCAGAGCTTGTTGCTGACTGTACTTAAATATGCAACTAACTTACAAATATGCAAACCCAACAAACCAATCAACTTCCCTTGACAGATTGTCGTTTTTGCTCGCTGGTTTCTAGAGCTAACGGAGAAGATCCAATTGGTACAGCAGGGACTTGCGACCATTGGTTAATTATGGAACTTCCACAACCTTGGTCGCAAAACATCTTTCAGGAACATCCGAGAATAAAGCCACTGTTGGGTCTATTCCAAGAGTTAGTGGTCAAACATGGGGTGAAACTGCGACCAATGTTAATTGCTCCTGACCGAGAGTACTCCCACGCTGGCTTCACCCGTGTACTTTACTACTATCGTCCTGCTAAGATGTTTTCTCAGTTTGAAAAGCAAGAGTTTGTTGTCCCAGAAGAAGAAACAACTGCTTTGGTAACGGCAATACTCCAGCAGCTGATGCAACAGCCTAACGATTTATCAAAGTTTCAGCAGTATCAACAACAAACTGATAACATCCGCGAACTCATGGTTTGCACCCATGCTCAAGTTGACCTTGCTTGTGGCAGATTTGGCACTCCTATGTATCGGCGATTACGCAAGGAATATGCTCCTGCTTCCAATGGAAAGCTAAGAGTATGGCAAACGACTCATTTTGGTGGTCATCAGTTTGCCCCCACTCTAGTTGATTTACCCCAAGGATGCTTATGGGGACATTTAGTACCAGAAGTGCTGAATTTACTAGTACTGCGGGATGGTTCAGTTTCTGACTTGCGTCAGTTCTACCGAGGATGGGCGGGTTTAACTAAGTTTGAGCAAATTGCTGAACGCGAAATTTGGATGCAGTTGGGTTGGACTTGGTTGGACTATTTGAAAACTGGTGAAGTGCTGGCAAAAGAAGAAGTTCATGAAGAGGATGATGCCAACTGGGCTGATGTACGCATTCATTTCACCCTTCCAGATGGCAGTATATCAGGTGCTTATGAAGCCAGAATTGAAGTCAATGGTGAGGTCATGAGTACATTGAACTCAGGGAAAGAAATGGAGTTAGAAGCGGTAAAGCAATATCACGTTAGCCGTTTGGTCAAGATTAATTAAATAACAACAATTTGAAACCTTTAAAATGACTGCACAAAAACAATCTCAACTTACAAATGAGATCCTTCAAGGCAATCTCATTAAACTGATGTTCAAGTTATCAGCTCCCGGTATTTTCGGAATGCTAGTACTAGGCTTGAACACTTTTACTGATGTCTTATTTGCCGGGCAATTTATTGGTGAAACCGCTGTTGCAGGGATATCGCTAGCACTACCGCTTACAAATATATTAATTGGATTTGCTCTATTAGTTGGGGTAGGCTCTGCTTCTGTTCTCAGTCGAGCTATTGGTTCTGGAGATATCAAAACCCAGTCCAAAATCTTTGGCAATTTAATCGTAATGAGTGTTATTATCTGTTTGTTTGTGACAATTATTAGCTACACTTCTGGTGAAGAATTCATTAGATTCATGGGAGGAAGTGGTGAAGTTGCCTCTGCGGGGTCAAGATATTTTAAGACTTATATGCTTGGTTCAGGATTTTTTATTCTAGCGGTAGCTTCTAGTCAGATTATAAAATCAGAAGGCAGAATCAGGCTAGCCAGCATCTTTGCAGGCATTTTTGTGAGCGTTAATATTATTTTAGATATTATATTTCTCAGTGTCTTTCACTGGGGTATTCAGGGATTAGCCCTTGCCAGTGTTGTTGCAATGGTTATTTATAGTATTGTAAATTTAACTTATTTTCTTTTTGGTAAAAGTTCTATCCCAGTCGATCCTAAAAAGTTTGTTCTGGCAATAGATTTACTGCCTGCTATTTTATCAGTGGGAATACCAGCGCTACTTACTCAAGTTATGGGTTTAGTTCAAAGTTTCGTGGTTTTGAAATCAATTTCTCATTACGGAACACATAATGATATAGCCTTCTACGGAGCAACCCTGAGATTAACTTCATTGGCATACATTCCTTTAAATGGGTTTACGCAAGCCTTGCAACCTGTGATTGGTATAAATTATGGAGCTATAAATTATGACAGGCTCAAAAAAGCTTATTTAACTTTTGCTATTGGTGGAACTACGTTGTTAACATTACTTTGGATACCTCTACAATTATCCCCAAAAATATTTCTAAGTTGGCTGTTACCAGACGTTACTTTTAATGACAATGATTTTCTGAATTTTCGTATTCTTAGCTTAATAATACTAATCATGCCCTTTATTAGTTTTGGAGCAACCCTATTTCAATCTATAGGGAAAGGTAAAATAGTCACAATTATAATTCTTTTAAATAGTATATTTATATTTATTCCTCTAGTACTAACTTTATCAAAAATCAGTGGTGTTACAGGTATATACTGTGGAATTATGATAACAAATATTGTAGTTCTTTTAATTGCACTAACCTTGACATTTATAGAACTTAAGCATTTAACTAAAATCCGAAGAAAAGAATACCCATCATAAATTATGGATCTGTATTACATGGAAATTCTATCCGTTCCCATGTATTACTCGGTAGTTTGTTGTGTTGATGTAGTTTAAATTCAGCATTTACTAGTATTCTCAACGTCTCTCAGGCTTCATCAGTTACTTTTACCACTAATACCAATTATTTCTGAAGCTGCATAGAATTCGATCCCCCCTAGCCCACGCCAGTCGCTCCACTTGGGGAGACCCCAAGACCGCGCTGGCTCCCCTTAAAAAGGGGGGAATTCAAAGTCCCCCAATTTATCGGGGGATTTAGGGGGATCAAGATATGTGCAACTTCACATTAAATTGGTATAACGTATTGATAACTATTATCATAATGAGAATTGATGGGTAGTTTCATAGCTACATTTATATGAATAATAATGATTGTATTTGAAAGAAAGTTTTCTGTTTATATGCTCCTTGTGTTTCAATAAAAATATTTTTAATTACAAATTAAGAACTTTGTCAAGGGTTTATGAATCAGTTATAACTGGCTGTTTAAGGAAGTCAATGTGTAATTATTAAGATGGCTTTATCTTCTGATAATTTAATTTTTTGAGCCTATTTTTATTTAGATAATAATAGTACTTGTACTAAAAAGCGGGTTTCTAAGAAACAAGAATCTCCCACCACAGCGTAGCTTGGTGGGAGAGTGTCAATAGCCTCAGAATATTTTACGTTCTTCTAGATGGGCAAGAATATCTGAGCGATCGCGCCATACAGTCCGCAACTTTTTGTTGGCAAACATCTGTAACTGGTCGCTAATGTGGGGCGATCCGGGTTGACTTGCATTACCATAGCTGGTAAGTGCCATTGCCCGTACAGGGTTAGAAAATTCAATTGCAGCCACATAGGAATCACCTGCAACGGCTTGGAAAGTTTGCTCTACTCCTGGGGCAAAATTGAGTACGCGAAAAATTCCCAGCTTGCCATCCCCACCATTGGCAGATAAATCCACATCACCCAACCGTAACCGAAAAACCTTGCCCCACGGTACATCAAGCGCCCCATAAGTCTTTTCTACTTCTGCTGCTACTGCTTGCAGAGTTGCAACTGCACTTTCAGGATTAGCTAAACCATCGGGTGTGGTGCGTGGAGAATTTTCATTCCAGGGTTTACTAAACGCCTTATCTAAGTCCATCTGTTTTACCCAAAAGGCAAATAATACCGCCCCGCGACTATCTGCATTGGCTTGCCGATCCCAGGCTTCTAGGACATTAGCTGCTTTTTGCCCTAAGTCCTTACCGTACTTGCGTGCAGCCGGAATTAAATCATCCAAAATCCGATCGGCCAGTTCCATGCGGGTGGAGTGCTTGTCTGCAATCATTTCATCAAAAGAGATTTTGTCATCCTCAGCCAACATCCTTGCAGAACGTTGAGAGCGGAAATCCATGAACCGAGGTGCCATGTAAGGTGGGTAATTATCTGCTTTAATGGCGGCTGGAAATGTAGTTGTCCAAGGTGGGTCATTTGTATTTTGCAACCAGCCACTCTTCGGGTCAACTATGCGCGGTAAATCTTGGTAAGGATGGATTTTTGTCCACAAAGTTTTAGATGTATTTCCTGGGATTATGCCTTGCCAATATTCAAAATCACCAAAAGAGCGCACCGGAACTTGACCGTTGAATAGGTGCATAATATGCCCTTCTCTATCCGCATACATCACCGTAAACATTGGCAATTGCAAGCGCTGGAGTGTCTTTTCAAACTGGGCAAGGTTTTTTGCTCGTGCCATATCCCACCACTGCTGGAGTACACCTGGACGGTCAAGACCTGCAACTCTCAGCGCCACGGCTTTACCATTTTTTTGGACTATCACAGGCCCGTGGACAGAACTTTTCACTACTAATGGTTGCTCTTGCAAGGAGCCATCTTTCTGCTTCACTTTTAAGGAAAGAGTTTTTGTCTGAAAGTTACGAACTTTGTCATCAAAGCGGTACCCATTACCTGCCAGTGTCAGTTCAAAAATATCCCAACCATCATAGGTGTTAACGGTGTGAGTCCAACCTAAGTTGTGGTTAAATGCGATCGCTAATACGGGAATGCCTACAAGTGTTGCCCCATAAGCATCAATTCCTGGTGCGCTGATTTGGGCTTCATACCACAAAAATAAATCTGACCAAGGTAGATGTGGGTTTGCTAGCAACATGGCGTTCCCATTGGCAGTATGAGTTGGTGCGATCGCCCAACCATTAGATCCTGCTTGCAACTTTTCTTTGCTCAGGTCTAATACTTCCTCCCCATTGACCACAAAGGTGAAATTGAGTACCCGGTGTAAGTGAGCCATGACATCTTCTGCCTTGACTGGTAGCACCACCTCAACTCCATCGTCAATCAAGTTAGGATTTTGTTTTGCATAAGCATTGATTCCAGTAGCAAAAGCATCAAGATAACTGCGAAAAGTTGGACTCTGTGCTTTGTACCAAGAATGAGCGCGTTCTGGTACTCCCGCAGTCTGTACCCAACGATCTGAATCGAGGTATTTCTCTCCCCAATATTCGGCTGCGCGTCCCCGTGCTTGACCATAGAGACGCAAAAGCAAATCTCCATGACTTTGCATTTGTGCCCAACCAAAAGCATAAAATGCACTCTGGTCATCTTTACCGTAGATGTGCGGCACACCATAGGTATCCCATAATATCTCTGTGGATTTTGTTGGTACAGCCATAGTGCGGCTTCCTACCAACAAAACCAGTATTAAACTGAGTATTAAGGGTAAAACGCGTATTGATTTTCTTTTGTAAACTCTGAGTAAACTATCAATCCTCATTAACACCACCATGTACAGATGTAACGCCTGGTGACTGAAACTGCTATTGGTCAAAGAAGAAGCAGGGGAAGAGAAGAATTACTGAACAATAGACCTCTTGCAAAAGTCCCTAATACCCCACCCCCAACCCCTCCCCGCTCTTCGGGAGGGGAGACAAAGCGTAGCTTTGGCGGGGTGGGGTTCTTATTTTTTATTTATGCGAAAGGTCTAATAACCCTCTTTCCTCCCCTGCCTCCCCTGCCTCAACCAAGAAATTTCTTAACCGAAAGGTATTGGCACGCAAGTGACTTTGACAAAGCAGATTTAAGTTGATCTAACAATACCACTTTGTTGAGAATTTATATCAAAGATGGAAGAGTATCCTTTAGGGACTTTCAAAAAACCAGAAACAGCATTTATTCAATTAAGTGAGTTCAAGGCTGTCTAAAGTAGCATCACATACAACATTCTGGCAACATCATCTCAGAGTTCGTCTTCTTGCACTGTCATTGTAATAATTGTTGCTGGCGATTGATGGTAAAATTAATGCTATCAATTAGCAATAATCTTACAGTAAAGAGGGCAAGATGTTATAACAACTCCTGACTCCTACAGTTTTCACTTCTCACTTTTCTAAAGTTCTTACACTCAACACTTGGGGTGGTGTCGAATCTGGTGGATAAATCACATCTACCTGTACTATCCGCTTAGTTGAAGGTGGAAGTACAACCTGCACCAATGGTTCTAACACCTGACCAGTTCTGTGCCATAGATGTACGTAGCGTGTCTTTTGTTGACCTTGGTCATCGAAGTAGCGTAGTCGCACTGTACCACGGAAGAAAGGAAAATCTAGGGATGGTTTGCGGAAACGCACACCACCTTGGGATAATTTATCTTCCTTCAAAGGTGTTTCTAAAGTAACAGTCACGGTCTGGTTTTGGTTGGTATTGTTGCTTAACGGTAAGGTGAGTTTATATTCCACCCCATAATTACCATGTGCTTCGTATGCCGTATCGGGATAACGTACCAGCATTTTGGCCGTTTGGATTTGTTGAGTGCCCAATCGACCACTGAGCAATGTGTCTAAAGCATAGGAAATAGCTTTGCCACGCTGGGGAATAGTCAGATTTGTGGCTTGGGGATTATCCACCAGCTTTGCTTGCCACTGGGAACCACTAGACACACCAGCTACACTTTGGTGAAGTTTGAGCGATCGCTGAATTATCTTTATGAGTTGTGCACCCAAAGGTTTGAGTTAGAGCAAGTTCTAATATAAATATAAATACAGGCGATCGTAATTTAGCTAGCATAAATTTGAACGTCAAAAAAGTTGTAGTATCAAATATAACAAGTTATTACTACAACTTCCTTAAATCCTTCGGTTGTTTTATTTCTCTTTTTTCCTTCTTCCTTTAGGACGGACACTTTCCTCAAGCCGGGAAACCCGCCCACGGAAGTGTCCTCCTCTTTGCGTCCTGGTTCGTTCCTTTACCTGTCAAACTTCGCCTGACAGACCGCTAACGCAGATGTTTGCACCATGATTATTAACTCCCGACCCCAACTGTTTGCCGTTCTCGCCGTGCGACTTCTGCACGTACTAAAGGAATCACATCACGCCCATAAGCGATCGCATCCTCTAGAGGATCAAAGCCCCGGATCAACAAGGTAGTCACACCTGCATCGTAGTAATCAACTAAAGCCTCTGCCACTTGTTCTGGTGTACCCACCAGAGCTGTGGTGTTACCTGCCGCACCAGTAGCTGCTGCGATCGGTGTCCAGAGACGCTTATCGTAAACCTCATTTTTGGCTGCAAAATCTAGCAGACGTTGCGATCCTACTGCCTGGGGTCTAGCTGGGGTAGCTAATTTCGCCCCTCCTCGCAACTCCTGAATTCGCGCTAAAATGCTATGTGCTTTCTCCCAAGCCTCTTGTTCTGTAGCACCAAGAATCGGTCGCAGGGAAACGCTGAAACGAATGGAACGACCGGGTGGTAAAGCAGCACGTACCTCTGCGATTCGTTCTTTAACTGCGGCAATTGGCTCACCCCACAAGGCGTAGACATCACTGTGTTTGGCTCCTACTTGTACGGCTGGGCCAGATGCACCACCAAAGTAAAGCGGGATGTGGGGTTTTTGCAGTGGCTTGATCGCAGAGAAAGCATCTTTGAGGCGGTAAAATTCGCCTTCGTAATCAAAAGGAGTGTCGCTTGTCCAGACGCGACGAACGATTTCTAAATATTCATCGGTGCGGCGGTAGCGGCTATCATGATCCAGCCAGTCGCCATCTTTTTGCTGGTCAGCATCGCTGCCACCGGTAATGATATGTATTGCTATCCGGCCGTTGGTAAAATGATCGAGGGTAGCTGCCTTGCGAGCTGCCAAAGTTGGCGCTACAAAACCCGGACGATGAGCGATCAAAAAGCCCAATCTCTCGGTTGCTGAAGCAGCAAAACTAGCAATAGTTAAACCATCAGGGCTACTAGAACTATAGCCAATCAATACTTTGTCAAAGCCTCCTTCTTCATGGGCTTTGGCAAATTCACGAACGTAAGCTGGATCGATGATGTCATCGCCCAGACCACCCGATGTACTATTTAATTCCGAAACCGGTTTTGTCCGGATCAATCCAATAAACTCAACTGGCATAATTAATATCTCCTGAAAATGTTATGGACTGGGGATGAGCAGGAGGCAGGGGGCAGGGGAGGCAGGGGGAGCAGGGGGGGAAGAATTAATAATCAATGCCCAATACTTAATCAATCAAACAAGTCTGGTTGATCGTGGGTAATTTCATCCCACAAATACTGGAATCCACCCCAGCCTGCTTGGTGAGTACCAGCGCGTTGTTGGATCTTTAAGGCGATGTCGCGGTCAATCGGGACAGGTTTTCCTACAGCTTCTGCTAGCAATTGCGCTTTAGCAGTGTCCTCTAACCTGATGTACCACCAAGCTGCTTCGTCCACACTGTGTCCCACGGTCAATATTCCGTGGTTGCGTAAAATCGCAGCTTTGCTATTGCCTAGTGCCTGAGCAATGCGTTTTCCTTCACTTGTCTCCAATACAATGCCTGTAAAATCATCAAATAGAGCATGATCTTGGTAGAAAGCACAGGAATCTTGGGTAATCGGGTCGAGCAACCGACCCAAAGATGACCAAGTTTTGCCGTAGAAGGAATGAGCATGAGCCGCTGCTATAACATCGGGGCGGGCTTCGTGGATTTGAGAGTGAATGGCAAACGCTGCTTGACTAACTTTGCCTTCACCTTGGACTACCTGACCTTCACTATTCACCAGTATCAGGTCTGATACGCGAATGCGACTGAAATGTATCCCAAAGGGATTGACCCAAAAGCGATCGCTAAATTCGGGATCGCGGGCAGTGATGTGTCCTGCCAATCCTTGAGCAAAACCCAAACGCGCAAATACCCGAAAGGCTGCTGCCAAGCGTTCTTGGCGATGGCGACGCTCTGATTCAATAGAAACAAATGTCGGTGGTTGGAAGGGATTGCTAGGGCGGACGGGAGAAGTTTGCACCATGATTTTCAACTCCTACGTATGGATTGGGTAGACGTACAGTGTTGCCTCATTGTTGGTGGAAGCGTTAGCCAGAAAGGAGAGCGTCAAGGTTTGTGGATAGACATCGCTTCACCATTAAACTAGCGAGACAACAAACGATTTATGGTTATGGGTCGGTAGGCGATGCCTACGGCGGTAAACTACGCAGTTTTCGCTGCAAATATATATTGTTCAATCATGTCCAGCGGACAAAGCTACAAATAACTTTTGGCTGATAGGTGTGAATACGCTGCTAATTACCTGATATTAGGTTTTCAGCTATCTAGTTAGAACAAATTTATTAACTAGAGTAATGATACTGCCAAGCATATTACGGCAAATCAATCGGTTTACAGTATTTTAAATTATGATGAACCTACCACAGTTCATTTAAATAAGCAAGCTCAATGTAGAGTAAGTATTATGGAAAATATACTTGAGGAGAGTGTTGGGGAACTCCAGAAATTAAATTATTCAATCTTGGGAGCGAAGACGATCGTTAGATTCTCCCTGTCCTGCAACGCCAGCTCGCCAAAGCGATGGGATATTTTTTTAGTTGGAAGTCCCTAAGCTCGTCAGTTATTCGGAGTAAGTATAGTCCGCTGATGGTTGTCATAATATCTTTGAATACAATTTGGTATGACTTAAGTAGATGTATGAATAACAAAATTAATTAAAATATTCCTGGAATTAATGCTAAAAATATGCTGTTATCTGTAAAGCCATTACTAATATCTATCCAGCTTGTAGCTGCTGTTAGTTAAAAAGAATCTCAACAACTTGGTATAAAACATAGAGACTATAGAGAGATATAATTCTTACTGCGTAAGAGTTTGATACACTTTATTTGTGTTTATTTGTATTTTGAGTTCTACATTAGAAGTCATAGAACTTGATGTAATAAATTATCTATGACTTACGATAACCGCGCCGAAGTACAAAAGGTTTTAATTATTACCCTACTGCTCAACCTATTTGTAATGGGATTGAAAGCACTTGTGGGCTACTGGACAGGTTCTTTGAGTTTGCTAGCTGATGCATTGCATAGTGTGACAGATAGCGCCAACAACGTTTTAGGGTTAATTGCGAGTAAATTTTCTTCTCCACAACCCGATCGCGAGCATCCCTACGGACACAGTAAATTTGAAGCAGTAGGAGCTTTAGGAATTGCCTCATTTTTAGGAATAGCCTGTTTTGAAATTCTGCAAGGAGCAATCGAACGAATTCTCAAAGGTGGTGGTGAACCGATAAAAATATCGCCACCTGAGTTGTGGTTATTACTAATTGTGCTGGGCGTGAATATTTTTGTGGCGTTTTACGAACGTAGCGTGGGTAGGCGGGTAGGTAGCTCAATCCTCATAGCTGACGCGACACATACCATGAGCGATATTTGGGTGACAATCTCTGTAATTGCTGGCTTGATAGGAGTTTGGCTAGGTTATCAATGGATGGATTTGGTGTTAGCTTTTCCTGTCGCTTTGTTGGTATTTTGGAGCGGCTGGTCAGTTTTAAAGGAGAATTTGCCTTGGCTTGTAGACCAAATGGCGATCGCACCAGAAGCAATTCATGCGATCGCTACTTCTGTTCCAGGTGTAATTAACTGTCATGATATTGCTTCTCGCGGCGTTCTTGGCCGTCAAGTGTTTATTGAAATGCATTTAATAGTAGATGCACCAGATGTAGAAACCGCTCACCACATCACCGAAGAAGTAGAAAGTCGGTTAGAAGAACGGTTCCGTCCAGTCAGGATTTTAATTCACGTCGAGCCACCAGCATATAAGTCTGAGCAAATTAGCTTTGAAACTGGAGCTAAATAGTCTCAGCAATTCCAAATCATGCCCTGTTGAAATATAAAGCAGCGCCTTTTAAAGGATGAAACAGTTCTGCCTTTAAAAACTTGTTATTACCAACACCTTTTTTCCCAACCAACACCTTACCAAAAGTTATGTTATGGAACCTTGATTTCTTCGTTTAAGAAGTACGATCGGGAACATGAGAAAAGATGACCGACACATGACTGCATCTTTGTTTTAACTCTTATCAGAAGCAACCAAATTTGCGACGATCGCAACTAGTTCTCCTGGATCGACTGGTTTAGCCACATGAGTCTGAAAGCCAGCTTCCAAGGCTCGGCTACGATATTCGCTATCGCCATAGGCAGTTAAAGCTATAGCAGGGAGTTTCCCCCAAATATCGGGCTTTAACGCCCGGATCTTGCGGATGAGGGTGTAGCCATCTTCACCAGGCATAGCAATATCACAAATCAAGACATCTGGTTGCAACTCAGCTAGTACTTTCAATGCTACCGCTGCCGATGCAACTGCCATAACGGTGGCTCCATCAGCTTCCAACACGGTAGTAATGTAAAAGCGGCTATCGTCATCATCATCAACTACGAGGATGTTTAAGCCAGCAAGGGGGAGAGGAGGTTCCATAACATCGCCATTAACGTTGATTAAATGAAAGTAATTTCTAATGAGCTGCTTTTTTCCTCAGTGACCACACCATTGGTAATTTTACTGCGATCGCGCCTACTTTTCTAGACAATAATTCAATTTGTCCAGCCACCATCCAATTGATGGTTAATTATTCGCTGACATTTATAATTATTGACTGGATAAAATTATGTTGGTGTTTAAATTACTTTACATTTAAAAAATTAACTTTAAAGAATAGTTGAGGTTCAAGAATAATCTTGTTAATTACTGACTGCTTTATTACTAACAGGTTTGGATTTTGATGGAGGCTTTTAAAATCAATACGCAAGAGTTAAGGCTCGATCCTCCCAAATCCTCTTTAAAAAGAAGGGGATTAGAGCAAGCCTTAAAAAAGGAGCCGCTGCGGTATTGGGTTTTCTCCAAACCGAAAGTCAAAAAAATAGACAATGCCGAGGCTTAAAACGGATCGGGGCGGCATTGCCATTTGGAAATACAGCAGGAGTTGGGAGTAAAATAGGCTTTATATTTGGCTCTAGAGTTGAAAAAATTTACCTCATTATCTTGCAAACTGCTGTATGTAAATCTACACTACTGTAATAAATTTGAACCATAGCAAAGAGTGATGAGTTTTTAGTTAAGTCAACTCAAAAGTTGATTACTCCCATTCAATGGTTCCAGGCGGCTTAGAGGTGATGTCATAAACTACCCGATTCACCCCTTTCACTTCATTCACAATCCGAGTGGAAATTACTTCTAGTACATCGTAAGGGACTCTGGCCCAATCAGCAGTCATGCCATCTTCACTGGTCACAATCCGCAAAACAATGGGGTAAGCGTAAGTACGTTGATCCCCCATAACGCCAACACTACGAATTGGCAGCAATACAGCAAATGCTTGCCAGAAATCATGATACATCCCGCGTTGGTTAATTTCTTGCCGGACAATCAAATCGGCATCGCGCAAAATGTTTAATCGCTCAGATGTGACTTCCCCCAGGATGCGAATTGCCAAACCAGGCCCGGGAAAAGGTTGGCGTTGGACAATTTCTTCTGGTAAACCGATGGAACGCCCAACTTTGCGGACTTCATCTTTAAATAGTTTCCGCAGTGGTTCTACCAATTTAAATCTTAGGTCTTTGGGCAAACCGCCAACATTGTGATGACTCTTAATTTTCACGGCTACCCGCTCACCACTTTGGGGATCGACGTTGGTGTCAGCAGATTCGATCACATCTGGATAAAGAGTCCCTTGAGCCAGATAGTCAAAGTGACCGAGGCGTTTGGATGTTTCCTCAAATACGCTGATAAATTCGTGTCCGATACGGCGACGTTTTTCTTCAGGATCGGTGATATCAGCAATCGTAGCTAAAAAGCGATCGCGAGCATTTACATACTCTACAGGAATGTGAAATTGCTCTTGGAACAGCTTTACCAGCCGCTCTGGCTCATACTTTCGCATAAAGCCTTGATCGATAAATACGCAAGTCAGTTGGTCGCCAATCGCTTTATACAGCAAGAACGCTAAGGTAGAAGAATCCACCCCACCAGACAACGCCAACAGCACCCGCTTTTCACCAACTCTGGCGCGAATTTCTCGAATTGCCTCTTCGACAAAAGCTGCTGTTGTCCAAGTGGGTTCGCAATCGCAGATGTGATAGACAAAATTACGAATTAATGCTATACCGCCAACAGAATGCACCACCTCTGGATGGAACTGAACGCCGTAAAGCCTCCTTTCGTGGTCGGCAACGGCAGCACAGGGAGTATTTTTTGTATGCGCCAGCAATTCAAACCCTGATGGCATTTGGGTAACTGAGTCTCCATGACTCATCCACATGGTAGTGCCATCTTCGACATTAGTGAGCAAATCTGTGGGATCGTCAATATATAATGAGGCTTTGCCGTACTCACCTCGATCGGCCTTTGCCACTTCCCCACCGAGTTGGTTCACCATCAACTGCATCCCATAGCAAACACCCAAAATGGGTATTCCCAAATTCCAGATTTCTGGGTCACAATGGGGAGCGTTATCACCATAAACCGAACTCGGCCCACCGGAAAGGATGATTCCCTTAGGATTGAGTTGGCGCAAATGTGCAGAAGTAGTGCGATACGACAAAACTTCCGAGTATACTTGAGTCTCGCGGATGCGACGGGCAATCAGCTCAGAATATTGAGAGCCAAAGTCCAGAATTACAATCAATTGGCGATCGAGCCGCCCAAAATTTTCCAAAGTTTGGGGCGCTTGTTCTGTTGGTAGAGTCACCGCTGTATTCATGACGGGAGTGTTATGCCTGTTAAGGATAGATGCTTTGTGGTCTATGGTGATGCTATTATTCAGCCTGGGCTGGCTGATAATGGTATAGAGAGCCTTTACAAACGCGAGTTTATGTGCGTTTGTCTAGTCCGGGAGTCGGAGATGGTATTAAAACGATAAACTTACCCTAGAGTGGTTACTTAAGAAATTATTTATTTGGATTGTTTACGATTATTCATAATAAATTAACATAATTTTCCCATCAACAGACCAGCAGTTTTACTCTTCACGATAATTTTGCGATCGCGATCGAAGAGGATAGAGCCACAGATTGTTACTTCTGTGCCCTTTTCGCTATGACTTTGAATGTATTCTTTAGAACGGACATCGATGGCTTCGGCGATCGCACTGTAAACTTGACTTACCCAATCACTACCAGTTGATGCATCTAGTGATTTTAGGTATATTAGTGCGGCTTCAGCGGTTGCACTGTTAAACACAGCTTGGATATCTGGTGATTTTAAACCTGCGATCGCACAGTGCGCTGCCAAAATTTCCCGCCGTCCATCAGCCAAGTAGTGATGGGTGTGAAAAATCCCTCCGGCTAGTTTCATCAGCTTACCGTGATAGCCAAATAATAAAATTTCTTTCACGCCCAGCACATCAGCTTCTACTAACATTGGGCCAAGCCAGTTAGCAGTTTTGACCAATTGTTCGGGATTAATCCCTAGTTTACGCGCCAAATCTAGGCCATTCTCGCCGATACAGAATACTAAACTCTCGAAACGACTGGCTTTATTTTGTAATTGATCCCGAAAAACTGCAAGCTGATCTGGTGTACTCAAGGGTTGAGAAATGCCAGTTGTGCCTAAAAGGGAAAGTCCTTCAACCACACCAAAAGCAGAATTTGAAGTTCTAACAGCAAGCGATCGCCCTTCGGGTAGAATAATCGTCACCGTGATTTTTTCCCCCGGTGCTAGCATTCGTTGCAAATTCTCTTGCAACAGCCTTTGAGCATAAGCATAAATAGCTGGCTTGTCATCGGCATTCATCTGTCTGCCAATCCCTTCCCCACCTTTAATAATTATTGGCTCCCCTGCTTCCCTCCACTCCACCAGCGCCCAAATCGGTGTATCTTTAGTCAAATCGAGATTATCACCAGGATCGCTGCGAGCGATCGCTAAAGCTGTACTTTCTGATAGTCCTGCTACCTGTTCAATGGGGATTTCTGCGATTTGAGCGGGTTCAATCAAATCTATAGATGCTAAAGTTAGGGATTGGCGATCGCGTAACCAATGTAAAGCTGCAACAGCAGCAGCGCACGCAAAGACGGGAAGTGTGTATCCAGAACGGGACATTTTGTAAATTTAAAAGTCAAAATAATTCTTCAAAAATAAAGACAGTTTTAGACGGCAATTTCGACATCAACTGTAGTTACTTCCTTTAGGGTAACGTTCTCTCTCTACCTCCCTCAATACGGTCGGCGTGCAACGGGCAATTTAGACCGTGTTTACTTTGCTGAGTTCGACGCGACCGCCTTCAAATACTTGCATCATTAGCTGATAACCCTCCATCAGGGACATCCCGACGAGTGGTTCTGAATCAGCCTCATCGACCGGGATTGTCAGAATATCTCCATCCCAAACTAATACTGCTTCATAGACATTGAAAACGCATTCACTCCCATCTCCAAGAATGGCTCGTCCTCGCCTCTTCCATCTCAGATTCAACTGAGCGATCAAATCTGGAGGCAGTGAAAGCCAACCGTTAAAGCCTGTGTCTACAATCGCATCTTGTGTGTAAATTTTGCCATCGGAACCACAAACTGAAAGTGAAATAATCGGTTCAAAATCCGCGTTAACGATTCCGGCGATCATACGGCTTTTTTCATGCGTCCGCCGAATCGACGAACATAGCGAGAACCAATGCGGACAATCCAGATTTGAGCGTCTGGGTGACGGGCTTCGAGGCGATCGCAGGCAGCGATTTCACTAGCATCGACTTCAAAAGCTCCAGTTTCGATGTCGATCGCCACAATCTTACCATGATTATCTGCTTCAACCTGTGAGCGCACCTGAGATTCATAAATCTCATCGCCACGTCGAGCGAATTCTTCTTTGCCGTAGCGGGGTTGGCGAACTGTCATAGAAATAGCCTCGTGTTCACGCCTCTAATTTTTCTATTTTAGGCTAGGGGCTTTTCGCTTCGCTCAGAGCCTACGGTTAGATAAAACCAAGCTACCCAATAAACGGATCGGGACTGGAATTTTCCTACTTCATTCCCTCAAAATAACCAAAAACTTCCTCTGTAATGAATACAGAGTTTTGATTCCAGCAATTTCCTTCATACCTACCTGGCAATATCTCAAAATAGCAAGTACCGTCTAATTCACTCAAACTACGAATGAGGCGTATACGCTCCATAGTGTTTTCTTCAAGCAACTGCTGTTCTCTCTCTTCTACCAATTCTCGAAGGGCGATCGCTGCCTCTTTATAAAGAAAACCACCACTATTCTGTAACCGCCGCCTAAGTTTTTCGGTTGGTAGTTTACGGAATCTCTCTTTGTACTCAAGTATTTTCCGAAAGTACTGTTCCTGTTTACTCATTCAACAAGCCTTGATAGACATTTCTCTATCAAAAATCTCAAAGTCAGCCTTGCCGTAAAATTACGAATTACGAATTACGAATTAGTTAGATTCCTACTTCTGATAATAGAGCTTCCATAGCTTCCCAAGAAATTCCTTGTTGAATATAACGGGGTGCTTCAGGATTGTAAGGACTGCCTACTCGGTCAATATTGAGGATGTTTGCCCCATCTGGCATAACTGGTACATCTGCATCAAAAGCCGTTGGACGCATCAAAGAACTGGAAAAGCCTTTGAAAATGGCAATTGTATCTTGCTCATCAGCAATTTCCACCGTTACAAGTAGAACTTCTTGAGGGCGTTTAGCAGTGTATTGTTCCAGTCGCTTGCCAATGGAATCCATTTTTTTTAGAGTGGGGTATGGTAGTGCAATGATGCTTACTGTGGTGTGGCCGAACGTCCCTGCTTGCCCAGCTTAATTAAAACAAAATAGCTTAAGTAAAGCACATAAATTAGTAAACTAGTTATGCCAAGAAAACCTAAGAACTCAGCTTTGCTATTAGCATGGAAATATTCTTTGAATAGCAATGGAGCCTCAAACCAGACGCTACAATAGGGAGTCTTCAGGGTACTGGCAGAAAAAGCACAACCCAAAAAAGGGATAAAGGCTAGTGTACCCAAAATAGAATAAACAGTTGTAGCCCAGCGCCAAGAAGTAAAAATTAATTTCAAAGAGCCACTGGTTTGATATTCAATTTCATCGTTGATATCCACCCAGAACCACAGCGAAATCGGGATCAAAATCTGAGCTATCAACCCAGAGATAAAGCTAACTGGATACTGAGCAATCATTAAGTAAATTGTGATTGCCACCAGGCTTGATACTCGCCAGTATATAGTCAATAAGCGTTGTATGCCTTCTGCTTTTTGCACAAACGCCCAAATCAGTAGAATTAGCGGAATAATTACCAGGAACAATACTGCCAGTCGGTAATCAATCCAGACGAAAGGGCGAAACCAAATATTAAAGTCCATAGTTTTTCTCAAACGATAAATAAAACATTTTTAACCAAGAACAAGATCCATAACTGACAAACTGTAAGCTATTAGCTAGCTAATAGTCCATCTATATTACATAACACTTTAATCAAAGCACAAAGTCTAGCCTCAAGACTGCGCTCTAAGAGGTTGTTTGAAAAGTGGTTAACTATAATTTTAGGCACAACCGATCCCCCCTAGCCCACGCCAGTCGCTCCACTTGGGGAGACCCCAAGACCGCGCTGGCTCCCCTTAAAAAGGGGGGAACCGGAATCAAAGTCCCCCAATTTATCGGGGGATTTAGGGGGATCTAGAATGTTTTGTTACCGAGAAGAAAACTTTTCAAACATCCTCTAACTTCTTTGTGCAAGTCCGTGACTCCCCAATTTATACTATAAATACGTTTGTAGGGGCATACAGATGTACGCCCCTACGGTCAATTCATTTGTTGTAGAGATTTTTGGAAAAGGTATTAAATGGTAAATTGTTTAATTCACTTTCCTCAATCTCTCTATTTGTTAAAAAACAAGCAACTCAAAGATCCTCATCTCAGATTTTGCACCTATTTGTAAGTAGCGTCAGGAAGAGTTCCAAAACCCACCCACCGACTATATACTCAGCACTCTCGGACAAAACCCCAATTTTTTTGGGTGTAAAAGTTTCCTTTTAAGATAAAAAAACCTCAAATTTTAACCCTTCTACATCCGTAACTCCAGATATTTCACCAAATATTTCCCTTTTGGGGCAAATGATGAAACAGGGGAGTAAGATTTTAGGCGAGAGTGAGGTGAGAGTGCAAAATTTGAGTAAGTAAATTTTGGTTGTTTGTTTACTAAACGAACAGAAAATTCACTTGCCTAAATTTCTAGTCGTCGTAAACCCGGCATTCAATTGCATCTGGGTTGTCATCACAATACTGTTCTAGAGAATTTTTTGGCTTGCTTTGGCGCTTGTGGGAAGCTTCGGCTTGCAATTCTTCTACTGCATCCCAAGCAGCAGCACACTCTGGTGAGTTGCTACCATTTACATCACAGACAGTACGCGCTTGTTCCACTTCTTCTTGAATTTTCTCTTGGATGTCGCCCTTTGCTGTTTCTTGGATGTTGGTCATTGCTTTAGTCTCGTTGTGTGTTGTTAATACTAGTATAGAAAAACTTCAGAAATGGCAGATTTTAGCTTGATTACTAACCATTCTAACCATTCAGCTAATAAGTTAGTATTTTAGCCTATTGATTTATAACCAATACAGTAAACTGCCATATCTATAATGCATTCATCTTTATTTTTTAAGATTTTGTGGAATCGGTACCATAGATAAACAATCATACAATATATTTAGATGCATGTATTAAGGAATGATAACCCCAGCTTCTTGGGATGGAGGAAACAAAGGGCTGGCGTCAATTCTTGTGGGATGCAATTCTTCTCAAAATCAAAAATCAAAACCTACTAGCCTAAAAAGAGAAAAAAGCCCAAAACTCATGGCAGACCAAATGCAGTGGGCAAACGCCCTATCAACCCGTCATTCTTTGGAAGCAGCTGTTACAGATGTGGTGGAACAAGCTGTCTCATCGTTAACAGCACCTGCGGATCTAGGACTGGTATTCATTTCGTCTGCTTTTACGAGTGAGTATTCCCGACTGTTACCTTTGTTAGCTGAGAAACTTTCTGTGCCAGTGCTAATTGGCTGTAGTGGTGGAGGCGTAATTGGAACGACAGCTAACGGAGAAATCCAAGAATTGGAAGCTGAACCAGCTATTAGCTTGACTTTAGCACACCTTCCAGGGGTGAAGGTTCAAGTCTTTCATATTGTTGCTGAAGATTTACCTGACTTAGACAGTTCACCAGATGCTTGGGTTGACTCGATCGGTGTGCCAGCATCTCCGACACCCCAGTTCATCTTGCTATCTAGTTCTTTCGCCTCTGGAATCAACGATTTATTACAGGGGCTGGATTTTGCTTATCCAGGATCGGTAATAGTAGGGGGACAGGCTAGCGGTGGGGGTATGGGTGGTCGTGTTGCCCTTTTTTGTAACGATACTGAAGGTGGGGAATGCCAAAGTTTGTATCGTGAGGGGACTGTTGGTATCGCTTTAACTGGCAATATTGTTTTGGAAACAATTGTAGCCCAAGGATGCCGACCGATTGGCAAACCATTGCAAGTCACAAAAGCCGATCGCAATATTATTTTGGAGTTAGATGAGAAAGTACCTCTAATGGTATTGCGAGATTTGATTGCCAGTCTCAGCGAAGAAGAACGGACTTTAGCACAGCACTCTCTGTTTGTTGGTGTGGCAATGGATGAATTTAAGCTGGCTTTGCAACAGGGGGACTTTTTGATTCGTGGTATTCTTGGGGTCGATCCAACAGCTGGAGCGATCGCAATTGGCGATCGCGTTCGTCCAGGACAAAGGCTGCAATTCCACCTCCGCGATGCCCAAGCCTCTGCTGAAGACCTAGAATTACTCCTCCAAAGTTATCAAACCCAGCGAGAATCTGAACCCTCTGCCGTAGCTGCCTTGATGTTTGCCTGTCTGGGACGAGGTGAAGGACTCTATGGAAAACCCAACTTTGATTCTGAACTATTTCGGCGCTACGTCAGCGATATTCCTGTAGGCGGCTTTTTCTGTGGTGGTGAAATCGGCCCTGTTGGTGGCAGAACCTTCTTACACGCCTACACTTGTGCATTTGGAATTTGTCGCCAAAATCAGTTATGAGTTATGAATTAGATTCCTGACTCTATCCTATCTAATTTGTGAAAATTTACGGTGTCCAGTTCCCCGACTTCGTAAAAGTTGTCGGGGATATAACTTTTCACGAATGATTTAGGATTGCTATAGTAGCCTGTTATTAAACTAGGAAGTAATTTCAGTATTTAAATATTATTTATGGAGAGCTACTAGCATGAAAAATAATAACAATCAAATACTACCATTACTAACAGAGGCTGACAGAGAAGAGTTAGAAGGCATTGTGCAGGTGTTAGCAAATGTAACTAAGCTCCCTGTTGAAATGGTTAAGCCACATTTTGATGCATTGCTTGAGCAATTGATCAAATCAAAACACGAGCAACCATTTTACAAAACTGCAACGGCTCTTGAGTGGATAACAGCTTTTCGGGAATGGGCAGAGAGCCATAGGCGAGATACGCCCTTACTATCAGAGTATGCTTTAAGTCGGGCAGGAATATACGATGATGACGAGGACGAAGATATTTAAGTGACTTATCTTGTCGATACCAATTTACTACTACTAAGTGTACAGCCACACCACCCAATGTATGCAGATGCACTGAACGCAATCTCAACTTTACGAGGAGCCTAAGAAGAGCTTTTTATTACCTCGCAAAACCTCATAGAGTTTTGGCGAAGTGCTACACGACCTGCCCAAAGGAACGGCTTAGGCTTAACCATAGCTGAAGCCAGGACGGAACTGGAGCGTTTAGAAGGTTTATTCTTGGTACTGCCAGATGTACCTGAGATTTATCCCCAGTGGAAGCGATTAATTTTACAGTATGGGGTAGCAGGTGTAAATGTCCACGATGCTAGGCTTGTAGCCTCAATGTTAGTTCACAGGTTAACCCATATCTTAACTTTCAACGTTAGAGACTTTAACCGCTACACTTCTGAAGTCACCCCTGTGAACCCAACTAGCTTTACATCACCCCATCCGTGAGAGCTAATGAGGTTGTCACCTTGCACTCTTTTTTCATGACGTTAAAAATCAGCTAGGCTATTCGCCAAAGGGGGATGCTCCTGTTTGAGCGCAAATAGCTGTTTGTTTAGCATTTAGCTGTCCTTCTATATTTGCAGATATATATCAAGATAAACGCTCTGAAGACTTGTATATATAAACAAATATATTATTTGTATAGGCTAGTTTAAATATTAATTTATACCTTGTTTTCTCTAATAAAAAGCTCGATGATTGATTGAGAAAGGACATAGGTACAGGTTAGTTAATAATGATATCGAAATGCTTCATTATTCGCTTTAAATCATAGCAGAAAATATCTGAATATTCATCTGAAATTTATTCATGTCGGAGTTCGACTAATCCAATGCTAGAAGGATGGATTCAAATTGTATTAACGCTACTAATTGTAGTAGCGCTTACTCCCTTTTTTGGGCGCTATATGTCGCGTGTCTACCTAGAGCAAAGTACTTTTCTCGACCCAATTTTAAATCCGGTTGAGCGAGTGCTTTATGCCTTGGTTGGCGTTAAAACCAAAGAAAACATGACGGGCTGGCAGTATGGGCGGGCAATCCTGTATAGCAACGTAGCAATGGGATTGCTGATTTTCTCGATCGTTATGAATCAAGGATGGTTACCCCTCAACCCCACGGGGATAAATGCCCCAACTTGGGATACGGCGCTGCATACTACCATTTCCTTTATTACTAATACCAACCAGCAGCACTATTCTGGTGAAACCTACATGAGCTATGGCAGCCAAATGTGGGGACTTGGTTATCATATGTTCACCTCTGCTGCGACTGGTTTGGCGGTAGGAATTGCTTTTATTCGGGGATTGACGGGTAGATCGTTGGGCAACTTTTATGTAGACCTAATTCGCTCGATTACCCGAATTTTGCTACCTATTTGTATTGTGGGCGGCATTGTCTTAATGGCAGCTGGCGTTCCCGAAACCCTGGCGGGTGCAGTTGTATTCCCTACCTTGGAAGATCCGAATGTCAGTCAGGCGATCGCTCGTGGCCCCGTTGCCCATTTTGAAATTATCAAGCAATTAGGGGAAAACGGCGGCGGCTTTTTCGCCATCAACTCAGCACACCCCTTTGAAAATCCTAGCGGGTTTACTAACTTAATTCAAATCGTGGCAATGCTTTCGATTCCCACTGCCCTAATCTACACCTATGGCTTGTTTGCGAATAATACTAAGCAAGCTTGGTTAGTCTACGGCATGGTTGGTGTTCTCTATGTAATATTTATCATCGTCACCGCCATTGGTGAATACAACGGCAACCCGTCTGTGAATGCACTACTGGGTAGTCAGCAACCGAATCTAGAGGGGAAAGAAGTCCGGTTTGGTTGGGCGCAATCTGTACTGTTTGCCGTAAGTACAACTGGTACGATGTGCGGCGCAGTCAACAGTTTGCACGACTCCTTCATGCCCAACGGCGGTTTCATTACCCTTTCCAATATGTTCCTGCAAATTATCTGGGGCGGACAGGGTACAGGAACCGCTTACCTGTTTGCTTACCTGATTTTGGCTGTGTTTGCTACAGGGCTGATGGTGGGACGCACACCCGAATTTCTCGGACGCAAGATTGAGAAACGCGAGGTTGTACTTGCTAGTTTTTTGATTCTGCTGGTTCACCCGATCGCAATTATGATTCCCGCAGGTATCGCCTTGGCATTTCCCGATCAACTATCAGGAATTAGCAATCCAGGTTTCCACGGCTTTGCTCAAGTTATTTATGAATATGCCTCAGCTGCTGCTAACAACGGTTCTGGCTTTGAAGGCTTGGGCGATTCACAACCCTCTCCTTTGGCGATCGCTACGGGCGCAAAAACCACTGCAACTGCCCTTTGGTGGAATCTGAGTACCTGCTTCAGTTTACTAGCTGGACGCTATATTCCAATTCTGGGTTTGCTGTTTTTAGCAGATAGCATGTCCCGCAAGCAAGCTGTTCCCTACACCACCGGGACATTGCGAACCGATACCGGACTATTTACAGGCGTCACCGCAGGTGTGATTTTAATCTTGGGCGCACTTACATTCTTCCCAGTGCTCGCATTGGGGCCCATTGGTGAAGCTTTCTTTATTGCTAAAGGCATCGGCTGATAGAATTTTGGATTTTGCGGAAAGTCTGAGCGCTGGTTTTTGGTGCTCAGACGAACTTTCCAAGACGGATTTTAGATTTTGGATTCAGTCAGATTGCTCTGATATTAATGTATGCCAACTACTACTGATTCTCGTTCGGCCCGTATTCCATCTGGAACTCGTGACTCGCGCAAGCACACCCCCAAAACAGATATGCGGGGACTTTACCAGAGAGCAATTCGTGAGTCATTTATTAAGCTCGATCCGCGAATTACTGTTAAAAACCCAGTTATGTTTGTTGTTTGGGTGGGGACAATTGTCACCTTCCTTGTTACCCTTAACCCAAATTTATTTGGCACAATTCAGGCGGATATCAACCAACAACGCCTGTTAAACGGGTTGATTACCTTTATTCTCTTTTTCACGCTCGTTTTTGCCAACTTTGCGGAAGCCGTAGCTGAAGGACGCGGTAAAGCACAGGCTGATTCACTGCGATCGACGCGATCGGATACGATCGCTAACAAAATCCTCCCTGATGGTTCGGTAGTAAAAGTCAATTCTACGGAACTGCGACGGGGCGATTTGGTCAAGGTGAGTGCAAATAATATGATTCCCGCCGATGGCGATGTGATTAAGGGCATCGGCTCAGTGGATGAGTCTGCAATCACTGGGGAATCTGCCCCGGTACTGAAGCAACCAGGTACAGATATTGCCAGTTCGGTGACAGGCGGTACACGCCTACTCTCCGATGAGTTGACAATTCGCATTAGTGCCGATCCTGGACAAGGCTTTATCGATCGCATGATTGCCCTGGTAGAAGGGGCAGAACGCAGCAAAACTCCCAACGAGATTGCTTTGACGGTATTGTTGGCAGTGTTAACGCAAGTATTCCTGATTGTGGTGGCAACTATGCCTCCCTTTGTTGGCTACATCGCCAGCTTTATCAGCACGGCGTTTGGGGCTGAAGCGGGCAATAGTTTGCGGGCGGGTGCTAGCGTTGCTATCCTCATCTCGCTACTGGTAGCTTTAATTCCCACAACTATCGGTGGTTTGCTCAGTGCGATCGGTATTGCAGGGATGGATAGGGTTGCCCAGTTTAACGTCATTGCTACCTCTGGTCGAGCAGTAGAAGCCTGTGGTGATATCAACACTCTGGTGCTGGATAAGACAGGCACGATCACTTTGGGGAACCGGATGGCTGATGAGTTTATCCCCCTGGATAATCATTCAATAGAAGATGTGGCGCAAGTCTCCTTAGCTGCTAGCTTGTTTGACGAAACGCCAGAAGGCAAGTCAATTGTAGTTTTAGCAGAAAAGTTCCAGGCTGCGGTAGATTTTAATATCGACAAAGCCGAGGGTGTAGAATTTTCCGCGAAAACCCGGATGAGTGGCACAAATCTACCCGATGGCAAACAAATCCGCAAAGGAGCGGTAGATGCCATTAAAGGATTTGTCCGTTCCCGTGGTGGCTACGTTCCTGATGATATAGACGCAGCTTATGAGCGAGTTTCCCGATTAGGCGGTACGCCCTTAGCTGTCTGCCAAGATGACAAGATTTATGGTGTCATCTACCTGAAAGATATTGTGAAACCTGGTCTGCGGGAACGGTTTGACCAACTCCGCCGCATGGGTGTTAAGACTATCATGCTCACAGGTGACAATCGGATTACCGCTTCGGTGATTGCTGAAGAAGCCGGGGTGGATGATTTCATTGCTGAAGCGACTCCAGAAGACAAAATTGAGGTGATTCGCTCCGAACAATCTCAGGGTAAACTGGTGGCAATGACGGGGGATGGCACTAACGATGCACCCGCCTTGGCTCAAGCAAATGTGGGTGTGGCAATGAACTCTGGGACGCAAGCTGCGAAAGAAGCTGCTAACATGGTGGACTTAGACTCCGATCCCACAAAGCTAATTGATTTAGTAACCATAGGTAAACAGTTGCTAATTACCCGTGGCGCATTGACAACATTCTCCATTGCTAACGATATTGCCAAGTATTTTGCGATCATTCCGACTATCTTTGCGGCGGCTGGAATCGGCGCACTTAATATTATGGGATTAAAGAGTGCCCAATCTGCGATCGTCTCGGCGTTGATTTACAACGCTCTGATTATTCCAGCCCTAATTCCGCTAGCACTTAGAGGGGTGAAGTTCTTACCTTTAACAGCAGATCAACTGCTACGTCGTAACATCTTCATCTTTGGTCTTGGCGGCATCGTTGCTCCCTTCATTGCCATCAAACTGATAGATATTATCCTACCTTTGTCTTAATTTACTATGAAACCCGTTCATATCCGACGCACTATTGCTGCATCCCAAGTATTAGAAGAAATAACTGAAATCTGGTGTCAATGGCGTAGACAAAAGCTGCCACTGTATTTGTTCTTGGCGATGTGTTTCAACCTAGTGGTTGCGCCTATGGTCTATGCAGCGACTGGCGAACAACTTTCTCGCAGCCAATCTTGGGGATTGGGGCTGTTAGGGCTGGTGACGCTAGGGCTTTCCATATATTTATTTTTTGTAATGTTTGTACCGGAGAAATTCTAATGAGTTTTGCACGCGAAGCTAGTAGAGCTGTTCGTTCTACCTTGGTACTTTGGGTTATTGGAGCGATTATTTATCCTTTTGCGATGATTGCCATTGGGCAGATTGTGTTTCCCTTTCAAGCAAACGGTAGTCTGCTGAAAAATAGCACAGGTCAAGTTGTAGGTTCTGCTTTGATTGGTCAACCTTTTACTAGCGATCGCTATTTTAACAGCCGTCCCAGTACCACCAGCTACAGCACAGCCGATCCGAAAAAAGATGATGCGGGAGTTTTGAAAACTGGAGTTTCCGGCGCTAGTAACTTGGCTCCCAGTAATCCCGCATTAATGGAACGCATCAAAGGTAAAGATGACCCAGATCCCAGCAAAAAGGTTGAAGGTGACTTCAATCGTCTGAAAAAAGCAGGTGTGCAGCCGACTGGCGATTTAGTTTACACCTCTGGTTCTAGCCTTGACCCGCATATTACCCCGGAAGCTGCGATCGCGCAAATTGCACGAGTAGCCAAGGCGCGGGGAGTTCAATCGAACCAACTCGAAACTTTAATTTCTCAAAACACCGATGGCCGCTTTCTCGGCATCTTTGGCGAACCTGGAGTTAATGTTTTGAAGCTGAATTTAGCTCTGGATCAGATTAAAGGGTGATTTCAAAACTTTTGTAGAGACGTTGCATTGCAACGTCTCTACACCCAGATTCATAGATTTAATCAGCAATGTCAAATTTTAGAATAGCGATCGCACTAAATCTGCAATGTCGAGATTTGATATTACAATTAGACATCTTCAGAAAAGAAAAAAGACCCCTCTCCAAACCTCTCCCCGAAACGGAGAGAGGCTTTAACACCCCCCTTCCCTCGTAGGGAAGGGGGGAAGGGGGGTTAGGTCTAGGTGCAAATTTGTGGTATCTAAATCTTTTTCGGAGATGTCTAATTAGGCAACAACAACGAAATTGGCTTCGCTTAGTGAGAGTCCACCGTATAATTGTGCGAATTGTACTTGAGTAAACGCAGCACCGCTACCATCTTTGTCAAAGAAAAGCCCACCTGCACTGCTGTCGTAGATAAATCGTTGAGCGTCTGTTGTCGCGCCTGAACCGATGGTAAACTGACCAGCCGAAACTGTACCTGCTACTAAGCCACTGCCAAAACCAGCAGCCGATACCTGAATAAGTTCACCAGTCGTGTCGAAGTCATAAAGACTATCAACACCTTGATTGTATGTATTAAAGCCAAAGGTATCAGTGTCACCATACCCGTACAGAACATCATTGCCTTTCCCTCCAATCAGGAGATCATTGCCATCGTTCCCATAGAGGTTATCGTTGCCATTACTGCCCACAATAGTGTCAGCGTTAGCTGTACCGAAGATATCTAATCGTTCAATATTTTTGTAGTTAACTCGATATGTCCCAGCCGTAATCGATCCTTACTTAGTGGTTGCATTGAAAGTGGAGGTGATTCCCTGAAGAGTAGAATTGCCGAAATTGACATACAAATAATCGTCATCCGCACCTCCATCTACCGTTTGAGTCACTAAGGAAGAGGGGGCAGTAAAATAGAAGGAGTCATTGTCATCCCCTCCATTGAGGGTATTGCTACCAGTGCTACCGTAAGCAGAGAATGAATCGTTTTCAGAGCCGCCGTCTAAAAGGTTATTCCCAGAAGAAGAATTAATATTAAAATTATCAGTCCCAGTTCCTCCCTTGAGAGTGTTGTTGCCAGTGCTAGAGTCAGCATTCAATGAATCGTTCTCAGAGCCGCCGTCTAAGAAGTTTTTCCCAGAAGAAGAATTAATATAGAAATTATCATTCCCAGTTCCTCCCTTGAGAGTGTTGTTGCCAGTGCTAGAGTCAGCATAAAAATAATCGTTCTCAGAGCCACCGTCTAAGACGTTTTTCCCAGAAGAAGAATAAATATTTAGATTATCATCCCCAGTTCCTCCTGTAAGGGTGTTATTGCCAGTGCTACCGTCAACATACAGCTGATCATTCCCAGAGCCACCGTCTAGAAAGTTATTTCCAGAAGAAGAATAAAGATAGAAATAGTCAGTCCCAGTTCCTCCCTTGAAGCTGTTGTTCCCAGTGACGTAGTAAGCATACAGTTGATCGTTCCCAGAGCCTCCGTCTAAGACGTTTTTCCCAGAGGAAGAATCAAGACGGAAATTATCATCCCCATTTCCTCCTTTAAGTGTGTTGTTGCCAGTGGTATTGTAAGCATACAGTTGATCATTCCCAGAGCCTCCGTCTAAGAGGTTTTTCCCAGAAGAATAGTTAATATCGAGGACATCGTTACCTAAATCGCCGTATAAGGTATTATCTCCCTCGCCACCGGAGAGGCTGTCATTACCCTCACCACCATAGAGTTTGTCGTTTCCTGCATCTCCAATGAGACTATCATCTCCCTCAAGACCATAGAGGGTGTCATTACCATCTCCCCCAGAGATGTAATTATTGGCACTATTGCCTGTAATCACATTATTTAGTGCATTCCCAGAGCCATTTATGGCTGTTGTTCCGGTTAAGATGAGGTTTTCGATATAGCTACCTAAGGTGTAACTAACAGAAGACTTAACTGTATCAATACCACCTGCATCGCCACCGGAGCCGTTATCTTCACTAACAATATCGTCAGTGCTATCAACGATGTAAATATCGTTACCCACTCCACCTTTCAATGTATCGTTACCAGTACCACCATCTAGTGTGTCGTTACCGGCTCCACCACTGATAAAGTCATCGGCTTCAAAGCCATAGATGATGTCACTACTCGCGGTGCCATTGAGGACATCATTAACATTAGTACCCTTGAAAGTTGCCATCAGTTCTAACTACCTAAATTAATTGTTTGGGAAACTTGAGATATTAACCCGTCAGTATTGCTACTTTCAGGCACAAAAAATTAGCTGAGATTTTCGAGTCTAAGTATAATTTTTTACTTATTCTATAAAGCTGCTTTTCAATAGAATCAAGCTTTTAATAGCTTTGCAAGCAGCAATCAGGAATCTGCTTACAGGGTAAGCTGAGTTAATTTAATCACTATAGTCTTTAAAAAATTAAGTTTCACCACTCAATCTATATTTTTTTTGACTTTGCCTTACTTGTATGTTTATGTATTTTTAGATGTTAATACTGAGTGCTATTGAGTTAGATGCGATATTGTTTTTACTGAGATAAGCGATCGATATCCTCAATAGAACTACACCTATGGACGGCTGATATCCTTGCTATACAAGCTTTTAACGCCAGGTATATCTATGGAGCGATCGCCTTTTTGAAACCGTAATCATGCTTGTTGTAAAGCATTAGATACAGAATCTCAGGTATGATAAATCACAATTTATCTGATTCAGTTGGTGTCAGGCGCAGACTCAAATATTACCGTTAGTAGTTAAAGCTTTGGATCTAATGATTAATTAGGACTATATATCAAAAATATATCTCTAAATATATGCCGTTTTAACTAGTCAATAAATATATCTTTTATTTATCTCTATATAATTCATATACATTCAAAATATATCCGAGAAAAATCAAATTTTCTCTAAAGTATTGGACAATGTTATTAGAGTTAAATAAAAATACTTTGTGTTAAAAAGTAAAAAAGCTTTAGAACCGAACCTATTTGGTGTTTTAATCCAAGAAAATAGTATTTACTGCGGCATTCATTTAACTGAAATTCAGTTACCCGATAAATGCGCTTTCTTGGGGATTTTAAGAGAAAGCCAAATTATTTATGCAACAGATAATCCGATTATTTTTGCTGGAGACTACATTTTAGCAATAGCAACTCATTTCATGATGGTTCCCGCTCTCAAAGTTACTCTTAAAAAAATCCATTCTCTTTACTATTCCCTCAACAGTTGCTTATTGGAAGCTCGACCAACAGATAGCCAATCTGTTAATTCAGATTATTCAGACCTATCAACTGCCTTCAATTCCACATATTAAAGGTTTTTAATATGCATACTTCGCAGGTTTCCCGACTTGATGTATCCGCCCAAAAAAGTGTTCATCAGTCCACCCTGATTGAAGCTAACCTGGCTAAGGCAACACATAATGACACAAAACCACAGCAAGGAGATATTCCCTTTGTAGCAGTGTTTTTGGCTCATATTTCCTTCATGCTTGTTTGGGCAATTGTCGTTTTTATCGTTTCATATGTCTGCAAGGCACTAGAAGATCCTCCAGAAAATGCGGCACCAAATAAAGACGAAATAGTAAGTATCAAACATATACAGCAACATCCCTGTAAAAACTGCCAATTTTTTAACAATAACTATTTTCTAAGGTGTGCAGTACATCCTACCACTGCTCTAACGAAACAAGCACTTAATTGCTCTGACTACAGCCCTAAATAGGTGAGTTTCTCGGCGATCTATCCCATGCTTCCCAATTATGCTCCAAGGCTTTGTGCAAATTTTCCTCACTCTATTTTTAGTGGTAATGTTAGTGCCAATCGTAGGAAACTACCTAGCTGAAGTCTTTTTCATGCACAAAACCTGGCTCGATCCAGTGATGAATCCATTGGAGCAGTTAATTTATCTCCTCATAGGTATTGAACCGCAAAAGAGCATGACTGGAAGAGAATATGCGATCGCTATCTTACTCAGCAATACAGCAATGGCAGTTTTAGCGCTACTACTGCTGCTCTTTCAGAGTTTACTACCGTTGAACCCCACCGATTTAGGGATGCCCACTTGGGACACAGCATTACACACCACCATTTCTTTCTTAGTTGCTGCCGATTTGCAACACTATCTGCCAGAAACCACAATGTCCTACCTGAGCCAGATAACAGCTTTGGGCTTCTTAATGTTTGTTGCGCCTGCTACGGGATTAGGGGTGGGAATTGCCTTCATTCGCGGCTTAACAGGTAGACCTTTGGGTAACTTTTATGTGGATTTGACTCGCTCGATTACGCGAGTACTGCTACCCCTAGCTATTGTCAGTACGATGTTGTTGATATTGGGTGGTGTGCCCCAAACCCTGGCTGGGCCTGTAAATATTACCACCTTAGAGGGAGCAACTCAGGCGATCGCTCGTGGCCCCATTGCCCACTTTGAAAGCATCAAAATGCTGGGTGAGAACGGTGGAGCCTTCTTTGGTGGCAACTCTGCTCATCCTTTTGAAAATCCCAATGGCGGCACGAATTTGCTGCAAGTGGTGTCAATGTTGCTGATTCCCACAGCATTATTCCACACCTACGGTATCTTCATCGGTAACTTAAAACAGACTCGCCTACTGTTCTGGATGGTATTCGCCATTTTTGTAGTCTTAATTGGCGTGACTGCCGTCGGGGAGTATCAGGGCAATCCTGCCATCAATGTCCTGTTGGGTAGTCAGCAGCCCAATTTGGAGGGTAAAGAAGTCCGGTTGGGCTGGGCGGAAACTGCATTATTCGCCATCACCACAACAGCAACCATGACTGGTTCTGCTAACGGCATGTTCGACTCGCTCATGCCATCCGGTGGATTTTGTGCTTTGCTCAACCTATTTTTGCAAGCGATTTGGGGAGCGATGGGCACTGGGGCAGCTTCTTTGTTGGTGTACATGTTTTTGACAGTGTTCCTAACTGGCCTAATCGTGGGACGAACACCAGAGTTTTTGGGACGAAAAATCGAGAAACGCGAAGTTATCCTCGCAAGCGTAATTATTCTGATTCACCCGCTATTGATTTTGCTGCCCAGTGCTATTACCCTAGATTTTCCTGACCAACTTGCAGGCATGAGCAATCCTGGCTTTCATGGTTTTACGCAGGTGATTTATGAGTATGCATCAGCAGCAGCGGGTAACGGTTCCGGTTTTGAAGGCTTGGCAGACACCCAACCCGCCCCAACTGCTTTGTGGTGGAACCTGACAACAGCATTTACTCTCTGGATGGGGCGGTTTATTCCGATCGTTGCTTTGTTATTGCTAGCAGATAGCCTGTCGTGCAAGCAACCTGTAGCCACCTCAATCGCAACTTTAAATACTGATACCAAACTATTTACCACCGTGACTGCTGCCACCATTTTGATTCTGGGAGCATTAACATTTTTTCCTGTTTTGGTTCTAGGGCCTGTTGCTGAAGCCTTCCAAATTGCCATAGGCAAATAGCACAATTACAGCACTGCGATAATCATTAATTTCTCATTTTTAAACTTATGAATCCTTTTTTCCGACCCTTGATTCCGATGGCATTTGTTCTCACTCCTTCCTTAGTTACCCAAGGTAATGATTTGCTTCGACAGCATGTGATTCAACAGCTTCAAGAAACAAGAAAATGTTTCGGCTGTAATTTAGCAGGAGTTAATTTCTCAGGGGCAAACTTACAAAGAATTGACTTGCGATCGGCAAACCTTCAGGGAGCTAACCTCAAGAATGCTAATCTCCGGTACGCAAATTTAGAGTGGGCAGATATTCGAGAAGCAAATCTACAAAGAGCCGATCTAACTGGAGCTATCCTCAAGAATACATTGCTAACTGATGCTGATTTACAAAAGGCAAATTTGTCAGCATCTAATTTAGAAGGAAGCAATTTGAGAAATGCCGATCTTAGTCATGCAAATCTTCTCAAAGCTTTAAAAAACAACGATATTCAGATTCGTAATTCTGTCACTCTCTGCGAAACAGTATTACCAAATGGGGTGTTCTCAGGTCGATGTAATTAGCCTCCAAATAGCTAATCATTTTTTTTGTTAGGAGTAAATTAATGTCACAACCGAATTATGAAGATAAAAATAGCTTTCTTTACCCTCGCGATCGCTACTACGGACAAGTTAAGCCAAACAACCTAGTATTTAATGCTAACCTCCAAGAATTTGCTCAAAAAATTAGCTATATCACTAGTTTAGAAACTGCTGGTAAGCTATCTCCAGAAAAAGCCTTTGCTCAAATAGAGGCACTCTGGAAACAGTTGGAAGATAGTAAAACTAAGCTGGGGATTGGTCGCGATCTAGCAGTTTAATTTAGTTGACTACTAAACCTGATATAGCTGTAATAGCAGTGATTGTTAAGCTGAGAACCTTTAAATAGAGTTTGAAGCTTTGAAACTTAATTTGAAAAATCGGAACAAATTTTATGAGACAAAAAGAAACAGTATTTGTTATTCCGACTCATCGGCTGAGAGATGTAGCACAGACTATCGAAAAGTATGATGAGAATTTCAGGGCAAATGGTCATGCTTTAAAAATTATCGTCTTTGATGATTCCAGCATTGCCAATCACGAGAAATATTACTCACTTTTAGAGCAGACTAAGACAGTCAATGACGTGTTTTATGTCGGCCCCCAACAGAAAGAGCAATTTCTTACATTTTTAAACGAAAGACTGCGCGATCGCAAGCTAGAATCACTAGTCAAAAACTTATTCCGACCTAGCTATGGAGGAAACCGCAACTTCACACTAATGTACACCCTTGGACATTTAATGGTTAGTGCAGATGACGATATGCGACCAGATGCATTAATTGAAACTAGCCCAGAATCTTTATCTGGTGATGAAATATGTCGAGGAAAATTAATTAAGTCCAATCAACAAGGCGGGTTTGTCCATAAATCTTTTGACTTACTCACGGCTTTTGGTGATGTTCTAGGTCAAAAGGCCAGTCATGTACCAGAAAACTTCGAGGCTGGAGAATTGGTTCTTGATACAGCAATGGATTTAGAAACTAATACAACTAAAGGATACTTTCGGGAAAACAGCCTCTTATTACAACCAGGGAGAGTATTAAATAATGCGATTGTCAAGATTGCCCAGACTTTTCGCACAGGAACTAATGATATCGATACACTTGATTTTATTCATATGTATCTCAATGATGAAAATCAAATAAGTCCAAATGACCTGAATGATTTTTATATTCTTACCAACTTTCGGCCTGTTATTACTAACAAAAACTGGAGAATGGATTGTGGAGTCGCTGGATATGATAATCAGCTAGGCTTACCACCATTCTTTCCAACTCGACTTAGATTTGAAGATTATATCTACAGAATTTGGATACAACAAGAGGGGATCGCCGCTGCACACGTTGATGCTGTCCAGAACCATATTAGAAATAACTATATGCGTAATCCTCTGGCTAGCGAACTCTTTAATGAAGAAATATGTAGCCTGCTGAAAAAGAAAATTAAAAGCAGTGTTTATCATCTTGATGACCTGGGAATCAAGTTTGATTATTCTGGCGAGGTCACTTTACAAGACTCTGAGGAAATCTTAGAAAAAATCTCTGCTATCCACCGCCAGGTAGTCAAAGCCTCAATCTCTACCCAGAATGAAGAACGCAAGCAGTCACTTCAATTGTTTGCTGAGAACTTATCGAGAGTATTTTACGGCTTTGAACCAGACTTTTTTCAGCAAAACGTTTCCAGAATCATTGATGATGTCATTAGCCAATTTCACGGTTCTCTAGAAATATGGCCGACTCTAGTGGAAATCTGTTACTTTTACAAAGATAAAAAGGATCTACCACAAATCAGAGTTAAAAACAAGAAGCTAAAATCTAGAAATGGCACGAATTTGAGCCAAATTCAAGCATAACCTTTTAATTTGCCAAACAAGGCATCTGCAAGACTTTACGATTCTTCATCTGTAATAATTTTGTGAAGCATATCTCAAAGTTCCTACAATCTGATAAGATTTCCAACAAGTAGAATAATTGCTTGTTCTCTTTTTCTTGAACCCACTGATTTCGGGTCTTTTTTGGGAAAGGAAAATAAAAAAATGTCTCATCTATTGTGGAAAACTCTGGTACTAAGTCCAGTAGTTTTGGGAGTGACGGTGTTGGTTTCCGCTAGGGCTATGGCTGCTGAAGTAGCAAGCTCTTCTGAAGAGATAAAGGCAAAAGCTGCTCAGACAGAAGCACCAATCGCTTCTGCTGCTTCAATATTCATTCAAACAGAGCAACCAAAAATCAATCGGCAGTTGATAGCTCAAAAGACTGATGAAAATAAGGTTTTAGAAGAAGTTAACCGTTACAGCAGCGAAGGCAAGAACCAGAATTCACTGTCTCAAGTTACATCAGTTTCTCAGTTTTCTGATGTACAGCCTACTGACTGGGCATTTCAAGCTTTGCAATCCCTGGTTGAACGCTACGGTTGTATTGCTGGATACCCAAACAGCACTTACCGTGGTAATCGGGCATTGACTCGTTATGAATTTGCCGCAGGTTTGAATGCTTGTTTAGATCGAGTTAATGAACTGATTGCGACAGCAACTGCTGACTTGGTGACAAAACAGGATTTAGCAACTCTCCAGCGTTTGCAAGAGGAATTCTCGGCAGAACTAGCAACTCTGCGTGGTCGAGTAGATGCTGTAGAAGCACGGACTGCTGAACTAGAAGCAAATCAGTTTTCTACTACCACAAAATTGGTGGGTGAAGCTATTTTTGTCGCTACTGATATATTTGGCGGTAATACTGGCGATGCCAATAATACTGTCTTCCAAGATAGGGTACGTTTAGACTTGCAAACCAGTTTCACGGGTAAAGACGTATTACACACCCGTCTTGCAGCCGGTAATGCACTAGCCTTTAGTCAACTGGATAATGGTGGCCTTCCTATCAATACTGCTGAAGGCACACAAACGTTTCAAATCGGTAGCACTGGTAATAACGGTGTGATTATAGACTGGCTGGCGTATTACGTACCTATAGGCCCAGCCCAAGTTTACTTGGCGGGTACCGGAGGTATTCATAGCGATTATGTTCCCACTAACAACCCTTACTTTGAGGATTTTGATGGCGGTAATGGTGCTTTGTCTACCTTTGCTTCTGAAAGTCCCATCTATCGCATTGGTGGTGGCGCAGGTGCAGCACTGACTTTACCCTTTGGTAAAGGTGGCGGCTTTTTCAAACCAAGCTCACTGACTATAGGCTACTTGGCGTCAAATGCTAATAATCCTGGGCCCAATCTAGGTTTGTTGGAGGGTAACTATGCGGCTCTGGGACAGTTGAACTTTAGCGTTGGCGATCGCTTATCTATAGGTGCTACCTACGTTCACGGTTATCATGGTGCTGGAGGTGGTAATTTATTCGATCTAGGTGGTGGTTTGGCTAGCACTAACCGCGTCGTAGGCACTAATCAAGCTAACACCCTAAGTACCCTAAACGCATCTTCCAGTAATTCTTATGGTATAGAAGCAGCCTTCAGACCCAGCGACAAACTTTCAATTAGTGGCTTTGTTTCTTACCATGATGTCACAGGCTTTGGTGCTAATGATGATTATGACGCTTGGAGTTACGGTCTTGGGGTAGCCTTACCTGACTTCGGTAAACCAGGTAACGTTTTAGGTATTTTTGCTGGTGCAGAACCTTATGCCCGTAACCGCCCAGGTTTTGCTGGTACTGGTAATGATATACCTTATCACTTTGAAGGTTTTTACAAGTATCGCGTGTCAGATAACATCTCAATTACCCCTGGTGTCATCTGGTTGACCTCTCCTGGTCAAAATAGCGATAACGACGATGCAATTATCGGTACGCTGAGAACAACTTTCACCTTCTAAAGGTTTATAGCAATTTGCTGTAGGGGCGCATATCTGTGTGCCCCTACGGTAATTTGACCCTCTAATTTTAATTAGACATCTAGTGAAATTAAATAAATATGCGTTATCCAGAACCTTTGTAGAGTAGTTCAATTAATTGAAAATAGCTATAATTACCATAGCTTCCACCAAGGATTTAATTTGTTGAAATTGCGCTCCTGCAATGAATTCTTTACTACTCTCATTTACACAAAAATAAACCCAATAAATCTTGCCGCGACTATAATTATTTGGGTCTATTACTATTTGTCCCATTTTTATCCAACCGTCTTCATCAACACCATACCACTCTCGAAAATTTTGTTCGCTGAAATAACCACGAGTAATAGTACTAAGAATATACATTCCGTGGTATTGCATATAAGCAGCAAATTTGAGAACTCTAATTTTTTCTGGAGATATATTTATTAATTTAGTTGAATAATAATTCTTTCTTTTTTCATCTACTGTTTTTTCATGTACAACTTTTAAAAGTTGGTTTCCTCTCTTGAGATTTTCTGGAATAAGAATTTCTGATTTTATCTTATTTTCATTTTCAATATAATATATTCCTTGAGGAAGTGGGTAAAATACTAGTTCTCCGTCTAATATTTCACCACTGGGATAGGCAATAATAAATGAACGTACATCATTTATATCAAATCTCTGTTTTCCACAAATTAATTCTGTGTTATTAAAATTTAAAATTTGTATCCATTCGGTAGGGTTTGCTAAAGGATAACCAATAAAAACTTGAGAATTACGATTCTGTTTCAGATATATCCGCAAACGGAACGGGGCTGAATTAGAATAGTATGCCATTGAATTACTGCCCTCTAGTATCAAGATTTAAATCTTGTACTTAAGATTCCCAGAACTTTAGCAAAAACAGAGGTAGTCTAACTTTTGCCGAAACAGCCCAAAAAAGTGCAAGAAAGAGTATTAGGGAAAACTTAGAACCCGCACCCAGGCGTTGATGTGAAGAGACTGAAGTTGTTTCATAAAGACAAGCGATCGCGATGACAATATTACTGATAAAATACCCAAAATGCGAGAACTTTACCCAGCGATCGAGCCTTACTTAGAAGGTAGTTTACAGGTTTCTGACCTTCATACCATTCATTTTGAAGAGTCAGGTAACCCACAAGGTCAACCCATCGTTTTGCTGCATGGGGGCCCTGGTGGTGGATGTCCAGCTTTTTATCGGCAATATTTCCACCCCGAAAAATGGCGGTTAGTGATGTTTGACCAGCGTGGTTGTGGTCAAAGTACGCCCCATGCAGAATTACGAGAAAACACCACTTGGGATTTAGTCAGCGATATCGAAAAACTGCGCCAACATTTAGGTATAGAAAAGTGGGCGGTTTTTGGTGGTAGTTGGGGTAGCACTTTATCATTAGCCTACAGTCAAACCCATCCCTCTCGCTGCACGGGATTAATTCTGCGTGGGATTTTCATGCTGAGACAAAAAGAGTTGCGCTGGTTCTACCAAGAGGGTGCTAGCTATATTTTTCCTGATGCTTGGGAAGAATATCTCAAACCAATTCCCATAGATGAACGTAACGATCTGATTGCAGCATATTACAAGCAGTTAACAGATCCAGATTTAGAAATTCAATTAACAGCAGCGCGTGCTTGGTCAATTTGGGAAGCTAGTACCAGTAGACTTTTCTTCGATCCAGAACTCATGCAAAAGTTTGGCGAGAGTGAATTTGCTTCAGCTTTCGCACGGATTGAATGCCATTACTTTATGAATAAGGGATTTTTGGAAACTGAAGATCAATTACTCTTAAATGTAGACCGTATCCGCCATATTCCGGCTGTAATTGTTCAGGGACGTTATGATGTAGTCTGCCCAATGATATCAGCTTGGGAATTACATCGCGCTTGGCCAGAAGCAGAATTTATAGTGGTTCCTGATGCCGGGCATTCGATGAGTGAAGCAGGAATTCGTAGTGCTTTGATTGAAGCAACAGACAATATTTAATTCGGTTACGTAATCTTTACCAGGATGCGAGGTGATTTTGTCGTAACTATTTTGTTTAATGGTAATTTTGATGCGATCGCTAACAATTAAAGTTGACATTCCTAATTATTGTCGCGGCAAAAGATGAAGAATTTTTATCATCTGTTATCACGACCATTCCCCCACTGGGGGCCGCGAATGACAGTTCCACTGGGCATAGTGGTGTTCCAAATCAAATTCATGCCTCGGCAAATCAAGCCGTCATCGGTATGAGCGCCTCTGAAATCAGCTTCGATGAGAATAGCATCTTCGAGACTTCGCATTTGAACTTCCCAGAAATGACCAAATGTGGCATTCATTTGACTCAAAATGCTGCCCCGCAAGTCGGCTTTATCGAAGGAACTGTGCGTCACATTAGCAGCAAACAAATTAGCATCGCGGATAATTGCTCCTTCCAAACAACAACTTTCCAAGAAAATACCACCCAAATCGGCTCCAGTCAAATCGGCTCCAATCAGATAGACACTACGCAAATCAGCCCCTCGCAGGTTGATATCTCGCAAAACCACACCATCGAGATCGAGTCCACTATGTTTGGAGCGACGAAATCCATAGAGTCCATAATGAGCCAATTTGATTCCAGCAAAGTTACGTTCCCCATCAGCATAGCGCTCCAGCAACTCCTCAGCAGTAATTTCCCAGACCATTATTTACCTCCCGCATTAATTAACATATATGTGCAGACAATAGATAAAGGTACTGCCCTGAGCTTCAATGGCATCACTCATACCTACACTAAAGATGGTGTATACACAGCAACGCTAACCCTTGTAAATTTGGAAACTTATACTGTATATGAAGCATCAGTGTAAGTAATTCACTACAAAAAAAAGATATGCGAATTCTAATTGTGGAAAGCAGTATGTTGTTGCTCCTAACTGCGATGACAACTGGCTGTGTCGGTTCTTCCTCTGTTACAAAACAGCCGCAAGCCTTGCCAGCAAGCCCTGAGCAGCCGACGAAAAAAGCTGTATTGAACTCAACAGCTACACCAATTGCAAAACCTATAGAGCATTCTACCCCTGAAGCCACTACTGCCACGAATCCGACGCGCTGTGAAACTAGTCAATTGTCAGTGCGCCGAGTCTCCCAAGATGCTGGGGTTGGGAATGTTGCACTCACCTATGCCTTCACCAATAACGGCTCATCCCCTTGTACCCTCAATGGTTATCCGGGATTGGCACTACTGGATGCAAAAGATCGACCTTTGCAGGGGATTAAAGTTATTCGCTCCAAGGATACTTACTTTTCGAGTAACCAACCTCAACAACGAGTAACTCTGGCTCCTGGGAAACAAGCCTCATTTCAGATAGCATATAACCACATTCGTTCCACAGAGGAACAATGCCCAACGTCTAGTAAAATTCAAATCACACCTCCTAACGCTTACGAGCACTTTACCGTTACAGAACAAATCAAGCCTTGTACAGGTAAAGTAAGAGTGACTCCAGTGCGATCTGCTGACACTCAACCCTAGTAAATTTCTGTAATTTACTCAAATACCCAGAAAAAGCATAAATTTAATCAAAGCCTCTGATAAGTTCGCTATTGTACTAATCAAAAAGGTTAAAAAATTCTATGGAAGGAATTGATGTTGCCGATCAAGACGGCAGAGTCGATTGGACGGCAGTAAAAAACTCTGGTAAAACTTTTGCGTTTGTCAAAGCGACAGAAGGAGCTAGCATTAAAGATTCTGCTTTTGCTCATCACTGGCAGACCATGAAAGCTGTTGGTATTATTCGCGGTGCTTATCATTTCTTCCACCCACAGACATCTAACCCGGTTCAACAAGCAAAGGAATTCTTAAAAACGTTGGGAAATTTAGAACCGGGAGACTTGCCACCAGTTCTGGATGTAGAAGTAACTGACAAAGGAAGTAGCCAAGCTGTAATTAATGGAGCGAAGCAGTGGTTAGCAGAGGTGGAAAAAGCCCTTCTACAACAAACAAAAAAACCAATCAAACCAATCATTTATACCTTCCCCAGTTTCTGGAAAGAACTTGGTAATCCATCTGATTTTGCTAGTTATCCGTTATGGATTGCCCACTACGGAACCAAAAACCCAACTATTCCTAGCGCTTGGCAGGGGCAATACATAATCCATCAATATGAAGGTGATATATCTGGTGTACCAGGTGTTAGTGGTCGAGCCGATTTGAATAGATTTAATGGATTGCAGCTAGGAGATTCTGGGCTAATAGTCAAACAATTACAACAGCAATTAAAAAATATTGGATTATATACTGATGCCATAAATGGGAATTTTACGGAATCAGTTAAGAATGCAATTGTTAGTTTCCAAACATCTAAGAAATTGCAAGCTGATGGAATTGTCGGTATAAAAACTTGGGTAGCTTTATTGTGGATTTAAAACGGATTGTCCGCTCAAGAAGTAGACCCATACTCATCATTATATGAATATAAAGATGGGTGATGCTTTACGTTTAATATTTACTTATCTTAATTAGCGATCGCAGTTATTTTAAGTATAGCAACTTCTAAAAAGCCCTCACTTTGCTCCGAGGGCTTTGAAATAATGGGTATTCCTATATCTGACTAACATAGAAATGCACAAAAGTGAGATTTAACCTGGAAAAAACCTTTAAGGATTCGTTTGAGCGAATTAAACTTAATCCGCCTGATAGCTTTATTCACTTCTACCCACTGCCGTTTTCTTTTACTTGCTTCTGGATAATCTTCACTCAGCATCTCTACTGGTAACAAATACATCTTGACTCGGTAAATTTTCCCTCGTTTGCGGTACTTGTAAGTGCCCAGTTTATTGGTGTCTACCTGTCCAATTACCCCTGCTTCTTCCCACGCCTCTTTGGCTGCTGAAGCCGGCGGACTCATGCCATCGGGAATACCACCTTTCGGAATCACCCAGCCTTGAAAGTTACGGGTTGTGATTAGCAGGATTTCGACTTTACCGTTGTTCACTCTATAAGGAATTACCCCAGACTGTTTAAACACTTTGCTGGCTTTTCGACTCATGTAATTTGCATCCTGTACGATCTAGCTTTTTTGTACAACGTTTCTTTCAGAAAGTCGAGAGCTGATACTGGATAAATTTTGGTTAATCTTAGATTATGGAAAGGTTAAAAACATTTTTTTACCCATAATAATTAATTATTGAAGATTTTTATTCATCTTGTAATATCGTTTCCAGGTAGAACTTGGAAATGCCGAAAAAGTATCTCTACGGCTTGTACCAAAGGCAAAGCCTCCCCAATAACATCAACCAATAGGAAAGAGATTAGAAGGTTTTTAAAGGGCTTGGCTGAAGTTAACCCAGATAAAAAATCTTGTGTTTCTACAGTGTGTTGCATCTATACAAGAATTGCCATATTTGTGGTTTTAATATAAAGTCAACCCACTTAAAATGTGTACTCCTGATGGCTGATTGACAAATGCAGCAGTATTCAAAACATCACATATTCTGAGATTAATCCAGAATATGTGCCGCCAATGTAACTAACTTGACTTTTTTAGATTTTGGTAGATATACAGCGAAGATATTGTATTTAAATCTACTTCTTTATACCGTTCTTCATCGTCATCAGTATTTTTAAACAGGACTGTAAAGGCACCAGCACCTAATTTATCTTGAGGAAACATCCGATAGCAAGGCATTTTAGTTAAATGCGACTGATAATTGGCTAAATTACTAATTTCTATTGCCTGAAACTGGGGAAAACGTTCCAAAAACCATTCACAAACTTGCTCATTTTCTTCGGGTGAATATGTGCAAGTCATATAAGCAAGATAGCCTTGTAGTGAAACAAGTTTAGCAGAGTTAGCGATAATGCGCTTTTGACGATTTGCACTTTTATTAATAGCTGTTGGGTGAAAACATCCGGGAGCTTTTTCGCCTTTAGCAAGTAAAGATTGCCCAGTACAAGGAGCATCTACTATTACCAGATTGCTAGAGGAGGGAAACATTTCAGCAAATATGCTCGAATCTCTATTAACCACTGCGCTGGGAGCGATCTGGCAACGCTTCAAATTAGAAATTAGCATTCCCAGACGTTTGCCAATTACTTCATTACTGATGAGTAAGTCTGGTTGTAAAGCTTTCCAAGCAAAGATACTTTTACCTCCTGGTGCTGCACACATATCAAAAATTAAACGCACTGGCTGAGGAATAGCTAACAAACTAGTAGCCGCAAACACCGAAGAAAAATCTAAACAATAGAAATATCCTTGTTGATGCAAGGGATGCTGACCGGGTTTTTCTCCCAAAGATAAACGGTCTATAAATTGTGGTTGCCAATAGGTTGGTGTTTCTATTGCCAAAGGCAACGTTTCCGGCTTTTCCTGACACCAAAGAATACTGGGTGAAAAAGGCTGAGGATTCATTAAAGCCTCGATAAACTTTTCTTGCTCCTCTAAATTAGCAAACAAACGCCGCGAGACTTTAAGTAATAAATTAGACGGTTTTTCCATGTGGATAATGAATTATGAATTACGAATTACGAATTAGTATGTTGTATCAGAATCGAAATAAAACTGTTACACAAGAACAATGTAATTAAGGCTTTTGGCTTCATACTCAAAATATAATGACCGCCATTGGGATCGCAATGGCCAAGCTACCCCACTGCACCGGAGAAGGTCATGTTCTTAGATAGTTTTCCGCAAAAATTACGCAAAGAAGCACAATTATGGAGGGATGAAGGATTAATTAGTTCTTCGCTGTATGAGCAAATAGCAGAACGTTATCAATTTAAAAACCTGGAAGCTGCTGCACGCGATCGCAATAAAGCGATCGCGATCGCAATAGGCAGCATTCTTTTGTGCTTAGGCATAATTACCTTTGTATCAGGAAACTGGCAGGGAGGATCGCGAGAAGTCAAATTTATTCTCATGATGAGTTTGTTTTTTGCGATCGCAATTACCGGTTTTTACAGTTGGAGACAACCTGAAGGAAAGAAGCTACAACGAAGCAAACGTTTACTGGGAGAGGGGTTGCTAATTTTAAGCGCCTTCATTTTCGGTGCAAATTTACTGCTGATGGCCCAGATGTTCAATATTGCCGGTTCAACTTCCCAACTGTTTCTGGCCTGGGGGTTGGGTGTTGTGGTAATGGCCTTCAGTTTGTCCTTAAATTCTTTAGGAATTCTGTCAATTGTCCTCGTGGACATCGGCTATTGGACTGGACTAGAAGACTTATGGTACGCAACAGGAGAGTTAACTTGGTCGCGTCTAGTGGTGCAGCATATGCCTTTGTTGGCATGGCTGGTGTTCGTACCCTTAGCCTACTTCTGTCGATCGCGTTGGATTTTTGGTCTAGCAGCCTTTGTTTTTGCTAGTTCCTTACAAGCCAACCTCAATCCCCTACCACTGCTGAATTATGCTGATATAGCCCCTTGGGTGGCGTCTTTTGCTTTTGCACTCCCACCTGCATTATTCTGGAGTTATGATGACCTGCTGTTTCCAACCATAAATTACAGGTTGTTTCAATCTCTGGCCCGTAATTTAGCATTGGTAAGCTTCGGCATTGTTTTTTACATTCTGTCTTTTCGTTGGGTCTGGGAATCTCCAAATTATGGTTATAATCAGCCAACGAATGTGACGAACTTGTTCCAGTCTCTGCCGATAATCGATTTGGGGATTCTCAGCGGCTTGGCGGTATTACAATGGTTATTTCTACTGCGCCAAAGAAATAACCCTCCGCGCCGCGAAGTGATTTTCACGACCGCTGTCATTGGTACCTTTCTTGTCTTTATTACCGTAGTACCTTTTTGGCATCAAACTATCAGCCGGATTGATGAACTTGGTATTTTTATTTTCAATGTACTTCTAGCAACATTAGCCTGGGGACTAATTCAAGAAGGATTGAAATTAGGCAACAGAAGTTCCTTTTGGGGCGGTATGCTGTTAGTAACACTGCAAATTATCAGTCGCGTGCAAGAGTACGATACAGACTTACTTTTTAAGTCGCTGGTCTTTATCTTGTGCGGTTCTGCTTTAATTAGCGCTGGACTCTGGTTTGAACGCCGCCTACCTGGTGGTAGCTCTACAAGTAAAAAGTAGTGCAAATTCAGAATGGGCTAAACCTTAGCTATCCGCTAACAGAAATCTGCCCATCATCAAAATCTCTGTGCGTCAAAATTTTTAAAGTTTCTCTGCGTCAGTCCTAATCTCGTTACTTTTAACCTCCTCAAGACCTCTGCTTTTTAGGACTACGCTCATGACTAATACTTCTTCTGAATCCAAGAATAAACCCTTGTCCCCTGAAGCCGAATTTTCCAATAAGGTGACTTTTCGGGATTACTTGATTGCTAGCGAACAAAAATCGAATAAGTCCTTACCTTTTTGGCGTTTACTTGCTCCCCTGGCGCTGCAAACAGGGCTAATTATGGCAGTACCAGCCCAAGCAGTTTATACAGATGTAACAGGAAAAACGGTGATTTTACAAACCGTACCTGTAGACCCTAGCAATGTGCTAGAAGGTAACACCTTAGCCTTAGATTACAACATTTCCCGTACCTCAAATTTGAGCAGACTACCTGGCTGGCAAACATTAGTCAGCAAAGGTCGTGGAAGTGGCAGAAGATTGCCTGAAGGAACTAATATATACGTGACTTTGCAAGAGCAACTATCCTCTGGTCGTGGTGTTCCGAGAGCTTGGAGACCATTACGAGTAAGTAGCGATCGCCCCACAACTCTTAGAGCCAATCAGGCAGCTCTAAAAGGTGTTTATCAGGATGGCTCTGTTAACTACGGTTTGGAAACATATTACATCCCCGAAAACCAACGGCAGCAGATTAGAAACGACTTGCAAGCCCAACGTGCCCGTAGAGGACAAGTACCACCCATTGTGGTCAAAGCGAAAGTAGATCCACAAGGAAAGGCAGTGCCAGTTAGTATGTGGGTGCGCGATCGCAACTATCGCTTTTAAGCTGTTAGACAAATAAACATTGCATGTTTACACGCCAGATTTGTCTCCAAAGTTCTGAGCGTCGGAAGTCCGCGCTCAGAATTTTCTGTTTGTCATTAGACATTTGGTGAAAAAGAATGTAGAAACCTAGCATTGCTACGTCTTTACAAGAGTTCTCGGTAAAGCATATTTAATTTCTGGAAATATCTCATATATTGCCTATATTTAGAATGAAATAGCCCTGGATTACGGCAAAGACTCAAAACAGTATATTTAGAGTAAGATTATCAGCAAGTTTTAATTGCTGATAATATATGATTTTCCGTGGATTGAGTCGAAAAGCAAGGCTACTATTTACAAGATTCTTACTGCTAGCGTTCATAGCAGTAATTGTGGTGTGGCAACTCTCACCAGCACAACCCCAGTTAGTACAGCAAGAAAGCAATTACGCGATCCATATTCGACAAAATTTTAATCAATCTGGTTTTTATCCCGTTGCACAAATTCCACCTGCAAACCTTTATAAACCTATTGCCGATTGGGTAGGAAGGTTAATTTTACCAACGAAACAGCAATTACAAGATGGTTTAGATTGGGTATGGATGGAAGTACAATATGCACCACCTACAGCACGAAATTTAGTAGGGAAGATTGTCCGTTTGGAGTGGAAAAAAAATAAAGATTTGCTTGCTTTGGGTAAAGCGGTAACGCGAGATATAAATTTCACTTCAGAAGTGATTAAAAGTCAAAAGCAAGGAAATATTCATCCTTTTCGGCTAAATGGAGTTCGTCAGGTAGGCTTTTTACGCTCTTTAGCTGGCGCAAATCCTGATGATAATGTAATTGTTACTTTAGATTCAAATACAATCATTGATGTAAGTAAAAAAAAATCTATTTTGCAAATTGAACGCGAACCTGTTTTAGCAACTGGTAGGTTTTATGGGTTGGTAAAAATAATTCAACCGATTAAAACTAACTACAAAAATATTTTAGTTTCTAAAGCCAAGCAGTATAGTGATTATTTTTTAGTCCAGCATTATAATCCTAATTCAAATAAGTTTAATGGTCTTAAAGAAACTATTCGTATTCCCCAACAAGTAATAGATAAGCGAAATTTTGCTCCTTCAAGTTCGCAGCAAATCGAAAAATCACCTGCGGGTGAAGATGGGTGGTATATTTATGGTGCTCCCGACGCAAAGGGCATATTTACGGTAGGCGCACTTGCACCTCGTTCTCTGTTTCAAATTAAACCCCGTCAAATCATTACTGGTGAGGAATTAGGACTAAATTATATCCAAGAGGGAAATTGGGAAAATACCGAGAAAAATAAAGGTAAATTCAATACTATATTCTTAAAACCTGTAGAAACAAAAAATTCACTTAATCAATCTATATCAAAATGGCAAGAAGGCAATAAAGCTATTGTCCTACACCTATTTGGTGGAATTGGTGGACGTAAAGCTGAACCAGTCGGAGTACCTTATACTATCACCGGACATTTTGCTTTTGGAATTGCAGAAGTTGTCCGCGACGAGTTTACTAAGGAATTACGCTTCGAGACTAAATATCACCAAATTTATGCCCATAACCCTGATGGAATTATTGCCGGAACGCATACATGGGCTGATTATATGGGGAATTTACAACGTGGTTGGCTGGCAACACGTCCAGTGTCAGATATTCTGATCGAATTCGACCCTGTAACGCAGGATTATGATTTTGATGGTGTTAAACTTTCGCCTTTAGAGCAATTCCAGCAACAATTACAGGTAACAATGGCACGTTATCGGGTTGGTGATGGAACTGGTGGTGCAATGATATCACCTGCTACCTCATGCGTTCAAGACGCAAGCCAAGCACTTTATGCTGCGATACTGACAATTAAAAACCAAGTTGCTACAACTCCTCAAATTCAAACTTGGCTACGCGCAAACCCCAATCACCCGCAAGCATTACGCTTTCAGCAGCTAGTTGAATTAGGTCAATCTTTGGAACAACAATTAGCACCCTTGGGTATAGTTCGCGCTGATTGGCAAAGTAAAGCAAGTCTACTCGCAGGTACGGGCATAGGAAAAACGACAAAACCATTTCAAGATCGTAGTATTTGGGCTGGTTTGACAACATGGCGAACAATAATGCCTAGACTTGCACACGACGACCTCGCCGCAATATTTTTAAAACATGGTGCAATTTTGCAAGTATTACGAACCAATCAAGTAGGTGGTTGGCAACCTAATATTACACCCATTGCACCAACAGTACTTTTGGGACAAATTAAGATTCCGTTTACCAATATTTCACCAATTTCAATTCTTTTAAATCGCATTTTAGTATCGCTAGCAGTTCCAACACTAAAAGATTGGTTAGTTATTGTTTTAATGCTGATAGTTTATAGTATTATTGCTCTGCCTTATGGCTGGAGGTTTGGATTTTTAGAGATAAAATTGTGGTCTGCAAGTTGGATTGATAAATGTCTGTTAATATTGCGTTGTTTATTTTTACCTGCGATTGTTGAAGAAGTGTTTTTCCGCGTTTTTTTGCTTCCTCATCCTAGCGAAATCACCAATTGGTTACAATGGGCTTTTTGGGCAATAGTAAGTTTAATCTTATTTATTTTGTATCATCCATTCAATGCTAAAATGTTTTTTAAAGCTGGAATTACCACATTTCATAATCCTGTTTTTCTGGTTTTAGCGGCATTTTTAGGAATTATATGTACTGTTGCATATACTCTAACAGGATCTTTGTTTGCGATCGTTTTAATTCACTGGGTTGTAGTAGTAGTTTGGTTAATTGTTTTTGGAGGTATGACAAAATTAGATAATAATTAAAAAGTTCAGAATACTAAGGTTTAATAATTGTAAGTCTTGAAAGTGGCAGGTGCGGTCTGGTGACTATAGTATTTATGGGCGTATTAGCAGCACTAAATCATTGTTGGAACAACCGCAGAACTTTTTGTTAGCGATCGCACTACGAATTTACCAGTATTCAGCAACACCCTGGCTCCTTAGCACTCACCGAATTTTAGATTTTAGATTTTAGATTTTATACCAATTTAATGTGAAGTTGCACATATCTTGATCCCCCTAAATCCCCCGATAAATTGGGGGACTTTGAATTCCCCCCTTTTTAAGGGGAGCCAGCGCGGTCTTGGGGTCTCCCCAAGTGGAGCGACTGGCGTGGGCTAGGGGGGATCGAATTCTATGCAGCTTCAGAAAGAATTGGTATTAGATGCAAAAAACGTCTTGGAAAATTTGATCGAGTTGGCAGAGCCGCCCACGCAACTTTCCGCAAAATTTAAAATTAATTGACAGAGCTAGTAACTTAATTGCTGGAGTCAATCTAAAATCTAAAATCCAAAATTGTTTGACTACTGCTAAGGCACAATCAGCACTGGGCAAGGGGAAAGGTTAATCACGCGAGTGGTAACACTATCATCCGCTCCCTCTTCAGTCAAGCCTAGCCCCCGACAGCCCATGATAATTAAATCTGCCCCAATTTCATCAGCGACATCGCAGATCGTAAAAGCTGGTTTGCCTTGCCTTTCCAGGGTTTCAGATTGAATTCCTTGCCCAGAAAATAAAGATTGGGCATTTTCCAGCAGTTTTGCAACTACCTCTGGCGACACCATTGGATCTGCGCTAGGCGCGTCTTTTGGTGGTTCTTCTACCACAGACAGCAGCACCAAGCGACTGCTGTACTTTTTAACTACGTTGGTAACAACGTCAGCAGCTTCCCGCGTTTCCCGGCTTTGATCGATAGGAAATAGTACTGTCTTAAATATATCTGTCACTTGGGTACCCCTGACTCCGGTAAAATCTTGATGGTTCTACTTTCAAAACAATAACAAAAAGGCAATCAGGAGAGTTTGGTGTGTCCAAAAAAAGTTTAGCAAGTTTATCTTCGGCTGATATCTCTGGGAAACGTGCCTTAGTGCGGGTTGACTTTAATGTGCCTGTGGACGACCAAGGCAACATTACTGACGATACTCGCATTCGCGCCGCTCTACCAACCATCCAAGATTTGACGCAGAAGGGAGCTAAGGTCATTCTCGCCAGCCATTTTGGCCGTCCCAAGGGTGTGGATGACAAATTACGCCTAACTCCCGTTGCCAAGCGTCTGTCTGAGTTACTGGGGCAAGAAGTCATTAAAACTGATGATTCCATTGGTGATGAAGTTGCAGCTAAAGTTGGCGCCCTGCAAAATGGCCAAGTGCTGTTACTCGAAAATGTCCGTTTTTACAAAGAAGAAGAGAAAAACGACCCAGAATTTGCGAAAAAATTGGCAGCTAATGCTGATTTTTATGTAAATGATGCTTTTGGTACTGCACACCGCGCCCATGCTTCTACTGAAGGTGTGACTAAATTCCTCAGTCCTTCTGTGGCTGGATATTTGGTTGAGAAGGAATTGCAATATCTGCAAAATGCCATTGAAAATCCCCAACGTCCTTTGGCGGCAATTATTGGCGGTTCCAAAGTTTCCAGCAAAATTGGCGTGATTGAAACGTTGCTGGAAAAATGCGACAAGCTGATCATTGGCGGTGGGATGATTTTCACTTTCTACAAAGCCCGTGGTTTGAATGTTGGTAAGTCTTTGGTGGAAGAAGACAAGCTGGAACTAGCGAAGTCTTTGGAAGCTAAGGCTAAAGAACGGGGCGTTGCTTTATTGCTGCCTACAGATGTGGTATTGGCAGATAACTTTGCCCCAGATGCCAATTCTCAAACCGTTAGCATTGAGAATATCCCCGATGGTTGGATGGGTTTGGATATTGGGCCAGACTCGGTGAAATTTTTCCAAGAAGCTCTTGCAGATACCAAAACGGTAATTTGGAACGGGCCGATGGGTGTGTTTGAGTTTGATAAGTTTGCGGCAGGTACGGAAGCGATCGCTCATACTCTCGCTGAAATTGGCAAAACTGGCACAACCACCATTATCGGCGGCGGCGACTCGGTAGCGGCTGTGGAAAAGGTTGGTTTAGCTGACCAAATGAGCCACATCTCCACTGGCGGCGGCGCTAGCTTGGAGTTACTTGAAGGCAAGGTATTACCTGGAATTGCAGCTTTAGATGATGCTTAATAGCCATCTTTAGAATTATGTAGAGACGTTATATGTAACGTCTCTACAAATAAGGGAAAAAACTGTGGAAACTAAATGGCTGGAATGGGCGCAAAAGTTACAAGCGATCGCTCAAAATGGTTTGGCTTATTCTGAGGGTGTTTTTGATATTGAACGCTACAAACAATTACGAGCGATCGCCACGGAAATTATGGCGACTTACTCGAATGTAGAACACAGGTATGTCCTCGATTTGTTTAGTCGTGAAGTAGGATATGCAACTCCGAAAGTTGATGTGCGGGGAGCAATTTTTCGGGACGATAGTATATTGTTAGTCAAAGAACGAGCAGACGGCTGCTGGACTTTACCTGGTGGATGGGCTGATGTCGGCGAGTCGCCCAGCGAGGTAGTTGTCAAAGAAGTATATGAAGAATCTGGATATCAAGCACGCGCTATCAAACTACTAGCAGTCTATGACAGAGACAAACAGGGGCATCCACCGTTTCCGTTTTATGTCTACAAGCTATTTTTTAAGTGTGAACTTATTGGTGGTTCTCCATCATCAAGTATTGAAACTGAAGAAGTAGGTTTTTTTCCTGAAGATGCCTTACCAGAACTTTCTATAGGACGTGTAACACCAGCGCAAATCACGCGACTTTTCCAGCATTATCGCCAACCAGATTTACCGACAGACTTTGATTAAATACCTCTGCATTACGAAAATGGCTTTATTCTGACTTCTGAGTTCTGAATTCTGACTTATGAAATAGCCTGAACTTGTAAATAGTCTCTTGTTGGCTAAGGGAATACGGCAACGTGTTCCCTTAGCTAGGAGGAAAAGTATCCTTAAATCTGCCTTCTGATGTCAGTACTTTCTGAAGTTGACAACGTTATTATACAAAACTGACTTGTAGTGTATAAGAAAAATCAGAACTAACGTTATTACTAGACAAAGTTCCGCCATCTTCAGAGGAGGGAGGAAATGAAAACACTGAAATGGAGTACGTACCTGCACCCAGCGAACTGGTGATTAATGACGAACCGCCACCGCCACCATCGTCGTCAGATTTCAGTAAATTCCCAGCATCGTTAAACAGTCCAAGAGCTGTATCTCCCAATGTCACTGTTCTGATAGTGACAGTTCCTGGATTTGCTAAAGAAAATGTAAAAAAGTCAAAATCAGCACTGTTCGCTGGTTGACTTGCTGCGATCTGGGCTAAAAGATTAACCTTTGAGCCTGATGATAAGGAACCTAACCCTTCAGCGCTGTTTTGTCTGTTATTTGTAGCTTCTCCAGCATTTTCCCCCTCATAGAAAAGAAAGTCATCACTATCAAGTCTAAGATTGGTTCTCCCCTGGACAGCACCTATAATCTCATCTTGCTCTGTGTTTAACAATATTTGTGTGCTGCCTCCAAAACCTTTCAGGCGGTAGTCTTGTGGAGGCCCTTTAAGTTCAATTCGATCTTGGCTAGAGTCGAAGTCATTAATAGTAACATAGTCCCCAAAACCAGGACTTAAAATATTGTTATCGTTGTAGAAAACATTTTCAGCATTGCCCAGGATAAATCTATCTACCCCACTCCCGCCAATCAAGTCATCAGTTTCCCCTACTCCAGGTGGAAGTGGACTACCAGGCCAAACACCAATGAGGATATCGTTTCCAGACCCGCCATTGAGTATATCATTGCCAGGCCCGCCCTGTAGACTATCATTGCCGTTCGCACCATTGAGGATATCATTGCCGAAATTACCGTCTAGTGTGTCATTTTTTGAAGTTCCATTTATCGTTTCGGAACCTCTAGTGCCAAATTTAAATGCCATATTATCTCTCCTAAGTTTCTCACTAATACGTAAGTTCAGCCTCAGCCAAAGAACTATTCATCAGTTCAATCTAGATTACTTGCCATTTGCGTAATCAAAGGGAAGACAACATTAATTATTTGCTTAGGAACTTCTAAAACAAAAATATCTAACTACTAATTGTGGGCTGACCTGAAAAGCCCGCTTTTGGTTACGCTTAATCGAGACGCCTACTCTACAAAATTAGATAATCTATATTCCTGAAAATTCCTTAATTGATTACCCAAATAGTAAGTAACGCACTGTGCGACTTGCTCTCAAATCTAACCCCTTCCCTGCTATAAAAGGGGAATAAGAATTAAAGCCTTTCTCCGCTTCGGGGAAAGTCATGTAAGTGGGGTTTGAAGAATAAGTCGCACATTGCGTTAAGTAATTAGGCCAAATATTTTGGTTCTTTTTCCAATTTTTTTTAACCTACGTTACTAATTATTGAAATATCATAAAATACAATGTTAAGTCAACTTTTTTACCAAATTTACAAGTTTTCTAAGCAAAAGTCTATCTAGACAAACATTTGATATTTTGCTCTGACCAGAGTTATAGAGAAGCGCTAATTGACGAGGGTCTTCCAGTCCAGCAAAGGCTTCTATAATTGCGATTTGACACACGGGAATTGATACTTTAAGCGAAAGAGAGCGCTGCACGTTAAGATATTCTGCTTAGATTTAGAAGGAAATAGCCCTGCCTTGTGTAAATAATCTCTTGTCGGGTAAAGGGGGACACGTTGTCGTGTTCCCCTAGCCATTCGGAAAAGTATCTTTGCTACCTACTGATGTCAGTACTTTCTTAATTTGACAACGTTCTTATGAAAAACTGACTTGTAGTGTATAAGAAGCAGGGTTAAAGCTGCTACTAGCGAAACTTCCGCCAGTTTCAGGCAAGAAATTATAGTCGCTCACTGAAATGGAGTACGTACCTGCACCCAGCGAACTGGTGATTGATGACGAACCGCCACCGCCACTACCACCATCGTCGTTAGATTCCAGTAAATTCCCACCATCGTCAAACAGTCCGAGAATTGTATCTGCCGATGTCACTGTCGCGATCGTGACAGTTCCTGGATTTGCCAAAGAAAATGTAAAAAAGTCGAAATCGGGATTGCCCCCCGATTGAACTGTTGCTAACTGGGCTGAAAGATTAACGTTTGAGCCTGATGATAAGGAACCTAACCCTTCAGCGCTGTCGAGTGTGTTGTTTGTACCTTCTCCAGCATTTTCTCGCTCATAGAAAAGAAAGTTATCACTATCAAGACTGAGATTGGTTTTCCCCAGTACAACACCTATGCTCTCATCTTGCTCTCCTGTCGGTTTATCTAAGAATATTCGTGTGTTGCTTCCGACAACTTGCAAGCGGTAGTCCTGTGGAACTCCTTTGAGTTCAATTCGGTCTTGGCTAGAGTCGAAGTCATTAATACTAGCCAAGTCCCCAAAACCAGGACTTGTAGTGTTGTTATCGTCGTAGAAAACATTTTCAGCGTCGCCCAGGATAAATCTATCTACCCCACCCCCGCCAGTTAAGTTATCAGTTTCGCCTATTCCAGGTGGAAGCGCACTACCAGGAAAAGTACCGATGAGGATATCGTCTCCAGGCCCGCCATTGAGTACGTCATTGCCAGGGCCGCCCTGTAGACTATCATTGCCGTCGCCACCATTGAGGATATCATTGCCTAAATTACCGTCTAGGGTGTCATTGCCTGCTCCGCTATTGAGAGTGTTGTTAGCAGTATTAGCAAAAAGTAAGTTGTTAAGACTGTTACCTGTCCCGTTGATGTCGCTAGTTCCTGTCAGCCTCAGATTCTCCACATTGGTGCCTAGTGCGTAGGTGATAGAAGACCGGACGATATCTGTACCGGAATTAGCGGCCTCTGTAATAGTGTCAACAGCACCATCAACAATGTAAGTGTCATCGCCTGCTCCCCCATTCAAGGTGTCAGTACCCAAGCCCCCATCAATTGTGTCATTGCCTTTATTACCGGATAATTGGTTATTTTGGTTATCGCCAACAATGCTGTCACTTGCATTTGTGCCGATGAAATTATCAAAGTTGACAGCAGTAAATGACAATTTACCCAAACCAGGAACATTATTGGCAACCAAACTTTGGGTTTGCAGGTTAACGGTGGCAGATACCCCAGCCAAAGATTGGGATGCATCTATGGTGTTGTTGGCAACCTTAGCATTAGCAATAACCTTTTCTACTTTAAAGAGTTGGTCTTGCCCTAATCCCCCAGCTTTTTTAATGGTTCCAACACCTGACAAGGTAATGCTTTGACCTAGTTGACTGTAGTCTGCGCCATCAATGCCATCTCCACCATCAATGCTGTTGTTACCCTGACTGCCTTTGAAGATGTCATTGCCTGCACCACCTATTAGAGTGTTGTTTCCTGTGCCGCCATCAAGTGTGTCATTTCCATTTCCACCAATTAGACTATCGTTTGCCGTCCCACCAGCGAGGGAATCGTTACCAGCCAAACCATTCAAGGTATCGTTACCGGAGGTACTATTGGCATTACCACCACTAGCCCAACCAACTATCGTGTCATTTCCCGAAGTCCCATTTCTTGTATCAGAACCTGTAGTGCCGAAAATAAAAGCCATATTATCTTTCCTGAATTTTTCACTAATGTGTAAGTTCAGCTTCAGTCAAAGAACTATTTATCAGATCAATTTAGATTACTTGCCATTTGCATAATCTAAGGGAAGAAAACATTAATTATTTGGTTAGGAACTTTTAAAGAAAAAAATATCCGACTACTGATTGTGGGCTGGCCCGAAAAGCCCGCCTTTGGTTGCGGGCGAACGAGACGCCCACTCTACAAAATTAGATAATTTCTTTCTTGAAAATCCCTTAATTGATTACCAAAATGGTAAGTAATTAGATCAAATATTTTGGTTCTTTTTCCAATTTTTTTTTGAACCGACGCTGTAATTATTTAATTATCATGAAGTATAAGGTTACATCAACTACTTTATCAAAACTTTAAGTTTTCAATGAGTTGCGCTTGATAATACATTTCACATACATGTGTAACTTTTAATTAATTATTGTTTCAAACTAACGATTTTATGGTAGATATTGCGATATTTTTAGATGAACGCCCTATCCTTGTTAAGTTAAGTTTCGATATCAGATTTTTTGGTAAAAAATATCTTTTTTTAATAAAGAAATAATTTTATATTAAAGAAATACATTGTCAAATGGATCAGTTTTATTGAGATATTAACCCAGAAATTTTTGTGCTTAACAACACTTAAGCTTTACATAAATTTTATATAATATTTATTTGGGTTCGGAAAATTAGCGATGCCTGCGGCGGGGTACACTTTTGCATATCCACAGAAACCGTCGAAACAATTCTCGATGAGCAAAAGTCTATCTAGACAAACGTTTTTATCTTACTCTGACCAGAGTAATAAAGCAACGGTAATTTACAAGGAATTTCCAGCCTATTAAAGACTTCTATTAATTGCAATTGTCATATTTATCAAGAGCGAAAAGCTTGGATAAAATTTGAGTTTACGTCATTAGTACTTGCGCCATATTGGTATGGACATCTTACTACATTAGGGTTTGTAGATTAATAAATCCCCATTTCCAAGGAAGAACAAGTGTAGCCGCTTCGGTATTTAATATAGTTAGTTATTAAATAGCTGTTGTACCCAGGTTTAAGAGCGTATTTATAAAGTCAATATTAAGCAGGGCGGATTACGGCTGCATAAGAACTTGAGGGTTTGAGAAAGCCTAATTTAGCCGTAACGCACTATATTTCCAGGTGCCTCTAGCAGTGCTTTAACGCACCCGATAATTTAAGGTTTACTTTATAAAAGGTCTCTAACTGATGCGATAACCTCTATTGAAACATTTTTTTACTTGCAAACTTTCTTAGGTAAGATAATATTACAGTAAATTTCCTATCTAGACTAATTGTCTATATAGTTTGCTCCAAAAAGAATTGCATAGCAATGACTCCAATAATAAAATATCAACCAAGACTCGGAGTTGAAGTCCTGCGGGGTTGTAATCTTAGCAACCTCACAAATCTAGAGTCTCGTGAATTAAAGGAATCACTTTGGAAACACGGCGTTGTGGTAGTTAGACAGCAACACATCACTGCAAAGCAGTTGAAAGAATTTTCTAGCAAAACCTTTGGTGACTTAATGTTTGGCTATTCCAAAACCAAAACATTAGATCCCGATATTAGCCCAGACCTGCAAAGCCAGGGTGTGAGTGTCTTGGGTAATCCCAAGGGACTTACTGAAACACCAGTAGGAAAGTTTGCTTGGGAATGGCATCATGATAAAGATGGCGTCCCCCGCACAGAGGGACTGGATATGAATGCACTATATGTTGTCATGCTTTATGGTGTGGAAGTGCCTCCGGAAGGTGTAAATGGGCAGCCCCATACCACTGAGTTCCTTGACATGATAGAGGCTTATAATAATTTGGATCGTCAACATCAGCAGCAGTTAGAGCAGATGTCGATGTATCACTCACCACCAATGTTTTCTAAGAGTAGCAATGTAGAGACTGATGTACCGAGGAAAGTGCATTCGATTGTGTCTACTCACAAAGTCACTGGTAAAAAGGGATTATATCTAGGTTCGGACACTGCGATCGCAGTTGGTATGGAAGATAGACCAGAGGAAGCAAAACGTTTCTGGCAGGATTTGTTTGCGACTGTTCTAGACTGCACGCCAGTCTACTCCCATATTTGGCAGCCAGGAGATATTATTTTTTGGGACAACTCCCAGGTGATGCACAGAGGTACACCTTATGATGCAACGAAATACAAGCGAATTGCGTTGCGTTTAGGGGTTGTGGACAAGGAATAATTTGAGGCAGGGGGAGAATTTTGGAAGTTGCTAAATTATCCTGCAACTATGCAACGCGGTTTATTGAGGTGCTGTCTCTGGCGTTGGTGTCGATGTAGGAGTGGGGGTTTCTGTGGGAGTTGGGGTTGGCGTGGGTGTTTCTGTGGGTGCTGGTGTTTCTATGGGGGCTGGTGTTTCTGTGGGCGTTGGTGTTGGCAATGGGGGAGGGGTGGGATTTTCCGCTGTAATGCTGAGTTTATAATCTACTGATTTCGATCCTGTGGAAACCACGACAAACTCGTAAAATCCGTTTTCTGGTAATTTAGTTGACAAGCTACGCTCTTTAGAATCTTCTAAAAATTTGATTTTGCCAGAGGGTGAATAGACTGATAACAAAACTTGGGAATTTGCTTGTAGCTTCAAGTCTAGAGTTTGCTCTTTGGCAAGTCCAGCAATGAATACTTTACCACCACCAGGTTGGAGAGTACCACTAACTGTTTTGCTGGTAGCGCCTGGATCGAAGACAAGTTTCTGGAAAGCGCTACCGCCGAGGATAGCACTGAGTCGATCGCTAACAAAACCGTACCAAACTTGTCCAATTGGCTGCTCTCGGAAATCTTTACCACGCTGTTCGGGGAATACACTTAAGAAGGCGGCATCTCCCAAATCATACAAAGAACGACTACCAACGTTGATTTTGTTGACTTCCACTTTCCAGCGATCGCGTTCAGCAGTTGTATAACTTCCCAGTTGTCGGCGTGTATTGGAACTCAGTGGCGCTAGCTTTTCCAACAATTCTGAGGCTGTTTTATCCCATTCTGCCCGCAAACCAGCATCTTCAGGGCCATCACTGAGAGTGCGTCCTCGTAAACTGGGGTTTTTGTCCCAAAAAACTTGATTCACCAAGTTCACGTAGAAGTTAGAGTTAATACCCAATTGTTGACGGCGATCGCTTAATCTTTCTTTACGCTGCCGTTCTTCTGGTGAATATTGCGCTAAAGGATCGGTTGGCTGTTCGCTGGTTGGGGTTGGGCTGGCTGTAGGATTAGGTTTGACTTGCCCGACATCTCGGCTGCTGTTGAGTCCCCACCAAATTAACCCGATTGTACCAAATGCTACCGCCGCCACTAAGAAAGTTTTTGTCGGTGTCCACCAGCTTGTGGGCTGAGGGGATGGTGGAGATTGGGAAAATGAGGGAGATGGGGGAGGTGGAGAGACGGCGACAGTGGCGGATGTGGGTTGTGGTGCTGTGGGGTATTGAGTTGGGGGAAAGTTAGCTGGGGGCGGGTTGATAGCTCGGAGTACGTCACGGGCTGATTGATAGCGATCGCTTGGTCTGGCAGATAACATTTTATCTAACACCTGTGCCAAATTTTGACTCAGGCTAACTTCCCGCCGCCATTGCCAAGTGAGATTGTAGGTATCAATTAATTCTTGGGGTTGTTTTCCTGTCAGTAAAACCAACATTGTTGCCCCTAAAGCATACAAGTCGCTGTGGGGAGATACTAACCCAGTTTGCATCTGTTCTGGGGGCGCAAATCCTATCTTACCCAATAGGGTTGGTGATGGTGAAGATGCAACTGCGCCGGGTTGATAATATTGGGAAGCTACGGTTGCTACTACTTGTTTGACACCGCCAAAATCAATTAACACTGGCAGTTTGTCAACAGTGCGAAGCATTAAGTTATCTGGAGATATATCTCGATGAATAACACCTATAGAGTGGATATATTCCAACACTGGCAAAATTTGCTGCAATAATTGGCGTACTTCCGCCTCTGTAAAGCGCAAACCCTGTTGTAGCCGCGCATTTAACAACGAGTTGTAAGTTTCCCCTTCTACATAATCTTGCACCAAAAACAGATATTCTTTCCCCCCTAAGTTCATCCGAAGCAGTTCCCGGAAGCGGGGAATTTGAGGATGTTGCAGTTTATAGAGAACACTCGCTTCTCTCTCAAACAGTTCTTCAGCTTTTTGGACAACGTAAGCGGTTTGAACTTGGGGGGAAAATTCCTTTAAGACACAAAGTTCGCGAAAACGGTTGACATCTTCAGCTAAATAAGTGCGTCCAAAGCCACCCTGGCCAATTTGACGTACAATCGCATAGCGATCGCCTAAAGTTAGTCCCGGTTGGATACCATAACTCATGGGCGTATCCAACAACTTTTCGCCACACTGGAGACAAAAGCGGCTACCTGGGGAATTTTCATGTCCTTGAGAACAATATATTTTAGTCATTTGTTATTTGTCATTTGTCATTTGTTATTTGTTATTAGTGACTCTTCCCCAGTCCCCAATCCTTTTAATTGCCAGATTGTACTTTACTGACTCGATCGGCTGCGATCGCATACCAAATTTGACCGTAAGTCTGTTGATTGAGTTTCCCACGCTCCTGATCGGGAAACAACCGATCGAATTTTTCATTTGTATCTTTGGTCAGTTGGTCAATTGTATAGTTCCCAAACTGCCCCGAACGCGCTTGCCGTCTCCATTTTTCGTAATCTTGTGCAGTATATTTACCCAATTTACGACGAGCTGCTGTACTGAGGTCAGCCTGTTCTAGTTTATTCAATAAATCGTTAGCGATACCAGACCATTCATCTCGTAAACCAGCATCTTCAGGTTTAGATGTGAGGCTACGTCCCTTTAATTCTGGTTTTTTTGTATAAAATAAATTATCTACAAAAGGAATAAAAAATCCTTCAGTAATTTCTAGTTGTTGGCGACGATTAATAATTTCCTGGATGTCGCTATTTTTTCCTTTATCGCTTACTGGTTTACCGATTGGATTTGGAAATTGGGGAATTTGCGGTAATGAAATTGACGGAATGGCGATCGAAGTTACACTCCGAATGACAGCATTTACCACCGCCAAAGTACCTGCACCAGTTAAGACAATTAAAGCTGTTCCCCCTAGACTCATCACAAAAGGACGAATCCAAACAGGCCAAGAGATCGGTTTCGCTATAGCTTGCGTTTTGTTCTGGAATCTACTCATAACAGCACTGGCGCGTTGTCTTCCCGGAGCAACTACCATCGTCTTAATTTTGGTGGTAATATAATTCCCCGTGGATTTAGTTGCAGTTGGCGATGGTAAATCTTTGAGGATTTGCTCGGCTCGTTGATAGCGATCGCTCGGTTTATAAGCCAGCATCTTTTTTAACACCGCTTCCAGTTTGGGACTAACTCGGATTTCCTTTCCCCATCCCCAAATTCCCTGATAGCTGTCGTATAATTTTTGTGGTTCTTTGCCAGTGAGCAACACCAGAGATGTCACCGCTAAAGAGTATAAATCACTACTAAAAAATGCTTTTCCCTGCCGTAGCTGTTCTTCTGGAGCGTAACCCTTTTTACCTAGCAAAGTGTTATTTTCAGCCAACTTAGTGCGCCAAAAACCTTGAGAAGCTGGCAATTGTTTGACACCGCCAAAATCAATTAGCACTGGTAGATTATCAGAACGCCGCCAAATCAAATTATCGGGAGAGAGATCGCGGTGAACCACATCTCGTGAGTGGATGTAGGATAATACGGGTAAAATCTGTTGCAGTAAGGTGATTACTTCCTCTTCACTAAAGGTTTTTCCTTCACTCTCACGCTGTTCTAATAATTGGTAGTAATTATCACCATCCACATAATCTTGCACTAGAAAGAAAAAATCTTTAGTGCCTATCTTCACTTGTAGCGAGGCGTGAAAACGCGGAATTTGTGGATGCTGGAGTGTTTTCAGAACATTTGCTTCTCGTTCAAATAACTCTTTAGCTTTTTGTAAATCTTGCTTTTCTTCTACTTGGGGTGCAAATTCCTTCAGCACACACGTTTGATGAGATTTATTTCTATCCTCCGCCAAATAGGTGCGTCCAAAGCCGCCCTGCCCTAAATGACGGATAATTTGATAGCGATTATCCACAACCTGTCCCACAGCAAGAGGTAATGGCTCACCACAAAGGGTACAAAAGCGGTTACTACCATTATTTGTGTGTTGTTTACTGCAATAGAGCTGCATGGTGCTGAAGGATAAGTGAAGGTTTTATTGAATGATTACAACGCGCATACTCTTATTTTCGGATATTTTAGGAAATGTTAGGGGCTGGGTATTCCTATATTAAATCCGTGTTGCTAAGAATCACTGGGGTTTTGGGGGTATTTAGATAACAGCTAAAATACTGGCAGCAAGTAACGGTGTTGGTTCTACTTCAGGATAAACAACAAGCGTCATGAACCCGAAATCAAGACAGCAGCAAGTAATTAAAGCATTTGAAGATTTTTTGTCTACCCCCCTAGAAACGATACTGCAACGGCATCTCAACACTCAAACTTCGGCAGCTTTGAGTTTATTTCACGATGTAGCGGCTAATGTACCTGCCTACAAGGCTTTTTTAGCAGAAAGGGAAATTAATCCCGCGACTATTCAAACCTTAGAGGAGTTTCAGAAACTACCAGCGATCGCTAAACAAAATTATATACTGCGTTATCCGTTAGCTGACTTGTGCCACAACGGGCAACTCCAAGAGTGTGACATGATAGCTGCATCCTCTGGTTCCAGTGGTAAACCGACATTTTGGCCTCGTTTTTTCACAGATGAACTCCAAATCGCCACACGCTTTGAACAGATTTTTCACGATAGTTTCTATGCAGATACCAGACGTACCCTAGCAGTGATTTGTTTCACTTTGGGCACTTGGGTAGGTGGAATGTTTACTACTAATTGCTGTCGTTATCTTGCTAGCAAAGGTTATCCCATCACTGTAATTACTCCTGGTAACAACAAAGAAGAAATCTTGCGAGTTGTGCAGGAATTAGGTTCAGCATTTGAACAAGTTGTGTTATTGGGATACCCACCATTTTTGAAAGATGTGATTGATACTGGTATCGCTCGTGGTGTGGAGTGGCAGCAATATCAGATTAAATTAGTGATGGCGGGAGAAGTATTTAGTGAAGAATGGCGGAGTTTAGTTGGCGAAAGAGTTGGTTCGCGAAATCCTTGCTATGATTTTGCATCACTTTACGGCACTGCGGATGCGGGAGTTTTGGGTAATGAAACCCCGCTAAGTATTTGTATTCGCCGTTTTTTGGCAAGAAATCCCGATGCTGCTAGAGCTTTATTTGGGGAATCGCGTTTACCCACATTAGTACAGTACGATCCTTGCAGTCGCTTTTTTGAAGTTCAAGATGGCGGATTGCTGTTTTCGGGAGATAACGGTATTCCCTTAGTGCGTTATGACATCTTGGATACTGGCGGGATAATTAGTTATGATGCCATGCTGCAATTTTTAGCTGAATGGGGATTTAACCCACTTGAAAATCTCCGTTCTGACACTCAAGAATCACCTAGAGGTATTCATCAGCTACCTTTTGTTTATGTCTTCGGGCGTTCTAACTTTACAGTTTCTTACTTTGGCGCAAATATCTATCCAGAAAATGTGACGGTGGGATTAGAACAACCAGGAATTCAAGAATGGGTAACGGGTAAATTCGTGTTGCAGGTGAAGGAAGATGCAGATAAGAATCGATTTTTATCTGTGGTTGTGGAGTTAGGATCAGGGGTAGAGGGTAGTGAAGATCGAAGAGATGCGATCGCATCTTCTATTCTTTCACAACTGCTACGTCTAAATAGCGAGTTTGCTAATTATGTTCCTGTAGAATATCAAACACCACAGGTTACGTTAGCACCAATGGGGGATGCAGAATATTTTCCTGTTGGGGTGAAACATCGTTATACGCGTCAATAACGATGAATCAAACACAAGAAGACGCGATGAATCGCGTCTCTACAAGGGGGGATGGGGTGGTTGTTCGCAATCGCGTTCCCAATTGATTGGGTTATTGATAATATATTGTCTAATGCGATCGCGGGCGAATTCATTACGAATGATGTTGTCATGAAACCTTTCTTGCCATCCAAAACCTTCATAAATTTGATTAATTTCAAATGTACATCGTCCTTTGTACCACCTAACAATTTTAGAAAGAGAATTTTTAGACAACATCGGATTAAATAACCCAGTAACCCCACCCCGTTCCCCATCCCCCCTTTGACTTGTAGAGACGCGATTCATCGCGTCTTCTTCCTGTGTTTGTGGATTCATAGCGTCTCCTTCTCGTATTTGATTAATAATCAAAATCCCATGAATATGATTAGGCATGACGCAAAATGAATCTATCTGGCAATTAGAAAAATAATTAGGAATCTCACACCACAATTTCTGAGCAATTTCTCCAATTGGCGATCGCTGCATTTCACCCTGCACAACCTCACCAAAAAAGCATTTTTTACCGTTGGTGCAAATAGTAACGAAATATCCGGCATTACTAGCATAACTCCAAGCTGGTAAACGGGTTGAATCAATGCGATATTTACCTTTGTATTTAGGTTTGTTGTTTTCTGGTTGAGGATCGTAATGATTCATGATTACATCTTTGATTGATACAAAAATTTATGCAATTATTGCTTTGCATTGATGTAATTGCCAACCCAAAAAACTCGGAATTATTTGCGCTATGTAAATGATGGGAAGGAAGAAGACGCGATTCATCGCGTCTCTACAAGGGGCGATCGCAAAAACGATGCCTGCGGCGGGCTACGCCTACACATTCCCATTCTGTCCACAATATATGTTTTACTAGGGGCGACGCATTCTCTGGATTGCGGAAAGATCGGACGCGATTGATTTACGAGACGCTTACGAGATGCGATTAATCGCGTCTTTACAAGGGATTGCCGCTTCTACATTTCGCTTATGTTTTGGCTGGAGGAAGTATTTTTCTTTCCTACTCCTGATCTTTCACTTTCTCTTGTTGATGCCAAGCTTGATAAAAATCTGGGTAGGTCATATTTTCGGCGCAATGGTAGAGTGTCCAATAGCAATCAAAGTAGAAAGCACGATTATTTTGACAAACGGAATCTTGTAAGTAGCAACTTAACTTGGCAACTGCTAAAGAAAATAGATTATCTCTAAGGATTATTCCTAAACATGCAACAGGACTAACAAATCCAACTAAGCCATCATTGTCTATTAAATTAATGATAAAATTAAATACATTTTCATTGCCAATACCAATAGCTGTTAAAGCCGAGATAGCATGTTCTTTAATTGCATAACTTTCATAATATGTATGATTATTGATTATTAATATTAGAAGATTTATTAACTCTAGATTACCGCTTCCAATTCTCTGGACATATTTAAGAGTCTTAAACAAAAGGTAGCGATCACAATCTTCGTTGGAACGCAGCGAGCGCTTAATAACATCAATAATGGGAGCAATAGCCTCTGGATTGCCAGTAATGATTTTTTCTAATCTCAACATGGTCTCAACCTTTTGAGGATTAGCATCATCAATATTGTTGAGAGAGTAAATCAAATCTATTATTTCTTCTCTACTACTATGATTCTCTTCTTCAAGTATCTCAGAGGACACCTCAATAGGTCGTGAATCCAAAAATACACGCCGTCTTATAGCTTCAACTTGTTCATTAAATTGAAGCTTATTCAACCAAAAAGGTGGAACAAAGTAATCATCGCTATTATTAATTAATTCCTTCACCACTTCGCAAGCTTCAAAGTTATCAGGAGAAAAATCTAATAAAGTTAATGCGACTTGTCCAAGAATTATTTCATCGAATTTATTACCATTTTTATCAGTAAGTTGTCTGCGAATTTCTTGCCAATCAACACCCTGAGATTTTTCCTTCGCAGTCTTGGGAACTTTAGCAGAGTTGTTTTTTTGAGCTTCTCGGCATTTATCCCATTTCCCACCTTGCTTAAACAACCAATTCAGGTTTTCTTTTTTATCGATGCTGGGAAACTTGAGCGCAAAAAGCCAAATTTTTGAGTTTGTTTTAGTTTTGGCATTGGTTTGTCCGCGTTTATCCTGAAGAATTTTCAAGCTTATCAGACAGTTGAGCGCATTCCTAATTGCTTCAGCCTCTAAGCTGTCGTTATACTTCTTCGTCAGTTCTGCCAGTCCTTCTAATGTAGAATGCGTTACCCATAACTCAGTACCCGCTTGCCAATCGGCTTTACAGTCTTTTGATTCTTCCGAATTTTCCACAAATGACAGTAAAGCGTGCAGCAATATTTCTGCTTGTTTTCTACCAGCATCGTAGCTAAGATTCCGCCCCTTCCGCTCCATGTCAGTACCGTCATCGAAAAGAAAAAAAATTTTCCAAAAAGTTCTGTGCTTTCCCAAGCCAGACATCTTTCCCAAGCACCCTATGTAGATTCTAAACGGCTTTTAATCAACGCTTGGGAAATTTACTTGTCAATTAATCCCAACCTTAACCTCGATTTGGAATTGAGGTGAGGTAAATAAATGAAAACTCAGCGCAAGCAAAGCCAAAGCACACGTCAAAAGCTTTATCGCCAAATCATTACAGTGTTGTTATTAATACAAACAATATTAATTGGTGTAAATGCCAAAAACCGCATTCAGCAAGGAGACTCACAAATCGAGGTTTTAATATGGATCGTTAAAGAGTCGATCTCACTTGTGAAACAAGCTAGCAGTTTGCAAGAAAAACAGAAAAAGAGCCTGTTACCAAAACATCGCCGTTCTGAGGAGCAATAGTATCATAAGCCCCTTTTTGCTTGCAAAGAGGGGCTGTGGCTATATTGGTTGTTACAGGAATCCGGTTTAATTGCATGAAAAAATCTAATACCAATTTAATTAATGATTGCAATACATCCTTGGTTTAAGACGCGATTCATCGCGTCTCTACAATATGGTCTATTTGTGATACGTTTCTCGATTGCGTGCAATTCGGTTCGCATCAGGTTTTTTGATCAAAATTAACGCTTTGTAGAGACGGCGATTTATCGCGTCTCTCTTGTTCGTCCACAACACGAGCTTATTTGCTCAGAACACGAGCTTATTCGTTCAGAACACGAGCTTATTCGTTCAGAACACAAGCCTATTCGTTCAGAACACGAGCTTATTCGTCCAGAACACAAGCCTATTCGTTCAGAACACAAGCTTATTCGTTTAGAACACAAGTTTGTTGTCGTGTAATTACTGAGCTAGTAATCAAATATTATTACAAAAAACACCTTATTTTGCAAGTTTTACTGAACCACTATACTGTCCCATTGAGACACTCTAGAAAGATAAAGTTTAGTAAAAAGTCTGCATTGATGCCACGCCAAAAAAGAAACTCTACCGTGCTAGAAAAAACCGAACAGAGAGTAATCGGATTCAAATCGATTGATTCCAAGCTCGACTTTGGTGATTCCATCAGCTTAAACCATTTAACCGAGTTAACCGGGCAACTCCGCAACCAGATTGACCAGTATAATATGATGCTAACTGCCATTGACTCAGCAAAGGAACAAATAGAAACCCTTGAAAAGACCATTCGGGAAACTTCAGAGCGCCTAGTCAGTGGTGTAGCATTGAAGTATGGCAAAGACAGCCGGGAATACGAGATGATAGGCGGAGTACGCAAAAGCGATGCCTGCGGCGGGCTACGCCTACGCATTCGCAAAGCCACCATCACCCGGTTAAGATCCACCGCAGACTCGAAAGCAGCTTCTACACAGACGGCGTAATGAGCAACAAGTAGGCATCATTCACCGTGATTGATGCCCATTGCTTTGCAGACAATTCAGTGTTAAATCAGCTTTAAACCACAGGGAACATCAAGATTCCTAACACTCCCAAGTTAAAGTGTCACTAGTAAGAATACTATTAAAAGTAGGCATTCCATTAGTAGAAACTACCCTGGAAAAATAGTGGGAGGTTGGAGTAATGAATGAGCAGCATCGGTACTTGCAAATCGCCCTTGTTGTTGTTGGAATTGCTTTTCTCCTGATCTATCCGTTGATGAATATCTGGCCATCGGGCTGGTCATGGCAACCAGGTCAACACGAATACGAACAGATGATCGTCGGCATTTATGGGACGCTCGGTGTATTTTTACTACGGGCTTCTCGAAAACCAGAAGCGCATCTCAGTTTAATCTGGTTCACCGTCTGGTCGAGTTTTGTTCACGCACTGATCATGGCTGTACAGGCAGTGATTGACCCTGCGGAACATGGACACCTCGTTGGCGACATTCCAGCATTGATCTTGGTGGCAATTGTCCTTGGTTTTCTAGTGTCACGAGAAGTAGTGTCAGTGCATGAATGAGTGCGGTATAACAAATGATTTAAATTTTCTCCCTTTCCAATGTAAGAAAGGGTTTTATTCCTCAATCAACTCAAAATCAACTCGCTCATAAATATCACGCAAGGCAATTTGAAAATCGATAGAATCTAAGACTAAAACTGCCTCTTCACTTTCATACTCTTTAAAAATCCATTGACCTTCTGCTTGCTTTGCAAATTGTTCCACAGCAAAACTATACTGGTCAATCATAATATATTCTTGAAAACCAGGAATTGAACGATAATATTTAAACTTATCTGTTTTGTCATAATTTTTAGTTGAATTTGATAAGACTTCAACAATTAATAAGGGATTAGTGATAATTGTTTTACCTGTTCCCTCATAAATAGGCTTACCTTTGATGACCATAACATCAGGATAAGTATTAATGCGATAACGAGGTATTGATAATTTCACATCGCCTATGTAAATCTCATAATCTTGTCCCTGCACAGTCAGGGGAAACTTGCGACAAAAATTAAGTGCAATTTTGTTGTGATTAGTTGTTCCCCCTGTCATGGGTATAATTTCTCCGTCTCTGTATTCATTTTTATATTCAGCTTTTTCTTCTAATTCCAAATATTCTTCTGGGGTGTAGTAACGCTTTTCTGTTTGTAAAACCATATTAATTAACTCATAAAATGAGGGAATGGGTATGTTATCAATAGCGTAACGTACCCTAAAGATAGGTAAAATAAATATTTTTGTTATACAAATACGGTTGCAGACAATGTAACAATAGCGATCGCAAGCAAATACTTTTAGCCATACCCACCAGTGAACGCCCCTACCAATATCTCTGCACAAACTCAGAATCGCAAAGCCGATCACATTCGGATCTGTTTAGAGGAAGATGTTCAATCTCATCAAATCACCAATGGACTGGAACGTTATCGCTTTACCCATTGTTGCTTACCAGAACTAAACCACAACGATATTGATATCAGTACAACTTTTCTGGGGAAACACCTTGGCGCACCCTTGTTAATTTCTTCCATGACTGGCGGAACAGAACAGGCCGCAATCATTAACCAACGTCTGGCCGAAGTCGCGCAACGCTACAAAATTGCGATGGGTGTTGGTTCCCAGCGGGTAGCAGTGGAAAAACCCCAGGTAGCTGATACTTTTGCTGTCCGCAAGTATGCCCCCGATGTTCTGCTATTTGCGAACTTGGGTGCTGTGCAACTTAACTATAAGTACGGCTTAGATGAATGTTTGCGCGTAGTTGATATCCTAGAGGCTGATGCCCTGATTTTACACATTAATCCCCTACAAGAGTGCATTCAAACTAAAGGTGATACTAACTTTAGGGGTTTACTTGACAAGATATCTAAATTATGCAATAAACTGCCAGTACCAGTAATTGCGAAGGAAGTAGGTAACGGCATTTCAGCAGCGATCGCACAGAAACTAATCGCCGCTGGGGTAGCAGCAATTGATGTGGCTGGTGCGGGAGGTACTTCTTGGGCAAAAGTTGAAAGCGAACGGGCAGAAAATCCTTTGCAAAGCCGCTTAGGGAGGACGTTTGCCGATTGGGGTTTACCGACAGCAGAGTGTATTACAACTATTAGAGCAATCGCAAAAGATGTGCCTTTAATTGCTTCGGGAGGGTTGCGTCATGGATTGGATGCCGCAACCGCGATCGCCTTGGGAGCAGATATAGCTGGTTTAGCAATGCCTTTCCTGCAAGCAGCAGCAACATCAGAGACAGCAGTTGCAGAATTGGCTGAAGTATTAATCGCCGAAATCACCACAGTCTTATTTTGCACTGGCAACGCTACCTTGTATCAGTTAAAGCACTCTGGCAGTTTACAGCGCATAGAATAAGTAAATAGGTCATTAGTCATTTGTCCTTTGTCCTTTGTCATTTGTAAATGCCCAATTCCCAATTCCCAATTCCTAATAACTAATGCGTAATTTTATCAAACAAACTTTTGCTAGTTTAGTTGGCACCTTACTAGGACTAATTATTTTCGGTGGTCTGGGAACCACTGGATTATTCTTGCTAATATTGGCTGCTACCTCCTCTAAAGATACTGGGCCAAATGTGAAAGATAAGTCAGTGTTGGTTTTTGACTTGTCGATGAAAATTAATGATAGCGAACCTAGTTCAGACGAAGTACTTCAAAACACATTATCCGGTGTGGATGACGAAAGGATGGCACTCCGCAAAGTTGTGGAAACCTTAGAAAAAGCGCGGCGCGATCCGCGAATTGTCGGGATCTACCTGGATGGAACAAAGACAAGCCAAGGTAGTAGCGTCGGCTATGCCTCCCTTAAAGAAATTCGGAAAGCGCTGGAGGAATTTCGCGCTGCTGGGAAAAAGATTGTGGCCTATGGCAGTGATTGGAGTGAAAAGGAATATTACGTTAGTTCAGTAGCAGATTCCGTTGTACTTAATCCTCTGGGAATGATGGAAGTCAATGGTTTGAGTTCACAACCGATGTTCTTAGCGGGTGCATTGCAGAAATACGGTATTGGCGTTCAAGTTGTGCGGGTAGGTAAATTCAAAGGAGCTGTTGAACCGTTTATCCTCACAAAGTTGAGTCCAGAAAACCGCGAACAAACTCAAAAATTGTTGGATGATGTTTGGAGAGAGTGGCGCACTGCTGTGGGCGCAAGTCGGAAAATTGAACCTAACCAGTTGCAGGCGATCGCAGATAATCAGGCTCTACTAGAAGCCACACAAGCCAAAACCAACGGTTTAGTCGATCGAGTAGCATACCCCGATGAAGTAGTAACTGACCTCAAAAAGTTGACAGATAGCGATAAAGACGACAAAACATTCCGACAAATTAGCTTGAATAGCTACGCAGAAGTTTCTGGCAAATCTTTGGGTGTAGAACGTAACTCCAAAAATGAAATTGCCGTTGTTTATGCTGAGGGCGAAATTGTCGATGGTAAAGGAGAAGATGGGCAAGTAGGAGGCGATCGCTTTGCGAAAATCTTCAACAGACTGCGACAAGATAAAGATGTCAAGGCTATTGTATTACGGATTAATAGTCCTGGTGGTAGCGCAACCGCAGCCGAAGTCATGCAGCGAGAAGTGAAATTAACTCGTGAGGCGAAACCAGTTGTAGTGTCTATGGGTGATGTCGCCGCCTCTGGGGGTTATTGGATTGCCAGCGACTCGAACCGCATTTTTGCCGAACCAAATACTATTACAGGCTCAATAGGTGTATTTGGGTTGCTGTTCAATGGTGAAAAGCTGGCTAACGATCATGGCATCACCTGGGATTCGGTAAAAACCGGGCGCTATGCTGATAGTCAAACAGTTTCGCGTCCGAAATCGCCTCAAGAGTTAGCGCTTTATCAACGCAGCGTTAACCGAATTTATGATATGTTTCTGAATAAAGTTTCTCAAGGTCGGAAACTCCCAGAACAAAAAGTAGCAGAAATTGCCCAAGGAAGAGTTTGGTCTGGTGTGGCGGCCAAAGAAATTGGTTTGGTGGATGAAATTGGCGGTTTGGATACTGCGATCGCATATGCTGCCAAGCAGGCGAACCTAGGAGAAGACTGGGAAGTGCAAGAATATCCTCGCACTAACAGCTTCGGAGAACGCTTTTTTGGGCGTGCAACCGAACAGGCGCGAAATGCTTTAGGAATTGAAGCGGCGCAATTAAAACCATCCAATCCCCTCACCGCTGAATTCCAGAAACTGCAAGAGGAAGTAGAGACTCTGCAAAAGATGAACGATCCACAGGGGGTTTACGCCCGTTTACCTTTCAACTTGAAGATTGAGTAAGTGAGCGTAAATAATTCAAGGTTTTTAGTAAACGGCTCTATCTCTTAAAATACAATCAAATGCCCTTGCGATCGCCAGGGCATTTTCATTAATCTTCTCGACTTACTACTAAGGAAACATCTAAGCTGAACCACAGCAACCGAAAATCAATTGAAGTGCGATTTCTTCTTTACCTGATGCTTAAGGATGCTCTGCTTTGCTAGAGACAATGCTATAACCAGTGTTTCGGATACGTCCTTTCTTCCGCTAAATTATTGAAGATTACAGCGCATAGCACTAGAATCATCGATCCCTCAAAGGCGGGTGTTAACAGAAATTGCCAGTCCGGTTTCGTCATCATGACGACTAGTGCGACAGCACCCGAAGGTGGGTGTACAGTTCCGGTAAGCTGCATGATTCCGATCGCACTAGAAACAGCCATTCCCATTGCCAAGGGAGAAGCACCGAAAAAATGCAGAATTATCAGACTCACGATCGCAGCTAAAAGATTACCCCCAATGACATTGCGAGGTTGAGCCAAAGGACTGTCAGGCACACCAAAGATCAAAACACTTGTAGCACCAAAAGGAGCCATCAGCAAAGGAGAATTAGTTTTTGCAGCAAGGTAAGACGTTGCAGTGATGGCTAAAAAACTACCGATCCAACTCCAAAAAACATGCCGATGATGAGGTCTGTCTATTGGACAGGTTAGCGGACAGGATCGCCATCTGCCAAAGGTTTTAAACCAATAATTTTGTAATTTCAACCGAACTTTTTTACCGTCGATCATGAATGAACCACTCGATAATCATGACTCCCTGAATTGACTGAGCAAGGTTTTGCTAAAGTTACAATAACATGACATTTATCAAAAAATCTCTAAAAAGTATTCAAATATACAGATTTTTTTATTTTATTGAAATTAAAGCTAAACAGGTCAATTTAAGTTGCATAAAAGTCAATACAGTTCAGATAAGATCGAAACACTTGTAGAGACGGCGATTTATCGCGTCTTAAAAACCCACGATTTTGTACTTTAAGAGTTTCCAAACAACCTCTTAGGGGATTGAGGATGGGGTTCTTGTACCTTACTCAACCGAGAATCGCTGTAATACTTATTTTATGCTTACTTAATTTTAAGTTATTTTTACATTATATTTATACAATACTGCCTTTTAAGTAGCTAAACTTTATACTTGAGAATATATTCTATCTCTTCACTATTGCTTAGAAAAACATGATATCCAGCTTCACGATTACTTAAACTAGATGTCGTTAGTTATACCATTGTATTAGCAGCTTAAAAGATTGATATTAGAGAAGTAGTTTAAAAATATAGCTTGTCTGTCTAATACATGAATAAAAAATGGGCTGCTAAACGACTTACAATCAATCTCACATCAAGTGAGGCACAGAAGCTTGAACAATACTGTTCAATCACGGGGAGACCGGCAACCGATGTGATTCGGGAGTTAATTCGCTCTCTTTCTGCTCAAGAGGAAAAAGTCTCACAAACCTAGTAAATCATGCTGAATCAAAAACAAAACCATGATGAGCACATCTCAATTTGTGAAGAAAATATAATTTTTCGCACTTATCAGTTACTTTCCTGCGATCGCGCACTATAGCAACCGAACACAATCCAGAGTGATTCTGCTTCTGCTTATTTAGCCCTACCCAATATGGATGGCTTTGAGCTAATAGTTCATCTACAAGCGAATCCGCATCGTTCTGTTTTCATCGTCTTTAGTGCCTAGCGTATTCGAGGAAAATCATCGGCGGAGTTTAGCGGCAGGGGCAACAGCATTCCTGCCCAAACCCCCTAAATTGATAACCTAATCAATAGAGTGCGATCGCTGTTGAGATGGATGTATGCCGAATCTTCATATCAAAAGTCCCAAAATTGGGGGTTTTCATGCTTATTCTGCGCCCCCTGCAACGCCAGCTCGCCAAAGCGATGGGATATTTTTTTAGTTAGAAGTCCCTAATTCAATAATGGCTTTGCCAAATCTACCCTTTAGATTCTCCTTTGCAATACAGCGATCGTCTCTTCGACAGCTAACAATCTAATGAGATGCGATCGCTTGTTCTCAATTGCGGCGGAAATTCCTTTTACGTTGTTTATGTCTTGCAACTTCTTTGCGCTTGTGTTTTTCCAAAGGCGTTTCAAAGTGACGATTCTTTCTCATGTCTGGGAAAATACCTGCTTTGGAAACTTCTCTCTTAAATCGACGCAAGGCCGACTCAATTCCTTCATTTTCACCCACAAATACTTGGGTCATTTTCATCTCCTACTTAATTGGTACTGGGCAATTTAAAGTCATCCAGTAGATCGAAGCGCAAAAAGGGCAGATAATGATTCTGCCCTTAAGACGTTAAAACTTAATTTTTGATTTTAAAGCTTAGTAGCGTCCTCGGTTGTATCCACCACCGCCGCCACCGCGACGATCGCCACCACCGCCAAAGGAACCACTTCTGTCTTCCTTGGGTTTAGCCTTGTTGACTTTAAGGTCGCGTCCCATCCACTCAGCACCATCAAGAGCTTCAATGGCAGCTGTTTCTTCAGCTTCTGTACCCATCTCTACGAAAGCAAAGCCACGTGGACGGCCTGTTTCACGGTCAGTAGGCAACTGAACGCGTTTTACAGAACCATGTTCAGCAAATACGGAAGTGAGGTCTTCTTGTGTGACCTCGTAGGATAGATTACCTACATAAATTGACATGCGTTATCTCCAAAATCATAGGTGTGTAGAGATTTAGATTTCGGAGACAAGCTTGTTAAGACCAAAAGGGAAAAGCCTGTCAATACTAAAAACAAACGCTGTAACCGAATTTTATTCTCACCTAACTACCTTAGCACATCCTTGAGTTCTTACCCATCCTAAAAAAGGAAGTACTAGCAGTCAGAGGGCTACGCGCAAGATTGGGTATCAAGAATTTAGTCCTAGCCCCCATTTTCTAGGTCAGCGATTCATGGGCGAACTCCAACATTGAGTAGCAGAAATTCCCCAAATAATTGCAAAATAAATGCAGTTCGTCATTGCTACTACTTGAAAATGCCGACTACACTTGCTGACGCCCAAAATTTACTTTCTGATCTGATCGCCCGCTATTCAAAGCGTGTAGATTATCTGATGATTCGCCTTGAAGAAGCAGAAGGGACTGATATCTTGTTGCGTGGCGACAAGGTAGAAACCCTCAGTGAAGGCATCTCCATTGGTGGACATATTCGCGCTTGTTATAAAGGTGGATGGGGGTTGAGCTGCTTTAACCATCTAGCGACAATCAAGGATCGGATAGAAGAAGCGATCGCTGCTGCGCGGATGGTTGGTGATGAAGAAACTTTACTTGCACCCATTGACCCGGTGCAAGCAGTATGCGTTCTCCCCCTCAAAGGCACCGATCCCCGAAAAATTCCACTCTCGCAGAAAAAACAATTATGCGATCGCTATGCCCAATTGCTCAAAAGCGTCGATCCCCGGATTACCACTACCTCGGTGCGTTACGGTGACAGCGCCCAAAAAGTGATCGTTGCTACCTCTGAAGGCACTTTCATCGAGCAATCTTGGGTAGATATGGAAATGCGCTTTGCCGCCACCGCTAGAAATGGCGAAACCGTACAAACTGGACGGGAAACTACTGGCTCTCGCAAGGCTTACGAAGATTTAACTAATTTGGATGAACAGATAAAAAGTGCTGCTCAAAGAGCGATCGCCGCTTTATCTCTACCACCTGTCAAAGGCAATACTTACACTGTAGTCATTGACCCAATTCTCACGGGTTTATTCGTCCACGAAGCCTTCGGACATCTTTCTGAGGCCGATATGGCTTACGAAAACCCCGATTTGTTGGAAGTCATGACCATCGGACGGCGATTTGGCCCAGAAGAACTCCAAATTTTTGATGGTGCTGCTCCAGAGGGACATCGCGGTAGCTATTTTTACGATGATGAAGGCACACCAGCCACTACTACGCAACTAATTAAAGATGGAGTTTTAGTTGGACGTTTACATTCTCGTGAAACTGCTGGCAAATTGGAGGAAGCGCCTACGGGTAACGCCCGCTGTCTCAACTATCACTTTACTCCCATTGTGCGGATGACAAATACCTGGATTGAACGGGGTAAAACGCCAGTCAAAGACTTATTCACCGATATCAAAGAAGGAGTTTATGCCCGCAATTGGTTGGGTGGGATGACAAATGGGGAAATGTTCACCTTCAGTGCTGGGGAAGCGTGGATGATTAGGAACGGCAAAATTGCTGAACCTGTGCGGGATGTAACGCTTTCGGGAAATGTATTCCAAACTTTAGCGGATATTGAGGCAATTGGTGATGATTTTTACTGGGATGAATCCGGTGGTTGCGGTAAGGGAGGGCAAAATGGTTTGTCAGTGGGTTGTGGCGGCCCTAGCCTCCGAATTCGAGATGTAGTGGTTGGTGGGGAAATGTGAACTACCCGCCGCTATACCCAGTATTTTGGGTATAACGGCGGACTTACGGCAATTAATAAAAGAATCAATTTGCTAGCCAAAAAGCGACGTTACGCACATAAGTTTTGATATCTTCTAAGGCGCGTGGCTCTTTTTTCATGCCATCTCCCGGTGCTTCATCTACAAAAGTGGGACAACCTTTATTAATATCCCAGTTGTAATCTACTAAATGATGGAAGCTGGAATTAGCTACTGCTCGTCCTAGTATATTTCCCCGATCGTCTTGATGATGCTCGATTGCTACAAGCAGATTGAAATTACGACCTGTAACTAAACTTTTACCCAAAGCAATTACTCGCGCATTGGCATTGCCCGAAGGTACGCCAATACCGCCTTCGTGGGGATGTGTTGGAAAAAATTCGATACTTCCCGAAGGGGAATTGGGATTTTTTAAAAGTTCGTGAATGGGTTCAATAATGGTGATTTTTTGATAATCACCGTTAGCTCCAGAATGATAGTTGGGCCAGGAGATATAAGTTGTGTATGAATCATCTCGGCTCCAGCGAGATTCATCGGGATCGGGATTTTTGGTGTTGAAATAGTGAACATCACCAATGTCAACTAAACCACACATCGAACAGCCCATATCTTGATGATCGCGTGTTGTTAAAATACCGCCGCCGCGTTGCCGAAAAGCATTAATTCCGGCAATGTCTTTTTCGGTTAAACCGTTATCTACCTCTAAGCCAAATAGCCAAAGTTCATCAAAATCTGATTTGTCGAGACTACTTAAAACTGAGTCACCACCTACTGCATCTGATTCGTAATCGCGTCCCGTAACTTCAAATAAGCAGTTTCCTGCTTCGTCTTTAATCGATGCTAAGTAATCTTGTAACATCGAGAAACGAAAAATGCTCCAGTCATCTTCAGTCGTAGGAATCGTAGTCTGCAAAAGAATACGAATTGGTTTTGCCATAACCTCTGCCAGACGAACACCACAATTGAGTATAGCGATCGCTTTGCACTAATGCTTAAATTTTTAAATCCCTCAAAATCCGTCCCAAGGTAGTAGCGTTAGTTGTTAAGGATAGCTAACCTAGATAAAGGTGATTAGTTAGATGTTCGCTCTGGTTTGATTCACCACACCAATCCTCCGTGGCGCGTGCTGGGGATTTACTCCCTGTCTTGAGTGACCTGGATAGCTTCAATCAAACGTTCCTTAGCACAGTGACAGATATGAAAGCAGATCAACTCCTGAAAAACTATGCCGCAGGTGTCAGAGACTTTACTGGTGTCAATTTGAGCGAGGCAAATTTAAGGGAAGCCAATCTCAGTGGCGTAATTTTAGATAAAGCAGTTTTAGATGGAGCTAATCTGAGTCACGCTAATTTAGCCCAAGCCAGTTTAATTGAGGCAGACTTAAATGGAGCAGATTTGAGCAATGCTGACCTTACTGGTAGCAACTTAACCGGAGCTATTTTAGATGGAGCTATCTTGGATGGAGCAGCAATGGAAGGAGCTAATTTGACTCAGGCTGACTTGACGGTTGCCAAATTGATTGACGCTAACTTAAGTGAGGCGGATTTACAGGAAGCAAACTTGGTAGCAGCGAATCTAGATGGAGCCGATTTGAGTGGTGCAGACTTAACTGTAGCCGACTTATCTCAGGCAAATCTTACTCAAGCAGATTTGAACCAGACAAATTTGAGCGGAGCAAATTTGGATGGAGCCAATATAGAAGGAACAATCCTAGATGAAAATGTGTGACATCTCCCACTACGGTGTACACAGAAATCGAAATAAAGCTCGATTTCCCATTGTTGTTTCCTTCCTATGCTCCGCATGGCAACGGCTGATTAGAAGCTGCTGACTCCAGATATTGAGGAGCAGCCCAAATAAATGAATGCATTCCCAGGCTCCAGCCTGGGAATTTTGAGCTTGGAACACCGAACGCCGATCTGAGAACTTGGAATGTTGAGTGAGAGTCTATAACTTGCGCGTACACATTATCCGCTTGCAAGAAAAAGTAACGTAGATATATTTTATACACACAAGAATACTACTTTGAAAAAGTTTGCTACAAGTAGTGTTGTTTATGATTGTCATAATTAAAACAATTGACTCTCAACTATCAATGGTGAACTCTAGCCTCGTTGTCACACTCTATGTCAACCCTATGACAGGGAATGATACCAATACTGGTTCGCGGTTGAGTCCGTTTAAAAGCCTCACCCGTGCCTTAAAAGTAACCAAAATCACCACGAAAATTCATCTGGAATTGGGGACTTACAGCACCGCTAGTGGTGAGGTGTTTCCACTGGTCATCCCTGGAGGGGCAACAGTGGTGGGTAACGAAGCGAACAAAGGTGCAGGGATTATAATTTCCGGGAGTGGTGAGTATCAAAGCCCCAGCTTTGGTATACAAAATATCACGTTTCTCTTGGTAGATAATGCCAGTCTTTTAGGTGTAACTGTAACCAATCCCTCAGCTAAAGGTACTGGTATTTGGATTGAATCGGCTGCACCTACTTTAGCTAACAATACTTTGAGTGACTGTGGGCGAGAAGGTGTGTTTACTAGCGGTACTGCCAAACCCACAATTTTAGATAACATATTTTTGCAAAATACTGCTAGCGGGTTAACGATCGCAGGTCATAGCCAAGGAGAAGTACTGCGAAATGTATTTGAAAGAAACCTTTTAGGCATAGCAATTAGTGACTTTGCCACTCCTGCGATCGCAAATAACAAATTATCAGAAAATCGCACGGCGATCGCACTTTCTCGTAACGCTCAACCTGTGCTGCGTCAAAATCTGATTGCCAAAAATACCCAAGGTGGTGTATTAGTTAATGGCAATGCAGCCCCCGATTTAGGTAATCCCCAAGATCCCGCTGATAATATTTTTCGTGATAATAATGAATTTGATTTATACAATGCCACTACACAAAAGCTAGTTTCTGTAGGTAATCAATTAAATCCTTCTCTAGTCAAGGGCTTGGTCGAATTGATCCCAGCCAGTCCAATCGCGATTAGCGCCACTGACTCAGATGCCCCGATAGAATCCCCATCTCCCCTTGTTCCCTTGCCCTCCCCTCCCCGCTTTGCGTCTCTCCAACTAGATGGACATTGGGCGGAATCATTTATCCAGGCATTAGTGAGCATGGATTTAACTCATGCTTTTGCCGATGGTAGCTACCAGCCAGATAAACCCATGACTCGCGCCCAGTATGCAGCTTTGGTGGCGATCGCTTTTAACCCATTTCCCAAAATCTCAGCACCTGATTTTACGGATGTAGCCAAGGATTTTTGGGCTTATAGCGCTATCCAAATCGCGGCTAGCGGTGGCTTTGTTGGCGGATTTAGCGATCGCACTTTCCGCCCCGATCGGAATGTACAGCGGCTACAGGTGATTGTCTCCCTAGTAAACGGATTAGGACTACCAGCTGGTCATAGCGATGCCTTAGAAGTATATAGCGATCGTCATACCATTCCCGACTATGCCCGGACAGCCGTTGCCACTGCTACACAACAAGGAATTATTGTCAATTATCCAGATCCGAAAGTGCTTGCACCTTCACGTTCGGCAACACGCGCCGAAGTTGCAGCAATGGTTTATCAGGCATTAGTCGCGATTGGGCGAACATCTGCGATTAAATCAGTCTATGTAGGGTTGCATTCCAGAAGTTGGCAAGTAAAATAGGGAACACTGCCTATCGGCCTAGAAACTCTTGGAAAAAAAACCATGTAGTTAAAAGCACGCTAGGCTAATATGCGATGGGTGACCAATCTTAGACCTATTGCCTAAAGCTAATAGCCCCATGTTAACAACACTTCCAGATACCTCTGCCAACTTGGCGATCGCCTTATTAATTAACTATAGTTTCGATCTCAGTGGCTATACTGCCAATGAGCTAGTTGAGCGTTGGCAAACGCAGTACCCACTTAATTGGCTACACCTGGCAGTGATTGAGGCACTATATCAAGGTCGTTATAAAGCGGTTTCCGTGCAGCAAATCCTAGTATTTTGGCAGCGCCGGGATCAGGCAACATATCATTTCAACATGGAATTTGAACGGATGATTTGTAGCAAATTTCCCCAAAGCTTAACTTCATCGCCTGCACCAGCTCTGCCGCCAGCCAAAAAGAATCCTACTGTAGAGAAAGTGACGAGTCCTCAATTACCACCAGCTAAGATTCGTAACGGCTATCAACACAGCAATACTGCAACTCTACAACTGAAAAGTTCCGAACCAAAGACATCTTTGAGTCAAGAACAAGGGAAGCAGGAAGATAGAGACAATAAAACCGTCTTGAAGTCTCCGCTTTCTGGGAAATTTACCTCTTCGGCAACCCTTCAGCTATCGTCTGCTGTCAATCAAAGGCAAACTTCACAAGAAAGCCCACCGCCCTGTCCATCAGCAAGCCATCATCAACGACAACCAAAACTGCTCCCACCCGCTCCGATTCATGCCCCTATTGGGCAATTTACTCCAGAAAAAAGCGATCGCTCTGAGTCTTTTACATCTAAACTCAAAGCGATGTCTGGGGAGCAAGGGAGCAGGGAGCAGGGAGCAGGGGAGCAGGGGGAGAATAAGAAATAACTAATGACAAATGACAAATGACAAATGACTTTTTATTCTGCAACTAACTGCTTAAAGCGCTCATCCTCAGCAATTTCATCAAAATCGAGGTCAGTTGCTGCGTCTTCTTTATACCTGGGATTAAGTTCAATTGCTTGTTGTAGAGTTAACAGAGATCGGTCAACTTGCCTTTGGAGTGCGTAACAGGCTGCTTTATTGTAATGAGCACTGGCATAATCTGGCTTAATTTCTAAAGCTTTGTTAAAACTAGCGATCGCTTCATCATCGCGTCCCAATCTCACCAAAGTATAACCGCGTTTATCCCAGATTTTGGGAGAATTTGGTTGAAATTCCAGCGCTTTTTCCAAGGAAGCTATTGCTTCTTCATATTGTTCCAAAGTTACTAGGGAAAGACCGCGATTCAACCAAGCAACTGCATCATCCGGCTTGATTTGTGTAGCTTTGTCAAATGAGGTAAAGGCTTGCTGATGCTGTTGTAAGTTCCCAAAAGCAACGCCGCGATCGCACCAAGCTTGATGATAATCTGGCTGAATCTGAATAGCTCTATCATAGGAAGCGATCGCATCTTTGTAGCGTTTTAATCTCCCTAGAGTTAGACCTCGTTTTAACCAAGCCACAGGTTCATCAGGTTGGATTTTAATCGCTTGGTTGTAAGCTGCGATCGCATCTTCATAACGCCTTTGCGAAAACAGCCCATCTCCCTGTTGTAAATACTCATCAGCAGTTAATCCCGGTTGTTGTGGCTGTTCTTGTATTTCTTCCTCAACTTCAGAATTTACAACCTCTGGGATGGATGCATCTGCGATCTCAATGTCAACTTCAGAATTCACCGCCTCTAGGATAGATTCAGGTGTAATTTCAGTTAGTTCCTGAAGAATGAGATCCTTTCTTTCTTGGGCATCCAATTGTAACTCAGAGAGTTGAGAAACAAACTCAGTTTCTAACCTTTCTAGCTTTTCCAAAATGAGAATTTTTTGTTGTTGAGCATTCCATTGTAAATCTGAGAATTGGGAAGTAAACTCAGAACCCGATTTTTCTAAATTTTCAATGATTAACTCTTTGCATTTTTGAGCATCTACTTGTAACTCCGATAGGTGAGCGGCAAATTCTGACTGCAATGCTGTTAAATTTTCAACAATTTTATTTTTTTGCTCCTGAGCATCTACCTGTAATTCAGATAATTGAAATTTTAATTCTTTATCTAATATTCCTAAATTTTCCAGTGCGATCTCTTTTTGTTTTTGAGCATCTATCTGGAATTCTGATAATTTATCAGCAAATTCTGACTGCAATTTTGTTAAACCTTCAAGAGCTATATCCTTTTGCTTTTGAGCATCAGACTGCCATCCATAAAGTTGAGATGTGAACTCAGATTTTGATACCTCTAAATCAGCAACAGCTAGTTCTTGCTGTTGTTGCACGCCTAAGTTTAAATTAGACAGTTCCTCTGCCATGACAGATGCTAATTTTCTTAGATTATCCAGTGCTATATCTCTTTGTTGTTGAGCATCCAATTCTAACTTAGATAGCCCAGAAGCAAATTTTGACTCTAAATTTCCGATATTTTCTTGAGATTTTTTTAGTTCAGTTTCTAATCTACTTAATACCTGTGCTTTCGCTAAATCTAGCTCAGATGTAAGCATAGAGACATTTTCTTGTCCATTTTTGATTTTTTGTTGTAAAACAGTCGTTTCCTGTTCTAATTCATAATTGATTTTTTTAGCTTCTTGAATAACATTTTCAGCCTCTTGCTTAACGGTAGTTAGCTGATTTTGTAATTTTTCCATTCCCTGTAGTTGTTGCATTGCTCTATCAACAATTTCACGGATTATCACCCGTCGCAAAAGCCAAAATAAAGCAATGATTGCAACTGGAAATAGACTTAATATAACTAGCCAGATATTAAGTAAGATAGTTGTACGGCTAAAAGCGCTATTAAAGTCAGATTGAACTTGCTGTTGGATTCGCTTTTCCGCTCGTAGTCGTGCTAATTCTTCCCGTTCCTGACTCGATAAGGCTGGAGTAGGAGTTAGTCCTGGGGAGGGTAATGGTGCAGATTGTCCACTGGCAATTCCAACGGATAACAGTAAGGGTAAAAAGACAATAGTACTTTTTACAATTAAAGCGAAAACAGCTTGATTTTTGCTCTTCATAACAACCATCTCAGTCTGTTGGTCAGTTTTTGAAGCGGCGTGCTTCTCTCCAATCTATAACAGAATTAAGTAGTGAAATGTTGTAGAGGCAGTGGTAAATGCTGAACAATCCTTAACTAATCCGTTCCCTCATCCCTTAGTGTACGTAAAACTTCAGCGGTGCAGTGCAGTCAAGTTTTTGACAATTTTTTTTGTGAGGTACTAAGCTAAAAAACATCTAAATTGCATAATCAGATTAAATCAAACTCTTGTGGGGTGGGCATCTTGCCCGCCCTAGTTATGCAATTTAAATGTGGAACAGCTTATTATAACATTACTAAGTTGTAGCTACTACCAAAGACTGCAAAAACTAAGCAGCACAAATAAGATTTATCAACCTGTGGAATACAGTTTGCAGGAGCATAGATGCTTTCTTAGACCATTTACAGAACTAGGTTCGGACTTTGTTCCTATAAATTGGAGGGCGTTGAAACTAGAATTTGCACCTGTAGGCGAAGTGCAAGTGTTGGTACTTCGCACTAACATTAGATTATCTACGGTAAGCAGATTACTTGACCTAAAATTAACTTAACAAAGGCGGTAGAAAATGGGTCGGCTAAATCCTTATACACTGCAATTGCAGATTACCCGAATGTTTGAGCAAGGGCAATCATTTTTTGCCACAACCAAAGTACAGGAATGGTTAAAAGAGCGCAAACACAATCCAGAAGATTATGACATTATTTTCCATAAAAAACCTGCGCCTCCTGGTTCCAAAGAAGTAATGGTAGTGGAAATTGAATTACGCCGCAAAGATGGACAACCTGTAGATCCTTGGTTGCAGGAGCAGGCAAATCTCCATGCTTGATTTTAGCAACTAGCAATTTTCAATTTAAATCCATATTATCTATAATTTACCAAAATATAGCGTTCCCAATTGCGGAACGCTCTTTGTTATCAAAGTATGAATATCTCACGTATAGGAGCGGGTGCGTTGGGCAAATTTATTATTTTCATCCAGCAATACTTCTTTTTTAGGCAATCCCTTATTTAGGAAGAGCTTTTATCGGTGCGATCGCCTGTATCAAAAACATTAAATTCAATCCCGTCTAACTTCAGTCTTAAAGCCTCTAATAAAAGATTTACTCTTTTTTCAATAAAAATTGTTAGGGCGTTTTCAGGAAGTGCATCGGCTCTTGACCATTCAAGAATAATTGTCGGTATAAGATGAGAGCGTAGCACTGTCTCTAAACCAGGCTCGTCATATTCTTTGAGATAATCTAATGGATTTTTATCGCTAATTTTCAAATTAGTTATTTGAGATAGATAGGCAATATTCATCAAGCTGTCAGATTCTATTTGACTCGCAATGCCACTCTGCTTAATAAAGTTGACTGGAAATATATGGTGCAGGTTAGGCTTATCTGTTAGCAGATAATAAACATCAGACAAAACATATTGATGAGGTTTTGCCCAATCTTTTGGCTCATGGTTTGCATAAAGTGATAGGATCGCTCTGGATAAACGACCTCTAGAACTGTAAAATGATTTTTTTAGCTGATTTCTATCAATTTTAAACTGATTGAATGAGTAAGTATTCGTATTTTTTTCTTGATTAATAAATTCTATATGTTGCCAAAGGTAGGTAGTATTAGATAGCAAATCTTCATTGTGAAAACAATAATACCAAAAATACTTTTCTAGAAAACTGTAATTTGGTTTAATATTACGATAAAAATATGCTGTTATAGTCAGATATAAATATCGGTAAGGAATTAACTTTGGCCCCTTGATATGCAAACAATTATCAAAAAATTTAAAAGTATTAGCGATGGCTGTTTTAAAATCTGACCATACAGCTTCAATATGTTCTGTTTTGAGATTATTAAGATATTTATCAGTAATATTTTGTATACCTGCATCAGGAAATTCAAGTTTTACTACTACAGCTAGCATCTGAAGCAATGTCAAGCTATCAATATATTTATACTGAGTACTAGGAATATTAGCTTGAAAATTTTTCACTAATTCACGAAGATAAAACCCAGAGATATTATTTGCTTTATCTTCAGGACGAAAAGTTTTAGCAACCACAATATCAAAGATATTTAATGGTTTGCCAGCTTGATTAATCCGCTCAAATATTTGGCAGACTTCTGCAACTTCAATACCTCGTAGCTCAATCAAGGAAATCTTGTAATAAGCAAAAACATCTCTAATTCTTCTCAATTGTTGTAAATAAGGATGCTCAAAGTCAGTATAACCATTTTTATAAAGATTCCTTTCTAACTCACTATAACTGGTAATAAATTCTATTAAACTAACAATTAATTTTTCTTGATAACGCTGTGTTTTTCCTGAATTTGCTTTTAATTGACCATTCTTATCATCAATTTCATCCCAAAATAAAAATCTTTTTGTGTAGCTTATATCATCAATAACATCAGTCAATTCAACAGTTAAGTCTATATAAAGCCTTGGATCAAAATTTTCTTTATTAGCAATATTGCCTCCATATATTGACGTTAAAAGGGCAGTTGTCCTTTGTTGACCATCTAAAATATATTGGTATTCATGAGAGTTAAAATTATCAGTAAATTGAATACCGCCTATTTCTCTATGGCTTTCTAATTTTGTATTGGTTTTCCAAATTAAAATACTTCCCAAAGGGTAAAACTTATAAATACTATCCCAGAGCTTTTTTACATTCTCTTTCTCCCAGACAACATCTCGCTGAAAAGTTGGAATTTGGTATTTTTTATCTAGGAGATTTTTCAAATAATCAATGATACTATTATCATCTGGCTTAATCCGATTAGTGTATGTAAACATTGAATTAACCTTACATAACTTTGGGTAAATATCAAGATTGGCTTATGAATTTTACTTATATTAGTAAAATTCCATACAAAGGTAACTGATATTTAATTAAGTGGCAACTCAGATTTTAGAAAATCTCTGCAACCTTTCTTCCATTCCAACGTTTCCCTGTAAGCCGCCTGTGTGTACCAACAGTAATGAGTCGCCTTTACAAAAAAATCCCTGCTGTAGTAAATCCATCACTCCGTAAAACATTTTGGCGGTATATACGTAATCAAGAGGTATGCCATGTTCCTGTGTAAACTGTTGCCCGAACAGTATTAACTCATCGTTCACCTTTGCATAGCCGCCGAAGTGGTAATCACATACCAATTCCCAGGAAGCGGGAGAGTTAGATGGTGTGGGTAAATCAGAGGTGAGGTAATTTTTCAATAAACTTTCAATTTCTTGTGCGAGAAATGCCCCATTTTTTAGAACGGGAAAAGCGATCGCTCTTTGTCCTTCATGCAACGAAAGCGCAATACCTGCTAATGTGGTAGCTGTACCGCAGGCTACGCATATACGATCGAATGCGTAGCCTGCCGTAGGCATCGCATCAGCAATTATCTCTGTGCAGCCGCGCACACCATTTAAATTACTCCCGCCTTCGGGAATGATAAATACCTCGCCAAAACGTTGTTGCAGATATTCTTCTAATGCTGGTGTGTTGCGCTGTCGATACATCTCGCGGTTCAGGTACACAAGCTGCATACCCTGTTGTACAGCAAAACTCAGCGTAGGATTCAACGGTAGCCTCTCCTCGCCTCGAATTACGCCGATGGTGCGAAAGCCGAAAAGATTACCAGCCGCCGCAGTTGCATAGATGTGATTGGAATAAGCGCCGCCAAAGGTTAGCAGCGTTGTGAAATTTTTCTCCTTAGCCTCCAAAAGGTTGTATTTCAGCTTGAACCACTTGTTGCCGTTAACCAAGGGGTGCATGAGATCGAGGCGCAGCACATAGAGATCGACACCTGCGCGACGGGCGATTTCGCTGTTGATTTGTTGTAGAGGAGGAGCAATAAAGGTTAACGACATGTGTCAACATTCTAACTGAGAATCTACATTTTCTCACGTTCATTATTGAACATAAAAGTAATGATAAACATTGATTAATTCAATGGTAACTCCATCCAAATAAAGAATAAATCTTTCTGATGATTAGCTTTAGAAATTGGCATTTTACTAATTGAGTGTTTCAGGTAAATATAAGAAACAGAACACTCGCTCCAGATAATATTCTTTTTGGAGAAAATAAATGGTTGCACTCACACAGCTTACTCAAGTTATTTCCAATCCAGGGCGTTTGACAATTCAAACTGTTGAAATTGCTCCTCAAACTACTGCTATACGTTGTCTCGACTGGGATCGAGAACGTTTTGATATCGAGTTTGGTTTACGGAATGGTACAACCTACAATTCTTTCTTAATTCAGGGAGAAAAAGTTGCTTTAGTTGACACATCTCACCGCAAATTTGAGGAATTATATCTTGAGGTAGTGGCGGGATTGATCGATCCGGCTAAAATAGATTATTTGATTATTAGCCACACGGAACCAGACCACAGTGGATTAGTCAAAAATATTTTGGAATTAGCTCCCTCTATTACTATTGTTGGTGCAAAGGTAGCTATTCAATTTTTAGAAAATATGGTTCACCAGCCTTTTAAATCAATGCAGGTGAAAAGTGGAGAACGATTAGATTTAGGCAACGGACACGAATTAGAATTTATCTCTGCACCTAACTTACACTGGCCTGACACAATCTTGACTTATGACCACAAAACTTGCACTCTCTACACTTGTGATGTGTTTGGGATGCACTACTGTGATGACCACACCTATGATGAAAATATTACTTCAATAGAGGAAGATTTTCACTATTACTATGATTGTCTCATGGGCCCCAATGCCCGATCTGTCTTGGCAGCTTTAAAGCGGATTGAAAAGTTAGAAATAGGAACAGTTGCTACGGGACATGGCCCGTTATTACAACACTATATCTCCGAATGGCTCGGACGCTATCAAAACTGGAGTTTAGAACAAGCAAAAACAGAGACATTAGTGGCTCTATTTTATGTTGAAGATTACGGCCATAGCGAACATTTAGTCCGTTCCATAGCACATGGATGCGCGAAAACAGGCGTGGCAGTAGAATTAGTAGATATCAATAGTGCCGAGCCTCAAGAAGTTCGAGAATTAGTTGCACAAGCTTCTGGTTTAGTAATTGCAATGCCACCCCAATCTTCGGCGATCGCTCAAGCTGCTTTAAGTACAATTTTAGCTGCTATTCACAAGAAACAGGCGATTGGTTTATTAGAGTCGGGAGGTGGAGAAGATGAACCTGTTTATCCTTTACGTAATAAGTTTCAAGAACTGGGATTAACTGAAGCTTTTCCTCCTATTTTAGTTAAGGAAATTCCTACCCAAGCAACGGAACAGCTTTGTGATGAAGCGGGGACAGATATGGGTCAATGGTTGACCCGCGATCGCACCATTAAACAAATCAAATCTATCAATACCGAGCTAGAAAAAGCTTTAGGGCGGATTACCACAGGATTGTATATTATCACTGCCAAAAAAGGAGAAATTCAGAGTGCAATGCTGGCTTCGTGGGTGACACAAGCAAGTCTTGAGCCTTTAGGAGTAGCGATCGCAGTATCCAAAGATCGGGCAATTGAATCCTTGATGCACGTTGGCGATCGCTTTGTTTTAAATGTTTTAGAAGAAGGCAAATATCAAGGATTAATGAAACATTTTATTAAGCGTTTTGCTCCTGGTGCAGACCGTTTTGCTGGAGTGAAAACATATCCAGCTAAAAATGAATCGCCTGTTTTAGCTGAAGCTTTAGCTTACATGGAATGTGAAATTACTAGCCGCATGGATTGTGGAGATCATTGGGTAATTTATAGCACAGTCCAAACTGGAAGAGTTGCCAAGCTAAATGCGCTTACTGCCGCCCATCATCGCAAGATTGGCAATCATTATTAAATTGTCATTGGTCATTGGTCATTGGTTATTATTTCCCGCTGGTTCCTACAGACGCGATGAATCGCGTCTCTACAACTCCCAAAAAACTATGTATAAATCTGTTGAAAATACCCCGATTACCATGTACGAAATCAATCGTGGGCGCGTTGTCCGAAGCTTGGAATTTATCCAAGATGTAATTGTAATTTCTTTGTGTATCGGTTTATTTAGCTTCATGGTGCTTCAGGTGAGAGATATGTTTCTCTCCTTACTTCCACCTCTAGATTTTCATGCTGTTACTGCCGATATTCTCTTTTTACTTATCTTAGTTGAGCTATTCCGACTGCTGATTATTTACCTACAGGAACATCGAGTATCTATTGGGGTAGCTGTTGAAGTTTCCATCGTTTCTGCCTTGCGAGAAGTCATTGTTAAAGGTGTTCTAGAAACAAGTTGGAGTCAAGTTTTAGCAACTTGTGCCTTTTTATTAGTGTTGGGAGTACTATTGTTCCTCCGAGTTTGGCTACCCCCTACCTTTGAAGGTATCGACCCGGAACAAGAAGTCTCCAAACGCTATAGAAGCCGAGCCAAGTCTGAATTAATACAAAACAATGGTCATTAAAAATAGGGAGTAGGTAGAGACGCGATTAATCGCGTCTCTAGGGAGGAGAATCTTCTGCTATGTCCAATGCTCAATCCCTAATTCCCAATTCCCAATGCCCCATTATTAACAGAGGTTATTATGTCTGCTGCCACATTAATGCCCAACCATAGCAGAGATGTACAAGTTGTTGAAATTGGTAAAAATACTCTGATTCTACGATCGCGGACTTGGGACAGACTAAAATTTGAGGTGGAGTATTCCCGTCAACGGGGAACTACAGCGAATTCTTATCTGATTCAAGCTGATAAAAAGGCTTTAATTGACCCTCCCGGCGAATCTTTTACCGAAATTTACCTTCAGCAACTTGCACAACATCTAGATTTCATCTCCCTCGATTACATTGTTCTCAGTCATGTCAATCCGAACCGCAGAGCAACCTTGCAAGTATTGCTCTCTCTGGTTCCTCAAGCCACTTTAATTTGTTCTCGCCCCGCCGCCAATGCTCTCAAAATTGCCTTTCCCCAATGGGAATCACGCATTCAAGCGGTGCGATCGCAGGATACTTTAGATTTAGGACAAGGACATCATCTATCATTTACCACCGTACCGACTCCCCGGTGGGCGGATGGACTTTGTACCTACGATCCCGCTACAAAAATTCTCTACACAGATAAACTTTTCGGCGCTCATATTTGCGAAGATATTTTGTTTGATGAAGATTGGAAAGGATTAGATGCGGAACGTCGTTACTATTTTGAATGTCTCCATGCGCCGCAAGCGAAACAAGTCGAAGTAGCCTTAGATAAATTGTCGGTTTTGGGAGCCAGATGTTACGCCCCAGCACACGGGCCTGTTGTTCGTTACAGCCTCAGCCGTTTTACCTATGATTACCGTCAATGGTGTCAAGGGCAAAAATCTCAAGAATTGAGTGTTGCTTTGCTCTATGCTTCTGCTTATGGAAATACGGCAGTTATGGCGAATGCGATCGCTCAAGGTTTGATTCAAAATGGAATTAATGTAGAATCAATCAACTGCGAACTAGCCGATTCTGCGGAGATTAACCGCATTGTAGAAACTTGCGATGGCTTAATTATTGGCTCACCCACTTTAGGCGGACATGCACCGACTCAAATTCAAACTGCTTTAGGAATAGTTCTCTCGGTGGCGGCTAAAACTAAGTTAGCAGGGGTGTTTGGTTCCTACGGCTGGAGTGGCGAGGCAATAGATTTAATTGAAAGCAAGCTCAAAGATGCTAATTACCAACTAGGATTTGAAACAATTCGGGTGCGTTTCAGCCCTACTCCTGAGATTCTTCAGCAGTGTCAAGAAGCAGGTGCTTCCTTTGCCCAAAACTTGAAGAAAACTAAAAAACTGCGTTCTTCCCGCCAGGTTGTGACAGAAACCCATGTAGATCGTACCGAACAAGCGGTGGGGCGGATCGTTGGTTCTTTGTGTGTTGTGACAACTCGCGATGAAGAAACTCACAAAGGGGTTTTAACTTCTTGGGTATCGCAGGCAACTTTTAACCCGCCAGGAATTATGATTGCGATCGCTAACGAGCAAAATGCAGATTTAATGCATCATCCTGGCGATAAATTTGTGCTGAACATCCTCAAAGAAGGAAGAAATGTCCGCCGCTATTTTTCTCGTCACAGCACTTTAGGAGATAATCCTTTTGCAAATCTGGACACAAAAACTGCTCTGAATGGTTGTTTGATTCTGAATGAGGCATTAGCCTATTTAGAATGTACGGTGCAAAATCAGCTGGAATGTGGCGACAGATGGTTAATTTATGCCGTCATCGATCGCGGTGAAGTGTTGGAAAATGATGGTGTCACGGCTTTGGAACATCGGAAATCTGGCAGCTATTATTAATCTGACTGTTAGCGCTTGTCTAAAAAACCTATTTCTTTGTAAAGCTACGGTATACACACAAGTCTTTTAGAGTTGCAATGGCATTGTTTTGGCTGACAATGCCATTGTTTCGTCTGACAATGCCATTGTTTCACCTGACAATGCCATTGTTTCGGCTGACAATGCCATTTTTTTGACTGACAATGGCATTGTTTTGGCTGACAATGCCATTGTTTCGTCTGACAATGCCATTGTTTCGTCTGACAATAAACTCATTATTGATTGCACGAGCGATCGGGTTATATATTTTAATATTATCAAAAAGTTATCTCGTATTACATTAAATAATACATTAATGTTGTTTGTACATATTTAAAAAATAAAAACTTCAAAAATGTTTATTTTTGTAAAAGATACATGGTAAAGTACCACTTATCAAAACTATAGTGTATCTATAAAGTTTAAGTAGTTTGAAAATGTCAAAAAACATTTTTAAAGCGATGAATTACTTACTTATGGCTAAGTAGTTCTTAAAATCCCAATTTTGAGATTGAGAAAAGCTGCAATTATCCTCAGCCGATGCATCGACTGAGATATTACTATGTGAATTCTGTACAAAGTAATTTTGTGCAGCATAGATTTGCATAGTTAATCAGCAAACTCTCAACAAAAAGAGTATTTAATTCCTGGAGCTTGCTTTTGCAGGTTAGCTTTAGCTTGTGAATAATTAGTATTCGCAAAAAACAGTGGTGTTTTATTTTGTGTGTGAGTAATGAATATGAATTACTACAAGTTAATGTGTCCGATAAGAGTCAGCTGGCTGTGCTTACTTACTGCTTTCATTTCGCTGGGTGCATCTCCTGCGACTGCTCAATCAAGCGCTGACAATACTGTAAACAATTTCGATCTCGCAGACAAAGACAACAGTAGCGCCTTTTCAACTAATTTTAATTCTTTAGAATCTAATGCGATCGCTCAAGTAAATTCTGTATCTCAATTATCTGATGTCAAGACAACAGATTGGGCTTTTCTTGCACTGCAATCGGTAGTGGAGCGTTACGGTTGCATTGTCGGATATCCTGACAGTACTTACAAAGGAAATCGTGCCTTAAGCCGTTATGAATTTGCTGCGGGATTGAATGCTTGCTTAGATAGAATCAACGAACTGATTGCTACTAGCACTGGTGATTTAGTTAAGAAAGAAGATTTAACTACTCTCCAAAAACTCCAGGAAGAATTTACATCTGAACTTGCGACACTGCGCGGTCGAGTAGATGCCTTAGAAACTCGCACAGCTACCTTAGAGAAACAACAGTTTTCTACCACAACTAAGCTTAATGGCGAAGCGATTTTTTCTTTGTCCACAGCTACAGGTGGAGAACCAGGTAGCCAAGATGCTAAATTAGCCTTTAACAATCGCGTCAGGCTTAATCTTACCAGCAGCTTTAACGGCAGTGATTTGTTGATTGTTGGACTTCAAGCTTACAATTTCAGATCCACAGGTTCATTTTATGAAAGAGGAACCATTCAAGGCCAATTACTGCCGAATTCAAGTTTGCTTGGCGCAGGCTCAACTAAATTAAGCTTTGAACCTCAATTTCCTGGTTTTAATCCCCAGACACTACAACCTGATGGCGGAGCAAATTCAGTTAGTCTTTACAAGCTAGCTTATGTCTTACCGTTGTCTCAGAAATTCGTTGTTTTTGGTGGAACAAATGCAGAGATTACAGATGTTTTTCCTGCCATTACTCCCTACGCCAGCGATAGCCAAGGCGCAATCTCTCGATTTGCAGGTTATAACGCTGCTGTCAGAGTCACAGGAGGTACTTCTGGTACGGGTTTATTAGCAGGTGCTGGTTTCTTGTGGAATCCTTCAAAACAAGTAGGACTCGGAGTTATTTATGGTAGTGGTTCGGCTCCGATATCAGAAGATCGTGGCCTTTTAAACACACCTTTGGGAGGAGGTTTCTTTAACGGTACGCAAGCGATTGCTGCACAACTGACTCTCAAACCAATCTCAAGTCTTGATATCGGCATCAACTATGCACACAGCTACCACACAATCAACATTCTAGGTACAGGCTTGGGTAGTGCAGATATTGTTTCTATTCAATTTACTCCCAATGCAGGACAACTGGCGAGATTTGGCGGTAACGCAACATTAGCAACTCTTGATGAGCCAATCAATGTAAATTCTGTTGGTGCAACAGTAACGTGGCGGTTTGCGCCGAAAACATCCTTGTCACTATCAGGTGCATTGCTTTTTGCTAATCTTTTGAATGTAGATGCCTCTACAACCTTCAGTAGTTGGTCGGCTGGGTTGCACTTTAGAGATATATTCCATGAAGGGAACACCGCCGCCGTCATTTTTGGACAGCCGCTTTACCGAGAATCTGTAGCGGGAATTGCTTCTCGTCCAGAAGATGCGACTCCCTACCATGTAGAAACGTTTTATAACTATCGGGTTAGTGACAATATCTCCATTACCCCTGGTGTGTATTTTATCTTCAACCCGGAAGGCTTTAGTGCTAACGAAACAGCAATAGTAGGCGCACTTCGCACTACTTTTACTTTCTAAAGCGCCAGTCTAGTAGAAGTTGGGATTGGGGATTGGGGATTATTTTGACACAAAGAGGTTTTTCAGGAACTTTACCCTTTGTCAGCTAATCTTTGTGCCAGTCCCCCATACCCAAGATTGCGATCTAAGATTGTTGGGTATCTTATAAATTGCGATCGCCACTATACCGATGATTGAAGTTGAGCATCTAAGTAAAATATACGGTTCCACCCCAGCGATTACTGATGTCACCTTTAGCGTCGAGCCTGGGGAGATTTTAGGGTTGTTGGGGCCCAATGGTGCTGGTAAAACCACAACCATGCGGATTCTGGCTGGTTATTTACCGGCAACTAATGGAAATGCCCGAATTGCTGGTTATGATGTCCATGAAAATTCCCTAGCTGTACGCCAACGCATTGGTTATTTACCCGAAACACCACCGTTATATCCAGACATGACGGTGGAGGGATTTTTGCATTTTGTCGCCCGAATTAAGGGAGTATCAGCAGGCGATCGCCCCAATAAGGTAACAGCCGCTATCGAACGCTGCAACTTAGAAGATAAGCGACGAGTAATTATTCGCAAACTCTCTAAAGGATACCGCCAAAGAGTAGGAATTGCTCAAGCGATCGTCCACGATCCACCAGCGATCATTTTAGATGAACCCACCGTTGGACTCGATCCCCGACAAATAATTGAGGTGCGGAATTTAATTAAAAGCCTCGCTGGTACTCACACAATTATTCTTTCCACGCACATTCTGCCAGAAGTGAGCATGACTTGTAGCCGCGTCGCCATCATCAATCGCGGTAAAGTTGTGGCAACTAATACACCAGAAAACTTGATGACTCAGTTGACAGGTGGCTCCGGGTATGAGTTGGAAATAGAAGGAGAACCTGCTCTAGCGAAACAGGTATTGCAAAAAGTCGCGGGTGTGAGTTTGATAGAATCAATTCCCACAACCGGAGGCCATCAACCCCAGGCAAATCGCGCTTATTTGCGGGTGATATCGCAACCGGGAAAAGAACCAGGAAAAGATATTGCCACAACATTAGTGCGGGCAGGATTCGGTTTACATGAACTGCGGCGAGTTAACGCTACCTTAGAAGATGTATTCTTGCAACTAACCACAGAAGAAAAAAATTTCGAGACTGAGGTAGACTTAGCAGCAGACAATGAAGGAGAGGCAGCGTAAATGGGTGTAGTACTGAGTAATATTATTGCCATTTATCGCCGAGAGTTACAGAGTTATTTTGTATCACCTTTGGCATATGCGATCGCTGGCATATTTTGGTTCGTCGCGGGGTTATTCTTCGTGATGATTTTGCTAGGGCCAAGTGGCATTTTGGTACAAGTCGCGGCAATAGATGCACAAGGACAACAACTAGGAGTGCCACTCCCGCCGATAGATGTCCCCTATGAATTTATCCGGGGATTTTTGGATAGTATGGGGTGGCTATTGTTGTTTATCCTGCCAATTCTCTCGATGGGACTCTATGCCGAAGAACGTAAACGGGGCACTTTAGAACTGTTAGCAACCTCACCAATTACCAATTGGGCGGTAGCTTTAGGTAAGTTATTAGGCGTGCTAACATTTTTTATCACGATGGTTCTACCCATGCTAGTGTTTGAAGCGATCGCCATTAGTGGATCGAATCCACCAATGGCGCTCTCAATTCCCTTGCTGGGTCATTTTGGATTAATCTTGCTAGCAGCGGCAATTTTATCTTTAGGTATGTTTATTTCCTCATTAACAGACAGCACAATTTTGTCTGCTGTTCTTACCTTTGCAGTAATTTTATTGTTGTTATTCATTGATTTAATCGCCAAAATTATCCCTGGCCCCGTGGGCGAAGCCTTAGGTTATCTCTCGTTGCTGAAACATTACAATAATTTCATTCAAGGCATTTTTGATACCAGCGGCTTAATTTTATTCGCCAGTTACATTTTTTTGGGCATCTTTCTCACAGCTCAATCAATTGATGCATTGCGCTTTCAAAGGCAATAGTCATTGGTCATTTGTCATTTGTCATTTGTCATTGGTCATTAGTTAAAAAATAGTGACAACTAAAACTATATGGACGAAAATTGAGTGACTAAAAATCAGCAAGACAACCGAATAAATGGCAACGAAGCGTTTCCAATAATTACAGGTGTATCAATTATCAGAACAATTAGCAGATGACATTTGGAAAATTGTTGAAGGATGGAATTATTTTGCAAAAGATACGATTGGTAAACAGATTGTACGTTCAGCCGATAGTATCGGTGCCAATATAGCGGAAGGTCTAGGAAGAGGTAGTTTTCAAGAGAATAGACGTTTTATAAAGATAGCGAGAGGCTCTTTGAATGAAACTCAACATTGGTTAAGAATAGCTCACACTCGTAACCTTTTAACTACCGAACAGATAAATGCAACCAAAACAATAATTAACGAACTCGCGCCAAAATTAAACTCTTACCTAAACTCAATTGGCAATATACCAGATGACAAATGACAAATGACAAATGACAAATGACAAATGACAAATAATATGAAGATAGTTGCAAAAAAGAAACTGTGGAAATATCTGTTTTGGTTGGGCCCGTTCCTAATTGCTGTCGGCTTAACAGTTGGATTAGTCTCTGAACAATGGGGATTAATTCCATTAGTATTTATAATTACAGGAATTGTCATCAGTGGATTGGGGATAATATGGCAAAGCTATGAGACTAACTGGTGGAAGCGTCGTTCTACCCAAGCTGGCACTAATGCCCTAGTGGCAACTTTGGCAGTATTAACAATTTTGGGATTGATTAACTTTTTGGGAACTCGCTATCACCTGCGGGCAGATTTAACAGAAGCTCAATTATTTACCCTTGCGCCCCAGTCACGCGAACTGGTAAGGGTTTTACCACAGCCAGTTAAAGTGTGGGTATTTGATATTAACCAAAATCCCCAAGACCGAGAACTACTAGAAAATTATCAACGGCAAAGCTCAAAATTTAAATATGAGTACATCAACCCCGAAGCTAGACCAGGACTTGCAGAAAAGTTTAGTGTCAAAGGTTACGGGGAAGTTTATTTAGAATCTGGCGATAAACGGCAATTAGTCCAGACGATAAATGAAAATGAGCGATTATCTGAAATCAGATTAACTAGTCGCCTGCAACAACTAATAAATTCAACCACAGCCAAAGTTTACTTACTCCAAGGTCATGGCGAACGCCAACTTTCGCCTGCGAAAGATGCAATATCACAAGCAGTTCAGGCATTAGGCAATAAAAACTTTACAACATCACCTCTGAATTTAGGAGAAACTTCTAAAGTTCCTCAAGATGCGGCTGTAGTGATAGTAGCTGGCCCCAAGCGAGGGCTGTTTGAAGGCGAAGTCAAAGCTTTACAAGAGTATCTTAATCGCGGCGGTAACTTACTGCTGATGATCGATCCTAATACCGATCCCAAACTTAACAGCTTGCTGCAAGAGTGGGGCGTTCGTCTAGATAATCGTTTAGCAGTCGATGTCTCTGGCGAAAGCGTCGTGGGACTTGGCCCTGCTGCGCCCTTAGTCACAGAATACGGACAGCATCCGATTACCAAAGATTTCGATAACGGTAATTCTTTTTATCCGATTGCCCGACCACTGGAAATCACCTCTGTGCCTGGTGTTCAGGCTACTCCACTGCTACGAACCAAACCCTACCCCAGCAGTTGGGCAGAAAGCGACCTCCAAAGCGAAAAATTGGAATTTAATGCAGATAAAGACCTGAAAGGGCCTCTAACCTTGGGCGTTGCCTTAACAAGAAAGCAAACACCTAAATCTGCTTCCACTCCCCAAGCTTCACCCCTACCATCACCAATTACCCAAGGCAAGACTAGCCCTACTCCTTCCCCTTCCCCCAAAACTCCGCAAGCCTTACCCCTACCATCACCAACCACTCAAAGCAAGGCTTCCCCTACTCCCTCTGCTTCCCCTGCCTCCCCTGCCTCCCCTGCCTCCCCTGCCTCCCCTGCTCCCTCTCCCCCCGCTTCCTCATCTCAAACACCCACTGAGTCCCGGTTAGTGGTTTTAGGAAATTCCGAGTTCGCCACCGATGGCTTGTTTCAACAGCAATTAAATGGAGATGTATTCCTCAACTCAGTTACTTGGCTGAGTCAACAGGATCAACAACCCCTTTCTATTCGCCCCAAAGAACCGAAAAACCGTCGGATAACCCTGACAACTACACAAAGCAATCTTTTAATATTGTCATCTCTGTTGGTTTTACCCTTAATTGGGTTTGTGGCGGCAGTTATTATCTGGTGGAAACGACGGTAAGAAGAGACGCGATTAATCGCGTCTGTACAAGAGTTCGGAGTTATAAATATTAACTCTTTACCAATGACAAATGACAAATGATTAAAAAATGAAATTGCCGCGAACAACTTTAATTTTGATACTGCTAACGCTTGGTTTAGGTGGTTTTGTTTATTTCCATGAAATTCGGGGTGCGACTGTGCGAGAAGAAACCAAGAAGCAAAAGCAGCAAATTTTCTCTTTTGCAGAAGATGATGTGCAGTCTTTAACAGTCACGACAAAAAAACTCACCCTGAATCTGGAACGTAGTCCTGGATCTAGTAACCCCAAGTGGTTAATCAAATCTCCGGTATCTGGCCCAGCAAATGATGCCATTGTTTCTTATTTAATGGATTTGTTGGTCAAAGGTAATAGCGATCGCACTTTACCAACTCCAGCAAAAGACCTTAAAGAATTTGCCCTAGATCGACCCCTAGCAACTATCAATATCACCTTGAAAAACCGACAAAGCCATCAGTTGCTTTTGGGTAAATCTAACTTTAACGGTCGTTTTTTATATGCTCAAGCTGACCCTGCTGCTAAACCCGATGGAAATATAAACGTGCTGTTGGTATCTACAGATTTTGCAAATGCCGTGAATCGGGAATTATCAGAGTGGAAACAACCTGTAGATAATAGTCAAAAACTTCCTCCGCTCACGATTCCTAACCCAACTCCGGCAAACAGCAAATAATTAATTAAAAAATCTGGCGATATTATTATGACAAATCCGACAGCAACATTGCTGATTTCCTGCCCCGATCGAAGAGGATTGGTGGCGAAGTTTGCCAATTTCATCTATTCTAATGGTGGTAATATTATCCATGCAGATCAACATACAGATTTTGCTGCTGGGTTATTCCTTACGCGCATTGAATGGCAATTAGATGGGTTCAATTTGCCGCGAGAATTTATTGCCCCTGCATTTAATGCGATCGCACAACCTTTAGGCGCTAAGTGGGAATTACGTTTTTCTGATACAGTACCACGCATTGCTATTTGGGTAAGTCGCCAAGACCATTGTCTATTTGATTTAATTTGGCGACAACGTGCTAAAGAATTTATTGCTGAAATTCCTTTAATTATTAGTAACCATTCTAATTTAAAGGGAGTTGTAGAGCAATTTAATATTGACTTCCAGCACATTCCCATAAATAAAGATAATAAATCAGAACAAGAAACCCAACAATTAGAATTATTACGCAAGTACAAAATAGATTTAGTTGTATTGGCGAAATATATGCAGATTGTTAGTGCAGATTTTATTAATCAATTTCCGCAAATTATTAATATACATCATTCATTTTTACCAGCTTTTATCGGAGCAAACCCTTATCACCGAGCTTTTGAACGTGGTGTGAAAATTATTGGTGCAACTGCTCATTATGCCACTGCTGATTTAGATGCAGGCCCAATAATTGAACAGGATGTGGTGCGAGTTAGTCACCGTGATGAAGTTGATGATTTGGTGAGAAAAGGCAAAGATTTGGAGAGAGTTGTATTAGCAAGAGCGGTGCGATCGCACTTACAAAATCGTGTATTAGTCTATGGAAATAGAACAGTAGTTTTTGAGTAATTTTATACCCAAAGGAATGTAAACAGTCAGTTTTAAGTTAGAAAGCGTCTTCATTGTTAATGATCGGCAATTATCCGCTCAACAATTTGCTTCATGCCTGCTGGCTGAAAATTCTTATCACGCATACGAGCTAAGATTAAATCTCGAAACCTTTCATAAGGAATACCTTGCCCAAATCTTCCTACAAAGCGCTGCATAATGTCGCGCCCAGGAAAAATTCTACGCCAAGTGCCATTTTCAAGAGATGTAGTTGCTTCTAAGCGATATTCTCTTTCAAGGTCAGTGAGATGTTTTTCAGAAAGCTCATTTGAAGCCAGTTTTTCAATGCGCTCATGGCATCGAGCAACTGCTTTTGCAAGTTCAGATCCTACAGATTGAATACTTCGACCAAAACCAAGATCAAGCTTGCTTTTAAGTTTGCGATCTGCGTACTTACGCAACCGATGTGTAACCACATTAGTAATTATCTCAGAAGCAAACTCCGTAAGCTGTTTCTCAATATTTTCTTCCGTCGCGACTTCTTTACATAAGGCATTTATATCCCGGAGAACTTGGAAAATGAAATGTGGTTCGAGGAGATAGTTCTCAATATGGTAAACATCCCAACTCATACGATTGGAATTTTCTACCACATCTGACTCATCTGTGTCGCGGTCAGTTACGGCGTAAAACTTTGCAGGGATATAACGCCGCGCATTCTCTAGTACTTCGTAAAGGTCTGCAACTCGCCTTTTGTTACCACCTGATATAAAGTTAACTGCATCTGAAAATTTTGGGAAGAGCTGACTAACCATCCAACGGTCAAACTCAGTATTCCCTCCACCTTCAAAAATTACAATTTTGGCACCTGGGCGGTAAGCTGCAAGGTCTCCAACAAGGTCAATAATTATTCGCTCAACATCTTCATCTGCTTTAACCACCGTAGCCTGATTTTTACTCTCCAAATTGCTAGGCGGCTGGATATGAAATACTCGGAAGTCATCACGCTCAACTGCTTCTCTAATAAGAGTGTCAGAATGCGTAACTAACCATAACTGATTTCCTAATGGCTTTCCCAGATGCTTGTGATAGAAAGATGCTAGACCACTTATCAGGCGTGGATTTAGGTGAAGTTCAGGTTCGTCCATTAGAAGTACAGAATTCCGAGGAGCCGTATTCCGTAAACGCAGATAGCCGTAGAGAACTTCCTTCTCACCAGAACTTAGCTCATTGATATCATGTATGGCACCAGAGGTCGTTCGTACAGGAAATAAAAGCTGTCCATCAGCCTGCGGTTGCGCTCCTAGAAATTCTTTACCAGGGAAAAAAGTTGTAAACAGTTCTTTTAATGTAGTAGTTAGCGTGCCAATTTCGCCACCTGTTGTGCTAATCTCTTTCGCAAGAAGTTGACGTATATAGCCTGAAGCCATTTCTGCCTTCAAGTTTAAATATTTGTTTGTGTAGTTGTAGAGTGTATGTTGCCGCAATTGCTGTTCATTAGACTCAAGATTGAGGTTAATTGCGTTAATTTTTTCACGGGCGTAATTTCGACCGGCTCCATGATAATCAATGATGCCGATGTGCTGGGGCTTATAATTACCAAATACAAGCTCAAGAATTTGTGATGGTACTATAGACATAGCACCATCAGGCTGTATTATGATACGGCCAAGGTGAGAAGTCTGATTTAAATCTTTAATCAGAGATGGAATTGTCTCTCTGATACGCTGTTCTACAATAGGCGTGTATATGCGTTGTTCCATTGCCAGAGATTCTACATTGGTGAATCCACCCTGCCAATGTTGAAGTGAGGCTTCCTGCCAAATTTTATTTTGTAGGATATTATTTGCATTATCTTGTAACAGTTTATTTGCCTCATTTAAAAGGTAGTTTTTTTCTTCAGGAGATAGCACAATCTCTACAACTACTTCTAGGGGCTGATTCTTATCTTGAAATAGAGATAAGATATCCTCTTTTCTATTGCGATTAATTTGGAATTCATTGAACCACTGCTGCAACTCATTCTGCTGATAACCTCCATAAACTGACTTTAACAGTCGGATTGCATCCAAAACGCATGACTTCCCACAGCCGTTTGGGCCAGCAATAACAACAACCTCGCTCAAGTCTGTAAGCTTAAGACCAGTAATCGCACGAAAATTTTTGATTTCAAGGCTACAAATACGCATTATTTAGCTTTAAGACTAATACCACCCACATGCTATTTTAATATACGCAATCTTATTGATGTTTGATGGACTAAAAGACCAAATAAAAGGGAAAGTTTGTGAACTAGGATTTAAAAATTTTGATGATAAAGAATCAAGGGATAAATTATCGAAAAAGTTAGATGAAATTGTTGGCACAGTCTTTAAAGACCGAGTTGAATCATCCAGTCGAGTCATTACAGAAGCGATCGCACTTTACGAAAATCTCCTCGAACAGCAGGAAAAGGCTCACAACGAAACTCTGGAACAACGTGAGGCTGAAAAGATGTGGATTTACGAAAAGCGCCAAGAACTTGAGCAGGTACAGAATGGGCTGGAAGTCATTCTCAGTAAATGCACCAGCGATAGTAAAAATTAAACAACTCAATGACCTCAAAAGACATATTACAGACATCCGCCATGCAGTTATATCTGGCTAAAATGCTTTAAGAAGCGATCGCGCTTTGTTATAGTCGCCAGTCTAATAATGTCATTTACAGATAAACGTCCTCTTAGTTGGTTGTTGCAGCAGTTTCAACTCCAGCCAGGTAAGCCCGCCATTGCCTCTGGATTGCGTAGCCTTTTTGTCCTGGGTGTCCCCATTGGAATTGGAATCATTACAGGTCATACTGCTGAAAGTGCGATCGCCACTATGGCCGCTTGGTTCGTTGGTATGGTAAATGTTGACGGAGCCTACCGTCAGCGAGCGATCGCTATGACCGCAGCTACGATTGGGGTAACTGTAATGTTCCTAATCGCAAGTCTGGTTAGCGATCATCTCTGGTTAGCTGTCCCGACCACGTTCTTGGTAATATTTATAGCAGGTTTAGCAAATCTCTATGGCAACGTGGCTTCATCTGTCAGCTTGATTACTTCGATTATGTTTGTGATTGCGCTGGCTAAATTCGCTGCATTTTCTAATTTGTCTACTCTTATTCAACACTGTGGGCTATGTCTAGCTGGTGGAACATGGACAACTATCTTGTCATTGGGACTGTGGGCGGTGCGTCCTGATGTACCTGCAATACAGACAGTCGCTAACTGTTATCTCTCATTGAGCAATTTTGTGGATTTGGCAAGCCAGAGAGCATTAAATCCAAAGGATCGTCAGGAGTGGGAACAGCGATTTTTGCAAGCTCAGGATACGGTCATTCAAAACTTAACATCTGCCCGTAGCGTCTGGACAACTATCTGGACTAGGCAAAGAGGAGCTACCCTGCGGGGAAATCAGTTACTCGTATTAATTGAGGATATAAATCAAATTGTCAATTCTGTTGTAGCACTGAGCGAACTATTAGCGATCGCATCCGAACATCAACTATTTTCTCGGTTACAGCCAGAAATTCAGCAAGTGATAGAACAGTCAGCAATTGCTCTGCAAATGTTATCACAAGCGATCGCCAAAGGAAAAAACTCACCTCACTTAGGGGATCTGGATCGGAGTCTTGAAGCACTAGAACACCAAAGACAAGTTCTGCGTTCGCAAGTTCTCAATCAAACCATCAATGCTCAGACAGATGATTATTCCGATCTCCTCAACCTTGGGAAAATTACAGCCAGTCTGACAAAGCTAGTAGAGCAAATTCATACTGATGCAGAGATTGCTACAGATTTAAGCCAAGGAAAACTGCGTAACAGCATTGCCCAGCGAGATATTTCTCCGCCAGCCCAACCAGAGCGTTCTACAATTATTGATACGCTGCGAAATAATTTCACTTTTGATTCAGTCCTCTTTCGTCATGCGTTGCGCCTCGCACTGATCGTAACTTTTGCTGAATTAATTGCCTCGCTATTCCAACTACCTAGAGGCTACTGGATCACCCTCACAGCTTTAGTTGCACTTAAACCTAACTTTGGTGGAACGTCACAGACAACAGTGCAAAGAGTCGTTGGCACTATTTTGGGTGGAATTATCGGTATTGCTCTGGTTTTACTAGTTAAGAATCAATTAGCGATCGCAGTTTGTTTCCTGCTGCTAGTGTTTGTGGCGATGTCGGTGCGATCGTTAAGCTACAGCATATTTATCATCCTGCTGACTCCCGCCATCATCTTGCTACTCAACATGATTAGTGCAGGTGGCTGGGAGGTTGGAGTATTGCGGATCTTCGATAGCTTTGCTGGGGGTATCTTAGCACTGCTTGGTAGCTATTTGCTTTTCCCTCGTTGGGAACGACAGCAACTTCCTGCACAACTGGAAAAGACAATTCGAGCTAATCTTGCTTACTTTCAGCAAGTAATAGCTAACTATCTCCATCCAGAACATAATGCGATCGCTGATTCTATCAACCTGCTACGCCACCAAGCAGCACTAGAGAACGCCAACGCCAACGCCGCAGCTCAACGATTATTCAGCGAACCTCGTCACATTCAGGGAGAAATCGAACCTGTAATGACGCTGATGATATACATTCGTGGCTTTTTCAGTTCGGTAACAACTTTGGCAGAACATCTGCGGGAATTTAGCGGGGAGTACCAATTTCCTGAACTCAAGCGACTTGCTGATACCATTGTCCAAGTTTTAGAAAATTTAGCAGATGCTCTTGGACAGGGACAGCCACCTCAACCATTACCAGCGCTGGATAGCTATCTCGAAGCAATTCACGTCCAAATCGAACAGTTACATACTGCTCGGTTATCAGAGATTGCTACCAATTTCAACACTTTAACTCCCACATTACAAGCCGTTCGAGAACAAACTCCGCTCTCTACAGAACTGGATCGAATTGTTAATGAAATTAAAGTTCTGCACTGTGTAATTGCTCGTTTGCAAGAATAATTTTCTTTTCGCGCTTGATTTTCTAATAGTCTGCGTGCGTCAAACTTGATGACTTTTAAAAAGTCAGTTCTTAACAAGAGATGCGATCGCAGCTACTAATTTGGCAGGATCGGCTGGTTTAGCGATATGGAGTTGAAAGCCGGCTGTAAAGACCTGTTTTTGTGTGGTTTCTGCGGCGTAAGCACTTAGAGCGATCGCCGGAATTTGTCCACCTAAATCGGCGGGCATTGCTCGTAAGTTTCGGATCAAAGTGTAACCGTCAACATCTGGCATACCTAAATCGCTTAACAGCAAATCTGGCTTTGACTCCATAATTGCAGTCAAAGCTTCACTAGCAGATGCTGCGATCGTCACGATTGCTCCCTGCTGTTCTAATAGAAATGCCAGAAACTCACGGGTATCAGCATTATCATCTACAACTAACAAACGTATTCCTTCTAGTGGAGCATAAAGCATACAGGATGGATAGGAATCTTCTGATACATTGTGATTTTCCCTTCCTGATTCCAGATGTTGAAACACGGGTAGACAAACTGTAAATGTCGCACCTTGCCCTTCTCCTAAACTCTCTGCCGAAACTGTACCGCCATGTAACTCGACAAGTTGGCGCACAATTGCCAAACCAAGCCCTAGCCCACCAAAACTTCGGGTTGTACGACTATCTGCCTGACGGAAATACTCAAATACGTATGGCAGAAATTCAGGACTAATACCTTTACCCGTGTCACTAACTCTCAGTTGTACCTCAGAATTAATCTGTTCTAAGTAGACTTCAACCTGTCCACCGGATGGTGTGAATTTTACGGCATTAGAGACCAGATTCCAAATAATTTGTTGAATACGGCTACTATCACCCTTCACCTGTCCAATTTCTCTATCCAAATGAAGATTAATTTTAATAGACTTTGCTTCTGCTGCCAATTGCACTGTCTCTAAGGCAGCTTCAATAGTAAAAATAAGATTAACAATTTCTAAATTAAGTGCTAATTTGCCCTGGAGAATGCGAGAGATATCCAACAAATCTTCAATCAACTGAGCTTGTAATTCAGCATTTCGTTCGATGGTTTCAAGGGCACGCACAGTAGTAGCTTCGTTTAATGAGCGATTTTTCAGTAGCTTTGCCCAGCCCAAAATTGGATTAAGAGGGGAACGAAGTTCATGAGAGACAATTGCTAAAAATTCATCTTTGATGCGGTTTGCTGTCTCAGCAACTTCTTTCGCCTGTTGCCGTTGTTCTGCTATTGCTAGAGCCTGATCGCGGAGGTTTTTATATTCCTGAACTCGGAACGTTAAATCTGTTAAATCTTCAATTGAAAAGAGAGCATAAAATTTATTTCCATCCAATGCAGACACAGCAGTAACAGTTGTGTGTTGAATGCGGTATTTATCTTTGGATATAGGTACTGGAATAATATATTTATGCAGTTGAGAAGAAAAAATTGTTGGAGGGCCACCTTGAAAAATTTGGTACAAACGGCTAGCGTAACGAAGTTGATTCAAATGAGGAAAATATTCATGAATAGAATTTCCCAAAATCTGACTTCTCGGAATTTTTGTCCATTCCTCTAAGCAGCAGTTCCAAAAGATAACAATATAATCTGACTGTAGAACAAAAGCTCCTAAAGGAATTTTATCTAAAAGGCTAAATTTTTCCTGAGCTTGTTCAATTATATTCATTGGATTATCAAAGTTTTTTAAGACTTTTTTCAACTATTTTTGCTATATTATATTATTGGATTATTCCCATTTCCTCATTCATTGCAGCGATCAACGCATCAAAAGTGCCCACCAGAAATATTAAAATAATATCACCAATAATTTCTAAGCGTTCAATTGTGAAACTGGCTTGTGCCAGTAAGATTTTTGAATCGCTCTCGTATGCAGATAACAATAAATTTTCCAGCGTATCTTCTAAATAAACGGGCAATGTGTAGTTTACATGCCGCTTTAGCACATTACTGAGCGAACCCATCACCCCATTTATAACAATATTACCAATTTCGCTCAGGGTGCCAATTTTAACTGCATCTAGGTCAACTGACCCTGGATCTTCACCTGTAAGCACTGCAACCAATGTCGATGCGCTCTCAGTTGGAAAAATTAAGCTCGCAGTGCCATAGAAAGAGCCTGTAAAGCGTAGTTTTACAGATGCCAAAGTCTGATCGTGAAATCGTGTTGTTAATTCTTTATAGGCATCGGCAGCAGTTAACACTTTAACAACCGGAATTTTCAGACGAATGTGAGAGTCTACCATTTCATTAAGTAGACTTGCTGCTCGGCCGACTCCAATATTAATTAACTCTTGTAGGGCATCCAGTTCTTCTGCTGTCACATTCATGAAAACTTATTCCTTAGTATTAAGAACTTCCTGGACTGCCTTTCGCAATTCACTTTCTTTTGGCGGTTTATTAATAAAGTTGACTGCGCCCAAGCTATAACTCTGATTGCGTGCCCCATCTTGGATATCGGCAGAAATGATAATGGTTGGGATTTTTAATTCTTTATCTTGCATAGCTTTGAGAAATTCAAACCCATTCATATCTGGCATGAGAAGATCCGCTAATACACAATTTGGCTTATGGTTATAAACCATTTCTAATCCCTCACGCCCATTAGTTGCTTCGATAATTTCATAGCCATCGACTTGCAGAAACTTACGGATCATTCTGCGAGAAAAAGCTGCATCATCGATAATTAAAACCATTGCCATCAGCTTTCTCCTTTTGTGCTTTAGCTTAATAATTCTTGATTTAAGCTAATTAGCCTACATTATTAATTAAAAGGGATGAATTAAATAATAAATCAATATAATTTTACAATTGCCAATAATGATAGCTTCGGAAAAATTATCAAACTCGCTGAAACTATAACGTTATGTTCTGGAGCTAAAATTTTTAATAATCGAAAATTTTAAAAATTTGTTAAGTATTTTAAATCCGATCTTATTCCAGCTTTGCTATCCGTTGCCAATGCAAAACTATTGTGTGGTGGATATCGGTTACTTGCTCGATTTATCGCAGGCTCATCCCATTAAGATAGATTTTGAGGTATAGCTGCTTGATATCGTTTGAGTAGCACCAAGGTTGTTAGGATTCGATAAAATGAGGATCGCATTATTTGCACTTGTAACACTGTCCGTCTTAACGACGACTATTGTTGAAACTTTGAGTTGAATGGCAACGAGAATATTGCCTCTCTTAACTATATCATCAAGGCAAATCTTATGTCTTCAGCCTGAGAAAAGACAAACATCTCTCTTTCGATAGAGATTGCTGAACTTTAATATTAAATTAGTCTTAAAATAAGATATATGATAAAATAAAACTTTACTTTGTTAACAAATGGAGTTAAATGAAATTGACGATGATATAGAAGCATTTCTCGTTGAAAGCTATGAGAACTTGAATCAAATTGAAGGCGATATTATTGAGCTAGAGAAAGCATCTGGTAATGGAGAAGCATTAGTTCGCATTTATCGCTCACTGCACACGCTTAAAGGAAATTGCGGCTTTTTACCGTTTCCTAATTTGGAATCAGTTGCTCATGCTGGGGAGAATTTGCTCTCGTGTTTGCGCGATCGCCAGCTAGCAATCACCCCTGAGATTATTAGTACTTTACTACAAACAGTTGACAGCATTCGGCAAATCCTGGCTCAAATTCAAGCTACAAAGGATGATGGCGATCGCGATTATTCAGCATTGATCGTGGATCTAACCCGATTGTCAGAAACTAAACAGACTCCAAAACCCTCTCAATCGCCTGTTAATACACAAACGCCACAAAAAGATACAGCAGCTAGTGAGTCTGTTGAAGCTCTCAATCAGGAATTCACAGAAATATCAACGACAACATCAGAATCTGCTTATATCCGAGTTAATGTTAATCTGCTAGATCGGATGATGAACCTAGTGGGCGAACTGGTTTTAGCCCGTAACCAGGTAATCGGATTTAGTACAAAATTTAAGGATAATAATTTTGCTGCTACCTGCCAGCACCTGAGTTTACTTACAGCCGAGTTGCAGGAAGGGGTGATGAAAACTCGGCTGCAACCAATTAGTTCCATCTGGCAAAAGTTCCCTCGCGTCACCCGCGATTTAGCGATCGCTTCTGGTAAAGAAGTTGAGGTGGAGATGGAGGGGGCAGAGACTGAACTAGACAAAAGTATTATTGAAACAATTAAAGACCCCTTGACGCACTTGTTACGCAACTGCATCGATCATGGGATTGAATTACCAGCCGAGCGGGTTGCTTGTGGAAAGCCAAGCGTAGGACGGCTATTTCTCAGAGCCTTTCACGAAAGCGGCAAAGTAAATATTGAAATTGGCGATGATGGTAGCGGTCTGAATTTAGAACGGCTCAAAGGGCGAGCGCAGCAACTTGGTTTAGTCAACGCTGTGCAAGCTGCAACCATGAGCGAGTCAGAAGCGATGAACTTAATTTTTTTATCCGGCTTCTCGACTGCGGAACAGGTAACTCACCTTTCCGGGCGCGGGGTTGGGATGGATATTGTTAAGAGTAATATTGAGAAGATTAACGGAACGGTTGAAATTTACAGCCAACAGGGGCAAGGAACGACCTTCAAAATCAAGATTCCGTTGACATTGGCAATTATTCCAGCACTGATTATCAGCAGTGGGGGCAATTGCTATGCCATTCCCCAAGCGAGTTTACAAGAGCTAGTACGCCTAGAAGCACTCAATAGTATTGAGATGTTATACGATGTGCCTGTGTATCGCTTGCGGGGTAATCTTGTGCCCTTGATTTATCTCAACGAAGTATTGCAACAGGATTGTGTCAGCAACTTAGAAACACTCAGTCTGGTAATTGTGCAAGTTGATAATTATCACTTTGGATTGGTTGTGGACACAATCGAAGACATCCGAGACATTGTAGTTAAACCTTTGGGAAAACAGTTAAAGGCGCTATCCCTATTTGCAGGAGCCACCGTTTTAGGGAATGGCACAGTGGCATTAATTATTGATGTTGTCGGTCTGGCAAAGCAAACTGGTATAATCGCCAAACAAAAGCAGTTTTTGAGCGAAAATGCTGTAAATAGCCAAGAGCAAGCAGGCGATCGCCAAACAATTTTGCTGTTTGAGGGCCCCCAAGGCGCACGCATGGGCATTCCACTGGCGATCGCGTTTCGGCTCGAAGAGATTCCTGCTTCTGCTGTCGAAAAAGTGGCTAATCGGGATGTCTTCCAGTCTTACGGGCAAATTTTGCCACTGATTCATCTGCATAAGATATTTGGTGTTGGCGATCGCTTTAATGATGAGGCTTTGGCAACAGTTGCCGAAACGCTCCAGATAATTATTGTCTCTCAATACTCAGAACTCAGCGTTGGGCTAGTGGTCGATCGCATTCTTGATATTGTGGAAGAACCACTAACCATTAAAGGTATTCCTAGTAGACCTGGTGTGCTTTTCTGTGCTGTAATTCAAGGACAAATCACAGAAATTCTTGACATTGAGACTGTAATTCGGATTGCTAACCCTCATTTGCTGCAATTAGCGACTCATGGCTGAACAACAAATTTGCACATTTTTCCTCAAAGGAGCTTACTTTGGTATTGACGTGCAACACGTTCAAGAAGTGATTCGTCCACAAGCAACGACTCCTGTACCTTTAGCACCACCAGATATCTATGGGTTGATTAATTTACGCGGACAAATTATTACTGTCATCGATTTGCAGCATCGATTAGAGATGAGCGAACCGCAGACACAATCAACTACAAAACTTGTAGATGAACCGCAGGGATTTAATCTCATTGTGTGTTCTGAGCATGAAGTAGTCAGTCTAAAGGTCGATTATGTGGGAGATGTTTTAGAGTTTGAACAAAACACCTTTCAACCCCCACCCGCAACGTTAAAAGGTAGAATTCGTCAGATGCTAGCAGGAGCTTACCCGCTCCCAGAGGGATTTCTGTTAGTTCTAGATGCCGAGAAAATTCTAGATGTTAATTTAACAAATCCGATTATCGAATAATTTAGGAGCGCTTTGCAATGACTACAAATCGGGCTGGGAAAACAGCCAACTCTAAATCTCCCTCGGTGGATAGTGCAGTTTCGCAACCGACCGATGACAGTGCGATAAAAGTGCAATTGCAAGCGTTACTAATAGCACTTAAGGCTGCAAAAAACGGTGATTTTACCGTCCGTTTAGCTGATGAAAATAACGAACTGGGTGAAATCACCTCAGTTTTTAATGATTTGGTGAGTTTAAATCAAAACTTTGCTAACGAAGTTAATCGCTTGGCATCCGAGATTGGTGTCCAAGGAAAACTTGGTTCTCAAGCCGTTGTCAAAGGAGCCGGTGGGAATTGGAAAGAATCGCTCGACAACTTGAATCAGATGTCTACGAATTTAAAACAGCAGATAAAAGGTATTAATGAGGTTAGCCTTGCCGTCGCTCAAGGAAATTTGTCCAAGCAAATCGAGGCAAGCAATGCAGGAGAGTTTAAGCAGCTCACGGATAATGCAAATCAGATGATTAGCAGCCTAAAGTCTTCAATCAGACAGATGACAGAGGTGGCAACAGCAGTTGCATCTTCCGCAGAAGAACTAACCGCAGTCAGCAAAGAAATGAGTGAGAACGCCGAACAAACAGCCGAACAAGCCACTTCTGCTTCTGCCTCTGCTGAACAGGTAAGTCAGAATACCAATACAGTTGTGACTGCCGTGGAAGAGATGAATGCTAGCATTCGAGAAATTGCTAAAACCGTTACCCAAGGAGCAAAGGTGACGACTGAGGCAGTTAAAACAGCTGACCGCACGAACGAGACAATTAACAAACTCGGTCAAAGCAGCATCGAAATTGGCAAAGTTATTAAAGTCATTACCTCGATCGCAGGGCAAACAAACCTACTAGCGCTCAATGCTACGATTGAGGCGGCTAGAGCCGGGGATGCAGGTAGAGGATTTGCCGTAGTCGCAAATGAGGTGAAAGAATTAGCCAAACAAACGGCAAGTGCGACTGAAGATATAAGCTTGCGAATTGAAGCAATTCAGACAGATACAAAAAGCGCCGTTCAAGCCATCACTCAGATTACGAGTATTATCAATCAAATCAACGACTTCCAAAGCACGATCGCCAGTGCTATTGAGGAACAAACAGCAACTACAAATGAAATTGGTCGAAATATGGCTGAGGCAGCCAAAGGAACATCAGATATTGCCAAAAGTATTGGAATTGTGGCACTCAACACTCAAAGTACGACTACTGGAACTAGTAATACCTTAGAGGCAGCCACAGAACTATCCCGAATGGCAGTAGATTTGCAGAAAGTCGTTACCCAGTTTAAGTATTAAGAGGAGGTAGTGCCGAAGCACAGGTGTCAACTTAACGTAAAAGTCATGTCCTGCAAGGAACTGAAGTTCCTTGCTAATAGCAAAAGTCATCTGAAGATGACTAAATATACCTAAAAATCTTTAGTCTACTTCAGTAGACTTTAGCTGTTAGCCTTGAACTTTAGTTCCAGGCGGGTGAGTCAGCCAACAGTTAAGTTATTTCTAGGCTTTTGTTGACACCAATAGTCCCGAAGAAGTGGCAGGGGAAGATAGGAGATATATTTTAGAATGCAACAATGAGCCTTTGATACTCCATTAATGAGCCTTTGCACTCCATTAATGAGTCTTTGCACTCCATTAATAAGTCTTTGATATCATGTCCGGATAAATAATTATGATTCCCACAATTATTGCACCCTACCCCCAACCCCTCCCCGCTCTTCGGGAGGGGAGACAAAGCATAGCTTTGGCGGGGTGGGGTTCTTCGGTTTTAATAAGTAATCAAGCGAACATGATATGAACTCCATTAATCAGTCTTTGATACTCGTAAACAAGCATAAAAACTCCCCTTGTCCCCTTGTCCCCCTGCCCCCAATCCCTAATACCTAATGCCCAAAATCCGGGTACTCATTGTTGATGACTCCGTACTAGTACGGAGTCGATTAAGTAAAATTTTGTCTAGCGATCCAGAATTGGAGGTGGTAGGAGTCGCGGCTAACGGTCGCATTGCCCTTGCCAAAATTTCCCATGTTAATCCCGATGTCATCATCCTGGATATCGAGATGCCGGAGATGGATGGTTTGCAAACCCTAGCCGCTATCCGACAAAAGTATCCACGCTTACCAGTCATTATGTATAGTAGCTTCACACGCAGTGGAGCGATCGCAACGCTGGAAGCTCTTTCTTTAGGTGCTTCAGACTATGCCACAAAACCTAGTAACTTAGGAAGTGTAGAGGCAACAACCCAACATATTCGGGATGATTTAATTCCTAAAATTAAAGTATTTGGTGGACTTTTCACACCCAGCACAATTACCCATCCAGTTGTTTTTCCCGTTTGTAGGGATATACAGCAGGTGGAAGTTGTGGCAATTGGGGTTTCTACCGGCGGTCCAAATGCTCTGGCTGTAGTGCTTAAGCAGTTTCCAGCAGATTTATCAGTACCGATTTTGATTGTGCAACATATGCCGCCAATGTTTACGAAACTACTTGCTGAACAATTAGCCTCCAAGTGTCAAATTCCAGTGGATGAAGCGGTTTCTGGACAGATACTAAAACCAGGACATGCCTGGATTGCCCCAGGAGATTTTCATCTAATCGTGCAACGCGACAAAACTGGGGTTAGACTTGCCACCCATCAAGCATCTCCTGAAAATTCTTGTCGTCCTTCAGTCGATGTGCTATTGCGATCGGTTGCACAGGTTTATGGGGCTGGAGCGATCGCTGTTATTCTCACGGGTATGGGGCAAGATGGCTTACATGGCTGTCAGTGCATACGCGAGGCTGGTGGACAGGTACTTGCACAAGATAAAGCTACTAGCGTCGTGTGGGGAATGCCTAGTTTTGTTGTTAATGCTGGGCTAGCCAATCAAATTCTTCCACTTAATGAGATCGCAAATGAAATTATGCACAGAATTAGTTTCAATCAAGTTCCTCCTTCAAACCTGTAATTAAACAGATTATGGGTGTAAGCACCACTGATTTTGAGTATCTTCGTCAATTAGTTCATCATCATTCAGCCGTTGTGTTGTTTGGTGATAAAACTTATTTAGCAGAGTTACATTTGCAGCCAATTGTCGAATCGGCAGGATTTGCTTCTATCGCTGATTTGATTACTTACTTGCGAACTCAGCCGTTTAATAGTCTTCACGCCCAGACAATCGAGGCGCTAGTCACTAACGAAACCTCATTCTTCCGTGATAGCCACCCTTTTGAAGCACTGAAAAAATACATATTACCAGAGTTAATTAAACAACGATCGATTGAGCGATCGCTCAACATTTGGTGTGCTGCCTGCTCTAATGGACAAGAACCTTATAGCATCGCCATACTAATTCATGAACATTTTCCTACGCTTCCCAATTGGCCTGTAAAATTAATTGCGACTGATTTTTCTACTAAGGTTTTAGCGCGGGCCCGCGAAGGGCATTATAACCAACTTGAAATGAATCGTGGACTCCCTAAAAATATTCGCGATCGCTACTTTCAAAAGCTAGATACTGACTGGCAAATAAAAGAACAAATCCGCCAGATGGTTGATTTTCGTGAGTTAAATCTTTTGCAATCTTGGTCATCTCTGCCGCAATTCGATGTTATCTTTTTACGGAATGTTTTAATTTACTTTGATGTCGTTACCAAGAAAGCTTTGCTAAAAAAGATCAAGCAGCAATTAAGGCCAGATGGCTACTTGTTTCTCGGTAGTGGTGAAACGACTATCAGCCTAGATGAATCGTTCAAGCGGGTTTTATTTGACAAAGCTATCTGCTATCGATTGGACAATTCTGATGTTAAAACTATCGATTGAGCTAAAAATTAGCAGGTTGCTGTTTGTTTGCAGTCGGCTATACGCTTAAAGAATTATCATTTCCAAATAAAGACCAGCAAATTATTATCATCACAAAAAAAATAATTAACCTTCATTATTTTATTATTATTCCTTAGCATAAAAAATATTATATAAACATTATATATTTATCTTTTTCGGAAAAATAGTGTTTTACCATACACGCATGGGCAGAAGAAAATACTGAATGCTTGCGATACGTAAGTATATCTCTAATTTTCAGACTATGTAACCTAAAACACCAATTACCTCGTAAATCAGCATGTCTATTATCACTGGAACCTCTCTAAACGATGTTCTTAACGATACCCTCGACAACGATGTAATCAATGATGACATAATTGGCGCTAGTGCTGGTAACGACACTATTAATGGCGGGGATGGACAAGACTCCGTAGATTACAGCCTCAGTGGTGGTGTCATAGTATTACCAGTAGATACAGTTCAAAAAAGTAGTGGTACAGACCGACTTATTAGTATTGAAAAATTTATTGGTTCAGCAACTGCGATAGATACAATAGACGCTTCTAGAACCAATGCAGAGCTAATTGCTGATTTATCTGTAGAACAAGTCAACGTCAGCAATATTCCCGTTTTCAGTTCTTTAAATTTCCAAGTTGTGAACTTTGACAACGTTATCGGAGGTAACGGAAATGACTGCTTAACTGGGAATGCTGGAGTCAATACCCTGAACGGTAACTGGAGTGATGACAACCTTGATGGTAAAGATATCTTAACTGGTGGAGTAGGAGCCGATCTGACTGTTCGCGGTAAGTTACCAAACAATCAAACAACGTGGCTTTTTCCCCAGACTGATTTTCAATAATCTTAAATCGCTAAAATAAACGGCCTTAACGATCGTCAAAATCTCCAAGTAATCGCCTAGAAGATTTTGGGGCGTTGCTGAATCAAGGGATGATTCTTGTAGGGTGGGCGACACGAGCGCCCTGAAATACAAGGGACGGGCAAGATGCCCATCCCACAAAACTAACAAAATCATCCCGCAAATATGCAACGCCGATTTTGGATTTGAGATTGTAGAGTGCCGTAGCGAGATGGAGTACGGCATCATTAGCAGACATCAAAAAACTTATCAAAGAAGAATTCAGAATTCATTCTGGATTCTGTGCAACTGGATGTATAAAAGAGGTTTAGAGCAAGCGATTTTAAACGCGTGTGATATTAAATTCTTTCCTCCGTAAGTGTTACCCCTGACTTGACTACTGGGGTATTCTGAGTTCTGAATTCTGTCTTCTGGCTCCTTCTCATTCCTCTATTTTTTTCAGAGCATCAGGCTTGTGAGCCGCTTGTTTTCCTGTTTTATCGCTTTCAACTAAGTACTCAGGGTTATCTTCACTTGCAGCAATATGATGTTCTTTAATATCTGTAGGTGAAGTCAGTTTCTTTAATATTTTGCCAGTTGTCTTGCCTTGTGAAGTGTTCCATTCAACCCGATCGCCCTTTTTGAATTGTTCTGCCATATTCATCTTCTACTTGATGTTTTATACCTACTAAGGTCACATTATGTCTGTGACTGGAAAAACAGCCATCATTCTAGTGATAGAGAAAACATCCGTTATAAAGCCAGTAGTTTAATTAGGTATAAGATGAAAAAATTAGGCGATCGCTACAACCACTTTGATACAAAAGCTGTGCGTTCACCTCATAATGAATAAAGATTAAGCAGATTTTCAAAAAACTCTCAATGAGCCAGATTAGCCTAAATTTAATTGCAATATCTATCTTTCTCATCACCATGTCCAGCCTACTGGGGCCATTCATTCACTTGTCGCCCGCAGTCCCAGCGCTTGCTACCTTCACCATCTTAGGCATAGCTACGTTAGATAGTTTTAGCTTGCAAGGCAAGGGTGGTACTATCTTTTTAGATTGGATTGCTGGTTTTTCAAGCGAACACCGCGATCGCATCGTCCATCACGAAGCAGGGCATTTCTTGATTGCTTACCTGTTAGGTATTCCCGTTACCGGCTACACACTAAGCGCTTGGGAAGCCTGGAAACAGGGGCAACCTGGGCAAGGCGGCGTTAGCTTTGATGATGGCGAATTAGCATCTCAACTAGAAGTGGGTAAAATTAGTGCCCAAATGCTAGACCGCTACTGCACTGTTTGGATGGCGGGTATTGCTGCTGAAACCCTAGTTTTTGATAATGCTGAGGGTGGAGCTGATGATAAAAATAAGCTGATCGGAGTCTTGACAATTTTGGGCTTTCCTGAATCAGTTTATCAGCAGAAATTGCGGTTTCATACCCTCCAGGCAAAAACCCTACTGGAAGAAAATTGGTCTCGCTACGAGGCTTTAGTTAATGCCATGCGACAACGCACTTCGGTAGAAGGTTGTCATGCTGAGTTAGGAGTAAGGGAGGAGCAATCAATTAAAAATTAAAAATTAAAAATTAAAAATTAAAGAACTTCTGCCTCCTGCCTCCTCTTTCCCAATGCCCACTTTTAAGAAGAAACAGCTTTTAGATGTGGGATATGAGATAAATAGTTCGAGGTAATAACCCGATTACGTCCAGCAGTTTTAGCTTGTAGCAAGCATTGATCGGCACGATGCAACAGACTCTCTCCTTGCTCATCATCCTCAGCTTGCAGACAGGCTGTGCCTAGACTAATGGTGATATTAATTGTCAGTTTATTGCTGAGTGAAAATGGTTCCTCGCAGACTATCCGATTGAGACGACGGGCTACGACTAGTGCTTCCTCATCGGTAGTGTTAGCCAGAAGAATCACAAATTCTTCGCCACCATAGCGAAATGCTGTGTCTTGACAGCGCAGATTGTGTCGCAGACGCTGACATAGCACCTGCAAAACGCGATCGCCAGCTAAATGCCCGTGAGTATCGTTAACTTTCTTGAAATGATCTACATCCAGAATAATCAAACTCAGGGAAGTCTTTTGAGTCCTAGCTCTTTTAATTTGCCTGGGTAAGTCCCATTCTAAAGCACGACGATTATTTAATTCTGTCAACGAATCGGCTAAGGCGATCGCTGATAACATATCATTTGTCCGAATCAAATCTCGGTATTTTTGCGCTTTCCGCAAGCCAACAGTTAATTGAGCAAGTATTAGTCCATGATTGGCTGTCAACTCTGCCAAGCTATCATCTGTTTTTTCTTCGGTAAGATGCCAAATATAAGCATCGGCTCCTTGCTTTAATGCCGCAGCACTCATCTCTAATTCCCTTTGCCAACCATACTTCTTTCTATCAGTAAGCTGCTGGGAACGATCCTCGAAGAGAATACAGTATATCCAGGATAGCTTTGTCTGGTCTTTCAGCCAACTGCACAGTTCCATACTGCCATCCAGGCTAGCCTGAACAAGTATTATATCGGGGGGCGTCATTTGAATCCGCGACACTGCCTGATTAAGATTGTCTATAACTTCTATACTAAAAGCAGTCGCGTAACGGATCTGATCTGGAAGTGTAGCGATAAAGTTATTTTTTCCAAAGACCAGAATAGAAATATCCATTGCTTTATTTTTTGCCCTATTTAAATTTTAAAGAAATTAGCTTAATAAAACTTGCTGCTCTTGTTACCTAATACTAAATATGATATTTTTGGGTGATTTTTAGTTGCTGATATATAAGTTTTCTGATGTGGAATCTAGAACAAATTCTCAACTTTAATCTCCTTTTAATAATTTATCTTTATTACTACAGTTTCTGAAACCTCCTCTTATGACAACTAATGTCTTCTTTACAGAATACTTTTAAAACAGTAAAAACACTGAATATTATAAAGTGTTCGCTGTAGGCTCTTAAGTGTTATTTTCCTGAACTAATTATCAAAATAAAGACTTTGTAATAACTGTAACATTAGACAGTTAAATTTCTTTCTATGTAGAAAAATAAATAAATTATAAAGATTTTTAGTTCAGTTATAAAAGCCAAAAATTTTTCATTGAGTGAGAAATGTTATTTACTAAAGAATCGGCTTTTATTAAGGATAAAACTAGGGGTTTAAACCCAAGAAATGCGAATCCAATAGACAGTATAAGTTACTACTACTAAGGTAAAGACCTTTATAGCACTAGCATACCCAACAATGACAGATTGAATTTATAAGGTAAAAAATTTACGATTTAAGTGAAGTTTCCCATAGATTAACTTCTGTGAAAAATTAGAAGCCGATCGATAACCCTCAACAGCATAACCAGCAGCAACAATTACCTGTTTGATTGAGTCCTCAGAAGCGGCTGATTCTATCGTGACAGTTTTAGCATTAACATCGACATCCACCTTGGCTTTAGGTTCCATAACGTGGATGGATTCACTAATTGTTTCTGCACATCCCTCACAAGCAATATTTGATCCTTTCAGTTGTAGTGCTATTTGTTACCTCAATATCGTATTTTAAAATTTTTCTTAAGGATTTATTTTAACCATCAAAATGCGATGTCTACAACGGACTACGCCTACGCGCATCCTTCTAAAGTAAGTAATACTAAAGTAGTAGCCTAAAAGCATCATAATAGCTGTATGTAGGTCATCGACTGGCACAATTCGCTGGCAGTAATATGAAACAAAATGCAAGAATATATAAAGCTATTTATGAAAATACACCTACCTAGTGCCGCTACGCCCAAGTATTAAAGTCTAAAGTTAAAAACACCCATGTCTTCAAATCCCCAGTACCTAAGCGGTAACGAAATTCGCAACATATTTCTCGACTTCTTTGCCCAACGGAATCACCAAATTCTCCCAAGTGCCTCCCTCGTGCCAGAAGACCCAACGGTGCTGCTGACGATCGCGGGGATGCTACCATTTAAGCCGATATTCTTGGGGCAGCGCACAGCAGAATTTAAACGGGCTACGACTTCGCAAAAGTGTATCCGCACCAACGATATCGAAAATGTCGGACGTACCAAACGGCATCAGACGTTTTTTGAGATGCTGGGTAACTTCAGCTTTGGTGATTATTTTAAAGAACAAGCGATCGCTTGGGGTTGGGAAATTTCTACACAAGTCTTTGGCATTTCCCCCCAAAATCTCGTCGTCAGCGTTTTTAAAGATGATGATGAAGCCTTTGAAATTTGGCGCGATCAAATCGGTGTGCCGATAGCAAGAATTAAACGCTTGGGCGAAGACGATAACTTTTGGGTATCTGGCCCGACTGGGCCTTGTGGCCCTTGTTCAGAAATTTATTACGACTTCCACCCAGAACGCGGTGACGAAAATATAGATTTAGAAGACGATTCCCGGTTCATCGAGTTTTACAACCTCGTCTTCATGCAATATAACCGAGATGCTTCCGGGAATTTAACGCCGCTGCAAAACAAAAATATCGACACCGGCATGGGTTTGGAGAGAATAGCGCAAATTCTCCAAAAAGTGCCCAATAACTACGAAACTGACCTGATTTTCCCAATTATCCAAACAGCAGCGCAAATTGCTGGCATTGATTACCACACCAGCGATGAAAAAACCAAAGTTTCTCTGAAAGTCATAGGCGATCACGTTCGTTCTGTTGTCCATATGATCGCCGATGAAATTCGCGCTTCCAACGTGGGACGGGGTTATGTGCTGCGGCGGTTAATTCGGCGCGTGGTGCGTCATGGGCGATTAATTGGGATTTCTGGAGAATTTACTACCCAAGTTGCCGAAACTGCGATCGCTCTTTCTGAATCAGCTTACCCCAATGTACGCCAACGGGAAGCAGCAATTAAAGCTGAGTTGCAACGGGAAGAATCGAATTTCCTCAGAACTCTGGATAGAGGCGAAAAACTACTAGAAGAAATCATCCAAGAGGTGAAACAGCGAGGGGAAACTCAAATTAGCGGTGAAAGTGCATTTACTCTTTACGATACCCACGGTTTTCCCTTTGAACTTACTCAAGAAATTGCTGAGGAAAACAACTTGACAGTTGATGTTGATGGATTCCAGAAAGCAATGGAAATCCAACAACAAGGAGGTAGAGGCGCACATGAAACCATCGATTTAACTGTACAAGGTTCCCTCGACAAACTAGCAGAACACATCCAAGTCACCGAATTTATCGGCTATACCCAATCGGCGGCGACGGCAAAAGTCGAAGCGATATTAGTAGAAGGTGTTTGCCAAGAGGAAGCAGAAGCGGGGACACAGGTGCAAATTGTCCTTGACAAAACGCCATTTTATGGTGAATCTGGGGGGCAAATCGGCGATCGCGGTTATATCTCTGGTGATGGGATCGTTGTTCGGGTGGAAGATGTGAAGAAAGAATCTGATTTCTTTGTTCACTTCGGACGCATCGAACGCGGTACACTGCGCGTAGGCGATAATGTCAGCGCCCAAATCGATCCGGCTTGTCGGCGTCGCGCCCAAGCTAACCATACCGCAACCCACCTGTTGCAAGCGGCGTTGAAGAAAATTGTTGATGATGGAATATCTCAAGCAGGTTCCCTAGTATCCTTTGACAGGTTACGCTTTGACTTCAACTGTCCCCGCGCATTGACAGCAGAGGAAGTGCAACAAATTGAAGAACAGGTGAACACTTGGATTGCTGAAGCACATGCTGCAAAGGTGGAAGTATTACCTTTAGCAGAGGCTAAAGCTAGGGGTGCTGTTGCCATGTTTGGCGAAAAATACGGAGAGGAAGTGCGCGTGATTGACTTCCCTAGCGTATCAATGGAACTATGCGGTGGGACTCATGTCAGTAATACTGCTGAAATTGGCGTGTTCAAGATTATTTCCGAAGCTGGCGTAGCTTCTGGAGTGCGGCGCATTGAAGCTGTTTCGGGGCCAGCAATACTCGATTATCTCAACCTTCGGGATAAAGTAGTCAAGGATTTGAGCGATCGCTTTAAAGTTAAACCCGAAGAATTACCAGACAGAATCACAAGTCTGCAAAGCGAACTTAGAAATAGCCAAAAGGAACTAGAAACCTTAAAGGTACAGTTAGCGATCGCAAAATCTGATAGCTTGCTGCAAACAGCGGAATCTGTAGGCGATTCTAAAATTATCGTCGCCCAATTAGAAGATGTCGATCCAGAATCATTGAAAACCGCAGCCGAACGCTTACTGCAAAAAATCGGTAACGGTGCAGTGGTGCTAGGTTCTGTTCCTGAAGCAGGGAAAGTTAGTATAGTTGCAGCTTTTAGTTCTGAAACGAACAAAAAAGGTTTGCAAGCTGGTAAATTTGTCGGTGCGATCGCTAAAATCTGCGGTGGCGGTGGCGGTGGAAGACCGAACTTAGCCCAAGCAGGCGGACGGGATGCGAGTAAATTACCAGAAGCGTTGGAACAAGCAAAAAGTGAGTTAAAGTCCGCGTTGGGTTAACCATTTTCTGGTTCAACGAGAGGGAGAAGTGTAACGCACCGCTCGAATTGGTGCGTTACTGCTAGTTCTAGAGAGCAGCAATCAGCATGATAAACCTTCAAAATCAGCCCGTCCCAGTGATAGTAGATACAGATGGTGGTGTTGATGATGCTTTGGCTTTGATTATGGCATTGAATTCACCCCAACTAGACTTAAAAGCAGTCACCGTTGTCGCTGGCAATATTAACGTAGATCGGGCTGCTAATAATGTGTTGCGCGTAATGAGTATTGTCGAACCCGAAACTTTACCCATCGTTGCTAAAGGCTGTGAAAAACCACTGGTAAAACCGACCTTTAATGCAGCGGGGATTCATGGTAGAGATGGTCTTGGCGAACTCGATCGCTTCAAGGAAACTGATGGTACACCTCGCTATCCCAAACTTACTATTGAGCCATCTACAGAGAATGCGATCGATCTGCTTCTCAAAGCAGCTCAAGAGTATGGCGACAGTCTGACTATTATTGCTTTAGGGCCGCTTACGAATGTAGCAACAGCGATTCAGAAAGATGCCGCAACGATGAAAAAAATCGGGCGAATTGTCATCATGGGTGGGGCTGTGACTGTACCCGGAAATATTACAGCCGCGGCGGAATTTAACTTTTTTGTAGATCCCGATGCGGCTCAAATCGTAATGGAATCGGGAATTCCCCTGATTTTAGTTGGTTTAGATGTGACGATGAAAGCCCCCTTAGCACGCCAGGTTGTTGAAGAAAATTTACAGCGTCATCCTTCAAAAGTTACCCAGTTTATTGCCGATTGCACTGAAATTTATATGGCTTTCCATCGTGACAATGAAGGCTTTTACGGGTGTTATCTACACGATCCCTTAGCTATGGCGGTTGCTATCGATCCTAGTCTAGTCAAAACAGAGTCTCTCTATGTAACGGTGGAAACTGAAGGACGATTTACTACTGGAATGTCATTGGCAGATCGACGCGATCGCAGAGATGAAAACGCTAATCCGCCCAATGTTGAGGCTTGTTTAGATGTGGATACTGAACGGTTTATGCAGCTATTTGCTCAACTTGGTACTGGAATTTAGATGAGTCTCTGCTGCAAAATTAGCGATCGCCTGTTTTTTATTGGAAAAACCAGATAAAATAAATAGCTATTTGTAACTTAATTTCTCATAAGTTTCTAATTAAATACCCTTATTTAAGGTTGAAGAAGTTTAATACTTCTTCATTGAATTGACGAATTTACTTGTCCGCTATCATTATAATCTCAGCACATTATAACCAAATGGATCTACCTCTTGAACTAATCCTTCCTTCTGTGAAAAATAGATTCAAATGGGCCAACTGATTTAAGAAAATGGCTTGTTTATGCCCATAATTAGATCCAATCTCACCTAAACCATCTCAAACTCTAATTGATGACTCTTGAGAAAATCATGGGTGAAACGATCCACCACATTTGTATCAGCTAGTTCCAAATTATAAAAATCCACAGCTTCATGGTCAAAATGGGGCCCAGCGTGCCAAGTACCCTCATGTAGCTTGATAAAACAATTCCCCGGAATGCGGAAAGCAGCAATCTCTTCTAATGCTGGTTCATTCACATCATTATAAGGAGGACAAACTGCAATTAACCAATCTTTCCCTTCCAAAGAACCCAGGCATTGAGTGCATTGCACATGACGAGTAATTTTGTGAAACTTTCGCCCTCTCTTCTCCAACCGCATAACATAAAATCGTGGAATCCCGTTTTGCAGGTTTAAGTGGGCATCTTCCCCATCATAAGCTTTGCCATCAAGACTAGCAAAAATCACCTGTCCATAACGCCGAAAGTTTTCAGAAGTCACCCATTGTGCCTGCAATTGTTGCACTGTCTTTGATGTGCTCATATCAAATCTTTGAGAGAGATTACTTGGGTTTATTTTCTCCCAAAATGACTGAATTTTATACAGCCATTATGGTGACCTCCTGAGTTTAAATGCTCTAGATTGTGAAAAAATAACCTTAGCTAGCTAGATAACTACGTACTTGTTCCTTTTGGCGTCGGAGGAGACTGAGAGCTTTTTGCTCTATTTGACGCACCCGTTCTCGACTAATACCCATGCGATCGCCAATCTGTGCTAGAGAAAGTTCATATCCATCAGTCAGACCAAAGCGTAAGGTTAATATTTCTCGTTGCTGGGGAGACAGCTTTGCCAACAAGTCTTGTAAGTCTTGGTGGAGAGATTCTTCAACAGCATAGTCTTCCGGAGAAGGGCCATCATCCTCCAGTATGTCCTGCAATTCTGTATCTTGTTGTTCGCCAACTCGCGCCTCTAAGGAGAAGGGTTGACGGGCCAAATACAAACACTCTCGAACTTGGCTAGGTGTCAAAGATAACGCATTGGCAATTTCAGCAGTAGTGGGAACCCGACCTAGCTGTTGAGATAATTCTCGTTGCACGCGCTTAATTTTGTTCAGTTTCTCAAAGACGTGGATAGGTAAGCGAATTGTACGTCCTTGTTGAGCGATCGCTCGTGTAATTCCTTGACGAATCCACCAGTAAGCGTAGGTAGAAAACTTATAACCAAGAGCAGGATCAAATTTATCCACCCCTCGCTCTAAACCCAAAGTACCTTCTTGAATTAGATCCATAAATTCCAAGTTACGGTGCTGGTATTTCTTCGCCACTGCTACCACTAACCGGAGATTAGCCTGAATCATTTTCTGCTTGGCTTGGTGTCCTAAATTTAGCTGTTGCTCTAACACCTCAACACTTAACTCCACTCGATCTGCCCATTCTTGCAGCGTGGGTTCCTGCTTTAATTTCACAGCCAATTCTTCCTTAGCAGCTATGAAATTCATCATCTGCTGCACTTGTTGAGCAAAAATAACCTCTTGTTCGCGAGTCAACAAATCTACACGCCCGATCTCTTGCAGATAACTACGTACAATATCATCTGTAGATCGAGGCTTTTTATCTGCGGCTAAACTTTTTTTCTTGGTTTTTTGAACTTCGGTATGTGTAGATGTTAAGTTGCTCATGGTTATTTGCTCCTCTGTAACCTCATCAAGTTATTGGTATCAAGTCTAGATATTCAGACCCTTAGCCATTTCACACTGCTAATCAAGACAATTGGCAATACTGATGAATTCTGGTCTATGATACATTACAAGTCAATTCTTGGAGATAATAAACCCAAAATCAACCCACCCCTTAATAGTAACATCATCAACAGTGACAAATCAATTCCCCCAAGTACGAACGGCATAAGTTTTGAAGTAAGTACGCTCCTTTATTAGGGTTTTTGCAGATTTTTAAACACAATTATGTTTAGTTTAATTATCCAATGCACTTAAGGGAACAAATGAAGAATTTATTAAGCGGCGGTTTAATTACCTAAAAAACAAAATACTAACAGCAAATACCAATATAATTCGGAATTATTAAATCACAGATTTTTTAAGTGTTAATAGTATGGTTATACATCAATGTAATTCTGATTAAATGAAAATTCATTAAACACCAAATGTCTATTTTTACCTCTAACGTTTTGTTAGATAATCCAATCATATCAAGCTAGGTACATAGCTCGTTAACCATGAAAGAAAGTCCTTTTCTTACTCCCCCCGATCGAGAACAGCTTTGTTTAGTAATTTAGGATGACAAAGACGCAGGTATGTGTGAGAATTGCACTTGTGTCATACTGAACGCAGACATGTGTATCGGATACAGCATTATCAATGTAATTACTCCTGGAGACATTTTCTGAACTAAAAGTGGTAACAGTGGTCAGATTAACACCAAGAATAATACTTGGCAAGACAGCAACACCCGCGATCGCCACTAATATCCATTGAAGCGAAAAGATTTTTGTTCAGGAGTGGGTAGTTGATTGTTATGCAGCATAAGAGCGACAAGGTTCCCCGCTTGTTGGAGAAATAGGAAATAGTCTGAGACTCTTAACAAAGCAATATCTCACACCTTTCTCGCTTACTAATTTTCACCTTAAGTTGACACAAAAGCACAGTTATGCATTTATAGAAGGGATTGACTTCTTGCAAAGATTTTTAGGAAAATAGTACTATATTGAAATTTTCAACCATCACTTTAGTAGATATTGGTTAAGAAAAGCATTCACCTCATTGGCGCATAACCCGACATTAACTGTCTTTCCTGCTTTTGTGAGCATGTCTAATCCTTGACCATTATTGCGAGAGTCTGGATCGACTATAGATACATATATTTCCTGTATGCGACTATCTTCAGCGATCGCTAAAGCACATGCAGGTGTGCGTCCATGAAAAGAACAAGGTTCAAGAGTTACATAGATTTTCAAGAATTTGAAAGCTTTGCCTTGAATCTGCTTAAGTGCGTCAGCCTCAGCATGGTGTTTTCCTGGCGATCGCGTGTATCCTTGAGCTACTATCTCTTGGGCATCTACGATTACACAGCCTACTGGTGGGTTCGGCAAACATTCCGGCAAAGCTTTTCTGCTTTGAGCTAAAGCAGCCAGCATAAATATTTCATCCATGTTTTAGCGTAAATTGTCTAGATAAATTACACAACCAAGAATTTAGTTATCTCTTGTTAAAAAAGTTCCTATATTAAAAATTAGTAACTGTCACACTAATACCAGAATCGAGTTTAGGAACCTTGAGATATTCAATTGGCTCAGTACTTTGAGACGTTTGGGTATTTGTTGGCTTTTGACATTGCTTAAAGAAAGCGTCTGGGTTATTGATGAACTCAAGCGGGTTAATCTTTTGGCAGCCTTGCTCCCGCACTAGCGAAATTGATTCAGCAGTTTGTTTAGGATTATTAGTCTTTCCAATAAAATTACTCCATGTAGTGTTAATCGTGGCTGGTTCCGTCAATAAAACTCCAGCCTGATTGCGATAGAGAAACGGCTCCTTTGGAGCATTGCCTGTTCTCATGGGAACATTTTCTTGGTTAGCATAGGCACTCTGGGAGAGAGCTAATGCGCTAATCACAACAACTAAGGTGATAGGAGAGGATTTCATAATTAAATCTCTCAACATTTAATGTCAGTTTACTAATTACAATTGGCTAGATACAGAAACCAAAAAATAGCAGCCTAGTTTGAGTACTTCAGATTAACACAAGTATTAAGAAGTATCGCTAAACTTCATTAAAAATATAGTGAAGTTTAGTTATATCTAGGCTTTTGTCTAGCAGGAGGCACTTGACACTCACCTGTTATCTGCCTCCTACTGCAACTGTGCTAAGTTATATTCTCTTAGCCGTATTAATCAGTAGTCCTGCGTAAAAATTTGTCGTTATTAGAAGGCAGAAAACAGACAGAAGCTTGAGTGCCTCTAACTTCAAAGAGCCAGGGAGGGAGAGGCTTATAGCGTAGTTTTTCTTTCTTTATATAGTTTGGTTTTTTTGTGCCAACCTACTTAATGTCCGTTTATACCTATTATCTCTTGCTATACGTACATACAGATAAAACAACATACATATATATGTTGTTAGATAAATCTTGAAAAGAGTATTTTGCATCTATTGCAGAATACAAACGAGGCGATTGCAAGTTTACCGATAAACCTAAAATACCGATATAAGCCCAAGTACGGGCACTGTGTTGTAATTTTCACACCTCAAGCCACGTCAAAAAACTCTTTCACCAGTCTAGATAAATTAAACTGCTCGCAAGTCTTTACAAGTTCTATATTAAAATCACACAATCTTAGTATTTCCAGTCCCGTATCGTTCTCAAAATTGACCATTATTCAGAGCAAGAATTAATTGTTGCTAAAAGCTTTTAAAGAGCTTGCATAAATATCTATACAGTCTTTCCATGTCTCTCTTTTCACTGCACAAACTCTATCTCTGAGGTCATTCCATTGCTTATAGGCTGGCAAAATTGCCCTATTCCTTACCCTTAACGAATTAATTACTCTTGTCTTTTCACAACCACCAAATGGGTAGGGAATATACTGGCATGTATGAATTCTTTGTAAAGTTATCCAATTAAGTCTTCTTACATAATATGATATTGAGTATAAGATTGCTAATCACTACTTGCATCAGTAATAACACAAAACTAAGTTCACAAAAAAATGGAAAGCCTCTAAATCAGGGAGTAAATAGATAGTGAGTTATCCTGTTTCTGCTGTCAGGTTAATATCAATCAACCTAGTTTACAATTGCGACTGATAAAACTATTAGTTGACTTCAGATATTGAATAACGTCAACAACAAGGCATTAGCTGACAATCAACGCAAATATTACCATCGCAAAGTAGACTCCAGTGCTACTGTCGGAAAAATACTGAGAAATATCTGCTGTAAGTAAATAGTCTTTTTTATAAAGTTTGTATATATTATGACGATGGAATCTTTACCGAACTTTGAAGAAATAAATATTCAGAAATACTTAGAAGTTCTTCAACGGCGTTGGCTACCTATAGTCGGAATTTTTAGCATCGCTGTTACCCTTGGATGCTTGTATGCATTTTCACTCAAACCCTCATACAAGGCAGAAGCGAGTTTGATGATTAAAACAAACCGCTCTTCCTCCCTCACAGGGTTACCAGAAGACATAGGACGCCTGGAAGCTTTGAATGTGAACGACAATCCTGTGGAAACTCAGGTGAGAATTGTTGGTTCAAATCCAGTGATTGAGAAAACAATTAATTCCCTCAACCTCAAAGATAGTAAAGGTAAACCGCTGTCCATTAGCGACTTGGCAAAACAACTAAAAATAGAAGGTATCAAAGGCACTGATATTGTACAACTTTCTTATAAAGGCAGTAATCCTGAACTAGCTGCCAAAGTCGTCAATAAAGTTATCGACAGTTATATCGATTTAAATATCAAGGCTAATCAGAATGAAGCACTGACAGCTAAAGAGGTTCTCGTAACGGAAGTGCCCAAAGCTGAGGAAGTTGTCAGAAGAGCCGAATCAAAACTGCGGCTATTTAAAGAAAAGAATAAAGTTGTTGTTCTGGAACAAGAAGCAACCGCCGCAGTCGATACGATTTCCAAGTTAGGAAACCAAATTTCTCAATCTTTAGCTCAACTAGATGATGTCAAAGGTCGTTTAGAACAGTTACGCAGTGAAGCTCAGGTAGATTCACAGCAAGGTGTAATCGCATCTGAATTGAGTCAAGCACCTGGAGTTCAAAAAGTCCTTGCCCTACTTCAAGAAACAGAAAGCCAACTGGCACTAGAACGGACTCGTTTTTCGCCTGAACATCCTACAATTACTAACTTAGAAGAAAAAATCGTAGCTCTTAAAAGCTTGCTAAAAGAGCGGACAGGACAAGTAGCGGGTACAGCGCAGATAACAGAGGGAAGTTTACAGGTTGGACAACTGCGGCAAAGCCTAATTGCAGATATTACTCGTGCTCAAGCAGAACGGGTTGGTCTAGAAAGACAAATTGGCACACTCTTGCGACAGCAAGATGCCTATATCAAACGAGCAAATAATTTGCCAAGGTTAGAACAAAGTCAACGAGAGCTAGAACGGAAACTACAAGCAGCTAAAACAACTTATGAAACACTCTTAAAGAAACGCCAAGAAATCGATATTGCACAAAACCAAAAGATTCCCAATGCTCGTGTAATTTCCTATGCCTTAGTCCCCGATAAAGCAGAAGGCCCTCGCAAAATCCTGTTTATTATTGGAGGAGGAGGAATTGGCCTTTTCTTGGGTATCATTGTCGCCTTTAGTATAGATTTGATAGACCGCTCGGTGAAGACCGTCAAAGAAGCCAAAGAAGTCTTGAAATACAGTGTTTTGGGAGTTATTCCGACACAAGGTAGAAATGGTAAAGCTCATTCTTCTATAGCGGGACTCGATAGAGCTGTTCCCAAAATCATTGGCAGAGATATTCCTTACTTTCCTCTTGGTAACGCATACCAAATACTACAAGTGAACTTGAAGTTCCTTTGTTCTGATAAACCGCTCAAAAGCATAGTAGTTACAAGTTCTGTTCCCAAAGAAGGAAAGTCTGACGTATCTGCAAATTTAGCTGTGACTATGGCTCAAGCGGGGCGTCGGGTGTTGTTGGTGGATGCAGATATGCGTCATCCCATACAGCATCATATCTGGGGGCTAACAAATACAATGGGTCTAAGTAATGTAATTGTTGGTCAAGTTCCTTTAGATGCAGTTGTGCAAGAAGTGATGCCTAATCTGGAGGTTCTTAGTTCTGGAGTTTTGCCTCCCAATCCAGTAGCAATGCTAGATTCTCAACGCATGGCAACATTAATTAGTAACTTTGAGAGAGATTACGATCTTGTAATTTTTGACACCCCCCCTCTGTCAGGAATAGCAGATGCGGCTGTTTTAAGCACCCTCACTGACGGTATCTTATTAGTCGTTCGTCCTGGAGTGGTTGACTTGAACAGTGCGAGTTCAGCTAAAGAGTTTTTAACTCAGTCAGGTCAAAAGGTGTTAGGGATAGTCATCAACGGTGTGAATACTAAAAATGAACCTAATAATTATTTTTATGGCACCAAAAAACGACAAATTGAACAAGATTTAGTATCTAGCAGCATAACCAAATTTACCAAAGAGCGTTAAGTTCTCCTATAGATTGCGAAAGCAACCCTCACTACAACCATCTAACCCCCATTTTTGACTGTAGGACAGGACTAGATTAATGACATTAAGCAAAGATATCAAGCAATTTGTAAAATCAAATACTCCATTAGCTAAATGGAAAGGCTCTGTTTATAGAAAAACAATAATTATCAAAAATTATGTGAAAAATTATGATATATCTCGCCAAATTTTATCTCCTCAGCAGAGTAACGAATTAGTTGGCAATCTTGTTAAAGATAGTAAACCTTTTATGATTTCTCGCTTTGGCAGCACAGAAGCTTATTGTGTACATGAATACCTCAAAGGAGGTTATAAGGAAGCGATATTTAAGTCAATATCTAATGATTCGGGGTTTTTCCCCGTAGATAAAAAACATCTAGACCGATTTAGTAAACTTTTTATAGAATCGTCAAAATCTATAGATGTTCTGGGAGTATGGTTTCAAACTGGAGAGCCGGAAATTATCAGAAATTCTTGCCGTAAAGCTTCTTTTGTGGAACTAAATACACTGGAACCTTATTATCACAACGATCCTTGGAGCAAGAACCTTGAGGGGAAAAAGGTTTTAGTGATTCATCCTTTTGCAGAAACAATTTCATCACAATACAAAAACCATAGAAAGTTACTTTTTGAAAACCAAAATATTCTGCCTGAATTTGAATTAACTACCTTCAAAGCAGTTCAGTCTCTGGCTGGAACTCAAACTCAGTTCAATACTTGGTTCGATGCTTACGATTGGATGTGTAACAAGATTAAAGATCGAGATTTTGACATAGCTATTATAGGATGCGGTGCTTATGGACTTCCATTAGCTGCTTACATTAAATCTCTGGGTAAACAGGCTGTGCATCTTGGAGGAGCAACTCAAATTCTTTTTGGAATCAAAGGGAACCGTTGGGATAAAATTCCCTTTTTTCAGTCTCTTTATAATGAATATTGGGTGAGGTGTAGACCTGACGATATCCCTACAAATCCTTCAAGATACCCAGCCTATTGGTAATTATAGATTGACAAAACTATCTGTGCTGTTTTTGTTCTCTGCCGAGGTATTTTTATATGGATCGAAATCAAATTAAAACAACTTGTTTAATTAATAATTATAATTATGCTGAATTTGTATCAGAAGCAATTAATAGTGCTTTAAATCAAACAGTGGAATTTGATGAAATTATAATTGTTGATGATGCATCCACAGATAATTCTGCGGAAGTCATCGTTAAATTTACTCAATTAGCTAATGTTAAATCTATCTTTAAAGAAAAAAATCAAGGACAGTTATCATCCTTTAACGAAGGATTTTTAGCTGCAACTGGGGATATTATATTTTTTTTAGACGCCGATGATATTTATGAACCTCAATATTTAGAAACCGCGCTGGATTTTTATAATAGACATAGTGAATGTGATTTTACATTTTGTGCATATAAAAAATTTGGGGCAGTGGAAGGAACATTTCAAACTGATGCAGTTGATTTAGATTTGGGTTATTCAGTAATCAGAACTTTATATACTGGTGAATGGATTGGCTCCATCACTTCAACATTATCTATACGTAGAGATATAATTAGAAAATTTTTACCTATTCCAAATATAGAAGATTGGCGTGTAAGGGCTGATGACTGTTTGATATGGGGAGCTTCTTTAGTAGGGGCTAAAAAGTTTTATATGGCTAAACCTTTAGTCATGTATAGAATACATCAAAACAATCAATATCATAACAATAAGTTTTTAGGCATAGACAACAACTATGAATACAAGAGATTCTGGAAACGTAATTCCTTATTTAATTACATCCTGCAAAAAAACAATTTTAGTTTACCGTTATTATTGGCTTACACTTCTCTCAATGAGTTAAAAACAATCCCATGTCCAAAGCTTGAAAATTTTATTTCATACTTGAAAATAATATTTTTGTTTGAGCCTAGTTTATTTTGGAAAACCAAAGGCATTGTTTTGTTATTTAGCTATTTTTTGATAACTTTGATGCGTGTTCAATTAAAAACTGCAATAAGTAATGCGAAATTCTGGATAAATGCCCGTCATTTTGCACCTTGGAAAAAATTGCAAGATAGAGCTTGATAGGGATGGAGAATATCACATGATTAATTCGTAAAAATAATGTTAAGTAAATTAAAAATTAAAAACTTATCAAATTTTAAATCTCGTTCTGGGCTGCGTGCAATTGTTGCCAATACAGGTTGGTTGTTTGCTGACCGCATTCTACGTATGGGTGCAAGCTTGGTCGTAGGAGTATGGGTAGCACGCTACTTAGGAGTACAGCAGTATGGCCTGTTTAACTATGCTTTAGCTTTTGTTGCCTTATTTAGCCCAATTTTCACTTTAGGACTAGACGACGTAGTAGTTCGTCATCTTGTCCGTAAATCATCAAACAAAGAGGAAATTTTAGGAACCAGTTTTTGGTTAAAATTGCTGGGTGGAATTGCTTCTGTCTTATTGGCAGTTAGCACTATGTTTTTCTTAGGTGAACATGAAACACTGAAGATATCGCTAGTTGCAATTTTAGGAATGGCGGGAATTTTTAGAGCGGCTGATACTATTGAACTGTGGTTTCAATCACAGGTGCAGTCAAAATACACTGTAATCGCTAAAAATACAGCCTTTCTGCTAAATAGTGTCATCAAAATCGCACTAATTTTAACAAAAGCACCATTGCTAGCTTTTGCTTGGGTAACATTAGCAGAATTTGCGATGAGTGCAATTGGGTTGCTGATTGTTTACCAAGTCAAAGGGTCTTCATTGTGGTTATGGCGTTGGAATTTCGCTGCTGCCAAAACTCTTCTGAAAGAGAGTTTACCTCTAATTTTTTCGGGGTTCGCTATCATGATTTTTATGAGAATAGATCAGGTGATGTTAGGTCAAATGATCGGAGATAGTGAGGTTGGAGTTTATTCTGCTGCTGTACGTGTTTCTGAAATTTGGTATTTTATTCCGGGGGCTATTGTTTCTTCTGTTGCTCCTGCAATTTACGCAGCTAAGGAAAAATCAGAAAGTCTTTACTATCAGCGAATAGGACAATTATTCAGCCTAATGACATGTATATCATTGGCAATTGCTCTTCCAATGTCATTATTGTCTGACAAGATAATTATGGTGATGTTTGGAAGTGGATATGCAGAAGCAGGAGCAATATTAGCAGTTCATATTTGGACTTCTTTATTCGTATTTATGGGTCTTGCAACGTCACCTTGGTTTATTGCTGAAGGTTTGAACCACGTTTCTTTAGGTAAGACTTTGTTTGGAGCAATATTAAACATTGTCCTCAATTTATTACTTATTCCTAAATATGCAGGACTTGGGGCTGCGATCGCAACAATAATATCTCAAGCTGCTGCTGCTTTTCTGTGCAATGCATTTGATTCAAGAACACAAAAAATATTTAAGATTCAGGTGCGATCGCTTCTTCCATTTTATAAATATTGAGCGTTCTTATCTAACATTTGTATATCAAGCACATTAGCCAAGTTAATCAAAGATGGAAACCCCAGTAACTTTTATTATTTTCAAGCGACCACAAACAACAGAGAAAGTTTTTGAAGCTATTCGCCAAGCCAAGCCAAGAAAACTTTTTGTAATTGCAGATGGCCCTCGTATTGACCGCGAAGGTGAAGCAGAAAAGTGTGAAGCAACTCGCGCAATTATTGAAAGAGTTGATTGGGAATGTGATGTTATCAAGAATTATTCTAATATCAATTTAGGCTGTGCAAAACGAGTATCTAGTGGTTTAGATTGGGTATTTAATAATGTTGAAGAGACAATTATTCTAGAAGATGATTGTATCCCTCACCCAACATTTTTTAGATTTAGCGAACAATTGCTAGAAAAATATAGAAACGATACCAGAGTTGCCACAATCTCTGCTCAAAATCTTCAATTTGGACGGAAACGCACAAATTACAGTTACTATTTTTCTCGCTACAATCACTGCTGGGGTTGGGCAAGTTGGAGACGTGCTTGGCAACATTATGATTTGACCATCAAACTCTGGAAAGAGGTGCAGGCAGAAAACCTTTTACATGACATTCTTGTAGACCAAAAAGCAGTCAGCTATTGGCGACGAATATTTCAGTCTGTTTATAACAATCCTACAGGTATAACCTGGGATTACCAATGGACTTTTGCTTGCTGGATGCAGGGTAGTTTAAGCATTATTCCCAATGTCAATTTAATCTCTAATGTTGGTATTGGTGCCGATGCAACTCATTTCACTTCCAACCAAGAATTTTCGTTTATCAATATGCCGATGCAAGCGCTGGAATTTCCCTTAAAACATCCACCGTTTATTGTGAGGAATATAGAGGCAGATAACTTCACACAAAAAACTGTTTTTAAAGCAACTGCGTTAGATATTTTTAAAGAGGAAGTGAAGAAAAGATTGAACTACTCAACGATAAATAAATAGTGATATATTTAATACATACAATATCAGACATGAAAGTAAAACTAACAGAAAAAATATTAACTATTTTGCTATTACTGATTGCTGTAGGGGCATTAACAATACACCCCGCGCAAGAAGTTTCTATGTCTACCCTTGGAGGCGATAAGGTAGATACTTTATTCAATATAGTTTCATATTTAATCTTATTTTATTTCTTAATCTTATACTGGAAAGGTTTTATTTATGTAATTACCAAAAGTCCATTACAGTTTTTTTTACTAGCAATAGTTATATTTTCTATATTGTGGTCAGAAGACTTAAGTTCTACTCTGAAAGATATAAAAGGTCTAATCCGGATATATTTTCTTGCAATCTATTTGGCAATGCGTTATCCCCTTAGGGAACAAATGAGGCTAATAGCTTGGGCGCTTGGGGTAGCGGCATTATTATCTATGTTCTTCTCTGCATTCATGCCAGGCTATATTCACAAATCACCTGAATTAGCAGATATGTGGAGCGGAATTTATGGTCATAAAAATGAATTAGGTTACATGATGAATTGGAGCGCAGGAGTTTTTTTACATCTTGCTCTTAGTAGCTATCGATATCGCTGGTTGATGTGGGCACTATGTGGGTTATCTATATGTCTAATTATCCTTACACGTTCAACAACATCTTTGGCTATCCTATTGTCAATGATATTACTTTTGCCTTTCTACCAATCCTTTAAAAAGACTAATTACAAATTACAAGTTATCCTGATTACTTCAGCTTTAATGTTACTGATTATTTTTTCGATGTTATTGATCAATAATGCCGAAACTATAGTTGGTACTTCTGGTAAAGACCTTACCTTGAATGGGCGCTCCGATCTCTGGGAATTAGTGATACCCAAGGTTTTGGAAAGACCTTGGCTAGGTTATGGATATTCTGGCTTTTGGACTAGTAATGCTGCATCTAAACTGAGAGCCACTTATGATTGGGCAAGTAATGCTCACAATGGCTTTTTGCAACTATTGTTAGAGTTAGGATTTTTAGGTTTCTTGACTTTTGCAGCAGGATTTATCCGATTCTTTGTAATGGCACTGACTCGAATTGTTTCAGTAGCAGAAAAACCGGAAGATTATTGGCCAATGCAGATGCTACTTATCATCGTCATAGTCAATTTCTCAGAAGCAAGATTATTAACTCCAAGTTGGAATTGGTTAATGTATGTCACAACCTCGCTATCTCTGACTCTTAGTTTTCAGCGGATACCAATATATAAATAGGTAGATAGTTTACATACTTGCATAATTGAAAGGAGAAAAAACATGAAAAAGTTAAATTTTGGATGTGGACACAGATTCTCACCTGAATGGATAAATATAGATTTTAATTCTGAGCATCCTGAAGTAATTGCCCATAACTTACTGCAACCACTTCCATACCCTAAAGATTATTTCGATGTAATTTATAGCAGTCATGTCCTAGAGCATTTCTCTAAAGACACGGGAGAAATGCTGGTCAAAGAATGCTATAGAGTTCTAAAACCTCAAGGCATTTTACGTATTGTTGTTCCTGACTTAGAACGAACATGCCGTGAATATTTAAGAATTATCGACAGTATTGAAAATCAGGAATCAAGGAAACAATATGAATGGATTATTATTGAGTTAATCGACCAATTAGTCAGGACAGAACATGGCGGACTGATGAAAAGTTATTGGCGACAAGTTCTTGAAAAGAATGATGAGTCATCCATAAACTATGTAGAAGCAAGGACAGGTGTTAAAATCAATGAAGAGGTAGCAATTAATAGTACTATCCCTTTGTTGCAAAAAGTATTTAATATCAATCAAAATCAACTCAGAAATAAATTCAAATACCTCTATATTGACATGGTAAAGAAGTTGATACCGAGGTATGTCCGCAAGTCTATGATAGATGAAACCTCTCTTGGGGAAAAACATAAGTGGATGTATGATAGCTATAGTATGAAAACTCTCTTTGAAAGAGTTGGTTTTTCGGATATTAAATTTTTGGATGCCCATACAAGTGATATTCCAAACTTTAGTGATGAAGTCTTAGATATTAACGCTGATGGAACAGTATATCTACCAGGCTCGTTATATTGTGAGGGCATCAAGCCAAATAAATAAATAATAGTGATTCTCTGCGATAGAGAATCACTATTACCAAATATATTTTTTTAAGTTAAATAGTGCCAACATGAACGTCTTGCTCCTTAGCACCCAAGATGTGGCTGGTGGTGCGGCTCGTGCTGCATATCGCTTGCACAAAGGGTTACAAAATATTGATTTACAATCACAAATGCTGGTGCAAGAAAAATATACTGATGACAAAACAGTAATTGCACCCAAGCTAAGATTATTTCAAGGCATCGCTAAGGCAAAGTTGACATTTGAAACTTTACCTTTAAAGCTTTATTCTCAAAAACAAAATACTCCATTTTTTACTCAATGGTTGCCAGATAGAGTTATTTCTCAAGTTGCTCAGATTAATCCAGACATAATCAATTTGCATTGGATTAGCGCAGCTTTTATGCAAATAGAAACTCTTGCTAAACTAAAGCGCCCTTTAGTCTGGACAATTCATGATATGTGGGCATTTACTGGAGGATGCGGCTACGCTGGAGATTGCGCTCGTTACCAAATCTCCTGTGGAGCCTGTCCTCAACTGAATAGCAAAAAGGATTGGGATTTATCCCATTGGGTATGGCAACGTAAAGCCAAAGCTTTGAAAAATTTAAATTTGACGATTGTTTCGCCAGGTTCTTGGTTAGCCGAATGCGCCAAGTCTAGCTCTCTATTTAAGGATTTGCGAATTGAAGTAATTCCTAATGGGTTGGATACTCAAAAGTATAAACCTGTTCATCAAGGTTTAGCGCGAGAATTACTGAATTTACCTCTGGATAAACAGCTCATTCTATTTGGAGCCTTAGATCCAACTAATGACTCTAGAAAAGGTTTTCATTACCTGCAACCAGCACTACAAGAATTAAGCAAATCTGCTTGGAAAGATAAGTTTGAGGTCGTTATTTTCGGTGCATCTCAACCCACAAATTCACCCGATCTGGGCTTCAAAACACACTATTTAGGACATTTGCACGATGATATATCTTTAGCAACCCTTTACTCAGCAGCTGATGTGATGCTTGTACCCTCTCTTCAAGAATCTTTTGGACAGACAGCTTCTGAATCACTCGCTTGTGGTACTCCAGTTGTGGCGTTTAATTCTACTGGCTTAAAAGATATTGTCGATCATCAGCAGAACGGCTATTTGGCTAAACCTTATGAAGTTGAGGATTTTGCCAAAGGAATTATCTGGGTACTTGAAAATGAACAAAGGCTGCAAAAGCTGTCATTCTATGCTCGTGAGAAAGCCAAACAAGAATTCACTCTGGAACTTCAAGCCCGTCGTTATTCAGCTTTATTTCAGGAAATATTGATGATAGCAAAGAAATCTTCATTTAGTAATTAACTTAGTAAATCAATACTTCATAATATGTCAATACCTATAGCTTTTATAATTTGTACAGAACCTGGTCGTTTAGAAAGCCAATCTTTGATGCTTGCAGCAAGTATTCGTTCGTTTTGTGGCGAATTGAAAAATACACCTATATATAGTTTTCATCCTAGAGTAGGTGAACCCATATCAAAGCAAACCCAACAAGCGTTTGAAACGTTGCAGGTGACTCATCAACAAGTTCCCATCAACCGAGAATTTCATGAATATTATTTAGCCAATAAACCCCTAGTTTGTGCCTATGCAGAAAAAAATATCGATGCAGAAATACTAGTCTTTTTAGATAGTGACAAATGCTTTTTTTCTGAGCCAAAAGAGTTTTTATTGCCAGTAAATTGTAACGTTCGGATACGTCCTGAGTATGGTCAAGGAATTGGTTCTACAGGGCTGCGAGACCCTAAAGAATGGTATTGGCAAAAACTATATGAAGTACTGGGAGTAAGGCGTGAGGTATTTGTTGATACACCAATAGGTAATAAAAGAATCAGAGCTTATTGGAATTCTGGTTTGGTTGCTGTGAGAAGGAGTGCAGGTATATTTACAGCTTGGAAAGAGAATTTTGAAAAAGTAATGCGGCTGGATATTACCCCTCCCCAAGGTATTTATTTTGTTGAGCAGTCTGTTTTGTCTGTGACTTTATGTGCCTTGGAAGAAAACGTTGAACATCTTCCTGCTACTTATAGTTATCCATTACCATTACACAACCGTTTATCAACAAAACTACAAATTAAAGATTGGGATGAGATTATATCCATTCACTATTTCAACTTATTCTTCTATAACGATTGGAATGCACAAATCAAAAGATTGAAAAATCTCAATATCAATTCAGATAAATATCGATGGTTATGTCAAGAGGTTGTCAGACTTAATATGCCTCGCGTATCAGTTTGGCATCGATATATGTTGGGAGTCAGAAGAATGGAGCAAAAACTAAAAAACTTTAATTTAAATATTAACTTTAGTGGATGGATAGAAAAAATGGCTAAATTTTAAGCCGCTCTAAAAATATATGGAAGGTATAAATTTTATCTTCCGATTCTGAAGGCAAATTGTAAAATTGACGGATGCCTTTATTAATTGTATTCATAAATATTATATGAGGGAAATGAGATGAAGCAAGCAAACCTAGCCATAATTATGACTTGCCATAACAGGCGTAATACAACTCTTGCCTGTCTACATGCTTTATATCAGCAAAAAAATCATTGTGATGTTTATTTAACTGATGATGGTAGTTCTGATGGAACGGCAGAAGCTGTCAAAGCAGAATATCCAGAGGTAAAAATTATTCAGGGTAATGGCAATTTATTCTGGGTGGGAGGAATGCATCTCGCCTTTGGTGAAGCGATAAGAAATCAATATGATTATTATCTATGGTTGAATGATGACACATTTCTGGAAGCCAATGCTGTGAGTAAATTATTAGAGGTTCATCAAAATTTGACTGAACAAGGTTATCCAGATTCAATTGTAGTTGGTTCAACTAAAGACTCAATCACCGGAAAAGCAACCTATGGAGGAGCAGTAAAATCCAAAAAGTGGTATTCTAATAAGTTTGAATTTTTAGAACCAAGTTCCGTTATCCAAAAATGTGATGCTATGTATGGCAACTGCGTGCTAATCCCTAAAAGTGTTGCCGCAAAAGTTGGCAATATTGATACTGCTTTTGTTCACAGTTTAGGAGATTTAGATTATGCTCTCAGAGCGCGGAAATTGGGTTGTCAAATATGGGTAGCTCCTGGATATGTTGGTACTTGCACTAAAAATTCTATTCGCAATAGCTGGGCAGACACCAATTTAAATATATTAGAACGCTTGAAAAAGGTACTACAAATTAAAGGATTTCCATTGAAATCTTGGACTATATTTTGTAGCAGGCACTCTGGGCCATTCTGGATAATTTACTGGTTTTTACCCTATATCAGAGCAATTATTGGTTATAAAAACTTGGCAACTTCACCCACTTTTTCTGAAGACATAAATTAAACCAGATCGTGAGTTTGATGTTTTCACCTAAGTCCTTAGCCAGTAATTCTTGAATGAGTGATAAATAATTCAAGGCTTTGACACAACAAATAGCTCAAATCTCAATCTTTAAAATGCTGAAATAATCAACAATTATTTTATGGGTAAACGCTTACTAATTGTCTCAACTCTCGATTCTAGTCAACCTTTTGGTGCATTTACTAGACCTTTTTATTTAGGACAATATTTAACTGAATATTTTGATGTTTTTCAGTTAGGGTTAGATTGTTCATCTGTTAATTATGCACCTTCTGTTTCGATTGGCTCAAGAAGCTTAAAGTCATATATTCAAACTCTAGAAAAGTGCATCGACGAGTTTTGTCCAGATATTGTGTATGCTCAAGAAACACTACCTGGATTGGCTGCTCTCATTGTACTAAAGCTTAGAAAATCTAGTAAATTTTCTCTTGTATTAGATTTTCATACATTTTCGCCATATGAATACTGGATGCGCTTGTTTTCAGTTACCAATCCTTTCAAAGAGTTTACACAATGTATTAAGACATATATTGCTCAGGGAATTTTGATATTCTCTGGTAGTCCAATTATTGCAGCAGGTGAATCAATTCCTAAACTAATTAAACAGTGGTATGGTATAAAACCACGGCAGATTTCTTGCATCGGTAACGGAGTGACTGAAGATTTACTAAATACTGAAATTTTTCCCAATAAAGACCCCTATCAATCATTCAGACCAGCAAAAATAGTACTTCTTATTGCTCCTAAAACATTTCAATTTCCAACTAATGATATGTCTGTGTCAATGACTATTGAGGTTGCTAAATACCTTCAAGCTCATCACCACAAAGTACATTTTGTTGTCATTGGTAGGGATAGTAGCGATATTTCAGAACCAATACCTTCTAACATTTCTTTTTTAGGTTTTTTACCTAAAAGGGAGGATTTTGTTACCCATCTTAAATATGCAGATATTGCTTTGCTGCCATTTTCAAAACAAGCAGTAGCAGGTGGCGCTCGCAATAAAGCATTAGATTATTTCGCTAGTAGAAAGTTAGTTGTATCGACACCAGAAGGCTTGCGAGGTTTAGAAGATTTTCGCCACTTAGAACATCTTTTAGTAACAGGATATTCTAGCGAAGAAGTCGCTAATACAGTTCTAGATGCAGCTTTAAATATTGATAAATATCAATCAATTGTAGATACAGCATATACCTTAATTACAGAAAAATATTCTTGGAATGCAAAAGCACATAATGTAGCGAAAATTCTCATAGAAGTAAGTCATTCTTGATTATATTTATTTTTTTAAATAAATATAATTAACAAAACTTAGCTTATTTAAATACTTCAATCTTGAAATATTTAAATAATGCTCATAATTAATTTAAAACCGCTCACTTTTACTGTGATATAACCTCTCATGCTTTCAAAAGAAAAACAAATTATGAAAAAACGATTTTCTTATAAAATGCTTGGTGCTCAAGTAGATGCACTCTCTATCCGCGACTTAAACTTATTGATTGAAGAATCTATTGATAATAATGAGAAATGGATTATTGCTAATCACAACTTGCATAGTCTTTATCTCTTCCATAATGCACCAAAAATGCAAGCTTTTTATGCCAAGGCAAAATATACCCACATTGATAGTATGCCTCTAGTGTTTATTGGAAAGCTGTTGGGTTTTCCAATGAAACGAGAACAGAGAGTAACATATGCTGACTGGGTATGGTCTTTGATGGCGGAAGCAGCTAATAATGGCTGGCGTATATTTTATTTAGGTTCAAAGCCAGGAGTTGCTGAAAAAGGAGCAAGTATTTTGCGCCAAAAATTTCCTGGTTTACAGATTGCTTGCGCTCATGGCTATATTGATATGCATAAAGATAGCCAAGAAAATCTCGCGACTGTGGCTGCAATTAATGCTTACAAACCCCATGTATTAATGGTGGGGATGGGTATGCCACGCCAAGAGTATTGGATTTACGAAAATCTTGAACATATTCACACCAACACTATTTTGACTAGTGGAGCCTGCATGGACTATGTGGCAGGAGCAATACCGACTCCTCCTCGCTGGATGGGAAAGGTGGGCTTGGAATGGTTGTATCGGTTGTTATCTGAACCTAAAAGACTTTGGAGACGTTACTTACTTGAGCCTTGGTTTGTTGCCACATTATTTTTACGAGAAATTTGGAGTATCTCAAGTCAACAAAAAAATAATAGGTACAAGATTTAACAAGTTCGTAGCGTTATCGACTCTCTGCAAGCCTTACTATAGCAGTTCTTAGTTCGTCACGAATTTATGAAATGCTCTACTAAGGCTTAATCATTAATTAGTGAGCACACTTTATTCAATGCTCGTGAATGGCGAAGAATATCGCCATATATTTCGCTCAGAATGATACTTAAAAACGCTATTTACGCCTGGGTGGAGTTATTTAACTGGTAATTAAGGAGTTGCTTGCTGAAAAGCCTGAGCAATAGCATTGCGAGCAGATTTAGGTTGCAGGTTCTCATCGAAGGGAAGCGGACGCAAAAATTTCCAGAGATTTGGATTTTTCCTAAAGGTTGTTCCTGGCAACCAGTCAGGATGACGTATCCAGGTATGACGATCGGTAAGCCCCCATGTAATCACAGTATCAACTTTAGCCGCAAAGCACAGATCGAGATATCGCTTGTAACTGTCGGCTACCATCTGGTCTAGCTTTTTGATACTATCGGGTAGTGGGGCATCAATAATAATATCTAATTCCGTAATTATTGGTTTAACTTCAAGATCGTTAAGCCGTTTTAAGACGGAATTAAATCCTTTCTCGTCAAAACCATAGGCAGTAGAAAACCATAGATGCGACTGGATACCTGCCCCGTCAATTTTAACGCCACTATTTTTAAGATATTCGACCATTTTTAAGAAACGGTCTGATTTCCACGTAGCGCCTTCGATGCCGAAATCGTTTAGGTAAAATTTCTTGCTGTTATCAACTGAAGCGGCAATTAAAAACAAGTCTCGAATTAATTCTGGTTTTACCCCTTTACGCAAACCGTAGGTAGCGTTGTCAGTTTCATTTTGATTATCAGCGATAATTTCATTGGCAATATCCCAAGACTTTAAAACGGGACTATTGCGATAATGCCCCATGACTCCCTTAACATGCCGTTCGATCATTTTAAGAGTAGGAGGGTAAGGAAGCCAGTCTGGTTTTCCCATGTGCCAGAAAAGGGTATGCCCGTGCATGTCTATATTATGCTTTTGGCAAAAATTAGCGATCGCATCTGCTGATTCAAAGGTAAATAATCCTTGCTGTGGTTCAGTGGCGTTCCATTTTAATTCACCATTCGGTGTCACAATCGAACATTCACGAGCAATCAGATTAGCGTAATCCTTCTCTTTTAGTAAAATATCACTAGAAATTGCTGCGCCATAACGCTTTCCTTTGGCGGCAGCTAATTGCCGAAGAGGAGAATTTATATTTGTATAATTGGCTACTATTTGATTCGTGCTCTGGCCTTCTTTTTGCTTATCCTTTTGTAAAAACCCCATAGTTAATAACGCAGAAAGGGTAGTATATCCTGCTCTTATTAAAAATTTTCTCCGATAAGGCATAAATTCTACTTAATCAAATACACATTTATTATTTTACCGTAGAAAAAAGTACACTGATTATTCTTTTACCGTATTTCACCAAGAATATACGGAATTTTTTCCAAATCAACTTATAGCCTTATACTAAGTGGCAATGATGAAAATTGATGAGTATTACATTTAGCGCAAAACTAGGTTAAACTATAACGCATGTTCGATTTAAATCAATCAACAATGTCTTTCTATACCAGTAATAAAGATGCTAAATCAATATATAACAATCGTTCGATATAAATAATCTAAATCATGCCTAAGATTGTTGACCATGAACAATACCGTAAAGAACTGCTCGGCAAGTGTTTTGATTTATTTGCCCAAAAAGGCTATGGTTCCATCACTATGCGCCAAATTGCTGAAGAATTAGGGGTTTCTACTGGTACGTTGTATCACTATTTTCCTAGCAAACAAACTCTATTTGAGCAATTGGCTCAGGAGATTTGTGAGCAAGATTTAAGTGCAGCATTAGCTGAATTAGAAGGAGCACAAACGCTACAAGAGTCAATGGAATCACTAGGAAGATACCTAGTTAAAAACGAAGATTACTTTATTAAATGGACTTATATTTGGATTGATTTTTGCCAGCAGAAAGACTCTAAGGAAATGTTAAAAAATAGTGTTTTTAAGCGTACTAATCAGCGTTATCAGGAAGCAGCCTGCGATTTTTTGGGTATTCAAGATTCGGTATTGGCTTCCTTTGTCTTAACCTTTGTAAACGGGTTAATTCTGGAGAAATTATGGGGTGATGAAACAATTGATTTTATTGAACAATGTGCGCTATTAGGCAAAATGCTAGCGGCATATTTGCCGCAACATCCAGCAGAAATAAAAACTAAAACGAATCTGATATCAGGTTTAGAGAGCTAAATTATGTCCCTCATGCTTGTTATAAACTGCTGGATGTATATCATTTATCTGTAATTTCTTGAGTACAGAAAAACAATTGTTACTACAACTTACTAATTTAATATAGATAAAATAGTTTTTTAGGAGAGCAAAAGAGATGGTTCAAAAGCTATCAGAGAAAGCTTCCAAGAAAGGGTTAATTACATTAGTAATTGCAGCTACTGCAATTACAGGTGGAATTATTGTTTATGGGATTTCTCAGTTTGGGTTAGTTGGTCAAACTGAGAAATCTGAGCCAGTTGAAACCACGCCCAAAAGTCAAAAAGTAGCTGCATTAGGACGGCTAGAACCGGAAGCAGAGGTAATTAGCTTGTTTGCGCCCTTAGCATTGGATGGCGATCGCATTGCCAAAATCCTAGTCAAAGAGGGCGATCGCGTTAAAGTCGGACAGGTGGTAGCAATTTTAGACGCTCGCGATCGCTTGCAAACTGCTGTAATACAAGCCCAACAACAAGTCAGAGTTGCTCAAGCTAAACTTGCTCAAGTGCAAGCTGGAGCCAAAGCAGGAGAAATTCAGGCCCAGCAGGCAAGCGTTGAACGTCTCCAGGCTCAATCCCAAGGTGACAAAACAGCGCAGCAGGAAGCGATATTCCGCATAGAGGCACAGTGGTCAGGAGACAGAATAGCGCAAGAGGCAACCATTAAGAAGCTAGAGGCAGAACTCAAAAATGCCTCAGCCGAATATCAACGTTATCAGCAGCTCTATTCTCAAGGAGCAGTTTCTAATTCTTTGTACGATAGCAAGGGCTTGACTGTAGAAACTGCCAAACAGCAAGTAGACGAAGCCAAAGCAGTTCTCAACCGGATTAACACCACTGCTAGCAAACAACTTGCCGAAGCCAAAGCAGGACTCGCCCGTACTAACGCCACTGGTAGCAAGCAAGTTAATGAAGCCAAAGCCACACTTAACAGTATTGCAGAAGTCCGACCTGTAGACGTAGCCGCAGCCAAGACAGAAGTTGAAAATGCGATCGCCACACTCAAACATGCTCAAACCGAGTTGGCGGGTGCTTACATCAAAGCACCGATGGCGGGACAAATCATCAAAATTCATACGCGAGTCGGAGAAAAAATTAATTCTTCTGGCATTGCAGACTTAGCTCAAACAGACCAGATGATGGCAGTCGCAGAAGTTTATCAAACCGACATCGGTAAAGTAAAACTAGGACAACAAGCAGCGATTAGCAGTCAGGCATTTATGGGTGAACTGCGAGGAACCGTTGCCCAAATTGGTTTGCAGGTGAATAGACAAAACGTTTTCAGCAACCAGCCAGGGGAGAACCTTGATAGCCGAGTAGTTGAGGTGAAAATTCGCCTTAATCCTGAAGACAGCAAGCGAGTTGCAGGTTTCACTAATTTACAGGTACAGACAGCAATTGAAATATAGATTAATCGTTGGTGTTTCCTTAAGCCTTGCCTTATTTCTTTTCGTGCAAGAGTGCCAGCTTGAACAGCAAGCTGAAACACTGGTTTATTAAAAGGTTTTATTTAATATGTTTTCCAAACTATTTCGCAAAACGCCGCTAGCATGGCGGCAGTTAATGAAAGAAAAAACCCGTCTGGCTGTTGCAGTCGCAGGTATTACCTTTGCGGATATGCTGATGTTTATTCAGTTGGGATTTGAAAGTGCGCTTTTTGATGCAGCTGTGAAACCTCATCGCAATTTACAGGCAGATTTGGTTTTAATTAATCCCCAATTTCAAACTTTATTTTCTGTAAAAAACTTTTCCAGAGAGCGACTATACCAAACATTAGGTTATGAAGGTGTTCAGTCAGTTAATTCTGTTTACATCAGCACCGGACAGTGGCGAAATCCTGAAACACGTCTTGAGCGTGCCATTTTAGTTTGGGGTGTCGATCCGGCACAATCACCATTCAAATCGCCCGAAATTAAACAAAACCAGGAGCACCTTAAACAGTTGTATCAAGTTCTGTTTGACCAGGCAGGTCGTCCAGAATACGGGGCAGTTGGCGATATATTTAAGAAAACAGGCAAATTTGACACGGAACTCAATAGTAAAGCCGTTTTTGTTAAGGGCTTGTTTACTGATGGAGCCTCCTTTGCTGCCGATGGTAATGTGATTACCAGTGACTCTACCTTTCTCCAACTATTTCCACAGCGACAACGCGATCGCATCGAAGTTGGATTGATTACTCTTAAACCAGATGCCGATCCTGAAAAAGTGCGATCGCAACTTGTCGGTGGGCTACCTAAAGATGTCAGAGTCTTGACTCCAGAAGAGTTTGCCAAAGTGGAGAGAACTTACTGGGAAGCCGGTACTGGCATTGGTTTTATTTTCGGTTTGGGTACAGCAGTTGGGTTTATTGTTGGCATCGTGATTGTCTACCAAATCCTTTACTCTGATGTTTCTGACCACTTGCCAGAATACGCCACCCTCAAAGCAATGGGATACACTGATAACTATCTCTTGGGAGTCCTAATTCAAGAAGCATTGTTATTAGCTATCTTAGGTTTTCTTCCAGGATTCATCCTTTCTTTTGGATTGTATCAAGTCACCTATGCTGCCACAATGCTTCCCATTTTCATGAAAATGGAACGGGCGATACAGGTTTGGATTTTGACCGTAATCATGTGTAGTGTTTCCGGGGCGATCGCAATGCGAAAACTACGATCTGCTGACCCTGCCGATGTTTTTTAGACGCGATGAATCGCGTCTCTACAAGAATTATTTCCCTATACCCAATGCTTTATAAAATCCTATGTTGCAAAAATCTCTATCAGAAAATTCCAACTCAACACTTTCTACTTTAGAATCTGTAATTTCTATTAGTAACCTCAACCACTACTTTGGTGAAGGTGCGCTTCGCAAACAAGTATTATTCGACATTAATTTGGAGATTAACGCGGGAGAAATCGTTATAATGACTGGCCCCTCTGGTTCGGGGAAAACCACCTTGTTAACCTTAATGGGTGGATTGCGTTCTGCTCAAGAAGGTAGTCTAAAAATCTTAGGGGAGGAAATTCGTGGCGCTAAAAAGCAACAGTTAACCAAGCTTCGCCGCCAAATTGGTTATATTTTCCAAGCTCATAACCTGATGACTTTTTTGACAGCAAGAGAAAATGTGCGGATGTCTCTAGAATTGCATGACGATTTTCTGAACCAGGATATCGATGCCAAAGCGATCGCTATTTTGTCAACTGTCGGTTTAGCAGATCGTGTAGATTACTACCCAGAAAAACTATCTGGAGGGCAAAAACAACGGGTAGCGATCGCTCGTGCCTTAGTCAGCCATCCTAAGATTGTCTTAGCTGATGAACCCACTGCTGCACTCGACAAAAAATCTGGGCGCGATGTCGTGGAAATAATGCAGAAGCTAGCCAAAGAACAAGGTTGTACGATTTTGCTAGTTACCCACGATAACCGCATCCTCGATATTGCCGATCGCATCATTTATATGGAAGATGGTCAGTTGAAGACCGATGGCACAGATTCTACCACAATAACCAAATAATATCGATTCGTAATTTGTCAAACTTACTTTCAGTAGTTTTTATTTAATTGAATCATATCTCTGGTAAGAGTGCAGCAATGCTGTGCGCTTACAGGGCGATCTATTTACCTGAAAATAGCTGTAATAATGGCTGCTTAGAGATCATTTATAAAGTAAAAGTAAAGATAAAGTCGAATTTAATAAGCAAAATACCTAATTGCTTTCTCAAAATGCCTGATTGCTTTCTCAAAATGCTTGAATGCTTTCTCATTTCGGTAGATTTAGCAAACAAAAAGGCATATTGCTTTCTCAAAAGGCTCAAATGCTTTCTCATTTCGGTAGATTCAGCAAGCAAAAAGGCATATTGCATTCTCAGAATGTTCAAATGCTTTCTCATTTCAGTAGATTTAGCAAGCAAAAAGGCATGTTGCTTTCTCAAAATGCTTGATTGCTTTCTGATTTCGGTAGATTTAGCAAGCAAAAAGGCATATTGCTTTCTCGTTTGAGTAATTCACGCATTCATTTTGGTGTATCGCTAAGGCGATCGCTTACTAACGCCTTCGATTCATTCAGCAAGAATCGTTCAATGGACTATTGCTGCTTTTATTTGCTCGCCGATTGAAATAAAAAATATCAAAAATTCCCGACCCTATACCCCAAAAAAAAGAATAAATTGCCTTAAAGTCCTATCAAGCACAGACTTTAGCTATTGAGTACATTATTAATACATATTAATAGATGCAGCATTGCGGATGAGATATTAATAGATGCAGTATTTGTTGAAGTTAACTTAAGAGCCAAAAAACATCAATAAATTATCCTTTAAACACGGAGTAAATCCTACCGATAAATCTTCAATGCAGATAATACACTCACTTTCCAGTTCTGGCTATTTCTGATTCTTATATTCACGTGTTCTGATAATGCAGCTTAGAGGCGGGGACAAAAATCATATTATGAACAAAACCTTTGCAACCATCGACGGGAATGAGGCTGTTGCCCGTGTTGCTTACAAATTAAATGAAGTGATCGCCATTTATCCTATCACCCCCTCTTCAGCAATGGGTGAATGGGCAGATGCTTGGTCAGCAGAAAGTCGTCCCAATCTTTGGGGTACTGTTCCCAGCGTTGTGCAGATGCAGAGCGAGGGAGGAGCCGCCGGCGCTGTGCATGGGGCATTACAAACAGGTTCCCTGAGTACCACCTTCACGGCATCTCAGGGATTATTGTTGATGATACCTAACTTCTATAAAATTGCTGGCGAACTAACTAGCGCTGTGGTTCACGTTGCAGCCCGCTCTTTAGCTACCCACGCGTTATCAATTTTTGGCGACCATAGCGACGTGATGGCAGCCCGTGCGACTGGCTTTGCTTTGCTGTGTTCCGCCTCAGTGCAAGAAAGTCAAGATTTTGCTCTCATCGCCCATGCTGCTACCCTAGAGACGCGAGTCTCGTTTATGCACTTCTTCGACGGCTTCCGTACTTCCCATGAAGTGCAGAAGGTCAAATTGCTGTCAGATGAGGATTTGCGATCGCTCATCCACGATAACCTCATACTGGCTCACCGCAGCCGCGCCCTCACCCCAGATCGTCCCGTATTGCGCGGGACTGCCCAAAACCCCGATGTCTACTTCCAAGGGCGTGAAGGCGCTAACCCTTACTACAACGCTTGTCCAGATATTGTCCAGCGCATCATGGATGAATTTGGAGAATGCACGGGAAGGCATTATAAAATCTATGAATATTACGGCGCTAAAGATGCCTCGCGCGTTATCGTGCTTATGGGTTCAGGTTGTGAAACCGTCCATGAAACAGTAGATTATCTTAACGCCCGTGGTGAAAAACTTGGCGTAGTGAAAGTGCGACTTTACCGCCCCTTTGATGTCCAAAGGTTTGTTGCAGTATTACCAACTAGTGTAAAAGCGATCGCTGTCCTTGACCGCACCAAAGAAGCAGGTAGCGCCGGAGAACCTTTGTATTTGGATGTTGTGGCTGCTATCCATGAGGCGTGGGGGGATGAGAGCAGGGGAGCAGGGGAGCAGGGGAGCAGAGGAGCAGAGGAACAATTAGGATTAGATTCCCCTCTGCCCCTCCGCCCCTCTGCCCCTCTGCCTAAAGTTATTGGTGGTCGTTATGGTCTTTCTTCTAAGGAATTTACGCCGGCGATGGTGAAGGGCATTTTTGACAATCTTGCTCAAGCTAAACCGAAAAATCACTTTACAATTGGGATTAATGACGACGTTAGTCATACTTCCTTGAGCTTTGACCCGAATTTCTCTACAGAATCGGATAATGTTGTTCGGGCAATGTTCTATGGGTTGGGTGCTGATGGCACTGTTGGGGCTAACAAAAACTCCATCAAGATTATTGGTGAAGAAACCGACAATTACGCCCAAGGCTACTTTGTCTTTGACTCCAAAAAATCTGGCTCAATGACTGTCTCTCACCTCCGCTTCGGTAAAGAGCCAATTCGCTCCACCTACTTGATTGACCAAGCTAACTTTATTGGTTGCCATCATTGGGGATTTCTAGAACGCATAGATATTTTGAAGGCTGCTATTCCTGGGGCGACTTTGCTGCTTAACAGTCCTTATGATGCAGATACCGTTTGGGAATATCTGCCGCTGAAGGTGCAGCAGCAAATTATCGATAAGCATTTGAAGTTATATGTAATCAACGCTAGTCAGGTTGCCCGTGAAAGTGGCATGGGTGGCAGAATTAACACCATTATGCAGGTATGCTTCTTTGCCTTAGCGGGTGTGTTGCAACAGGAAGAAGCGATCGCTAAAATCAAACAAGCGATTGATAAGACTTACGGTAAAAAAGGTGCAGAAGTTGTCCGCATGAACTTGCAAGCTGTAGACAACACCTTAGACAACTTGCATAAGGTAGATGTACCACAGACAATCAACAATCAACAATCAATAATCAACAATCCAAGATTGCTAGACAGCGCTCCCGAATTTGTGCGGGAAGTTCTAGGCAAAATCATGATTTGGGAAGGTGATGATTTACCTGTTAGCACGCTACCCGTTGATGGCATCTTTCCTGTAGGTACTGCCAAGTGGGAAAAACGTAACGTTGCCGAAGAGATCCCTGTGTGGGAACCGGATGTCTGCGTACAATGTGGTAAGTGCGTCATGGTTTGTCCTCACAGTGCCATCCGTGCAAAAGCTTATCAATCAGATGAATTAGTTAATGCACCAGAAACCTTCAAGTCAACTGGTGCAAAAGATAAAGACTTTGCCAATCAAAAATTTACCATTCAAGTGGCCCCAGAAGATTGCACGGGATGCACTATTTGTGTAAATATTTGCCCTGCTAAAGATAAATCTGAGCCATTGCGGAAAGCGATTAACATGGCGCAGCAGTTGCCTTTACAAGAGCAAGAGCGGAAAAACTGGGATTTCTTCTTGAGTTTGCCCAATCCTGACAGGCGATCGCTAAAATTAAATCAGATTCGCCAACAGCAACTGCAAGAACCTTTATTTGAATTCTCTGGTGCTTGTGCGGGTTGTGGTGAAACGCCTTATCTAAAATTATTAACACAATTGTTTGGCGATCGCGCCGTCATCGCCAATGCTACAGGTTGTTCTTCAATTTATGGTGGCAACCTCCCCACAACACCTTGGACAACAAATGCCCAAGGACGCGGCCCCGCGTGGTCTAATAATTTATTTGAAGATAACGCCGAATTCGGTTTTGGCTTCCGCCTTTCCCTCGACAAACAAGCTGAGTTTGCGGCAGAATTGTTGCAGCAGTTGGGGAGTGAAATCGATGAAAACCTTGTTTATTCAATCCTGAAAGCTGAACAAAAATCTGAGGCTGACATTTGGGAACAGCGCGAAAGGATAGAACTGTTACGGCAGAAGTTAGATGAAATCGTAACTTTCGATCCCAATCTAAAATCCAAAATCCAAAATCTCAAATCCCTTGCCGATTACTTAGTGAGAAAAAGCGTCTGGATTGTTGGCGGTGACGGTTGGGCTTATGATATTGATTTTGGCGGCATCGATCATGTAATTGCTAGCGGTCGAAATGTGAACATCCTAGTAATGGATACAGAAGTGTATTCTAATACAGGCGGTCAATCTTCTAAAGCTACGCCACGAGCAGCAGTTGCTAAATATGCCGCTAGTGGCAAGCCTGCACCTAAGAAAGACTTAGGGATGATTGCCATGACCTACGGAAATGTCTACGTAGCGAGTGTAGCCCTTGGTGCTAGAGATGAACATACTCTCAAAGCATTTTTGGAAGCAGAAGCTTATGATGGCCCATCACTGATTATTGCTTATAGCCATTGCATAGCCCACGGCATTAATATGACTACAGGGATGAATCATCAGAAAACTTTGGTAGAATCAGGTCGTTGGTTGCTGTATCGGCATAATCCAGAGTTGCTCCTCCAGGGTAAAAATCCATTGCAATTGGATATGCGATCGCCTAAGCAATCGGTAGAAAATTCAATGTATCAAGAAAATCGCTTCAAAATGCTTACCAAGAGCAAACCCGACGTTGCCAAGCACTTATTAGAACAAGCCCAAGCTGAGGTTGATACACGTTGGCAGATGTACCAATATCTGGCAAAGCGTGATGTTGATGACAAATATCACGATGTTGATGGTTAACATCGCGATGTTGATGACAAATATCATGATGTTGATGGCTAACATCGCGATGTTGATGACAAATATTATGATGTTAATGGTTAACATCACGATGTTGATGACAAATATTATGATGTTGATGGCTAACATCGCGATGTTAATAGTTAACATCACGATGTTAATGACTAATGCTGTGATTTAAGTTGTATTAAAGGCGAACTTTAGCCAACAAACCCGCAAATGTTGGATTTGGTTCCTTAACACAACGTATAAAATAGCGCAATGCCTCCGATGGACGGGGTACGCCTACACAAAAACTTTACTTGGTATGTCATAAAATTAACTGTAACTTTATGATAATTACACTCAAGCTCTTGACAACGCTTAGATATTCATAAGAGTATTTAAGTGATTTAACGGTAATTATTAAAGTAATTTTTGCTTACGAAATCAAATAGGTTGGCTAGCTGACATCAAAAAACCGCTATCAATACAATTGATTGGTAATTGTAAACTTTGTGATTTGTGATTAAATTTTCTAATTAGGAATTACCTTAGCGCAGTGTAAAACCTTCTCTACCAGAGGCAACGCCTTCGGCATGGCAACTCTTGGAGACGCTACCGCGTAGCTTGCTTCTCCGTAGGAGTACGCTTAGAGCGACGCAGAAGCGTCATTGCGAATTACGCATTATTCAATTACCGCTATCGGTCGGATGTGCAACAAAGGGGCATCAAACACGGTAAGCAGGGGAATATTAATTGTATTAGGATTTTTGTGAAAAATCCTGACCAAGCAGCTTGGTATTTAGCCTCTTAGTATAGTTTGGCGTAAATAAGCCATCCTGATGAAATATCTAAAATTTTTTTTATGCGATCGTAATTACGAATTACACAAAGCGGTACTAGTGTCTTTGCTAATGACTGACGACAAATAACTTATAAAAACTAACACTGGAGCAATAATGGCAATTTCAGCTTTTAACCTTTCGGATCTCAACGGCACTAATGGCTTTGCCATCAACGGCATCAATGCATTTGACTTTTCAGGTGCATCTGTCAGCAGTGCGGGAGATATCAACGGCGATGGCATCGACGACCTGATTATCGGGGCACAAGAAGCTTCCCCCAACCTCAATTTTACTGGGCAGAGCTACGTGGTGTTTGGCAGCCAGGGGCGTTTTGGTGCTAGTCTCAACCTCTCCACCCTCAATGGTACGTCAGGCTTTGCCATTAACGGCATCAATGCATATGACGAATCAGGCGATTCTGTCAGCAGTGTGGGAGACATCAACAGCGACGGCATCGACGACCTGATTATCGGGGCATTTAATGCCTCGCCCAACGGCAACTCTGTTTCTGGGCAGAGCCACGTGGTGTTTGGCAGCCAGGGGCGTTTTGGTGCTAGTCTCAACCTCTCCACCCTCAACGGTACTAACGGCTTTACCATCAACGGTATCAATCGAAATGACTCTTCAGGCTGGTCTGTCAGCAGTGCAGGAGACATCAACGGTGATGGCATCGACGACCTGATTATCGGGGCACCCTTTTCCTCCCCCAACGGCTTCCAGTCAGGGCAGAGCTACGTGGTGTTTGGTAGAAAGGGGAGTTTTGATGCTAGTCTCAACCTTTCTACCCTCAACGGTACTAATGGCTTTGCTATCAACGGCATCAATGAAACTGACGCTTCAGGCTTTTCTGTGAGCAGTGCGGGAGATATCAACGGCGACGGCATCGACGACCTGATTATCGGGGCACCAGGTGCTGACCCCAACGGGAAGTTTTTAGGGCAGAGCTACGTGGTGTTTGGTAGCAAGAAAAGTTTTGATGCCCAATTCAACCTCTCCACCCTAAACGGCATTAACGGCTTTGCTATCAACAGCATCAATGAAAATGACGGTTCAGGCATTTCTGTGAGCAGTGCGGGAGACATCAACGGCGACGGCATCGACGACCTAATTATCGGGGCATTTAATGCCTCGCCCAAGGGCTCCCGTTCAGGGCAGAGCTATGCGGTATTTGGCAGCAAGGGTGGTTTTGATGCCCAATTCAACCTCTCCACCCTCAACGGCATTAACGGCTTTGCCATCAACGGCATCAATGCAAATGACCGTTCAGGCATTTCTGTGAGCAGTGCGGGAGACATCAACGGTGACGGTATTGACGACCTGATTATCGGGGCATCATATTCCCCCAAAGGTTACCGTTCAGGGCAGAGCTACGTGGTGTTTGGCAGCAAGGGGGGGTTTGATGCCCAATTCAACCTCTCCACCCTCAACGGCATTAACGGCTTTGCCATCAACGGCATCAATGCAGATGACCGTTCAGGCAGGTCTGTGAGCAGTGCGGGAGACATCAACGGTGACGGCATCGACGACCTGATTATCGGGGCACCAGATGCTGGCCCCAACGGCCTCGTTTCTGGGCAGAGCTACGTGGTGTTTGGCGGTAAGAATATAGGCAGTGGCAGCACCATTAACCTGACGGGAACTGCTGAGGCAGACACTCTTGAAGGCACAGCCAGCAATAACATCATCGACGGCAAAGCTGGTAACGATACCCTGACAGGCAACGGTGGTCAAGATAAGTTTATTATTCGCTCTGGCGATGGCAATGACATCATCACCGATTTTGCTGGCGTAGGTAAAGGCTCAAACCCTTCAGCAGCACTGATTGCCAATGTTGATACACTGCGATTTACAGGCAGTGGCTTAACTGCCAGCAATCTGCAATTAACTCAAAATGGCAAGAATCTAGAAGTTACCTTTGAAAATGTGGCTAATACCAAAGTCACTCTACAAAACTTTCAGTTAGAAAACCTGGATAACCTGAAAGCTTCTGGAGTAAGACCAGCTATTGGCAATATCATCTTTGATGGACAAACTAGCATCACCGACAGCTTTAATGTCCTGGATGCTAACTCCACTGATACTAGCTTGGGCATCAAGAACACAGTCACTTTCCTCAATGACCTCGACAACAATATTACGGGTTTAGACAACTCTGTTGATGTCATCAATGGTCAGGGGGGTAACGACAAAATCGACGGCAAAAGTGGCAACGACCTGCTGCGAGGCGGTACTGGCAATGATATTCTTGTCGGTGGTGCGGGTAATGATATTCTTGTCGGTGGTGCGGGTGCTGACAGATTCCTTTACAATACGAATGCTCCCTTTGCTAGTTCTGCTGTTGGTGTAGATACCATTAGTGATTTCAAACACTCCCAAGGTGACAAAATTATCCTAGATAAGACTACCTTTAGTGCAATTACTTCTGCTGCGGGAACAGGTTTTAGTAACAAGAGTGATTTTAAAATCACGAATTCAGCGGGGACTAGCACGGCGAAAATTGTCTATGACGCTGTAAGTGGGCAGTTGTTCTATAACCAAAATGGCAGCGCGGCTGGTTTTGGCAGTGGTGGTTTATTTGCAACTCTAACTGGTGCGCCAACTCTTACGGTATCAGATTTTGTGTTGCAAGCGTAGTTTGCCCAAAACATCGAGTTCCAAGCTTGGAACTCGCTACGAACAGCAGTTGCTAAATATGCCGCCAGTGGCAACAACTAGGGTAAAAATCCTTTGCAATTAGATATGCGATCGCCTAAGAGGTTAAGTTTTGAAAAAACGGGAATTTTTTCCTAATCTTTTTCAAAAATAAAATCGAATTTATATAATGATTTTATTGCTAATCAATCAGCAGTTTAGGTTACTCAATTTTTCTTGATAGCTTGCTGGGGAAAATGTCAAGTTTACACCTCTACCTGTTTGATCTCTGCATCTGTTGCTTGGTCTATTTCTATAAACTTTGGCCCAGCAATGAGAACTATCATCATCATTAATAGACTCGTCACCATAATGATGCTGACCACGCTAGGATCGTCAAAATTACTCGTAGCTACTAATAATGCTGCGGCAAAATTGCGTTGGGCTGTTCCGACTCCTAGCACTCGTTGAGTATCAATGCCGGGCCCGCCTAAAAGATAACCGACGCTAAAGGAGAATATAATAAATATCGCACAAACAAAGATTGCACCTGTTTTTAATAAGCTAATGATATCGTTGGTGTGAATGAAGAGTCTGACTACTAGACCGAAAAGTAATCCATAACTAGATAATTTGAATAAAATTGGCTGGATAATGGGAGCGATCGCAGCAAATTTAGCTTTGATAAATAATCCCATTACTAACGGACTAACCATCAGCAACAACAAGGGTTTCGCAATGTCCCAAGAGTTGATTTGCACACCTTGCACTACTAAGGGCAGGACAATCGGCATATAAAAAATAGTGCCCAGCATCAGCAACATCATTAATCCCACAGAAAAAGCTATATTGCCCTTGACTATTTGAGCAAGTTTAGGCAAAGCTGGCGGGCCTGATGCTAGTGCCATAATTAGTAAACCATCTCTGAGTGGTTCGCTTAAAGGTATTACTTGTACTAGCAGATAAACAAAAACTGGCACCAATACAAAATTTGTTAGTAAAGACAAGATGACGAGTCGAGGGCTGCGGAGTGGTTTCCAAATCTGTTGTACCGTTAAACCTAAACCTGCACCCAACATAGTGCAAACAATGAATGTGAAGAGTGCAAGTTTGTCGATTACTGCTAAAATTTCATTCATGATTTAATTATTTGTCAAAATAAATTAGGACTTACGCAACTGGCATATTATTTCCAGTTCGTAGTGAGGACTTTAGTCCTCAAAATAAGGGCTAAAGCCCTTACTACAAACTACAAATCCGATTTTTTTGTGACACTTGCGTAAGTCCTATAAATATCTAGTTGGGATAGGGAATAAGGGACAGTAAATTAATCCAAAGATTCGAGTTGTATTAAAGCCCATTCCCTATTCCCTATTTCCTATTACTTCAACTCCAGGCTGACTTGCTGTAAGTTACCAGTAAAGGCAAACGGTACTTGATAAGTATCAACAACGGCAGTACCTGTATCTCTGCCAACATCAAAGGTTTCATCTAGGGCTAAACGGTAAGCGATGGTTTTTTCCACACGTCCTTCGGCTACCTGTTGGTCATTGATGAATAGTTTGCCGATTCCGCCTGCACCCACAGCGCCACCGTCATAATCAAAGTTGAAACGAAGTGTAGATTTACCGGGGGGCAATTTTTCTCTTGATTGGATGATGTAGCGGGCAGTATTGGCGTAGTTGTAGGCATAGGTAGGCTTGCTATCCTCAAGGAAAAAACTCCAACCAGCAAAGCGTCCGCCTTGGGTCAAAAGGACACCATCTGCCCCACTTTCAGGAATTTCTACATTAGCTGTGATGCTGAAGGATCTATTTTTCAGGTTTGGGGCGCTACCTTCTGGAATGCCGAATGTACCTGGATAGTAGGTGAAATTTGTGCGTCCTCTGGTGAAGCTGGGGCGAATTTTAACATCAAATCTTTCAGCGATGCGATCGTCTAGTGGTAAGACTTGGTGCTTGCGGGCTTCCTTTAAAAACAACTTTTGCAGTTTTTCTAGCTTGTCTGGGTTTTCCTTTGCTAGGTTGTTCGCTTCGCTAAAATCTTCTGTAATGTTGTACAGTTCCCACTCATCTGTATCAAAGTTCCCTTTGACAGTTCGTTCCCAAGGTAAGCGACCGTGACGCGCTGCCGCTACCCAACCTTCATCGTAAATGGCTCGGTTGCCCAACATCTCGAAATACTGAGTTTGACGATGAGAGGGAGCATCAGGGCGATCGAAGGTATAAACAAGGCTAGTACCTTCGATTGGTTGTTGCTTAACACCATTCACTTCTTTAGGAGCAGCAATTCCCGTTACTTCTAAAATGGTGGGTGCAATATCAATTACATGATGGAATTGGCTACGAATGCCACCTTGGTCTTTAATATTTGCGCCCAAAGAAATCACTAAGGGGTTACGAGTTCCGCCAAAGTGAGAGGCGATTTGCTTTGTCCATTGGAAGGGAGTGTTGACTGCCCATGCCCAAGCCGCCGGAAAATGGTTAAATGTTTTGGGACTACCCAAGTCATTATATGCAGCTAGCAGTTGTTGCAGATTTTCGGGTACACCGTTGAAGACTTGGAGTTCGTTGACGCTGCCTGTTAAACCACCTTCTGCACTAGCACCGTTGTCTCCAACAATATAAATGACTAGGGTGTTATCCAGTTCACCAAGTTGCTCAACGGCATCAATCAGCCTTCCTACTTCATAATCTGTATGACCTAAAAATCCAGCAAATACCTCGGCCATGTGGGCATAGAGTTTTTGCTGTTCTGCTGTGAGGGAATCCCACGCTGGTAATTCTTGGGGGCGAGGAGTGAGTTGGGCATTGGCTGGAATTACACCCAGTTGCTTTTGACGGGCAAAGATTTCTTCGCGTAATTTATCCCAGCCTTGGTCAAATTTGCCTTTGTATTTATCAATCCAAGCTTTGGGGGCGTGGTGGGGTGCATGGGTAGCCCCGGTGGCGAGATAGGCGAAAAAGGGTTTTTCAGGAGCAATGGATTTTTGGTTGCGAATCCAGGCGATCGCATGGTCTACTAAATCAGGAGTCAGGTGATAATCTGGCTTGTTGGTAGGTTTCTCTACTCGCCTAGTATTTTCTACTAAGGCAGGACTCCACTGATTAGTATCACCGCCAAGAAAGCCGTAAAAGTACTCAAATCCTAACCCTGTAGGCCAGCGATCGAAAGGCCCGGCGGCACTCGTTTCGTAGTCTGGGGTATTGTGCCATTTACCGAAAGCTGCTGTGTTATAGCCATTTTGTCGTAGTATTTCAGCAACAGTGGCGGCACTTTTAGGCAAAATTGTTGTGTAGCCAGGATAACCTGTAGCTAATTCCTCAACGACCCCTGTATTGACTGAATGGTGATTGCGTCCAGTTAACAAAGCTGCCCTGGTAGGCGAACACAGGGCTGTGGTGTGGAATTGGTTGTAGCGTAATCCTCTTTCGGCTAGGCGCGTCAAATTCGGAGTGTCCACCGGGCCGCCAAAAGTACCCGCTTGTCCAAAGCCCACATCATCTAGGATCGCTAGCAAGACATTGGGTGCTTTGGCTGGGGCAGTTATGGGTTGAGGAAAGTCTGGTTGTGATTCTTTGTAAGTGAGGCCGATTTTACCTTTGAACTCTGGCAGAGGAACGGGTAAAACTTGGGATGTAGCTGCTAGGGCGGGGCCATTGACCATCAACAAAGTGATGAGCAAAGATAAAGCGATCGCCTTTGCTATTTCTGGAAACAAATTCCAGCACTTGGATTCAAACTTCATTCTTTATCCTTTCTATAGTCAGGTTCTTCACTAAGCGAAATCCGATATGGGTAGTTCCCGTGTCGGGGGCTTGAGATTCTCGCGCTGCTGGGCGGAAGCGGCTGCAATAGTTGATAGCACACAAATAAGAGCCACCTTTGATTACGTGTAGGGCGTTTTCGGTGGGTTTGTTGGGGTCAAAACTTTGTTCTGGGCCTTTTGGATTGACACTGTGGTTTTTTTGGTTGTGTCCCGGACTAAACCAATCAGAGGTCAATTCCCAGACGTTACCTGTGATGTCATACAGACCATAACCATTTGGTGGAAACGAACCAACCGGGGCAATACCCACATAACCATCACTTTTGGTGTTGAAAAAGGGAAAAATTCCTTGCCAGGTGTTAGCTTTTTTCTCAGAGTACTGGTTGCCCCAGGCATAAGTTGCAGCATCTAACCCACCACGGGCGGCGTATTCCCACTGGGTTTCGGTGGGTAAGGATTTTCCTGCCCATTGAGCGTAAGCTACAGCATCTTTGTAGGCAATATGAACGACTGGATAATTATCTTGATGTGCAATCGCACTTTCTCTTCCAAATGGATGTCGCCAATTCGCCCCAGTCTGCCAATGCCACCAACTCAGTTGTTTTGCTCCTGGTTTTGCGATTTCAAAAACTAAGGAACCAGGTAATCTTTGCTCATCTGGCAAGTCGGGAAACTGTTCTTTTGATAAAGGGCGCTCTGCAACTGTGACATAACCTGTTGCTTTGACAAATCCCGCAAACTGTGAATTTGTCACTTCATATTTATCGATACAAAAAGAACTAACTCTTACCTCTTGAGCTGATAGTTCTTCTATCAAACCAGAATTATTCGATCCCATTGTGAATGTCCCACCGGGAATCATTACCATTTCTGAGGGACAGGAATTTACGGTAGCGGCAAAAGCAGGAGGAATGATGAGTGCGTAGGCGTAGCCCGCCGTAGGCATCGCTACTCCTATAATTAATAACAATGCTAAAAAACTTTTCTTTAACACAGTGGTGTTGACTGCTAACAAAAATAAATTAAAATTCAGGCTAAATATTTCTAAAACATTTACTGTGTAAAGCTATCACGTAATAATAGGCGAAAATCTAGCAATTTTTTATCAAAAATTACCATCAGTGTGAACTAATTTAAAAAACTTTAGTTTGTTTGAAATTAGTAACCAATCCCATGAATAGCCAGCAAAATCTGAAATTTCTAGTAGTATTTAAACTACTGCAAACCTATCAAATTAGTGTATTTTCATGATATTAAGTATGATGTCATATAGTCTTTAAAAAATCAAGCATTTTTGAAACCCCTGAATTTAGGCACTTCCAATTGAACAAATGCTTTATGCAATTTTGTAGCTAAAAAAAATTCTCTTCTTCCTTTCCTATACCCCACACCCAATCCTGAAGCGAAGATACCGTCAAAAGCCAGAAGCTATAGTTCGCCTAAATAGGTAGACTCCAAAGGAGTTTCTTTAACGGTTTCACCAATTTTTTCAACGCGGTATGCTTTGGCATTGGGGCGAGAACTAACGATTTTTTGGAGGAGATCGCCCACAAAATGCAGAGCAACTCCGTCATCAGCTCCATAACCGTGATCTAACAAGCCTTCTGATAACAACCGATGATAAGCTAGTCTTCTTTCTGGCTCGCGATCGTAGTGAGGACAGTAGCTACCTTTTAAAAAACCGAGACACTTTACTGGATTATCCAGCGAGCCTGGAGCATAAGCACTGATTCCTGCTTTAAACCAACACATTGAGCCTGCACTCAAGCCACAAAGAATAATACCTTTTTCCCAAGCTTCTCTAAAAATTTTATCTAGTTCCCATTCTCGCCAAAGTGCAATTAAATTTTTGGGGCTACCTCCTCCTACATAGATAATATTTTGCTCTAATACAAAAGCTTTGAGGTCGGTAGTTGGTAGATTAAACAATGATAAATGAGAGGGAGTGCAAGATAATTTCGCAAAAGCTGAATAGAAATCGACAATATATTGAGCAGAATCACCACTAGCTGTAGGGACAAAGCAAACTCGCGGTTTATTTTTGTCTACTAGTCCTAATATATATTTGTCTAATAGAGGGTTTTTAGGTTCCATTGAAAAGCCGCCACCACCCATTGCAAATATTTGTTTGCTGGGAAGATTATTGCTCATATTAAAAGTTGAAAATTTTTAACTTGAGTGCATTGCTTAATATTACAGTATTAAGATGCAGCTACAGTTTGAGCCAATGTTATATCAATCGCTTTATTCCAATTTGGCTGTTGTTCGATCAGTCCAAGACGAGTGAGTAATTGGGATTGCTCGATCAACTCTTGGCGATACTCATTATTTGGAGGTTCAAATATCAGGTTACGACGACTTAAAGTTAAGTCAGCCGCTTCTGGCGATAACTTATTTTGTTTGACCAGAATATCTACAGCTGGTTGACGGTTATTTTTTGCCCAAGTTATTGCTTGTTTATAGGCTTGCAAAAACTTTTGTACAACCTCTGGATTTTCTTCTATGTAATCTATCCGCCCAAACAAAGCTACATAATTTAACTGGTATCCCTCCCCATCAACTAAGGGTACTACTTCTTTAGCAACTTCAGCACTAGCATAGAAAGGGTCCCATGTTCCCCAAACATCAATAGCACCTGATAATAATGCAGCTCTACCTGCATCGTTCTCAATTTGCACCCACTCTACATCAGTATCTTTCAGTCCCGCACGTTCTAGTACTCTGATTGCAAAATAGTAGCTTTTTCCCGACGGGTTACCGAGTTTTTTACCTTTTAAATCAGCAATTTTTTTGATTGGTGAATTAGGGAGAACTAACAGAGCATGGGTTTTTGGGCTACGCTCAACTAAAGCAATTATCCTAATAGGTTGACCATTAGCTATTGCTGCTATTGGTGTCCCACCCAAACCTAAATCTAGAGCGCCAGCAGATAGCGCTTCTGCCAATGGTTTGAGTGACAGCATACGACGAAACTCAAAATTAGTTGATTGTCCTGCAAAGGCTTTCTCCAATAACTTTTGTTCTCTAAGTGCATATACAGCAACGTATGGTGGCTGAAAACCTAGACGCAGTTTTGCAGAACTCGCATCAGTGTTAGCTGCTACAAGATTACCACTAGATTTATTTGATGGAGCATTAGCAAATTTATTGCAAGCAGCTAAAGCTGCTGTTGATATACCCAAACCCAGTAAATCACGGCGTTTTAGTTTCATATCAGCACTATTTTTAATGATGTCAACAAGTCCATATCTCATATCATGTCCGTTTAAAGACTTATCATTAAGACCGCAGAGGGGCAGAGGAGCAGAGGAGCAGAGGGGAGGGGTTTTTAGGCTTTCTGCATAGATTTGGGAATCATAATTAATTAGCCGGACATGATATCAATAGCTAAATCTTCGCTATTTGAGATAAATATTTTTATAAGTACTTTCCATATCAACAAAATTTAAATTGGAAAGCAGTATAAAAATTTGATAATAATTTTTATAAAACAAATTAAATAGCAAAATAATTTTGGTATTTAATTCTATTTATAGGCATACATTTTGATTTACAAACAACTTATAACCTTAGACCCGCTTGTTTCATCAGAGGTAAGATGCGATCGCCAAAAAATTCTAGGTCTGGCTTAAAGTCATAAAAGCTCAACTGCAACCCATCAACACCAGCATTTTTCAACTTTACAAACTGCTCGACTACCTGCTCAGGTGTACCGATGACCTCGATGTTACCGCCAATAGCCCGACGTTTCGGTTCATCTTTACCCACTCGACCCTTCCAAGCGTGTGCGTCGCTGTTGAATCGGCTAAAGCCCAAGGGTGCAGATGGGTCAGCATGAGCAACGATCGCATCGTGGTACTCCCAAGTTTCCCGCTCAGTTTCGCGGCTGATTACCATCGGGTTGAGGAGGGTTCGCACTTCCCGCCCTATATCGCGTGCAGCCTGCTTCACTCTTTTAGTATGTGCAGGTAACGCTTCAATGGCGCTCTTGAAATCTGAACCTGCGGGGCTGGTGATGAACACAATATCAGAATAGCGTGCAGCGAAAGAAATTCCTGCATCTGAGCCTGTAGCGTTGACTAACACTGGGCGGCCATATTTCGGCTTAGGTGTAACATAGGCATCATTGAGCTTCCACGAAGACTTGCCCTCAAATGAGAAGTTCTCGTCATCACCCCACAGGCGTTGCAGCACTTCGATGAACTCAGCTGCAAGTTCATAACGGTGGTCATGCTCAATGCGCTTCCAACCAAACATCTCGTGTTCAACAGCGCGATGTCCAGTCACTACGTTAATACCCCAGCGACCCCCTGATATATGATCGAGTGTTGCGCCATACTTGGCTAAGTGTAAGGGATGAATCGGCCCATACAACACATGGATGGTGGAGATCAGCATTATCTTCTGTGTCAGGCTAGTGAGTGCAGCTGTGGTCACAAAAGAGTCCAGGGCTTGGCCGTTGAACACGCCGCCATAGCCACCTTTGGGTAACCACTGTGACAACGCAAATATCAAATCAAACCCCAGCGCCTCGGCTTGCAGCACAAGAGCCTTATTATATTCAAAGCTCCAGTCTGTAGTGCGTGGTAGTGTGGAGGCACTCCAACCACCTGCTTGAATGGGGAGAAATAACCCCAACAATACAGGCTGTTGCAATGCTTGGGAGAGGGGGCTATTGGCAAAATCTGTCGGAGCCAGAAAGCGATCGCTACCGACAATCGAACCGGGGTGATGGCTAAGAATCATTGCTCAAATTAGGTAGATAACTAATCTATTGGTTCCGCACCAATCGCACTTAATGCTGCTTTGGCGATCGCAATATCTTGCTCGACAGTACCACCGCCAACACCGATGGCTCCTACATGCACGCCGCTAAAGCGGATGGGCAAACCACCACCGAGATTTGTTAATAAATTGCCAGAAGCTAACGGTAATGCCACAGTCAGATGATCGGCAAAATTTCCTGTAGGGCGACGAATTGAAGCTGCTGTTTGTGCTTTGCGTTTGCTAGTCTCTACACTATGAGGTGGCGCTCCATCACCATGTGCAAAGGCTACCAAAGTTAAAAGCGAGTTGTAAACAGCAATAGATACGCCAGCACCTAGATTTTGGCTTTCTTTTAAACCTGCTTTTATTGCTGCTAATGCGCTATCAACTGTAATTAATTCAACAGTTCTTGTAGATGTAGATGTCTGTACCATAATTTTTTATCTTCCAACTGCAACAGCTTGGCGTTCTCGTTTTGCTACTTCTTTCCGCACTAAAGGAATGACTTCGCGCCCATAATCAATGGCATCTTGTAGCGGATCGAAGCCCCGGATTAACAGGGTAGTTACACCTGCGTCATAGTAATCAACTAAAGCTTCTGCAACTTGTTCTGGTGTTCCTACTAGCGCAGTTGTGTTGCCAGTAGCACCAGTAGCAGCAGCGATCGGTGTCCATAAACGCTTATCGTAGATTTCGCTTTTAGCTGCGAAATCTAGTAACCTTTGCGATCCTACCGCCTGTGGTCTAGCTGGGGGAACGACTTTTGCACCTCCTCGTTGTTCTTGAATTCGTCCTAAAATATTTCTGGCTTTTTCCCAAGCCTGTTCTTCTGTCACACCCAAGATAGGACGCAGAGATACACTAAAACGGATAGAACGACCAAATGGTAAAGCCGCACGAACTTGGGCGATCCGTTCTTTAACTGCGGCAATTGGCTCACCCCACAAAGCATATACACTACTATGCTTGGCTCCTACTTCTATTGCTGGGCCAGATGCGCCGCCAAAGTAAAGGGGAATATGGGGTTTTTGCAGTGGCTTGATAGCGGAGAAAGCATCTTTAACACGGTAAAATTCACCCTCGTAATCAAAGGGTGTATCGCTTGTCCAGACACGACGGACAATTTCGAGATACTCATCAGTACGACGATAACGGTTGTCATGGTCAAGCCAGTCGCCATCTTTTTGCTGGTCAGCATCACTACCGCCAGTGATAATATGCACCGCAATCCGACCATTAGTGAAATGATCGAGGGTAGCTGCTTTGCGTGCTGCTAAAGTTGGTGCTACAAAACCTGGTCGATGAGCAATCAAAAAGCCTAAGCGATCGGTAAATGCAGCTGCATGGGTAGCAACAGTAAAACCATCAGGGCTACTAGAGCTATAGCCGATTAATACTTTATCAAAATCGCCTTTTTCATGGGCTTGGGCAAACTCACGTACATATCTGGGGTCAATAATGTCATCCGCCAGATTACCCGGTACACTGTTTAACTCCGAAGCAGGTTTGGTGCGGATTAACCCGATGAACTCAACTGGCATGATAATTCTCCTGAATACTCCCTATTCTCTATTGCCTGTTCCCTGTTCCCTTTCACTCCAATAAATCTGGTTGATCGCGGGTAATTTCATCCCATAAATATTGAAATGCACGCCAACCTGCTTCGTGACTACCATTACGTTTTTGAATACTTAAGGCGAGGTCGTGTTCAATGGGGATGGGTTTACCTACGGCTTCTACTAATAACTGGGATTTAGTAGCATCTTCTAGACGGATAAACCACCAAGCTGCTTCGTCTACACTGTGTCCTACTGTTAATAATCCATGATTGCGGAGAATTGCGGCTTTGCTATTACCTAATCCTTCTGCAATGCGTTTTCCTTCACTGGTATCTAACACAACGCCTTTGTAATCATCAAATAAAGCATGATCTTGGTAGAAAACAGCAGAATCTTGGGTAATCGGATCGATTAACCTACCTAACGATGACCAAGTTTTGCCATAGAAGGAATGAGCATGAGCCGCCGCTACTACATCTGGACGGGCTTCGTGGATTTGTGAGTGAATAGCATAAGCTGCTTGATTGAGTGCGCCATCACCTTGAACAACTTTACCTTCAGAATTCACTAGGATCAAGTCTGATACACGAACGCGACTGAAGTGAATACCAAAAGGATTGACCCAAAAATGGTCTGTGAGTTCAGGATCGCGGACTGTGATGTGTCCTCCTAGCCCTTGGGCAAAACCTAAACGGGCAAAGATTCGCAACGCAGCAGCCAAGCGTTCTTTGCGATGACGACGCTCTGCTTCTACAGAGGTAAAGGTTGGTGGTTTAAGAAGAGTACCATTGCGGACGATGGAAGTTTGCACCATGATTCTCAATTCCTATAAATAGAAGATTATTTAATAAATGCAGCCAGTTACGACTCAGATGGTTGCAACGTCAAACTATTGGCAGAATTATTTGATTAATTTTTTTAACAGACGCGATCGCACAGGGCTAATAAAATCTTCTGTCTCATTATTATTTACCCAAAATTAGATTTGAAATTATCTAGCACAGCAACTTTTTGGAGTAGATTGGTAACATTTCTTATTTAACTACGGTAAGTCAGTCGATATACTGTATTTATGCAATATGAACCTACCATAGTTTACCTGAAGAAGCAAGCTTAAGACTGTCACCCCTTGTTTTTTATCGTCATATATGCAAATATCATATTTATAAATACTGCTCATCAGTCGATTTACAGTATTTTATGGCTCAATAAATTAAAAATTAACTGCCAAGTACCGATTATAAAGGTTCTGGAAAGCTTGTCTGAGCCTAGCTATGGGAATTAAATTCCCATTTAGAGCAACTAGACTCACCATTCTTTCAAACCCTATCTAATTATGAGCCAAGGACTATCCCACAGTTGTAGAAAATGTGTTGATGACAACAAATTGGATAGCACAACACATCATTAAATTTTACGAGCAAACAAGGAAAATACGCGAGATTGCAACTGATAAATTCGCGTCACAAAAGTTTAAAATTGGCAGATTAATCGGCTCTCTTCGACACAAGTGAACAACTCACACACAGGAGCAAAATATGACTGCTACTATCACCCGTCCAGCTTAGACAGTTGAATTTGAAAATGAAACTATTGATAGGTTAATCGATAAATATGCTCCCCATATTCCAAAAAAGCGGTTACAGGAGCCAAAAGCGATCGCCACAGCAGAAGAACTAGAGAATTTCTACCATTTTCGCGTTGGTGGTGCACCATGACCTATTTATTGTGCAAGTTGTCGCCAACGTTATTGATAAAATTTCCGATCCGGAATTGCAGTTATTTTTAAGTCGCCAATTAGGTAATGATGGCGCACATGCAGAAAATACTCGTCGCCGTGTAGAAGCGTTATTTGGTCACGATCCCATTGAAGATATTCAAAAGCAAGTACAAAAGCATTGGGATTTTATGGGAGATATACCCCGCCGTGGCTGGTTAGGCTTTTTAGCTTTCGAGCTGCATTATGAACATCATATTGTTGCCATTGGCTCATTAAATCGGCGTTTGTCACGGCTATACGATCCACAATCTTCAAGCTTTAGTCTGCTTTCTTCTGGTGACACATCAATAATGCGGGAGACGAAGCCAGGGTTTACGAACAAGGCACGCTCACCAGTCTCAGGATGAACTCTGACGACTGGGTGAATAGAAACCAGGGGATTGACAGCAATGCGCTCGTCGAATTTGTTGTTGCGGGGTTGATAACCGCCTCCATTGAAGCGATGTTCCGCTTTTAATGTATCAGCTAGCGATCGCAGGGGTGCTGAGAGTCCTTCATAAGCGGCAACAAGATTACTCCACTGGGTGTTGCCTGGGTAGTAAACTACGCGATTATTTGATAATTATTAGCTAGTCTGCATTAGCGATACTTTGGAGAAATTGTATGACACTATCACCGATTTTGATGGCGTTGGGAAATGTACAAACCCATCGGCAGCAGTCATTGCCAATGTTGACACCTTGCAATTTACAGGCAGTGACTTAACTGCCAGCAATCTGCAATGTCAATTTGCGACTCTGAGTGGTGCGCCCACTCTCACGGCATCAGATTTTATGTTGCAAGCGTAGTTTGCCCAAAACACGAAACATCGAGTTCCGAACCTTAAAGCTTACTTTTTCACTAACAACTCTAGGCTATTTAGATAAACGAGTCATTTCAAATAATTGCTGGGCATTACTTCCTAAAAAAGCATCGAAAAGTACCTGCTTTCCAGATTCCACTTCTACTAAATAGCGCTGGGCAATTTCATAATAGGCGTAAGTCCAAGGGATCTGAATTTCTGCACCACTGTTATCATCTAATACTGTCACCATTTCTGTGACTGCTTGAGTTGCAGTTTGCCGTAAACCACAAGCAACATTTCCCTCTATCTCTGCTTTCATTGGTACACCCAGGTTAGCCAAAGCACTGGCGGTAGTATCAATGTCTGGATATTCTGGAGTGTTCTGCCCGTTGACGTAGCCTGTGAAATGGTTGACATCATATCCGTGCAGCAACACCCAAGCCCCATACTGAGTAACCTGATTCACCTCTTCGACAACAGAACGCTGGGGAGGTAGCCAAGGGCGGGTGAAGACTTGCTGAAGTTGTTTGGCGATGGTTTCAATGTTCCTATCTTTTTGTAGAAGAGTAAGGGGAGAGGTCAGTTCGTGTGGGATTGAAGATACTGTTTTAGAGATGAGTTGGGCAATATTAGCAGGCAATTCATCGACAATTAACTCGCTAATAAACAGTTTGGGTAAGTTAAATTCCTCTTGCTGGGGATGACGATAATAACGGGCGTACAAGTGGGTTTGAGCAAAATTATACTCTCCAGCCGCCACGTAACCTAAAGCTTCTACAAGCTGCCCAAGATAGTCAATTCCCAGGTTAATTTTACCTTGTGGGCTATCTACTAATAAACGCAAAGACCGAAAGGCAATGTGGTCGTTGGCGACAGTTCCACCCGCAGCAGTAATCATTTGCTGGTAGGTACGGGCATGATTTACCCTGGCGCTGTATTCTTGCCAAAGTAATTTCCATAAATGAAGGGCAATTTTATTTGTCATTTGCTATTTTTCATTAGTTATTTTTCCCTTGCTTCCCTCATATTTTAAGAACTTAAAATGTTGCTGATAATCTGAAGGGCTATCTGAATTTGGTCGCTGTCAATAACTAGAGGCGGACAGAAACGAATTGCTGCTTTACCGCAACCTAGCAATAATAAACCGCGTAAAAAAGCTTCTTGGATAATGCGATCGCGCAATTTATAATCGAGATTACCCTGTTCATCCAATAAGTCCACCGCAACCATCAAACCTTTACCTCGTGGCGGCGATACTCTGGGAAATCTTTGATGCAACTCGGTAAGACTAGCTTGTAATAATTCTCCCATTTGGGTAGCGTTAGTCATCAAACCACTTTCTAGCAGTCGCAGTGTAGCAATACCGGCAGCACAAGCTACGGGATTACCGCCGAATGTGGTAGCGTGAGAACCAGGAGGCCAAGTCATTAACTCTGGTCTGGCAAGTATCGCTCCCAATGGCAGACCACTGGCGATACCTTTAGCAGTAGTAATGATATCAGGCATCACACCCCAATGCTCGATCGCAAATAAGCGACCAGTCCGCCCCATCCCTGCTTGCACTTCATCCACTACCATCAGAATACCGTGGCGATCGCAAATCTCCCGAATCCGCTGCAAAAAACCATCCTCTGGTACGATATACCCACCCTCTCCCTGAATCGCTTCGACTACGATCGCCGCTACTTCTTGCGGTGGTAAAATTGTGCTAAATAACTGTTGTTCCAGGTAATCTAAGCTAGCGTGAGTGCCATAAGGGATATGAGTTACCCCAGGAACTAAAGGGCCAAAATTAGCTCGCTGCACTGCTTTGGAACCCGTAAGGGACATTGCGCCATAGGTGCGTCCGTGAAATGCACCTAAGAAGGCTACGATTAGCGATCGCTTGGTGTAATATCGAGCTAGTTTGATTGCTCCTTCGTTAGATTCTGCCCCGGAATTGGTGAAAAATATTTTTGCGGGAAACCCAGTATTACTCTGTGGCTGGGGAAAAGGGGCGCGAATCGCTAATTGTTCCGCTAGTTCCACCATTGGCTCATAATAAAAATCCGTCCCTGACATGTGCAGCAGACGTTCGGATTGTTCTTGAATTGCTTTGACGACTTCCGGGTGGGCGTGTCCGGTGGCGGTAACGGCTATACCTGCGGTCATATCCAGAAATACATTGCCATCCACATCTTCTACCATACAGCCCTGACCGCGAGATACAACTAACGGGTAATCGCGGGTGTAAGAAGGGGAAGTTACGGCGCGATCGCGTTGTACAATTGCTTGAGCGCGAGGCCCAGGTAAGGAAGTTACTATACGGGGTGTAAGAGGTAAATTTAGGTTAATAGGGATACTTAACATAATTTTTTCATTTTTTTAAAGATTACTGATGATTAAACGCTAAAGCTTGATTGCTGACAGTAGCATTTGATGCCATTGGTATAGGAATTACGCATTTACCGAAAAAGCTTCATAGTAAAGATTTTCGTAATTTGTAAGACTTTGCCCGTTTTTATAACACAACTTCTGCGATCGCGTCATATTTTTTTTGAAGCATAACAGCTTCAGTATTAGATGTCAGGGTACAGGCTACAGAACATTTGTTGAGAGAATCTGTATTACATCCATAGGAGAATGGCTATATGCAAAAATTAATACAACTCTCTGAGATAATCAACCAATGACTTGGGCATCTGGACAAAAGATACACCGCGATCGGTATGAAATTAAGCAACAGTTAGGACAGGGGAACTTCGCTATTACTTATCTTGCTGAGGATCGGGATGGCAAAAATGTTGTAATTAAAATATTGGATTATAATTCGCTGAATCAATTAACTGACAAAGACCGCAAGCGCTTAAAATCAGGTTTTGCTGATGAATCCCGCAAACTAGAAAAATGCAAACATCCGAATATTGTCCAAGTCATTGATACCTTCGAGGAAGGTGATTTAAAATGCATGGTCATGGAGTATATTCAAGGAGATAATTTAGCCAAGATTGTCCAACCACGAGGATTTCTCCCTGAAAAAGAGGCTTTAGATTACATCCAACAAATTGGGAAAGCACTCATCGTAGTGCATAAACAAGGATTTTTACATCGAAATGTGAAACCAGCAAATATCATTTTGCGGGCGGGTACGCATCAGGTTGTTTTGATAAACTTCGACTTAGCACGAAGATTTGTTGATAACCCAGTGTCAAGTCGCGGTAACTTGGTTGACAAATTTACACCAATTGAACTGTATTCCACCTCTCTTACACAAAAGTCTCCGCAGGGCTTTGGGACAGATGTTTATTCTCTGGCGGCAACTTTATATTTTTTATTAACAGGAAAACTGCCAGAACGTGCTACTGAGCGCCAAGATAACAAAAAGTGTTTAATTCCACCTAAAGAATTGAATCATAAGATTAGCGATCGCGTGAATGATGCCATTCTCCACGCAATGAAACTACAACCAGACGAGCGTCCCAAAACAGTAAAAGACTGGTTAAAGGAATTGGGTTTAAACACAGCAAGTCTTTCTCTTCCCAAACTTCTTTGGGCACAACCTTTGTGGGCATGGATATTAGAAATTATGGCTGTAATAGCATTATTTGCAGCCTTGATATCAGGAGTCAAAGACGGCACAGATTTATTCAAAGATTGGTTCCCAGACAAATCAGTACCTACCAATCCCCCAACACAACAAACGCCATCATCTTCCGCTAAACCACAAAATAGGTAATAGGCTAGACTTATACCAATTCACGAAAATCCTGATACATATAGATTTCTCGTAGGGGCATGGCATTGCCATGCCCTTACCAGCGTATTTGTATCATTATTAAAGTAAAATGGTATTACGCAAAAGTTAGTTTTCAAGTCGCATTAGTTGCTTTTGCGACTCCAATAGTTGGTTTTCAAGTCACATTAGCTGCTTTTGCGACTCCAATAGTTAGTTTTCAAGTCACATTAGCTGCTTTTGCGACTCCAATAGTTAGTTTTCAAGTCACATTAGCTGCTTTTGTGACTCCAAAAGCTAGTTTTCAAGTCACATTAGTAGCTTTTGCGACTTCAAAAGCTAGTTCAGCAGTAACCAGAAGACCTCAACCTTCCTCTCTGCCTGATTTTTCACGTTATGTGGAAAAGTCCACGAAAAACCTAACCTCCTTCCCAATGCGGGAAGCGGGAAATTCAAAGTCTCTCTCCTTTTAGGAGAGAGATTTAGAGAGAGGTGTTTCCCGGATGCCGTGAAAAGTCAGCCTCTCTGCGCCTCTGCGTGATATTCAGCAACGCTAACCACGAGAACTCACAAAAAGCGTGTCACAATCAACATTAGCCATTAATAAATCTGGGCGTATGTTCTGGCAAGACGGACAGCTAATATACAACGGCAAATACAAAATAGAAAAATACTTGGGTGGTGGTGGTTTTGCACTTACCTACCAAGCAATGCATACCAAGCTAAACCGCCGAGTCGTCATCAAAACCCCCAACATCAGCGTCCAACGAGATCCAGACTATCCCAAATATCTTGAACGCTTCAAAAAAGAAGCACAGATGCTGGCAATGTGTTGTCAAGACTCACATCCCCATATTGTGCAAGTATTCGACTTTTTTGAAGAAGATGGTCACTACTGCTTAGAAATGCAATATATAGCAGGCGAGAGTTTATGGGAATACGTGCAACGCCAAGGGAAATTACCCGAAACTGAAGCTTTAAAATACATCCGCCAAATGGGTTTAGCCTTGGTAGATGTACATAAAAAAGGAGTATTACATCTTGATGTCACTCCTCCTAATATTATGCTCAATTTTAATTCAGGGATTCCTAACTCAGGCAAAGCAGTATTAATTGACTTTGGTATTGCCGGCGATATGTCCCCACCGAGTACCCTGTCTAGGTCTTTTGGTAACAGGGTATTTGCGCCCTATGAGTTAACACGCAAAGGGATTCGTCACCCAACAGTTGATGTTTACTGTTTAGCTGGATCTTTGTACTATGCCATCACTGGAAAATGCCCCACCAATTCATTTGACCGTAAGTACGATCAAGAGGAATTAGTACCACCAAAGCAACTTGTCCCTAGTCTTAGTGATGCTGTAAATCAAGCGATTCTGCAAGGCATGGCATTAGAGGCAAAAGACCGACCCCAGACAATGAAAGAGTGGTTGAATTTACTCTCCTCCTCCCAAGCTAATCTAACAGAATTGATATTAGCTTTAGATGTGGGGGTAGATTACCAAAACCTAGAGAATTTACTCAAAGCGGGTCAATGGAAAGCAGCAGACGAAGAAACCACCAAAGTCATGCTGAAAGTAGCCAAAAGAGAACAGCAAGGCTGGCTTAATTCTGAATCCATTGAAAATTTTGCCTGCACAGACTTACGCACAATTGACCAATTGTGGGTAAAATACAGCAATGGTCATTTTGGCTTTAGCGTACAAAAACGTATTTGGCTAGAATGCGGTGGCAAAGAAGATTATGAAACGGGGTGTCTTTTGGGCGATCGCTTAGGATGGCGCAACAAAGAACACTGGGTAGTGCTTACAACTATTCGCTAGACTCTACCCATAGACTCTACCCAGGGGCATCTCCCGGCATCTCACGCGGGATTCCCAGGATTGCTTCTGGGTCTGGGTACTTCTTCTCTCCCGTCCAGACTTGTAAATTGTAATCTATAAAGGTTTTCGAGATTTGTAAAACTTTGTGAACAAGATATATTCCACGAAGCCTTGCGGGTTCTAGCTTTTCGTTACCTGGCACGAGCTTCTTGGCACGTCGGCTGATAGCAATTAGCCAGGATGAACTGTGTTGCCACCGAATTTACTTCAGGATTTGCTTCCCATTCGTCCCAAGGTAAACGCATCTGTCCGGGAGATGTTTTTTTCGTCTTTTGCTTGACTACTATCCCAGCTAACAACTTACTTCCCCAGTGGTTTCTTTTCTCTGGCTTTGATTGGGGTCGATATTTTTTACAAAAACCTCGGTACTTACTAGCACACTCATCCAGTGTTCTACCCAGCTTTAAAAACGCTGGATGCCATTGTGTGAGTCCATCATTACTTAGCCTATCGTGAATGCCATAATTGCTGAAATCGTAGAAAAAACCTTGTTGCATTCCTGCGGTTTTGGGGTTGGCGTGAATGTAGCGTAGGGTATTGAGCGCTCTTTTAGTATCTGTATTAGCAAAACTGCTACTGTGATATCTTTTCTCCCAAAAATGTCCCGTGCGGTTAAGCATCCGGTTAAAGCACATAGCAGTATACCAATTTAACCAGTGCATAATTTTGGGTAGTTCCTCTGGTTGTGCTGGTTCCAATAAGTAATGCACATGATTGCTCATAATACAAAGAGCATAGAGCTTAAAAGCAAATTTATCCTTTGCTTTCTTAATAGCGTAGAGAAAAACTTCCCGACACTCTAAACGTACAAGACGAAATTCGCGGTTATTGCAACGAGTAGTAATGTGATAGCAAAATCCTGATTGAAAATGTCTGCGAGAACGAGGCATCAGCAAATGAGTAAGTAGATGGGTGAAATTAAATCGATTTTATCAATAATTTATTCAGACCCATCTACTCACTCAACTAAAAAACTTCTCCACGCATCTAACAAACATTTCCACACCCATTCCCAACGCCGTTTCGTCAAAATCAAACCGGGGATGATGATGGGGATACGCCAAGTCTTTCTCTGGATTCGCAGAACCTAAAAAGAAATAGCAACCAGGAACCTCTTGCAAGAAAAAAGACATATCTTCAGCAGCCATTGTTTGGCATTCTGGCACAATACCCAACGGGGTTTCTACCACTTCTTCTGCTACAGTTCGCACCAATTCTGCCATCTTAATATCATTAATTACTGGTGGATAAAGTGACCAGTACTCTAAGTCATATTTCGCACCATGACTTTGACAAATTCCAGCAATAATCTGTTCGACACGCTGGTTAAAAAAGCCTTTCAAACTAGGATTAAAATACCTGACAGTAGCACTCATTCTCGCTGTATCAGCAATCACATTCCGCTTGGTTCCAGCATGAAGTTCGCCCACTGTCACCACTGCTGAATCAATAGGATTTACATTCCGAGCGACAATGGTTTGCAGGGCATTTACAATTTGGGCAGCAACTACAACAGAATCCACAGTTTGATGGGGTAGTGCACCGTGTCCACCTTTACCCAAAATTGTGCAGTTAAAGCACTCAACAGCAGCCATCAACGCCCCAGCCCGCACACCCACTGTTCCCAAAGGCAAATTATTCCACAAGTGCAAACCAATAATCGCGTCAACATCAGGATTTTTCAGAACTCCCGCTTCAATCATCGGCTTTGCGCCACCTGGTGATTCTTCGGCTGGCTGAAAGATAATTTTTACTATACCGGAGAAGTCTTGGCGATGCTGTTGGAGATAATAAGCTGTACCTAATGCGATCGCAGTATGTCCATCATGTCCACAAGCGTGCATCACTCCATCATGCTGCGATTTATACGGCACTTCGTTGAGTTCTTGGATTGGCAAAGCATCCATATCCGCCCGAATCGCTAAAACTTTCTCTACACCTAGTTTGTTACCCTTGATGGTGGCAACAATGCCAGTGTGGGCAATGCCAGTTTGGTGGTCAATTCCCCATTCTTGCAGCTTTTGTGATACAAACTCAGCCGTCAGTTTTTCTTGAAAACCCAACTCTGGTTGTTGATGCAATTGCCGCCGCCACTCTACCAATTGCGGTTGCAATGAACGGATTGAAAGTCGGATGCGAGATAGGTCAACAGAAGAGGGATTGGGAAAGGTGGAAACCATTATAAAGACAAGCTAGTTTAAGTACAGCTAACTTAGGCAGCTAACTTAGTTTATTGTAGGGAATGGGAGTGGAACGTGGGAAAAAAATTAATGCCCAATGCCTAATTTAAAGTGCTTGTCGTTACCCACATTTTTGCAAAAGTCAAAGTGTAACCGTGATTAATATCCTGCCCAGAACTGAAGTTCCGGGCTAATAGCTTAAGTCCACTCAAGTGGACTAAAATTCTTGCTTTTACAGAGTCAGGACTTACGCAAACAATAGCCGAAACCCTTCTTTTCACGTAGGGATAATTCATGTAGAGGCAAAGCGGTGAGGGGGTCGCAGTCTTCTCTACGAGACGCTGCGCGATGGCGGTTCCCCGACTTGTCCGCTCTTAGCGTTAAAGCAGGTTAGCAACTGGCGCGACGCAGAGAGAAAAAAGAAATGCTTAACCCAAGCGTATTGATATTTAGTCCTCTTGAGAGGACTTTAGCTATTAGCCTTGGAATTTATTCCAAGGCGGGATGGTAACGAAGCGAAAATTTCTAAAGATGTTGCTATTAAAATGTCAGTGTTTCCCAATCTAAATCTGATGCTACTTGAGCAAGTTTATCTAAATCATTTAGGTTATCTAAATAGGGCAAGCAGCCTAAAACTGGCGTGTTAGTAAGTGATTGAATTAATTGCTGTGGTGTCCAGTCGGCTATTTCTGCATCGGTTCGAGGTTGGACGCAGTTGAGAACAATGCCTTTAAGATTGATGCGCGATTGTCTAGCTAATGCTACATTTGCCACTGCTTGAGCGATCGCACCCAATCTCACTGGCACTACCAATACCGTTGGTAAACGCCATTCTGCCGCTAAATCGGCTACGGTTAATTCCTCAGTTACAGGCGAACCTAACCCACCCAAGGCTTCTACAAGCACAAAATCACGTTGCGATCGCAGTTTAGATAAAGCTTGCCAAACTACTGCTAAATCTACTTGGCGATTTTCCCGCGCTGCTGCGATGGGAGGGGCCAGAGGTGCTTGAAAGTACAAAGGTGTAATTTCTTCTGAAGTTTGTTCTAGTGTAAATAGCTTTTGATACCACTCGCGATCGCCAATCCCTGATTGAATCGGTTTCATGATTCCCCAGCTACGTTGCGGGTAATATTTTTGCCAATAGGCTGCTAATGCTGTTGTTAAAACAGTTTTACCAGCTTCGGTATCAGTTCCAGTAATCAGTAGTGTGTTTAACATTAATTTCTTTGACCAGAAAATGGTTGTGTTCCATCAGCTGGCGGAAAACTTGGCGTTTCACCAGTGGTCGGAATTGGGTTAGGTGTCTCTGTCGGAATTGGCAAGGGTGTTTGCGTAAAAATTGGGTTTGGTGTCTCTGAAGGTATTGGCAAGGGTGTCTCTGAAGGTATTGGCAAGGGTGTCTCTGTCGGAATTGGCAAGGGTGTTTCTGAAGGTATTGCGATAGGTGTCTCTGTAGGTATTGGTTTTACTGGTGTTTCTAATGCAACAGTGAGGTTGTAATTGCTTTCGGCAACTCCTGAAACCAGTGTTAACTCGATAGTATATCTACCAGTAACCAACAATGTGCCTTTATATGATGTTACTTGTTGGACATCTCGATCGATTGGTTGTTGATTGGGACTGAAGACTGTCAGCACAACGCTGCTTCCTGCGTCAATAAACGCAGTTAAATTGTCACCTTCCTGCGCTAAAAAACTGTACCGGATGATTTGATTTGTTTTGAGAGTATCTGTAACCGTGGTTGGGTTAGATGCTCTAAGATTGAGCCGTCTGCTAGATACAATAGGTTGCTCGCTGGTGGGTGTAGGTGTGGATGTGAATGTAGCACCACCAGAAATAACTGGTGAAGGGAAATTTTGTGGAAGCGTCTGTGTTGGTGATGGTTTTGGCTGACTGCGGATGGAACTTACCAGTGCCCAAGAACCAAATCCCGCTACGATTACTACAGCGATGCCAATTGCTGCGATCGCTAAAGGATTATCCAAGACTGAGTTAGGGGGACTTGGTGGAATTACAGGATCGGGTTGTTTCTTGGGCGAAGCTGCTGGTGTTACTAGGTCAGGACGGCGACCAACAGCAATTGTTTGCAAGTGTGATACGTCTGGGGTAGGGACACTGGGTTGAGTTAGAGATTGCAGTGCTTGGGATACAATAGCAGCAGTTTGGTAGCGATCGCTCGGTATATGACTTAACATTCGATTCAAAACCTGGGCAAATAGCGGATTAACTGTTGCCCACCGCTGCCAATTCCAAGTTAGTTGGTTTTCGTTAAATAGATCCCTTGGTTCTTTACCAGTCAGTAAAACAATTGCTGTGACTGCTAAGGCATACAAGTCACTACTAGGATAAGCGCCCCCTGTTTGCATTTGTTCGCTAGGAGAGTAGCCTAATTTTCCCACTGTGGTTTCTGGCATTGCACTCTCTGGCGATCGTAAACGCGTTGCCAGTTCCTTTACCACCCCAAAGTCAATTAACACAGGTTTAGCATCACTATCTCGCAAAATAATATTTTCTGGCGAGATATCTCGGTGAATAATCCCTCGACTGTGAATATGCTCTAAAACAGGCAACAACAACTTTATCAACTGCAATACTTCAGTCTCTGTGAAGCTTTGACCCACAGCTTGACGTTCAGCCAACAGAGTTTGATACGTTTGACCTGCAACGTAGTCCTCCACCAAAAATAAGCGTTGGTCTTGCTCAAATCTTTCCCGGAATTTAGGCACTTGTGGGTGTTCGATTTGATATAAAATCGCCGCTTCTCGGTGAAAAAGCTCTTGTGCCTTCTCCCTAGCCAAAGCCTCCGTTGCTGTTGAAGTCAATTCTTTGATCGCGCAAAGTTCGTTAAAGCGCCTCTGGTCTTCTGCCAGATAGGTTCTACCAAATCCTCCTTGTCCGAGAATTTGAATTATGCGGTAACGGTTTTGCAGGACAGTGCCAACTGTAATGGGTGGTTGCATGATCGATTAATTGAGTGTAGTAGCAACTGAGGAGGAAGTCACCCACAAAGATTAAGTCCAAGAGGCGACGGACAGTTACCTGCGGCAATATTCTACTATACTCAACGGGTAGTCACCCACTAGAGCAAGCCTGTTTAGTATTGCATAACTTAAGAGTGTCCAATCTCCAATTCAATTTTTTTTCCTGGGAAAACGATAGATTTTGAAATATGCAAAATTAACTTGAGAATCCAAGTTATACAAATTGCTCATCTCTTTTTCAATCAATCCTTTAGGAAATAGATGTTCGCGATTGACTACGATAAAAACTATATCTGCACTATTTGTTAATTTTTCAATTTTTTCGGCAAAATTTCCATCAGTAATCCCCTTTCTTAATGGATTACCCAAATCGCTTCCATTCAAAATTTGGGTGTCACCGTAGTATTTAAATAATCTGGGATTGCCAAATAAAAATATAGATTTTGTAGAAGGTGATTGATTTTTTATCAGGTACTGGGTGGTAGAGCGATAGTCATCTTTCTGATAGTTTTCATTGAAGTAGTAGTTAGAAAGAGAATAAATATTCAGGACTATCAGAAATATGACAGCGATTTGAGCAAACTGAGACAGTCCATAGCGCTTTGGACTAATACCAGGTCTTTGACTCAAAACTGATGGGATAAGCATGGCAAGTGGTAACCAAAGATAATAAGAGTGACGTGGTACCCAATTAAATTTAGTTACTATAGCTAAGAGCAATCCTAGTAGAAATGCCATCACAAGAACAGAAGCAAAAAAGTAATCAGGATGCTGCTCTCTGTGATGTTTCTTGTGCCTCAATAAAACTTTTACTAAAGCCAGAAAAATTACAATACCGACAATCACCAATAAAACTATGTGAGGCCAATAACGAAGCACAACCTGTAGTCTATCATCGCCGCGCAACTGCTCCATTGAAGGCCCATAGCTTGTCCCCACTAAAATTCCATGTAGCACAAAAATAATATTTTGAATTATGGGGAATCCCAAGCGAGAAACTGCAATGCTTTCCGGATCGGTTGCTCCAGGTAAAGTCAGATAATATAAAACTGACGGTAAAGATAAAAATGCAGCAGGAACCCACCATTGCAGCCATTGCCTAAAATTTCTATAGATGGCAATATGAGATAAACATAGAGCTACAGTTGAAAAGCAGAAGTTAATATTAGTAAAAATTCCTATCCCAGTAAAAAGGCTGAATAGCCATATTGAAATACCTTGATTACCTTCATTTCTAACTAATGCTGCGCTGAAGAAATATAGTTGAAGTGAAGCTATAAACATTGCTAAGGCATAAATTCTTGCCTCTTGGCTGTAGTAAACACAGAAAGAACTAAATGTTAGGATTACTAACGACCATAAAGCGTGCTTTTTTCCATATATCCGCAAAGCAGTAAAGAATATAACGATAGTTGAGCCAATTCCTAAAATAGCAGAGAGCGAGCGAAGGGCAAATTCACTTTCACCAAATACCTGACGCCACAAAAATAGAACTATGAAATACAGTGGTTGAAATCTATCACTATTTCCTATGTTCCTTACTTTCTCAATGCTCTCTTGAAGTGTCGAGGCATCAGAATTAGTTAAGCTCAAACCCTCGTCATACCAAAGACTCTGGTTTGACAGCATAAAGAAGCGAAGAAAAACACTTAAAAATATTACTATTAAAATAGAGACATAATATCTCGACCATCTCTGTTTTAAGATTTTAACCACAATTTTATTTCCTCTTCATAAAACTACAGCAATCACTGCTGCATACCTTCTTTAAATTCAACTTTTGGGATAAAGAATCAGGCAGCTGCTTCAAATGAATCTAATGAGTTAACTGTAGGCTGTTAGTAATGCTACGATAAAGGGTTTTACGTCCTAGTTTTACTTAGATAAATATTCTTAAAATACTAGTCAACGCTTACCTAAAGCAATTGCCCCGATACCGCTCAACATCAAACCAGCTCCTAACCATTGGGAAACTGAGACTTTTTCTCGCAAAATTACAGCACCAGCGATCATTGTGAATATGATTGTTAACCCTATTACTACTGGATAGGCAACAGATAAATTCAGTTTTCCTAAAACCACAACGTAGAAAATAGTACTCAAACCATAAGTACAAATTCCTCCGATTAAATAGATATTTAACGGATTTTGTGCTGCTCCTAGTTTCAAGAGATTTTGAGCCAGTGTATTTAACCCTACTGTGATTAGAATCAGTAAACTAAAAATTATCTGGTTATTCATGGTAAAAACTTAGTCACTTTACAAGGTGTTATTTTTTTGAGAATTTATAAGAAGCTTTCATAGCCAGTAGCACCGTCAAAATCCCAAAGTTCTCCTCCCGATGGATAAGGTATTTGCACCCACTTTCCAGCAAGTTTTTCCCACCATCGGGGCGGGTGCGGTAGGGTGGCAACTTGCATGAAACCACATCCACAAAGCAGCGCTCCTACAAAATCAGTATGTAAACTATCACCAATGACGAGTACATGTTTTGCTGGTAAGCGCATATGAGCTATTGCCTGTCGAAATGCAGGGCGAAAGGGTTTTTTCGCTGGACTGAGTGCTGGAATATTAAGACGATGAGACCAATATTTGACGCGATAGCGACGTTTCCCATTTGAGAGGATAAAAAATTGCAATCCGGCTAACTTTGCTTGTGTAATCCAATCTTCTGCACAAGGAGATAGGTAGCGATCGTCTTCAGAAATAATAGTGTTATCTAAATCGAGAATAATTCCTTTAACACCACAAATCTTGATTTCGTCAATTTTTATTTGAGCGAGTGTATGGGCATGTCGTGGAAGCCTATGGCGTTTCTCTTGAAAACGCGATTTGCGCCACTTCATCAAAAAAGTTTTGAGATTTTTCATCCACAAATCCCCTTGCCAAAAATTCTGCTATTAACTAACCCATTTACTAGATTTATTCGATCAGCCCTTGGTGTTTGAGCAAGAGAATCACAAAGCAAGTTATCACCCAACCAATAACAGTGAATAAGATGGGTAAATCTTTCAATAAAACTTCTTCCGGCCTTTCACTGCGTCCACCTTGCTCGATAGCGTCGCCACTATAACTGTCAATCATCTGAGGATCGCTCAACAGCTGATAGCGAAAAATTCCATACAAAACAAACGGCAAAGTGAGTAGCATCCAAGAGGTACGCGCTCCATGCAAGTAAGGGCCTGCGCTCCAAAGAGCATAGGCGACAACTGTACAAGTAGTGACGACATTTTCCATGCGAGCCAGTAGGGGCAAGGAATAATATTTCAGGACAGAGCGAGGTTTGTTGCCTTTAATTTGTGCTAACCGTAGTTCTGCTTTACGCTTTTCAATACCCAAGAATAGCGCCAGCATTGCAGTACAGATTAAAAACCAACTAGATAAAACAATGCCGGTAGCAGCAGCACCGGCATAGGCTCGGAGGACAAATCCGGTAGCGATCGCCCCAACATCTAAAATTACCATCCGCTTGAGTCGCAGATTATAGGCGATCTGCAACAGGGCGTATGCAGTTATGGCTCCACCCAACTGGGGCGATCGCAACCACCCAAAAATCAGAGCACCAGCCAACAACACCAATGCCATCCCAGTTGCAACACGGATGCTAACTAATCCCGCAGCAATTGGCCGCTTACATTTGACAGGGTGCTGACGGTCAGATTCAACATCTGCGATGTCATTGATTAAGTAAAAACCACTTGATGCACAGCAAAATAATACAAATGCCAATAGGCTACCTAGCAGAGATTGCAGATTGATGCTAAATGCAAACAATGGTGCTGCAAACACCACCAGGTTTTTTGTCCATTGTCGCGGTCGCATAGCAGCTAAATAGTACAACGACTTCTTAGAACTACTTGCTATGGCAGTTAAGGATTTTTCTACGACTGAAGTACCTCGAGAGTTCATAAGTATGCTTCTCGCTTTTATCTCTCAGGAAAATTAAACTTATTTCAGTAAAAATACTTACAAATCTTTACCTTGATGATATTACCCTTGTTGAGTAATGTTTTGATATCATGAAGAAGATTTTTATTCAATCTTTATTTAAACTTTATCCAATCTTTATCTAAAAAATTGCTTGTGCGTGAATAAATTGTTTGCACTGCTAAGATTCTCTAACCCATATAATTGTCGTTTATGTCAATGCGGAGCAGGTGGAATAATAAGCTACAACTTGAATACTTAGTTGGAGGTGCTATACTGTATGAGAACAAACTCAATAGCACTTAATTTATAAATGCTTTACTGTCAGCTATAAATGAGGTAAGTCAGAAGAACCTACCATACCAAATGTTTACCTCAACCCAAAAAATTTGAACTATAGACCTAGTGGACGGTCTTGATGTCAGTTAAGCTATCAATAGCTTGTTTGCCAAGAAGACTAGACAATTAGCAAATGATAATTTTATGCAGAAGTGTTTAAATTTTGTATGGAAGCTTCAACAAAACTCACAGATGTTTTTTTAGGCTATTTCTCGGTTAAATCTATTAAATCTCTAACTATAGTATTGTTATGAATGCACAAAGAGGATCTGCTGTGCTCAGTTCTGCAACTTTCAAAGTGCAACCATCTGCAACAGGGCTAACCGAGAATCATCGCCTGCGGCTGTTTTCTGGTTCTGCCAATATACAACTGTCTCAAGAAGTTGCTCGTTATGTGGGCATGGACTTGGGGCCAATGATTCGCAAAAGATTTGCGGATGGAGAACTTTACGTTCAAATCCAAGAATCGATTCGGGGTTGTGATGTTTATTTAATCCAGCCATGTTGTCAACCCGTAAACGATCATTTGATGGAATTATTGATTATGGTTGACGCCTGTCGTCGGGCTTCTGCTCGACAGGTGACGGCAGTAATTCCCTACTATGGCTATGCCCGTGCCGATCGCAAAACCGCAGGAAGAGAGTCAATAACCGCCAAGCTAGTTGCTAACTTGATCGTGGAAGCAGGTGCCAACCGCGTTCTAGCAATGGATTTGCACTCGGCTCAAATTCAAGGCTATTTCGATATCCCCTTTGACCATGTTTACGGTTCGCCAGTATTGCTGGATTATCTAGCAAGCAAACAACTGCCCGACGTTGTGGTTGTTTCCCCTGATGTTGGCGGTGTAGCACGAGCCAGAGCATTTGCGAAAAAACTGAATGATGCCCCACTGGCAATTATTGATAAACGTCGTCAGGCACATAATGTTGCAGAAGTCTTAAATATCATCGGCGATGTTAAAGGCAAAACCGCAGTGTTGGTGGATGACATGATTGACACTGGGGGCACGATCGCTGAAGGGGCGCGATTACTGCGTGAAGAAGGAGCGCGTCAGGTATACGCCTGTGCAACTCATGCGGTGTTCTCTCCACCCGCGGTGGAGCGATTATCCAGTGGCTTGTTTGAGGAAGTGATTGTTACAAATACGATTCCCATACCAGAAAACAATCGTTTTCCCCAACTAGTGGTGCTGTCAGTAGCTAATCTCTTAGGAGAAACTATCTGGCGGATTCATGAAGATACTTCAGTTAGTAGTATGTTCCGCTAACTACATTCCCGTTACAGGGATAAATTACCCACATTGACTCCTCGATCGGGTGCAGTGTGGGTTTTTGCTTTTAATTTTATGCCAACACTAACGTCCCTTATGGGCGAAACTCCTAATCGCCGCACAAGAGCTTTTTGATGTGCGGTAGTAAAATGGATGCAGCACTGCCAAATTAAAATACTTTGATTCAGTTTGGACAATTTGGCTAAAGAGGACAAAAGGATGGTTACAACTCCTAAAAAAGTGATTTCAGTTTTACCTTTGGAAAATGGCGATCGCTTATCTCGCTACGAATTTGAGCGTCGCTATCAGGCTATGCCGCATTTAAGAAAAGCTGAACTGGTTGAAGGAGTTGTATATATCATGGCATCGCCACTGAGAATTAAAAGTCATGGCGAACCACATGGAAACCTGATCGGGTGGTTATGGAACTATAAAACGTCCACCCCTGGCGTTGTTATGGGAATTGAACCCACAGTTCGTTTAGATCCGGATAATGAACCACAGCCAGACGCGGTACTATTCATTCCGGGCAGACAGGCATTGATTAGTGAAGATGATTATATCCAAGGCGCACCCGAACTAGTGATCGAAGTGGCAGCAAGCAGTGCAGCCATCGATTTACATGATAAAAAACGCACCTATCGGCGGAATGGAGTACAGGAGTATATTGTCTGGCGAACATTAGATAATCAGTTGGATTGGTTTAGGCTGCAAGCAGACGAATATGTTTCGCTACCAACCGATGAGCAGGGAATTATTCGCAGTCAGGTATTTCCAGGGTTGTGGCTGTCAGTACTTGCCTTACTCTCAGGAGAAATGGCAACAGTGTTATCTGTGTTACAAGCAGGTTTAGCTGCCACTGAACATCAAGAATTTATGCAAAAGTTAAATGAAAATAGGAAATAGATATGTACTGAGTTTTTTCAAAAATGAAATAGTAATCCTATATCAATACTGTGTAGGTTTTGCCTAAAAAATAATTTTGGTGTAGGTTGGGTTGAGGCAATGCGAAACCCAACAAACCCCGCAAAATGTTGGATTTCGTTCTTCAACCCAACCTTGTATCTTAAAAATAGTAGTAACCGAGCAGTATTGACTCCCCACTCCCCCTGCCTCACCGATACAGCCAAACTCGGAGTAGGGAAAGCAGTTGCTCGGTATCTACAGGTTTGGTGATGTAGTCAGAGGCTCCAGCTTCGATACATTTTTCCTTATCGCCCGGCATCGCTTTAGCAGTTAAAGCAATTATTGGTAGCGAGCGAAACTGTTGTTGCTGGCGGATGGCGCGGGTGGTTTCGTAACCATCCATTTCCGGCATCATGATATCCATCAAAACTATATTAATGTCAGGATTAGTTTGCAGCCTCTCTATACCGTCTCTGCCATTTTCGGCAAACAGCACTTGCATTTGATAGCTTTCTAAAAAGCTGGTGATCGCAAAAATATTTCGGAGGTCATCATCTACAATCAAAATTTTCCGATTAGCCAGCACCGGGTCAGTTTGATGTAATTGCTCTAGCATTTGCCGCTTTGGTGGGGGCAAATTTGCTTGCACCCGATGCAAAAACAGGGCAGTTTCGTCTAACAACCGTTCTGGCGATCGCACATTTTTAATGATAATTGTTTCTGCTAGTCCGCGCAGTTGGGTTTCTTCTTGGCGGCTGAGTTCTTTGCCGGTATAGACGATGATTGGCAGTTTCAAAAGCCTGGGTTCAAGCTTTATCTGCTCAATTAATGCAAAACCGCTCATATCGGGCAGACCGAGATCCAGTACCATACAATCAAAGTGATGCGATCGCAAAATCGAGAGAGCTTCTGCCCCCGTACCCACGGCTGTACTCTGAACATCACCATTACCGATCAGTTCAATAATACTTTGGGCTTGTACGGGGTCATCTTCTACGATGAGGAGATTTTTTACCTGACGCTCAATAAAGCCTTTAATCTCAGTTAATACCTGAGTTAGCGCTTCTGGAGAAACGGGTTTTTGTAAATAGGTAATCGCTCCTAACTGTAATCCCCGTTGCTGTCTTTCATCAACAGAAAGTATATGTACTGGTATATGTCTGGTGTCTGGCTTATGTTTCAGACGATCTAGCACCGTCCATCCATCCATCTCTGGCATATGGATATCTAGCATAATTGCATTGGGCTTAAACTGTTGCGCTAGTGCTAGACCTTGTTTGCTCTGTAAAGCAACAATGGTTTTAAAGCCTTGTTCGCGGGCCATATCTAGTAAAATGCGGGCAAATTTATCGTCATCCTCAATAATTAGCAAAATGCGATCGCCCGGTTGAATGATTTCCCGGTCATCTGGGATATCGTTGGGTAAGCTGGGAAGGACTTTTGCTGATGGCGAGATGTCCTCAATTGTGGGCACTTCTTTTATGGTCGATGCTGTGCGGATAGGGGTGATTGGCTCAGAAGCTGGTGTGGTGAGAGGATTTTTATCTTTCCCTTTCTGTCGCTTGGGCAAGTAAAGAGTGAATGTGCTTCCCTGGCCTGGTTGACTGACTAGTTCAATTCTCCCGCCCAACAGTTGAGCCAGTTCGCGACTGATGGACAAGCCCAAGCCAGTTCCGCCGTACTTGCGGCTAGTTGTGCCGTCTGCCTGTTGAAATGCCTCAAAAATAATCTTTTGTTTCTCGGCTGGAATGCCTATACCCGTGTCACTAACTGCAAAAGCAATCGTGGGATTATCAACTTCGCCTGCCTCATCTGTCATGCGAATCTGTAACTTTACGCCTCCCTGTTCCGTAAATTTAAAGGCGTTAGCTAGGAGATTTTTCAGCACTTGTTGCAGACGTTTGGAGTCGTTATAAATTGTCGGTGGTAATTTCTCATCCAGTTGAATAGTAAAACTGAGTTCTTTATTGTGGGCAACTTGCCTAAAAGTTTGCTCTAGAGATGTCTCCAAGTCTGCAAAAGCAATTTGCTCAATATCGAGCGACATAGTACCCGACTCAATTTTTGCCAAATCTAGAATGTCATTAATTAACTCCAGCAAATCAGTCCCAGCCGAGTAAATAGTCCGGCTGTACTCTACCTGTTTGTCGGTCAAGTTGTTAAGAGAATTATCTGCTAGCAGTCTTGCTAAAATTAACAAGCTATTTAGCGGTGTCCGTAACTCGTGGGACATATTCGCAAGAAATTCCGACTTATATTTGGAAGACAAGGTAAGTTGTTCCGCTTTTTCTTCTAAAGACTGCCTCGCCCGTTCAACTTCTTGGTTTTTGCGGGCAACTTCCCGATTTTGGACTTCTAATAATTCTGCCTTTTCTTCTAACTCCTCATTTAATTGCTGTAATTCTTCGTTAGACTGCTTGACAATAAATTGTGATTCCTCCAACTCGTGCGCCTGTTCTTCCAGGCGTTGATTGCTTTGCTGTAGTTCTTCTTGCTGGCTTTGCAGTTCTTCTGTTAAAGCAACAGACTCTTCAAGTAGTTGCTGAGTTTGCAATTGTGAGGCGATGTTATTTAAAAATACACCCAGAATTTCACTCAATTGCTCTAAAAATGTCAGGTGCAGATGGCTGAAAGGCCCAAAAGAGGCAAGTTCAATAACAGCACTCACCTGCGTCTCAAACAGTATAGGCAACACAATAATATTTAGCGGTGGAGCTTCTCCCAATCCGGAATTGATGCGGATATAGTCACTAGGAACTTCCGTGAGGAGAATTCTTTGTTTTTCTAGGGCGCATTGTCCCACCAATCCCTCGCCCAAACGAAACTGATTTGCCAGATTTTTACGCTCTTTGTAAGCATAACTACTCAACAACTTCAGTACAGGCTCCTTATCTAGAGAGTCCATAAAATAAAAAACGCCCTGCGATGCCCCAACCAGTGGTGCTAAATTCGACAATATCAGGCGAGATGCATTTTCTAGATTTCGATGCCCTTGGAGCATTTGGGTAAATTCAGCCAAATTAGACTTTAGCCAGTTTTGCTCGTCATTTTTTTTAGTTGTGTTTCGCAGATTAACGATCATCTGGTTGAAGGTGACCGTCAACACACCAATTTCATCCTGGCGATCGCTATTTGGTAAACTTACCAATAAATCCCCATCCGCTACTTTTTGAGCTAAATCAGAAACTCGCTTCAGTGGTGCTGAAATATGTCTGGTCAGGATAAATCCGATCGAAGCTAAGATCGAGGAAAATAAGGGAATACTATAGAGAATAGTGGCGAGCGTTTTTTGAGCAGCAGCTTGTGCTAGAGCAGAGCGATGTTCCAGAAGTTTACTCTCCTCAGTTTTCATCGCCTGGATAATATTTTGGATCTTATCCATCAGTTGCTTACCCTGATCTGTCAGGATAGCTTTCTGGGCAAGTTCCACACCTTGGCTTTGCCGTAGGTCAATGACATCTTTCATTACAGCCATTCTCTCTGTTACCAGTGGCTGCAAAATATCAAGCCTTTTTTGTTGGTTGGGATTATCTGCTGTTAACCTTTGAAGTTCCTTGACTTTTTGATTCAGTATTTGAATGGCAGCATTATAAGGTTCTAAATAGCGCTGTTCTCCAGTAATAATGTAACCGCGTTGCCCAGTCTCAGCATTTGTTATTTGCAAGTTGAGGTCTTCAAGTTGACTTAACACCTGGTAAGTATGGCTTTCTTTGCGCGAAGTTTCAATTAGCTCATTGGTGCTTTGATAGGAGATTAGACCAATAGTGGTCAGAGTTGCTAAACTCAGAGCAAAACTAATTCCAATTTTGGTTCCAATCGTCAAACGTTTCAACATTATCCCAGGCAACTATTCTAATTATTTATATTCTTGACACTATTTATATTATCTTTTAACTATACAAATTTAAAATATTTTCTTCACACAACATCTGCTTAATCTTTTACCTATTATTCTAAATAATATAGCTTTTGCTCTAACTAATATTTAACCTTTTTATAACAGAATATATAAAGTATTTTTTTCTAAAATTTTGATTTTTTTAACATTAAACATTTAGATAGTATAACTTATCTCCAAGCAAGTAGCCACCTAATTTTAAATTTAATATTGTGGTAAATAATTAAATATTTGTTATTATATTAAAAATTTAACAACTGACTTTAACTAAAAAATGGTAGTTTTTATGAGTTTATTGTGATGGTTAAATAATTTTTAGGTTTGGCGAAAAGGCTAGTACTGCTATGCAATAATTCATAATTCGTAATTCCCAAAGGGAAGCGCAAAGAACTACTACGGAATTTATAACTCCTATATCGCAAGCATTTTATTCATTTGGAATGAGTATACTTTACTTAAGCTATACCGTGCTGGATAGTAATAGAGCAAGCGGATAGTGGAAATTAAGCTCATTCAACCATAATTCCTAAAAATTTAAATAATATTATTATATAGTGTTAGTGTCTATTGCTGTCGGATATAACGTCGATGCCATTGTACATCTATATACAGTTCAGCCCTAATGTGAGTTATCCCAAACAGTAATCTGATGGAAATTAAGGCTTTAAAAGCCAGCTTATATTCAGATGATTATCTCATTTATAGGATATAGCAAATAGAATGTGCTTTTCCTATAAATTTATGGGAAGATTATACAGCATCTCGATATGTGTCAAACCTCTTGAGATCCACTTTGACATTCAACTAAAAGTAAAGATTGGTACTATTTATCCAATACAGTTCAGTTAGTAATATTTAACTTTGCAAGATCCGAATCAGTTGCTTCTCCTGTTTAGAGACGTTGCGCGTAGCTTACTTCTTTATTCGCAAGGCATCCCATAGGGAAGAAGTACAAATCGAGAAACGCGACGCCAGCCGCTCATGGCGGAAGCTTTTTTAAAGAGGGTTGGGGAAGAGCAAGTCTTAACCCAAGCCCTATTGATTAATAACCTGGTGCTCACTTCTAGTCGCATTAACTACAGATTGGCTATAGATACGAAGATATTGAATCTTGTTACTCTCTAAAATAGCTCTTGCACCTGCCATATAAATATCAGTACTATTTACGACTAATAGGTAATTACCAAGGGTCACTTGATGTTCATAATCTTTGGCTAAATCCTCAGGAATTCCTAAAGTAGTGTAGCTATCTTTGAAATTTCTGATATCTACCTCAATCAGACCATTCAGCGTATTTGTATCCTTAGCAATCACTGACACTTGACTCATAGGAAAGCCAGCCGTTTTGAGTTCAGTAAGTGCTCTTTCTGTGTCTTGGCGGCTAGAAAAAACACCAACTGCATTTTTATAGCGACTATTTGGGGTCGAGTATGGCTTATAAATACCCCACTGTTGAATATCACGGCGATTAAAAATCCTTTTAGCAACACGAATCTCTATGTCTATGCCGGTTACTATCACTAAATAGCAACCTTTACAAACTAGATCGCTGTAACCCTGCGCTTGCTCTTTAGGAATTTCTAAACCTAGCAACACACCACGCAAATTATCTGCGATCACATCGATCGCACCAGCTGCTAAAGTGGTAGCGATCGCTGTTGCTTCTGCTCCGGCTATCATGACTCGGCCTATACCAGGAATGGCCCAGAGAACTAAACCGACTAATAAGCCAGTAAGACCGCCTAAATCGCCACTAGGAACGGCTCCAGCAGCATCTTCTAAGGATGTATTGCCAGTGCCCTGTTTAACTTCAACACTAGCAATATCACTTTGTTCTTCTGCATCCCGTGCAATTACAGAAACTTTGTGCATTGGAAAACTAGAAGCTTTTAGTTCCTGAAGTGCCAATTGTGCATCCGAACTTGTAGCGAAAACTCCTATAGTTCTTCGCTCTTTTTCTAATGTCATTTTATCAGTTTCTTGCAACTAGAAGGGATTCCCAAAACTGTTAGCTAATTTGTGGTAATTACACAGCTCGGCGAGTCAGTAAACCCCAAAGGAAAATCAGTAGCATCGCACCAAGAACAGCAAATAAAATGCTTCCAAGAGATAAAGCTCCTACAGATGCGGCGGCTGCCGAACTACTTCCTAGCAAAGCTTGACCTAAATAACCCCCGACTACGGCTCCAAGTATTCCTAATACAATGGTGGAGAGAATACCGCCACCTTGGGTTCCTGGATAAAATAACTTAGCTAACGCACCCGCAATTAAACCCAAAACTAGCCAAGCAATAATGTTAGTCATAGAATTTCTCCCTCGTGAGAATCTGCTTTGTTTGCTTTCGACTATTTCATATTAAAGTTTGCCGAGAAAATTCCCGATCTATCTAGAGAAATAACCTCAAAAATCTTTAGATATTATTTCAATATTCACCAGGTAGTCTTTGAGGATGAATATGATGAATTAATAACAATAATGTAATGTATTTGGCATGACAATCGTACTTTTTTGATTGGAACTATATAACTCAAGTTGGGAACGATCGAATTCTTGGTACTTTCTAACCGTTGATTCCCGCCATACCTGCATTGAAAAGTGACACTCCTGCACTGCTAACAGATGTCTGGCGACAAGCCGAAGCAGCGTCTACGGCGGTTGCTGCCGCAAGGCGAGAGGAATGCACTAGCTCGACTTTTAGCTGTGACGGACTACGCTTACGTACTTGAAAAGTTGACTATAAGTTACGCACAACTGCAACTTATAGTTAACTCAAAATAAAAATGTGAACTCGACTTTATAATTATGCTTGTCCGAAAATATTAAGCAGAAAATACTGTACATTCAATTATTCACAAAAGGTAAATATAGATTTGAGTTTGTGATTTTATAAACGCGTCTTAGCTGTTTAAGACTCAGGACTGAGGACTATAGAAAGAGCTAGTTGATAGAGTTGGCGACGGGGAAGTAAAGTGGCTTTTGCTAGCTGACGGCTAGCTTGCGATCGCGATATTCCCTGATTAATTAACTGTTTCAATTCGGCTTTCAATTCCTCTTCTGTCAGTTGGGGCTGAGTCGGTGGAATTCCCGCCAGTACTAATGTATATTCACCTTGGGGTTCTCGTTGGCTGTAGTGAGCGATCGCTTCGGCAATTGTCCCCCGCCAAAATTCCTCATACAATTTTGTTAACTCCCGCCCTAGCACAATTTGGCGATCGCTTCCCCAAACAAGAGCTAAGTCTTGCAAAGTATCTCGTAATCGGTGGGGCGATTCATAGAAAATCAATGTGCGAGATTCTGTTTGCAAATATTCTAAATGTTCTTGTCTCTGTTGACTTTTAGCTGGGAGAAAGCCTTCAAAGACAAACCGATCCGTTGGTAGCCCAGCTGCACTCAATGCAGTAATTGCTGCACTAGCGCCAGGAATGGGAACTACTGGAATTCCCGCCTCAATGCAGGCTTTCACCAGTTCATATCCAGGATCGGAAATTCCTGGCATCCCAGCATCGCTCACAAGAGCGATCGCTTTCTGGTTAACTAAATGCTCTAATAATTCTGGGATGCGGCTGGTACGATTGTGTTCGTGGTAACTCACCTGGGGAGTCTGAACTTGAAAATGCTGTAGCAGTTTCCCTGTGTGACGGGTGTCTTCCGCAGCAATGATATCCACATTCTGCAAAATTCGCACCGCCCGAAAGGTAATATCTTCCAGGTTGCCAATTGGTGTGCCGACAACGTAAAGTGTTCCCGGTTTTGGATCGGTTTGCATGAGCAAGAGTTAGGAGTTAGGACTGCTATAATTCAAGCTGATCTTACAAGAGAACTGGATAGATAGCTGTTTTCCCTAAAATGAGCGATCGCATATTCTTGATTTCATCCGACAGATTTTAGCTCGGTGGAGTATACAAACTCGGTTTCAAAGTCAGATATAAAGTCTATTTTGCTCTTGACTCCGGAATTATGCTCTATTTACCCTAAAAATTGTTAAAAGAAAATTTGTAGTTTTACTAAATAAAATCAATGTCTGAACAAAAGCCCGTAAGCCCGTGGAATTACAAACCTTGGTGGTGTCAGCCCTGGTCTATAATTCTCACAGGTTTAACACTAATTGGTGGTAGCTGGTTACTATTTAAAACTATCTGGCTAACAGTTGTCGTTTCTATCCCTGTAGCAACGTGGATGGGATTTTTTGTGTTGTTTTGGCCGCAATTAATGATTCGCAGTGGTATTTTGGAGTCCTATAAAGACTAAGTAGGGCGGCGTAAATAATTATCGTTGGGATAAGGCAGGGGGCAGGGGGCAGGGGGAAAGAGGGTTTGAGTTTTATTTACTTTTATTCATACAGTTTGGTTTTATTGTGCCGACTTAGTTAATTCGAGCTTAAATCATCCCCTGGCTACGAAAACATTGCTTGTATGACGACATGCTCCCGCGATCGCTCGTTTTATTGAATTGCCGTGCTATCGGTTAACAATCAATTTTTCGCCCTTCCTACACCCATTGAGATGGACGAGTTAAAAGAATTTGCTGATTGAATTCGGTATTCTCGAAAGCGAAGAAAATGCTGCAAAACTGACTAATGCTGCCATAGCTCAAGCAGATGAAGTTTCGAGGGTTGGAAAGCGTCCCTCGGAACTTTCGTGTATCTATACATAGCAGTGTTAAAATGTCAAGTTTTGACAAAGAACTCTGACAGCTTGATAAGTTTTGATAATTTTTAGTTTATATTGATAATTTTCAACCTGGCTTTGGGCAAAAGACGTTGTAAACATCTACATACTCAGGGAATCTGGACAGTGAAAGCTAGGGTGACATGAACAATAGAGCAAACCAAAGGCATGAAGAACATCATGCAATACAATATTTCTGTATATTCAACCGAATGTTAATTTTCGTTGCAGAGATGTTTAGATCGTTCAGCCTTGAAGCTGGAGAGCTAATCCTGCGGTTGTTGCAACATTTACAGCATACTGGACTTTCCTGGGTAAGGGTCAAACACTCATCTGTGAAAACGAAAGCTGTTCCTCTACCTGAAAATGAAGCAGAAAGACTCAAAGCATTGGCGGACTACAATATTCTGGATACCCTACCCGAACAAGCATTTGATGACCTAACTGCTCTTGCTGCCTACATTTGTAAGACTCCAATAGCAATAATTAGCTTAGTTGATGCCGATCGCCATTGGTTTAAATCTAAGGTTGGAATCAAAGCTGGGGAAACATCCAGAGAGTGGGCTTTTTGCTCCCATGCCATTCTTCAACCAGATGATATATTAGTGATTCCCAACGCTATCAAGGACGATCGCTTTAATAACAATCCCCTAGTCAAAGGTAATCCCAAAATTCGTTTTTATGCTGGTGCCCCACTAGTTACGCCCAATGGTTTTCCCATCGGAACGTTGTGTGTGCTCGATACCGTTCCTCGTGTTTTAAGTTACCAACAAATGGATGCACTGCGCCGCCTAACTCGGCAAGCGATCGCTCAGATGGAACTCATTCAAGAAGTTCGCAACCGCAAACAAGCAGAGATGGAAGGAAGACAGTTATCGCTAACCGATGAACTAACAGGTTTGTATAATCGGCGTGGCTTCTTCCTGATGGCTGAACAACAGTTAAAAATTGCTCACCGCATGAAAGCGTTGTGCTGGGCGATCTTCATTGATTTAGATGGCCTAAAACAGATTAACGACACCCTTGGCCATGACGTGGGAGATGCCTTTATTGTTGATGCTGCTCAAGTCCTCAAGCAAAGTTTTCGGAACTCGGATATTGTTGCCCGCTTGGGTGGAGATGAGTTCATTGTTTTCATCTCCAGCTACTTTAAGGATGCTGATAGCATCCAAGCATGTCTGCAAACAAATATCATCAACTTTAATCAACAGCAAAACCGTAGTTATGAACTTTCCATGAGTATGGGAATAGAGCGTTACTCACCAGAGAGCAATATGTCACTAGAACAATTAATCGCTAGGTCTGACGAATTAATGTACGCTCACAAGCGTCTTAAGCGCGAATCTATTGCATAAAGGGGGCTGGGGATTAGGTATGTAAATCGCGTGCTTCCTAGCCATCAAATAACCGATCTGAAATTGCCTTTAATTGACCACTTGGCTTCCATGACTGCGGGGATCGTCTTGATTCGCCGTTGGTGCTACTGGGGCTGAAAATTTGGAAACTTTCCCGCTAGCTTGAGCATAGGGGAGAGAGGAACCAGTAACCAAAGCTTCTAAATTGCTAGCCATAATTGTCCGGGGTTGATCGCCGATTGCTTGGGCGATGGTTTCCCCTTGCGGACTCAAAAAGACAAAATGGGGAATCCCATCTACACGATATTTCAACATCTCTGGTAGCCACTTAGTGTTATCCACATTCAGCATGACAAAATTCATCTTGTCAGCATACTCTGTTTCGAGTTGAGTGATATCAGGTGCCATTTTCTGGCAAACAGTACACCAATCAGCATAAAACTCTACTAAAGATGGTTTGCCGTTGCTGACAGCTACATCTAGCGGTGTGGATGTCTCACTTAACTTGGCTAGAGTTGCCGAGGTTGTTTCAGTTCGCAATCCTAAGACGAGGGCAACGCTGAGAGCGATCGCTACCATTACAATTAAGAAGTTTCTCACACGCTTCCCTAATGGGGATTCAGACTTATCGGGAGAATTAACAGGTGAATCAGTACTCATAACAGAATTATTAAAACTTATTAAGCCATTTCTTCTTCAGTTTAGCTGACTGCAACCGCTCTTTAATCTTTTCACCTTTAGCTAATTCGCTAAAAGCCTCAACTTTTAGCAATTTTTCATCTTTTTAATCTGTAATTTGATACTCAAAATGGGTATTACAAATAAGTACTTTAGATGAAATAGGTGTTAAAAGATGATTTTAAGCTTTAAAAATATCAGTGCTGTGTGTGCCGTATTTTTGTTAGTCAGCGTTAGCAGCTTTCATAAGTCAGCCATAGCCACTGTAAACAACCACTCCCAACTGATAGCAAAACAGAGTAAAACCCAGCCAAACCCAGTTTTTAAATCTATTCTGCCCAAATTAAAACAAAAGACTCAAATTAAAATTTTATTGCCGAAGTTTATTCCTGAGTCGGATGGGGAAAATCGAATTTACGCGAGTATAGAAGCTGCTACGCAAAAAAAGTATGAGATTTTACTGGGTTACACTCCCGACTGTTATGGCGCTTCTGCATGTAGTTTGGGCGCTGTTTCTGCTGAAGCCGTAACCCGCAAAACACCCCGCCTTAGTGGTAAACCTGTATCCTTAGCTAAGGGCATCACTGGCTACTTTGTGGATTTTACTTGTGGTGCTGGTTGCTCAGATGCTACCGTGACTTGGAGACAACAAGGTGTGCAATATGTGGTTGGCTTAAAAGCAGGCGATCGCACTTCTTTGATAAAAATGGCGAATTCTGCGATTAATCCCTAACTAACGTCATCTGATTTTACTTCCCAACGAAACAGCCGTGGCAATTGAGAAACATCTATGGCGTAGTTAACAATCCACATCGCCAATTCAAAAACCAACAAATATCGTACCCACAGCAACTAGCTTTTAGAATCCAAAAGTGTCAAACCCTCATACAACTGCCAGAAGCGGTAAGGCAAGTATATATAAGGAACCATTACCCACACTACATTTTGCAACTGCCTGAGCGTCACTGTCTCAGAGATGATTTGCAACGCTAATACGATAAAATACCAACCAAGCACAGTTAACACACTGCGATCGCCCCACCATACACCCCACAATAGCATGGCCACTAATGGCGGCACTACTGCTAGCAGTTGCACTGAGCCAAACCAGATTTTATACCAACCGGGAAATGGTAGAGGTAGGGTATAGGGCTTTGTGTGTTTCCACCCCCAGTTCACAACCACAATAAAAAGTGTGGCAATTAGGAAAAAGACGAGATTTTCTAGAAACAGATAGAGGTTGATGTTTAAAGAAGTCACGTCGCTTCCCTCCAAATCCCAAATTCAAAATTAACAACCCTCATAAATTACGAAAAATATTTCACATTTTGCTTGCTCTATTTTCTTGTATTACATGAATCATCGATGGTACTAAAGAAATAACTATAATTAATCCAATAATCGGTAACAAATACTTATCTACTTGTTCGGGTGGCAGAGATTTTCCTAAGAAAAACCCTAATATGGTGATGCCGAATGTCCAAACAAAGCCACCGATTAAGTTGTAAGACATAAAGGTGCGATAATGCATAGCACCAATCCCAGCCACAATCGGCGCAAAAGTCCGTACAATGGGTAAAAAACGTGCTAAAACAATCGTTTTTTTACCGTGCTGTTCATAAAAGTTTTGGGTTTTAACAAGATGTTTTTTATGAAACAACCATGAATCTTCCTTCTGAAATAGCCTTCTGCCAAATTTATGCCCAGTAAAATAGCCAACATTGTCACCTAAGACTGCACAAACAAAAGCACCAAAAATCAGAACCCAAATGTTCAGTAAATTCTGAGATGCGACAAATCCAGCAGTGAACAATAAACTATCTCCAGGCAGGAAAAAACCAATTAACAAGCCAGATTCAGCAAAGACAATCGCCCAGACCCCAAAATAGCCGAGTGATTTAATTAGTTGTGGTAAATCCAGATGCATAGAATTTTTTATCTTTCAACAATAGATCCACAACATCTTAACGTTTAGCAATTTTCCTGAATAAAAAGTAATATTAAATTTACGTAAAGTTATTGTGTAACCTTGGGAAATGTAATGACAAATGGTGCGTTGTGGGGTATGTGTGCAAGATGCAAAGGTATTTGAAAGTACTAAGACTATTTTGGGGTGCTGCGATCGCATCTGAGTTAGAGTATCGTGTTAATTTTTTCATCGCTACCCTCAGCAGCTTGGGAAATCTTGCGGGCAGCCTCTTTGGACTATTCTTGTTTTACCGGACTGGCTACACTTTTAGTGGCTGGTCATGGGAAGCAGCTTTAGTAGTTCTAGGAATTTTTACCTTACTCCAAGGATTTTCTGCTACTTTTCTGGCGTCAAACTTGAATCGCATTGTCCGCCATGTCCAGGAAGGCACTTTAGACTTTATATTATTAAAACCTATCCGCAGCCAGTTTTGGCTTTCCACCCATACCCTTTCACCTTGGGGATTCCCGGATCTAATTTTTGGTAGTATTATCATTGGCTATGCAGGTAAACGCCTCGGTGTAGGGATACAGGGCTATCTATTTGGGGTACTGCCGTTATTGTTCAGCTTGGTAATTTTGTACAGCCTGTGGTTTATGCTGGGAGCGACAAGTATCTGGTTTGTCAAAATATACAACGTTACTGAAGTGTTGCGTGGTTTGTTGGAAGCTGGACGATATCCCATCGCTGCATATCCCACAGCTTACCGCTTTTTCTTCACCTTTGTGATGCCAGTAGCTTTTTTGACTACTGTACCAGCCCAAGCGCTATTGGGCCGGAGTGAAATTAGCTGGTTGATAGGTGCGGCAATATTAGCAGTAATCCTATTTTTTGTTTCTACTTGGTTTTGGCGGTTTGCGTTGCGATTTTATACTAGTGCTTCAAGTTAGAGAGATATGAAAAGTAATCAAATTCCTCCTGGAAGCTTTGGTGTGCCTGTATTAGGTGAAACACCCTCCTTTATTTTTGACCGCGATTTTGCCAAAAAGCGCTATCGCCAGTATGGGCCCATCTTCAAAACTCATCTTCTTGGCAGACCAACTGTGGTAATGGCAGGGCCAGAAGCGTTAGAGTTCGTTTTGTCAAGCCATATGGATAATTTTTCTTGGCGCGAGGGATGGCCTGCTAATTTCAAGACATTACTCGGTGAATCGCTTTTTCTGCAAGATGGAGAGGAACACCGGAGAAACCGCCGCTTGATGATGCCGACGTTGCATGGCCCAGCATTGGCGAATTATCTCTCCACAATGGAAGATATTACACGCGGCTATCTCCAAAAGTGGGAGAAAAAACAGGAGTTTACTTGGTTCCAAGAGTTTAAACAGCTGACATTTGATATTGCCAGTCAATTGTTGTTGGGTACGCGTCCTGGGACTGAATGTGTGCGCCTCAGCCAGTTGTTTACAACTTTGACAAATGGGCTGTTTGCGATTAATCCGTTGCCCTTACCATTTACTACATTTGGTAAAGCTATAGCTGCTCGTAATCAGATTTTAGAGCATCTAACTCAAGTTGTCAGAGAACGCCAGCAAAACCCAACTAAAGATACTATCAGCTTGTTAATCCAAGCTAAAGATGAAGATGGTAATAGCCTAAGTGAAAAAGAAATCATTGCCCAAGCGGTGCTGTTACTCTTCGCTGGACATGAAACGACTACTTCGATGTTGACTTGGTTCTGTACAGAGTTAGCCCGTCATCCAGAAGTACTCGAAAAAGCAAGAGTTGAACAATTGCAACTTGCAAGTAAAGGTGATTTGGATTTAGAACAATTGGGGAAAATGCCCTATTTAGAACAGGTTTTGTGGGAAGTTGAAAGATTGCATCAACCTGTTGGAGGTGGGTTTCGTGGTGTGATTAAAGACTTTGAGTTTAAGGGTTATCACGTTCCTGCTGGTTGGCAGTTGCTTTATTCAATTGTGATAACTCATAGCCTAAAGGAAATCTACCTTGAACCAGAGCGTTTCGATCCAGAACGTTTCAGCCCTCAGCGCCAAGAACATAAGAAGTATCCTTTTAGTTTAGTTGGTTTTGGCGGTGGGCCGCGCATCTGTATTGGTATAGCCTTTGCCAAAATGGAAATGAAGATTATTGCCGCTCATCTTCTACGTAGCTATCATTGGGAGATATTACCCAATCAAAGTTTAGAGGTAGTTATGGTTCCCACTAATCGCCCTAAAGATGGGTTGCGGGTTAGATTTCAACCTCGGTGAAATATTTTATGGTATCCCAAATAGACATACATTTATCTAACGGAGTTTTACAACGCTTGCAAAATGCGAAAGATTTTGTGGGTGAAAATGTTAACTCTCTAAGTAACTCAGCACAACAAGTTGGGGAGTCTTTAAAGGCAACAGCAACTACAACAACTGATAAAGCAATTGATACAGTTACGACAAGCTTAGAACAAAGTTGGCAAACAGCGGAGCAATTTAAGAGTACAACATCGGGAGCAGTAAAAGGTGCGATCGCATCTTCTGCAAGTGATTGGCTGACAGAACACCCAATATTTTTTAGGTTAGTTCAAATACTAGGTTGGGCGGCTAATCACCCAATTATTAGTGTAGTAATTTTGCTGTTTGCACTTGCTCTACTTTGGAGCATCATCAAAGCAATTGTTCGCTTGATTGAAACAGCTAGTTGGTCAATACTGCAAGTTCCGTTCAAATTGCTTCAGGCTTTGATTAAAGTTAGCTTTTTATCCATAACTAAAGTTGGCAGTTTTGCTGTTCAACGAATGACTCCTACTGAAACAATTGATAACCTGCCAGCTTTCTTACCTGAAAATTTCCAACCAAGTAAGCAACAGCGATTAGCAGAAATTTCTTATCGTTTAGAAGCAATTCAAAAGGAACAAAATGAGCTTTTACAAGAAGCAGCAGACTTGATTGCTTCAGATACAATTGATATAGAAATCTCAAAAATTAAACAGCTAAAAAGCGTTGAATCACATCTTGGCTGAGTTCGGCTGTAGAACCGGAGGCGACGATACCACCTTTTTGCATAGCGTAATAGTAATCAGCTTGACGGACAAAGTGCAAATGTTGCTCTACCAATAAAACCGAAATGCCTGTGGTTTCGACAATGCGACGGACTGCGGCTTCAATTTCTAGGATGATAGAGGGTTGAATACCTTCAGTGGGTTCATCCAAGACGAGTAATTGAGGTTCTCCCATTAAAGCACGTGCGATCGCTAATTGTTGCTGCTGTCCCCCACTCAAATCACCACCCATCCGCGAAAGCATGGTTTTTAACACGGGAAATAAGCTAAAAACTTCTTCTGGAATTTCTGCTTTTTTTACTGGTTTGCGTCTAGCTTCCAACCCCAGCAGCAGATTTTCTTTGACTGTCAACCGGGGGATAATTTCTCGCCCTTGGGGTACATAACCAATTCCTAACTTTGCCCTTTGGTCGGGAGATTTAGAGTTGATTAATTCTTCAGCTAAGTTAATAGTACCGCTACGGGGTTTGAGTAAACCCATTATTGTTTTTAGTAATGTAGATTTACCTACGCCATTGCGTCCAATCAGGCATATCATTTGCCCAGATGGTACGCTTAAATCTACATTGCGGAGAATGTGGCTTTCGCCGTAATAAACGTTAAGGTTAGAGATTTTTAGCATTAGTTTATGGTCAATAGGAAATAGTTAAGGCCGTATTGCAACGTCTTTAATACAGAAATTGAGGTGGCGGGGCGACGGGCGAGATGTCGTTTACCTGACTTAATGGTTCACACAGAAGAATCTTATGCTGCCCTTATCGGTGCTACTCGTGCTACTCTCACCCGTGATATGCCGCCGCCTGCGCTAGTGATTGAAATTGTTTCCCCAGGTACGGCGAACCGTGTTCGTGATTATCGCTACAAGCGGACGGAGTATGCCGCTAGGGAAATATTGGAGTATTGGATTGTTGACCCACAGATGAAACAAATTACAATTTGTCAATGGGTGGAAGGACAGTATGAGGATAAAGTATTTACAGGTGCGACTTGCATGGAATCAGTGGTAATTGCTGATTGGGCGCTAACAGTAGAGCAGGTGTTTAACAGCGCAAACAGACCAGAATTACCAGGTGAATAGAAAGTACGATTGAGTTTTTCATTCTTCCTGTTTTCCTAAATATACTTCAATAACACGAGAGTCATTTTGTACTTCCTCAAAATTTCCTTCACACAGCACCGAACCTTCATGTAATACTGTTACTTTCTTGGCAATTTGACGCACAAATTCCATATCATGTTCAATTACTAAAATTGAATGACTCTGCGCTAGTGCTAAAAGTAGTTCGCCAATATTGTAAGTTTCTTCATCTGTTAAACCAGCAACGGGTTCATCAACAAGTAATAAATCTGGAGACTGTGCTACTAACATCCCAATTTCTAAACGTTGCTTTTCTCCGTGAGAAAGTAAAGCTGCTCTGATATCAGCTTTCGGCGTTAAACCGATGGTTTCTAATAATCCTTTAATATTATTCTTTTCAACAGCCTCAGAACGTTCAAACAAGGTAGAAAAGACATTTTTCTTCTTGTTACTAGTAATTTCTAAATTTTCACGGGGCGTTAAGTTCAGGTAAATTCGGGGTGTTTGAAACTTGCGCCCAATTCCCAATCGGGCAATTTTATATTCAGGTAAAGAACGCAGATTTCTTCCTTTGAATAAAACTCGCCCCACGGTTGGCTGAACTTTCCCCGTAATCACATCCAAAAACGTTGTCTTTCCCGCACCATTGGGGCCAATTACTACCCGTAATTCACCCACATCCATACTAAAATTAAGCTGGTTTAAAGCCTTAAATCCGTCAAAACTAACAGTTACGTTTTCAGTTTCCAATATTTTCGCGTTCATGTTGCACTTCCGGGTCTTCTTCCAAGGTGGGATATGTAGCAATTTCTTGACGACGGTGGAAAAGAGAAATATTCTGACTACGCAACCATCCCACGATACCGTCGGGAAGGACTGTGACGACTATCAAAAATAGTGCGCCTTGGAAAAATAGCCAGATTTCTGCAAATTGTTCGCTTAAAAAAGTGCGGGCATAATTTACTAACAAAGTTCCGACAATTGCCCCAATTAAAGTAGCGCGTCCGCCTACAGCCACCCAAATCACCATTTCAATCGAAAAGGCAATATCCATTGCTCTAGGTGAGACAGAACCACTCTGAATAGTGTAAAATGCTCCTGCTATACCTGCGATCGCACCTGAAACTGCAAACACCAACACCTTAAAATCTGTAGGGTCGTAGCCAGAAAATCTTACTCGACTTTCATCATCCCGAATCGCTATTAGCAATCTTCCAAAGCGTCCAGTTGTCAACCAGCGACAAATTCCGTAGGTGATTGCGAGAAACACTACCGTCAGCGTGTAGAAAATAAACTGTGTTTTGGCATCGCTGACCGTTGCCCCAAACAAAGTTGTAAAATCTATCAGTCCGTTCGTACCGTTGAAAAATTGTTGCTGACCATTAAAGAAGTTGAAAAATACAATAGTTCCGGCTTGAGTCAAGATAGAAAAATAAACTCCCTTGAGACGATTTCGGAAAACCAAATATCCCAACAAACCCGCCAATAACCCCGGAATTAGTACCACCAAAGCTATTGTCAAAGGAAAAGAATAAAAAGGTTGCCAAAATACGGGAAGTTCTGTAACTCCATAAAGTCCCATGAAATCAGGCAATTCTCCAGTCGGGACTTGGAGTTTCAGGTACATTGCGATCGCATATCCACCCAAACCAAAGAAAATACCATGTCCCAAACTCAATAAACCAGTATACCCCCAAATCAAATCAATACCCAAAGCTGCGATCGCCAGTGACAAAAATCGCCCCAACAAATTTAGACGAAACTCCGACAGCACCACTGGCATGATAATTATAAGGAAAAGTGCGATCGCGATCGCCATCCCCACCTCAATTAATAACCCTCCTCCCCTCTTCCTCATTCTCTGCGTCCTCTGCGTCTCTGCGGTTCGTTAAACATCAACAGTACGTCCCTTCTGCGGAAAAATCCCCCCAGGCTTCCACTGCAAAAACACAATAATCAGCGCAAACACCATCACCTTAGCCATACTCGTCGTCGCAAAAAAAGTAAACAAATCAGCCAAAGGCTTAACAGGACTCAACAACAAAGCCAAAGTACCAGAACCAATTAAAAAATTAGCCGTACCAATACCCAACGCCGCCACAATCGTCCCGGCTAAATTCCCCACACCTCCAACGACAACAACCATAAAAGTATCAATAATATAGTTTTGTCCCGTATTTGGCCCTACAGAACCAAGCAAACTAATCGCACATCCAGCCACACCAGCTAAACCCGAACCCAGTGCAAAAGTAATCGCGTCAACCTTTTGAGTTGGGATACCCAAACAAGCACTCATACTCCGATTTTGCGTCACCGCCCGAATTCTTAAACCCCAGCTAGAACGTTGTAAAAATAAGTAAATTCCTGCTACACAGATTATTGTTAAAGCAATAATAAATAATCTGGCAAAGGGCAATTGCACACCACCTAAAGATATCCCTGCTTGTAACCAAGTCGGTGCTGTTACATCTACATTTTGAGCGCCAAACCAAGGTTGAGTTACTGCTAACTGATAAGTTTGACTCAATAAATTGCCTGTTGTAATTGTCACCCCCAGCGATAATAAAAATATCACCGTCACAATCCAGTTACGAACCCTTCCCAAATCTGTGCGGGAATTTAAAATCCATAAACCTCCAAAAAACAGCAGAGAAAATAAACCTAGACAAATTATCAATACCCAATTCACGCTGCGGACAAACTGCTGAAAAATTAAACTTACTCCCCAAGTTGCTAGTAAAGTTTCTAATGGGCGTCCATAGAGATAACGAATTACACCTTTTTCTAAAATTAATCCCACACCTGCCGTGAATATAAAAGCAATAATCAAAGCCAAAAATATATAGACTTCAAACCACACCCCACCCAATTGTTTGCAGACATTTTGGACAACATAAGTTGTATAAGCGCCGAACATCATCAATTCACCATGCGCCATATTGATGACGCCCATCAATCCAAATATAATGGCTAGTCCCAACGCGGCAATCAATAATACCGCGCCAATACTAATACCATTAAATACAGCTTCCAAAAATCCTGCTAACACTTATTTCTCCACAACAGCTATCAGCTTTTTTAGTCATCAGTCCTTTGTCCTTTGTCTTTTGTTGCTTGTAACTATTAACCGATGACTAATGACAAATGACTAATGACTAATGAATTAAACTTTCTTGTACTTACCACCCTTAGCAGGGTCACTCCAATCACAAGCAAATCCTTTAGTTTCTTTCACAAATTGATTCCAAGGAACTGGCTCAACTGCTGTTGGAGTAGCATAGACAATATCAAATAAACCATCTTGTCTAACTTGACCAATCCGCACAATTTTGGATATGTGATGATTGGCATCCATTGTCACTTTACCTTCAGGCGCATCTAGAGTTTGACCATAAGCCGCAGCACTTACCTTTGCTATGTCTGTAGTACCAGCTTTTTGGACTGCTTGTTTCCACAAATAAACTGCAATGTATGCTGCTTCCATTGGGTCATTTGTCACCCGATTTTCACCGTATTCTTTTTTGAAAGCTGCTACAAACTTCTTATTAGCAGGTGTGTCTACTGTTTGGAAATAGTTCCAAGCTGCATAATGACCTTTGAGATACTCTACACCAATCGCTTTAACTTCTTCTTCGGCAATACTTACAGACATGGAGGGATATTTATCTGGTGTCAATCCAGCCCCTTTTAATTGTTTGAAGAAAGCAACGTTGCTATCACCATTTAAGGTGTTGTAAATCACCCCACCATTGGGTAAATTTTGCTTAATTTTAGTGATAATTGGTGTAACTTCTGTGTTACCAAGAGGTAAATAATCCTCACCAACTGTTTTTCCGCCTAAAGCTTCTAGTTGAGCTTTAATGATGGTATTAGCAGTCCGGGGAAAAACATAGTCAGAGCCAACTAAGAAGAATTCTTTGCCCTTATTTTTTAACAGCCAATCAACAGATGGTTCAATTTGTTGATTTGGTGCAGCGCCAGTGTAAAAAATATTTTTAGAACACTCTTGACCTTCGTATTGCACAGGATACCAGAGCATGTGGTTTTTGCTCTCGAATACTGGCTTAACGTTCTTGCGGCTAGCAGAAGTCCAACAACCAAAGACTACAGCTACTTTATCTTGATCGATTAGCTTGGTTGCTTTTTCTCTAAAAGTATCCCAGTTAGAAGCACCATCTTCGGTAATTGCTTCAATTTGTTTACCTAAAACACCACCAGCAGCGTTAATTTCTTTGATTGCTAACTTTTCAGCATCAACAACGCTTTTTTCACTAATAGACATCGTACCACTCAGAGAGTGCAAAATACCTACTTTGATGGTGTCACCAGCAGTCGCCGCCGCTGGTGAAGCAGTGGGAGGTGCGGCTGGAGTCTGTGTTGCAGTTGGAGAATTATTCGCGCAAGCTTTCAAAAAAAAGCTGCTTCCAAAAGTTAAAGAACCGTAAATTATAAACTTGCGTCGGTTAAATTGTCTTCTCATCTTTTTATGAATTTTCCTCTTGATGAATCAGCCAACTTATAGAAAGCTGACAATATCAATCTTTAAAGTGTGATATTAGTGCGATAGTTTACTAGTAAAAAGTGACGCCTTATACAAAAAAGTTTGTTTTTGTAATAAAAAACAAACTTTTTAAGATTAAGCTTTGTGAACTTTATAAAGATTCTCATATCTATGCAATACGTTATGGAAAAGTAAAAACTTTCTCTTCCACGAACGTCTTTGATTCTAGACAGTTAAAAACTGCTAAGTATCTAGGCATAAATAAATTTCAAGTTTGTAGTCAGGACTTTAGTCCTGATAATTCTTGCTCTGAGCGATAAATCGCTCACTACAAACTAGGAGTTTATTTTATATTTAATTATGTCTACCTACTTATCTCTTTTCAAAAGTCTGGTATGTGCTGAACAGATAGCTGGTTAAGACAACAATAGTTTTAATCAACTACTGCTATTACTCAGATACTCCTGGTTCAATCCGTGCGCCAAGCTGAAGAACCCGTCCAAGATCGTCAGCGTTTCGCCAGGTTTCAATTATCTTGCCGTCGGCAATATAATGAATGAAGGTAGCAGTGAAAGTCTGTTGACGGCCGTGACTTGGTATGCCAAGAAAACTCTCCTGAATGCAGGTATTCGTCGCACGCACAACAACTTTGTCACCTTCAGCGATTACGTCTTCAATTGTCCATTTCTGCTGGATAGGCCCAAATGAACCAAAGAGTTTGCGTACCCCTTCAGGGCCAAGGGGAAGTTCTGGTAAACCACCGTGCATTTTCCAATTCAGGGCGGTTATCTCGCAAATTTCTTCGATTTTATGCTCGCTAATAAGTTCTATCCACCGTTGAGCAATTATTTTGTTGTCCTCAATGGAAGACATTGCTGCTATTCCTTTACTGAAAATTAGGCGAACTCTAATTATTTATTTAGACAGACAAGATGCACTATTGTCAATTAACCAAGTTTGAGATTGAATTAAAATTCAGTGCAGTTATATCATGTCTGCTTGATTATTTATTAAACCCGAAGAACCCCACCCCGCCAAAGCTGTGCTTTGTCTCCCCTCCCCGCAGGCGGGGAGGGGATTAAGGGGTGGGGTGTAATGACTGTGGTTAGCATAACTAATTATGCGGACATGATATGATTACACGAACATGATATTATATCCACTTTTTATAACTCCAAAGTTTGACTGTACCTCATGTATCAGCATCAGTAATATTTATGTCTTTAACTACGGGGCTTTTAGATTAGCATTTGTGTAATAATTTCATCTTCCTGGCCAGTTGCAAAATTAGCAAAACGCTTTGCCAAAGGTGGTATAAGTACTAGGGGATTGCTAAACCCAGAGAAAACATGAACGCCTTCCAATCCTGGAATAGCACCAATTAAGGGAAGTTGATTGCTACTAAATGCCACTAAGCAGTGATACCAAGTCCCTGGTAAATTCTCCAATGCTGGTAAAATTTGACCAGCACCTTTTCGCAACCATTTTTCGCTTACGTCTGAGTTTACATTGGCATGAGGATCTGCGATCGCACGGCTAATCTGCCCAATGCGGATACTACCATCTTGAAACTGAATTGCACCCACATCTAAAATCGGTGGTACTAACTCATTACCAAGTTCATCCCATAATTCATCAACTTGAGTAGATTCAGCTTCTAGTTGAAACCGTTGCTGATTCGCTGGCATAACTAAGGTGCGTAACTGCACATCTACAGGTGGGGTTTCAATTATTTCTGCATGAGTAAAATACAGCTTGATGGGAATACCAGCAGATTTTAGAAGCTGGCGGCTGAGTCCACCCGCACAAATGACAACGTTACCACTGTGGAAAGTTGCAGTAGTTGTTTTTACACCATCTTCCAGTATTTGCAATACTTGGGTAATCTGCATTTCACCCCCAGCCCGCTCAAAAGCTTGGATATAAGCTTGTGCTGTTTTTTCTGGGTGAATATGACCGTGTTTGACAGTTAAAGCACCAGATATCGCCTCTCGATTTAGCTGCGGTTCCAACTCACAAGCTTCTTGAATACTGAGTAAACGGGGTGGAATGGCACAATCATTATATGATGCCGCAGTTGCTTCTGGGTCACTATCGGCTGAAATAGTTAGTAATAAATCTAATTCCCGAAATTGGATATCAGCGTCTAACTCTTGAGATAAGATATGGTAACGTGCGATCGCATCTTCGCACAATTGCCGAGTTAATATTGTAGTCCCAGACCAATAGGCAAGGCCACCATAACTATAGCGAGTTGCATTCTGTGGTGTTTCGTATTGCTCTAACAAAAGAACAGAAAACCCAGTTTTCGACAGTTCATAGGCGAGTGCAGCACCCGCAATTCCACCGCCAACCACAATCCAGTCGTAGGTTTTCATATTAAATATCTTGCTTAATTACGAATTCCGTTAGCGTAGCGTTAGCGAGTCTTCTCCCAAGGGGAGACGCTAAGAGCGAACGAGCGTCATTACGAATTACCATAAGTTGTTTGTAAACGACTTAAAAGATATTCTCCCGCAAGGATAGGGGGATAAATAGGCGATTGTTCTTTCTGGCAACTTTTCAGACAAGCAATTTCTGTATCATCATTAGGATGACAGAAAAAAGCGACAGAATACCGGGAGTGGTTTACCCTGCTGTCACTAGGAATTATCACTCGATGCTTGGTTGAGCAAAACACATGATTTGTCCACCGTTGCATTAAATCGCCAGTATTGACTACTACAGTATCAGGAATTGCAGGTGCGGCAATCCAATTTCCAGATGCTGTCTGTACTTCCAGCCCGCCAACGTCATCTTGGAAAAGTAAGGTAATACTGCCATAATCAGAATGCTCGCCAGCACGCACCTGTTCGGGTTTGGGTGGTGTCTGCAATGGGGGATAGTGGAGCGATCGCAAGGTATGATTTTGTTGATTGTGTCTTGCTATAAAAAAATCTTCTGGCAATTCCAACGCCAAAGCAAATGCTTGTAACACTGTGTTGGCAAGTTCTGTACAAATATCATAAAAGGTGAGAATAGAAGCATCTATTTCTGTAGCTGCTTGTTTGTTTATATTAAATGCCTCTTTCAAGTCGCCTGGTTTGTTGGGGTTAAGTCGTTCTCTCTCAAGGCCAACATATCCTGTATTACTAAACTCATCACTCCAAGCTTGCTTTTGCTTAACTTCTAACGGTAAATTGAAAAAATATTTGCTGTGAGCGAATACTTGCCTTATTAAGTCTTTTGATATTCCTGAATTATATAAGTATATAAAGCCAATCTCATGGCAAGCTTGATAGATTTGTTTGATAACAGTTTGCCGAGTTATTGTATTGCCATTAGTAAAAGCAGTTAAATCTATTACTGGAATTGTAACCATTTATATATAAACTGATTGTAATTATCAATTATGAATTATTTTGACTTGCTCATTTTGTAATTAACTTATAGAGTAGTATACTCAATACTTAGGTACGGAACTTTATAATGTCCCTTGCTCCTTGGCGAAGCGCGATCGCTCATGCACTCCATCGCAACCGCAGCCTTGTTTATGCCCGTTACCTCCAACTAGCAACGGTGCAACCGAACGGTCGTCCCGCTAATCGTACCCTAGTCTTTCGCGGCTTTCTAGAAGATTCAAACCAGCTAAAATTTATCACCGATACTCGTAGCGCTAAAGCCCAACAGATACAGCAACAACCTTGGGCAGAAGTTTGCTGGTACTTCCCCAATACACGAGAACAATTTCGCATCACTGGCTGCTTGACCCTAGTAAGCGGTGATGATTCGTACCAGGATTTACAGCCAGCCCGGATTGCTATGTGGCAAGAACTGAGTGATGCTGCACGTTTACAGTTTGCTTGGCCTCATCCCGGTAAACCTAGAGTCCTGGAATTGGAAGCTTTTGAGCCACCAGCACCCAACCCCGTGCAACCAGTGCCTAATTTCTGTCTACTGCTACTCGATCCAGCGCAGGTAGACCATTTAGAATTGCGGGGCGAACCACAAAATAGACGGTTTTACCGCCAAGATGACAATCAAGAATGGTTTTGTGAAGAAATTAATCCTTAATTTTGTTACTTAGGAGTTATGAGTTGAAAGTTACTCCTCACTCTTAACTCCTAACTTGATTTAAATACCCGCACCATCTAGAAACTGCTGTATTGCCTTATCTTTAAGGCTACACACAGGAGCAGCTTGTGAGAAATCAGATTGGTTAGAAGCTACACAACCTACCAATACAGGAGTGTTTACAGAATTGTTGCTGCGCTGAAGAGTTTGTATTTGTTCTTCCAACGCCTCAATCCGATCTACTAAAGCACGAATTACTTCAGCTTCCGAATCTGGTAAGTTATTGTGTTCAAGAGGTGCAACCCGAACTCCAGAACGATATATAATCCGTCCAGGCACACCTACCACAGTACAGTCCGAAGGGACATCCCTTAGAACTACCGATCCAGCGCCAATACGGACATTATTACCAACTTGGATATTGCCCAGCACCTTCGCTCCAGCCCCGACTACGACATTTTCGCCCACAGTGGGATGGCGCTTGCCACATTCTTTACCAGTACCTCCAAGAGTGACACCCTGATAAATTAGGGCATAGTTTCCAACGATCGCAGTTTCGCCAATTACTACACCCATCCCGTGGTCAATAAACACACTTTGTCCAATAGCTGCGCCAGGGTGGATTTCAATTCCAGTCAAAAACCGAGCCAAGTGAGAAATCAGGCGGGGAATAAAGGGAAGACCAACAGTATACAGCCAGTGAGCCAGCCTATGGAATAGCAGGGCTTGCAAACCAGGGTAACAAAATAAAACTTCCAACCAGTTACGGGCAGCTGGGTCACGTTCAAATATGATACGAAAGTCAGCACGCAGTATAGATAGCACGAGATAGCACCCTCGGAAAGCACAACAAGCTACTCTCCCATATTATCCTCTCAAGTGTTATACCTAAAAATTGGGAATGGGGCATTGGGCAGAAGAGCCAGAGGAGAGGAATTTTCCCGCTGCTTCCCCTGCTTCCTACTCCTTACTTCATTGCTGCTCCACTGTCAGAGTATAGTCACGCTTCACCCCAGGATTAAATGTACCTACCCAAATCCGATAAGTACCACTTTTCCAGCTGCGATCGCTAACGCTAGCATCTTTACTTTTGCCAGTGTCATCGCCGCAACGAATTGTTGTGTTATCTGGACCTTGGACAAGTAAAGTAGTGTCGTTATTATTGCTATCGACTTGTATTGTCATCTGGGAAAAGTCCTTTTCCAAAACCATAATGTGATCTGGATTGGGATCGGCAAAGCCAATACAGGCTTTTCGATCGCGATCGCGGTTACTTATGGCAGACAATGAGTAAGAACCACCTGTAAACCCCTGGACTCTTCCTTGTGCTGGATCGGAATTTTTTGACAGGGTGATAGTACTAAAATTTGCTGTCTGTGCTATTGCAGGGGTAGCTGTGATGGCGGTAAGTATAGCCAACAGCCAGCCGTTGCGAAACTGAAGTCGGGGGCGACAGTATTTCATAGTAGCCCTCCAACAGGCTGTTAAATTAGTAATGATATATACATATTTTAATGAAAAAATTACAGTGGAATTTCAGTTGGTTGTGCCACATTAAAATGTGCCACAAGTAATGGCTTTGAAAGCACGCAGCTAATTGCTAGGCTGTTTCTTAATCTAGCGACAATTCCCCAAATGATGATTTACTTATAGGCAACAAAGCTTATAAAAAAACTACGTAAATATTGCATGGCAAAAAAAAGGCAAAAGGTAAAATAATTTTTTACCTTTTGCACTTTGAGCTTCTATGAAAATGTCACGAATTATTGAGTTTGAAGAAGACGCCACCTTTAAGCGATCGCGTGTCAGTTCCATAACTGCTGACTGTGAGCGATCGCAGGTTGTTAAAAAACGGTTTCCCTAAGACTTCTACTAGCTTGAGAACCGGTACTTGACGCTCTAACAAATTTTGGCTCTTTGTCCAATCAAGATATATATAGCCTTGGTTTGGTCGGGGAATTGCAGCGATACTATCTTTGAAATTCGGATTGTCAATTATGGAATTATCCTTGGCTGTGAGAATTTCATTCATCGTCTCTAAGTCAGATGTGAAAATTTCGTAATTTCCTAAAGTTGTATGCAATCCCCGCACTTTTGTTTCAATGCTGAACGATGCTCCCTCTTTGGCATCACTTTTTTTAGTAGCAGTGGTTAACTCTGTCCAAGCGGAGATTTTTTGGTTGTCTATAGTCAGGGGACTGATGCTGAGTCCGTTGGATGAAGCGATCGCATCCAAACGAGCAACGCCTTGTTCTACACCCTCAGATTTTTCCACTACAAAAATCCAATGAGGGATTGTTTGCTCTTTCTCACCTAACAATGCTATGGCATATTCTCCCTGTACCCAACTAAAAATATCCTCTGGGAAGTTTATGCCCCAACGTTTTTGAACGTCGGTTAAGGGTTTTGCTAACCGAGAAACCACATCTTCCTCAGAACCATATATGGTTGCTGTCGCTTGTCTCCAGAGTTTTGCTAAATCACTGTTACCCAAATTACTCAAATTTGAGCCGGAAATTGCCAAACCTGCTGATGCTGGAATATACTGCAATCCCCCCACAGGTTTAGATAGTGGTGCAGATGGGGGAACAATTTCCGATGAAGTCAGAAAGGTAGTTTCCGCCAGCAATCCTTTGGGGTTCAACGCCAGAGAAATGATTTGGCTATTATAAAGTTGTTCTGGTAACTCTAAGCCTTGCCATTTTGCCACGATCGGAAGATTTAAGAAAGCTACAGCTAAACTTCCTTTGGGCAGTTCTTTAGTGGCTTTTTGGTATTCAGACGAACTAGTCAAATTCAGATCGGGCGCTTGGACGTTATTGATGGCGTCTCGCAACACTTTCGGATCGTTGGCAAATAACACAAAGCCTTCACCAACAACAGCACCTGTAAGCAAGCCTTGTTCTGGTTGAGAATTGTCAGAAATCAGCTTTATGCCTTTGTATTGTTCAACAGCTAAATTTGCTCCAGCTAACGCCCGTTTGGAAAACAACAACTCGACAAACTCGCGGCTTTTCTCCGGTTGCTTGGTTGCTAGTGCCAACAGATACCCTGGTTGCTGTCCGTTTTCTCGATCGCGATCGATATCCAAGGTAGCAATCGCTAATGTAATTTCGTCCCCTAACCAGGGTTGAATGTCTTGTTTGTAATCTATGCCACTCTTGGCGAATAAACTGGTTTTGAGTTTAGATAGTTCCTCTTCCCGTTCCAGCGCCTGCAAACGGTCAGGATTTGCCAGTAATGACACCATTACAGGGGAAAGTTTCGACACGAATATAGCTGCACCAGGCTGAGAGTTAGAAGCAATGAGGTTAGCCGGACTTTTGGCGAAAAACCAGTAAAAGCCTGCGATCGCAATCACTAGCAGTGCGATCGCACCTGCTACGATAAAACCGATAAATGAACGTTGTCTATTCACATTAAACCTTTAAAAAAGACGGTTTACAGCCATTTAAGCAGAAAGCCTACCAGAATCTATCAACCTTCTTGAGAATGGATACTCATGCAAAGGCAGAGATTTTCTGTCACCATAAATAGGATTAGGACTGTTTATAGGGAATTTTTTTAGTCAACCCATGAACCAGATTAGTGTACAAGAACTGGCACAACGTCTTTCTTCTGGTGATGTAAGTATTCAGCTAGTAGATGTACGCGAACCACAAGAATTGGAGCTTGCTAGCATTGAGGGCTTTGTCAACCTACCCTTGAGTCAATTTGCTGAATGGGGAGATCGAGTTCCGACCCTCTTCAATCCCCAAGCTGAAACCCTTGTACTATGCCACCACGGCATCCGCTCTGCCCAGATGTGCCAGTGGTTAATTGCTCAAGGTTTTACAAATGTGCAAAATATTTCGGGTGGTATTGATGCTTATTCTGTCTTAGTAGACCATTCAATTCCTCAGTATTAGCTTGTATTTAGGTGTATTACTCAGATGGAAGAATAACTTCCATCTGGCTTTTGCTATGCTGAAAATAGCAATATTATAAACTTAGGGGCTTACCAGGAAAGCTTGCAACTTTCTCCACTGGCTAAATATTTACGAAACTTTTCGACCCCAATCATAGCTGGAATAGCCGCAAAAATACGTATACAATAATACTTTTATAAGTGTAGAATTATGCAAAAATAAGCCAGAAAAGGATGTTGTAAATTCAAACTCTCAGCTTTGGCAGCAAAAGCCTAAATTGTATTTAAAGGACACTTTTAAAGAGTAGTGTACGCGAACCTTAAGAATAATTATCACAATATAATCGTATAATTTGTTATTTTAATAAATTATTAATATTCTTTGTTTTCAATCAATTTCAGAAATTTTTCCAGACATTGATTAAAATTTGCCTCTAGCAAAACATACCCTATGGAAGTCCAGTTAACAAATCGACAACAGCATATACTTTGGGCAACGGTACGTCACTACATTGCTACGGCAGAGCCTGTTGGTTCAAAAGCTTTGGTCGAAGAGTACGACCTGGGTGTAAGTTCAGCCACAATTCGCAATGTGATGGGCGTTTTAGAAAAGTCCGGGTTACTTTACCAACCACACGCCTCTGCTGGACGTGTACCTTCAGACTCAGGCTATCGTCTTTATGTTGACCAGCTAATTACACCTTCTCTGCGAGACACTACGCGAACGGAAAGTTTAGGACGAGAAGTAGAGGTGGCATTGCAAAAGCGCCTCCAGTGGGAAGATTGGAGTTTAGAAACCCTATTGCAAGGAGCCGCACAAATTTTAGCAACCTTGAGTGGTTGCATTAGCTTGATTACTATGCCGCAAACTACTACAGCACTATTGCGACATCTGCAATTAGTGCAAATTGAAGCGGGAAGGATCGTGCTGATTGTTGTTACCGATAGTTATGAGACACATTCCAAGTTGATGGATTTGTCGCCAATACCAGAGGAAACACAACGAGATGCAGAGGTAATCGATCGCGAGTTGCAGATAGTTTCTAACTTTTTGAATACCCACTTGCGGGGGCGAAGTCTATTGGAATTAGCCAACCTCGACTGGAGTCAACTAGATCGGGAGTTCCAGCGCTACGGGGAATTCTTGAAAAATTCAGTTGCCGAATTGACTCGTCGCACTCATGCACCCACTGCAACCCAAATTATGGTTCGGGGTGTGTCAGAAGTTTTGCGCCAGCCAGAATTTTCCCAATTACAGCAGGTACAAACAATTATCCACCTGCTGGAAGAAGAACAAGACCAACTATGGCGATTAATATTTGAGGAACCAGAGCTTGAGGATGTGGGTAAGTCAAAGGTAACGGTTCGCATTGGCGCAGAAAATCTTCTAGAACCGATACGCACCTGCACCTTGATTTCTTCCACCTATCGCCGAGGCTCAATACCAGTAGGAAGCGTGGGAGTTTTGGGGCCAACGCGCCTAGATTATGAAAGTGCGATCGCAGCCGTGGCATCTGCTGCTGATTACCTCTCAGAAGCTTTCAGTTATTTCAATCCCTAATAGAGACAACCTGCTACAGGTTTAAACAAAAGAACAATACCATAGCAGGTAGATAAGCGGAAACTATAGTGGCAAAATCAATAATTAATACTTTTTAACTCTTTCATGGTTAGAAAAATTGCCTTTGGCTTGCTGTGGCTGGGATTCACTACCTATGCTTTTTTCCTCGCTCCTCCTGAGCAACCTGGTACATTCGAGTTAATTAAAAACCTTTCTACTGGCCAGTGGCAAGGCATTAACCCGTTAGTTATAGCACTATTCAACCTCATGGGCATCTGGCCTCTCATCTATAGTGCAGTAGTATTTATTGATGGTAGAGGACAAAAAATACCTGCTTGGCTATTTGCTACTGCCTCTTTCGGAGTCGGGGTATTTGCCTTGTTACCCTATTTAACCCTTAGAGAACCAAATAATAAGTTTGTCGGTAAAAAGAATGCCTTGCTCAAGCTGCTAGATTCTCGTGTGACTGGGGTTGTCTTGATGGTAGCCACGGTTATTCTAGTTGCCTATGGTTTAACAGGAGGAGATTGGGGTAATTTTGTGCAACAGTGGCAAACTAACCGCTTCATCAATGTGATGAGTTTAGATTTCTGTCTACTTAGCCTATTATTTCCAGCTTTGCTAGGGGATGATATGGCGCGTCGCGGTTGGAAAAATCCCCAGATGTTCTGGTTAACAGCTTTGATACCGCTGTTTGGGCCATTGATTTATTTATGTGTGCGTCCGTCTTTACCAGAAGTGTGGGTAGAGACAATACCCAGTCAGCAGCCAGCTGCAAATTAAAGGAATTTGTAATTAAAGACAGTATCAGTTAGGGATTTAGCCCCAACTGATACAAAAATCACGTATAGATGTACCCCTGTTCTTAAGCAAGCTAAACGCAGAATTCTACAGAAAGAGGGATTTAGACCCAAAAGTTACGAATTATAAATTAGTAATTATCTTAAATGCACACTATCTAAAGATGATGAATAGAAAAGTTGCATTGTGGTTACTATGGGTTGGATTTATCGCTTATGTTTTACTGTTAGCACCGCGCCTGCATTTACAAGAAACCCTAACCCTGTTGAAAAATATATTTACTCTTCAGTGGCTTGCGATAAATCCAATTATCCTTTCCTTGTTTTCTCTAGTGGGCATCTGGCTACTAATTTACAGTGGTTTGTTGTTCATTGATGGCAGAATGCAACGGATTCCTTTTTGGCCTTTTGCCTTAGCATCAGTAGGATCGGGAGTGCTTGGTCTGTTACCATATTTGGCTTTTCGCGAACCCAATCAAGAATTTTCTGGACAAAAGGATGCTTTTTTACGGCTGCTAGATTCTCGTTTTTTTGGGATTGTTTTGAGCTTAAGCACTGTTGGCTTGCTCGCCTATGCGTTTATCTTGGGTGACTGGGGAGATTTTGTCCAGCAGTTCCAAAGCGATCGCTTTATTAATGGCATGAGCTTGGCATTTTGCCTTTTTTGTCTTTTATTCCCCACAATCCTTAGCGATGATATCGCTCGTCGCCACTGGAATAATCCCCAGGTGTTTTGGCCAGTAGCGTTTGTCCCGCTACTCGGCCCACTTGCTTATCTTTGCTTGCGCCCGCCCCTACCATCAACTATTCGTGAAGAATGGCTGATAGCTAATCGGTAACAATGAGGTCGGCGTAAATAATTATTGTTGGGATAAGGCTCGGAGCAGGGGGAAAAAGGGCTTGAGCCTTGTTTACTTTTCTTCACACAGTTTGGTTTTATTGTATCGACTTACTTAGATTTCTTCTATTTATCACCGAGATTCAATCCCACAAGGAAGTGTGGGAGTTTGGCAAAGATAAAAGTGGGTAGGTAGCGCGTCGTAGATATCGCTCTCATCGCTACTATTAATTACGCAGAGCCTCTGTTTTCTCAGTGAATTGAGGATTTTCCACTCCGGTGCGTAAATCCCAAGAGAAATTTTTTCTGAAAGTACTTTACAAAAGTCAATAAATTCTTTAAGATGTGTAACAGGTAGTCAAAGCTACCTAATTCATTCACAAATAATCGCATTTATAAAACAATGACAACAACCTTACAACGTCGCGAAAGCGCCAACGTATGGGATCGGTTTTGCGAGTGGATCACCAGCACCAACAACCGTATTTACATCGGTTGGTTCGGCGTAGTCATGATCCCAACTCTGCTAGCTGCTACCGCTTGCTTCGTAATCGCCTTCATCGCTGCACCTCCAGTAGACATTGATGGAATCCGCGAACCAGTAGCAGGTTCATTAATCTACGGAAACAACATCATTTCCGGCGCAGTAGTACCTTCCTC
>NZ_JBALFH010000022.1:0-237038 GCF_036917095.1 Nostoc sp.
TGTCGCCGTTAGCCTCAACGACCTAGCGTCACTCTACCGTTCCCAAGGCAGATACAGCGAAGCCGAACCCCTTTACATCCAAGCTTTGGCACTCACGCGTCAACTGCTCGGAGATGAACATCCATCTCTCGCCACTAACCTCAACAACCTAGCGGGACTCTACCGTTCCCAAGGCAGATACAACGAAGCCGAACACCTTTTCATCCAAGCTTTGGCACTCACGCGTCAACTGCTCGGAGATGAACATCCATTTGTCGCCACTAACCTCAACAACCTAGCATTACTCTACGACTCCCAAGGCAGATACAGCGAAGCTGAACCCCTTTACATCCAAGCTTTGGCACTCAGGCGTCAACTGCTCGGAGAAGAACATCCATCTGTTGCCACTAGCCTCAACAACCTAGCGGGACTCTACTGTTCCCAAGGCAGATACAGCGAAGCCGAACCCCTTTTAATCCAAGCTTTGGCACTTTGGCGTCAACTGCTCGGAGAAGAACATCCATCTGTTGCCGTTAGCCTCAACGACCTAGCGTTACTCTACCGTTCCCAAGGCAGATACAGCGAAGCCGAACCCCTTTTAATCCAAGCTTTGGCACTCAGGCGTCAACTGCTCGGAGATGAACATCCAGATGTCGCCACTAGCCTCAACAACTTAGCGTCACTCTACAACTCCCAAGGCAGATACAGCGAAACCGAACCCCTTTGCATCCAAGCTTTGGCACTCACGCGTCAACTGCTCGGAGATGAACATCCAGATGTCGCCTCTAGCCTCAACGACCTAGCATTACTCTACCACTCCCAAGGCAGATACAGCGAAGCCGAACCCCTTTGCATCCAAGCTTTGGCACTCACGCGTCAACTGCTCGGAGATGAACATCCAGATGTCGCCCAAAGCCTCAACAACTTAGCAGTACTCTACAAATCCCAAGGCAGATACAGCGAAGCCGAACCCCTTTGCATCCAAGCTTTGGCACTTTTGCGTCAACTGCTCGGAGATGAACATCCAGATGTCGCCCAAAGCCTCAACAACTTAGCGGGACTCTACCGTTCCCAAGGCAGATACAGCGAAGCCGAACCTCTTTATATCCAAGCTTTGGCACTCATGCGTCAACTGCTCGGAGATGAACATCCAGATGTCACCGCTAGCCTCAACGACCTAGCATTACTCTACAACTTCCAAGGCAGATACAGCGAAGCCGAACCCCTTTACATCCAAGCTTTGGCACTTATGCGTCAACTGCTCGGAGATGAACATCCATTTGTCGCCACTAGCCTCAACAACCTAGCATTACTCTACAACTCCCAAGGCAGATACAGCGAAGCCGAACCCCTTTACATCCAAGCTTTGGCACTCACGCGTCAACTGCTCGGAGAGGAACATCCATCTGTCGCCACTAGCCTCAATAACCTAGCGGCACTCTACCGTTCTCAAGGCAAATACAGCGAAGCCGAACCCCTTTACATCCAAGCTTTGGCACTCAGGCGTCAACTGCTGGGTGAAGAACATCCAGATGTCGCCCAAAGCCTTAACAACCTAGCAGTACTCTACGACTCCCAAGGCAGATACAGCGAAGCCGAACCCCTTGTCATCCAAGCTTTAGATATTTATGAGCGACGGTTAGGGGTGAATCATCCCAATACTCTTACTTCTCGTGAAAATTTAGCTTATTTGCGCGATCGCCCCACCTAAGAACAGTAAAATACAAGTTCTCAGCCCGATCAATCAAGCTTTAATCTCCAAGGTTCGTGTTCTGAACTCAAAGTTTCTTGTTCCAAGTGAGACGGTTCCTGTTTCAAATGAGAATGTTCTTATTTCAGGTGAGAATATTTCTGTTTCAAGTGAGAATGTTCTTGTTCCAAGTGACAATGTTCTTGTTTCAAACGAAAATATTTCTGTTCCCAGTGAGAACGTTCTTGTTCTGACGTGGAATGATGGTGTTGTGAGGGTAATCGCTCGCCTAAATTTCATTAAACTACATCAACAGCGATCGCTTCTTGGTAAATCTTAAAGGCTATTCCATTCATCTAGCGTCATTTCCCGCTCTAAAATCACCTCAACTTCGCCAATCATCATCCGCAATTGCGGTACAGAATACTCATCATTAGAGGGAATAGTTAGACGATGTTGGCCATAAACCATAAACTGATGTCTTGTTCCAGAATAAGTCCCCTCAAACCCAATCTGTCGTAATTTCTTCACAAAATCCCGACGCTTACACGGTATCCATCGGCTCAAGGCTCGGCTCCTTGTTGAGGTCAATATTATCAATTATTGGTAGAGAATGTCCCAGCTTTAACCCAAGTAAAATCCAGTCTTCCAGTGTTGAGCGTAATTCATCCTCACACTCACGCAAAGTCGATGCAAAGGCTATCACTCCTTTGCAAACAGGAATTCTACCTGTAAATGTACCATCTTCTAACTTGTCATAAATTGCCTGGGCGATCGCTCGGTCAACATAGTCGCTCAGAATAAATCTTATCGCCATGAAATCTCGCGTTGTGCTACCAGTTTAATCTTACGTTAAAAAATTGATTCTTCTGATGGGGTACCTCAGTTGAATGATGTTGTAGACTAAAATTCATATTGAACTAAGTAAAAATGCCATTCAACTTACTCAAAATGAGCTTTTACTTTCTCAAAAGCAGCTTTTACTTACTCAAACCCCAGTTTGCTTTCTCATTTTGGTGTTTTCCGCAAGCAAAATAAGCTTTTACTTATTCAAACCCCAGTTTGCTTTCTCATTTTAGTGTTTTCCGCAAGCAAAATAAGCTTTTACTTACTCAAAAGAAGCTTTTGCTTTCTCAAACCTGAGTTTGCTTTCTCATTTTGGTGTTTTCCGCAAGTAAAATCAGCTTTTACTTTCTCAAACCCCAGTTTGCTTACTCATTTAAGTAATTCGCGCATTCATTTTGGTATATTATTGAGCCGAAAGCTTGCTTGCGATCGCTCTATAAAAGAAGTGTAAATAGCCCCCGCAATAAAAAATCAGCTAGGATTAATCATATAATTATCTTCACAAACACAGCAATGTTAATTACATACACTGCAAAATATACAAAAACTAATAGCGGATATATGGGACAACTCATTGAATGGCAAGAAGTCGTCACAGAAGGCGAAACCATAGAAGAATGTAGGGCTATGTTGCAAGATGCAACCAAAGAAATGGTTCTTGCTTATCGTCAACAAAATAAAGAAATTCCCACAGGTGGTTCTTTGCTCGAACAAATTCCTATAGAGGTTTGAGCGTGTCAGTAAAACGAAAAGAGCTAATTAAATACTTAGAAAAAAATGGTTTTTATTTATTAAGGGAAGGAGGAAATCATTCCATTTATACTAATGAGCTAAAAACTATTCCTGTAAAACGGCATCGTACCATCGATCGTATTACTGCCAATGAAATTTGTAAACAAGCGGGTTTATTACCTAATTTTTAACTGTTACTTAATCGAAGTAATTTAATTTCCGGCAGTTTTTAAGACTAGCCACACCTAAACTGAGAGTTAAAACAACTGTTCAACACAATTATTATTTAAACTATTACTTTTTTTCAAATATTGTCGGAAATATAAACGATATAATTCACACGCAGGAGTGCTGCGATCGCCATCTAAATTAATTAGTCCCATACTCTGTAATTTATATGCCAAGGTTGGCTCTAATTTCACATAATTTGTACTATTAATCACTTCATAAAAAGCATCTCTCAATTCTGACTCATCTCCTAGCCCTAAGACAAACTGCCTTAAATACTCGTGATAAATTCCGGCTTCTGTGGGTGCTTGTTGCAATAACTGCCCTAAATCCCCTTTTAATCCCCCTTTACCCACAAGATGATACAATGCCAATCTCAGCAAATAAGGATTCCCTCCCACCATTGCCATCAAAGTCTCGGCATCTTTACCATCTGTCCAATCCAAGCCGTGACGTTGTGCTAAATCCTGCACCTGCTCTTTCGTAAAGGGAAGTAAATTAATTGTTAAACCAATATTAAATGGCGATTGAGTTAGTTTTATGGGAACAAGAATTTCCGTTGAATAAACTAGAATCAGGCGCAGTTTTTGCCAAACTTCTACACCTTTGGCTTGTTCATACCACGATCGCACCAATGGCAACAGTTCTCCAGCAATTCCTTGATGCTCAAACAGCCAATCCACTTGATTCAATACCAAGACAAGGGGACTTGAGAGCGCAGACAGCAAATATTCTTGGAAATAGATAGAGCAGCTGACTTTGCTACCCATATTTTCATCCCAATAATCGTTGAGTTTTGGTTCTAGCTGTAACTCCCGACTGACATTGACACAGAACCAGTACAAAAATTTATCCAAACTCGTAAATACTGCTTTATCTGCTTGCTGAAAGTCCAAAGTTACGGTATGAAAGCCTTGATTGTTAGCGCGTGCAAGCAACCGCAAAATCAGAGAGCTTTTCCCCATCTTCTGAGGTGCTTTGATACAAATGATACTTCCAGGTTCAGCTATTTCTGCATAAGCGAGTTCTTCAATTGGCGGACGCGGAATGTAGAATCTGGAATTAAGAGATACTGGGCCACTAGGAAATTCTAAGGATATAGCCGTGGCTGCTCGGTTGAATTCCTTAATTAACTGCTGATGCGCTTCGCTAAGACGGTGATTTTCTAGAGTCTGGCGGAAATTGGATTTATTTATCGGTTCGTTGCAAAAAATACTCAATAGTTGCCATAAATCAACAGCAATTTTCTTAACACATTCCTCGCCGTAGTGTGCCTCGAACGCTATATTAGTGTAGGTTTTTCCTTCCCACGAAGAACGCAATATCAACTCTTGGAGCGTCGTTAAACCGGTTGCTTGACTGGCTTTTAGTAGCAGTACTACTTCATCTATAGTCATTACTCATCGGCTCTAATTCAGCATGACATTTTCTCACACCATTAAGCTTTGGAACTCAATGTAGCCTGCCTTGTATGGATAGCAGCCAGCCCCGATCAAAAAAGCTACAAACAAGCCTTGACAATTTTTTTGTATCCTCAAATCTTTGACGTGACTTAATCATAGAATTTTTTTTACACATTTTTCCGAGTTTTTAAGTAATTCTATGTGATTTGAACTACTTTTTTTAGACATATCTTAGAATATAGATGCACACAATGTGGCTATTTTTTCTAAAAAATCGCCATTGCGATCGCAACAGAGGTTACATTCGTCCGTTTACCTTTTTCTCAATTCCATCCAAATTGATGATATGGGCTGATATATCTCCAACCGAAGTTACAGCCTAATAAACCAAGTAGACGATTTGTCTATAACTGGATCGTCAGGGTGCTAAGACAGCGTAGAGAGAGAACTACAGCATATCTTCCTCATCGGATCAGCAGCTATGCATATCGAAGAACCCGCTACCCATGAACCGGAAGCTCCATCAGTACAAGATTCCCAGAGTTTCCCAAACCCAAAAGACTTATCTGAAGAAGACTTATCTAAAGAAAATTTAGATCCTTCACAATGCTCGCAAGCCGCCTTACAAATGGCATTAATAGCCAGTGGCTTGGGGTTGTGGGATTGGAATCTAGTAACGAATAAAACTTATTACGATCCCCAGTGGAAGGGCATCTTGGGGTATGAAGTAGACGAAATCGACAATGAGCATAAATCCTTTGAGCAACTTGTACATCCACAAGATTTACCGGGAATTCGCCAGATATTGCACGATTATCTCCAAGGATACACACCTGTATTTGAAGTCGAATTGCGAATGTTGACTAAATCCGGTGAGTGGAAGTGGATTCTGACTTGTGGCAAAGTATTTCAGTGGGATGAATTCGGTAAACCAGTGCGGATGGCGGGGACGCACAAAGATATTACTCAAGATAAAGCGATCGCTACTCAACAATACCAACTATTTGAACAACTCCAAACAGAAATTGCTCAACGCCAGTCTACCGAAGACCAAGTTAGAGAAAAATCACAGCAGCTAGAAATTACCTTCGATGAACTAAAACATACTCAAAAGCAGTTATTGCAGAACCAGAAAATGGCTAATCTCGGTCAACTGGTGGCCGATATGGCTGACGAAATTAACAACTCCGTTAGCTTCATCTACGGCAATCTTCATCCCGCCAGCCAATACGCTGAAGACTTAATCAGAATTATAGAACTTTACCAACATTACTATCCCACACCCGCCCCAGTCATTGCCTTACATCTGCAACGTCTCGACCTCGGTTTCGTGAAGACAGACTTTTTGAAATTGCTGTGGTCAATGCGAGCCGGCTCTGAGCGCGTCAAAGAAATTGTTTTCGCCTTGCGAAATTTTTCAAGCACTGACGAAGGTCAAATGAAAAAGGTTGACTTGCATGAAGGATTTGATAGTGTTCTCAGAATTTTGCAGCATCGTCTGAAAGAAAAGCCCGATCGAGCAGGGATTGAAGTAATTAAAAACTTTGGGGAATTGCCCTTAATCGAGTGTTACCCTGGTGAATTAAATCAGGTATTCATGAATATCTTGACTAATGCCATTGATGCCTTAGAAGAAAAGATGAAATATGATTGTGCCTTTACTCCCAAAATTTTGATTAATACAGAAATTCTTAGCAGTCATTTATCATTAGTCAATAGTAATGAACCTTGGGTAAAAGAGAAACGAATAGGGAAAAAGCACAAAGTCATAATTCGCATTTTTGACAATGGCAAAGGCATACTTCCCCATATCCAAAGACATATATTTGAACCATTTTTTACGACTAAACCATTAGGTAGCAAGGGGCTAGGGCTATCAATTAGTCGAGAAATTATAGTTGAAAAACATCAAGGTAAACTTAAGTGTAATTCTCAATTAAATCAAGGCACAGAGTTTGTCATTGAGATGAATGCAACTGTAAGACACTATACTGCTCTGAGAAAACACGCCAGCTTTTAGGCAATATTCAACTGTAGCTATCTCTAGTGTTTTTGAAACAGTATCAAGTTCCTTCAAGGTTGCTAGCTGCAAATTGGCTTCTGGCTGTACTGCGGTGTTCGTATCTTGGTGTAAGTTAGCTAGACGCCCTTGCAATGAATGTAACTCTTGGGCAAATATATCTAGGTTCACGATCAATTCAGGTGACATCTGAGTTTAAATTCCTGAACACAAAAAAATGTTACTCAATTTCTAATGGGTTTTACCCAGTAACGAGAAGTTAAGGGATATTGCCATCTATGAATTTGCTCCCAAATTTTTTAGTCGTTCGGGATTGCCTATATTTAAGTATTGTTTAAAGATTAAAACACTCAGCCGCCCCCAGTCAGTACGATTCCGTACAAGATTATGAAAGTCCGCTCTCGACACTCCGGCATTGTTTTTGCAGGCTCAGTTTCTACTGAGATAGAACTTATGCAAAATTATGAAAAAACGAACCGCATAGACGATTTGAAAAAAGAATGCGGCAAATAGACCATTTGTAGAGACGCGATGAATCGCGTCTTTACCCAAGGATGTGTTGCAATCATTAATTGAATTGGTATAAGAGTTTGAGAGAGATTTTGCGTAAGTCCTATGAGAGAACAACGCTAGCCACACAACAGACGCTGAAAACAGCAGCAAGCATCTTTGCCAGAATACTGAATCATAAGATGGGAAAATAAGGGTGAGCAATACCACCCTCGAATTTGCAGGGCTATTTACCCAAGGCAGATGCTTATGCCTAGTTGCGTCTTCCTATGCCTAATGACGCCAGTTGCTTCTCCTGTTTAAAGACGCTTGCTCAGTACTAGCTCCCAAATGCCCAATTTTTCAGACAAACAAACAGTGAATTTTATCAGTCAAAATCTATGACTTTGACCCCCTCTCAAACTCGAAAGCCACCCACTCAAGCAATAGGAGCCAAAATTTTCCACTCCTGTAACATCATTAGTCTGTTTATCATGCTCACCAGTGGACTACAAATTTACAACGCTAACCCTGTTTTTGGTGGACGTGCAGGTTTGCACATTCCTCCGATATTTACTTTAGGAGGTTGGCTTGCAGGAGGTAGACACTGGCATTTTGCAGCAATGTGGCTATTTTCGTTGAATCTCTTGTGGTATGGAATTTACGTTTTAATTACTCGGCGCTGGCGACATCGGTTTGTAGGTGCTAATGACTTGAAAGCATTACAAAAAAGTCAAAATTCCAAACGCCTAATTTATGCTTGGCATCGGGTTGTGTATACAGCAATTATTCCTATCTTGCTGCTAGCGTTATTGACAGGAATAGGAATGTATAAACCTGCTCAATTTCCCTGGATTGTCGATTTGTTTGGCGATTGGCAAGCATTGCGAATTGTTCACTTTGCCTCAGTGCCGATGGTTATCTTATTTGCAGTAATTCACTCTCGATTAGGGCAAAAAGCTGGTGGTACTGAATTAACAGAATCAATGTTTTGGTAAACGAAATTTTTTAACCTAAAAAAATGAACTTTTTTGATAAATTGAATCGTAATATCTTGCAAAATCAAAGCTTGCTATTTGTAGGACTCGATCCAAATCCAGAGATGATGCCTGCGCGTTATGAATCTGAAGAACTCATCACTGGTTTGGAGAAGTGGTTACAATTCATTATTGCTGAAACTTCTGATTTTGTTTGTGCCTATAAACCGACACTTGGCTTTTACGAAGCGCTAGGTATTCCAGGTTTAGAACTGCTGTACAAAACTTTAGCAGCTATTCCAGCTCACATCCCAGTTATTTTAGATGCCAAACACAGTGACTTAAATACTAGTAGCATATTTGCCCGGACTGTGTTTACACAATGGCAAGTGGACGCAATCACTCTCAGTCCCTATACAGGGCAAGATCATGTAGCACCTTTTTTGGTTTATCCTGATAAAGCGGTGTTTATTTTATGCTGTACTTCTAATCCAGGTGCAGAAGCTTTACAACAATATCCTACAAACGAATCGCCCCTTTATTTACAGGTAGTAAAAGAATCAAAAACCTGGGGAACTCCAGAACAATTGGGTTTGGAAGTGGGAACTACAAATCCTGAAGTTTTAGCACTTATTCGAGCGATCGCGCCTGAACGAATCATTATGGCGCGTAGCATCTGGGCAGAAGGCGCAAACCTGAAGCAAATTTTAGAAGCCGGTTTAAATGCTAATGGTGATGGTTTGCTGATTCCTGTTCCTCAAGATATGTTGGGAAACACACAACTATCAGAGGAAGTCCAGTCTCTACGCACAGAAATTAATCAAATCAAAGCTGAAATTATTCACGAAAATTCCACATGTTCTGTGTGGTTTCCTGATGTTTGTTTGCTAAATCAGCACCCCCAACAGGATTTGATTTTACAACTTTATGATATTGACTGTATTATGTTTGGCAGCTTTGTCCAAGCATCAGGAGCTATATTTCCTTATTACATCGACTTACGCAAGATTATTTCCAATCCCCAAGTTTTTAATCAAGTTCTCACTGCCTATGAGGATATTTTGAAAAATCTCATTTTTGATAGGTTAGCAGGCATTCCCTACGGTTCTTTGCCCACAGCTACTGGTTTAGCTTTGCGCCTTCATTGTCCAATGATTTTCCCCCGTAAAGAAGTTAAAGCCCACGGAACTCGGAGAGTAATTGAGGGTAATTTCCATCCTGGTGAAATAGTTGTGGTGGTTGATGATATTCTCATTAGCGGCAAAAGTGTTATGGAAGGGGCAGAAAAGTTGAAATCAGCAGGATTAAATGTTAATGACATTGTGGTATTGATCGACCACGAACAAGGAGTGAAAGATAGATTACAGCAAAATGGTTATCGAGGTCATGCAGTTTTAACTATTTCTGAAATTACTAATACTCTATATCAATCAGGGCGAATAAGTGAGGAGCAATTTTTAGCTTTTGCTGAAAGTTAGTAATGGCAATAAGGGAGAATAAGGAATCGGGGAAGATTGCGATCGCGTACTTCCTCTTGAGGATATTTAATTACCAGGTTCAATCTAGTAACTGAAATAATTTTGATTTCTAAATTGATTATGAATTTATCACTGAATCAACTACTTAGATGGTTAATTTTTACGCTGCTATTTCCTCTAGTCTTTCTCAATGGTTGGCTAGCATTTTTGCTGGTTAAAAATTTTCAACCTGTTGTAACAATTCTTGTTTTGGCTAGTTTGCTTGCATTCGTTTTAAACTATCCTGTTTCGATTCTCCAACAGCGGCGGGTTAAACGCGGCTATGCAGTAGCATTAGTTTTTATATTAGCATTGGTAATTGTTGTTGCTCTGGGTATTACTTTAGTACCCATTGTTTTAGAGCAATTTAATGAGATGGTTAAAGTTCTTCCTCAATGGATTCATTCTAGCGAAGAAAAACTTCAGATTGTCAATGATTGGTTTTTTAGGCACAAATTAAATGTGAATTTAAGTCAGTTAATAACACGAATTTCTGACGAATTACCCAATGAATTAGAGTTTGTTTCAGATAAACTTCTAAGTATTATTATAGATACAATTGATAGTGTTTCTGAGGCATTAATTACGGTAGTGTTGACTTTTTATTTATTGTTAGATGGCCCAAGAATTTGGGAGGGCATATTTAAGAAGTTACCTGTAAATTTTGCTAATAAGGTAAGTCAATCTATTCAGCAAAACTTTCAAAATTATTTGATTGGTCAGATAAGTTTGGCTTTGCTGATGGGAGTTTCGTTAACATTATTGTTTTTAGCTTTTCAAGTCCAGTTTGCTTTACTTTTTGGTCTGGGGGTTGGGCTTTTGAGTTTAATTCCCTTTGGCGATGTCGTCAGTCTTGTTGCAATAACTTTAATAATAGCCTCACACGACTTTTGGTTAGCAGTGAAAATTTTTGCAGTAGCTGTTGTTATTGACCAGTTAATCGATCAGGCGATCGCACCACGTCTCTTAGGTAAATTTACTGGCATCAGACCAATATGGGTGTTAATAGCTTTGCTTGTAGGAACCAATGTTGGTGGAGTCTTGGGTTTGCTAATCGCGGTGCCTGTAGCTGGTTTTATCAAAGATGTAGCTGATGGTTTTTCTAAATCTGGTGATTCTGAAAATGCTGTTGATGGTGAAGTAGCATCAGAATTATTGCCAAAGGAATCAATATCGCAATGATTTATTGATTTGTATGGGTATCAGCGAAGAGGCAGGGGGCAGGGGAGCAGGGGGAAGGGAGCAGGGGAGCAGGGGAGGCAGGGGAGGCAGGGGGAGAATTTTGGAAGTTGCTAAATTATCCTGCTTCCTCTGCAACTCTTGGGTAGGACTCTGTAGCTTATGAAAGCACTGGTTCTGCTTCCAACTTCTCGGCTTGGTTCTTTAAGATGGTTGGTAATTCGCTGCTGAAGGCCTCACCTTCAACTACTTGGGAGCGGAAACCATCAACTCCGACTGGAATATCACCCGTGATGGTGGTGCGATAAAGGACGCGCTCTACTTCCAGATGATCCAGATCCTGAGGGGCCAAATGGGCGGTGGCGCGGTTGTCCCAGAAGGCGATGTCACCGTTGTTCCAGCGGAAGCGGGTGGTGTAGGCGGGCTTGGTTATTTGGTTGAAGAACAACTCAAGTAGCAGGTCGCTTTCTTGTCGTGACACGTCAAGAATGTGTGAGGTGAAGCCAGGATTCACGTACAATGCGCGTTCGCCTGTTTCAGGATGAACCCTTACTACTGGGTGGATTGAAACCAGCGGATTGGCTGCGATGCGCTGGGCAATCTTGCTGTTGCTGGGCAGATTCAAACGCGCATTGAAGCGATGTTCGGCTTTCAATGTGTCTGCTAGCGCCCGTAGGGGTGCTGACAGACCCTCGTAGGCTGCAACTAGATTAGTCCATTGTGTGTCACCGCCAATGCTGGGGACGTTAACCGCACGCAAAATCGATGCCGCAGGTGGGTTGACAACCGCTGTCACATCGGTGTGCCAGCGGCTCTCGTAGCTGGAACGCCGCAGACCATTGCGCCGCTCGTAACGGCTGCGGTCAATCGGCAGGATTTGTGAGAAGCCATCGATTGGCTCATCTTCGTGCGGATGGGCGTAGGTCACTTCACCGAAACGAGCGGTGAATGCAATCTGTGCAGCATGATCGATGTTCTGACCGCGAAAGAACACGACTTTCCACTTCAATAGTGCTTGACGAATTTCTTTGATTGCATCATCGTGCAAAGGACGCGACAGGTCTACGCCGCTGATTTCAGCACCGATGAAACCAGCTACCTGTTTAACTTCAATGTGTTTGTTGCTCACGTGAATTCTCCATAGCTTGATCTATAAGGCAGTGTTCGCACTCGTCCGTTTCCTTTGGTAAGCTGTTCCACATTTAAATTGCATAACTAGGGCGGGCAAGATGCCCACCCCACAAGAGTTTGATTTAATCTGATTATGCAATTTAGATGTTTTTTAGCTTATGTTGCTTGCATTTAATGGCTACATATCAAAGGAAGCGATCGCAGCTGACAATCATTATACGATAAATCGATAAATTTACCGTAGTATTAAAACGCGCTCTTTTAGACTGCCGAAACAAGCAAAGATTTAGTCCAGAAAGATCCCTCAAGACAGGCCAGTTCCTACAACAGAGGGCAGAGGGCAGGGGGAGTAAAGAGAAAATTACTAAAATTTTATCTACCTAAATTTTCTTTCTCTTCCCCTGCCTCCCCTGCCTCCCCTGCTCCCCTGCTCCCCTGCTCCCCTGCTCCCCCTGCTCCCTTGTCTCTTCGTCAACGGGTTGGCCAGATAGACATCAATCTTCAAGTATTTCCAACAACTGCGGCTCGCTTAATTGCGTAATTCCCAAGGAAAGCGCTTTTTCTAATTTAGAACCTGCATCTTCTCCTACTACCAAATAATCTGTTTTTTTACTTACTGAATCAGTCACTTTTCCACCAGCTTTTTGAATCAAAGCCTTTGCCTCATCTCGCTTTAAGGTTGGTAATGTACCCGTGATTACAAAAGTTTTACCTGCGAACTTTTGATTACCATCACCAACTGTTTTTGCTTCCTCTGTGGCAGCTAATTGCAATCCTTCTACTTGCAAGCGTTCTATCAATCTTTGGTTGGCATCAATCCGAAACCACTGGTACACAGATTGGGCAATTTCAGCACCGATACCGTAAATGCCTTCAATATCTGATTGCTTTGCTGTCGCTAACTGGTCTACGGTGAAATATTTCTGAGTCAACGATTGGGCATTCACACTGCCAACATGACGGATGCCTAAACCATACAATACCCTTGACCAAGGTTGGTTTTTCGATTGAGCGATCGCATCTATTAATTTCTCTGCCGACTTTTTCCCCATCCTTTCTAATGCATATAACTTGTCTTGTGTCAACTCATATAAATCGGCAACGGAATGTACCAAACCTTTATCAACGAGTTGATATACCAGCTTTTCCCCCAAACCTTTAATATCCAAGGCATCACGGCTTACCCAATGTTCAATGGAACCTTTGAGAATAGCTGCACAGGAAGCATTGACGCACCGAGTTACCGCCTCACCTGATTCTCGCACCACTGGTTGAGCGCAGACTGGGCAATGGGTGGGCATAACGAAAGGTTCGGTGTCAGCGGGACGGAGTTCTTTGAGTACCCTCAGCACTTCTGGGATGATTTCCCCAGCTTTGCGGACAATGACAGTATCGCCAATGCGGATGTCTAATTGAGTAATGCGATCGCTATTATGTAAAGTTGCACGAGAAACTGTTGTTCCGGCCAGTTGCACAGGGCGCATTTCTGCTAACGGTGTTAACGCCCCTGTTCTTCCGACATTTACAGCAATATTTTCCACACGAGTGGGTGCTTCTTCGGCTGGGTACTTTAACGCGATCGCCCAGCGGGGGAATTTCTGCGTAAACCCTAGCTGTTCCTGAAGTTTAAAAGAACTCAGCTTTACTACTACCCCATCAGTCATGTAGGGTAAATTTAGGCGTTCCGTATCCCAATATTCATAATATTTTGCCACTTCTGCGATCGAGGGACACAGTTTGTGGTTGGGGTTGACTCGAAAACCGAGCTTTTCTAACAACTCCAATGCTTCCCATTGAGTATTGGCAATACTGGTGTCATCTCTACCAGGAATGTGCAAAGTGTAGCCAAAGAAATCTAACCGCCGTTTAGCAACAATCCGGGAGTCTAGTTGCCTAAGCGTACCAGCTGCGGCATTACGGGGATTGGCAAATAATTGCTCGCCTGCTTTTTGCCTTTCTTCGTTAATTTGTTTAAACACTTCCAACGGCAAAAACGCCTCGCCGCGCACTTCCACCCTTTCTAGAATTTCTAACCCTTCAAAATTCAAACGCAAGGGAATTGAACGAATTGTCCGTACATTTTGGGTGATATCTTCACCCATCACTCCATCACCCCTAGTTGCCCCTCTAACTAGAATGCCATTCTGGTAGGTAAGAGCCAATGCAGAACCATCAATTTTCAGTTCAGTCACATATTCCACTGAACCTATTTTCGGTGCTTGTCGCCGCCAGCGCTGATCCCATGCTTGCAACTCATCAATATTGAATGCATTCTCCAGACTGTATAGGGGAATGTTATGCCGCACCGAGGTAAACTGTGTTGCTGGCCTCTCACCCACGCGCTGAGTCGGGCTATCGGGAGTTGCCAATTCTGGATGCTGAATTTCCAGTTGTTGCAATTCTCGATATAACTGGTCATAGATTGCATCCTCCATGATTGGAGCATCTAGGACATAATAAGCATAGCTGGCTTGTTGCAATAACTGGCGCAATTCTTCTGTGCGCTTTACTTCAGGCTTCATCTGTGTCATTAGAATTATTACAAAATATCTAGCGAATACAATTTAAAAGCGATCGCGCCTGCAAAAGCAGACTTTGTTTGAATAGCCGCGACTAACCGTCGTCGGGTTAACGTACTTCATATAAAAATTGGGTTTGGCCAATCAGTTTGCCATTAGCTGAGGGACTTTGGGCAAACACTAGTATACAGTGGCGCTGAGTTTGCCTACCTTTAACCAGTTGCTTGAGCGAATTGTCTGGTTAATTGAGATGGTAGCTGGATTTACACGCCCGCTGTACTACAGACTTTTCCAGGTTACCGAATTTAATCTCAATAGTCCCATCCATCGATAGACCTAACATTTTACGTGCAGCGCTTCCTGGCAAGAAATCATTCCCTGTTCAACACCTTAAAATAATTTTTTCTTATATAGCTATTTTTAATCTACTAAGTATTATAGACTAAAATATCCGTACTTTAATATATATAAATATACAAATAAGATAACAGTAATTTTAATTCTGGAATCATCTGTAAATCAAGGGTATCCACAATTGTCAGCACTGCTACCTGGTATTGCATAAAAAAACAAATGCCAACCTATTTAGTTAGTGAAGCCCAAAAACCAATACATTCTTACAGATTTGTTTTACTAATATGTTAATCCGCTCTTTAACATTTACTGCCTCTAGCGCAGTGTTACTTTCAACTTTAGTCAGTTCCGCTTTTGCCGCTACCAGCAACTTTGCTAGTAGTGTCAGCAATACCGAGACAAACACAAAGGTACTTGCTCAAAATGTCGTCCAGTTAAAGAAAATTCCTCATGGCACAATACAAGCAATAGCTAACGGACAAGACCGATACGCCGCTATTTGGGTGAAGTCTGGTGGTTCAGCTTGGGAGGCGCGACATGGATTGACCTCAGCCCAGTATCAAGCGACTTTTGACAAACTAGTTGGTCAAGGATATCGGTTGGTTGATGTCAGTGGTTATGGTGAAAACGGCCAAGACCGATATGCCGCTATTTGGGTGAAGTCTGGTGGCCCAGCTTGGCAAGCACGACATGGATTAACCTCAGCCCAGTATCAAGCGACTTTTGACAAACTAGTTGGTCAGGGATATCGATTAGTTCGCGTTAGTGGTTACAGTGTAAATGGAAAAGACCGATACGCCGCTATTTGGGAGAAATCTGACGGGCCAGCTTGGGAGGCGCGACATGGATTGACCTCAGCCCAGTATCAAGCGACTTTTGACAAACTAGTTGGTCAAGGATATCGGTTGGTTGATGTCAGTGGTTATGGTGAAAACGGCCAAGACCGATATGCCGCTATTTGGGTGAAGTCTGGTGGCCCAGCTTGGCAAGCACGACATGGATTAACCTCAGCCCAGTATCAAGCGACTTTTGACAAACTAGTTGGTCAGGGATATCGATTAGTTCGCGTTAGTGGTTACAGTGTAAATGGAAAAGACCGATACGCCGCTATTTGGGAGAAATCTGACGGGCCAGCTTGGGAGGCGCGACATGGATTGACCTCAGCCCAGTATCAAGCGACTTTTGACAAACTGGTTGGTCAAGGATATCGATTGGTTGACGTAAGTGGCTATAGCGTCAAACCCTAGTGACGCACTGCAACTCTACCAGACGCTACGGGTAGCTTGCTTCTCTTGTAGGTGGGTAACAGTAATGAGTAGAACTTTGCAAGATGCATCTCCAATTATTATTGCCCACCGAGGCGCTAGCGGCTACCGTCCAGAACATACTTTAGCTGCTTATGAATTAGCAATCGCACTGGGCGCTGATTATATTGAACCTGATTTAGTTTCTACCAAAGACGGTATTTTAATTGCTCGTCACGAAAATGAGATTTCTGAAACTACTGACGTTGCTAGCCATGCAGAATTTGCTCACCGTCAAACCACCAAAATAATTGATGGAGAATCAAAAACTGGCTGGTTTACTGAAGATTTTACCCTGGCAGAAGTGAAAACCCTCCGAGCTAAAGAGCGAATTGGGCAACTGCGATCGCACAATACCGCCTATGATGGACTCTTAGAAATTCCCACGCTGCAAGAAATCATCGATTTAGTTAAAGGTAAAAGTGCTGAAATTAATCGTGCGATCGGTATTTACCCAGAAACTAAGCACCCAACTTACTTTAAATCTATTGGGTTAGCTCTAGAACCACCCCTACTTACAACTTTGACAGCCAATGGTTATCAGGGCGCTAATGCACCTGTTTTTATTCAGTCTTTTGAAGTGAGTAATTTACAAGATTTATCTACAAAGACTGATTTACCTCTAGTGCAATTGCTGAATGACAGTGGTAAACCTTATGATTTTATAGTTAGTGGCGATGAACGCACATATGCAGATTTAGTCACTGCATCAGGTTTAGAAGAAATTGCTAAATATGCACAGGCGGTTGGCATTCATAAAAATTTATTGGTTCCGAGAGATAGTAATGGTAAATTGCAATCGCCGACATCTTTAGTCATCGATGCTCATGCGGCTGGTTTGCTGGTTCATGTCTGGACTTTCCGCAATGAAGACTGCTTTTTGCCACTGGACTTTCAAGGAAATCCCCAAGGGGAATACGAACTATTTTTCAGCTTAGGTGTTGATGGCGTATTTACTGACTACCCAGATACGGCGGGTTACTACTCTACTTTTCAACGGTAATTTGGTAGGGTAATAGAAAATTACGGAAAAGTAACATGGTATTACTTAAGTGGAAATCCTGTATAACAGCAGTAACCCTGGCTGCAATCAGTCTTACTGCATCTAAGTCGGCATTGGCCGCATCTCTATACTCTGTTACTGACTTAGGCAATCTTACGGGACAAACCTACAGTTACGCTACAGACATTAATGACTCAGGTGAGGTAGCTATTAATTCTTTGGGGAGTTCTTTTTTTTACAGCAATGGTTCGATCCAAAAAATTAGTCCGTTGCCTGGGGATAGTCAACTTGCAGTGACTGGTATCAATAACTTAGGGCAAGTAGTTGGTAATTCCATCGGTAACACCGACAGTGATAATAACGCCTTTATTTACAGTAATGGAACAACGCAAAATATTGGTGTTAAGGGCATTCCATATGCTATCAATGACTCCGGTGAGGTGGTTGGCGGTACGACTGGTGGCGGTATATTCCCAAGACTTGCGTTTCCCTTCGGGGCCGCTTTCCTATACAGCAATGGTACGACGACTATCATCAACAAGAATTTAGGAGAAAATTATGTTGCCTATGGCATAAATAATCCAGGCCAGGTAGTTGGCATTTTCGGTTCTTCCAGCCGAGCCTTTTTATCCGACAACGGTATAATCACTAATCTCGGTACCCTCCCTGGTAACAACTACAGTCAAGCAAACGATGTTAATGACTTAGGACAAGTAGTTGGTAGTTCGGGGCCCACTGAAGTAGGTAATACTCGTGCTTTTCTGTACAGTTCCAGCACGGGACTCCAAGACCTCGGTAAGTTACGTCCTACAGATTTGTTCAGTGCTGGTTTGGGGATCAATAATTTGGGTCAAGTAGTCGGGTATTCTGGCACTAACAATAACTTTTTTGCAGCAGATGGCAATGGTTTGCGGGCTTTTCTTTATAGTGATAACACTCTATACGACCTGAATGACCTGATTGCTCCTGGTTTAGATGCTGGCTTTACCTTGACAGCAGCATCTGCCATTAATACTAATGGGCAAATTGTCGGTCGTGGTGCAGTTAATGGTGAATTACGCGCTTTCCTATTGACGCCAATCTCATCAGTCTCTGTAGCCGAACCAACTTCAGGCTTTCCTATTTTGTCGCTTGGTGCTGTTGTAATTTTATTTGCAGCGTTCAAGGGCAAACCTCACTCTAGCAGTACAGCCACACAACAAAGAAGTTAATGCAACAATTTCAGGTGATTACTTGAGAATATGCATTTATGTAATCTGTATTTACTAATGTAGGGTACATTATGCGATCGCTAAGGCACCCTACGAAATAAAAGTTCAGTTCCTTAGCGTTTTTTGAAGGCTTGCAAATTCCGACTCCAAAATCAAATGTGAAAAGCGAGCGCACTATGCAAATTTAGTAACGGCATCATGTTTAACGGATATTGTCTACATAGGCGGTTGGCATTCATAAAAATTTGCTGGTTTCTAGATACAGCACTGGTAACTTGTTATCGATTTTCACAAACTAGTCATCACCTGAGCTAATTGATTAGACAAATCAATTACAGACTCCTGGGATTTTTTAAATAAAACACCAGCTAAAAAATAATAATCGCCAGAATAAAACGCCATCTTATTTTTTCGGAGTTTTTCTATGTGTTTTTTTACCTTAGGATCGGAGCTATAATAGCCGAACTGCAAAGGTAACACCATGAAATTTTGAACAGAATATCCATTTTCTTTTGCTAGCTTTAGCGTACCTGTTGGATTAGAAAAACTAGAGATTAAAACCAACACATTCTCATAATCTAAAGACAACAGATCGTTGGTAACTGTGGCTCCATCTACGCCCCCAAATAAAAGTGGCATATAAATATCATTATCTGGTGCGGGGAGATATGGTGGATTGGATACAAGATACTCTGCATCGGGTTGAGAAGAATTAAACAAACAAGAATTATGGATTATGTATTTATTAGTGAGATTATATTCATCGATAGTTGAATTTGCGACTTTCCATGCAGAAGTATTTAATTCAAATCCATGTATTACCCCATCAAACTTGTTTTTCAATAAAGAATTAATTACAGGGCTACCATCTCCAGAGCCAAACTCCACAATTGATTCGTAGTTTTTGCAATTTCTGAGGACAAAATTGTCTAAGCAGTTTGAGTAGAAATTTGATTCTTCAGGGCAAAAAAAGATGTCTTTCATTTTACTGTACTTCAAAGTCTAATGGTATAATCAATGCAATAGAAGGTTATTTACTACCTTAATCTCAAGACAATAAATAGCCGTTCCTTTAGTAAAGAAGTTCTGACTAAGGAAATTGGGTTAGGTGGATTAGCAATAGAATGTTTTAGAAACGTGAAATTAGAAACGCCAGAAAGAATCTGCCATTTTTAATTTCTAATTTTTTAGTTTTCTTAGATGAGTAAGGCGGCTTGTTCTGCTTCACGTATCAATCGCATAACAGCACCAGCCGCGCGATCGCCCATTAGTTTTTCCTGGTCATACCCAAGCAGCAATTCCCACCCGTCATTGGGATATCGTTCTGCCAAAGGCAAAGCCACATCATCCAACATCCAACGACCGTGGCGTTCATCTTCCTTGATGTGCAGTTCCCAATAGCCCATCGCCGCCTCTGACAGCCCCAGTCGTTGCGCCGCCGTCAAATAGTTTTTGTAAGCCGCAGGGCCAGCCACCTCAAAATAAGTCAACGCGCCGCTATAACGTAGGAAATAGCGTTTGCGATCGGTGGTGAGAAAGTTGTGATTATCGCAAGCGAGGACTTCCCAAGGTACTAAATCGAAATATCCTTCTGGTTCAGTGTTCATCCCAAACTCAGCCAGCATTTGAGCAAAAAATGTAGAGTGCTTCCGGGATAAACGACCATTGCCGTATTCTTCTAGTAATACTCGCACCAGCGTACACTGCATTTCATTAGCAGCACCACCTAATACGTAGCAAAGACGACTACCTTCAATCAAGCCATCAAAGGAGCCGATCGCTAGCAAGTGACGGTAGCCAGCTTCAGTCATTTCCTCACGAATGTAGCGACTACTTTCCGACAAAGGCGGATTTAAATCGGCAGACGCACGCTCAATTAAAGCTTGTTTTACATCCGATTCTTGCAGTGCAGCCACATCGATTTGTGCCAGTTCCCACTTTTGCCAAGCAGCTTCAATTCGGTCGCGACATGAGTACAAGTAAAGCGATCGCTCATTGTTATAGTTTCGCAAATCGTCGTACCAAAACAGCTTTAGCCGATTAATTCGATAAAGTATCCGCTGGAGAAAAAGGTGAGCCTGTTCATCAGAGCGATCGTTTTGATAAGCGGCGCGAATTGCCCTTGAGAGCGCCTGTTCAAACTCACTAGCTATTGCAGGTTTTACATCTAGTTGACGATCCAAATCCTCCATTGCTAGCAGTTCTATAAATTGCTCCTCAGCACGGTCGTACTTGGTAATTGTTCCTTCTTCTGTTTGCGTGCTTTTTTTCGCAGCCCCAGCGTTAGGAAATATAACTAAATTGCTTTGCATGGAATCTTCGGTAGCATTGGAAAAGTGAGAGATTAGTTTATCTCTAATACTTAACTTCCCACACGAGTAGCTTTCTCTACCTCTTTCCCTGGTTATAAAGAAAAATTAAGTCTAGAGGAACAAGGGCAGGGAGCAGGGGGCAGGGGGAGCAGAGAAGAATGATTTGTAACTGTAATTTGGTAAAAATTAAAATTTGAGAATGAGTCTTTGATACTCGTGAACGAGTCTTTGAACTCCCCTGCCCCCTGCTCCCCTGCTCCCCTGCTCCCCTGCTCCCCTGCTCCCCTGCTCCCCTGCTCCCCTGCTCCCCTGCCCCCTGCCTCCCCTCCCTACGGCACTTTCTGCTGCTCGATCGCCTTACTTGGCGGAATCTCCTCAAGAGGAATCAGTGCTTCGATCACCGATTTCACAATTGGGGCGGCGACAGTAGAACCATAGGCACTTTCTCCTTTTGGCTCATCTACCAGTGCGAATACTACATAGCGAGGAGATTCCACGGGCAAAATAGCGACGAAACTGGTCATTCTAGCACCCTTGATGTAGCCGCCATTCGGACTAGCTTTTTGGGCTGTACCAGTTTTACCAGCAATGCGATATCCCGGAATTTGTGCTGCCTTGCCGCTGCCTTCATTAACAACAGTTTCCATCATTTCCACAACCTTTTGGGTTGTTGCGGCTGAGAAAATTTGGCGGGGGATGGTGCGAGTGGGTGAATCATGCATCTGCCCTTTACTATCAATCAGCCCTCGAACTACATGGGGTGTAACTAACTTACCCCCATTGGCTAAAGCACCGTGCATTTGCACTAGCTGTAACGGTGTCATAGAAAAGCCTTGTCCAAAGGAAGTAGTAGCTGGTTCAATTGGCGAAGCGATAAATTCTTCTTGACTTTTGAGCCGTCCGCCAACTTCAAAAGGTAAATCTGTATCAACTTTTTGTCCTAGCCCCAAGCGTTCTAGCCAGTTGTAGTAAATTGAAGGCTTTAAGCGTTGGATAATTTGCACCATGCCAATGTTGCTGGAATATTGCAAAATCTGAGCGATGCTGATTCGCCCATTCCCATTATTCATCGCATTTTTGATGGTGTAATTAGCTACTCGAATAGAACCGGAGTCATTAAACATATCATCCGGTTTGATGACACCATTTTCGAGAGCGATCGCCACATTCAAAGGCTTAAAAGTCGATCCTGGTTCATAAAGATCCGCTACCGTCCAGTTTTTAAATAGCGAGATATTAGCTTTAGCGTATTGATTAGGGTCATAGGTAGGTTGAGAAACGAGGGCGAGTAAGGAACCATCCAACGCATCCATGACGATTACCGCTCCACGTTTGGCGTCAAACTTCTCCATTTGTTGTTTGAGCGCAACGCGGGCAATTCGTTGCAGACGGCTATCGATAGTGAGTTGCAATCGCAAATCATCAAAATGCAGAAAACCTTCGGGCGCACGATCTGGCATCAGATCCCCATTACCCGACCGACTGAGCCGCACCGTTTGCACAGGACGTTCTAGCAACTTCTCTTGAGAATATTCCACACCTGCTTGACCACGGCGGTCAATATTTACGTAGCCCACCACATCAGAAACCAAATCGTCTGGCGGGTAATATCGGGAGTATTTTTGGGCCCACTCCAGGCCATTTAAGCGCAAAGAGATGACGCGATCGATAATTTCTTCCGGTAGCGCTGGGGCAAGTATAATTCCGCTTCTTTTGCTTTGAAAAGTTTTCACCAATTCAGCAGTATCTTTTGCCAAGATTGGAGCAAGTCGCTCTGCCATATTTTCGTTAGACTTATCAAACAGCTTGGGATGAGCGTACAAAGTATATACAGGACGGTCAATCGCCAACAGACTACTATTGCGATCTACCACCGGGCGACGGGGCATAAAAGGTCGCAAATTCATCATTTGCTGGTTTCGCGCCTGCTCTGTTAACTTTGGCCCCTTGACAACTTGGAGGTTATACAATCTGACACCCAACCCCAACCCTGATGCCATTAATATGCCCCATACTATGAACAGCCGGGACTTGGTGTCGGATGTTTGGTCTTGGATATTAGAGGCTAATTTTCCCAAAAGCCCACGTTTATAACCCTTTTGCCGCCTTGTGAATGCTGGATTCTGAAACTTTCTGAATTTTGTTCTGCTTGGTGACTTCTGCATTGGGTTTGTCCTTTGTCATTTGTCTTTTGTCATTTGCCACAAGTCTGAGTCCTAATGACTAATGACGAATGACCAATGACTCTTAGCCTTTTACCAATTCTCTAAAATAAATCTACAGATATAAGAGGTGGAAACTCAGATTACAGCGTTTTTCATCTATTTGAAGCACAATTTTCGGTAGAGGCGCACAGTTGTCGTTGGTGTCAACTGAAGCTAAAACCCTTTTCAACCCTCGTTTACAGCCTCTAACTTGTTCATTAGGCTACTGCCGCGAGTAAGGTAGGCAAAGCCTTAATGAGGGGCATTCCCCTGAGAACAAGGTTAATGCCTCAAAGCATTCTCGCTCACTAACTGTCACGTAAAGTTGACACCAATGCACAGCTGTGCGCCCCTACAGTATGGTTTAATTACCTGAAAATTGTTATAAAACTGACTTACTGAATTACGAATTACCTTAGCGAGTATTCATTCGCACGGCGTCTCGTAGAGAGCGTCATTAGGAATTACAAATTAGTATCCGAGTGGCGAAGGTGTTTGCTGTTGCGTTTCAGAATTTGGCGTTGTGTTAGACGATGCTGGCTTAGGACTATGAGATGCTGGAGGCAAGAAAATCAGCCCTTGAGGAGTGGGCGATACCAGCCCTGCTGTTGGTTTTTCTGCTTCCTCAGCCATTTTATTTGTCAGCGTTGCATTGGTTGTCGTTAACAGCCGCTCATGACGTTGGAGGTTTTGCAGTCTGCGATATGACTGGCTCCAAAGCTCTTGGGAATATACCGTCCAACCATATACAGCAAGTGTCGATGCTACTAACAAGAACGCCAAAACTGTCGAATAACGATGAAAGGTATACAAGCGCAGCAACCACAAAGGTGTCACTCCAGAATTAGGCATTATGGGAAGGCGAAGAAAACTTACCCCCGGAGTCTTCTGGTTTGCATTCGACTGCTCATTGGGTGGCACTTGTTGTCTACCCAAGTCTTTCACCGATTTGGGCATAACTGGTTCATTTGTGGGAGAAACCGCGAGATTTTTTGAGGAACGCCGTTGTCTTTGAGAGGATACTGGTGCGGCTTGGGCAACGGGTGTAGAAGCGCTCCGTGCTGCTGACTCTATACGTGCAGAGCGTTGCCGCCTTCTTAAAGAAAGGAGAGAATCTCGCCGGAACCAATTACCCTTTGTAGAAACAGCAGATTTACGAGCAACTACCATAAATTTTTTTAGATGGAAAATACTGTACTTTAGATTGATTGTCTTGATTGTCTGTTTTTGCTTAGGTAAAAATCGCCTTCTGTGCAACAAGCACACATAACAGACTACACCCTTTTAACTGTTCTGATAGGTCGCTGTACCAATGTTTGCATCCTCTAGATATTGCAATGTTTGCAATCAGCGATTAGCAACTGGACAGCTTGCGCTTTAGGTATCGCACCTAAAGTATGGCAACACGGGGCAGCAAGATGCAATACTCCATGAAAAAAATAAAATTTTTTGCTATGATATATCGGTTTGCTAAAAAATTTGCTAATTTCCCTTTTGCTCCTGAGTTAAGAGAAACTAATCAGATGGCTGTATGATACCTAATCTGAAAAAGAATACCCCAAAGGATTGTTTTTTTAAGTATGTAATCTCGTAGCATTTAAAAAAAAGCAATAAATACGGTATCGTATTCAACAGGCGAAAAATTGTTCTAGCCACAATTGGTGAAAGAGGAGTTATGAAAACAAAAATCTTTGGTTTGGCTGTTATCTTAAGTCTGGCTACAGTTCTCGGAGCTTGTGAAGGCGGTGGTGGTGGTGGTACCACTGCTAGTCCTGCTGCTACAGGTGAACCAACTGATGCACCTACAAGTGGATCTAGCCCTGCCGCTACTCCTGCAACTACTCCCGCAGCTACTCCCACTGCTACTCCTAAATAAAGCATTCTAAGCTTTAGTTTAAATCATGCCCAAAATAGCTTAGTAACAAGACTGGTCACCACATAGCTTGAATTAATTAGGTTCATGTAAAAACCTGCATATTTCTGTTGGTGCATCAGAGCTTAGAGTTTGCTCAAATATCAGCTAAGTAGGGCAGTAAGTAAAGGACACTGGTAATGGGGGTTACGTCCTCAACCAGGTGTCCGCCTGAAATTCTCGCCTGACCGAACCTTGTTCCAAGTCCAAGAGAGTTGAATTCTGTAAATCTAAGCCATGTGGGCAAGGTACTTCCCTCATTTGGTGTCTAGGATGGCTTAGACTGCTAAATTTTGAGAGGGCAAAACAATTCATCGCGATCGCTGGCAATTGCTCTTGAGCATTCCCTGTAGTCTATTCCCAATCAGAAGAGAACTGGTAATGTCCCTTGATATTGCCAGATTTTTATTGGGAAAATTTGTAACTAAATATCTAGTTTTAAAATTGGATATGGGGCATGGTAAAAAAAGATTTTTATCCTGCGTGGTGAACGCGATTGAGAAGATGGGGAGAATTAAACCAATAAAGACAATAAAATTACTGTGCTTAATTGTGATTACTGCTACCTTGATTGCATTAAGTAGCTATTGGGGATCGACGGTAATAGCATTACCCCCACCAGAGGATACACCAGAAGAAATATTACGTACTAAAATTATCATAGAAGCGCGATCGCCTATTGATGGAAAATCCCTAACAGCGGCCGAATATATTCAATTACAAGCGCAGCTGCAAGAGGCCCCGCCCCCAAAACTAGATCCCAAAATTCGGGAACAGATTTTCTTGCTTCGTATACGTAAAACCTTACTCCAGTTTTTCCCATTTTTAAATTTTTGATACATTAGTCATTAGTCATTCATCCTCTGCCCAATACCCCTCAATAGTGCCAGTTATGTTAGCGGATAGTTAGGGTTTAGCCCGTGCTGAGTTCTGAGTAAAGAAGTAAGATTCCCTAATCAGCACTCGGAACCCAGAACTGTTTTGCCCTATGCCCAACGCCTCATGCTCAATACCCCATTCTGATGTAGGATAACGGTGGCGACAAAATTGCAAATAAATGTAAAGAATATATATAGATATTAAAAAAGTAGATTTAGTCAATCACATTATTTCACTTAGGTAGCTTCATGTCCATGACCACGATCGCCCCTGAACAGGTTAACAGCATCGTTTGGAATCAGCATAACGATCCCTTTGAAATACTAGGTTCTCATCCCATAGAACAAGACGGCAAAACTGTCTGGGCTGTGCGGGCCTACTTACCAAATGCAAGTGCAGCATGGGTCGTTCTTCCGGAACAACGGAAGGAATACCCAATGCAAACAGTGCATCATCCCCACTTCTTTGAATGCACCATTGAAACTGCCGAACTGGCAAACTACCAGTTACGGATTAAAGAAGGAGAACATGAGCGTGTCATCTATGACCCTTACGCTTTCCGTTCTCCCAACTTGACAGATTTTGACTTGCATTTGTTTAGTGAAGGCAACCATCACCGAATATACGAAAAACTGGGAGCGCACCCCACGGTAATAGGCGGCGTTAAAGGCGTTTATTTTGCCGTTTGGGCACCCAATGCTCGCAACGTTTCATTGCTGGGAGATTTTAATCTCTGGGATGGACGTAAAAACCAGATGCGTAAAGGCCCCACTGGAGTTTGGGAGTTGTTTATTCCTGAAATTGGTGTGGGAGAGCATTACAAATATGAAATCAAAAATTTTGAAGGGCACATTTACGAAAAATCCGATCCCTACGGTTTCCAGCAAGAAGTTCGCCCGAAAACGGCATCCATTGTCACTGATTTAGATGCTTACAGTTGGAGTGATGAAGACTGGATGCAAAAGCGGCGTCGCACTGAACCCCTAACTCAGCCAATTTCAGTTTACGAAGTGCATTTAGGCTCTTGGTTACACGCTTCCAGTGCAGAACCAGCTAAACTTCCCAATGGTGAAACTGAACCAGTAGTTGTCGTTTCTGGACTAAAGCCGGGCGCACGCTTCCTTACCTACCGGGAACTAGCTGACCGACTGATTCCCTATGTCAAAGAATTGGGATACACCCATCTAGAATTGCTGCCCATTGCGGAGCATCCCTTTGATGGTTCTTGGGGTTATCAAGTCACTGGGTACTACGCCCCTACCTCGCGTTTTGGCAGCCCCGAAGATTTCATGTATTTTATTGACAAATGTCATGAAAATGATATCGGGGTAATTGTAGATTGGGTTCCCGGTCACTTCCCCAAAGATGGACATGGTTTAGCTTTCTTTGATGGTAGCCATTTATACGAACACGCTGACCCCCGCAAAGGCGAACATAAAGGATGGGGTACTTTGGTGTTCAATTACGGTCGCCATGAAGTCAGTAATTTCTTAGCAGCAAATGCTCTCTTTTGGTTCGACAAGTACCACATTGATGGGATTCGTGTCGATGCTGTTGCCTCAATGCTCTATAACGATTATTGCCGCGAACCAGGAGAATGGTTGCCCAACCAGTACGGCGGCAGAGAAAATCTAGAAGCAGCAGATTTTCTGCGTCAGGTAAATCACATTATCTTTAGCTATTTCCCCGGTATTCTCTCAATTGCGGAAGAATCTACTTCTTGGCCAATGGTATCTTGGCCCACCTACACAGGCGGACTGGGCTTTAACTTGAAGTGGGATATGGGCTGGATGCACGATATGCTGGATTACTTCAGCATGGACCCTTGGTTCCGCCAGTTCCACCAAAACAATATCACTTTTAGTATGTGGTACAACCACAGTGAGAACTTCATGCTGGCTCTGTCGCACGATGAAGTGGTGCATGGCAAGAGCAATATCATCGGCAAAATGCCGGGGGATACATGGCAGAAGTTAGCTAATGTCCGTTGTTTATTTACCTATATGTTTGCTCACCCAGGCAAGAAAACCATGTTTATGAGCATGGAGTTTGGGCAGTGGAGTGAGTGGAATGATTGGACAGATTTGGAGTGGCATTTATTGCAGCATGAAGCCCACCAACAGTTAAAAACGTTTTTCCACGATTTGAATTATCTTTACCGTTCTGAACCAGTTTTGTACACCCAGGATTTTGCAGAACCGGGGTTTGAGTGGATTGACTGTAGCGATAACCGCCATAGTGTAGTTGCCTTCATGCGTCGTGACAAGGATTCTGATGATTTTGCGATCGTGGTTTGCAATTTTACACCGCAACCCCATTCTCACTACCGCATCGGTGTACCGGAAAAGGGATTTTATACCGAGTTATTCAATAGTGATGCGCGTCAGTATGGCGGCAGCAATATGGGCAACTTAGGCGGTAAGTGGACGGATGATTGGTCTTTGCACAGTCGTCCCTATTCGCTGGATTTATGTTTGCCACCTTTGGGAGTGTTAATTCTCAAGTTGGATAAGAAGAAGACTGCTGAGGCATTGCAATAACAATTAAGGGTGGGCATCTAGCCCGCCCAGGAGCAATCAAAACTTTACAGCATTCCTTTATTTCAATCACATCTATCTTAGGGGCACAGCAATGCTGTGCCCTTACAGCGTGCTCTATTTACTGAATAAAAGCGCGATCGCTCTTTGTGCAACGTCTATTTTTCAACTAGCGATCGCTCTCTGCATTTACCCGTGGAATTTTGCCTAGTACTCAAGAAAAGCGCACTACTGAAAGCTGACAGTAGTTGTTTGCTAGGTAATAATGAATCCATCTGTAGGTAGATGCACACTGTATGATATGTTGCCTCAACTCCTCTTGCCACAATCCCCCCTGTTCTGATGAGACAAATATTTGCTCCAACTGCGGAATTCCCCTGGTAATATTGCGACACTATCGCCCATTTTGAATAACTTGCGGCGTTCTTGTGCAGTTAAAGCAATGAGAAAGGGCATCTTTTGTTCGATTATTTGTAGCGCTGCTTTAATTTCTTGGATATCTTCTGGCGAAAGAGTGCCTATGATATTGCGATCGCCCATCGTATAATTACCTGGAGATAGTAGAGAGTCAGTAGTAAGAGTTGCTAACTATATGATTCCCAGAGTAAATGCGATGTCAACGACGGGCGTACCTGCGGCACACACAATACCTTGTCCTAAAGGACACGCTACGCGAACGCCAAAATGCCCCCACTTTAGAAGACCAACATATTTTAAATCTGACGCTTCGTTGCTAACCCGCCTGGGAATAAATTCCGAGGCTAATAGCTAAAGTCCTCTTAAGAGGACTAAATATAAGATTTTAAGCGATGTCGATGGCTAAACTCTGTCAATGGAAAGATTTCAGTCCACTTGAGTGGACTTGAGCTATTAGCCTAGAACTTAAGTTCTGGGCGGTATATCTGTCAACGCGACACTTTGACTGTACAGTATTCGGATTAACCTCCAGTCTTTTAGCCGACCCTCAACAACATCTTTTTTACCCCTCTCGAAGGATTCAATAAATCCAGGAATATCAACTAATTCTTGGGTAGCGTCTTCACTTTCTTTATCTGATAGATAAGCTAAGAAGTCAGCAACCAGTTATAGGCGTTCTGAAGACAATCCATTTAGATATTGGTTGATTTGTTAACAAACTTCTGTGTTGTTCATATTTTTGAAACTCTTTTACTTCTCTAATTCTGCCAACTTCTGTTGAGCAAACTTTCGCACTTCCTCATCTAAGTCATTCTCTGCTTTGTCGCGCAACAGTGGTAAAGTATCGGGATGCTGAGGAAATTGCTTGATAATTATCTCCAGTGCAACGCGCCGAGGGTTGGTTTCATAGTTTTGCTCACGCTCAAAGGGGTCATTGACAGCGCAGTTGTAGTAAATTTCAAACAACTCAGGCTGATATCTGAAGTGTTTGGCTAATGCTTGGATTGCTGCACTTCGCATATTCCATTGATTATCAGCAGTGGCGCGTTCTTTGAGAATCGAGCGAGTGTCCGGGTCATCTGGGAAATTGCTGGCTAATGCTTCGATGGCTGCACGTCGCACATACCATTGATTATCAGCAGTGGCGCGGTCTTTGAGAATCGAGTGGGTGTCCGGGTCATCTTTGAAATTGCTGGCTAATGCTTCGATGGCTGCACGTCGCACATACCATTGATTATCAGTAGTGGTGAGGTCTTTGAGAAACGAGCGGGTATCTGGGTCATCTTTGAAATTACTGGCTAATGCTTGGATGCCTGCACGTCGCACATAATCAGATTTATCAGCAGTGGCGCGGTCTTTGAGAATCGAGCGGGGGTCATATTTGGTTAAGTCTTTTACCTTGCCAAATAATTTATTAGCTACTGGCGCAATCACCGAGCGATTTTTTACCTCTGCAAGATACTTAGCCGCTAAAAACAAGTTGAGAAATTTTTCTTCTTCGCCATCTTGCACCATCAAGTAATCAAGAATTTCACCAACAAATTTTGCATCAATCATTCCGGCAATTAGCCGCAATACCTCATGCCAAGTTTCATCTTGCCAGTGTTTGCCAAAAACTTCAGTTTTGAGATCGTCAATTGAAATACTGCCTTCCTTCTCAAACTGCCAGACAAACTCCCAAGCACAGAAATATTCTAAAAATTTCCGATGCAGAAAGGCATTGCTTGCTATCGGGCCAATCAACCATTCCAGCATAATACTCACGCCTGCTAAATGCTTGACTAGGAGTATATACACCTGTCAGAGAAATCTTTCCAGATTACTGGGTTTTTAGGGAGTGCGAGTCTATTCATCCAAAACTTAAGATTATCTGAATTTATATGCTGCGATCGCACAGATGTGCGCCCTGAAGATTTGTTAAAAATAACTATATACTGTGCATGGATATTAGGAATAATTTTATGGTTCTACAAGTTAACCCCATCCAAAAAGAACCAATTGTTACTTGGGAAGCACTTCCAGCCGACTTCATTTTACCCGACGATCCGGTGGAAAATATTCAACAACCTGCGATCGCAGCTGCGCTTACCGATGCTTTGGGAAGCACAGCACGCATCCAACCCCAGATGCTGATTGGCTCTAATTTTGGACTTGTAGCCACAGTCAACAAAAAAATTGTTGTCAAAGCCCCAGACTGGTTTTATGTTCCTCAAGTGCAGTCTGTGGGAACAAATGTAGTTCGTCGCAGCTATACCCCAAATTTAGAAGGCGCTGCTGTGGCTGTAGTGATGGAATTTCTTTCAGACACAGAAGGTGGAGAATTATCAGTCCGTTCAACTCCACCCTACGGTAAACTCTATTATTACGAAAAGATTCTCCAAGTTCCAAGCTACGTAACCTACGACCCTTACGAACCAAGTCTAGAACTACGCTGCTTGCAAAATGGACAATATATTTTGCAGCAAGCAGACGCTAATGGACGCTTTTGGATTCCTGAGTTAGAGTTATTTCTCGGAATTTGGCAAGGTGAAAGATTATGTCAAACCATGAATTGGCTGCGCTGGTGGGATACAGAAGGAAATTTGCTGTTGTGGAGCAGCGAACAAGCTCAACAGGAACGCCAACGCGCTGAACAAGAACGCCAGCGTGCTGAACAGGAAAGCCAGCGTGCTGAACAGGAACGGCAACGTGCTGATATATTAGCAGCTAAGTTACGTGAGCTAGGTATTGACCCTGATGCGTAGGCGTAGCCCGTTGTAGATATCGCATAACCTAACAAATGCTGGGAATAATAATTTTGGTACATCAGCACCAAAATTCCATGAAACAGCAGAAAAATCAGTTCAGCCATCTCACTGCGATCGAAAGAAATTATCTATCATTTCCAGCACAGTTTTTATTAAATCAAAACCTTTTACAAGGCAAAATACTAGACTTTGGTTGTGGCTTTGGTAATGATGTTAAAATATTGCGCCAAAAAGGTTGTGATATTACAGGCTATGACCCTTATTATTTTCCCGAATATCCTCAAAATAAATTTGATACAATAATTTGCTTTTATGTTTTAAATGTTTTATTTCCTGAAGAACAAACTAACGTTCTTATGGAAGTATCACATTTATTAAAACCAGGAGGTAAAGCTTATTATGCTGTAAGAAGGGATCTTAAAAAAGAAGGTTTTCGAGAGCATTATGTCCATAAAAAACCTACCTATCAATGTATTGTAAAACTTCCCTTTACTTCAGTTTGCTTAGATGAGCATCGGGAAGTATATGAATATATCCACTATAATCATCAGCGAAACTCATCTCATTATTGTATATTCTGTAATCCTCATAAAACTCTAAAACTATTAACTGAATCAGCAACTGCTTATGCTATATTTGATGGCTATCCAATAAGTAAAGGACATGTTTTGGTTATTCCCAAACGTCATGTTAGCAGTTATTTTGATCTACCATTTAAAGAGCAATCTGCTTGCTGGTTTATGGTGAACAAAGTACAAGAAATTCTCAAAACCGAATTTGAACCTGATGGTTTTAATATCGGAATGAATATCAATCGAGCCGCAGGTCAAAATATTATGCACGCCAGTATTCATATCATCCCTCGTTACAAAGGTGATACCGTTGGTTCTAAAAGTGGAATCAGGAACGTTATTCCTAAAAAGCAATAGTTTTTTACTGATAGCTTCCACTAGCAAACCCGGATTTATAGCAAATACATAAATCTGAAAAATTAGATTTTTCAGTCTTGTTGAAAATATTGCAAAATATTTCAGTTAACCCAGATTATCTGGATCTATTCCCAGCGCTCTTAATTGCTCTGTCAATTGTTGCACCCGTAGTTCTGCTTGTTGAGCGCGTTGTGCTTCTTGTTGAGCGCGTTGTGTTTCTTGTTGAGCGCGTTGCGTTTCTTGTTGAGCGCGTTGCGTTTCTTGTTGAGCGCGTTGTGCTTCTAGTTGAGCGCGTTGCGTTTCTTGTTGAGCGCGTTGCGTTTCTTGTTTTATTTGTTCTGCGGGCGTGAGATAACGTTGTCCTTGCTCATCATACCAATACATCCATTCTCGCGTTACACCACAATAATTTCCCCTTTCGCAACCAATTCCTAAGCCAATTTCTGGTAGCCAAACGGGGTTTCCCTCTTGCAATTCATACTTACCATTAACTAACTTATGTACTTCCAGATGCGGTTTGCGGCGGCGACGAGAGGAATAAATTACATAATAAAGTACACCCAAAGCCGCATATTCATCCAATTTAGTAGTGTATTCCTTGCGATAATTTTGGGAAACTACTTCTAGCACGAAAATAGGTACAACATTTTCATCCCACAGCACATAGCTGGGACGCAGTTCCTCATCATAAAACCGCTCTACCCCTAAGCTCAAAAACCCATCTGGCACAATGGGCGGTTTGTCAGGGTGATAATAAATACCCATATCTATGGCAAAGAGCCAATCCATGCGTTCTGACCAAAGTATCAGCAGAATCGCCTTCAGCAAGCCTGGTATCAATTCTTGCAGTTCATTATCCACAGGCGTTTCATCAGAGTCTGGTAGTTCCTCGGCTGAGGGCAAGTACCTGGGCAAGTTGTACTCTAACATGATTGGTTTCCCCAAAACTCAAAGGATATTCCACTCTATTTGGTTCACCAGAATTATAGCGATTTCTTTGCAACTATATCAGTAGAGTACTAATGTATATGAAGTTATACTGACACTAATTGGTAGCTTTTAAATACTAGACAACCTTAAATCTGCCGCAATCATCAGCAAGAAAATTTATTTTATGCCTAGATTCTAAATGTCAAAATCCGATTATCTTGATGATGCAATGTTTTGCTTTGACTAAGGCATACCACTTATGGTATTGAGAAACAGCCAAGATTCGACAGATATAATAGTTACTAGCTGGTTTCCCGGTTGTGCAGAGCATTGCTTCAGTTAGGCCCTAGCCCAGTCAAGAATGCAGGCGTTTCTACCTCAACAACAAAGTTGCTTAAGCTGATAAAATTTTGGTAACTCTTAACTATTAATAAATATATAGGTGTTTAGTGCTATTCATGCTTTATATTTAGCGACAGGGTGGTGCAAACAGCCACTCATGTTCAAATACTTAGGAGGCAGTACCCATCGGAAGCAACTCATGCTCCGATACCATCATCACGCAGCGTAAGTAAAGGTTAAGTTGATATTAAAACGAATAATTTTTGCTGAATTGCGACAGATAAAGACTAAACTAAAAAGTCTTGTGCAGCAAAACCTGTAGCTTTAAATGAAGTAATCATGTCTAAGGTTCTTGTCTCAGATTCTATTGACCAAGCTGGAATTGACATTCTTTCGCAAGTTGCTACCGTTGATGTCAAACTAGGTCTAAAACCAGCAGAACTGATCGAAATTATTGGTGAGTATGACGCGCTGATGATTCGCTCTAGTACGCGCGTCACCCAAGAAATCATTGAAGCCGGCACGCAGCTAAAAATCATCGGTCGTGCTGGTGTGGGTGTGGATAATGTGGATGTTGCCGCTGCCACCCGCCGAGGAATTGTGGTAGTCAATTCTCCAGAGGGAAACACAATTGCCGCTGCCGAACACGCGCTAGCAATGATTTTGGCTTTGTCTCGCCACATCCCCGATGCTAACGCTTCGGTGAAACGCGGTGCGTGGGATCGCAATAGCTTTGTCGGCGCGGAAGTCTACAAAAAAACTCTCGGCGTTGTCGGTTTGGGTAAAATTGGCTCCCATGTTGCGGCTGTAGCGAAGACAATGGGGATGAAACTCCTAGCTTATGACCCATTTATTTCTACAGACCGAGCCGAACAACTTGGCTGTCAGTTAGTTGAGCTAGATTTACTTTTCCAGCAAGCAGACTATATCACTCTACACATCCCAAAAACCCCAGAAACCACCCACTTAATCAATGCCACAACCCTGGCAAAGATGAAACCCACAGCTAGGATTATCAACTGCGCTCGTGGTGGGATCATTGATGAAGTAGCTTTAGCAGCAGCTCTGAAAGCTGGTAAAATCGGGGGTGCAGCCTTGGATGTGTTCGAGTCAGAACCACTGGGTGAATCGGAATTGCGATCGCTAGGCAAAGAAGTTATCCTCACCCCCCATTTGGGAGCCTCTACCGCAGAAGCTCAAGTGAATGTGGCGATTGATGTTGCCGAACAAATTCGGGATGTCCTTTTAGGACTACCAGCGCGTTCAGCCGTCAACATTCCTGGACTCGGCCCCGATGTGTTGGAAGAACTCAAACCTTATATGCAACTAGCAGAAACTCTAGGTAATCTAGTGGGACAGCTAGCCGGCGGACGGGTGGAAGTACTCAATATTCGACTACAAGGGGAACTCGCAACCAACAAAAGTCAGCCTTTGGTAGTCGCTGCCCTTAAAGGTTTACTTTACCAAGCTTTGCGGGAACGGGTAAATTACGTAAATGCCAGCATAGAAGCCAAAGAACGCGGAATTCGGGTGATTGAAACCCGCGATGCTTCCATCAGAGACTATGCGGGCACGCTGCATCTAGAAGCCACGGGTACTTTAGGTACTCATTCTGTCACAGGCGCTTTGTTAGGTGAGCGGGAAATCCACCTCACCGACGTTGACGGTTTCCCGATTAACGTCCCACCCAGCAAATATATGCTATTTACCTTGCACCGGGATATGCCGGGGATTATCGGCAAACTCGGTTCACTACTCGGCAGTTTTAATGTGAATATTGCCAGTATGCAGGTAGGTCGTAAAATCGTCCGTGGTGATGCCGTAATGGCTCTGAGTATAGATGACCCTTTACCTGAGGGCATTTTGGATGAAATTATAAAAGTCCCTGGTATTCGGGACGCGTATACGGTAACACTATGAGTGCTGAGTGCTGAGTAATGAGTGCTGAGTGAAAAAAGTTAGGAGTGAATAGTGAGGAGTGAGAAGTTAAATACCAGAACTCCTAACTCCTAACTGATAACTCATAACTCCCTCAAACTCAGCACGGGCTAAACCTTAGCTATCCGCTAACAGCACTCACGACGGGCTAAACGCCCCGCTACCGCTAACAGCACTCAAAAATGGCAAACACCTGGTGGGAATTACAGATTTTATGTGAGCCAGACCTAGAAGATTCGATCTTTTGGCGACTGGAAGATTTTGGCTGTCGTGGGACAGCTAGTGAAAACAAAGGAAATTCATCTTTAGTCAGGGCTTATTTATCGACAATTCAAACGCAGCTACTAGATTTGGCAGCGCTGTCCCTGTGGCTGCGTCAAGATGCCCTCTGTGTAGGAGCCTCATCTCCCTCGCTGCAATGGCAGTTAATTGATGAGGAAGATTGGGCAACTAGCTGGAAACAATATTGGCATCCGCAGGAAATAGGCGATCGCTTCCTAATCAACCCCGCTTGGCTACCATTACCAGAAACAACGGAACGGTTAGTGATTCGTCTCGATCCTGGTGTAGCATTTGGTACGGGCAACCATGCCACCACTCAACTATGTTTGGAATCCCTGGAAATGCGTCTAAGTGGAGTTCCTCAGTCGTTTGTGGGTGATAGTGGCAAACATGAGCATCTGGTAATTGCGGATATTGGCTGTGGTTCTGGTATCCTTTCCATTGGGGCGCTGCTACTGGGAGCAGAGAAAGTCTATGCAGTAGATAATGACCCTTTGGCGGTGCAATCAACTATCAGTAATGGTGCGCTGAACGATATTAATCCAGAACGTTTACTACCAGCACTGGGAAGTGTAGACGTTTTGACAAAACTGCTTGAAAATCCAGTGGATGGTATTGTTTGCAATATTCTGGCTCATGTAATTATTGAATTAATTCCAGAAATGAGTGCGATCGCTAAACCTGACACTTGGGCTATCTTCAGTGGTATTTTACTAGAACAATCTAAAGCTGTTGCTGATGCCTTAGAACAAAATGGTTGGGTGGTTGCTACCCTGTGGAAACGAAAAGAATGGTGTTGCTTGAATGTACGGCGTTCTTAACTCAGTAGATATTAATACAGCTTGGCAAAAATCCAGCTATTTTTAACAAGTTGTATTAGGAATTTGAGTCAGATGTAACTACACATCTGAATAAATATTTCATAATTGATGTTTGCAATTTCCACTTAAGTAGTTAATGATAAGCTACGGGACGCTGTTCGCGATAACCTACGGTACGCTACGCGATCGCAACTCGACAAAGTGGATGATGCGTTTCTAAGTCAGAGCAAGGTCAGTAGCGATCGCACTTGTTAACTAGTCACTCTCAACTTAGCTCCAACAAGCCTATAATCGCTCCAGTGTTCTTGCGAGTAGATGAGTGAATATGCCAGGTGATAGAATGAATTGCTAAGGGTTTCCTACTCTGATAACTCAGTGAAGCTGATAAATTTGTGCAAAAAAAATCAATGCTTTTCTAGGATGCAAAAGAGTGCTTTGGGAAGGGGATCGAGTATCCCATGATAGACTGTTTGTTTAGCCAAACGCAGATTAAATCGTTCTTTGAATATCTGCCCAATCTCCTCTGGGCTAAAGCGGTAAGGCCCTTGTTCTCTTGTTTCCTCTTGAGAGAAGCATTTCAGTAACAGGTAGCACTTAGGCTTTAATAAGCTTGCGACTGTTTGCACGTAAGTACCATAGCTTTGGGGTGGCAGAACATGGAAGCATCCTCTGTCGAGAATCAAATCGAAAGATTGTTCCAAACGACTGTTGAGAATATCATCTTGCTGAAACGAAATTTCTAATCCCTTTTGGTTTGCTTTTGCTGCCGCCTGACGAATGGCCGCCTCTGACAAATCTGTCGCCATCATCTGAAATCCTCGTTCGGCTAGGGCGAGCGCTTGAGTTCCCGGCCCTGTTCCCAAATCCAGCACTGAACCATTGCTCAGTTCAAGGGTAAGGAGCGCTTCTTCGACATCGGGATCTAAGCTAGGGTTGAACCAGGGCATGGTTTCAACGGCTTGTTCTTGATAGAGCGCTTCCCAGTTCGGAAATTCTCGTTCGGTCATCATTAGTTACCCTTTCTATTGAATAGGTGAATATAATAGCTACGATGTCTTCCAAAAACTTAAGTGATTAAAGTCAGCTAAATTGCTTTATGCTTTTGGCATGGTAGAGTAAACCGATTGACGTTGATGCAATAGCTCAAACCATTGCCTCAACTTAGGATACTCTTGCTGCCAATTATTCCCAAATCTGAGACTGTAGTAACCCAACCCTGATATAGCTGCCACATCAACAGCACTCAGAGTTTCATTGAATAGGTAGGCTGAGTTAGTCAACTTTTGCTCAAAAACACCTAAAACGCGATGAATGCTGGACTGATATTTAGCTTGGGTGGCAAAATCAGCTTGATTTCCTTTACGGGTTTTGTACCACAATCCCACAATATTGTCGATCAAACTGAAAGCATTTTATGAAACGGCACAAAGCTTAACTGTGGAATTTGATTGATATACGTCTGCTGCCACTAAGAAAAATTGCGAACTACGTTAGCGGAGCGGGGCGTTCGCTTTTAGCGTCTCCAAGAGTTGCCCATTGCGAATTGTTCAGTCACCGGAAGCCATGTTTGTGGCAGCTTGCAAGGAGGGAGGAGGCCGGAGACACAACAGGTCAAATCTGCTGCGATGGCGCTGTTTCTCCCACCGTAGGCGATCGCTCCCTTTGAGTGGGCGAGGCGGCAAAGGATTGTAATTGCGCTGTCTGGGGAAACTGTGTACACGCCCCAAGGTGAGGCAGTGGAATTGCTCTCAATGATGCGACGGTATCCGATGTGCGCGAGACTCCCGCTTTTTCAGCGATTACAAAGCATCTGTGCGATGTATGGATTCAATCAACTCCTCAACTTCTTCTTCGTCCAGACATTGTTTCACTTGGGTGCTGAACCACTTGAATTCTTCCAGTTCTGTGTCCTTAACTCGGTAGACCAGTAATGTTCCTGTAACGCGGGCAAGAGTAAGAGGTGATGGAGAAACGTGGCTCAGTAGATCGCACGCATTCTGGTATATTTCCATGACTGATAATTCGTCCAAAGGAGATCCCAACTGAGCAGAAAGCTGTTTTAGATTCTCCTGAATAGATGAATCGAAGCCTGGATCTTCGGGATGGGAAAGAGGGTTACTCATAATTGTCGTTAAAATGCCATTGGATTGGGACTGGAAGCGATTTAAACACTTTTACTGAAACAATAGATGCGTTCAGAACAGCCATGTATGAGTCGATTTATTGATTGGTTGAACTTAAATCGTGACGTGTTTGCTGCTTACAAAGCTAGTTTGGGTTAAATTTGGGCTTGATTTTTGTCTAAGTCCCGTTAATACATCTCCAAAATAATCAGAAATTCCCATCAAATTCTAGCAAGCCACTTGGTAAGCCTAACAGTCTCTGGTGAATTCATCTTTTTCGCCGCCATTTATTTTTATTTACGCTTTGAAAAAACATTATTTGAGTACCGCATTCAACATAGATAAAAAACGGTAGATTCTTAATCTCTCTACCGTTTTTTAAACTCTTAAATTTGAGACTTAATTAAATGAAAGTAGCACTCTTCTACCGTTGTCAATACTTCCTCGCCTATAACTGGTTCTAGAGTTTTTTTAGAAGTGAAGGTAAAAGTATTACCATTGTTAATTACTTGTCGGATCTCTTCACACATTGGGTATTCACCTACCCCACTCAACCTTACCCAAGCTTTAGATCCGGTGAGTGCAACTCCCTAGCTGGTTGCGAGGGCTTATACTTGGCATAAAATTTGACCCCTCAAAACTTTTTAAACACCCTCTAAGCAGTAACTAATGCCTTTAATTCCTCAGTTTTTAATCTTGGCCCATAGGATGTAACAATCTTAGAAGCTGCGGCCGATGCTAATTTTCCGGCTTCTTCATAGCTCATACCTTGGGTAATTCCATAGAGGAAAGCTCCTGCATACATATCTCCTGCTCCCACTGTATCTACAGCTTTTACTTGAGGTGCAGTGATTTCGATTAATTTCTGACCATCAAATACTACTGAACCCTTGGCACCGCGAGTAATGGCAAATTTCTTACTCAGGGTTTTTAGTTTGTCTACAGCTACTTGAAAATCTTGTGTATCTGCTAGTTCTAATACTTCACTTTCATTAGCAAAAATCAAGTCTAAACCAGTCCCAATGATGTCTAATAGACCATCTTTAAAAAACTTCACCATGTTGTAATCAGATAAGGACATGGTGGTTTTTACTCCCGCTTTTTCAGCTATTTCTCTAGCCTTTATAGCTGCTTCTTTTGCTGTGGGAGAAGCCACTAAATATCCTTCGATATATACATATTCTGAATCAGCAATCGCTGATGATACTAATTCTTGTGTAGAAAATTCTCCAGTAATTCCTAAAAACGTATTCATGGTACGATCTGCATCAGGAGTTACTAACACCAAACATTTACCTGTAATTCCTGATTGGCGGTCGCCATTTATTAAGTTGGTATCTACTTGAGAGTTGAGTAAATCTTCGATGTAAAAGTCTCCAAATTCATCATTAGCCACTTTACAGGAATAAAAAGCTTTTCCTCCTAATTGACTAATTGCCACCATTGTGTTCGCTGCTGAACCTCCACAACTCTTATGGCAATGAAGATTTTTGAGATTTTCCAAAATATGATTTTGACTGTCTTCATCTAGCAGTGTCATTACACCTTTATCAATCTTTAGCTCTTGTAGTAACTCTGGAGATACTTCGTATTCTATATCTACTAAGGCATTACCTACACCATAAACATCATATTTCTTGCCCATTGTTTGTCTCCGAGAATAATTTCTGTCTGACTTGAACAGAACTGATAATAACAGATAGGCAACAGATAAGAGTTACTTGGTCATAATTTCGTGGACTCGCATCTTTTCAAGGTCTTTTCCCAAATTTCTTACAAAAAATCAAAAAAAAGGGATCAGAAAATGCGAAAATCTATATAAGATAAGCATTTCAACAGTTATAAAGCATCAACTACGAGACGCGCAGTCGCCCTGTACCATGTCCCTTGCGCGTCTCGTAGAGAAGGCATTCTCACATTCCAAAACGAATTCTGGTTTGAGATAATCCTGATGCTGTCTGCTGGTGTAAGTTCTCTTGTCAATATCTTTAGCATTCGCCACCTTGCGATAATGTTCTTCATCGATGGCAATCCCTGCCGCCTTCATCCAGCGCGAAGCACTTTCATCAGCACCATCCCCTACAGGCAGAATCGTATTGCCCATCTCCTCTAATAGCGATAACTTCGTTAAACTTCGCTAACGCAAATCAGCCCGTAAATTATTGATAGACGAATTCCTTTGCCCTTCAATCTGACAACTGGTATCCAATGCCCAGTCCTTCTCAGCCCCACGTTTCCCTGTCTCGCGGTTAATGTGAATTAGAAAAGCGGTCATCTCATTTGCCTGGAGAATCTTTTCCTTGATGCGACGGGCATTCTTAGAATCGCCAAGATTTCAGCCTTACCTATTCCCATTAAACCAACTAACCCGAATTGAGGTGTTGCAATTGCGTGACCACACTTAAATAATTTTATTTATTAGTGATTTTTTACTCAATATAATAGATAATAAAAGTAAGTATTAACAAAAATAGAAAACTCATAGCTAAGGAGCTTTAATGACTAAACGTATTACCACTGCTGTAAATTCGCTAGTAGCAAACTTTTCGCGACGAAATGCACTTTTGTGGCTTGGAGGTAGTGGAATAACTACCGCCTTGATGGTGGCAACACAAAAGGAAGTGAGCGCTAAAGACAACAAAGATTTGAAATTGGTGAACCCACCAACATTATATAATGCACCCCAAAATGGCTATAGCCATATAGCTGTGACACCATCAAGGGCGAGAACCGTCTATATTTCTGGTCAATTTGGTTCCGATTTACAAGGAAATCTTGTCTCCAATGAATTTGAAAAGCAGTTAATACAGGCTTTTAAAAACCTCCGTTATGCCTTAGCAGCCGTTGGGGCACAACCACAAGATGTTGCAAAAACTACTGTTCTTATAGTAGACCACAACCAAAGTAAATTGATCCCGTTAGGACGTGAAATTATAAATTTATGGGGGAATCAACCACCAGCAAACACTCTTATTCCCGTTCCTAGACTAGCACTTGATGGTATGTTGTTTGAAATTGATGCTTATGCGGTAATTCCAGAAAACCGTAGTTGAGGGTTGCTTCCAATATAACCCTATCCAATAACAGTTGGCGGAATAACAAACTTCCGCTACTGTCAATTAATAATTGTCTGTCCTATTTGAGTAGTAATTGCCTTTAGCCAGCCTACGAAACTTAGGGACTTCCAAATAAAAAAATATTCAATTATTGATTGTGGGGTGGGCAACATGAGCGCCCAGTTTATATGGCGGGCAAGATGCCCACCCCACAAAATTAGATAATTTATTTCTTGGAGTTCCCTTAACTAAAAATTCCAGCAAGTGCTAGTAGTTTGCTCCTGTTAACTTGGCTATTTAAAGTTTAAAGGGAAAAGGTGAAAGGTTTTTAATCCTTTTGCCTTGAATCTTTCCCCAGCACTTACAAGCACATTTTTGAGTTGAAAATTCTAGTTTACACTTTGCTGGTTCCTAATTTACTAGTGAGAATATTGACGCTTTTATGTGGGGTATGCTATCTCTGCATTTGATGTCTTAAAGTTAAAGTAGCATTTAATGTACCCTATAATTTAAAGCCTATCTTCATAAATGGTCTCTAAAGTAAAGCCATAGTAATCTTTACTAATTAACATTAAACTGCCGTTATTAATTTGGGAATAATCAAGTTATAAATTACCTCGGATTTAACAGTATGTTTAGCACTCATGTTAATATTTCTGGATACCAGATCCTTGAAGAAATCTACAATGGTTCGAGAACTATAGTTTATCGAGGGTATAGAGAAACTGATTCATTACCTGTAGCGATCAAACTGCTGAAAAATCCATATCCCTCCTTTAATGAACTGGTGCAGTTTCGCAATCAGTACACCATTGCCAAAAATCTCAACTCATCTTTAATTGTCCAAACCTATAGCCTGGAGGTGTATCAAAATGCCTATGCATTGGTGATGGAAGATTTTGGTGGCATTTCTCTAAAAGATTATTTTGCTCGCGATCAAACGCGAGATATTAGGTTTTTACAAGAGTTTTTTCAAATAGCGATCGCACTGTGTAATACCTTAGAAATACTCTATAGTCAGCGCATCATTCATAAAGATATCAAACCGAGCAATATTTTAATTAATCCAGAAACCAAACAAGTTAAATTAATCGACTTTAGTATTGCCTCTCTATTACCAAGGGAAACGCAAACACTAATCAGCCCCAATGTATTAGAAGGAACACTAGCTTATATTTCTCCAGAACAAACAGGGAGAATGAATCGGGGAATTGACTACCGGACTGATTTTTATTCCCTTGGTGTAACTTTCTACGAATTACTCACAGGTGAGTTACCTTTTCAATCAAACGATCCAATGGAGTTGGTGCATTCCCATATTGCTAAGGTAGCCTTATCAATAGATGTAATTAACTTACAAATTCCGGCGGTAATTTCGGATATCGTTAGCAAATTAATGGCAAAAAATGCTGAAGACCGCTATCAGAGTGTATTAGGATTGAAGTATGATTTAGAAAATTGTTTATATCAACTGAAAACAACTGGTAAAATTGAAAGTTTCCCAATTGCCCAAAGGGATGTGTGTGACAGATTTATTATCCCTGATAAACTCTACGGACGAGAAACAGAAGTAGAAACTCTGCTAGAAGCATTTGAAAATGTCAGCCTGGGTGCAACAGAAATAATCCTGGTAGCTGGGTTTTCGGGGATTGGTAAAACTGCGGTTGTTAACGAAGTTCATAAACCTATTGTTCGTCAACACGGTTATTTTATCAAAGGCAAATTTGACCAATTTAATCGAAATATTCCTTTTTCTGCATTTGTCCAAGCTTTCCGTAACTTCATGGAGCAATTACTAGCAGAAAGTGATGTCCAAATAAACAAATGGCAAAATCAAATTATTCAAGCATTAGGTGAAGACGGACAGGTAATTATTGAAGTCATTCCCGAATTAGAAAAAATTATCGGCAAACAACCACCTGCACCAGAATTATCAGGTAACGCAGCCCAAAACCGATTTAATTTATTATTTCAGAAATTTCTCCAAATATTTGCAACTAAAGAACATCCTTTAGTTATATTCTTAGATGACTTGCAGTGGGTAGATTCGGCTTCATTGAAACTCATGCAATTATTAATGAATGAAGCTAATCAGGGATATTTATTGTTAATTGGTGCGTATAGAGACAATGAAGTATTCCCAGCCCATCCATTGATGGTGATGTTGGATGAAATTCGCAAAACAGGTGTGAAGGTAAATAGTCTTAACCTAAAACCACTCAACCAATTACAATTGAATCAACTTGTAGCCGACACGTTAAATTGTGCAGAAAATGTGGCATTATCTCTTTCACAATTGATTTACCGTAAAGCTCAAGGAAATCCATTTTTTGCAACTCAAATCTTGAAATCATTACATCAAGACCAACTAATTCAATTCAATTTTACCGAGGGATGCTGGCAATGTGATATTTCTCAAATCAATCAGCAAACTCTAGCAGAAAATGTTGTTGATTTTATGGTTTTTCAATTACGAAGACTACCAGAATCAACTCAACACCAATTGAAGCTAGCCGCTTGTATTGGGAATCAGTTCGATTTAAAAACATTAGCGATTGTTTCTAAACAATCGGAGATAGAAACCGCAGATTGCTTGTGGAAGGCTTTGCAAGAAGGGTTGATTTTGCCGCAAAGTGAGGTTTATAAGTTTTTTGTTGGTTCCGAAAATCAAGCAGCTACTCAAGAACAGTCTGAGATGGTTGTATATAAATTTTTACACGATCGCGTCCAGCAAGCTGCCTATTCACTCATTCCAGATGCACAAAAACAGTCAACACACTTGCAAATTGGGCAATTGTTATTGCAGAATACACCTAAAGAGCAGCAAGAGTCAGGAATTTTTGCGATCGTTAACCAATTCAATTACGGACTGGAATTATTAAAGGAAGCTGACGAACGAGAACATTTATCCCGGTTAAATCTGATAGCTGGTTGTAAAGCCAAAAACTCGACAGCTTATGCGACAGCAGTTGAGTATTTAAAAGTGGCGATCCTTCTATTACCGATAAATGCTTGGCAAAGCAGCTATGATTTGGCCCTTGCTGTTTACGAATCTGCGGCTGAGGCAGAATATCTGAATATAAACTTTGAGTCATCAAAATCATTAGTAGAGATTATCCTCAAAAACGCTAAATCTCCATTAGAAAAAGTTCGTACCTATGAGATTCAAATCCAATCTTATACAGCACAAAATAAATTCATTGAAGCAATAGCCACAGGTAGAGAAGCACTGCAATTACTAGATTTGACGTTACCTGAAGACAGTAATACTCAAATTATTTTTGAGGAACATGACCAATTACAACAAATGTTTGTTCATCAATCGATTGCAGCATTGGCAGATATGCCAGAAATAATTGATCCCCAAAAATTAGTTGCGCTCCGCATATTATCGGGTTTGTTTGCTCCAGTTTATATAGCCAAACCGATGTTATTGCCGCTCAAAATTTTTACAATGATCGAGATTTGTATCAAGTACGGCAACTCACCACAGGCAGCTGTTGCTTATAGTCTCTATGGATTATTTTTGTGCAGTATTGGTGCAATTGAAGATGGGTATCAGTTTGGGAAACTGGCAGTACAACTTTTAGAAAAATTTCAAACTAAAGAACTTAAAAGTAGGGTTTATTTAACATTTAGTCTGTTTATTAAACATTGGAAAGATTCAATTAAATCTACATTGAATCTATTTTTGGAGGGATTGCAGAGTGGATTAGAAACGGGAAATTTAGAATATGTAGGCTATTGTGCCAATTGCTATTGTCAATTTCTCTTTTGGAGTGGAGAAAACCTAGAAAATGCTGTGCTGGAAGCAGATAAATATTGCGATCTAATGCAGCAAATCAAACAAGAGGTATCTCTAGTTTGGGGAAATATCTGGCGGCAGACGGTTCTAAATTTACAAGGAGAAGCGGCTAATCCCTGTTGTTTAATTGGTAAGCATTTTCACGAAGTTGAAATGTTACCGACTTTAATTGAAACTAACAATATCAATGGTATTTGTTATGTCTATCTAGCAAAAACGCTCCTGGCTTATCTTTTTGGTGAATATGAATCTGCTTGGGAATATTCCCAAAAATTTGAGCAGTATGAGCAGGGAGCAGCAGGCTTATTAATTGTTCCTTTGCGGAATTTCTATCAATCTTTGAGTTTGTTAACTCTTTGTTCTCAGGTAAATGAAGCACAGCAACAGCTTTATCTCCAGAAAGTAGCCGAAAACCAGTCAAAAATGCAAGAATGGGCGGCTCATGCGCCAGTCAATTATCAGCACAAGTACAATTTAATTTTAGCTGAACAAGCTCGTGTAACTGGCGATCGCTTACAAGCCGCAGATTATTATGAAATAGCGATCCAAGGAGCGATCGCCAATGACTATATTCAGGAAGCCGCGATCGCTAACGAACTTGCTGCCAAATTTTACCTAGAATGGGGTAAAGAAAGAGCCGCAGAAGGATATCTGCAACAAGCATATTACAGTTATGCCCGTTGGGGAGCAAAAGCCAAAACTGATGACTTGGAAAAACGCTATCCCAAATTACTCAAACCCATTTTGCAACAGCAAGAATTCAGCTTAAATCCTTTAGAAACCATAGCCAGTATTGCTCGTACATCTAGTTACACTACCAGCAGCACTAATATTTCTGATGCTCTAGATTTAACCTGCATTCTCAAAGCAGCTCAAACTATCTCCAGTTGTATCGAATTAGACGTACTTATCAGCAGTCTCACTCGCATTATCTTAGAAAATTCTGGTGCGAAAACATCTGTATTAATTCTTCCTCAAGAGGATATTTGGCAAGTGCGGGCAATTACCTTTATCGATCAACAGTTAAATTCCCAGACTGATGTCAAAACCATTCTTGATTCACAACTAATAGATGCTTGTCAATATATTCCGAGAAAACTAATAAATTACGTTAAGAATACTCAAGAAACTGTCATTATAGACAATTGCAAAACAGATATTCCTGGTGTAATTGGAGAATATATGCTCCTACATCAACCTCAAAGTGTATTATGTACGCCCATTGTTAACCAAGGTCATTTGGTGGGGATTCTCTACCTAGAAAATCAATTGAGTCAAGGAGTATTTACTAGTAACCGTTTGCAGGTAATTAACCTACTGTCTTCCCAAGCAGCAATTGCCTTAGAAAACGCTCGGCTTTATCAGCAAGCTGGGCAAGCTTTACAAGATTTGCAACAAGCTCAATTACAAATCGTCCAAAGTGAAAAGATGTCTGCATTGGGTAACTTAGTTGCTGGCGTCGCTCATGAAATGAACAATCCTCTTGGTTTTATTGCTGCCAGTCTCAAACAAGCTAAACCAACATTTATTGATGTTATCGAACACTTGAAACTATATGAACAAAAGTTTCCTATTCCCGGAGATGAAATTTTTACCCATGCCGAAGAAATCGATTTGGAATATAGCTTAGAAGATTTGATCAAAATGATTGATTCCATGACAATAGCGTGTGACAGGCTCAAGAATATTAGTACCAGTCTGCGTACTTTCTCCCGTGCCGATAGAGATTACAAAGTACTGTTTAACATTCATGAAGGCATTGATAGTACGATTTTAATTCTCAAACATCGCCTGAAAGCTAACGAAGAACGTCCAGCTATTGAAATAATCAATGAGTACGGAAATTTACCCCAAATTGAATGCTTTCCTGGTCAATTAAACCAAGTATTTATGAACATCTTAGCAAATGCCATTGATGCCTTGGATGAATCAAATACAGGTAAGAGTTTTGAAGAAATTAAAGCCAATCCCAACCGGATTAAAATTACCACCTCTTTAAAAAATAAACAAGTTGAAGTGAGCATTGCTGATAATGGTCAAGGCATGAGTGAATCAGTCAAACAAAAAGTATTTGACCACTTATTTACTACGAAAGGTGTTGGTAAAGGAACGGGATTAGGATTAGCGATCGCTCAGTCTATAGTTGTAGAAAAACATGGCGGAACTTTGGATGTGAATTCTACCTTGGGTGTTGGAACAGAATTTGTGATTACCTTACCGATTCTAGCTTAACGTGAGTTCGACGGAACTAAAAAATGGCGTGAGGTAGTGCAGGCAAATCTTTGGTTTTTCAGGCAAATAAGTATAAGCAGTTAAACCAGCTATCAAATTAACCAAAAAGTTAAATGGACTACGGTGACGAGAGTGTTCGATTTGACAGATGTTTTTGAGATGGTCATTGACGGACTCAATCACGGCTCGTTTGCGTAACAGAATCTTATCAATGACTTAGTGCATAGCCAATTGACATCGCACGCTCATTCAATCGGCGGTAAGCGAAGCCATGCCGTCAGGCTTATCGCTCACTTCACAGGTTGCAAAATTTTTCTCCCACCAGTCCAACATTGTTTGTTACCTTTAGTACACGATTTTCATTACTCTACCGTATATGCGGGGCTGTTCTCTAAATCCTTTGTGAGTCTGCTTTTCGAGACTTAACGGGAAAAGTCAGGTCGTAGACATCGCTCAAACTTATCTCAGCATTCTCCGCCAACCTCGCAATGCTTGGACTTGGGAAGTTGAATTGCGGCCTTGGGTGGAAAAATTTTGATTTTCACTCTGCTCTAGATATACATAGCAAAGTAATCATTGTAAATTTCTGTATTAGTCATGACTGTGAGTTCTATTTGTTTCTGTTCTTCATCTGTTGCCGAACTCGTAGCTTGGTCTAAGCTTTCTTGAGGAATAAAATCACCGCAGTATTCATTCGCCGGTACTGTTGCATTCATCTTCTGAGGATAGCTCAATTTGAGATTATTCATGATTGTAATGAATTGACTACGACTGCGATCGCTAAATCTGGGATTAAGCCGCTTTTCTTCGCCAATAGTAGAAACAGTGCGTCCTTTATAGTCATGGGCAGGATATACCAAGGTATCATCTGGCAAGGTGAATAAGCGTTGTGTCACTACATCGTATAAAGTTCCAGGATCGCCTCCCTGAAAATCTGTGCGTCCACAACCACGAATAAATAAGGCATCACCAGTTAACAGATGGGTTTTGTTCACCAAATATGCTATATGACTGGCGCTATGTCCTGGCGTGAAAATTGTTTCTATGATTACCGATCCCACCTCTAGGATTTCGCCACCCACAAGGGAGCGATCGGCTTTTGTAACAGCAGTATTTTGGGGAACAATCACCTCACAGCCTGTTTTTTGCCTGAGTTTGCCTGCCCCTGTGATGTGATCGGCATGGAGGTGAGTTTCTAGACAGTAGCGTAGCTTTAATCCCAATTCATCCAATGATTCCAAATCGCGGTCAACTTGCTCTAATACAGGATCGACTAGAACAGCATCGCCTGTTTGCTTATCGCCAATTAAGTAAGTATAACTACTAGTTGCAGGGTCAAAAAATTGCCGGAATAGGAAAGTCGATTGCGGTATCTCTGCACTGCGCTCGCTTAACAAAGGCATCGTTGGAATAGGACGCACACGCACTGGTAGCGACTGCAACAACGCCTTAGATAATTCCTGCGCCTGTCCCCGTAATTCTGGAACGGCAATAGTTTCCCACAAGTCGCCTTTGCGGGGAGTTCCCAAGGTATAAAACAGCGTCGAAACGTTACCGTCTGCTGCATATAAAGCACCGTGGGTATCTGTATCTAATCCTAAACCGATGGTATTGGGGCGAATTAATTTCTGCGATCGCAAATCAGTAATCAGAGGATGAGGCGATCGGCGATAATCTGCTGCTACCCCTGTACAATTCACCACCCGCCGAACGTGCAAGATATTATTAGTTTGGGTTTTGCGCTGGCAGACGGTAACAGCTACACCATCCGGCAAAACTTGATATTCTCGAATCCGTCCGGCAGAAATGGTGAGTTGACCAGAATCTAGCATTTCAGTGACAACATTTGCTACTTCTGGGGCAATGCGGTGACGATGCACATCCCAATAGGGTGTCAAATGACGCAAAAAACGTTGCTGTTCTTCGGTTGGTAGTTTTTGCCAGATTTTCTGATTCAGTGGACGCAGAGAATCAATTACTGCTCGCCAGTCGTAGCCTTGGGTAGCCGCAATTTCCACCTCAGCACGCAGCTGACGTAACCAGTCGCGCACACTTTTTGGTGAATTTTCTAGCGTCAAGAAGCAGGGATAAGGTTGAGCCGCTTGATGTTTGAGGGGAAATAATCCTCGTCGGGACACAGCATAAATTTTACCGCGATGTTGGCGATCGCTCAGAGATAAAACCATGTCCACCATCGTCAGTCCCGTACCAATTAGCAACACAGGTGCATCAGCATCAAGGTCTGCTAGGGCATCGGCTGACCAAGCATTCCGCAGATAATCATCATTACTGTTGTCGTTTTGAATGGCGGGGGGTGCAGAAGGTGAGTTCCCCAATGCCAACACAACTCTGTCTGCGGCAAAACAGCGACCACTACGCAGAGAAATCATTGCGCCTTTTTCTTCAGGCTGTACCCCTACTACTTCATCGGTGAAGCGTTCTAGTCGCACATCACTAGGTGCTGTGGCTTCTGCATCTGCTAAAACCGATTGAATGTATAAACCATAGACCTTACGAGGTATGAAGGTACTGGCATTGACTTCTTCTGAAAAAAATGCTGTCAACTCATCGCGGTTGTGCTGAAGCCAACGTAACAAATGCCCTGAATCGTGAGCAAATGCACTCATGTTGCCTGCCGAGACATTCAGCAAATGACAGTTGGTATCTGTGCTGTAGGCGATTCCCTTGCCAATTTGATCGCTACGCTCAATCAGCTTAATGGTGAGGGGTTGACTGGCAGTTTTCAATAGGTGGGTAGCAACTAGAGAACCACTAAAACCTCCGCCAACAATAGCGATCGTGGTTGGAGTATGGGCAGTTAAAAAATTAGGGTTCATGGCGGTCTTAGCTAGAATCAATAGTTACGCTGTCTCTTTACTGGAACTAAATGCTTTTACAACCCAGCTAAAAAATCAGACTTGATTTATTATAAATTCTCATAATACCTTGATTTCAAGTATTAAATACATTTAATTGATAAATTAACAGTAGTTGGTGACTTCTTGACAGAATCGGTACAATTATCATCTAAGAAAGTTCTCAAGATATTCATATCTAGGACTTACGCAATAACTCTCTGAAACTCTCATTCCTTTGTGTTTTTTGCGCCTTCTCTAACGAGACGCTGCGCGTAGCAAGATCCCTGAAGGGGTATGCGGTTCATTTTTCCATTATTTTGTGTAAGTCCTGTACTCAACATACAACACTTTTTCCCTAATTAGCGCTCTTCCATCAGTCTCAGAAAACAATAATCGAAGCAGAAAAATATCATTCTTTAGCTAGATACTACATTAAATTTGTCGATTTACTGTAGTTTATAATACTCTCAATAATTTTAATCAAAGTTAGTTAAGTATTTAATGCTTTTTAAGTATAAACTTTATTTTAAATTGAGGTCAAAATGTTTCTAAATCAGGATATTTTTTCTGCGCTTGTATTAAAATGGCGCAAAATTATAGGTTTATTCAAACACCATTCAAGCAAAACATTTACTTTTCTATTTGCTGTTAGTCTCAGCTTGAGTTTGATAATTTCTGCTTGCTCTCCAAATCTTTCAGTAATTTCTGCATCTATGCCATCATTTAGCATAGGTCAAGATCCAGAAAAGGTAGTTCGTATTGGTCATCAAAAGTTTGGCTCTCTCAGTCTTTTAAGAGCAAAAGGTGATTTAGAGAAAAAGTTAAAATCGATAGGTTTATCGGTGCGATGGAATCAATTTTCAGCTGGGCCGCAACTATTAGAAGCTTTAAATGCTGGTCGGCTTGACTTTGGTCATGCAGGAGAAACGCCTCCCATATCTGCTCAAGCAGCTGGCGCACCTCTGCTTTATGTTGCCAGTTCACCTCCTAATCCCAAAGGCGAAGCAATTATAGTGCCAAAAAATTCTCCAATTCGCAATCTTGCTGATTTAAAAGGCAAAAAAGTTGCCTTAAATAAAGGCTCAAATGTCCATTATTTAGTTGTACAGGCATTAGCAAAAGCTAATTTGAAATATACCGATATTCAACCAGTCTTTATTCCTCCAGCTGATGCTAGAGCAGCATTTGAACGAAAAAAGGTTGATGCCTGGGCGATTTGGGACCCGTACTTTGCTGCTGCCGAACAAGCTACAGGGGCGCGAATACTTACAGATGCTACAAATATAGTCGAAAATCGGGAGTTCCTTTTTGCTTCTCAAACCTTTGCCAAGAAGCATCCTGACCGCCTGAAAGTCGTTTTAGAGGAAATCAAAAAAGTAGATGAATGGGCAAAATCTAGACCGCAAGAAGTTGCACAAATACTCTCACCTCTAATTGGGATTGATGCTGGTGTTTTAGAGCAGGTAGCAAAAAGAAGAGCTTATGGCTTAGAACTCATTACGCAGGAAGTTGTTGCTTATCAACAAAAGCTTGCTGATACTTTTTATCGTCTGAAATTGGTTCCTAAAAAAATTGATGTCAGTCAAGTAGCTATGGTGTCCGATCCTAAGCCTAATTAAAACTATTTACAAGCTACATAAGCGATAGGCTACGCTCCACCATAGGCGATAAGCGAAGCTTAAGCCTTCGGCGATCGCATTCTTGCAGTTATGGCTAAAACACTCAAGGAGTCCACTATTAATGGAACTATTTTGGTTTATTCCAACCTACAGTGATGGGCGCTATCTCGGAACAGCAACAGGAGGGCGTGCTGCTACCTATCCATACTTGCGTCAAATTGCTCAAGCTGTGGATCATCTAGGCTACACGGGTGCTTTACTTCCCACAGGAGGCTCATGTGAAGACGCTTGGATTATCGCATCATCCTTAATATCAGTAACTCAACAGATGCGTTTTTTAGGAATTTACCTACTACAGCACAACAGCAAGTATTAAGTCCTTTTGGTGAAATTGTCGCCAACCAAGATTTTCCTAAGCAACAACGTACCGCAGAAGGAGCTTCAAAATGAAAAAAAATCGATTTTATCAACTAGGGTTTCGGCAGCTAAAACCTTGGATTGTGCCGATTGTTCTAATTATTCTTTGGCAATTACTGGTGAAATCTGGCTGGCTTTCTACAAGAGTATTGCCTGCCCCAACAGAAGTAATACTTGCAGGAATTCGTTTAGCCCGTTCCGGGGAACTATGGCGAAACTTGATTATCAGTACAATCCGGGCTGTGATTGGGTTCTTGCTGGGAGGTAGTATTGGCTTTGGCTTGGGATTACTTAATGGATTGGCTCGTCCAGCAGAGGAGTATTTGGACACCTCAGTGCAGATGATTCGGAATATTCCTCACTTAGCTTTAATCCCACTTGTAATTTTGTGGTTTGGCATTGGCGAAGAAGCTAAGATTTTTCTTGTGGCATTGGGAGTATTCTTTCCCATCTATCTCAATACCTTTCACGGAGTTCGCACGGTCGATCCAGAACTGATTGAAATGGCGAAATCTTATGGCTTACGCGGCTGGTCTTTATTTAAGCGAGTCATTTTCCCAGGCGCATTAGGTTCAATTATCGTTGGTCTACGTTATGCCTTGGGAATTATGTGGCTAACCTTGATTGTTGCTGAAACTATCACACTCGACTCTGGCATTGGGTATATGGCAATGAACGCTCGTGAGTTTATGCAAACTGATGTGGTTGTCTTGAGCATTTTGCTTTATGCCTTGTTGGGCAAGTTAGCAGATGTGGCTGCTAAAGCTTTAGAAGAAAAATGGTTAAAGTGGGATTCTAACTACCAAGCTGCTTAGGCTGTAACAAGGCAAAAGTTTGGAAGCAAAAATTTAATATCCCCTACTCATTTTTCATTTTTCTGGTGTATTTAGTTCATGACGGTTACTTGTTTAGGACTTACGCACACTCTACGAATTCTTGGCGTCTTGGCGGTTCGATAAATTAAGCTTTTCGGCAATTTTTACGTAAGTCCTGTTGTTATTCAAAATTCTGTTGCACTTTTTAAAGAGGTTCGTAAAGATGGCATCCTTACAAGGCGCAGAGGTAAAAGTGATGGGTCTGACAAAGACCTATGGTAGTACTCAGGTGTTGCAGAGTCTCGATTTAGAGATAGCACCAGGAGAGTTTATTGCGATCGTTGGACGCAGTGGTGGCGGTAAAAGTACACTCTTACGGATGATAGCTGGGTTTGAAAGTCCTAGTGACGGTGGAGTTTTAATCGATGGGGAGCCATTGCGCGGGCGTAATCGCAACGCGCGAACAATGTTTCAAAATGCTCGCCTGTTACCGTGGGACAATGTTCTAAGGAATGTGGGATTAGGATTGAACAAAAAAGACTGGCAGCAAAAGGCAGAGAAGGCATTAGAGCAAGTAGGTTTAAAAGAACGAGCTAAGGATTGGCCATCTGTCCTTTCGGGAGGACAAAAGCAAAGAGTGGCACTTGCTAGGGCTTTAGTCAGAGAGCCGCGCTTACTAATGTTGGATGAACCCCTTGGTGCTTTAGATGCGATGACTCGCATTGAAATGCAGCGATTAATTGAAAAAATCTGGCAGGAACAAAAATTTTCGGCGTTCTTGATTACTCATGATGTGGATGAAGCAGTAACGCTAGCCGATCGCATCATTCTTATTGAAGATGGTCGAGTCACAATGGATCGGCGTATATCGCTACCACGTCCTCGCAAACGCAAAGACCCAGAATTCCTCACTCTGGCAGAAGAAATCTTAGAGCGCGTTATGGGTGATGAAGCAGGTCTAATTAATGGGGAAACAGAAAAAGTTCAACAGCTAGCTAGTACACACTAAGGAATGCGATCGCAACCGGAAATTGCACAATTAAATGCGTAAAGCTATCCACCCTATCTAACTTAAAAGAACCTATGAGCCAGTCAAAGAGTTCAAAAAATAATAATACGGCTGCCACCAACAACACAACACCAGCAGAATCTCGTAAGACAAAAAAAGCGGTAGCAAAAATTACAACTGAGTATGCCGAGGAAATGGCACCTGAAAAAATCGTTGTAGATGAGCCACCGCCTAAACCAGACTATCCTCGCTACCGAGTTCATCCCGGACAGCCCATCACCTTGGCTAATTTCGATCCAAATGCCTGTGAGGACTACAAGAAAAAGAAGCATATCGAGGAAGAACTGGAAAAGCAGCGTCAACGGTTGCAAAATTTGCAAGAACGGTTATACGCTGAACACCAACGTAGTTTGCTAATTGTGCTGCAAGCGATGGATACCGGGGGTAAAGACGGTACTATCAAACATGTATTCGGTGGTCTTAACCCACAAGGCTGTCAGGTTTGGTCATTCAAAAAGCCCAGCGATGAAGAATTAAACCATGATTTTCTTTGGCGCTACCACCAGCACACACCACAACGGGGGATGATTAGCATCTTCAATCGCTCTCATTATGAAGATGTGTTAATTGTACGAGTCAAACAGCTAGTACCGGAGGATATTTGGCGCGATCGCTATCAATTAATCAATGAGTTTGAACATATGCTGACACTCAATAACATTGCTGTTATCAAGTTTTTCCTTCACATTTCTAAAGACGAACAAAAGCGACGCTTGGAAAGTCGGCTACAAGATCCAGATAAGCATTGGAAGTTTTCCAGCAACGACTTAAAAGAGCGGGTACTGTGGGATGACTACCAAGCGGCATTTGAAGACATGATTAACAATTGCTCGACTGCTCATGCTCCCTGGTATGTCGTACCTGCAAACAATAAGTGGTATCGTAACTTAGTAGTAGCTCGAACGATCGCAGACACTCTAGAAGCAATGAACCCACAATTTCCACCAGCAGAAAAGGGTTTAGAAAATATTGTGGTTCCAGATTAAGCATGAGAGCAATTTTTTTCCGGGGAGATGGGACAATAATTAACCAAGGGGTTTAAACATTAATCATCCCAAAGACCTTGGAAGAGAATCAATCGAAATATTATCAAATCTCAGCCAGGGTTGATGAAAATAAAGATGTTATTGAACCAAAAATGTTAAGTGCCGGAAGGTTTATAATTGCTACAAATGTTTTGTCAGATAAAGAACTAAGCAACGAGAAAATGCTGTCTGAATATAAAGCACAACAGTCATGTGAGAGAGAATTTAGTTTTCTCAAAAGTCCTTTATTCTTAGCAAATAATATTTTTCTGAAAAGCCCAGAAAGAATCGAAGCATTAGCAATGATAATGGGGTTATCTTTGCTAGTTTATACTCTAGCACAAACAGAGATTAGAGCGGCTTTAAAGTCCTTAAACTATACTGTAACAAATCAATTAGGAAAAGCCATAAATAATCCGACAATGCCGTGGATATTTCAATGTTTTCAATCAGATCATCTTGTGACTTTTCAGTAAAAAACAGAATTTTGTCTATATCATAGCTATCTTTATCGCCCCCTCAGCAAGTATAGACAGATACCTAAATTTAATTAATTTATCCCGCATTTAACGCCATTATCTAATATTACAGTTCTCTAGGATTTGGTCGCCAGCGTAAAATGTAAGCTTCTAAAATACGCACTCCCCAATCGAGGAAAACGCTAATGGATGCCAAAATTACTAATATTGCCCAAGCTCGATCAACATTTAAAGTTCCCTGGGCTGACATTAATAGATAACCTAAACCCCGTGTTGAACCGATATATTCAGCTACTAATGCCCCGACTAAAGCCATACCCAAACTTGTGCGAATCCCGGCAATTACCCAACTGAGAACTGAAGGTAATATAACCATATACAACATCTGCCAACGATTTGCACCCATGACCTGAAAAGCCGAAACCAACTCGCGTTCAATACTTTGGAGTCCCTGATAAGTTGTAAAAAATATGGGGAAAAAAGCGGCTAAAGCTGCTAATAATACTTTTGAGAGTAATCCAATGCCAAACCAGACAATAAAAAAGGGAGCTAAAGCAATCCGAGGCAGAGAATTAAATATCTGAACGTAAGGAAGAGTGATTTTTGCTCCTGATGGCGAATAAGCGAGAATAATTCCCAGACTAATACCGCTAGTCATTGCTAAAGCCAGTCCAGTCATTGCCTCTTGAAATGTTACAAAGATATGTTGAAATATACTACCACTAGATAATAGTTGCCCTATCTCTTGGACAATTACACTCGGCTTCCCAACTAGTGCTGGTTCAATAAATTGAGGAATGTTAAATGCTCCTGTCCCAACTTCCCACACTAACAAAATTACCGCCAGAGGTGTGAGTTGTATCGTTAGTTGTCGTAAGTGTTGCCACCCTTGGATTTGATGGGGTTGAAAACTGGGTGTTTTTGGCTTTTTATTAGTAGCAGAGAGCGTGAATTGTTTGAGAGTTAAAATTTTACGCCAGGTAGTTTTCATTTTATGTTTTAAAAAGTGCGAATCCTCGGTCTTGTTGTTGTAATACTTGTGTGGTTAACTCTGACCACATCTCACGCTGGATTTGCTGAAATCTGGGATCGGTACGAATGGCGAGCGCAGATCGTTCTGTGGGTAAATCAATCTTAAATTCTTTGACAATTCTGCCAGGACGCGCACTCAGGAGAAATACCCGTTGAGAAAGGGCGATCGCTTCATCCAAGTCATGAGTTACCAAAACAAAGGTGCATCCGGTATCACGCCATAATCGCAGAAATTCATCTTGTAAGAGAGCGCGTGTTTGAGCATCTAGACTACTCAGAGGCTCATCAAGTAACACCACATCTGGTTGATAAATCAGCGTGCGAATTAGTAACACACGCTGCTGCATTCCTCCCGACAATTCTCTGGGAAAACTATTTTCAAATCCTGACAAGCCATATTTTTTGAGCATGGCTAAAGCTTTTTTTCTTCTTTCAGTTCGAGGTATGCCACGAATTTCTAGAGGTGCTGTCACATTATCGATGACTGTCCGCCAAGGTAACAAAGTTTGCTTTTGGAACAAGTAGCCAATTTCTTTGATCCCACTGGTATTGAAACTACCATTGACATCTGTACCCGGACTAATTAAACCCGCAATCACATTTAATAAAGTACTCTTACCGCAACCACTAGGGCCAATTAGGCTAACAAATTCACCACGATTAATAGTCAAGCTGACATTCTGTAGCGCGTCAATTCGCTTATTTTTATTCCAATAAGAAATGCTCAAATTTTGAGTAGCGATCGTCGGGACTGACATATTGTGCTGCTCCTTAAGCTCGATAACCGGCAAATTTATCAAATACCCCTTCAGCATAAGGAACCATTTTTTTAATAATTCCCGTATCAAAGAATACTCTTTGGTCAGCTAAATAAGCAGCTTCACTGATAGAGGCATCTTTCGGCACTGAGCGTTTTAGTTCGGTATTCAGACCTGTGAGGATAGCGTCTAAATTTTGACTATCAAAATGTTTACCGACTACTTTAAGAATGTCTTCTGGTGCAGTTTGGTGCATATATGTAAAAGTACGATTTACGACTGTCACCAATCTTTTAATAGCTTCCGGCTTTTGGGAAGCAACGCGTTCATGACTGAGCCAAGCACGAGTCATCGCCTCGTTAGCACCAAAATATTTCTTATGCACATTTGGATCTAAAGCATTCAGTAGTTGAAAAACTGTGCCTTCTTTGAGTAATTTGTGGAGGTCGGGCGCACCTGCGATCGCAGCATCAACCTGACGAGATTTGATTAATGTATAAGTAGAAGCAGTTGTACTTTGAACATACTCAACATCTTTATCGTTCAGACCATTTTGCCGCAGATATTTGACAAAAACTGCCCAACTCCAAGTGCCAATTTCACCAGCTGAAATTTTTCTACCTTTGAGGTCGGTAACACTCTTGATTTGAGAGCGTAAATCAGAACGGACAATTAAGGAAGTATCAACCAGATTACGACGATTGGCGACGACATTTAACGGCACTCCCTTCAACCGAGAAAGATAAACGTGCAAAGGTGCTTGGGCGCTGAAATCAATTTCTCCTGCAATTAGCGCATCTCTCATTTTGGCACTACTTTGAAAAGTAATGACTTCAGCATTCAAACCAGCCGCATCAAAATAACCTAAATCCTGGGGAATCCAAACATCAATGGAGTTAATACCACTTACTGCCCCCAATTTAATGCTGATAGTTCCTTGTTTAGCAGCAGGTTTCGTTATGTTATTACACGCTTGTGTAACTAAAGCAGTTGTTACTCCTAAAGAAGAATATTTTAAAAAGTCTCTGCGTGTGTGCATTTGCTTATTCAAGATTTATTTAAATTACAAGCAAGTAATATTAATGTGGGAATTGGATTTAAGGCGTTGCTGAATTAGGGATGAAATCTCAGGTAATCAAATGTCAAACTTATTATTCTCTGTGCGCGAGACAATTCATCCCAAATTTAGACAACGCCGACTTTCAAACCTGATTCAATAACTACTCAAGCAGGTTGAAATCAGACTACTTGAATAATTAGTCTTACTCTTCACTCAGCACTTTTCTCGGTTGTTCGATTAGCTGAAATGACTCGGTTATCAACAATCTGCTGGAAAGTTGCATCAGGTTGAATGAGTCCCCACTTCACCATCCAGTTGTAGGTGCGGTGGAAGTCAGTTTCCGAGTATGGTGCTGGGTCGATGTAGCGCAGGCGGTTGCGCCGGAAGTCTGATGGTTCGAGTTTGACAATCTCTTCTGATACGTCATCAATCAGATAGTTTGTATAGCGGATGGGATCTGCTTGTAAATCTTTAACAGCGCGACGAATAGCTTTATTGATAGCCTCGAAACTTTCTTTGTCTAGATCGGGACTAGCAATTTCTAGACCTACATAGTGAGCCTCGGCGATAATCTTGTAGCCCAGTTTTTCGGCGACTGTAATCCAGGGTTCCATGACTGCAACTGCATCAACTAGCCCATCACGCAAAGCGACAAAGCGGTTAAATTGTTTATTTTGTCCACCGCCTTCAATGTGTACTATTTTAATCTCCTCTGGAGCTAAGAAGCCTTCAAGGGTTTGGATAGCGATGTAGTGAGAACCGTGGTGAAAGTTCACACCAACAGGTACGTTAGCTAAGTCTTGGGGGATGTTGTAGGGTGAGTCTGGACGCACAACGATCGCTTGGCTGGCGATCGCCGCCCGCTTGGCTATCACCTGTCCACCACGGGAACTATCGTATGTACGGCGTACTTGTCCCCACTCACAAGCGCGGTAAAGGGTGCTTTGTCCTTGCTCAAACAGAGAAGGGCCTCCGAAAGAACTTACCTGGCGATGATCGTCAATTAGTGTGATATTGGCTGGGCGATCGCCATAGTTGCGTTTGACAAACTCTATCTCTATTCCTAAGTCAGCAAAATATCCTCGATCGCGAGCTACGTGGTAAGGCAAAGAGAACACTGTCCCACTAATCTCAGTGGTAATCTTCTTGAGTGCCAAATTTGTGTTACTCAAGGTTTATCTCCCTATTTTATATAAGTAAGATTTATTCTCCGGTAAATACGCGTATTTAGTCAACATTAAAATATTTATTTACTCACATCTCGCACTTAGAAATATAAATGTCAAAATCAGAACTACGTGCAAGACGAGCAAGGCATTCAATATCAAGTAAAAGAAAATACACAACTATATGAGTAAAAATAGACTCAAGGGCAGTTTGTGCAGCTTATTGTAGACATATAAAAAAGTTGTACAATTTAAGCGTCTACAAGCACTATTCTATCGTTAGCTACTCAAGATTTTTGAAAAAATAAAGTTGTACAATTTTATCATGCTACCATCTAAAAACAAATAAAAAAGTTGTACAACTTCCACAAAGCTTAATAGGCAAAGGTTTTAACCTATTGTTGTAAGGTATGAGGCTTATGATCGCACTTCCTTGACTCACGAACCCTTTGCCCTTTTCCTTTCCTCGGTAAAATAGCTCGTCGTTACAATGCTCTAGGAGAATTAGGATATTCTAGACGATATGTAGTACTCTTTCTTTAGCTTGCGTCCATTGCCCGATGCCCCTGACCGAGTTGATCAAAATGAAGCCTTTTTCGCCCGTTACATGAATGACCATGATTTCCAGAAGGTGGTGTCAGATTAGCTAGTTGGGGAAGTTTATAAGCGGATAGCTAAGGGGGATAAAATAATCAATGGGAGAAATATTTTCTGGTGTATCAGTTAGTTATCTTTATGACGTTTATTGAAAAGAGCAAATATCGTCACAGAGATGGCGATCATTTTCACTAATATTAGGGTTAGTTTTGAGATAACTTTTAATCCAATTACAACCTTTTTTGAGTAAATTGTTTAATTTAACATCTAGGTCTAAAATTAAATCTTCAGGATCGATGAGCCATAGTCTCACAGTTTTGTCAGCACTAGCAGAAGCAATCATTTGACCATCAGGGCTAAAACTTACTCCATTGACCCAATCAGTATGTCCTTGTAGGGTTCTCAAGAGTGTACCATTAACGTTCCATAGTTTCACAGTTGAGTCAACACTAGCAGAAGCAATCATTTGACCATCAGTGCTAAAACTTACTCCATAGACCCAATCAGTATGTCCTTGTAGGGTTCTCAAGAGTATGCCATCAATGTTCCATAGTTTCACAGTTTTGTCAGTACTAGCAGAGGCAATCATTTGACCGTTGGGGCTAAAACTTACTCCCCGCACCCAATTAGTATGTCCTTCTAGAGTTGTCAAGAGTGTGCCACTAATGTTCCATAATTTCACGGTTGAGTCACCACTAGCAGAAGCAATAACTTGACCATCAGGGCTAAAACTTACTCCCCAGACGTGAGCAGTATGTCCTTCTAGAGTTGTCAAGAGTGTGCCACTAATGTTCCATAATTTCACGGTTGAGTCATCACTAGCAGAAGCAATCATTTGACCATCAGGGCTAAAACTTACTGCCCGTACCCAATTAGTATGTCCTTTTAAGGTTGTCAAGAGTGTGCCATCAATTTTCCATAGTCTCACTGTTTTGTCAAAACTAGCAGAAGCAATCATTTGACTATCAGGGCTAAAACTTACTCCCCGTACCTGAGCAGTATGTCCTTGTAAGGTTGTCAAGAGTGTGCCACTAATGTTCCATAATTTCACGGTTGAGTCACCACTAGCGGAAGCAATCATTTGACTATCAGGGCTAAAACTTACTCCAAAGATCCAATCAGTATGTCCTTGTAAGGTTTTCAATAGTGTGCCATTAACGTTCCATAGTTTCACAGTTGAGTCAACACTAGAAGAGGCAATCATTTGACCATCAGGGCTAAAACTTACTCCATAGACCCAATCAGTATGTCCTTGTAGAGTTCTCAAGAGTGTGCCATCAACTTTCCATAATTTCACAGTTGAGTCAGTACTAGCAGAAGCAATCATTCGACCGTTGGGGCTAAAACTTACTCCCCGTACCCAATTAGTATGTCCTTGTAAGGTTCTCAGGAGTGTGCCATCAACTTTCCATAATTTCACGGTTGAGTCACCACTAGCAGAAGCAATAAGTTGACCATCAAGGCTAAAACTTACCCCATAGATTTGGCCAGTATGCCCTTTCAAAGTCCTTAAAAGCTGACCTTCTAAGTCCCAGAGTTTAATAGTGCGATCGTCACTAGCTGAAGCGATCATTGAACCATTTGAACTAAAAGCAATACCAACTACTCCCTGGGTATGCCCAATAAGTTGATTTTGCTCATGAATTTCATAGCTTCCTTGTTGTAATCTCTCAATAACGTTTCTTTTTAATGCCTCGGCAGGCTCTCGAATATTGCGTAATTTTACTCCTGCTTTAATAGCCATTATCAAGGAGCTTAACTGTTGTTTTAACTGTAATTCCTTTTGAGATAAATTCAATAACTCTTGAATACCTTCAATATCTTCCTGCTCTTGATACTGACAACTGGTTAGGATAAATTCTATTTCTTTTGGGTTAGTAATACTGTCACTTCTTTTTTTAAACCATTCTTCAGCTTCTACTAGTAATGCTCCTCGAAGCAAAGCACCATTATCTTTATCACTATTTTCCCAGATATCCTTTTCAGTACGTAACCGATCTTGCCATTTTCTAAATTCTCGATCTTCCTCCATCCAATTTCGCAGACGACTCCATCCTCTAATTAAAGCTTCATGAACTACCTCAACAGTCGATTGTTTTTTAGACTCATCGTAGCTTGTAATTACCAAACGAGCTTCTAGTTCGCGCTCTGAGCTAGCTAATTTAGTCACTAACTTCCAGTTTTCTTCTCCAATTTCATCATAGGTAGCTAGGCGGCGAGTATCATCTGTATTTTCTCCAAAACGTACCAATTGAGTAAAGATATATTGGGCTTGCTTTTTCTCATTTTTGTCTAATTTGTTATAAACATCCTCAGCATGATTAGCTAAAGCTTTCTCTAGTCCCCCGATTTCATCATAGGCAGAAATTGTTAATTGACCATTGCTACGCTTTTCCCATAGTTTTTCTAAAGTAAACTCTAGCAAGGGTAATTCACCCTGATTGTTCTTTATAGCATCCAAGATAATTTGCGTTAATCCATCTTGAATTTTTAATTTCGCTACTTGTGCTGGTTGTTCAATAGCGTTTTTTAATTCATCGAGACTCATTCCTAGGAGATTTTCTGGCTTCCATGTTTGCAAAGCTTTGCCCAAAGCTGGATGAGATAAAACATCTCCATAAAAATCTGCTCTCAAGGTAATAACTAAAATAACGTCAGGTCTTCGTTTCTTACTTTCTAGTTCTATTACTTCTAATAATTGATCTAAAAAAATATTTTTTTCATTTTCTAAAGAAAGTGTGTAAAGTTCTTCAAATTGATCGATGACTATTAAAAATCGGTCTTTGTAAGAAATTTTTCTTAATTTATATTCTAATATATCTTTTAATGTTAAATTTTCTTTTTTAAAATCTTCTAAATATTTTTTTATTCCTTTGATTCGTTCTGATGAACCCATTTCTGGTTCAAATAATTCAATTAATGCCGTAGCCAGCCCGTAAAAAGGATTGTTATTTGGTCTGAAAATTGCTATTTTCCATGTTCCCGATTCCTCTAATGTAGGAATAAGACCAGCACGAATTACCGATGATTTACCAATTCCCGAATTACCAACTACTGCCACTAGCGGCTTTTCTTCTACTACATTTACTAAAGTTTGAATAAAATTTTCACGCCCAAAGAAAAATCGTGCATCCTCCTTCTCAAAAGCAAATAAGCCTTTATATGGGCATTTTTCAGCAATTTCACTGTTTCTAATATTTATATCTTTTGAAGCTTGTATACTATCAGTATCACGGTTGTATCGTAGTTTCAACGCTTTAAAGACAGACTGAATCGACCTTTCATCAACACTTTGCTTTTTTAAAATCTTGCGGATTGTATCGTCATTGAGGGGTTCACCAATCTTTTCCGTTGCCTTTTTTAAACAACTAGCCCACTTACGAAGTATCACTTCTTGTTGAGTGAGGGCATCAATTATTTTTTCTTCACCAACCTCTGTCAGCAGGTAGCCTCGTTTTCTTTGCGTTCCCATAACCCTATTTAAAAAAAAGACTAATTTAACGAACTTAGGGGCGATATTGCTAAGTTCGGTTTTTTTAGAGAATGGCCAACACCAATTGTGGCACTAGTGTGAGGATTATTACTCAGGGACTTTACTTAAAATAGTTAATTGCATCCCGACGATTTGGCAGTGGTGATTTGATAGGTGTTGTCAAGGGAATCAAGCTAAGACAAAAAGTAAACACCTTTATCTACAAAACATTGGGAGAGCAAATATGCAATTTTCACTTCAAAAATTTACCTATGCAACTATAACCTCTGCTGCGATCATTCTAACAAGTGTTATTGCTGCCCAAGCACAAGTAAATACTCTTGGCAAATTTCCTTGGAAAGCAGGAGTCTCCGCTAAAGTATCCCAGACATTGCACATCGATGGTTTAGGCAAGTCAGCATTTGATATTGCCCTTCCAGCAGGTACTCCAGTCCTCGCGCCTATTGATTCAAAAGTGGTGTGGAATTGTGTTGCAAAAGGGACTTCTAACCACTACGCAATAATGCTTCAACAGGCTAATAGTACTAGAAAATACACTTTGTTCCATGTTCAAGGGAATTCTGAAAATATCTATAACAACCGTCAGTTTCGTGCAGGTGAACAGATTGGTGTTGTTGCTGCTGACAAACCTAATGATCCTAGCTGTGCGGTAAGCAAGGGAATTCACCTTCACTTTGGTTTGCCTACCCAGAACGAAGTAGTAGATGGTATACTTTTTACTACAATACTTCCTGCTTTAAATACTCTGCTTACCTCTAGCAACGGTGCAGTTACGCCACCACAAGCTACTACTTTCCAATCTCCTTCTAGTCAGTTGAGCGTTTCTGTAGCCTCTGTTGACTTAACTGTTCAGGCAAAAAACCTGTCTGGTCGCACAGTTTATTGGCGAATGTATCGCAGTTCAGTTGGGAATTTACCCCCTAAACCCTGGAAAGGACAACAGCTTGCAACAAGCAATTCGTTGACCTTGCGTAACCTTGATGGAGACGGCGACACATTCAAAGGAGTTTACTACTATACCGTTGTTTCTCTATCGCCGATTGCAGACGGAGATGCGGCGAAAATGCGTACATCCTGTTTTGCGTCGTCGGGCGGTATTCAGTTATGCGATCGTGCAAGCCGTTAAACTTTTAAAGTAAAAGCCGCAAAAACATCTTTGCGGCTTTTACTTTAAAAACAGAAGCATTTATAGCCTATTTCAAAACCTGCCTAACTCCCTTTTCTGAAGAAGTGCAACTATGAATAAATATATCCTTGGAAAACTGGGATCAATGGTAGTGATTTATTTATGCTCTTTTGTGGGAATAGGCACAGTGATCGCTGACTCTGAAACTAGCTCTGCACCAACGCTGACTGATGGCTCAAACACCGCATTCCAAGATACAACTTCCATCCAGCAAAACGGAGTACAACTTAATGGTTTTAATGGTTTTTCTAATCCTCTCACACCGCCTTCATGCAGCAAGGAATGGTGTGGTTTTATAATGCTCAGAACTACTCCCTACGGGAGTCAGAGTGATGCTGGAATTGTTTTTCAATTAGGAGGCTGAAGACACGCAAGCGGAATCTCAAAAACTTTTAGCTATAGCTCAGAAAGAAAAGCTCGATCAAGAATCCACATTAATCTTGACTGAAAAACTGGCAGAAGCAATAGAGACTCAGAAAATCGAAAGAGCCAAGCTTTATGCGATCAGTCTTGCTAAGAGATTAGGATACGCTGACTACCGCCAACTTCTGAAGGATATAAGTACTCCATAGCCGTCTCAGATTGGGTTTGACATTTTATTTCTGCGTCCACTCTCTGCTAACATTACAGCGAATGTCTTCACGAACTCAGGAATTTTAAAAAGTAACAACATTAAATAAAATCTAATGTATATTTGCAGCTATTAAACTGCCGACAATCTTTAAAGTCCTTGTAAAACTGTAAATTATAGCCATCTGGTTCACACAAAGCTGCGATCGCAGCATTTGTACAGGCACAATTTTGTTTCCATAGTGTGCAATATACGCAAATCAGAATCACGATCGCCAGATTAAGCGATCGCATCTCATGATTCAGTATGAGATGTATAGACAGTTATGAGTACTGAGGTTATAACTCAAGGAAGATGGACTTTCATGATAGGGAAGCCAAAACTAAACCTCAAAAATTGGCAACCACAATTAAATGAAGCGACTTTTTGACTTCAGCCTACCTCATAGCTATTTAATCCAGCAGTTAGCTAAGTATCCCTCTGTTAAGGTAATTACCCCAACTTCACTTGCAGCACGAGCATTAAAAGTACCACACCAAAGCTTAGAAACTTTGGGAAAACAAAGTCTGCTAAAAGCAGGTATTCGAGTTGCACCAATACTAATCGCATTACGCTTGCTGCATACAGCAGTAGCTACAGTTATTCAAACATCTGATGTTGAAGGAACTACACGCGCTCTGTCTTCTGCCGTCAAAGCTATATTGCGTGCCGGAATCAATCCAGAATCACTTGCTGCTGTTAGTAGTAATCGTACCCAAAAACTAGCTCTTTTAGCTCAAACATACGTAAGTTTGCTCAGAGAAAGGGGCATGATAGATCCTGCTGAAGTTCTGTGGCAGGCTAGCGGTGCTATTACTAAACATAAACCAGTTCTGATTTATGGCTACTTTCATCCCCGCATTGACCAACTTAACTTTTTAAATGCGATCGCAGATGATGACAGTGTGATGGTATTGCCTTGTCCAGAGTCTAGCAACTTTGTAGATCCTAAAAAAGCTGTGGAATGGTTACAGCAGCAGGGCTGGGAAGTACAAGCCTTGGAAGAAACTACTCTTTCATTAGGTGAGCAACTGCAAAATTGTTTCCTTAATACAACAATAGTTCCTCCTGATGTCAAAGCCTACATTTATCCACACTTGGAATCAGAGGTACGTGGCGCGTTAGCCCAGGTAAAAAATCTTCTCAGCCAAGGAACGCCAGCAAATGAAATTGTGCTTGTAGCTAGGGATGATACACTTTATGGGCCAACAGTTTTAGATGTAGCTTACGAGTACAAATTACCAGTACGCGCTCTGTATGGAGTACCCTTGAACGCCACTAGGTTGGGAGCTTGGGTACAGTTGCTATTGGAGGTTATCCAAGAAAAATTTCCCTTTGAGTCAACTGCCAGATTGCTGAGGCATCCTTTGTGTTCTGCTATATCTGCTCCAGTTTTGCAAGAAGCCCGTAAACAGCATCCATCTGACCTTTTGGCATGGCAAAATTTGGGCGTTAACCTGTCCCTGCTTGATTCGCCGCACGAAGATAGTCGCGCTAATTGGGTAGAACGGATGCAAGATGTATTGAATAAATTTAACTTGCGCCAAGGTGCAGGACGTTGGGCTAGGGAGATTGTTGCTTATTATGAATTTCAAGAAGTGCTGGTGGACTTGTCGAAACCTGAAGAGGAAGTCATCAGTTTAGGAGAATTTGCTGCGGATGTGATAGGCAGTTTAACACTGATAACTGTGCCTGCCCAACCCGGTAGAGGGGGAGTGGAATTACATACACCCCTGTCATTATTTGGAGCCAAATTTCAGCACGTTTTTGTTTTGGGTACAGTTGAAGGCATTTTACCAGCACCAGTACAAGATGACCCAGTATTGGATTTCTTTGAACGTAAGCTACTGCGCCAACAGGGGTTTGAGTTTGAGGATGCGGCACAAGCAGCCCGAAGAGAGGTAATTTCATTCTACGCTTTACTACAAACTCCTACCCTAAGCTTGACTTTTTCTTACCCGCAGATGGTTGGTAAAGAAGTCACTTTACCCAGTCCTTACCTGTCACGATTAAAACTGGAAGTTGTGCAACCGCTACCTTTACCGATTGCTAGTTTGGAAGAGGCACGACAAATTTATCTCCGACGTGAGACTTTACCAGACGATGATGTTTTACCACAGGCAGTTCATGCTTGGAATGTGGAAAAACGAAGAGAAGGAGCAAACCCTTATGATGAGTACGATGGAGTCATTGGTTTGCCATTAGACCCGGATAGACGAGTATTTAGTGCATCGCAGCTAACTGCTTTAGGTCAATGTCCCTTTAAATGGTTTGCTAATAAAGTTTTAAAATTGGCAGACTTGGAAGAAGCAGAAGAAGAATTAAGTGCAGGATTAAGAGGTTCTCTCTATCACCGTAGCTTGGAACTAGCTTTATTAAATAGTTCAGATTTAACCAAAATTACAAAGAATTTACAAAATGCTTTTGTGCAAGCAGAACAAGACTTACAGTTACCTGTATTGTCAGCCTGGGAAGCCCGGAGAGTAGAACATTTAAAAGTTTTAGAACGTGCCTGTGTGCAACCTGATTTTTGTCAACCAGAGGCAGAGTTTTTCCATGTAGAAAAAGAGTTTACTGGAGAATGGTATGGCTTAAATATTAAAGGTATAATTGATAGAATAGACCGCACTCCTCAAGGTTTAGTTTTATTAGATTACAAAACTAGTTCCCAAGCACCACCGGGTATCAAAGATGAATCTGGTAAAACTAATGTAGATATTCAACTCCCTCTATATATTCACTTTGCTAGTACAACTTTGTTTCCTGGGGAAACAGTACATGAAGCTTATTATTACTCTGTAACCAAGGGCAAAAAGCTTTCTAATAAACAACCCAGCCAAGAAACATTAGAAGCGATCGCTCAAAAAATCAAAACTTTCTTGCACACAGGATATTACGCAGTTGAACCGGATGTCGATCAAAATGCCTGTCAGTATTGTCCTTACGACTTAGTTTGTCGTAAAGGTTCTCGCCAAAGCCGCAAAGGAATTAACCTATGAGTTTGACTGAACAACAACAAAGAGCAGCCTATGCCAATGGTAATGTTGCAGTCATAGCAGGCGCGGGGACTGGTAAAACCTATATGCTTGCGGAACGCTACTTGTATCATCTGCGGGTGCGTGAGTTTTCACCTTTAGAGATTGTTGCAGTTACATATACAGAAAAAGCGGCTGCGGAGTTGCGATCGCGCATTCGTCTTTTGGTTAGTCAGGAATTACCAGAACGTTCTGACTTATTGGCAGAACTTGAGGCGGCTCAAATTAGTACTATCCACGCTTTAGCAATGCGAATCTGTCGGGAACATCCCCAAGCTGCGGATGTGCCACCTGATTTTACAGTTTTAGATAAACTAGAGGGAATTCTTTGGGTTAGCCAGTGGTTAGATGAAGCATTGGATTCTTTACCTGTAGAGCTTTACGAAAAAATTCCTTATTCTTTGATGTCCCAAACTTTGCAGACATTGCTGAAAGACCCAATTGCTGCTGAGAAAGCTCTAGCACAGGGTACTGAAAAATGGCAGCAGTTGGCAGAGGAGTTACAAGAAAAAGCTCTTCGTGAGTTGTTGCAGCATCCAACTTGGAAACAAGCACGCATCACTTTACAAACTTATGTAGGACAAGCAAGCGATCGCTTGGAAGTAGAAAGCCGTCAACCAGCTTTGCAAGCAATGAATGCTGTAGAGTCGGGAGAAAATATTACAGAATCGTTATCGGTGATAGCAGGACTCAAAATTAATTTTGGTAGTAAAAAGAATTGGCCGGAGGGAGTCTTAGAAATTGTTAAAAAAACTATCAGTGAACTGCGAGATTTAGTCCAAAAATCTCTTAAAGATGGTTTAGTAACTCTAGAATTTGGTGTGGCTGATGAGCAGTTAAAGACTATGCTACCAGCACTGCAAGAAGCGTTTAGTTTAGTACAAAAACATATCAATCAAGAGAAACACCGTTCTCGTGTTTTGGACTTTGCAGATTTGGAAGTTGGCGCACTGCGAGCTTTACAAGATGAGCAAGTACAGTTTTATTATGCTCAACGGTGGCAGGCTTTCTTAGTCGATGAATTTCAAGATACTAACCCTGTTCAGTCGGAGATATTACAATTACTCACGCAAAATACTTTACTGACTATAGTCGGGGATGCTAAACAATCAATTTATGGGTTTCGCCGTGCTGATGTTGAAGTATTTCATAGTTGGCGCGATCGCATTACCAGTTGTGGTGGAAATGAAGAGATTTTAACCACTAGCTTCCGCACTCACAAACTACTGGTGGATGATATCAATAATATATTTGCCCCATTGTTAGGTAATATACACCAAAATTTAGATGCTCATCGCGCAGACTGCCCTAATTCTTACCCACCAGTACAAGTTTATACAGTACAAGCCGAGTCAGACATCAATAAACCTCAGCGTTTAAGAGTAGAAGCTTGTCATATAGCGGAACTACTCAAACAAATGCTAGATGACCAAACTCCGGTTTACGATAAAAAAACTCAGATGCTGCGTCCAATGCTGCCTGGGGATATTGCAATATTGTCTCGCACATGGGAACCGTTGGAAGTTTACGGCGAAGCTTTGGAAAGTGTGGGAATTCCTGTCGCTTTGGCTGGCGGTGGTAATTTACTGGCCACAAGGGAAGCTAAAGATGGTTGGGCATTGTTGCGTTTTTTGGCTGATCCCAGTGACGATTTAGCTTTAGTGGCAGTGCTGCGTAGTCCGTTTTTTGCAGTTAGTGATAGAGTCCTGTTTACTTTCATTCAAAGCCAAGAGGAAAATAAGACCACAGAAAATGATGAAGAATCGAAAACTAACTGGTGGCAAAAACTAAAATCATCTGATATTCCTGAATTGCAGCGACCAGTACAAGTATTGGGTCAACTGTTGCGCGATCGCAATTTAGAACCCCCAACTCGCCTTCTGCAACTAGCAAATCATCTAACTGGTTACACTGCTGTCATTACTAACTTACCGGGTGCAGCACGGCGAGAAGCTGACTGGCGAGGTTTTGTAGAATTAGTACAGCAGTTAGAACATGGCAGTAGTGATGTGTTTGCCGCAGTCCGTCGTCTTAAGCGGTTAGCAGCAGCAGAAATAAAAATACCCCGTTTACCTTTATCAGCTAATGATGCAGTGGCTTTAATGAGTATTCATGCTGCTAAAGGCTTGGAGTGGTCAGTAGTAGTTATTCCTGATTTAGCTCGTTCCCAATCCCATCCCAGCGAAACAGTTTACTTTGACCCCACATACGGTGTTGCTTTGAAGCTAGAGGACGAGCAAGGTGAAACTCAAAAGCCTGTGCTATACGTCTGTTTGGAGCATTTGCGGAAACAGAGGGAAGAAGCAGAGGCTTTGCGGTTACTGTATGTAGCTTTAACCCGTGCGCGAGATCAACTAATTCTGACTGCAACCCATGAATCTAGAGGTAGTTTAAATAAGCTAGAACTTGGTTTAGCTGCTGCGGGAATTTCTATAAATACTATTCCTTTTGATCTAGAATTAGCACAACCTCCAGTGCCACCAGAACCACCTTTACCACCAGAACCTCATAGTTTACTAATCAATTCTGTCGGAGCAGGTTTATGTGAATTACCTGTCACTGCTTTAAGTGAGTATGCCCTATGTCCTAAACGGTTTGCTTATCGGTTTATACAAGGTCATCCAGGGATTGGCTCAGGCGTTGGAAGGGCAAGGCGAGTCGGAACTTTGGCACACTTGGCTTTGGAACGGGATATCCGCGACTTAGAAACATTAGCAGGATTTGACGTTAGTTTGGCAAAAGAATATGTTGATGAGGCTTTGCAGCTAGCACAGCGATTCGATCGGGTGGCAGATTTTGCCTTGTTTCAAAAAGGGCAGTGGGAGTTGCCTGTAAATTTGAATATTGGGCGCTTGACCTTTAACGGTATTGTTGATTTATTAGGAGAAGACTGGGTTCTAGATTTCAAAACTGACCAAGAAATAGACCCACAACATCACCGCTTTCAGCTTTGGGCTTATGCACAAGCAACAGGAAGCACTAATGCTCACATAGCTTACCTGCGGCATGATTATTTGCACTCATTTAGCACTGAGGAATTGCAAAACACTGGTCAAGAGGCAGAAATTTTAGTTCAACAGATTTTGGATGGAAATTTCCTGGCTAATTCTTCCCACACTAATTGCGGCTTTTGTGCATATCAGGAAATTTGCGACGAACGTTATCAAGCAACAGATGACGCAGCAGAGTCAACTGCCTTTCAAATGGCAGACACAGAAACTCAGGATCAGGAAGACAGGGAAACAAATGAAAATTCTTCTTCATCCGCAAAGTTATCGTCTGAGGTGAACACGCAGCCTGAACAACCAAATATTGCTGAATATGAATTAATATCCACAAAAATTAGCAGCTACTTTCCCCAAGCCGCAGAATTGTACTATCGGCTGATTATAGTTCCATGTGATGCCTGCGGCAGGCAAAGCGATCGCACTCAAAAAATCAACTTTCAAAAAATTGCCGAATTCGGTAACAATAGATACATAAATGTCAACTTAGAATTAAGTCGAGAGTTACTAGAGTTGACACAAGGGCAGCGTTCTTTAAAAGCAGAAGAGTTATTAAGAAAAATAATTGGGAATCCTGATAATAAGGTAATTTTTTTAGAACACTTGGAGATTCTGTTTGATACTTCTCTCAAGCTTGACCCATTACAGTGTCTCCAGAAATTAGCCCGCAATCGTACCATTGTGGCTAGATGGCACGGTAATATTAAGAACAATAACTTAATTTATGCTGAATCAGCACATCCTGAGTACCGTTGTTATCCTGTAAAGGATTTTTTAATCGTTAACCTCGAACAGATGGAAGCCAGCTAAAGCTAATAACTAGAGTAAAAATGGTGCTATGAAATACGGTGAGTTAATTCAATTTGAGCCGATTGAGACTGTAATTCAATTACAGGATGCTAGTGAATTAGCTGAGGCACAGCGACTGGTTTCCACTTATGTAATTTCTCAAGAGATGGCAGATCGTCTAGCATCTGTAGTTTTTCCGAATTTGCAATTTGAGCAGCCTGCTGATAATAAAGGTATTCTGGTTGTAGGAAATTACGGTACTGGCAAGTCGCATTTAATGTCGGTGATAAGTGCGATCGCAGAATATACAGAACTTTCTAGCTATCTGCAAAATCCTCAAGTTGCTGAAAGTGCGCGTCCTATTGCTGGTAAGTTCAAGGTGATTCGCATAGAACTGGGTTCGACAACAATGGATTTGCGAGAAGTTGTCTGTTCCCAGCTAGAAGCAGCACTCTTAAATTGGGGGATTGAATTTCAGTTTCCCCCAAGGGATACAATCTCTAATCATAAAGGTGCATTTGAAGATATGATGGCGCTTTTTCAGGAGCAGTTTCCTGAGCAAGGTTTGCTGTTTGTGGTGGATGAACTCCTAGACTATTTACGCAGTCGCAAAGACCAAGCGTTAATTCTCGACCTCTCTTTTTTGCGAGAATTGGGCGAAGTTTGCAAAGACTTAAGGTTTCGCATTATTGCAGGTTTGCAAGAAACTTTATTTGATAATCCTCGTTTTGGATTTGTAGCTGATGCAATTCGCCGAGTTAAAGACCGTTTTGAGCAAATATTAATTGCTCGTAGAGATATTAAATATGTAGTTGCAGAACGTCTGTTAAAGAAAACCGCAGACCAACTAACAAAAATTCGAGAGCATTTAACTCCTTTCGCAAAGTTCTACGGCAATATGAACGAGCGGATGGATGAATTTGTCAGGCTGTTTCCCATCCACCCGGATTATATTGATACATTTGAGCGAATTACTGTTGCTGAAAAGCGAGAAGTGCTGAAAACTCTGTCTCTGACGATGCGGAAATTGGTCAACCAAAATATGCCGCAAGATGCACCGGGTTTAATTGCTTACGATAGCTACTGGGATACCCTCAAAGAAAACCCTTCCTTCCGCGCAGTTCCCGATATTCGCGCAGTGATTGATTGTTCCCAGGTGCTAGAAGGACGCATTCAGCAAGCTTTGACTCGTCCTATTTATAAACCAATAGCATTGCGAATTATCGCCGCGCTATCAGTACATCGTTTAACTGTAGGAGATATTTACTCACCTTTGGGTGCAACACCAGATGAGTTAAGAGATAGTTTATGTCTCTATGACCCAGTAGTAGCAGAGTTAGGGGGTGAGCCTGCGGATGATTTGCTCTCCCAAATTGAAACGGTATTACGGGAAATTTATAAAACGGTCAGTGGGCAGTTTATTTCTTCTAACACTAATAATCGTCAATATTATATTGATTTAAAGAAAACAGATGATTATGATGCTTTGATTGAGAAGCGATCTGAGAGTCTGGATAGTTCACAGTTAGACAAATATTATTTTTTAGCACTCCAGCAGGTGCTGGAATGCACAGACCAAACTTATGTCACTGGTTATCGCATTTGGGAGCATGAGTTAGAGTGGACAACCAAAAAAGCTACTCGCCAAGGCTATTTGTTTTTTGGTGCGCCAAATGAACGTTCTACCGCAACTCCATCAAGAGATTTTTATCTGTACTTTATTCCACCTTTTGACCCGCCACCGCCATCTTATAAAAAAGAAAAAAATGCTGACGAGGTTTTCTTTGAATTAGCAAAGCCTGATGATACCTTTCGACAGAATTTGAACAAGTATGCTGCTGCATTAGAGTTAGGTTCAACTTCATCGGGACAAGCGAAGAGAAGTTATGAAGATAAAGCAAAAGGCTTTCTACGTAATTTGGTTAATTGGCTGCAAGAACATATAACAACAGCCTTTGAAGTTACTCACCAAGGAAAAACTAAATACTTTTTGGAATGGATGAAGGGTGTTAAAACAGCGAGTGGTGCGCGTGCAAATGTACGCGATCTTCTCAATACAATTAGTTCTGGCTGTTTGGCTGGTCATTTTACCGATCAAGCACCAGAATATCCTACTTTTAATGTGCTGATTACCAGTGCGAACAGAAGCCAAGCTGCACAGGACGCATTGCGTTTTATTAAGGGTAGCAGCAAAACCCAGCAAGCGATCGCAGTTCTTGATGCTTTAGAATTACTTGATGGCGATAGACTCGACGTTCATAGCTCCAAATATGCCAAATATATTTTGTCTCTTCTACAGCAAAAGGGTTCTGGTCAAGTTCTCAACCGTGTAGAAATTATTCAGGATGTATTGGGTGTGGAGTATATGGCTCCTGGTCAATATCGCCTAGAACGGGAGTGGGTTGTGGTTTTGTCTGCGGCATTAGTTTACAACGGGGATATAGTATTAGCAGTTCCAGGGAATAAGTTTGATGCTAATAATTTGGATACTTTGGTAACTACTTCTGTTGAGGAACTAATTAACTTTAAGCACCTTGAACAACCGAAAGATTGGAATTTACCTGCACTGAGAGCATTATTTGAGCTATTGGGACTGACACCAGGAATGGCTCAGTTGATAACTCAGGGTAAAGATGAAGCAGTTCAAGAATTGCAGAAAGCTGTTACTGAAACAGTTAATCAAATTGTATTAGCACGGCAGAAATTACAAACTGGGTTAATTTTCTGGGGACGGAATCTTTTAACTGATGTATTACAGAATGAATATCGCTCTAATTTAGACCGAACTAAAACTTTTCTGGAGTCACTGCAATCTTTTACTACTCCAGGTAAGCTGAAAAACTTCCGCTATCAAGAGCAAGAAATCACTACACACCGTAGTGGTTTGCAAACCCTGGCAGAAATTACCGCACTGCAAGATTTACTCACTAATTTGGGAGCAATTGCATCTTACCTGACAATAGCCGAGGCAGTGTTACCGAGTGAACATCCTTGGTTAGCTAAAATGCGACAGATACAGGGAGAAATTCTGACAGATATCTTAAATTCCCAGAAGCGTTCTGGGGTTAGTTTTCGCCAGCAAAGCTTGCAAAAACTAACAGACCTGAAGCAGAATTACATCCAAAATTACATGGCATTGCATACCAGTGCGCGATTGGGTGTAAATGAAGACAGGCTCAAAGTACAATTGCTTCAGGATGTGCGATCGCAAAGTTTACAGAAATTGACGACAATAGATTTAATGCCGGCTAGTCAGTTCCGAGATTGGCAAAATAATCTGGCAAGTTTGAAAACTTGTGCAGTATTGACTGAACAGGAATTGCAAGCCACAGCGATTTGTCCCCACTGTCAGTTTAAACCAGCAACTGAGGCAATAGACATACCTGCTAGCAGTGGGTTAGGGGAGATTGAAACAGAGCTAGACCAAATTTTGGCTAACTGGACGCAGACACTACTGGCAAATTTAGAAGACCCGACAACGCGAGAAAATTTGAATTTGCTCAAAACTGAGCAAAGACGGTTAGTTGATGAGTTTTTGGCATCACGGATTCTACCTAATCCATTGACAAAGGAGTTTATTCATGCGGTTAAGGAAGTCCTTTCCGGTTTGGCGAAAGTGGTAGTGAACACGCAAGACTTACAAAAAGTTTTACTTGCAGGTGGTTCACCTTGTACTGTACAAGAAATGAAGAAGCGTTTTGATGATTATCTTGGCGACCTTGCAAGAGGTAAGGATTTAAGTAAGGTCAGGATTGTTGTTGAATAAAATAACCCCAGGCTTAACTCCCTTCTAGCTTCCTGGTAGGGGGAGTTTATTCTGAGAGAATTTTCTCTAGGAATTGGGAGTGCTTGAGAGAAGACAATATAAACCAAAGCAGAGTCATCAAATGGAAGGACAGCAATTACCACTAGATATTCAACTTAATACAAATTCTGAAGAAAAAGGTGCAGTTGAGTGCCTTGGTATGACTTTTGAAAGTGATGAGGCACGCCGAGCTTATTTTACAGAAAAGTTGCGAGAGAAATTACAAGACCCAGAATTTCGCCAGATAGAGGGATTTCCTATTGGTGAAGATGAAGATATTTTGGCACTTTCTGATCCACCTTACTATACTGCCTGTCCTAATCCGTTTATTGAAGATTTTATTAATTCTTGGAATCTAGAAATAAAACAAAATAATTCAGTAGTTGAAGCTGATCGTTATCACCGTGAACCTTTTGCCGCAGATGTAAGTGAAGGAAGAAACGATCCAATTTATAATACGCACTCATACGTTACGAAAGTACCACACAAAGCCATTATGCGCTATGTGTTACATTATACTGAACCTGGCGATCTTATTTTCGACGGTTTTTGTGGTTCTGGAATGACAGGTGTGGCAGCCCAGTTATCTGGAGATACCGCAATAATTGAATCTTTGGGTTATAAGGTACTGGGTAATGGCAATATTTTGGATACTGATGGGAAAGTTTTTTCTAAAATAGGTACACGACGCGCAATTTTAAATGATATTTCACCAGTAGCTACTTTTATTGCTTATAACTATAATACACCTGTTGACTTGGTGGAATTTGAAATACAAGCAAAGCAAATCTTAGCAGAACTAGAAAAACAATGCGGATGGATGTATTTGACTCTACACAATCCGAATTTTGCAAACATAGAAATGGCAGTTTCACTTCTTAAATCTGCCAACCCAAAATCTGAACTTAATAAGTCATGTTTGCCTTTTGGTAAAATTAACTATACAGTATGGTCTGATGTTTTTATTTGTCCTGAATGTACAGGAGAAATAATTTACTGGGAAGCAGCTATAGATAAAGTAGCTGGCAAAGTTTTAGATAATTTTTCCTGCCCTCATTGTAAGGCTCAGGTAACAAAACGTCACCTTGAAAGAGCATGGTCAAATAGTTTTGATTCCATTATTAATGAACCTATTAAACAGGCTAAACAAGTACCAGTTATTATTAATTATATATACGGTAATAAACGGTTTGATAAAATACCAGATGTTTATGATTTGGCAAATATAGAACACATTAAAAATACCAATTTTACTAATACATATCCAGTTAATAAAATTCCTGATGGATATAATACTGAACAACCTAAAATATCACATGGTATCACTCACGTACATCATTTTTATAGTAGCCGTAATTTAATTACAGCTGCTCTCTTCTATCAATTAGTTAAAAATTCTAGATATTTAGCACTATTGACAGCAGTTGCATCTGATATATCTAAAATGTCACGAGTCCAAGTAAGCCACTATTTTAAGGGAGGAGGTGGCCCTTTTATTCCGGGGTTAGCAGGTACTCTTTATATCTCCAGTTTATCTGCTGAGAAACGAGCAATATTTGCATTAGAAAACCGTTTATCTACATTTTCTCGTTCTTTAAGATTACAAACTTATAGTAACTGCTTAATTAATAACTCATCTAGTTCTAAAATTAAAAATATTCCTGATAACTCTGTTGACTATATTTTTACAGATCCTCCATTTGGAGGGAATTTAATGTATTCAGAGTTAAATTTTTTATTAGAAGCATGGCTGAAAGTTTTTACAAATAATAAAGCAGAAGCCATTGAAAATAAAATCCAAGGAAAAAGCCTTGGAGATTATCAAATACTGATGTTTCAATGTTTTCTTGAGTACTATCGTTTATTAAAACCTGGACGTTGGCTAACTGTTGAATTTCACAATTCAAAAAATAATGTATGGAATATTATTCAAGAATCTCTACAACAAGCAGGTTTTGTAATTGCAGATGTACGTACTTTAGATAAACAGCAAGGTACTTTTAAGCAAGTAAATAACAGTAATGCAGTAAAACAAGATTTAATTATTTCTGCCTATAAACCTACTACTGCACTAGAAGAAAGCTTCCAACTAGAAGCTGGAACAGAAGAAGCTTGTTGGGAATTTATCCGTAACCATTTACAACAACTCCCTGTATTCGTCGCTAAAAACGGAATAGCTGAAACCATCGCTGAACGCCAAAATTATTTATTATTTGACCGCATGGTAGCCTTCCATATACAACGCGGTTTTACTGTTCCCCTTTCCGCTTCTGAATTTTACGCTGGACTTACACAGCGTTTTAATGAACGTGATGAAATGTACTTTCTGCAAGAACAAATAGCGGAGTACGATAAAAAACGCATGACAGTAAAAGAAATTCTTCAACTAGAACTAGTTATCATTAATGAAGAAACTGCCGTTCAGTGGCTAAAACAACAACTTATTAAAAAACCCCAAACTTTCCAAGAAATTCAGCCCCAGTTCATGCAAGTAACAGCCGCATGGTCGAAAGCAGAACAACGCTTAGAATTATCCGAAATTCTCAAACAAAACTTTATCCTTTACGAAGGGAAAGACGCAATTCCTAACCAAATTGTCTCTTGGTTAAAACTTTCATCTCTCCACCGCGATACAATCAACAAAATCGAAGAAAATGCCGTACTTTCAGGAAATGGGTTGGAAACAGATCACCTGACTCTTATCAGTGCTGCCAAAGATAGATGGTATGTCCCTGACCCAAACAGAGCAATAGATTTAGAAAAGTTACGTGAAAAAGCTTTACTCAAAGAATTCGAGGAATATCGTCAAAGTAAGCAAAAGAAACTCAAAGTATTTCGTTTAGAAGCTGTACGTGTAGGTTTTAAAAAAGCATGGCAGGAGCGAAATTATCAACTAATTGTTGATGTAGCCAAGAAAATACCAGAAACTGTACTGCAAGAAGACCAAAAATTAATTATGTTGTATGACAACGCTCTTAACAGATTAGAGGAATAAGATAATTTTGGATTCTGGGTTGTAAGTTATTGCAGAGAAATCATATCTCTTATTCGGTGGGTATTACCTGCCCTTTCATGGATAAATGCAAATAAATAGTAAAAAATACTACATTATATGTGTCTGCTCCACCCTAATTACGAGGTATATTCGTATAATATGTAGCAGTATTTTCCGGGTAAAACCTTATTATCTATGCTCACCCAAGTACTGCAAACTTACCCCCAGCCTATCGCTTACGCTTATGCCAACATCTACCGTACCCGTTCTCAAGCAGAAAAATTAGACCAAATTCTCCGTTGTGCTGAAGTTACTACCCGTTACCTCTGTGCGTTAGCCATAGCATCCTTTGCCGCACGAGAAGATACAACAGTTTCACCACCTCCGGCTTTAACAGAATTTCGTGGCAATTTAGCTTTTGGTCACTTTCTCAGTGTTGTCCAAGCAATTTCTAGCCTTAGTACTCGCCATCCGTTACAGCTTCTATTTTCCCAGTGCGTTCAGAATAAAAAGAGTATCGCCAAAGGTAAATTAGAAAAATTACTAAACCTGAGAAACGATGTTGGTCACGACTTAAGAGGCTTAAATGAAACCAGTGCCACTACAATTTTAAATTCACAAGACCCACTTACAACACTCGAAGAATTACTACAAGGAATTCTTAGCCTATGCGAGTTACCTCTATTTTTAGTTGATACTCAAAAGCCAATTCGCCGGGTTATGCACATGGTTCGGCTGCTGCTGATGGGGGAACAAAGCGAACCTATGCCAGAGGAGATTGCTATTTGTGAGTGGTTTTCAGATGAAAAAAGGTTATATGTTGGTACAAAAGAGGGCGCACTTTTACTTTACCCGATGTTGGTGTGGGGTTTAGAACGCGATCGCGCTGCCCAAAGTATTTACCTGATAGATAAAGTTGCTACAGAAAAACTTACGTATAAATCCTTGGCTGCTGTCAGTCCACCAACAGAACCACCAATACCAGATGATTTGTTGCGAGTACTGCAAGGTGAACCTGTGCCGATTGAGGCGATAACACTAAATGATGGCAGAAGCTTTTTAGAGGCTTGGAAAGAACGGCAAGAACTTATTATTACAGGTAAAACAAACGTTTCCCGGAACGTGGGTTGGACGGAATTAGACCAGCAAACTCTGCACTGGTACAGCAAGATTTTAAAGGCAAAGCTTAACTTAGAAATCTTAAATGAGCAGGGAATAGAAATTGACTGGAACAACCCAATAGAAGTAATTCGCCAAACTTTACTTGATGGAAGGGGAGAAGTTACACCCGACGATTTGCACCAGTTAACGCTGCTATTTGGCAATGGTAAAGAAATTCACCGCAAAATAGGACGGGAAATTCTCGACTTACGCGCAAGATTAACAACTGAAGGACGTTGGGATAAACGAGAAGAATTAACTGAAAACTTACTCCAATCACTGCGGAAAGCTATTGATTTTATTACCCAGCACAACCCTATTGAAGGGTTATCTACAGATAATCTCCAGACACCCACCGGTTCTGCTGACTATATTGCTGTCCGCGAAGCTTTGATCAACCTAATTATTCACCAGGACTACACAGACCAACGCACAGTTGCACAAATCGAACTAGTACCACATTGTACAATTATGGTTAATGCAGGTGCATCACTAGTATCAGAAAAAGACCTGATGAACGGTGGAACTAGCACCGCCCGTAACCCACTAATTGCTCGTGCTTTGAAATTAATAGGTTTTGCCGAACTTGGTGGTTCTGGTTTGCGGGAAGTCTCCCGTGTTTGGCGCAATGCTAAACGCCGTCCTCCAATTGTGCTAACAGATGAACAACACAACCGCTTCCGTATCGAACTTGATTCTCGTCCGTTAAAAATTATCGCCGATACTTTTTGGAAACAGCGTTTGGGAGCTACTGTTACCCCCGAAGCTGCAAAAATTCTGGGACTTTTGGGTAATGCTCCTGCGGGAATGACTCTTGCCGCTATTTGTTCAGGGACAGGTACTAACAGCGAAGATGTAATAGTAATGTGTCAATCTCTCCAAAAAGATATGCTGATTGACTTTGAAGCTGAGGTGTACCATCTCAAACCTCATTTACAAGATTTAGCGAGAGAGGCACCATGATGGATGGTGCTTGGTTGTGGAGTGAAGAACATCGCCAATTATGCAAAGTTATTGAAACCCAAACCCTTTGGGGGAATACCTTCCATCGCATCTGGCTACCCAACCAAGAAACTGTAGTTCGCGTTCGCGCAGACACACTAAAACCCCTATCTGTTGCAGGAATCACCACTCCAGCAGGTATTGCCTACATTGCCACATCTGCCCGCATAGCAGATGCACTAACTCAAGATGTACTCCTAGCACCAATTGAATCTGCTGTTATTCCCTTACCGCATCAAATCAAAGCATTATCAAAAGCAGTTTCCAGTAATAGCGTTCGCTACCTGCTAGCTGATGAAGTTGGACTGGGCAAAACCATAGAAGCTGGGCTAATTATGCGGGAACTGAAACTGCGGGGAATGGTGCGACGTATCCTGATAGTTGCCCCCAAAGGTTTAGTCAGCCAGTGGGTAAGCGAAATGCGGCTGCATTTTAACGAAGAATTTCAGCTTATCCTTCCCGAAGACATCAAAACTTTGCAGCGTCTGTATAGCAACCCAGAAAACCAAAATCCGTGGAGTCTTTTTAACCAAGTAGTTTGTCCAATGGACTCAGTAAAACCAATGGATAAACGCCGGGGCTGGACAAAAGAACAACTAGCAGAATATAACCGCGATCGCTTTGAAGATTTAATCGCCGCAGCTTGGGATTTAGTCATAGTAGACGAAGCCCATCGTTTAGGCGGTAGTAGCGACCAAGTTGCCCGTTATAAACTCGGTCAAGGACTATCGGAAGCTGCACCTTACTTTCTACTCCTTTCTGCCACACCGCATCAAGGCAAAACCGATGCTTTTTATCGTCTCATTTCTCTGTTAGATCCTGTTGCCTTCCCCGATATCTCCAGCGTCACGCGGGAACGGGTACAACCTTACGTCATCCGCACCGAAAAACGCCGTGCCATAAACGCCCAAGGAGAACCTTTATTTAAACCAAGACAAACTCAGCTTATACCAGTTTCGTGGTCAGGAAAACATCGCCAGCACCGCGAACTTTACGAAGCAGTTACCGACTACGTGCGTGAAGGTTACAACCAAGCACTAAAACAGAAAAAAAGTTATGTTGGCTTTTTAATGATTTTAATGCAACGGTTAGTAACATCTTCCACCCATGCCATTCGCACCACTTTAGAAAGGCGGTTAGAAGTCCTGCGCGAACCAGAAGAACAATTAACCCTCTTCCCCATGTTTGCGGCAGAGGAATGGTCAGAAATGGACGGACAGGAACAGGTTGATTCACTCCTGACAACCCGACTCAAAGCATTTAAAAACGAAAAAGCCGAGGTGGAATTATTACTAGAAGCTGCCAAACTTACAGAAGCCGCAGGTGCAGACCCCAAGGCGGAAGAGTTACTAGACTGGATTTATCGCTTGCAACAGGAAGAAAGCGACCCTGACATCAAAGTTCTGATTTTTACTGAATTTGTCCCCACCCAAAAAATGCTGCGGGAATTTTTAACTCAGCGCGGTATCTCTGTAGTTTGTCTCAACGGTTCAATGGGTATGGAGGAACGCAAACAAGTTCAAGAAGCCTTTGCCAAAGATGTTCGCATTTTAATTTCCACTGATGCTGGTGGAGAAGGATTAAACTTACAGTTCTGCCATGTAGTCATTAATTACGATATTCCCTGGAACCCGATGCGATTGGAACAGCGCATTGGTAGGGTAGACCGAATTGGACAAACTTTTTCCGTCCGCGCTTTGAACTTCGTGTTTGAAGACACGGTAGAATACCGCGTCCGTGAGGTACTGGAAGAAAAGCTGGCAGTTATTCTTAGTGAATTTGGTGTAGACAAAACTGGCGATGTCCTTGATTCAGCACAAGCCGGACTGATATTTGACGACTTGTATATCGAAACTCTGATCAACCCAGAAATTTTAGATACCAAAGTCCAAGAAGTTGTTAGTCGAGTACAACAACAGCTTGTAGTAGCCAAAGAAAGTACAGCAATTTACCAAACAAACGAGGAACTAGATCCTACCGCCGCACAACAACTAATAGATCATCCCATTCCCCACTGGGTTGAACGGATGACGATCAATTATTTGCGATCGCATGGTGGCATAGCTGAAAAACAAGGTGACACTTGGAATTTAACTTTACCTACAGGTGAACAGTTAAAAAACACTGTGTTTAATGCAACACAAGCAACAGTCACAGCCAATGCCCAACACTTAACCTTAGAAGATTCTCAAATTCGAGGCATGGTTATGGCGAAACAAGTTTTCGCCGAAGGGCAACCCATCCCTTGTATTTCCATCCCAGGCTTACCAGAAGATGTCCAAGGATTTTGGTCACTGTGGCGAATAGCCATTTATACCGAAGATTGGAATCAGCAAAGGATGATGCCCTTATTTCTTAATGATGATGGGCGAGTTTTCTTACCTACAGCCCGTTATATTTGGGAACAATTATTAACAGAGGAAGTGGAGATTCAAAAACACCTCTGTGGAGAAGAAGCAACAAAAGCATTTGGCATAGTCTGGGAAACGGCATTAGTTCAAGGTAAGGGCATTTATGAGGAACTGCTACGGAAACATCACCAACAGCTTGAGAAAGAACGTGAAAAAAATATGTACGCTTTTGCAGCAAGACGACGTGCGATAGAACGTATTGGACTACCTCAAGTGAGAGATTACAGATTGACGCAGCTGGCCCAAGAGGAACAAACTTGGCGTAAAGCGATGCAGCAAAAATCTGAAATCACACCGGAATTAATACCCTTGTTGCTAATGCGCGTGGAGAATTATTCGTGAACTGGCGTAATCAAATTTTAAAAGAATTTACACCACAGGTAGCAAATCTGACGTTAGTTGCAGATCCAGACGGCTTGCTAACGGAAGCAGAGATGCTGCAAACAATACAAGCACGAGGTTTTGAAATAGTCCCTTTTGAAGATGCGATCGCCTTCCGCTACATCTACGAATCCCAATATCGTCCCCAGCAACAACAAGGTGCAGCGTTAGATTTAATTGTTGTTGTCAACAAGGATACACAAGAGGTACGCTTGCTGCCCTATGACTTAGTACAAGCAGGACGGCAGCTTGCTTTCAATATAGGCAGTTTATTTCCCCATCTCAGCTACAGCGTAGTTAATTCCCTAGACCGCAGCAATTTTGATGCACTATATAAAGCACAGGCACAACATAAGCCAGAACAATTAGGTGAAAATGCTACTAAGGATTTTATTATACGCTATGTTTACAACATTGATCCCGACTTAATCCAGCAAACATCTGATTTACTGCTAATTCTTTTGCGTTGGCACTATCGGGGACAACGACTACCAGAGATTTTATGCGATCGCTTCATTCAAACTCTGCGCGATCGCCAATTATTTTCCACCTTACCCCTAGAAACGATCATTTGCGATCGTCAAGCTTTCTTTGCCTTTTTGCAGCAAGCTTGGCCAGAATTTGTTCGTCAGCACCTAGTAAAGTCAAGCCAAGTTTCTGAAGCAACTGGTACTTACGCCACTGTAACTAAATTGCCTTTCGACAATCAAGATATTCGCATCTACATCAACCATCTTTTCTTAGAAGGTTATCTCCAGCCTATAGACGCTGACAAACTCAAAATAACAACCACAAGCTTGGAGTCAAATTCTTGGATAAAAGTAGGTTTGAGTTTTGACCCAAAAGCTTACCAACACAGACGCTTACAAGGTTTATTAGAATCTCTAGATTCATCCATTCCTCCCAGTGATGCCAAGCACCAAGAGTGGCTGAAGTTTGGTGAAGCTTGGGCAAAATTGATAGTTTTGTGGCATCAAGAGAAGATATCAGATTTTCATGAACACTTTCTTACCCTGCAAGAAAAGGTAGACAATGCCTTTTTTAGCTGGATAAATTCGCGCTATGGCACACTTTACAATCAGCCACCAATTGTGCCTGTAATGTTACATCAAATTCCGCGTTTTCTAGCACGGTATTTGGAAGCATCAAAAACCAATAAAGTAGCATTAGTAGTATTAGATGGTCTAGCTTTAGACCAGTGGTTAGTCCTGAAAGATGTGCTGCTTGCACAACGTCCTCAGTTAAATTTCCGCGAAGAAACAGTATTTGCATGGCTACCTACAATCACTTCCGTTTCTAGGCAAGCAATATTTGCAGGGAAACCTCCAATTCTTTTTCCCAATAGCCTAGAAACCACAGCTAAGGAAGAATTTCTCTGGAAACAATTTTGGACTGATCAGGGCTTAAATCTGGCTGAAGTTGCCTATGCTAAAGGTCTAGGCGAAGCAGATAGTGTTTCGTTGGTAGAACAGAAACTATCCCCCAGATTACGGGTAGTAGGTTTGGTGGTGGATAAAGTCGATAAAATCATGCATGGGATGCAACTTGGTACTGCGGGGATGCATAACCAAGTACGCCAATGGGCAGAACTGGGTTGGATGGCGAATTTGTTAGACCTTCTACTGGCGCAAAAATTTAAAATTTTTCTGACATCTGACCACGGTAACATTGAGGCAACAGGTATCGGACAGCCTAGAGAAGGTGCGATCGCTGATTTACGTGGAGAAAGAGTAAGAATATACTCAGATTCTATTTTGAGGGCAAAAGTTAAAAGTGAATTCCCCAATGCAATTGAGTGGCAACCTTTGGGATTACCAGAAAAATATTTACCGCTTCTAGCACCGGGTCGGCAAGCTTTTATTCAAGAAGGGAAACAAATTGTTGCTCATGGTGGTATTTCTGTTGAAGAGTTAGTAGTACCATTTATTAGCGTTTCAGTTTGATCCAAATGAGCAGGCGGGTAGAAGTTGGTTTTAGTCAGCGTATTCAATTAAATTGGTTGGAACTTACAGCCAACCTTCTTTTAGCTGGTTCTACACGCTCAGAAATTCAAACAGCACTTAATGAATTTTTACAAGATAAGGTTTCAGTTGGCAGTCAAAGTAAATCTAGTGGCCGCAGAAAAACCATTTCGATACTGCTGAAAATCTGGGTTGGAGTGCCAACAAACCTAGAGCCTCTGCGAAATGAAGCTTTGGAACTTTTAAGGATCAGCCCATCTAATCAACACATAGTTATCCATTGGGGTATGGCTATGGCTGTTTACCCATTTTTCGGGACTGTTGCAGAAAATGTTGGGCGATTAATAAGATTACAGGGTTTATTTGCAGCAGCTTCTGTGCAAAGACGCATAAAAGAACAATTAGGCGAACGAGAAACAGTATCACGCGCAACTCAACGTCTAATGCGCTGTTTTGTAGATTGGGGAGTCTTGCAAGATACTAATGAAAAAGGTATATATCAACCAGCATCAGTGCAATTAGTCGATAACAGGAGACTGGTAGCATGGTTAATAGAAGCAGTTTTAATAGCAAGTAATTCTAATTCCCAAGCTTTAGGCGTAATTAGCCAAACACCTGCATTGTTTCCATTTATTGTCAGTTCCATCAACCTTAGAGATTTAGAGAAAAATCAAAGACTAGAATTTTTCTGTCAAGGTCTTGATGAAAATATGGTAATGCTCCGGCATTAGTTAATTATTTTTCTCTAATCTTATTATAATCCGGTTGCTTATAAAGCTCACTTTCTAGAACCGCTTGTACTCTCTCAGAGCAATTTTCTCGTAGCGCAGCCAGTCTAATCACCTTCCAAGGCTGAATTTCCTCTCCGCAATCATCAAGCCGCTTAATCGCCCACTGAATACGCCGAATCTGAAAATCCTCTACAGTTTCTGTGACTGATTCTAAATAAACCTTAGTCAGTGGCATTCCTGTCAAATGTTTTTCGAGTAGTGCAAGTAAGCCAATACTTTTCCCTATCCTGCAAATAGTGATTCTCGCGGGTTTTTCTGCACTCAGAAATGTTCGCACAGCAGTTTTCACCTTTTCGAGAACTTGCTTGTCTCTTTCTATCCAGTCAACTTTACCGACGCAGGGGAGAGGTACTTTTAAAGAAGGCGAATTTTTGTTAAGCCACTCTTTGTCGTTTCTGTATAGCCAAATATACGTTCCCTTAGCTAATCCCCTCAAAGTAGTTTTTGACGCTTCTGGGTACTGCTGTTGTAAAGCTTTCCAAACTTCCCTGTATTTGATTTTGTGATCATTGGCTAAATTTAGATTAGAGTCTAAAACTTCCTCGAAGTCTACTAACTGATTTTCCTCTGAAGATTTCCAAAAAGTTTTTAGCTTAAGTATGGCAGTATAGCGTTTTACTGTTCTGGAATCGACCTTGAGTTGTCTTGCTGTCTCTCGTAGACCTAATTTTTGGATTTCTACCAGTTCTTTTAGCTTTTGATCCCAGACTTGACCGTATGTCAAGACTTTGCCAATTCGCTGCTTATCTTCATCAGTTTCATCAGGGCCAGTTCTGCAATAAACCATCCCACAGGAACAAGAAAAAGTGCCTAATGGCTTTTTATTATCCAAACAGTGAGTGACAACAAGATTAGTTATTACTGGCTTAAGATAATGGTCTACCGCAGCATTTAGACACAGCCAAGGCCCCTCACCAAAAGGTTTATACTGGTAATCCGTATTGAAAAATTCCTCGATAGAATTGGTCAGAAATCTAATTATGAGTAGATGTCTGATGGGATGAAATGACTTTCTATGCTTCCTAAAAATGGTGAATAGCCAGTTTTGCTCATTTTCGTAATTCACCATTGAGTTAACAGCCTCAAGCACTTCAGTACCATAAAAGAACAAGAAATTATCTAATAGTCTCTTCTGGTTTACTCGCCCGGTTGCCGTTGCAAAATTTTTTTCAATCAATAAAGCTATATATTTTCTTTGAAACCACTCTAGTTCTCTAGAGAAAAGATTACTATTTATTAACCATGAAATATCTTGAGCCAGCAGTCGCAACTTCTTTAAAGTCTCTTGAGTGTAAGTCTTTTGTATCGATACAACAGGACAGTTTTCTTGGCTTGCAGCATAATATTCATGCCTGTTAAAACCTTGCATGGGAATTGTGCTATCTTGCAAAGTCACACCATGAACTGGGCAAACCAGAACCCCTGGTGTTTGATGTAGTCTATGCCAGCAGGACTCCCCATAGTTTTGCAAATCTTCTTCCAAACATTTTGGGCAAAATCGCAGATACCTCTGCATCTTCAACGAACTCGCCATAATTCCGGTTCTGGTATGAATATCTCCTCCGAAATCTGCTTTCATAGACTCCATCACCTGACTAGCTCTTTTCGGTGGCAGGAAAACACTGTAAAAAGGATAGAGGGTATATTTATATATCAAATCTTCTACTTGATAATTCGAGATAAATTGTAGATTCTCAATCAACGAATTAAGGTTAGAAGGTAAGTCAACAGTAGCTATTACATCTTGAGAATTAAATAGCTCCCTTAGAGTTATTTTTGGACTCGTGTTACCACTCCTAATGTGGTAACGAGCCAAGATACTGTATAAAATTTCATCTGGATAAGGGGCTGGAAAAAAGCCTAGCATAAATTCTTTCTCATGTTGAAACCTGAAAAGAATATTTTTATAAATTTCAGATATTTAGTTTTGCCCAGTTAGGATTATTGATTAATTACAGGTTAATTAACGCCAAGAATTGAATAACTAGTGCATTTTTTCAATTAATTGCAGAAATTCCCTAACCACTTCATGGGGTTTATCCTCACAGCTTTTAGCATCAAAGCGCTGAATTACTCTGATACCATGATGCTGAAAAAAGCGTTCTCGCCCTTGTTCATCTACTCGTGTCAATGGAGTGTGGTAGGGGCCATCAACTTCCATAAGGCCCCATTTTCCGTGATGGCAAACTAAAAAGTCAGGTTCTAGATTACGTCTCCCTGTTGGCGTATTGAGCCGAGTTAGGCAAAGGGGTAAGAAGAGAACACCAGCCTCATCAAGCGCCTTTGCAATTTCTATTTCGTTCTTCGAGCGAAACCTTAGCCCTTCCCAATGGTAAATTCGCCAAGTTGGGTTGAATGTAATACCTTGGTTATTAACAACCTTTCCAGGTATTTTTGCTCCATCCAATATTGCGCCACACAAGTTAGTCCCATTAAGTTTTGCACCAGAAAGGTCTGCCCCTCTCAAATCAGCGCCTGCTAAGTTGGCGTTAGTCAAATTTGCATTCACAAAATCTGCTTCTCTCAAATCAGCGCCCTGAAAAAATGCTCCTCTCAAGTCTGCGGCTCTGAAACACGCCTCTGTGAGTAATGCCCCTTTAAAAGATGCTTCCGTCAGCTTGCATTGAAATAAAACAGCTTTCTGTAAATTTGCACCATCTAGACAGGCTTTGCTCATATTTCCGCCATACCAGTCTACTCCGCTTAGGTCTTTTCCTTGAAGCTGCGCTCCAGGTAAGCATACTCTCCAAAATTCTCTTTCATCTATGTCTAGAAGTTTTGCTACAAGTTCACCAGGATTAGAAAGCATAAGAAACTTTAATCTTTAATTTCTCTGTTGTAAAAGCCTGTAAATCTGTTGTTTTAAGAGGATTCCACAGTAAATCCCTCTTTAACTAGGATTAGACAATAGCCATCCTAATTAAGAATGGCTAGTAAAGAAATGTCAGAATTATATTGACATTTAGATTAAAATATGAGGCTAGTTTCCTCACTGACCTAGCTTTGGGAGTTAGTTGTATGAGAGTCTTGCTGAGTTTGACTTGAGGAACAAAGTTTGTTGAAGAGATTAGGAGGAATCTGTTCAAAATGCTCTAGCAAGAAATCCATTAAAGCGAGATTACGTAAGTCTAGTGTTAGCGGAGGCCGATAGTTGTGACCTCTTCTAAACCAGCGTTGCACCGTAGGAAGCGATCGCGAACAAATCAAGGCAAGTATTTCGTAATTCACCTGCCACTTGGAGTAAAACTGTCGGGGAGTCATTCCTAGTTCACAGTTGGCGTAGAGTTGGATTAGTTGTTGCTCTCGCTCTGTTAAAGGACGAGCATTTTTCATAAATCTTTTTCTGATGCTAAAGGCTCCAAGTCTTCTTCCCAAGCAGTGTCTGCAACTGTCCAGGCTACGCTGGGGCTATCTTTAGCTAACCAAATCAGGTAGCGCCACATCCAACAGCAGCGATGAGGTGCAAAACTGTAAAATCTCCCGATCGCAATCCCCCAATCTGTGCGATCATCAGACGAAACCCACCGTAGTTTGTCGCCGTACAAAAAGCTAGGTGTTTCGACGTTTGGGAAATGGCTTGGTAAATCAATCGACTGTGGCGGGATTTCTACATTAATTTGGCTCAACAGTGAATCTGATTTGCCTTGCTGAATGGCACTTAAATAACTGGCAATTAGATTATCTTCTAGGCTATGAGTTAGCCTTTGGATGAGTATGGCTACTAGGTTTTCTAGCTCTTGTTTCTCCACCAAGTATGCTGCATCAAAATCTGGATCGGAAAAATTGCTTAACCGTGATAGTAGCTCTGTAATGCCAAAGTCATCTAAAGCCTGTTGATAAGTATCCAAGCGATCGCGTTGAGCGCTCACAGGTTTTACCATAGATAAAATCTCCTTGAATGGGGAAACCATAAGCCAGCGTCAGCCGTGGAAAGTTCGGCGCTGGCTTTTGGTGTTTTTTTTGGTTAGTCAATTCAGCAGTGAAGTCTAAATGTTGCAAATAGACTATGGAAATTAGGATAAACCAACTGGGTCAGTTGCCGCAACTGCGCTAACTGCCGTATTTGATCTGAACAAACCAAATGCCACAATGAGGCTAATTCGTGTTGATAGGGCAGTTGTGTCAGAAGAAGACAAGACAGTAAATTTCCGAGTTTTTCTGCCGGAGCCTGAGAGAACCAGATTCAAGGTTGCCTGTGCCAAGCATCGAACCACGATGAGTCAGAAGGCACTTGAGTTAATTCGAGCATGGCTAGACGCTGAGGAAAACGAAAATTCCTCAACTAATAAAAGGAAGGGGGATTAATGATGGGGTTTCGTCCCTTTAAACTCAGTTGAATGGTTTTTACTTGAAACAAATGTATTGTTAGAAAATATACATTAACTAATTATTTGTCACTGCTAACAGATTAATGTCATGTTTAACAAAATGATGTCACTGTTAACAGATTGCTTGTCACAGCTACAAACAGACACACTATCACAATGGCAGACCTCTGCCTTACCTTTCAACGCACCATAAATCTAGCAAAGCTTTAGCACAACTACTAAAAGCTTAATATGTCGAAGTTTACTCAACTCAAACTTGATAGAGGCTTGTTGAAAAAAGCGATGCCTACAACAGGCTACGCCTACGCGTATCTGAAAATTTTAGGCGGTCAATCTAAATCTCAAGTTTACGTCGGCGTTGAGTAAATTTTTCGCAGTCTTCTTCTTTATCAGTGACTTTGCAGCTATTTTTGAGTAAATAGCTAATGGCACAACGAGTCAGGATATCTTCGGTATTGCGGTAAGTTTCAAATAAGGTGTTAAATACATGGCGATCGCCTATTTGAAGTGCGTGCTTCACATCATCAGTCTGTGAAAGTGCAGACTTTTTGCTCTTTTTGACTTTGCTACTCTTTGGCTGTTGAGTGTTAATTGTATCGACTGAAGCTAATTTGATCCAAAATTTCAGTTGCTTTGGTGCAAATTTCATCCAAGGATGCGCCAGTGATTTTGACTAATTCAGCATCACTTATGAGCATTTCCAGCCAGTAGATTTTACTGCTCAGTTGTGACTGTAACCGCTTCATTAAAGCCAGCCACCATTTATAGGTGTAATTCACCAATGCGATGCCTTCGGCAAGCCGCTTCGCGTCTACGCACTTGCATAAAACCGAGAAGGTTGACCACTGTAGCGAGGGTCAGTTTTAACTGTCAGACATAGTTGCTTGACGATATCAGCAGGGATTTTAGCTTTTTGTCGCCAATTTTCAAGGTCTGGTGATGTCCCAATTGTTCCAGTAACTCGTTAATCAGAGGCGTGTTTTGCTCTGCCATTAACTTCCATAAGTGTTGGCGGGTAGATGCACTGGCCACCAAACGGCGCTGAACAGTGATTTGGTTCATGGCATTTTAAAACATGTATGTTTAATAAAAATATTTTTGTCTTATAAACAGCCATGTGTAAAATTATTTCATGCAGGACACATTTTTTACAGCAAACAAGCGGCTGAAATAACAGGCTGTACCCCGCGTCAGCTCCAGTACTGGCGAGAGAAGCGGGTGATTGTTCCTGTTATCAGTGAAACGGGAACTGGACGTAGTATTTATTACTCAAAAGCCAATTTCGTGGAATTGGCTGTGATGGTATATTTATTATCTGCGGGGTTGAGTTTTGATTTGGGTGGTGAAACGCTCAAAACACTGAAAGACAAAGAGCCGGAGTTGTTTAAATCTGTGAGGGCAAGCGTTTTATGTTGTTGGGAGCAGTAGGAGAAAAAGCTGCTAAAAGAGGAACAGGGCTGATGCTTTCCCTTGTGGAGTTTGACCGAGAAAAAGCGATCGCTTCCTTAGTTGAAGGTAAACCAGTGATTCCGGTGTGGTTAGACGTGATTTATCAGTAGTTGACTATTAGATTGGCTGATTAAAACTGAAGTCACACGATATTATGTTGTATGTTATGAGCATCGCTTGCGTTTAATGAAATTGTGTTCGCATTCAAAAAGATTTTGTGAACTCCAGTTAAATATTGTTGCAGCAGCCAGTAATACTAATGTACTGTTGATCAATGTCAATCAATTCATAACAATGCGATCGTTGAAATGTGGAATTGCACTTTAATGCACCTTAAAAAACCGAATGTCACAGTCTGGACTACTTGAACTAGCACATGAAAAGCTTCACTGGCCAACTCCACAACAAATTTTGGAGCCATCTGGTGCTGGGCCTAGTGTTTATGCACGAATCGCTAGGGAAAAATTAGGCAGGACTATCAGCAAGCTTTCAGATGGTCATGGTGTGCAAATAGGAGTGCTGGCTGCAAATCCTCAAGGTGACTCAACAGAAGCACCCATTGCTCTGGTGTGCGACTTTCAACAAGAAGTATCAGAAGATACATTGAGAAGAACTTATAGACTTGCTTGGAGTTTTTCTCGTACACCATCATTAATTACAACAGAACCTAACCGTTTAAGAATTTGGACATGCTACGAAGAACCACCAACAACAGAAGATACTATCAATCCAGTAATTGAAGTTTCTAGACAGGAACTTGAATTATTCAATCAGCCTTCTCTTTCAGTACAAGCTGCCGAAACTCTGCATTTACACTGGGCTGATTTGGTATCAGGTCAATTTTTTCAAGAACATAGTCAGCGATTTCAACGAAGCCAGGCCGCTGACCAGATGCTATTGAGAAACCTGAAAAGTGTTCGGCAGAAAGTTCAACAAAATGAACTTGATGACGACACTATTCATGATTTATTAGCAAGAATTATTTTTATTCAATTCCTTTTTGATCGCCAAGATTCTGAAGGAAATCCTGGTCTAAATACAAACTTACTGGATCATTTATATAGGATTGGAGAATTATCAGCTAGATACTCTAATTTGCCTGAAATATTAAGAAATCATAGAGATATTTATAAATTTTTCCGTTGGCTAAATGGTAAGTTCAATGGTGATTTATTCCCAGGTAAAGGAGCTACCGAAGAAGAACGTGAAGCGGAATGGCAAACAGAAGAAGACAAAGTAAAAGAGAATCATCTCAATATACTTGCTGATTTCGTCAGTGGTGATGTAGATATGGAAAGTGGACAAATAAGCCTTTGGCCATATTACCACTTTGACGTTATACCTTTAGATTTTATTAGCAGTATATATGAAGAATTTGTAAGTAAGGAATCTGGTACAGGAATTCATTACACACCAGAACACATAGTTGATTTTGTACTAGATGGTGTTTTACCTTGGGATAGTCAGGAATGGGATATCAAGATTCTTGATCCTGCTTGTGGTTCAGGAATTTTTATCGTAAAAGCATTCCAGCGGTTAATTTATAGATGGGAACAAGCTCATGCAAAAACAATTAAGCCGAGCGATTTAAAATATTTACTAGAAAATAATTTATTTGGTGTTGATGTAGATACTCAAGCAGTAAGAGTAGCTTCTTTTAGTCTCTATCTAACTATGCTTGATAAAGTTCAGCCTCAAGATTATTGGGAGAATGAGTTTCGCTTTCCCCGATTGCGTGAACGTCAATTAGTAGCTGCTGATTTTTTTCAGGAAGATAAAGAAGGTTTTCGTTCGATTCAGGATGCAAATAAATATGATTTAGTTGTTGGCAATGCACCGTGGGGAAAAAACACTGTCACTCCAGCAGCTAAATTTTGGGCTGGAGATAATTGGAAGATAACCTACGGTAATATTGGGCCGCTTTTTCTGCCAAAAGCTGCTGCTTTGACCAAGGTAGGTGGACAAGTAGCAATGATGCAGCCTGCACTTGCCTTGATTTTTAATCAGGTTAGTACTGCTCAAGAATTCCGAGCCAAGCTTTTTTCAGAGTTTAAAATTGATGAGATAGTTAACTTATCTGCATTGCGTTTTGGACTGTTCAAAGATGCTATTTCTCCAGCTTGTATTATCACAATGTCAGTAACACCTCCTGACGGTGAACCTTTGACATACATTTGTCCCAAGCCAGTTATGACTAATGAAGATGATTATCACATAGTTGTAGAGCCACATGACATTAATCATATATACCCACAAGAAGCAATAGCAAATCCCTTAGTTTGGACAGCATTAATGTGGGGAGGAAGACGCGATCTATCACTTATAAAAAGATTGAATCAGGAATTAAGTATTGAAAAACTTAAAGAGCGTGGTATTGCTAAAACACGTCAAGGAGTCGTAAGAGGAGATAAAACAAAATTCCAAGCTGATATCCAAAATAGGCGAATTCTAAAATCTCCTAAATTTCTCAATAAAAGTTTGATCTACCTAAAGGCTGAAGAACTTCCTATAAATGATGATGCACACATTCACTCCAGAGACTCGACTAACTTTGCTGCCTTTCAATTGCCACAAATGATTTTAAAACTAAGTTGGCAGAAAAATATTGGCAGATTTCGTTCAGTAATAATTGAAATTAATCATACAAATGAAGGAATTATCTGCTCTGAAAGCTATGTGAGCATACATATTTCTGAAGAGTATATTTCACTATTAAATGCTGCTTGTCTAGCATATAATAGTAAATTAGCTGTATACTATTTACTACTTTCTAGTGGACGTTTTGCTTCTTATATTCCAGAAGTGAATGTAGATGATTTATTGCGTGTGCCAATACCTGAAGCCCAGCTTGGAGTATTAGAAAATATAAAAACAATTGATGATGTAGATGAACGCATACGCCAAGCTTTTGAATTCAAAGATAGTGAATGGGTACTAATTAATGATCTCTTTAATTACACTTTACCAGATTTTCAAGGAGATAGTGCTTCCCCAGGACGCAAAAGAACTCACCGTAGAGATGATGGTTCTTTAGAAAAGAATACTGAACCAGAACTGACAATGTATTGCGAGTATTTCTTGCGAGTTCTTAAAGCAGGATTTGGACAAGATAAACAAGTTAGCGCCACTATATTTCAGGAGCAAAGTAACACTAAATTTCCTGTCCGTCTAGTTGCAATTTATCTCAACATATCCGACCATCAAGGTGTTCATATTGAGTCTATCGACTCCCCTGATTTAGTAGAACTCTTACAGAAATTAAATGAGTTATGTTTGAAAAAAGGGAATACAGAAGATGGTGGAATATTTTATCAACGTATTGCAAGGGTTTATGATTCAGTTCAATTAAATGGTTTAAAAATTCCTACTATTTATTTGATAAAACCCGACAAAATTCGTTACTGGACTCGCTCTATGGCTTTAAGAGATGCTGATGAAGTAGCCGCAGATATTATGATGTGGCGGACATCATTTGATAATGAATCAGCGGTTATACAGGAGTCATACAGTGGGTAGAAGAGGTAAAACAATTCCAGAATTACGCTGGAAAGATACACCGGACTTTGTTGAAGTAGCAAAAGGTTGGAACAATGATGCAATAACAATTCTCGTCAAACTTGTCTGGGAAGGATATGATTTGCTGGTTGCCGAGATTCTATCACAAATTAATTGTGATGAAGCAGAGGAGCAAATAGAAAGGAGCATCACTCAATCTCTTGAGCGCAGAATTCGCAGAAATATGACGGGAGATGAGCCATTTGATGTTCAACATGAAGTCTACGAAATAGAAAGTAGTCAATCAGCACAAGCACAACCACCACAATATGATATTGCATTTTATCTAATCTCTAATGAGAGGATTATCTGGCCTTTAGAAGCTAAGGTTTTGAAATCAGATGGGGCAGTAGGTGAATATATAAAAGAGATAAATCAAAATTTTATAACTTGCCGATATGCACCCTTTTCTAGCCAAGGAGGAATGCTAGGTTATCTTTTGTCTGGTGATTCAAACAACGCTTTTACGAATATTGCAACTAAAGTACCATGCACATTAAGCGAACATCCAGATTTTCCAAATCGTGATCACAAAACTTCGGATCACCATCGGTTAGTTCCATCAGGAAAATCATATCCTGCTGAATTTCGTTGTCATCATTTACTATTAAAAATAATTGCTTCAGTTCCTACAAATACATCTTCAGTATAAATCCAAAACTCACAATTAATTATCAGTATTTATATTAAATTAGCTAAGTTTAGGTTGTAAATTAATTGCAAAACAGCTTCCTCTAAATTGGTAGATATATCCTCAGCATTACTAAATATTTATTCTTTTAATGTTTTTATAGGCTTCTCATACTCTATCATTTCCGCAAAAGTCATAAAACACCTCTGGCACCACCCATCTACCCACAACGCCGGAATCTTAAATCTCGCTCCACAATTAGGACACTCCGACAATAACCTTAACTGATGCGGCTTACACCCCTGCATATCCTTAAACTGCCATTAATGCAGGATGGCGAATATAAATTCTTTATGCCTGGAATGAAAGAAACTTTGCGAGTTACTACTAAACCTGATTACTTTGATCAACATCCCGGAAGTACAGAATTATGGTCATCTGGTAGCCCTTTATCCCCGATTGTTGATGAGGTAATAGATTTAAATAATATTTATGAAATCACATTTAATTCCGAAAGCTTAACTGTTAAATTACTCGAATCCTAATCAACGTATAGTTTTTAGTCAACTAATTCGTGGTATTTTGACTTCTTGGCAATTAATACTTTTTGATACTGCGATCGCACTTCAGTTTTTCTTCAACTCACTGTCATTACATTTAGAATTACAGAAGAATACCCATACAGAATTAGACACAACGGGCTGGCGATTCGAGTGCGATCGCAAATTGCAACTACAGAAGCAGATTTATCAATGGGAACAAATCCGCACCAAAATTTCCATTGAAAAGGGTAGTTGAAGTATAACCTATGATAAAGAGCAGCATAATCTTGCTTAACGTCTTACGACATCTAATGTTAAAGAACAGTGTGGGCTGCTGACGACTACCTCAAAAAATGACTGTTGCTCAACGTCTGACGACATCTAATGTTAAAGAATGGCGATGGTTAAACATATTAATCCATCAGGTCTTCTAGATAATCTTACAAGCCCCTGTCATTATAAGACACTAAATTTGCAAAATTTAATAGGCTAGGCTAGCTTAACAACGCCCAAAAGGCTTATTATTGGAACTTTTTGAGGAATTGCAAGTATCCTAAGTCATGGTGAAAACGCTAGATTGCTGATTCAGTAATGAATAGCGGCTTTTTATCACTTTGTGTTGACGCCACAAACAGATATCCTTGTCAAAATCTAAATATCCTCATTTTTCAACTAGTTTGAATTGTAGTCCACGATAAATCCGGTGGTTGCCAGACTTGGGACTCTTGAAGCTCATAACACTGCCAGTGCGTTCTCTTAGACCCAACATGGTCAACCCAGTGAGGTAGGGTTAGCGAACCATCCTCATCTTTAACTAACCACCACAAAGACTCACCATGATACTTCTCAGGTAAAAGGGTAACGGTATTGACTAGATCCCGACTTTCACCTAAACACAGTCCACCAAATCGATTAATAGAAGCTGGGTTCGCAAATGCCTGCTGCAAAAGTTCTGGTAAAGTAGGCTTTGCTTTATCTGTTTTCACCCAAACTACAAACTCAACGTTCGTTAGTAACTCTTGGTAATCAGGTTTAGTATTCTTAGGGTCGTGGATATCTTTTGTTTTAAACCTGCGAAAAGTCCGAATTACAATAGATTTTTCTGGTTTAGACAAGAGCGCGATCGCTAATTGAGTTCCACAATGCTTATAACGATTTGTCTCACCAATCAGAGAAAGTAACATCCCGTACACTGTAGAAGGTGGAGGTACTGGATACGTTTCAGCGTATTCTCTAGCACGGGAGTGACGAAAACAAGCAATAGGTACTTCAACTTTCAAAGCAATTGTCGTCACGTTAGTCGCTCCCTGATGACAACTGCAAATCTTCAGCAATGACCTGTTTTAATGCTTTAACTGCCGACTTCACTCCAGGAAACACATTTGCTCCCAAATCTTCTAAACCCTGAGAAATTAAGCCTCCAATCCATAATTCTTTGGGGTCAATATCTCCTACTTCTACCTGTCGCACTAAGTTTGATACTGACATATTTCCCAGTTCGTCTTGCTCAAAGCAATATAAAAAACGAGGAGAAAAATCCTGTGTCCACCGCATTACAATACTTTCAGGGGAGAAATCATACAAAAAACGGGCATGATTTCCCGCCACTTCACCAATCGAAATCAAACCATCTAGAACAGCATGGATGCGAGATTTATCTTTGAGGCTATCGGGTGTCAATGCAAAACCATATTGATAACGAGTAGCATGAATCTCTGTGGCATAAAGGGAATTTCGTCCTTTGACTCCACTGACAGCATTAAAGGTAATGTCTCCCGTAAAGGGTATCATTGATACTGCACGGGTAACTTCTAATACACCTCGTCTAGCAGTTATTTTTCCTTTAGGTTTTTGCTTGCCCTTACGTGGAGAAGTTTGTTTATCCTTACCTTTAGAACTTTTTTTGTTCTCATCTTGAGATGCTCCTTCGGACTCGCCTTCAGACTCATCTAACGCTTCCACTTTTGCTGCTTCGGCCTGCATAAATCCTAAAACATCATCATCAATGAAGCGAATATCATCAAAGTTGGGGTCTTGCCAAACATGATCCGCTACTGGTTGAGCGTTCTCATCCCAACGTCGATTCACCGGATAGCCAACATTTTGCCAGTAGTACCTTAATGCCCAACGAATCGCCTCAGATGAAATGGTAGTATGAACTTCACCTTTCCAAATTAATTTTTGTAAGGGAGTTATATTACCTTCATTTCCCCCACGATTATTAGCTGCCGTTCCATAGCTAGTCAAAATATTACCGAATAAATGAAACATTTAAAATTGCCTATTAAATTCATTTTTTGTGTTTTATTAAGCAAAAAAATGTGTAATTATTCACTATTAGAATCAGAGATTTCCAATATTTGTTTCTCAATCATATTGCTTTTTGGATAGCTAGCAAGAGCAATAAAAGTTAAATCTCTGGCAACTTTCCAATTCATTATCCCAGAAGTTAATGGCAGTAATTCTTCCCAGTGTTTTTCTAAAATAGAAAGTTGACCTGCTCTTGCCCAAAACTCCGCAATAAATTTCCGAAAATTTTCAGCATTTGTACAACGTCCTAGCTGCGATAAAATACGTGTGTTTTCTCGTTCAATTTGAGCATATTTACCTTCATTTGTTCGCCCATAAATTTTAGCGTATATTTTCTTCAATGCCTCATGACAAGCTTTAATAAATAGCTTTTGACTTTCTAAATTCCATTCAGAATTTTGAATCATCTTATAAACTCCATCATTAGTAATGAGTTTCAATAAACTTTTATGTTTAGAAATTTTATATAAATTAGCCCACCAAGGAAAGCCCTTTACTAAGTTATCGGCAATTGTTCCCCTAAAGATATTGCTAATGATAAAATTTTTATTTTTATACTGAATAATTTGGTACTCTGGAAAATAAATCCGACTAAGCTTATAGATAAAATCTATTATTTCAGTCGCTTCTACCACTGCTATTTCTATGCGAGTTTTTTGCTGCTTTGACCAAACTACCGTTCCAAATAATATTACTTGGCATCGTTTTACTTGATCGGGTATAGTCAGTTCTATAATTGTTTCGTAAGTAAGGAATCTTAATGCAGCATCTCCTAAGCTAGATACATAGAAATCCTTGTAATCTAAGTTTCCCAAATTCCAGTATTCCTCGGCATAAATTTCTAAGTCAATGACTTCAGGTATAACTAGGGCATATTGTGTGTTTTCCAGTTTGATGTGCGATCGCAAAACAAAGTAGTGGCAAGCAACAGGAGCATATAAAAGAGCAAAAGCCAATTGTGGTTTCTCTTCAAACTTAGTTTCTTTTGTAAAAGCGACATGACGAACTACAGATCCCGGATATAGCCACCCTGCTACACCAATTGATTCTCCAAATAATTGACCTTGTTTATCACACAGTTGTTTAGCAAAATCTTGATGAGCATAGGAAACTGCTTTCTTATACTCGACATCGATTTCTATACCATCAACTATTAATGACCAGGATTTACCGCCGTCAAATTTAAAAACCTGGTTATGTTGGAGAAACGTTCCTGTTATTCCCAAATGAATATTAATTTGAGTTTCAATATTGATTGAATGCGTATTTAAGCCTGTCAGCAAAATTAGACCTTCTTCATTAATCTGAAAAGATTGCTTTAGCAGCCAGTCTAAAACTACGACATCCTGCCCTTGCCATTCAAGGCTAATGCTGCGAGGAGTCAGCAACCAACTTAAATTACCAGGTCGTTCCGCAGGTAGTGGGTATAGTTTTTCTAGTTGCCTAAGCGTCATCCAAAGTCCTGCTATGCCAGCACGATGTATCCAAGTTATGCTTGGATCGCCCAAATTTAACTGAATTTTGGGGTTGACAACACTAGCTACTACGGACATCTTATTTATTTCTGGGAAATACTCTCAAACCTATATTGGAGTCAAAACCAGCTTTAACTTGCGTTTTTCTTTCTCTTCACAGGCACAAAAACGCCACAGCCCATCTTACGTTTTCCTCCAATGCCGTATCTCAGCAATGTTAGCGAATCTTCATTGCTGAGATTAATGATTTCTAACCCAAAACCCACAACCGTAAAGCGCTTAATTTTGATACTTCTACGTTTTGGGCTACCATCAGTATTTTTGGTAATAAAGGCTTTTCCCTGGATACCCAGTTTTTCTAACTGACGCTGTGCTGCTGCTAAAAATGACTCCGGTTCTTGATAACCCTGGATAATCACTATACGCGATCGCAGTCTCTCAGCAGGCTCAAGCAAATAAATTTCAGGAATCCCCAAGCGAATTGTATGCCTGCCAATTTTCAGCGACTTACCTGCTAACGGATAAACCAAACGCACTTGATCTACTGGTAGCCGAATGCGAAGCCTAGAATTTTTAGTTAGCTGAATTACGCCTTCCTTGGGAATACCTGCAATAGTATGAATTCCAACTGTATTTAACTTATGAAGTTCAGGTTCAAAGTGGGCGATCGCAGAAAATAACTCATACCCGTGATCGAGAGGTACTGTCTCACCAATCAGGTTAAAAATTAAATTTATGTATGGTAACTGAGGTGTTAAAACCTCCGTTGGCTTTATTAGATTTAAAGGTGACTCTGAGAGAATCTGTGTAGGTAAGCTGCAATCAACAACCATCTTTACCACCCTATCTTTAAGCAGATATACGATAGAGGCAACTAATTATTATTTAGACTACCTTAGTGATTAATGTGAGAGTACTTTAAAACACCAAGCAAATATAATACTTTTTAGGAAGTTATTGTTGCTTTATATTAATGTTCGTAACAATTTTTTGATGGAAATTTTATTACTGAAAAAATGCTTCTATAGAATTTGCTAAAAATTTTACCATTAAGATATGAGTGATGCGGTCAATTGCTGGATTTAAGTCACATCCAAGCAAGCAATGAGAAAAATATTTACCTTGATGTTGGGTTAACTTTGGATTAAGGGCTTCTAAGGATTCTTGACCATAAAAATCAAATATAAGCTTTGAAAAAGCATACTCATCAAACTTAAGTTTTCCACCAGGAAAGATTTGCAACAGTCCTTTATTAACTAAGTAACGCTGGTACTGAGTGCGAAGCCAAACTAAACCTTTAAAGGCAAAATTACTATGGATTAGCAAATTAATGTCATTTGTCAGTGTTAAGAGCGTTTTTAAAGCCTGATTTGTAGAACTTTTGACATCTATGATTACTAAACAATTATCTAGGCTCGCAGCATAATAATGTATACCTTTCGACTCAACTGCTACACAACTATCACAAAGAACGACACCATGAATTGGACAAAATAAAATTCCTGGTACTTGATGTGTTCTATGCCAGTAAGGCTCACCATATTGCTGGGTATCTTCTTCTAAACATTTAGGGCAAAATTTTAAAAATTTTTTTGACTCACCACTAGAACCAGTAGCCACCTTAGCAACCTCTAGAATAGACCCACTAAGTTTTTTACTCATTGAGTCTTTTAATAACCAAGCTTCCTGCGGTATTAAGAAAGTTGCGTAAAAAGGATATAAAGTATGATTTTGCAGTAAATTATCAACTGTCTGCTGAGAACGTAAAGGTAAAATTTTAACTAAATAATTTAAATTATTAGTTAAAGTAACCTTGCATACTTGTTGAGAACTGGAACCGAATAGCTCTAAGTCAGTTTGTTTGAAACTTTTATTACCACTCCGAATATGGTATCGAGCTAAAGTACTATACAAAAGCTCGTCAGGATACAAAGTTGGGAAAAAACTAAGCATCAAAAAGCTAAATATTTATAAAATCTTCGACTGGATTTTTGATTATACCAACTAATTTCAAATCATCGTATGGAGATTTTTTCTCCTTCTTGGCATTTTCAACAATTCGTCGAATGTCATTTTCTTGATACTTTGGCTTTAATTTAATCTTGCTTGTATTTGCCTTAACAAGGCTCTCATTTAATTGTCCTCCTTGCAAAGCAAGAGTATATGCTTTCTTTGTTAACAATGTAATGTCTGCATCTTCATCACTAGAAACTATTACTTGTTCAGCACATTCCTTTGCTTTAGCAGGTTCTACTTCCAACTTCAAAAGCTCAAGAATTACATAATTTAGCTTCGGTGATACTTTCTGATAAGTCTGTTGCTTTCTAGCTAATCTCCGAATCTCTTGTAAATCTTTAGATTCAAGCTCAGATAAACATTTATTTTGATATTCTGTAGTATCAAGAGGAGCAATATCTTTATACTTAATCATCCATTCTTTGTCTCCTGACCTAATTGCACCCAGCATTGGCTTAACTAAATATAATCCATCTTCAGCAACTTTACGAATTAGCTCAGTAGTAATAATTTCTTTGCCGCCAATTGAAATCGCTCTCCATTGAACCATCTTGTAAAGTTTGACAGCAATATCAATAATTCCCTGACTTTCCTCATAAAAAACTTCTTTTATTCCATCAGACAAAAAAACCGGGGTTTTTGTCCATTGGTATTCCCACATTCCTTCTAAAAAGAAACACCATTCATTATCATTTATCATTCTGTCCCAGATTACACTTCCTTCTCCGGTATTTCTCCTAGCATTTCTGAAATTACCTTGAAGAATACTAATGGCTTCATTTGTACCCACACGAATTACTGGAATTCCAATAATATTGTCAAGTTTGACTAAAAAATTTAAAATTTCATCTCTACTTCTTCTAGTCGTTACCAAATTTTGTATTTCATCAATCACTACAACACCTAAATGATGAGTATGTGCTATTTGTGCAAGTTGAGCAAGTAGATAATCTTCGGAGGTATGTGATGAGTTAAACTTATTGAATCATCAGTGATCATCAGTTCATCTCTAGCATATTTAGTTAAATAATCATCATTGTTGTGCTGGAGAATGAAAAAGATAACTATTTTAGTAAATTCATCTATGTTAAGCCTACCATCAAGGCGATAATCATGCCCTCCTCTCTGTCTAAAGTCAGTATCTATATAACCGGGAACAAATGGTTTGACATACCCATGAATAGTCCTAAATTGTCTTTCAACTAATCCTTTCCAATCTGCTCGATAAGGAGCAGCATTTTCAATGCGAACATTTAAATTAGGGATTAATGTTTCTACCTTCATCCCTGCTAATTCACCTCGATCGCCCAAAATAGCATCAGGAATATGTCTGCATGGCCATTCATCTTCAGAAATCTCTATACCATATTCTCTGCAAAACTTTACTTTATCTATGGCTGAATTGGCTAAAGCCATCATTGCCCCTGCCCAAGATGGCCCTTCTAATCCAACGTAAACCCCCGTTATCATGCGACTAAAAACATCAATAACCACATAGATAACAGGTCTACCAATAATCCAGTTGCGATTGTACATTGATATTAAGTATACATCCGCAATTGTGGCATCAATCTGATATCTAGATCCAGGGCCAATAGTTTCCATTTGGGAAGTTCCCGTAATGGCTCGATGTTCTAAAGCGTATTTTGTCGAACCCTTACGAGATATGATGGTTTTTCTAATATCCGATTGTTCTACTTCATACCAGTATTTAAATTGAGCAAATGTAGGTTGTTTATCTGGAGGAATCAAAATACTTTTTTTGACTCCATTTTCATCGTAATAAAAATCTTCGGAGTAATATTTTTTTATCATTAAATCATAGGCAGTTGTTAAAAAATTTTCTTTGGAGTTATTGTAAAACTTCGCAATTGCAAATCTAAATACTTTTTTATCTTCCTCAGTGACATTTATTCCAACACCAATTTCTTGATCGTGTGCGTATTTTCTTGGTCTTCCTCTCTTCTTTTCTCCAGAGGCTTTAGGCTTTCCTTTACCACCAGAATTTACATAATCAGGCAAAAGGGCATTTTTATTTTTACCTCTTTGCCAAAATCTTCTTAAATATTTATAAACACTTATTTCTACTAATTTACCTTTACTTCTACCTGTATTATATTTTTCAATAGTCTGCTGAACTAAAGCACCTCTATAATCCCGATAATATATTGAGGGTTCTTGAATAACAATAAATGAAATTATTTGCCAAGCTCTATCTCTAAGTTCCTTTTCTTTCTCAGACAAATCTTCCTCTGTTACTATTCTTGCCCACGGGTCTGATTTAAGTTTCAATGCGGTACCATCAGAAAAAGCTTCTATAATCTCCGAAACTTTTTTAAGCTCTGGAAACCCTGTTTTAGTATTTATATTAAAAACAAATGCTAAAATATAGCCTTCATCAATCCAGAGAACTCGTTCTATGAAGTTATTACCTGATTCATCAATCCATTCAATCAGATCATTGACAAATAAATCATTAGTCATATAGTTTAATGCACCACATATTTTTGTCTAAAAAATAATTTTTTTAATTTCTCTGGAAGAAGGACAACTAGATATTTTTGTGGCTAACATATCCATAATGATTTCCTTCTTAGCAATAAGATGCCTAAAAAGATAGAGGGATGTACCAGACTCTAGATTCATGTCTTTATCCAAAGATGTTGTTATTCGATTGATGCTTGCATCACTTTCCTGAAGTCTGGATTTTAAAATGTTGGCGATGTTACGTAGTTCTTCAAAATTTATATCTGCATTTTCTTCTAGTTTATAAGCAGTATGAACCCACTCAACATTTTCTGCTAATTGCTTAAAGACTTCTTTCTCTGTGATTATTCCCCAATCAATACCTTTGGCAGCATAGTAACGCTTTTCTAACTCAAATTTTTCAGCTACAGACTTACTTCCGAAATCCTTAGTTAGCTTAAATGTTCGTGCTTGCTGGACTATCGTTTTGCCTTGCTTGACAGAAAGCATAAAATCCGTTGTTAAAACACGGGGAGTATTGCTTTGCGGATCTTTAGGATAGTTAATACCCATTTCATCTGCAATACTTATTGCTAAGTCAAGGTCAATTAGAGGAAACTGCTCTCTTATATCTACAATCGTATCTGACCACTCAAAGACGTAAAACAGCCGCTTCTCGTTATCAGAAAGCAGATGATGTTCTCGGTTTGTTTTCCAACCTGGAGGTCTAGAAACACGACCCTTTGAGGGAAAATCCTGAATCTTTATCCAAGGTTGATAGCCTTTCCCGCTACCCTGACCACGGCCTTCCTTCAAGTAACGCTCAAACTTGGCTTGCGTCCAATCTTGCTTGCTTCTAGCCATAAAAACTCCTGTAGATGCTTATCATATACACCTAGAGGATAAATTGTACAACTTTTTTATATATTGTATAACTTTTTTATTTGTTATACGACTTTTTTATTGTTGTACAACACATTTTGAAGTATATAATTATACTATTCAACGGTAACACTTTTAGCAAGATTACGAGGCTGATCGACATCCAAACCGCGACGGGCGGCAATGTGATAAGCCAACAATTGCAAAGGTACTACTGTCAGAATCGGAGAAAGTAATTCTTCTACATGAGAGATGGGAAGAAGATCGTTAAAGATTTCCGCAGCTTCGCCATCGTTGACGGGAGTCACGCCAATTAAGCGAGAATCTCTGGCTTTGGCTTCTTGGGCATTAGAAATAACCTTTTCGTACACACTACCAGGAATTGCGATCGCAACTACTGGTACTTTCGCATCTAAAAGCGCGATCGGGCCGTGTTTCATCTCTCCAGCCGGATAACCTTCGGCGTGAATATAGCTGATTTCTTTTAATTTCAATGCCCCTTCCAAAGCAATGGGGAAGTTAATTCCTCTTCCTACAAAAATGAAATCTTTGGTTTCAGCGAATTCATGGGCTAGCTGTTCGGTTAAACGTTCCTGACTTTCTAAAGTTGCCTCAATTTCTTTAGGAATCTGCCGCAACCCATTAATAATGTTCTCTAAAATATCTTTTGAAACTGTCTGGCGACGAGCTGCTAAATCCAATGCCAAAGCATAAAACGCCATCAGTTGAGCGGTAAAAGTTTTTGTCGCGGCTACTCCAATTTCAATTCCCGCTAGAGTACTGATGACATGCGGTATCATATCACCAAGGCTGCTTTCCGGGCGATTGGTAATGCCTAGTAGTCGCGCTTGATATTTGGGTTCTTTCCCCTGGCGACGTTCTTTTTCCATTGCCAAAGCTGCTAGGGTATCAGCGGTTTCACCTGATTGGGTAACACCAACGATCAACGTATTAGATGTTAATGGTGATGGTGCATAACGATACTCAGAAGCGTAATGTACCTGAGTTGAAATTCCTGCTAGTTGTTCGAGTAAATATTTTCCGATTAATGCTGCGTGCCAACTGGTACCACAGGCGACGATCTGAATTTGTTCTAAATCAGTGTATAAATCCGCAGGTAAACCAAGATTGATTGGCGATTCAGTAGATTCGCCTGGATTAAAGTAAGCATCTAAACTAGCTCTTACTACCCCTGGTTGCTCATGGATTTCTTTGAGCATGAAGTGTTTGAATCCCTGCTTTTCTACCATTGCCGGATTGAAGTTGAGCAACCGGGGTTGTTTTTTCAACCTGTCGCCAGCAAAATTGTAAATCTCAACGCCCAAAGGTGTGAGGCGGGCAATTTCGCCATTTTCCAGAGGTAGCACTGCACGGGTGTAGGCAACGATCGCAGGCGTATCAGAGGCACAAAAGAACTCCCCTTGACCAAAACCAATTACCAAAGGCGCTTGTTGGCGAACAACAATCAATTCATCGGGGTAGTCAGCAGAAATAACTGCGATCGCAAATGCCCCATGCAAGCGGTTAACCGCATGGCGAATTGCCTCTAGGAAGGGAGACAAAGCTGATAAAGGAGATGAAGGGGGAAGATTCTTTAAAAATTCGGCTATGAGATGGGGAATTACTTCTGTATCAGTTTCAGAAAGAAATTGGTGACCTTTTGCTTTGAGTTCCTCGCGCAACTCGCGGTAATTTTCGATAATGCCATTTTGCACCACCGCCACTCGCTTTGCCGTATCCATGTGGGGATGGGCGTTGTATTCTTCTGGTTTACCATGAGTTGCCCAGCGTGTGTGACCAATACCAATCTGGGCGGGCGTTTCTATTTGTTCCAGTTTAGAACGCAGGTTATGCAATTTGCCCTTTGCCCGCACACAATTAACCTCACCTTCCCAAACGGTGGCGATTCCAGCAGAATCGTAGCCCCTGTACTCTAGTTTTTCCAGCCCAGCCAATAAAATGTCTGTCGCCGCTTGAGTGCCTATATATCCAACGATTCCGCACATTGTTCACACCACTTTTTTTCAGGATGATTAAATCCAGTATAGTTCTTAGCACAAACTCGACGTTTTGCAAAGAAAAAAGGGAGTAAATTACTCCCTCTACCACTAGGTATTTGTAAAGATGCTTGCTATTAAGAAACTTTAAAACTTTTGAACACTGAGTTCTGAGTTCTGAGTGCTGAGTGAAGAATCAAGAAATTGTTTTTTTGATTTACTTCTTTTGTCTCAGCACTCAAGACTCAGAACTCAGCGAGAACTCCGAGCAAAGCAAAGGCTTGCGCCTCTCCCTTGTGTCCTTGGGACACCAGGCAACCCTTCTGGAAAGAACGGTTGGGCAGTAGACCTGCATTGCGATCGCAAGTTCGGTGACTTAGCACTGAGCTTTTTAGTAAGCCAGACCCATACTGCGAGTTGTTTCAGCGCCCAGGTAAACCCGGATGCTCAAAAAGTCGGTGGGACAAGCGGTTTCGCAGCGCTTACAGCCCACGCAGTCTTCTGTACGGGGTGAAGAGGCAATTTGAGCAGCTTTGCAGCCATCCCAAGGAACCATCTCCAGTACATCAGTAGGGCAAGCGCGGACGCATTGGGTGCAGCCAATGCAGGTATCGTAGATTTTTACAGTATGAGACATTGAAAAAACCGCTCCTTTCGAGGTGTTCTTCTCTGCGAAAGAATCATAATCAACGCATAGTTTACCGCAGTGGTTGATAGGCCGTAATCAAAAGGCTACATAACTTCAAACAATGTAATGAGCACCCTTGATAAGTTGTTTTTCCGAGATTGTCCCTATTGCTCTATTAATTAGCAACATCATTGGAGCGTATTTACCGCAGTTGTATACCATAGTTGGGGTGAATCGTAAATATACATGAAACAAAAGTAAATCTACAAGACTAGATGCAGAAGTTATCTATGGTAGTTATTGATTGGCAACTATATATCGTTAAATAAAACCAATAATGTAATGTTAACTTTCCATCAAAATTGCCAAATTAACTATAGTGCTAATAATCTGATGAATGCGATCGCTATTACTGCCAAACACCACAGACGAGCAATTTAAAGACTGCTTTTTACGATCGTGTTGCTGTCAACAGGCGTTCGCAGTCAGCAATTTTAAGCGATCGCTCACCGATAACTTGTATGTTTAACTTTTTAAATCTGGCAAACTCATCATTTTTACTTTTACATTTCAGAGAATTTCAGAAATCGCAAACTCATCATTTATCGCAGCAATTTCTGTTGGCATTTTTACCTCATTAGCCATCACATGCAGTTGATCTTCTGAAGTTTTCGCATCAGCAAAATTATCTTTTTTATACTCAGTTTCTCGGATTTGTCGAGCAATACTTTCTAGTAGCCACAGTTGTTCTTCTACAGACAAGGCACGGACGGAGCGTTCAATTTCTTGTAAATTCGGTGAGATCATTTTGCTTCTGATTCCAAGCGTGGCGTATTTTTCAAAGATATTATATGTCAGTCTATCTGGTTAACTAGAGTATCGCAAATCCCGCATATTTTCCCCAAGTTTATCTTTTCACAAATCAAATGAGATTGCTATAAATAACTAGAAGCCAGTTCGATAACTTTTTAATTACGTATTCCTGCTGAAGCAAAATGTACGCTAAACTGACTACATGAATTACGAAACAGCTCGGAAACTCCTCATAGATCAGACAATCACAACCGAGGAAAACCCAGATGCGCTGTTGACGCGTATGAAACAGGGAAAACCACCGGTACCCGGTCAGATAACTTCAATTTTATTGGCATTGAAAGTAGTGTTTGAAGCCCTCAAAGATGCAAAGAGCCTAGACCGAGAGCTGGCTTTGGCCCTTTATCAGTTAAGCATTAAGGCACAACAGCTATTTGCCGCAGGGCGTAAAGCCGGGGTTGATTGGCCGCCACTACTGAAAGAAGATTTGCTACGAATTTCCTTAGCATCTGAAAGTATCTTTTCGGGTATATGGCAAACCCTAGCTCCTGTAGGGTTGGGGAAGCTCTAGAACACAAATTCAGTCATCTTTGAACGAGAAGAGATGAGGGAGAATAATTAATGCCCCATGCCCAATGCCCATTAACGAGTTTGCAATTCATTTTCTAACTTGTCTAGGTCAGTTTTGAGCAAAATCGTCATTTGGCCTGTAAAAGCTTTGCCAGTCTTGGGTTGGGCAATTTCCACCCAATATACATAGCGATCGCCTACTCGTAATTCTCCCTTTAAAGCTTCCCGAATTGGAGTTTTGGCAAGACGCGCCGAGTTAACGACGTTCTGGTTGGGATACTGGTACGCGACTTGGGCGCGATCGTAGTCTTGATAAATCTCCAAGCCATAAATCACCCGCAAAGATTCCTGGAGACGCGTAAATGTCATGCCGTTAATGGCATCATACATAGAAATGCGCTCACTGCGAATTGTGCTACGGTCTTTGGAAAATTCCACTCTACCGGGAGGCAATACCGACGCTTGAAAAGTAAATCGTTGAGCAGCAGTATCAGTTTTTTGCACAAATAATTTTTCCCCACTCCTGGGACGGAGTGTGGGATGTGCTTGAATCCAGGTGCCTACTTCTTCTGTACTTTGCCCTGGTAAAGCATTGGCTTGAGAATCAAAAAGCGTTCCTACACACAGCCAGGGCACTAGAGAAAAAGGCAAAATCAAACAGTTAAATAGAGATTTTTTGAGCATTTTGCTGTTCAGGATTTTCATGGAAATTTGCCCATTAGGGAGTAACCATAGTCTTCCCGTTTTTCAGCAAGATTATTTCAAGCATCAACCCAAATTAAACATCAGGGATCTTACTTATCACGGCTCTATCATAGAAAAAGCCAAGGAATGGAATCATTATGAGTATTACAAGAACAAATAATTCAAGTTTTACTAGCAACAGGTAGATTTAACAGTGTTGATGAATTAATTCAAACTGCATTACGCCTTTTAGCAGAAGAGACTCTTTCTTACCAAGGATCGCTTGAAGAAACTCGCACCAAAATTGATGAAGGCATAGCATCACTTGAAAGGCGAGAAGGAATTGATGGTGAAACTTTTGTGAATCAGCTTTTAACACAATTGAAGCAAAATTTATGTAAGTTGTAGATATGTGTACTGAAGAATTGAAAAAACTAATTCAGCAGCATGGTGAAGCTGCTAAATCTTATGCAAATGAGGCTATCCAAATTGGCGATACATACATAATTCCAAACTTTGGTTTTGATGCAGCAATGCAGAATTATCTAGATTTACTGCTAGGTGGCAGAAAAACCTGGAACCACGGAGTGGTTGATATTCGAGTTTTTACAAAACCTGAAGACTTTAGACTGTTTGATTGCGACGAAGAGACTACAGAAATCGAAATTATTGATTTATTGACACTTTGCCGAAATCTTTATCCAAATGACTATCATTATTCCCAATTACCTGAATGGTGGACTGAGGAAGATATGCAAAATGCGGCTGAGGTGCTCGATCCGCTTGATTTTGCAATTTGGATGCAAGATACATTCTGTCCAGATGAGTCAGAAGAGGAAGCACTCAATATATGGCTCAAGTCTGTGCAATCTTGGTTAGGAGAAGGAATTATCTTCTACAAGATGGAAAATGATGATGACTCAAATTGTGGTTTTGCACCATACCTTTTTATGGGAGATCGTTGTCTTATTCTTGTTGCACGATGTTGGCAGCTATAGACAATGAGGCAGTAAAATCCGCTGTATAAAAATTCGGTTAATCGATAAGGTGCAAGAACTAAGGAGTCAGCGCTACCTTAATTACTTTAGGCCCTTTCATCTCATCAAACGCCTGTTCTAAATCTTTTAACGATCGCAGTTTGGTCGTTAGGCTGCTTGAGGTTATTGGTTCCTATAAGGAAGGAGATTTTGAATTTTCTCCGTTAGAGCGTCGGGAAGGGGTTATCAGGTTAGGTGTTTTGTGGATTTTTCCACATGACCTGAATTCTCAGACACCAGGATGGGTCTTTAAGGGTACATAATGTAAAACCGTGTCCTATTTGGGGCAATAAGACACGGTTTTACAAAGTATTTAGTTATAATATTACAAAAATCAAAGTTAGATTTGATTTATACCAAAATAATCCATTTACTGAGTTTTGTTTTCTGGTTTATTCACTTTCTCTGTTAGGGGAAACCCTTGGCGATCGTAGTTTGTCCTTTCTTGAGTCACGGCGATCGCACCAAAGAAAATCGCACTTCCTACAGCCAAGGCTACCATAGGACGCTTCAGCAGGACAAAATCTCTGATAATCCTAGCTAAAGGTCGGCTTTGCCGACGTAACGCCGAAGACATCATCAATTGTCTCCAAGTAAACGGATCGCGGACATAATGACCGCTTTGGCAAACTACTAGCCTTTCCTGGCAATAGGGACAGCAAAACAAGCCCATGCGCGTTTTCACTGGTTTTGGCGTAGCATTTCTTTGGCAAATTGGGCAAGTAACATAATGATTATCAAAGGTGTGTATATTCATTTACCTCGTCCGCCTAGTCCATTTACTCGCTCTATAACAATAGCTATATTGAATTCCGATCGCTACTTAGCAGACTTCCAAGTATGGTCTGACATCAGCCATAAATCATACATACATTGTACTACTACCAAGGATGGCTCAATGGTCGCAACACGAGTATAGCTAGATTTAGGCAAGGATGACTCCAAGTTTTTGTTTGCCGATGCGTCCACCCAGCCGACAAAACTTGTTGTCTCTAGAAAGAATAGCGTTGGCGCTCACTCGCACCCCACTAGCGTAAGCGTAGCCCACCGTAGGTATCCTTAACCCTCAAATAACAATTGTCTCCCATTTAACCATTCTCACCACAAAAATTTTGCACAATGACATTTTTAGCTAAAGCTTTGTAAATCAAGCAAATAAAGTCTACTTGTCTGGTTGCTAAATAATGGCTCACAATGAGAAGTAACAGATAAAAATTTAAATTTTTTCTTACATTTACCCCGCCTCTCAATGACTCTCTTGCCTCCCACTCAACTGAGGAAGGTAACGGAACAACCTGCCTTTCCTACACCTTCCGCTCGTTTAGCTCACTTAATTAATCGTTTTCAACCATCCCCAGAAACCGTTGTCCTGTTTTTAGCCATGCTCATTGGCGGTGGTACTGGTATGGGCGTAGTCACCTTTCACTATTTAATCCAGTTGATTCACCAGCTGATGCTGGAAAATTTAATGGGTCAAATTGGCGTTTGGGGTGCTTGGACTTTAGCCTGCGTTCCCACCCTTGGCGGATTAATCGTTGGTTTGATGCGCTGGCGCACTCAAGACTTTGGCCCTGGACTTTCATCTCTCATTGCCGCCTCCCAAGGAACAGAGATTAAGCAACAACTGCGACCAGTTACCAAGATGCTGGCCGCATCTGTTTCTTTGGGAAGCGGCGCTTCTTTGGGGCCAGAGGGGCCGAGTGTAGAAATTGGCGCAAATTTTGGGATGTTGTTGTCTGTGATCCTGAATGTATCTCAAGAACGGCAACGTTTGCTGTTGGGCGCTGGCGCGGCGGCTGGACTTGCTGCTGGATTTAACGCTCCCATCGCTGGAGTATTTTTTGCCTTAGAGGTGGTGATGGGAGCAACATCTTTCGCTACTTCTGCTGTGAGTGTGGTGCTGCTAGCGGCGGTGGTAGCAGCATTAATTGCCCAAATTGGTTTGGGGGCACAACCTGCTTTTGATTTACCTGTTTACCAAGTTCGCAGTCCCTTGGAATTACCCCTTTACCTTGGCTTGGGTTTAGGGGCCAGCCTAGTTTCTGTCACTTATACTGAATCAATTCGTTTAGCAAAAGCCTGCTTTGCTGGGAAGGTTCCAGGTTTTGACTTTTTGGGACGAATTCCTGAGCCGATTCATCCAATTATTGGTGGTGTGATGATTGGCGCAGTTGCTTTGCACTTTCCGCAAATTCTGGGCGTCGGTTATGAAACTGTAGAAGCAATGCTTCAGGATGTGGAATTTCCCCTCTACCTGTTGGTGGTGCTGTTGGTGGTGAAGCTACTAATGACTGCAATTAGTACAGGTAGTGGTTTCGTCGGCGGTTTGTTTGCACCAGCAATGTTTTTAGGTGCTTCTTTTGGTTCGGCTTACGCCAAGATTTTGGCTGTGGCATTCCCGGCTATTTGCGATCAAATGGCGGCTCCCCCAGCTTACGCAATGGTAGGAATGGCAGCAGTACTTGCTGGTAGCGTTAGAGCGCCGTTAACGGCTATTTTAATGCTGTTTGAATTAACCCGCGACTATCGCATTGTTTTACCGTTGATGGCAGCTGTGGGTTTGAGTGTTTGGCTAGTAGAAAGGATTAAACCAACTTTTAACTCTAACTCTAACCTACAACAAATTGGTCTTTCTGAGTTGAAAGATGAACAAGCGGAAATTGTGCAGCAAATTTTGGTAGAAGATGCTATGTACCCCTGTCCAAAAAAGCTACCTGCAACTCTTGGAGTGTTAGATGCAGCTGTAGAAATGACACGCGATCGCGTCCGCAGTGCTTTAGTAATTGATGAAGCAGAGCAATTAGTTGGTATACTTTCTCTGGAAGATATTAACCGTGCCCTTGCTCTTTGGCAAACTTACCCAAATTCGCTAACTGAAATTCCAGATCATTTATCCAGCCAAACCCTCATAGACATTTGTACTACTGAAATCCTTTATGCATGGCAAGATGAACTATTATCTGAAGCTTTAGACCGGATGAGTCTTAGGGGTTTGCATCAATTACCAGTCATAGCACGAGACAAACCCGATCGCATTTTGGGTTTACTAGAAAAAGAGCAGATTGCCTTAACCTGCAATTTAGCAGTTACGCGCAAGGCACTTCGCCACTATTTACCAGTCTTACCCACCACAGATATAGTTATTAATAATTAGTCAAGGGTCAAGAGTCACCAGTCAAGAGTGGAGTCGGAGATGTTTCCGTTGCTCCAGTCAAGGGTCAAAAAATTTTGGACTTTTGATTAATGACTCTTGACTGCCAATTTTAGATTGAAGAAAAGCCGATAGCGCAGTGTTAGTAAGTCTTGTCTACGACACGCTAGGCGCTTTCACTCCTTGTGGGTGACACAAATCCAAAATTCAAAAACTTCAAGCCCCATCTGTTTATTAGTGGGGTTAATCCAAAATCTCAAATCTGTTGACTTTGGACTCTTGACTATATTATTAAGCTGTGGCTTCTATGGCTTCATCACCTTCCCGATCTTCTGGATCTACCTGTCTCAGACGAATGTGCTTTTTGCCTAAAGTGATCAGAAACTCATCTCCTGGTTTAAGATTCATCTGTTTTGTATAAGCTGAACCTATAAGTAAGTTCCCATTCGATTGCACGCTAATTCTATAGCTAGCACTGCGTCCACCACGCCCATTAGCACTGGGTGTACTGTCCAACTGAATGCCTTCGGCATCAATTAGGGCATTTAAGAACTTCATCATATTGACGCGCTCTATGCCGTTTTTGGTAACGGTATAGTAGCCGCACTTTTTGGCCTTGTCTTCTTTGCTCTCGCTCTCTAGCTCTTTGACTTTTTTGAGCAGTTCTTCACCGAGTAAGGGTTCAATTTTTTTCTGTTTAGGCATCAACTTAGGTCGAAAACGAATGTTTGAAGTGTTTGAATCGATTTTATTTTAGCTGAGGTTGAGCTAATAGGAACATAATCCTTTAGTTTTTATCTCAACCTAGCCAAGTATATTACACTCATAGGCACAATTGTTATGTGATTAACAATATTGCTAAGACAATCTATTTTAGAGAATGCTGGCAATACTGATAACTATATATCTAGTTTGTGAATTACTGCTAGACTATACTTGTTTTAAGTTTTCTAAACTAACCCTCAAAAGGTTGTTTAGAGGCTTTTGATGATAACTGAGTCACAAAATGATAAGTAAAACTGATCCCTAGTCAAGGGTCAAGGGTCAATATTTGGACTCTGCACTATTGACTAAACAACAAAGCTTGGCAAAATGAAACTAACTACCAGAGGACATTACAGTGTGAAGGCGTTGCTAGATTTGAGTTTACAGCCAAGATATGGCCCTGTATCTGTGAGAGCGATCGCTAAACGCCAAGATATCCCAGCTCCTTATCTCGAAAAACTACTAATAGAAATGCGTCGTGCGTCAATAGTTAAATCAATTCGTGGTAGCATCGGCGGATACCAATTGGCAAGAGAGCCTGCACAAATATCTATAGGACAAATTTTAGAAGCAGTTGGCGAGACTAGTCATTTACCCCATCACACCCCAACACCTGCACAAGCTGAAGATTGGGTAACATTTAGTCTATGGCAGAGACTCAACCAAAAACTCAAAGAAGCTTTGTACAGTATTACTCTGGCAGACCTTTATTACGATGCTCGTAGCTGGCAAGCTTCCCTTGGGGAAGAAGCTAGTTTTGTGGTTTAGTCAAGAGTCAATAGTCCAAATATTGACCCTTGACTCGCGACTTATGATCGATAGCATTTATATCTTAATAATTGCTGCACTTTTAGATTACTTAATTGGCGATCCTTGGGATTGGCCTCATCCAGTGCAAGTTATGGGGTGGGTAATTTCTCGCCTGAGCAAATTTTCTCTCCAATTGTGTCAAAATTCTCTAACACAACGCCTAGCTGGAATTGTACTAGGCATTATTCTTATAATTGGTAGCGGCCTTGTTGGCTTTTTGATTATTCAAAGTGCCAAATTGGTTCATCCGTTGTTGGGAATTGCAATAGATAGCATTCTTTTGGCTAGTTGTTTTGCTGGCAGAAGTTTACGAGCCGCAGCGGTGGCTGTTTTAGAACCTTTAGCAGCAGGAGATTTGGGCGAGGCTCGAAAGATTTTAAGTAATTACGTAGGTCGAGATACCCAAAACCTCTCACAAGCAGAAATTTCCCGAGCCGTTCTAGAAACGGTTGCAGAAAATGCCACAGATGGGGTAATGGCTCCGCTTTTTTATGCAATTGTTGGTGTCTTTGTGCCAGTTGTGGGGCCAACTCCCTTGGCTTTAGCATATAAAGCCAGCAGTACCCTTGATTCAATGGTGGGCTACCGAGAAGCACCCTATACTTATTTGGGATGGTTCTGTGCGCGGTTAGAAGATTGTTTGACTTGGCTACCTTGTCGATTAACAGTCGTGACTCTGGCGCTGTTATCGGGTAAACCGATAGATGTTTGGCGAATTTGCCGTCGGGATGCAATCAACGATCCTAGTCCCAATTCTGGCTGGAGTGAGTGCGCCTATGCTGCTTTTTTGGGTGTGCAGATGGGGGGTACAAATTGGTATCGCGGGGTAGCTAAGTACAAACCACTGCTAGGAGATGCTATTTATCCGATTACTGCAACTTCTATTCAGAATGCTTTGCAACTGACCCGATATTGTTTTTTGTTATGGTTAGGGATAGCGATCGCAATATTCTTAATACTCCCAAATAGGTAATGATAAATATAAAGTTAGGAATTAGAGACCCGATTAATCGCGTCTGTACAGGAGTTAAGAATAAAAACTCCTAACTCTTAACTCATCACTCCTAACTTATCACTCGCTATGTCTGCCAAAGTCGTTGAAATTCTCTCATCCGAAGAAATCCGTCGTACCTTAACTCGCCTTGCCTCTCAAATTGTAGAAAGGACGCGCGATTTGTCTCAACTGGTGCTTCTTGGTATTTATACCAGGGGTGCGTTATTAGCCGAATTGTTGGCGCGTCAGATTGAGACGCTTGAAGGTGTAGCCGTATCAGTCGGCGCTTTGGACATTACATTTTATCGAGATGACCTTGACAAAATTGGATTGCGGACTCCAGCAAAAAGCGAAATTCCTTTTGACCTGACTGGGAAAACCGTTGTACTGGTGGATGATGTGATTTTCAAAGGACGGACGATTCGCGCTGCTTTAAACGCAGTCAACGATTACGGTAGACCGGAGGTGATTCGTTTAGCTGTGTTAGTAGACAGGGGCCATCGAGAATTACCAATTCACCCAGATTTTATTGGCAAAAAGTTACCTACTGCTAAAGAAGAAGTTGTCAAAGTTTACTTACAAAATTGTGATGGACGAGATGCAGTGGAGTTGATTAGTCATTAGGCGTTTGGAAGCAGAACTATAGTGTTTTTGGTTTGGGTTCAGAGTTGTTGCCAGATTTTTAATACCTAGTAACCAAGCAAAGAACCCAAACGATATGGAAATATTTCTTGGCGATATTGCTCATTATCTCCAGTTAAGCTGATTTATTCTTCATCTATCCCTGCATAAATTTTCTGGAGAAGTTATGCTTTTAGCACCAGCTTGAGCAGATTTATTACTATACTCAGCCAGGAACTCTCCAGAAAGGGGAGTTATGAGTTATATCATGTCCGGCTAATTAATTATGATTCCCAAATCTATGCAGAAAGCCTAAAAACCCCTCCCCTCTGCTCCTCTGCTCCTCTGCCCCTCTGCGGTCTTAATGATAAGTCTTTAAACGGACATGATATTAGATGACTGTGCTGATAGTTTGCAATAATTGGCTAGCTGTATAAGGTTTGGATAAAAAGGCTTTGATACCCATCTGATAAGCTGTATTAACTTTATCAGCCGAACTTAGTCCACTGACTGCAATAATTTTGACATCTGGGTTAATTTTTCGCAAGGTGCGGATAGTAGTTATCCCATCCATAGACGGCATGAGCATATCAGTTAATACAAGAGATATTTTATCTCGATGTTCTGCATATAAGGCTATTGCTTCAATTCCATCACTAGCTGTGATTGCTTTGTAGTTATGGCTTTCTAGAGATGTTTTTGTTACATCTCGAATCGCAGCTTCGTCATCTACAACTAAAATTAATTCTCCTTGTCCTGAAGGTAATTCCTGTTCTTGTTCTTCTATAGTTTCTGTCGCCTCTTGTGCTGGCAAATACACCTTAAATTCGCTGCCTTTTCCCTGTTCGCTGTGTACATTGATAAAACCGCCGTGGCTTTTAATAATGCCCAGTACTGTAGAAAGACCAAGACCAGTTCCTTTACTGAGTTCTTTAGTACTAAAAAATGGATCGAATATCCGATCTAATATTTCTGGTTTAATACCAATTCCCGCATCAGCCACAGTAACAACAATGTGGTGGCCAACTTTCGCATCTATATGCATCTTGGCGTAATTTTCATCAATTAAGATATTTTCCGCCGATATTTTCAAAATTCCCCCATTTGGCATCGCATCACGAGCATTGACACACAAATTCATCAGTACTTGATGCAGTTGGGTAGCATCGCCGGATATAGTCCAAAGATTTTGCGGAATTTGAGTGGAAACTTCAATGGATTTAGGAAAAGTTTGTTTTATAATTTGCTGAATTTCTCTTATTAAATGCTTTAACTGCAATATTGTGCGATCGCCCTCAATTCCGCGAGTAAAAGATAATACTTGCTTAACTAAATTTGCCCCACGTTTGGCGTTTGTGATTAACATTTGCAACAGTCGCCGAGAACGCTCATCATGGACTTGTGTCTCTAACAGTTGGGCTGTCATCAGAATCGGGGCAAGAACGTTATTTAGGTCGTGGGCGATACCGCTGGCTAAGGTGCCAATACTTTCCAATCGCTGGGTGCGGAGAAATTGCGCTTCCAGTTGTTTCTTTTGTGTGATGTCAGTGTTAACAACGAGAATAGATTGTGCTTTATTACTGAATTCATGCACCAGTGTCCAACGACTTTCAACAATAATTTCTTTACCTGATTTTGTTTTTTGATGTAACTCGCCCTCCCAAGAGCCATGTTTCATCATAATACTAAGTGCTTCTTGAACTTGAGACACTTTTTTTTCATGCCAGATATCTCGTGACTTCTGATTGATTGCTTCTTCTTTTTTTAAACCGTACAGCCTCTGGGCAGCTTTGTTCCAAAATAAAATTTTATCGTCTAAATCACACACAAAAATTGCATCGGTGGCAACATCTAGTAAAGCAGCTTGTTCGCGGATTTTCTGTTCTGTTTGTTTGCGCTCAATGGCATAGCGGATAGAACGCTCTAACAAAGGTGCAGTCAACTGGCTTTTTTCGAGATAATCTGCGGCTCCGGCTTTGATTGCTTCGATATCTATTTCCCAGTCGCCTTGACCAGTCAGCAAAATTATCGGAGAACAACAGCCGTTGGCAATTGCTTCGCGCAAAAGTTCTAGCCCATTGTGGGGCCCCAAACGGTAGTCTACAAGATAAATGTCATGTTGGTAGCGAGCGATCGCATTCCTTGCTGCTTCATAATTATTCACCCATTCCAACTCGCAGTTTGCTACCTGAAATTCACTAAACCAATAACGAGTCAAAATATAGTCGTCTTCGTCATCATCAATGAACAGAACTTTGATAGGGCTGTTGTCCATGTTTGTCTCCCACTGCTTCTAGTGGCAGTTTCACAATTTCAAACCAGTATTTTCCTAAAGTCTTAACTATCTCAACTAATGAGGCAAAACTCACTGGCTTAATGATGAAGGAGTTTGCGCCCAAATCGTAAGTATTATATATATCTTATTCTCTTTGTGATGTTGACAGTACTACGATTGGAATTCGCCGCAGTTGTGGGTCAGTTTTTATCTCTTTGAGCGCCTCAAGACCGTTTTTTCTTGGCATATTCAAATCTAATAAAATCAAACCTGGATGCGGTGAACTACTGTCAGTAAATCGCAAAGTTTTGCTAAAGGGCGATCGCCAATTAATCACTCCGTAGAGGTTAGTTCTAAATAATACTTGGCTTATAATTAAAACTTATATTTAATAAAAGAGGTTCAAAAACTGAAATTATCAAGAATGTACATCCACCTGAATAATGACCATTGACGACTTTACCAAAACAGCTTGCACTAACTGATTCAGAAAGCCTTGACGAAGTTCTAGATTGTTTAAGTGAGAATATTTCAATTGAGACGCAAGGAGTTTGCAATCAGAAAACTCTATTTGAAATATTAGTGAGAGCAGCAAGTAGTGGAGATAGTATTGAGAATACAACAAAAATTTTAGATAGTAGCCCATGTGGTAGCGATATCAGGTATCACTTAGATAAAATCAATAATTTTGAGCAGCTAGAAAATCAAATCAATCTAGCTCTCAAAAGTAGAATTCCTCGTCGGATTAAAAATGCCTATCATAAAATTGCCATTGATTTAAATTTAATTCCTTACTATGGAAAGCCTGATAGTGATGAAGAACCTTATATTTATAGAAGTCAGGCTAAGTCAGGAACTTGTTCTTTTTACGCCTATGCAACTTTATATATATTAACCAAGGGAAAACGAATTACACTGGCGATTAGAGGAGTCCGTTGGTTAGATACAAATGTTGCCATTCTCACCTACTTATTAGCTGAACTTGAGGCTATTAAAGTAAATATAAAAACACTGTATTTGGATAGAGGTTTTTTTAGTATCGCTGTAATCAGGTGGTTGCAAGCCTTGGATATTCCCTTTGGAATGCCAGCGATTAGAAGAGGAAAAAAGGGTGGAGTAAATCAATTTCTTAAAGGCAGAAGTAGTTATAAAACTACTTACACAATGGGTGAAGAAAAAGATAATCATGTTACCTTTAGTTTATGGATTATCTGCAAATACAAAAAAGGGGCAAGAAAACAACATGGTATCGAATACTTTGCTTATGTTGTTTATAAGTCGAAAATAAACCTATCTTACATTCATCAAGATTATCGAAAAAGATTTGGAATTGAAAGCAGTTATAGATTAAAAAATCTATGTCGAATCAGAACAAATAATAAGAAGCCCGTATTGAGGTTATTATTCGTTGGTATTTCTTTTGTGTTAGTCAATATTTGGGTTTATCTTCTTTGGTTTAAGATTAGTCAAAAGCGGAAGGGTAGGCGATTAATTTATCGTAACCTTTTCTGTCTTAAGCAAATGTTAGCTTTTCTACGTCAAGTTGTTGAGCGCAAATATGGAACTGTTAAAGGTATTTATATTCCATCGGGTTAGCAGTCGTTAAAAGTTGCTTAATTATAAGTAAAAGTAATTCATCTCAGCCTACGGGTTAAGATATTTCCGCTGAAAATGTATCTCAAGTTACAAAATGTTGGCGATTGCTCTTTTGGAAAAAACTTTGCGATTTACTGACTGTAGTCTGTTGGGAGTACGGTGTCCTCCAACAATTCACAATCATACCTTGAGCATTCAATATTCAATATTTAGATGCGTTCGCGCTGTTCTGCTTTTTGGGAGACGCTACGCGATCGCTGCGCTAACAGCAGTTACGCTCGTTCGCTCTTAGCGTCTCCCCTTCTCCCAAAGGGAGAGGCTAACGCCAAGGGAGAAGCCTCGCTAGCGTTGTGTTAACACCATTTCTGCTTCTGAAAACGCAACTGTTTTGTAAATTAACTAAGTGTTTTTGTATACAAATATTGTAACTGCCAATTACTACTTTTGAAGTATCAATTTATTTAAAAACTAAGACTATTGACAGAGTATAAGTAATTTTTTTTTAACTACAACTCTAAGCAATAGAAGAGTTAGGACAAATCAATTTGTCCCAAGTTTGATAATTAAAACACATATAGCAACCACAAGAGGTAATGGTCATGAGTACAGTCATGAACCAACAGGTCAAAGTTGAAAAGACTTTAACCATTAACAAACCAGTAGAGGAACTTTATCGCTTTTGGCGTAACTTTGATAACTTGCCACGCTTTATCAAGCATCTCAAAGAGGTGAGGCTATACGACGAGAAGCGATCGCACTGGATTAGCAAAGGATTCTTAAATGAAAGCGTTGAGTGGGATGTAGTCATTACCGAAGACCGAGAAAACGAATTGATTGCCTGGACTTCGGTTGAAGGCGCAGCAATTGAAACCTCTGGTCGCGTCCACTTCAAGCCAGCACCTGGGGATCGTGGCACTGAGGTAAAAACAATCCGAGAATTTACCCCGCCTGGGGGTGCGATTGGAGCTGCGTTGGCGAAGCCCGTCGCAGACATCGCTAAATTATTTGGCGATGACCCAGAACTGCAAATTAAAGAAGATTTACGCAACTTCAGAATGCTGATGGAAGCAGGCGAGATTGCCACAACAGAAGGTCAACCGCGAGGTTAATAAATATTGCTATGAAAGCTGTTTGTTGGTACGGCACTAACGATGTGCGGGTGGAAACAGTGCCAGACCCAAAAATAATTAACCCCCGCGATGCCATCCTCAAAGTTACATCAGCAACCATCTGCGGTTCTGACTTGCATATCTACAATGGCTACATCCCGACGATGGAACCGGGTGACATTATTGGTCACGAGTTTATGGGAGAAATCGTTGATATTGGCAATGAAGTCAAGAAATTGAAAAAAGGCGATCGCGTCGTTGTCTCTTCGATGATCGGTTGCGGTCAATGCTGGTATTGCCAACAGCAGATGTGGTCGTTGTGCGATAACTCCAATCCCAAAGCTTCGATACAGGAGAAAGTATACGGTTATAACACGTCAGGTATCTATGGCTACTCCCATGCTTTTGGGGGCTATTCAGGTGCTTTTGCTGACTATGTGCGCCTACCCTTTGCTGATTATGGGGCAATCAAAGTTCCCAAAGATATTCCTGACGAAAAACTGCTACCGATTTCTGACGCTTTTCCCACGGGCTACATGGGAGCAGATTTATGTAATATTCAGCCCGGAGATATTGTCGCAGTTTGGGGTTGTGGCCCGGTTGGACAATTTGCCATGCGTAGCGCTTATTTGTTAGGTGCAGAACGTGTCATTGGCATCGACCGAGTTCCTGAACGGCTGCAATTAGCTAGAGACTTTGCCAAAGCGGATATTGTTAACTACGAAGAAGTTGATGTCAGCGAAGCCCTCAAAGAAATGACCGGAGGACGTGGCCCCGATGCTTGCATTGATGCAGTGGGACTAGAAGCTCACGGCATGGGTCTAGAAGGAGTATACGACCAAGCCAAGCAGGCGGTACGCCTGGAAACCGATCGCCCCCATGTGCTGCGACAAATGATGCTCGCTGGTCGCAAAGGTGGCACTCTATCAATCATGGGTGTTTATGGTGGCTTTGTGGACAAGCTACCGATGGGTGCTGCTATGAATAAAGCCATGACCTTCAGAATGGGACAGATGTTCGGTCAGAAGTATATGCCTATCTTGCTGGATCGCGTATTGAAGGGCGAAGTCGATCCATCTGCTGTGTTCACGCATCACTTACCCCTAACAGAAGCCAAGCAAGGCTTCGAGCTGTTCAACCAAAGAAAAGACCACTGCATAAAAGTTAGGTTACAGCCTTGAGTTGGGGACTCACAAGAGCAGGGGAGCAGAGGAGACAAGGAAAATAACCACTGACAACTGACAAGTAACTACCGACAAAGGACTAATGGCTATGAAAGCAGTTTGCTGGAACGGTGCCAACGATGTACGGGTAGAAACAGTACCCGATCCAAAAATCATTAATCCGCGTGATGCTGTTATTAAAATCACGTCAACGGCGATTTGCGGTTCTGATTTACACCTTTATAACGGTTACATCCCCACGATGCAAAAGGGCGACATCCTTGGTCATGAATTTATGGGGGAGGTCGTCGATCTAGGCAGTGCCGTCAAGAATGTGAAGATAGGCGATCGCGTTGTCGTCCCCTTTACCATTTCCTGCGGCTCCTGTTTCTTTTGTCAAAAAGATTTATGGTCGTTGTGTGATAACTCCAACCCTAACGCTTGGATGGCAGAAAAACTGATGGGTCATTCCCCATCTGGTCTTTTCGGCTACTCCCATATGATGGGTGGCTATGCTGGAGGTCAAGCTGAATATGCCCGCGTTCCCTTTGCCGATGTCGGTTTATTCAAGATTCCTGATGGACTAACAGACGAACAAGTCCTGTTTCTGACGGATATCTTCCCCACTGGCTACATGGCAGCGGAAAACTGCGATATCCAGCCAGGAGATACTGTAGCGATCTGGGGCTGCGGTCCAGTCGGACAGTTTGCCATTAGAAGTGCATATATGCTAGGTGCCGAGCGCGTCATTGCGATCGATCGAGTTCCCGAACGCCTACAGATGGCTTCATACGGCAAGGCAGAAGTCCTTAACTATGAGGAAGTTGATGTTGGTGAAGCCCTCAAAGATATGACCGGTGGGCGCGGTCCAGATGCTTGCATGGATGCTGTGGGAATGGAAGCCCACGGTACGGGTCCTGATGCGTTTTACGACCAGGTAAAGCAAGCCGTGCGTATGGAAACCGACCGACCCACTGCCCTAAGGCAAGTGATTGTTGCCTGTCGCAAAGGTGGCACTGTTTCAATTCCTGGTGTTTACGGCGGCTTTGTAGACAAGATACCGATGGGTGCTGCCATGAACAAAGCCTTAACATTTAAAATGGGACAAACGCACGTTCATAGGTACTTGCGCCCGTTACTCGATCGCGTCCAAAATGGCGATATCGACCCATCTTTTGTAATCACCCATCGTCTGCCGCTAGAACAAGCACCGCACGGGTACGAAATTTTCAAGCACAAGAAGGACAACTGTATCAAGATCGTGCTCAAGCCAGGTGAGGCTGCCTAAAACCCCACAAGAACACGAAAAAACCAAGTCTAGCCAACACTAATGGAGGTAGAGATGACAGAAGAACTCACAAATAAGAAAGTTGCCATTCTGGTTACAGATGGCTTTGAGCAAGTTGAAATGGCTCAACCCAAGCAAGCCCTTGAGTCAGCAGGTGCTCAAACCCACATCATTTCACCTAAGAGCGATCGCGTTCAGGGCTGGAACCATTATGACAAAGGGGATTTTTTCCCGGTAGATGTCCCCCTCGATCGAGTAAATCCAGCCGACTATGATGCCCTCCTGCTTCCCGGTGGTGTTGCCAATCCAGATCAACTTCGGACTAAAGCTAAGGCGATCGAGTTTATAAAGTCCTTCTTCGATGCTGACAAGCCCGTAGCGGTGATCTGCCACGGACCTTGGACTCTGATCGAGGCAGATGTGGTGCGCGGACGGCAGATCACCTCGTGGCCGTCGCTCAAGACCGATCTCCAGAACGCAGGTGCCCAGTGGGTAGATCGGGAAGTTGTAGTTGATAGCAACCTCGTGTCGAGCCGCAAGCCAGACGACATCCCAGCCTTCAACCGGGAAATGATCGAGCTGTTCAGCCATGCAGGGCAGGTACGGCAGATGGCGTGAGGACTCGGAGCGTTAATCAGGAGGACAGGTATGGAACAGCATCGATTTGGTTCCACGCAGCGCGAGGTGGCAGCGATCGGTCAAGGAACCTGGTACATCGACAACGGTGACCGCGCCTCTGCGATCGCCGCTTTGCGCCAAGGACTCGATCTCGGCATGACCCACATCGACACGGCACAGATGTACGGCAGCGCCGAGGAGGTGGTCGCAGAGGCGATCGCTGGACGACGCGATCGGGTTTTCCTGGTTTCCAAGGTTCTTCCTGGAAATGCTTCTCGGAGAGGGACGATCATAGCGTGTGAGAAATCCCTCGCTCGACTTCATACCGATCGGCTGGACTCTTATCTGTTGCACTGGCGCGGTCTACACCCACTGGAGGAGACGATCGCTGCCTTCGAGCAGCTTCAGCACGAGGGGAAGATTCTCTGCTGGGGCGTGAGCAACTTCGATGTGCCTGACCTTGAAGCAGTCCAGAAGATCGCTGGCGAGGGTTCTCTCGTCTGCAATCAAGTCCTTTACCATTTGAGAGAGAGAGCGATCGAACACGCTGTGATCCCCTGGTGTGAGAAGCATGGGGTCGCCGTAGTCGCATACAGCCCGTTCGGTCATGGGGATTTTCCCAGATCGCGCACAACCGCAGGTCGCGTACTACAGGAAATCGCCGCCGCCCATAACGCCACCCCTCGCCAAGTCGCGCTCCGATTTCTGGTGCGGCATTCCTCGCTCTTCGCAATCCCCAAAGCATCCAACCCCGAACACGCCGCTGAAAACGCAGGAGCCGGGGAACTCAATCTGACCCAAACCGAACTCGATCGAATCGACGCAGCCTTCCCGACCGGATCTCGTCCCCGCGTGCTTCCCATGCTGTAAGCCTGTTGTACTCAAACCATAAGGCAGGAGAAAAGACACGGAGAGTATTAATCATCACTAACTTTGCTTCTGTTAAAAATGTTGTAATTCTCTTAACCAAATAAATCAGCCCATCACATAACATCTTGAAAGAGATAGATTAAATACCATTGTGTCTATCATCAAAATTTACTCTGTGGTTGGCATTCAAAGCTTTACTTTAGTTGTGTTTAACACACAGAGATATTTCTGGGAGTTTCGGTTAGTTAGTGCTGATGGCGCAGTATTTGGTGAACAAAGACTGTACTATACCCCCCAAGCAGCAGCAGAAGCCGGCCGGAAGTGTATTCAACTTGACTAGTAATGAACTGAGTTACTTTAAAACCCTTTTTAAAAGAAAGACTTTCTTGAAATTCTAGTCTTAAGTTTTTAGGAGTTTCTATGCGGATTGCTCAAATTGCTCCTCTTTGGGAGAGAGTTCCACCTCTTGGTTATGGTGGAACAGAATTAGTTGTGGGCTTATTGACCGATGAATTAGTTAGGCGAGGGCATGAAGTAACGCTATTTGCATCGGGAGATTCAATAACTTTGGCAAAGCTGCAATCAGTTCATCCTTGTGCTTTGAGACTAGATTCAAGCATCAAAGAGTGTAACATCTATGAAATGTTGGAATTGGCTTTGGTATATGAGCAAGCAGAAACCTTTGACATAATTCATTCACATATAGGCTGTAGTGCGTTGCCCTATGCGAATTTAGTAAAGACACCGACAGTTACCACATTACATGGTATCTTTACCCCTGATAACGAAAAGATGTTTCAATATGCCAAAAACCAGCCCTATGTAAGTATTTCCAATTCCCAACGTGAATCTAGGTTAGGGTTGAATTATGTAGCAACTGTCTACAATGGCATTGATATCAGTAATCATAAGTTTCATCCTCAGCCGGACGAACCACCTTATCTGGCTTTTTTGGGAAGAATTTCACCAGAAAAGGGAACGCACTTAGCAATACAGATTGCAAAAGAGGCTGGTTGGCGTTTAAAGATGGCAGCTAAGGTGGATGTCGTTGATGTGAAGTATTTTGAGCGAGAAATTCAGCCCTTAATTGATGGTCAGCAAATTCAGTATTTGGGTGAAGCTAACCATGTTCAAAAGAATGCTTTGATGGGGGGTGCAGTAGCAACTTTATTTACGATTACTTGGCGAGAACCATTTGGTTTGGTAATGACAGAATCAATGGCAGCAGGAACACCAGTCATCGCCATGAATTTGGGTTCAGTTCCCGAAGTAATTGTCCACGGAAAAACTGGCTTTATATGTAACAGCATTTCTGAATGTGTTAATGCCGTTAACAAAGTGGCAGAACTAGATCGTCATGCTTGTCGTAAGCATGTCGAGAATTGTTTTAGTGTGCCAAAAATGGTAGATGGCTATGAAGCAGTTTATCAACCTGACTTTTCCCGTTAAGTCTTGAAAAGCTTATTCAATCAATGTCTGCATGTCTGCTGGCGGCATTCTGCATTCGTTCTAAGTAGTCACGCCCCTGTTCAGTTAACGTTTCGCCACAGGTGGTTTTGAGCCGATCGCCAAAAATTTTAATCTTACGCAGTGGCTCTTGCAAATCGTGGGAAGCGACAAATGCAAAGTGCTCGGCGATCGCTTGTCTCACAAATCCGATATCATCTGGATGCACTCGTGTTGCCCATTCGTCCAAATGATTGGAAATCTCATGTTCTTCGTAAACAAGCATTTCCTTCCAGCGAGTTGAGAAAAATACTCGATCGTTTCTAACGTTTTAGTCCCAAATGCCATCATTGCCCTGCACGGCTAACTGATAGCGTTCTTCGCTTTCTTTGAGTGCGTCTTCCACCCGTTGGCGCTCAATGGCTGTAGCGAAAACATTGGCAACAGCTTGCAGAAAAGAAATATCATCTTTGGTGAAGATGTGGTGTCTGGTTGTGTGTGCGCCAAATACACCAAAAGGACGCTCTTTGCCATGAATCACCACGCTAATACCGCTCACCACTTGATGCTCGTGTAGCAGTGGCGGCCCATTGAATCGTGTTTCGGCACGGAGGTCATCAACAATCACCGGTTCCTTGGAAAGCAGGGTGTAGCCAGCTTGAGAATTTATCCCCGCGCTAACGGTCGCTTTTCCCACAAGTCCAGGTTGCCAACCGACTCCGGCGCGTAGCAGTAATTTATGATTGTCTGGCAGTAGTTCCAAAATTTTGCAAGACTGAACTTTTAGACATTGGGCGACGATTGTTACACATGAGTTCATTAGTGCAGTTAAGTCAGTACTAGCTAGGGCCATTTGACTTAGTTCTGCCAACATCGCTTGCTGTTTGGCATGAATTTCTAGCGTTTCCTCAGCTTGCTTGCGGTTGGTGATATCCATGTATATCCCAGACATTTGCACAGCCACCCCAGACGCATCCTGAAAGGCAATTCCTTTGCTTGCTAAAAAGCGAATTCTCCCATCCGGTAAAACAACTCGAAATTCGATGTCATATTTGACTCGCTCCTGAATAGCTTGCTGATGCGATCGCCTAACGAAATTGCGATCGTGGGGATGAATGCAGCAGATAAAAGCTTCATAGCTGTAGTTGAAAGTCCCTTTCTCTAAGCCAAAAAGTGCTTCCAGATTATCTGACCAAGTAATTTTGTTCGTCAGCAAATCCCAGTTCCAGATGCCCATGCGAGTAGCGTCTAATGCCATCCTGAGTTGTGCTTCCCGCAATTGTGCCTGTGCAGTTTGCTGTCGGAGTTCTTGCAGAACACGATTGGCTTCCAGAATCCGGCGCAATCTTTGACGTAATATTGGCCATTGAATCGGCTTGGTAATAAAATCAGTTGCACCCACAGCAAAAGCTTTGTCTACGGTTACTTGGTCATCAAAAGCCGTAATTATTAACACTGGTGTGTCTTTGCCATTGGGGAGTGCTTGCAGTTGAGCGCAACAGCTAAACCCATCCATCACTGGCATCATGACATCCAACAGTACTATATCTGGGTGGAGGCGAGTATAGGTAGCGATCGCCTCTAAACCGTTACTCGCTTCTACCACTTGATACCCTGCTTCTGTCAATTGCTCGCACAGATGCGATCGCATGAAATCGTCGTCGTCTACAACTAGAATCAGGTTAGTCATTTATCCCTTGTTCTTTGTGATTAAGTAATGACTGTGCCAATTTTAAATATTTGATTTTGGATTGCAGAAAAATTTAAACTCTACAATCTAATTAATTAGTTTTATGGGCAGAGAATTAATTTGTAGAAAAACATTCAAAAATATTATTGTTTCCAGCCACAGAAATAGAGAGCTAGTAGGAATTTATTTGTAAAATAATATACATTCTTGAGTTCGTGCTGGGAGCGATCGCTATGATTCAGATTGCTAGGATGATGTCAACTGAATCATAGCGATCGCGTTTTCCCTTTGTATGTAATAACCCCGATCTCTCTCTTTTTAGGAGAGAAGCTTTGAATCTTACTCCCATTCCCTTGTAGGGTTGGAGCTGTTCTTGTTCTGATTTTTCCCGTTAACTCTGGAAACATAGAAATAGTGACGGTTTTAAGCTTCAATTAATTCTCAACAATTTAGAACCTATCCCACTATTCTAAAAAATCCCTACTTATTGTCAGAAAATATGCTTGATAACCTTAATTTTACGTTTTCATATCTTAATGACCTTAACTTTTGTAGCACAAATATTGTTAGTAGTATAAATTCATATAAAATAATTTTGGATCGAAATATACTGGGATTTTTCAGTTAGATAAAAGGACAATAACTATGAAAAAATTAATAGTTGCCGCAGGTTTAGCAACAATATTTGGATTTGGCATAACAAGTGGAATAGCAGTGACCCAAGCGCAAACAGTTAGCTCAGGGACTAGCGACGATTTTGATCGATACAGCGCATTGTATCGCTACACCTTACCCCCTGGAAAAACACCCGATGACATTGTGGGTATGGATATAGCTTCTAACGACCATGTTTATGCTTGGTACAAAGATGGAACAGTGAGTTCGGGAACTAGCGATGATCTAGATGAGTACATAAAGCTGTATAGCTACTCCCTTCCTATTGGAAAAACACCCAATGACATTGTGGGTATGGGTATAGCTTCTAACGACTATGTTTATGTCTGGTACAAAGATGGAACAGTGAGTTCGGGAACTAGCGATGATCTAGATAAGTACATAGCGCCCTATAACTACACCTTACCGCCTGGAAAAACACCCAATGACATTGTGGGTATGGGTATAGCTTCTAACGACTATGTTTATGCCTGGTACAAAGATGGAACAGTGAGTTCGGGAACTAGCGATGATCTAGATGAGTACATAAAGCTGTATAGATACTCCCTTCCTATTGGAACAATAGCTAATGACATTGTGGGTATGGGTATAGCTTCTAACGATCGTGTTTATGTCTGGTTTAAAAATCCTTAAATTTGTCAAAATTTTGTCTAGTGGATATTAGCTCGACTTTATCCATTTTTGAGCAAGGCTCAAGCTGACGCTAAAACCTTTGTGGGGCGGTAGTTTTGCTTTTTTAGCTTCATCGATAATCTGTGACATTGAAAAAGTATTTGCCAAAAAGCCAGGGTTTTTGCCGGATAAAGAAAACCGAGTTCTTAATTTTGGATAGAGTCGAGCTTAGACAAGACTTTGGGCAGGCTTTTTTTCAAATCGACAAATAACGCGTAGGCGTAGCCCGTCGTAGACATCGCTGATTCAATTTGACACTGCCAAAGAAATGCTATCAAAAAAATTCCCATCCAAGGATGAATTTCTTGGGCTGGTTGTACTGATTTTAGTGATTGCTAATAAAGGGTTCAGCTGCGTATCTCGCCTGAACCCCTTTTAAGTACTGTTCCTCCACTGAAGATTTCTGATAGTGCCTTGCCAATGGACATCGCACGCTCAATTCTTTGTAGATTCCGGTTTTTGACTAACTGACAACTTAATGTCATGAAAATGTGACATCATTGCCATTGCTCAACATGTAACTAATCAGAAATGTCATGTTTTCATGACAAATTGATCCCAGAATAGCTTGTAAATTCGTGAAACAGGCAAAAAACCCATTCAAACCACTTGATCCCTAGATATGCTTAGTGGTTAATATTGACTTAACAAATAGAACTTCTCCGATCCCAAAGAAATGCTTATTTTGGCATAACAAGGGATTTAAAGGAAGTGACTTCAATTTAAAAACAGACTAAAAAACTTAAAAACTGGGCAAAACCAGGAGTCAGGAATAAGAAATTCATCTGGAGTGGATGACATTTTATATAGCATTCCTTAACCAGGGGAAATCATTTACCGCTTAAACTACTGGAGTCCAAAATAATGGCAAAAGAACGCCCGCCACTAGAGGAGATGACCTTACGCCAACTACGCAAAGTTGCTAGCGAATACAGCATCTCTCGTTATAGCCGAATGCGTAAATCACAATTGCTGGCATCAATTCAAGAAGTACAGCGCAGTCGAATTTCGCTCAGTCCATCTCGTTCATTGGAGGCACAGGAAACCGTGGAAGCTGCAAAGTTTGAATTAGGTCAGGAAGATCGCACTGGCGGATCTTTGGCTGATGTTGATGAAGGACTCGCAGATTTGCCCTCTGGCTATGGTGACAGCCGGATTGTCCTCTTACCACGCGATCCTCAGTGGGCTTACACTTACTGGGATATTCCCAATGAGCACAAAGAGGAACTGCGCCGACAAGGGGGACAACAACTGGCACTACGGATTTATGATGTCACCGACATCGATATTGAATACCAAAGCCCCCACAGCATTCAAGAATATCCTGCTGATGAACTAGCTAGAGAATGGTATATACCAGTTCCAGTTAGCGATCGCGATTATACGATAGATATCGGTTATCGTGCTGCTGATGGACGCTGGTTGGTACTCGCTCGTTCTGCTAGAGTACACATTCCTCCCGTTTATCCTTCTGACTGGATAGAAGATGTCTTCATCACTGTTAACTTTGAAGAAGATTTGCGTGGTAAGACTCAATACGAACTAGTTCCCCCAGCCAAGAAGGTTGCAGCTGCCGCCAATGGTAATGCTGCTGTTGTCAATGGTAACGGCAACCCCATCTACGACGAAATCTTTGGTTTAGCCGAATCTGCCGAATCACTACGGGTTGCTGGTTCTATCTTTGGCTCCCAGCACCAAGCAGCAGGTGCAGTGCAACCCATTAGCTCCTACATTTTCCCATCTGGTGTGGGTCTGTGGGCACTTCCCACCGTGTCTGGCTTAACTGCTTCCGGTGCAGGAATGTCAGGTGTTGGCTTCTCGGCTTCCGCCGTACCAGTGCGTCCGCGCCAGTTCTGGTTAATTGCCGATGCTGAGTTGATAGTCTACGGTGCAACCGAACCCGATGCTACGGTAACCATTGGCGGCCGTCCAATTCAGCTAAATCCAGATGGAACATTCCGCTTCCAGATGTCCTTCCAAGATGGTTTAATTGACTATCCGATTTTGGCTGTAGCTGCTGACGGCGAGCAAACCCGGTCAATTCAGATGAAATTTAATCGTGAGACACCATCCCGAAATACCAACACCAAAGAAGAAGCTGTTTTAGAATGGTTCTCTTAAGTTTTGGTTCTTAGATAAACTCCAGACTGAAATTTTAAATTATTCCCCGCTATAGTAATTCTGTAGCGGTTTTTTTTGCATTATTATGTACACAAAAAAATTATTTTTGTTATTTAGCTTGATAATTGGTGCAAGCTTATTATCAGGTTGTAAAGAGATTGAAGCAAACTCAGTGCCAAAAGCATCTAAAACTTGCCCTGGTAAAGATGCCAAGTTCAGTATTGATTTTTTTAAAACCAATAATCAAGGTAAAAAAAATCAAAAAGGTATTAACAATGTAGTTATTTTTAATCCCAAATCAGCAGAATTAGATTTCAAAGTTAATGTTGGTCTATCTCATAAACTCTACGCCAAAGATGCTAGAGGGAAACTGCGTAAAGAATATGTAGCAAAACAGTTTCGCGAACTCATCAGCGACGAGAATGCCAAATTAAACGGACAGCTACCGATTGCCGCAATTAATGCCGACTATATAGGTACTGATGATAAACCACAAGGTTTAAATATTTCTCGTGGCGTTGAGTATTCCGGAGCATTTAAAAATAAACGTTCTTCCTTTGGTATTTCAGGAGGTACACCCAACCAGCGACAGGCTACTATCCAAGCTGGTAGAAGAAAAAGCGATATTCTCAATTACAATTTAGTAGGCGGTAATGGCAGATTTTATCGTCAGGGTAAGTTTAAAGATATTTGTCAAGACTTAGGTGAATTTGCCTGTAAAAATGCTAAGAACCGCTCCTTGGCAGCTATCACTAATCAAGGCTATGTAATCTTATTAGTTAATGACTTGAAAGCTAATTCAGATATTGAATTATCTCAAGTTAATCAAGAGTTACTGCCAGATATGTTTGATAAGGTTTTAGAAGGTATTGCTAGCAATAACTGTTTAGGTAAGATTCAAGAAGGGATATTATTTGATGGAGGCATGTCTCCAGGATTGTATTATAACCAGAAAATTTATGTAGAAAACTTTGGGCCGATTGGTTCAGTTTTTTTGATTTACAAAAAATAAAATTGCCAACCATCCGTTTACAGTACGAGAAATGGCAAAACAAAGCGAAGATTTGCAGCGCTTGCGAGAAACTCCCACTTTAACTCCTGAGTTTTTACAATGGCTGCGTACTTCTTCTGAAAATGGTGGTAAAAGTCTGCTAGATTTAAGTTGAGAAAACAATCGTGAAGGGTGCGACTAAAGAACCTCAAGAAAACACAGCGTCAAATTTGGATGCTGTAAAAATTAAATGGTTTCGCCACCATCTCTCTATATGGGGAACGCAAAACTTACGCGATTTTCCTTGGCGGCAGACTTGCGATTCTTACGCAATTCTCGTTGCAGAAAATCTGCTGCAAAAAACAGACGCAGCTACGGTTGTTCCTATCTACAAAGCATTTCTCTTTAAATATCCTACGCTCGAAAACTTAGCCAAGGCAAGCATTGATGAATTGAGCGAATTGCTGGTACCTTTAGGTCTTTACTTCAGGGCAGAAAGACTGTACCAATGCGCTTGTATCATCTTAGAGCAGTTTGGAGGAAAAATCCCCGATTCAGAAAAGCAGTTGCTTGAATTACCTGGAATTGGTAAATATACAGCTCGCGCTATTTGTTCTCAAGCCTTCAGTCAACCGCTAGCTGTACTCGATACTAATGTAGCTCGCATCCTCGAACGCTTCTTTGGCTTGCAAGGAGAAAGAGTGAAATCGCGCTGTAAAATTCTTTGGGGTGCAGCAGAAATAATTGCTCCTAATAAGAAAGTTGGCAAATGGAATTTAACCTTGCTAGACTTTGGAGCGATGGTTTGCAGGGCAAAAAATCCTCTTTGTAATGATTGCCCTCTCTCAGCAAAGTGCAATTATGTCCAAACGCAACGTAACTCAGATAAAAAAATATTTTTATGAAACCGATTCCAGAATTTCAAGAATTAGCAATTACTTTATTTGCTAAATAAATTGTACCTTTTTCGCAATATTTATCGGTTAATAATTATATCATGTCCGGATAAATAGTTATGATTCCCATAGTCATTGCACCCCACCCCCAACCCCTCCCCGCTTGCGGGGAGGGGGGACAAAGCGTAGCTTTGGCGGGGTGGGGTTCTTCGGGTTTAATAAGTAATCAAGCGGATATGATATTAAGCGTTACTAACAATAGAAAAGATAATCAAAACAATAATTTTAACTTCACACAAATTTTGACCTTAACCGATAATGATTGGAAGTGTACCTACTTTTAACAAGAGGATTCTGCCGCAAATCTGGTTAATTGATATGGTAGCTGGATTGACGCCGTGCTGTATTAGATTTACTTTTATATAACTCAATTTTAGAGTACTGATTCTTTAAGTTTTTGCGAATTCTCAAGCTTGTTTGGATTCACCCAACGATTGACAAATTCGTGATTATTTTTGTATACCTTGATTTGCACTTGCTTGGAACTTAACTTGACTACTTCAGCGGGAATTCTTTGAACATCGCTAGAATCCGCGCGAGGTCTGTAAAGCCAAATGACTTTTTGCCCTACTTGAAAGTAGTCAGGATTGCTAGTTAAAGAAGGCGCTTTTTCTGCCCAAGAAGGGAAAGCAATTGCTAAGTTTATCAAAAGTACTAAGACCACTAGAGTGATTTGGAAAAGTTTCACGATCGTTGCACTTGTCTTGGGCATGGTGGGACAATCAATCTGCTGTTCTAACATTTAGATATTGTCCTCTTTTGATTTCTCAAAGTTGAAAGGTAGATATACTAAAACTTCTTTGGGCATTTTAGAATTACTTTGCCCAATTAAGAATGACCAAGACCCCACTTTTGCTGCCGTCGCATCAGCTACTCGCTGACCAAGTGTTGATTTGTCGGCTTCAGCTTTTTCTAACAGTTGCTTTTGGGTGTTGACATTGCTGATTGATGATTTTGCCGGATTCATGTTGCACCTCTTTTTCACCTAACTTTGATAGCACTAGAGATTTGGAAAGTAAATTACTCAGCCAAAAACTTGTATTTGTTCAAAGTTCAAATCTCTACTGATTTAAGAATAAAGCGACTTATAGAATAAAATCAAATAGTCTTTTTTCTTAGAATGATAAATTAAATTTATGGTAAAATTTGTGTACCTGTGATTTGCGATCGCAATCTCTATCTCAGGAGTAATAGACACAAAAGAATACTCTGCCGTAAAAATTGGTAATATATATTTCTTTATAAACTTCGATCTACTATGCTTTCCAGTAGAAGCCTACTTGTGGCAAAGCAACCTAATATTGGCAAAGTAGTTCGTGCCCTGCGACAAGAGTTAAATCTGTCTCAAGAAAAAATTGCTGCCAAGTTTGGTGTCACTTTTGCAACAATTAATCGTTGGGGAAAATGGAAATGTAACACCTTCTCCTTTAGCAATACAGCGAATTAGTAGCCTGCTCAATGAGTTAAGCGAACGCGATCGAGTTCTTAAAGCAACATATTTCCGATAAGAGGAGTAGGCTTTGTGAGTTCTAAATGAGAATCGGCCTTGGTAGCTTGGAATATCGATGATATAAAGGTGACAATAAAAAATAGCCAAAACAGCAACTTGCCCCAAAAAAACGATTTCAATGTTTTGAAAAGTCACGGCAAAGTTGGTATTTTAGGCTATATATGCCAATGAATATCCTCAAAAATGACTGTTTAAGAGTGTAAACGTCTGATTTAGAGAGGATATTGACCAAAAGACAACCACAGATGTAGCTCTGTAATCTACGCATGACCAATCGAGAGGAATCAATGAAGAACGAGTCAACGTCAGCAAGCAACGCCGACGTAAATTTCCTTCTCGGCGGGGGTGAAATGGGTGCGCGGATGCGAGAACGGGATTGGTCAAAAACTTCCCTTGGCCCAGCACAGCAGTGGCCGCAGAGTTTGAAGACTGCCGTGCGAATTATGCTGACTAGCCGTCAAGCCATGTTTGTTTGGTGGGGCGATGAACTGATTAACCTTTACAACGACCCTTACAAGGCTATTATTGGCGGCAAACATCCAGAAGCGCTTGGGCAGCCAGCTTCCTACGTGTGGCGGGAAATATGGGATCAGGTTGGGCCGAGAGCAGAATCAGCGATGCTGAAGAACGAGGGCACTTACGACGAAGCGCTGCTGCTAATTATGGAGCGCAACGGCTACCCAGAGGAAACCTATTATACTTTTTCATATAGCCCGGTTCCTAATGACCAAGGCGACACAGGTGGGATCATCTGTGCCAACACAGAGGACACGCAGCGGATCATTGGCGAACGTCAGTTGGCACTGTTGCGCGAATTAGCGGCTAGGACGGCAGACGCACGGACATTTGATGAAGCCTGTACTCTGAGTGCGAATTGTCTGGAAAGCAACCCTTACGACCTCCCTTTCGCAATGATTTATCTAGTCGATCCAGATCGGCAGGAAGTTTTTCTGGCTGGAACGTGTCGCATTGGGCAAAACGACGTAGCAGTTCCAGAAACAGTGGCTCTCGATTCTGATTGGGTTTGGCCCTTTGCGGAAGTGATCGCAACCCATCAGGCAAAACTGATTTCTGATTTGGAAGTGTCTTTTAGTAGCTTACCTTGTGGTGCCTGGCAGCGATCGCCCCACCAAGCGATCGCTGTGCCAATTGCAGCATCCGGTCAAACGGGAAAAGCTGGTATATTAATTGCTGGTTTGAATCCATTCAGGCTATTCGACGATAATTATAGAGGATTCATCGATTTAGTTGCGGCTCAAATTGCAGCCAGCATCGCCAACGCCCAAGCTTACGAAGAAGAACGCAAACGCGCTGAAGCCTTGGCAGAAATCGATCGCGCTAAAACCGTCTTCTTCAGCAACGTCAGCCACGAGTTCCGTACCCCACTTACCCTGATGTTGGGGCCACTAGAGGAAACCTTAATTAATTGTGCCACCCTGCTTCCAGCCAAAGAACGAGAGCAGTTAGAAATGGTGCAACGCAACGGACTCCGCCTGTTGAAACTGGTCAACAGCCTGCTAGACTTCTCGCGCATTGAAGCCGGACGGGTTCAAGCCTCATACGAACCCACCAACCTTGCCACCTTCACCGCAGAACTAGCTAGTGTATTTCGTTCAGCGGTAGAACGGGCAGGGATGCAGTTATCAGTCAATTGTCCTTCTCTTCCAGCACCAGTGTATGTAGATCGAGAGATGTGGGAAAAGATTGTTCTTAACTTACTCTCGAATGCATTCAAGTTCACAATGGCTGGAGAAATTACAGTCAGCTTACAGCGGTCAAATGACCATATTGAGTTCGCAGTCAAAGACACAGGAATCGGTATCCCAGCAGCAGAAATCCCCCACCTTTTTGAACGATTCCACCGCGTCAAAGGGGCGCAAGGACGAACTTTTGAAGGATCGGGAATTGGATTATCACTGGTGCAAGAATTGGTGCAAATGCACGGTGGAACAGTCCATGTCACCAGTGTTTTAGGAGCAGGCAGTTGCTTTACTGTATCAATTCCAACAGGATTTGCTCATTTGCCTCCAGAGCGGATTAGTGCCCCTCGAACCTTAGCATCAACCGCATTAGGTGCAACGCCCTATCTAGAAGAAGCCTTGCGTTGGCTACCGCAAGAAGCAGGGGAGCAAGGGGGCAGGGGAGCAGGGGAGCAAGGGGGCAGGGGAGCAGGGGAGCAGGGGAGCAGGGGAGCAGGGGAGCAGGAAGTATTTTCCCTTCTGCCTTTTTGTCCCTCTGCTCCCTCTGCTCGGATTCTCTTGGCCGATGATAATGCAGACATGCGCGATTATGTTAAGCGGCTATTAAGTCAGCACTATGAGGTGGAATCAGTGCCGGACGGTTTAGCTGCTTTGGATTCTGCTCGTGGGCGTGTCCCAGACTTGGTACTGACGGACGTAATGATGCCTGGATTAGATGGCTTTGGATTGCTGCAAGAATTACGAGCCGATCCGCAGACTAACAAAGTTCCCATCATTTTGTTGTCGGCACGGGCAGGGGAAGAGGCACGGGTAGAAGGGTTACAAGCGGGAGCCGATGATTATCTGATTAAACCGTTCTCTGCCCGTGAATTGTTGGCGCGGGTAGAGGCAGCCCTAAAAATGGCTCGTCTCCGCCAGGAGGCAATGCAACGCGAGCAAGAGCTGCGGATTGAAGCTGAGACCGCAAAAGTACACTTAGAGACAGTTCTAGCTGGCATTCAAGACCAGTTCTTTGTGTTGGATCGAGAGTGGCGTTATAGCTTTGTCAACGACCGGGTAGCAGAAGTTGTTGGGATACCAAAGGAAGAGTTGCTAGGTAGGATCGTTTGGGAAGTGTTTCCAGATGTGGTCAAAAGCGAGTTTTTTACTCAGGTTCATCGGGCGTTCGCACAACAAACCGTTGTTCAGTTTGAATACTTTTATCCCGCTTGGCAGCGCTGGTTTGAGAATCGCGTCTACCCCAATGCTTTTGGAGTAAGCATTTTTGTTACAGAGATCAGCGATCGCAAACAGGCAGAGAAAGCACTTCGTGCGAGCGAAGAACGGTTCCGTAGCATGGCTAACAATGCCCCCTTCATGGTCTGGGTCACCGATACCGATAACTACTGCACCTATCTCAGTAACAGTTGGTACGACTTTACTGGTCAGAGCGAGAAAACGGGTCTGGGATTTGAATGGTTGAAAGCCTTGCATCCAGAGGACTGCAATTACGTCAAGAATATTTTCCTGACAGCAAGCGGGCGCTGCGAGGCGTTTTGTATGGAGTACCGCTTGCGGCGCAAAGATGGCGAGTATCGCTGGGTGCTCGACGCCGGTAATCCCTGGTTTGGGGCGGATGGTGAGTTCAAAGGTTACATTGGCTCAACGATCGACATTACCGAACGCAAAGCAGCAGAAGCCGAACGCGATCGCCTCCTAAAACTCGAGCAAGCAGCTAGAGCTGAAGCCGAAAGAGCTAACCGCATTAAAGATGAGTTTCTGGCGGTGCTTTCCCATGAATTGCGATCGCCTCTCAATCCCATTCTTGGTTGGGCGAGACTCTTACAGACTCGTGAGTTTGACGCAGTAGCAATGAAGAAAGCTATTGCAACCATCGAGCGGAATGCTAAATTACAAGCTCAATTAATTGAAGATTTGCTAGATGTCTCTCGGATCTTACAAGGCAAGCTCAACCTCAACATGTTTCCCGTCAACTTAGTGCTTGCGATCGAGGGGGCATTAGAGACAGTGCGTTTGGCAGCAGAAGCTAAAAATATTCAAATTCAGACGATACTAAATGCTTCTTTAGGGCAAGTTTTGGGTGATTCCGGTCGTTTACAACAAGTGTTCTGGAATCTCTTATCGAATGCCGTTAAATTCACTCCTGAAGGAGGAAAAATTGATATTAAACTAGAGTGCATTGACACTCAAGCTCAGATTATCGTCAGCGACACAGGCAAAGGGATCAGTCCTGACTTTCTCCCTTATGTGTTTGAATATTTTCGTCAGGCTGATAGCACAATAACCCGCAAATTTGGTGGCTTGGGGTTAGGGTTAGCAATTGTCCGTCATTTGATAGAATTACATGGCGGCACGATTTGGGCAGAAAGTTTAGGTGAAGGGCAAGGAGCTATTTTCACAGTCAGGCTACCGCTAATTAAAAAAGATTTAACTCCAAAACAAGACCTAATTGCTGCATTAAATCCTTCTTTGGAGACTAAAATCCTTACAGGCATTCAAATCTTAGTTGTCGATGATGACGATGATACCCGTGACTTCCACACATTTCTGCTAGAGGAGGCTGGAGCAAGGGTGATTGCTGTGGCATCAGCAAAAGAAGCACTGCAAGTATTGGCAGAGTCAGAACCAGATTTTCTGCTCAGTGATATTGGGATGCCAGAGACAGATGGCTATATGCTGATGCGCCAAGTTAAAGTATTGCAGGCAAAGCAAGCCAAACAGATTCCGGCGATCGCTTTAACTGCTTATGCAGGAGAAATCAACCAGCAACAAGCACTCAAATCAGGGTTTCAAAAGCATATGTCCAAACCCGTCGAACCAGAGGAGTTAGTCAAGGCAATTGCAACCCTAATTGGCAGGAGTGGGAATGGTTGAGTGTTCGGCTGCTGTGCATAAACTTACAAATTGGCATTAGGAGTTGTCTAGGTAAACAAAAGATCCTTAACTGCTTGGATAATCTGTCCACCATTGGCGATATCAGTTGCAATTTTGGCAATGTGTTCGTCTAAAGCTTGCTCGTGGTTGTTCCAGATATAAGGTCTGTCAGGAGAAGGCGCTTGTCCAACTACATCGCGGATGAGGATATATAAATTTCTGGTTGCAGGCGAGAGTTTGGCGCGGGCATCATAATGTCCAACAGTTGTGTATGTGCGTAAATCAACTGCTTGCACGCCAAACATTAAGGCGATCGCTATATATTGTTGAAAGATTTCTACTGATTGACGCGCTAAATTTGCGGAAGCAAAACTTTGATTATTTATATTTTGGTTATACTGTTCCACATGGGTAGGAAATCTGTCAGCTATGGAATTTGCATAGAAGGTTAACAGAGGCATAATCGAATTGCCAGTAATTTGCAGCCCCTTCAACCCCATGTTTACACCCTGTTCTCTGTTACCAATTAAAGATGGAGGAAGTGCATTATTAAATTGTGGTGCTACCAAGTAGTTCATTTGGACATCCAAATGTTTCGCTAACAACGCAATATAGTAACGCAATTTATCCATGCCTATGCCAATGTACTGCCCTAAGAAATTACCGCCATGATAACTTGCTTGGTTTTCCACATCGATGAGCGGGTTGTCAGTTATAGAGTTAATTTCTACCTCAATTTGTTTTTGAATTTGCTCAATTCCATCGACAATTGGCCCCATATATTGAGGTAAACAACGCAGTGAATAACCATCTTGAATTGGATCTTCACCGCGATAGTTATGAGAACCATTTAACTCTTCTCGAACTAACCGTGAGCCTGCCAACAGCTTGAGCATTTGGTTCGCAGCCCATTTTTGTCCTGAATGTGGTTTGAGCTTATGGATAAATGGGTCAAATGATTGATTAGTCCCATTTAAACCTTGAATAATTAAGGACTGAGCGCCCATTGCTAATGCTAATAGATTTTTGGTGTCATAGACGCAATTAGCCGCGATACCTGCCATGACTGATGTGCCATTCATCATCGCCAACCCTTCTTTAGGATGTAGTTGTAATGGCTCTAAACCCAGCTTTTTTAATGCTGTTAGTGCATTCATTTCTTCACCATTAAAGTCAACGGTGTAGCTGGAATTTAAGCCAATTAATGCCCCAGTGATATATGATGCTAAAGATGTTAAATCACCACTGGCACCAATTGAACCAAATTCGCAGACATGAGGTGTAACACCAGCATTGAGGAATATCAGTATCCGTTTGATGAGTTCCAAACGAATCCCCGATGCACCACTAATGTAAGAGTTCGCACGTATAAGCATTGCAGCCCGAACATCACCCAGAGGTAATTTTTTTCCTGCACCTATTTTGTAATAGCACATCAAATTATTTTGTAGTAAAGCCGCAGATTCAGGAGAAATCACCCCATTTGCCATACCACCAAAACTAGTTGTCACCCCATAAATAGGTTCGCCATATTCAACTGTATGGTGAATAAAATCGCAGGATGCTTGGATATTAGCCAGTTTTTCTAGATCGTCAGTTAAACGTACCTGTGTTCCATAACGCGCTACACTAGTTACTTCTTCAACAGTGAGATTGCGATCGCCTACAATTACAGGGTTATTAAAACTATACACAAAAGGAAACGCAGTTTTGCTGGTAGTGTTTTTGCTTAAGCGAACTGTATCCATGTTTTTAAGAGCTTGTGACTAAAGTTTTTAACTTTAACCGACGAGTTGACAATTATCAAAGAACCCCAATCTTTCAATTTGATAAGCAGAGTAAAGGCTGAGTTTTGCTGCTTTTGGTGGATTTCTGTTCTTGGCAGCGACCAAAGAACTTGCCCAAGGGAGCCATTTTTCTCATAAATTCTTTAAAACTAGCAAAATTGAGCGACTGAGACCCGTCTAAAAGGGCTTTTTGAGGATTAAGGTGAACCTCAACCATTGTCGATATCCGTTGTATCGCCAAGCAAGGAAAGAATTAGCACTCAATATTTTTACTGTTGTCGATGAGTTCACAATATCCTACATATTCATGCAACACATCCACCTTTTCTGCTTGTTTGCGTGCAGTATTCATACCTGGAGAATGCATAAATGCGATCGCACCATTGCAGAAAAGTGCATAATTAACGAATATTCGCTTGTCATATCTTCATTCTCTGCGCCAAACTACATGAACTTATAACCAGAACTGTCGATAGTCTTCGACATACTGCTGTATGGTCAGAGGTGAACGATTGAGCAATTGCTCTGTATCAGATGTGATTTTGCCTGCTAATCCTAAACGAGCGGTTGTGTAGATTGCTACCATTACCAAAACAAAGTCTATTGGCAACCTTTTGGAGAGCATTTGTCGAACAAACTTTAGCAAAGAAGGATTATAGCGTACCCGTTTACCTAAAACTGATGTGAATATGTCTGCGACTTCATAATAGGTTAAGGCTTCTGCACCTGTAAGCGCATAGGCTCTTTCCTGATGCCCATCTTCCATCAAAGTACGAAACTCCGAGTACAAACAATAAGCGTTTATTGCTTAAATAGCCCTACTTTTACAAGTGAAAGTTATCTATAGGACTACTATTTGATTTTTTGATTTTTTAATTTTTGAACAACGCTCAGTACGTATGTATCCCTTTTGTCCTGTTCCCTGCCCACGCAAGTAAATTCAGGAATCAAACCGGATTTTTTTATGTCTATTTTACCACTATCGGCAATTGCATTACCAACTGGCTTCCTTTACCAGGAGTAGAAAAACATTCCAATTTGCCACCATGTTTTTCAGTGATAATTTGATAGCTGATTGCCATGCCCATGCCTGTTCCTTTGCCCACAGGTTTGGTTGTAAAGAAAGGGTTAAAGATGCAGTGTTTAACCTCTTCGGGCATTCCTAATGCGTTATCAGCGATCGCAATTTCCAGCATATGCGAATCCATCATCGAGGTGCGGATGTTAATTTGACTGGGATTCGCCTTTATTTCTTCATAGGTGCGCTTGGTGTTGGCCTCATCTAGGGCATCGATCGCATTTACCAAAATATTCATCAAAACTTGATTGATTTGTCCGGCATAACATTCTATTTGAGGCAAATTGCCATAGTCTCGAATAACTGCAATTGCTGGACGTTGTGGTTGGCTTTTCAAACGGTGCTCCAAAATTAACAGCGTGCTTTCAATTCCTTCATGAATGTCAACCTTTTTAAATTCCGCTTCATCCATACGGGAAAAGTTTCGCAGTGATAGCACAATACTACGAATCCGCTCAGTCCCCATTTTCATAGAAGACAACATTTTCTGTAAATCATTCATCAAAAACTCTAGATCGATTTCGTCGGCTAGCGCTTTTACTGCTGGGTCATTGCTAGAATGACCTTGTTGGTAAAGCTGGATCATCCGCAGCAAATCTTGAGTGTAATCTTTCAGGATGCTAATGTTGCCGTGGATAAAGTTTACAGGGTTGTTGATTTCATGTGCCACACCTGCGACCAGTTGACCCAAGCTAGACATTTTTTCACTTTGAACCACTTGTGCTTGGGTACGTTGCAATTCACTCAAGGCTGTTTTGAGTTCGATAGTCCGTTTTTCCACTCGCTCTTCCAATTCTGCATTGTTGTTTTCTAAAGCGATGAAGGATTCGCGCAATTGCCCTGCCATGTGGTTAAAAGAGTCGGCTAGGGTATTGAGTTCCTGGATATTGCCCTCTTTGACTGTCTGTTGTAAGTCACCAAATGCGATCGCCTGGGTTGCCTGATTCAAGCGCAGGATGGGACGCACAACCCTGCCGGAGGTAAATATGCCGATCGCCGTTGTGAAAATCAGCGCGACAAAACAAAGCAGGGCGCTAATTTGGGTGTTGGCACTGATTTGCGCCATGAAAGTTCTGTCCGGGATACTAGTAACAACCAACCAGTCCAAACCATATCGATCGCGCCAAGGCACAATATGCACATTGTAATTTTCTCCTTGCAAATTAAGGTTCACTTTTTGCGTATTGGTGATGGAGTGGAAGTCTGGAATGTCCTGCTGAAGATGCTTGGCAATACCTTGCACAACCGGATTGGGGCTGTCGATTGCTTTGAGGCGCTTAATTTCGTTATTTACTAAGGTAAAAGGCTTCTCCTGACCAGAATTGGCAACCAACATCCCATTGCGCTCTATGATGAACACTTGTCCAAAATGGCTCACGTCTAATTTTTGCAAAAATTCGCTTAGTTTCAACAGATGAATTTCAGCCCCGACAACACCAATAAGCTTTTTGCTGGCATCATAAATCGGACGGCCTGCCGATGCCACAATATAGGGGGGATAAGCGGGATCGTAGTAAGTGTAAATCCGAACCCAGATAGGTTTCCCTGCTTTGACGGGTTCAGTGTACGCACTTTCATTGACAGTATCCCACGTACTAGTTGTCATAATTTTGGTCGGGTTGCCATCGTTATCCGTCAAGTAAGTTTTCGTATTTTTCGGCTGGCTTGGCGTTATGATGGCATTATCATCGATTGTGACTGTCTTGCCATCATAACGGCCAGCTCCCGCCCCTTCTCCAGTTGCAAGGTTCAAGCTGATAAAGCTCAGGTCATAGACTTGCATTTCGTGCCAGAAGTATTTGCCAACAGATTGGCGATCGCGTACATTCAGCAAGCCCATACGAATTGCATCCGCATTTAGCTGGATGACTTTATGTGGAATCGACAGGTAGGCATCCAAATGTTGATTTACCTCACTGCTGGTTCGCTCCATCAAACGATCTGCTAGATTGTGAACCGCTTTCTCACCATTTTTAAACGACACATATCCAACCAGTCCCACGATACCAAAGACTTGCAACAGGAAAGGAACGATTAGAACAAGTTGCAATGGAAATGCGGGGATTTTGCTAGCTAGATGTGTCTTCATGAGTTGTAAATCTTGGTTCGAGCAGGTCTTTGCTTACCTAGATTACCCATTAGAAACTTCCTGCTACCAAATAAGCTTATGTTTTAAAAACAAGCATAAGGGACTTCCAGAGAATAAATTACCCAATTCTATTTAGATGATATTTTTCTTTTCCCCTTGCCCCCTGCCCCCTGCTCCCCTGCCTACACAGCGATTGATTATTTTTTAATTGGAAGTCCCTAATTATTGAGTGGTTAAATATCAGCTTTTTGTCACTCCTCAATAATAGCGATTGTGCCGTCTGGGCACTGCCCCTTGGGAATCGTTCATAAACCAAGTTTTTAGCTACTGAATAAGACTATTTAGTTAATAACCTTCCTAAAGGCTGACTGTCCTTTATTTTTGCTTTGTCCGTAGGCAGACGAAATCGATACATAAAATGAGTAATATTTATTTGCATAGATAAAAAGCTTGTGTAGATTTCATCCTACCTGGTTCAATCCGTATTTTTTTATGAGTTTGGTAAGCAGTAATTATGCGTTGGCAAATAGGTCGTCGGAGTACAAATGTTGAAGATCGGCGTGGGATGAACATTTCCGCTCCTGTCGTGGGTGGAGGTGTTGGAGCAGCACTCATATCGCTACTGGTTTTCCTATTGGGTGGCGATCCCAGTGCCCTTTGGCAACAAGATTCTCCACCAAGTGATAGCCCGATAGCTGAGTCACCTCAAACAACAGGATCTCAAGCTCAAGATCGAATGGCGGATTTTGTATCTGTTGTACTGGCTGATACAGAAGATACATGGAGCGACTTGTTTCGGCAAGACGGAAAAACTTATGTAGAACCAAAGTTAGTTCTTTACTCAGGAGCGGTGGAGTCTGCTTGTGGATTTGCACGTTCAGCAGTTGGGCCGTTTTATTGTCCGCGCGATCGAAAGGTGTATATTGACTTGAGTTTTTACCGCGATTTGAAGACTCGATATCAGGCACCTGGAGATTTTGCTCAAGCATATGTGATTGCTCATGAAATTGGGCATCATGTCCAAAATTTACTTGGCATTTCGCAGCAAGTTCAAGCCTTGCAGAACCGAGTGAATCAGACGCAAGCAAATCAGCTTTCTGTGCGATTAGAATTACAAGCAGACTGTTTTGCAGGTGTTTGGGCAAATCATGCTCAACGCTCACGGCAAATTTTGGAGACAGGCGATATTGAAGAAGCATTGAACGCTGCTAGCAGTATTGGAGATGACCGCTTGCAAAAACAAGCTAGAGGCTATGCTGTGCCAGAATCTTTTACACATGGTAGTTCAGCCCAAAGGGTGCGTTGGTTTAAACAAGGTATCCAAACGGGCGAGCCTGAGCAATGTAATACTTTTGCGAGTACAAAGTCGTAACAGATTTATTGAACTCGCCTACTCGACGATATCAAACGGGTTGCGATCGCTCAAAGATTAGCAGACCTGAAAGCATTTCAAAAGTGCGATTCGTTCTAGCGATCAAAAACTTCAAGTTAAATCTAGTGTCTTTATTTTAGTAGTCGGCATCCCATTTTTAATTAGGTGTCCTAGTAGTAAAACGTTGAAAATATTTGATTTTTGTGTTTCATATCCAAATTCAGTAAGAGGATATTTGAAAAGTATTTTTATTATCTCTCTGTTTCGGGGAGAGGAATTAAATCGGGGTTATTAGTATACTTTAGGACTTTTCAAACATCCTCTAACACCGTTTTTTTTAAACATTTTCTACAGTTTCAAAGGAAGCACTTACCGGAGAAAGGCAGAAGGCAGGAGACAGGAGGTTTTAAAAAAGAATTCTTCTCTCTACCAAAAGCGTCTAATACCAATTCTTTCTGAAGCTGCATAGAATTCGATCCCCCCTAGCCCACGCCAGTCGCTCCACTTGGGGAGACCCCAAGACCGCGCTGGCTCCCCTTAAAAAGGGGGGAATTCAAAGTCCCCCAATTTATCGGGGGATTTAGGGGGATCAAGATATGTGCAACTTCACATTAAATTGGTATAAGAGCAACTAAATTTATTTATGAAAAACCAAAAAATATGTATTTCGAGACGCATAGCGCATATTTACGGTGTCCCTGCTAAATCCCCTGAATTTATTTATGGGGATTCCTCCTGCCTTCTTAATAAAATCTAAAACTTAAAACCAAAAATAGTATAGGTTGATAAAAGTTTTAACCAGATTGGAGAAAGCGAATACTAGCCTTTACATTTGCCGAAGCAATCCATAAAAGGAACTGATATATGAGAGCGAAGAATACGGCATTGGTACTGGGTGGACAAGGCTTTTTTGGTCACTCAGGCAGTTTTACCATCAATGCGAGAGCAGCAATGGGGACGGATTATAAATTTGTCTTCGGTTGCGGCTCAAGTAGGTGGGGTAATTGACCCACATATGCTGCTTCCAAAGCGGGTCTGTTGGGACTAACGCACGCTTATGCTTCTATCTTGGCCAAGGAAGGAATCACAGTCAACGCGATCGCTCCTGCACTGATTGCTACGGATACGATCTCTGATAATCCTCGCATCCATCCCGAACCGATTCCGGTTGGTCGGTTCGGGGAGGTCGAAGAAGTGGCAGATGTGGCAGTGATGCTTGCCCGAAATGCTTACATCACCGGGCAAACGATTAATGTCAATGGTGGTTGGTACATGAGTTGATGCATCATTGAATTTCAAATCATGTTATTTCAATATTTTTTCTATCCAGTACCTGCTTAATGCCTTCAAGAATCCATAACCGATGTAATGCGTTTGTAGCGTTTACGCTCTGTTGACCACTTGTTACATGCTTGTGTAACTGTTTGTCTGTCTTGTTGTGATAAAAGCTCGTCTGGTTGACTGTAAGCTAAAATTTGTGCTGCTTTTCGAGCTTGTTCGTATTCCACACCGTATTTGACTAGTTCTGTATGAAATATTTTTTCTTTTTCCTCGACTGATATCAAAAAATTCTGCTGCATAAACTTAGGTTTAAAAGGTTGTCGTCAAACTATATCTAACCTCTTTTACAATCTCTGTTGTTCTTTCGCCGGAGTGATTCAACAACCAGAGCAAAATAACTTTTGATTTTAAATATTACAAGTATTAAAGTTTTTTAACTCTAGCTTAAAAATATCTTAAGAAGTTGGTAAAGATGAGCCATGCTTGTGTGTTGTGGGAGGTCAGACCCATCTTTCCCCAGGGGATGGCTGGTGGTTGGCCAAGGCGATTTTAGTGTAGATCCTGCCAGATACCCCTGATTTTCATTTAGCGTTGAACTGAAGCTGGTTTTTGCGGGATTCCGTTCCAAGAATAAGTAGGTTCGTTTTCGCAATAGCTCCATCTTGCTTCCCAGGGCATGGGAAAATTAGGAACCGTAAAGCGGATCGAAAATCGCCCCCAGGTATTGCTCAACTTGCCTTCCCCGTCTTCTCGTGACGTGTCACACAAGACATTGGATTTACCAACCCAATAGCCCTGATAAATTCCCCGATTGCTCGTGATTCCAGCTAGCCCTTCAACGAAGATAGTTCCTCCTGGGTAAGTCCAAACGGCAGTTTTGCCGCGATCGCTTTGATAAACCACTTTGCCGTAGTTGCTATTCCACACTTCATCTGAGAGGGCAATACTCGGCGTAGCTGCCAAAACAAATACTGCACTAATTACTAACTGCTGAAGTTTCATTGCACTCCTAGTTTCTAGTGAGATGATGCTGATAACATTGAACTCAGGACACTGAGATTAGGTCTAATAGATAATTCCAGAGATTTCAGCGATTCTTATTAAATAACTCGTCATTGTTGATAATTAATCAATAACTGAAAGGATATATGCTGCCATTTTTTTAGTTAGCGGTAAGCGTTCGCAAAGCGTTTCGTAGAGAAGCGCGGCAATCCCAAAGCGCAAGTGAATTGCTACCCTACGGGAACGCCGAAGGAGTACATTCCACTTCGTTACTTTCGCAATGACATATCGTAAGTAATTTGCCGAACTTGATATAACAGATAGAAATCAGTTATTGAGATAAAATCAATGCACTGTAAGGAGCAATCCCAACATTGCCTCGAGAAGGCATTGAGTCAGGATTGTTGGGATCGGTCTGACCCGCTGTTGTAGTGTAACCGCCAAAATTGCCAAAGGACGAATCATATCCGTTCCAATCGCTGTTGAACCGCACCCACCAAATTCCTTCATGTGGAAATCCAATGTTGTAGCTGTCATAAGCACGATCGCCAAAGTTGACTACCACAACTACATCATCTCCAGTACCACCGTTTTCCCAGCGATGAAAGGCAATCACTTTATCTTTATTATTTACGTGGAACACATTAACGTGCTGACCTCGAAGACCGCGGGTGTTGTTATCCCAGTTACGCCGCAAGCGAATCAGTCTTTGATAGAGATCGTGGATACCGCCAAATTTACTCAAGTTGCTCCAATCCATTGGGATGCTATCATGCCAAGACCCCCAGGAAAGGAATTCCTGCCCCATGAAAATCATCGGAATTCCGGGAGATGTCAGGGTGAGAACTGCGCCCAGAGTCGATCGCTTCTTAGCAAACCAGCTATCCGCATGACCGGGGTCGATAGCTTCGGGAAAACGCACCTTGTGGTTAATTTCGGCAACTTCATCATGGTTTTCCGAGAAGATGATTCGCGTCAGTGCATTGGTTCCAAACCGTTGCAGGATTGCATCCTTGACGCTGTACATATCGCGCCCTTCGTCGCTGAGATTGACCAAAGCGTTACGAATTGCCCAGTAGAAAGAGCTACCCCACTGAGAATCGAAACCTGCACCGCCCGATCCGGTATCTTTGTTTATCCATTCATTGCCCTGGAGGTCTTCTGCGATCGTAATCTTCCAGGGTTGACGGCTATCAATTTCATTATTGAGCCACTGCATGAGGCTCCAACCTTCGGGTAAGTCATGGGCCGGATCGTTGTTATTGCCGTAAACATTACGAATATTAACGGTTGAATCAAATCGCAAGCCATCGACTTGATATTCGTTTAGCCACATCTGGACATTATCTCGGATGTATTGGCGTACTTCAGGTCGTCCGAAATCAGGGCGATCGCCAAAAGCAGTGTGCCGCCGCCAGTCGTTGTAGAAGTAGATACCACCGCCGCCATCTTGCGACCATCCATCGATTTGCCATAATGCTGTGTCTAAGTCGTCAGGCCCCCAATGGTTGTAGACTACATCCAGCAGTAGAGCAATTCCTTTAGCATGAACGGCTTTAACAAAATTCTTAAAGTCGCTGTTTGTACCGTAGCTACTTTCAATATCGAAGGGGAGTGCTGGATTATATCCTAATGATGTTTTACCTGGAAAACCATAAATAGGTAGCAACTCGATCGCGTTAATTCCCAATTTTTGCAGATAGTCTAATTTCTTGATGATGTCGTTAAAATTTCCAGGTGCGTCATTATTACTGAGATCGTAGAAGGAGCCAACGTGTAACTCATAAATCACCAGTTCGTTCCACGATGGCATATTGAATTGGTTCGTGCCCCAATCAAACTCAGAAGAAGTAATGTAGCCATTACCGCGATCGCTCTCCACTCGCTTGGCATAGGGATCGGTTCGCCAGTTAGGCTTGGTTAAAAAGGGGCTGTGGATCAAATAGCGATACCGATCGCCTTCCTTGGCTCCTGAAATATCCGCAGACCAATATCCATTTCCTTCAGAAGCCAGGGGATTAGCGGTTTCAGACCAATGGTTAAAGTTTCCGACAACATAAACCTGAGTGGCAAATTTTGCCCAAACTCGAAATGCTGTGCCACCAGAGTAAAGAATTGCTCCCATACCAGGATGACTAGAAATAACAGGGGTTGAAGTTATTGGAGTAGTAAGAGCCATGAATATAAATTTCCTTAACAAGGAATTGTTTGGGTTCTAGAAAATAATATGCGGTTTGGACTGATATGCACCGCCTTCTGAAATTGCGATCGCATTTGGATTTTGCGCCGTAAAACACCATTATCTGTTGCATTAGTACAAGCCCAATCGCCCTAAACATTATCCTACTATCAAGCCAATATCAAGTGCTCGCATTAGGATTTTGCGCTGATTGCACCATTATCAGTTGAATTGGTGCGATCGCTCTGCCAGAGATATCTGCAAACATTTCGCCTGAGATTCAAAAGGCTTACAAATCACTATCTGCGTTGTACAGGGGTGTGCCATGATAAATATAGTAGCAATTGTGGCTAGAATGCTCTAAGTTAAATGGTTCGCCACCGAGAGCTTGGCGAAAGTTAGGTTCATATTGGGTTGCCAAGGCTGGGTTGAGAGCTTCCCAGAGGGTTTTGCCCACCAAGTCCCCAGAAGTCATTCCTGCACCTTCAAGGGCTTTGCCCTCTGCTAGTAGATAGCGCAAATTGCGATCCACAATAAAGACAGCCGCATTCGGCAAGTTGGCAGCAACCGATCGCAGACGAGCTTCACTCTGGCGCAAGGCGAGACTCTTGCGATCGCGCTCAAACACGATGCTAGCAATTTGAGTGCCAAAATCAGCCAGTTGGTATTCCCAATCTGTCGGGGCAATGCTCCCGTTTACCATCAAACTAATTCAGTGAAATGGGGATTTAACAAACCTCACTTTAAGCCTTGGAAACTAAACCAAACGAGAAATGCTGATTTTTTCGTTGGTTCTTAACCTTGGTTGCGATCGAGAATAATTTAGATGCGTTTGCTCTGCCCATGTATATTTTTAGTGGTTAATTGTCCCATCAGGCATGACCGCACCACGCAAATTTACACCCGTCAGATTTGTACTACTCATTTCTGCTCTGATCAGATTTGCCTTACTTAAATTGGCACCAGTCAAGTCTGTCCTAGCAAGATAGGCATCAACCAAGTCTGTTTCAGTGAGGTTAGCCTGACGCAGGTTAGCCCGACTTAAATCAGCTCTATTTAGCCTTGCAAAACTCAGGTTTACTCCACTCATTTGGCATCTAGTCAGTTTAGCATCTGGCATAATTGCACCATACAAGTTAACACCTGTAAGTACGGCATCAATGAGATTTGACCTTTCTAGTCTAGCGTTCATCAGGTTAGCACCTTTCAAATTAGCACCCCTAATGTTAGTATCTGACAGAGATGCATTATGCAAAATAGCTTCACTCAAATTGGCATCACTCAAATCGGCATAACGTAGTGTTGCCTCACTTAAGTTAGCACCACTCAAATCAACTTTAGATAAGTCTACACCAGTTAAATCAGCGCCCCGGAGGTCAGCCTTATGGAGGTTAGCACCCCGTAGACTAGCAGAGTACATTCTCTTTTCTTCTCGCAGGTTCGCACCACGTAAGCACGCACCAGTTAAATTTGCACCACTTAAATCTGCGCCACGCAAATCGGCATCCATCAAGTTAGTATCTAACATATACGCCAAAGTTAAATTTGCATTACGCAAATCAGCACCCTGTAAAGTTGCACCATGTAAATTAGCATCATGCAAATTGGCACTGATTAAACTTGCCTGATTGAGGTTAGCGCCACTTAGCTTTGTACAGACTAGATTTGCTTTATTCAGGATTCCCCGATTTAGATAGCTAAAAATTAGGATAGCATTACGTAAATCTGCTTTATTCAAAGCTATACCGATTAAGTCTGCACCAAACAAATTTACCCCATTTAAGTTGGCTTCAATAAATTTTGTTTCTCCATTTTCATATCGTTTAATAAGTTCATTTGCTTCCATATTTTTCCCTTATCAACTACCACAAATTTTCTAAATTTTCCAGGCTCAAGAATAGTAATAAATTGCCATCATTCTTTGGCAGGAGATACTATAAATTGACAGGTATTACCGTCATCATTGAGTCCAATCTTTTGATAAGGATTAACTAGTGTTTTATTTTCTGGAAATGGCTCGCTGTTAAATGGTTGATATCCGTTGGCGCTGGATGATATATTGCCATATAAACCTCGCATAGATTGTATAATTGCACTAGCTGCTTGAATATTTTCATCCGGCTTCCCTAGAGATATAACAGCATTATTTAGTTTAGATTCAACCTCTCTGATAGTTGGACAAGTATTAAATAATCTCAGCAATAAATCATCAAGTTTTTGAGCCTTCAGTTTTAACCAGTCTTCTTCATTGAAAGTAAATTTTTTGTCAAGTGCAGAAAATAGAACTATTTTAGCCCTAAGTGGATTAGTATACTTCATAATATTTTGGCGTAAATCAAACTGATTATATTGGTATTTGATTTGACTGTTTGGTTTCTCTATAGAATTTAATGATATTTGTTCCTCTTTCCAAGGTTGATTTAATAATATTCCTGTTGATTCATTAGGCGTTGTATATAGCTTCTGCATTTCATGAGAAATAACATTGGCGATTAGGGCGTATTCGGCTTGTTTATTAAGAGTTTTCACAACTTCAGATAAACTATGATTTAAGTTGTCTATAGTTGGATTTAATCTAGATAATTCTTGAACTAATTCTTGTAATTTAAATCTATCTAGGGTTTCTTCATCATTCTCCCAAATATTTTTACAAGCCGAGTATATTAATTTTTTAATCCGTTTTGAGTTTTCATGCTGTTCTAAATGTTTAGTTACTGCATCAAGGGTAGATATAGTTTTCATCGGCAAATCTCCGGCACAGGTATCAAATAATAAGAAATGATAAAACTAGTCCTTTCAACGTGACTCGTAAAATCTCTTTTTCTTGGATTCTTCTCTGTCTACAAGGTAGTCAGTTGGTTATTCATTTACTTGCCTTTTTGGTATAAATACTGAGATAATACACCAGGTTTTCTAAGATAGAGAAGATATAGAAAAGGGGCTTAGAGAGTAATTGACTTTCAATAAATTCTACTCACTTTAAAAGGGCTGGTCTTATGTTATACCCTTTTTATCTAGCTTGTGTAGTCCCAAGCACTTTGCCTATGGTTGGCACAAGGTAGGGATGCCTACAGTTTCAAGACAATCCCAAATACTACCGCATCATATGATGGCATCCGCGACTTTGAACAGATGCCCTGGCTACCACAGAATATGGCTGATGGTGATGGAGTGCTGAGTAAGGAAATCTGGCGATATAAGGACGCATAGGCGCAGTCCGTCGTAGACATTGCTCTAAAAGTGGGGCGTAGTCCAGATAACAATCGATTTTCCAAAAAATACCGAAAGCTCAACTGATGTAGGCTATTGGAGTGATGAGTGGTGTATTGGTGGAAAATCTTGGGTCAAGATTCGGTTTAGTACCTTTTGTGTTAAAAAAGCCACTGCGGAGGAAAAACTTAAAGCAAGACCAGATGTTGAAGTTATTGCCTGTAATTCGTCAGCCGATGCAACTGGATCTAAAAATAGTTCATTCAATATCAATAAAAAAATCATTGAAATCGTAAATAAACAGGGTTACAATATTTTCTGATACATTTTAAAAAGTTGTATTAACTAATATCGGAATAAATTTGCTTAATCAATATTAGAGGCTATATTTTTAATTAAATATATTTTTTTAACTTGATAGCAAGGTAGGCAATAGCCACCATACAAATATTTATATTCTTTTAAAAGAATACACCAAATTTATACATTAGGTAACTTCGTTATTTTAATCTAAAAAGGGTAACTATGTTTGGTTCACATATAGGCTGGCTGATTCCTGCAACCTTAACTATAGTTAGTTTAGGCTCAAATATGCAAAGTGCAAAAGCACAAAGTACTTATACATTTAATGCTGACTACAATACATTTGTCACTATTGACCCAACCTTCAGACCAGACTTAGGAATTGTTAGAGCAACTATCAAAGGTGAAAGTACTAAAGCGGTTCCTTATGGGTTGAATTCCTTTGTCAGCAATACCTATGGCAAACTTGAGCCTATTGAAAATCCATCGATTAATAAATATACCTTTAACTCAAATCCAAACGTGTTTGGTTTAGACGGGGAACTCGCATTTTCTGACAGGTATTTTGGTGGTGATAATGAATTATTTGGCAAAGCAAGTGACACTGCTGAAATTAATTTTGCAGAAGGTATTATCAAAGGTGGTGGTACTATTACCATCTTTGGAGGAACAGGTTTATTCCAAAATGCTACAGGCACAATCACTTTTACTGAACAAGATCGACTTAATCCTCCTGGAACCCCTTCTCAAGGTTTAGCTAAACTGAATTTCACCTTGCAAACTCCTCAACAGGTTCCAGAACCAACGGCAACTACAAGTTTAATTGGTATGGGTTTAATTGGAGCAAGTTTACTAATTAGCCGCCGCTATAAAAAAATCCTTGATCCAGTTAAATTATTTAATGGACTTCATAACTAAAAATTTGTGAACAAAGGACGCCTGATTGGGGCAAATAAGCCAGCCATTCATTTAGCTATTTCTGTTAACTGACGATTTTCCGGCTAATGGCCTCTGCAATCTCCATAAGTGTCTCCTCTTCTTTGGGAGTAAATTCGTAACGAACCGATTTGGCAATGCCCAAAGTCCCATGCAATCGACCATTCAGCATAAGCGGCACTGTGATAGAGCCTTCTACCTTGGTTTCTTTTGCCGAGGGGCTGGCCACCCCCGATTCGTCGGTTTGCAGGTTGCAAATCTGTACGGGTCGCTTGCGTTCGGCGGCAACACCGGCCATTCCTTTGCCGATGGGAATTATGGTCATTTTAGGCAACAGGAATTTTGGAATGCCCTGATAAGCTTTTAAGTGCAATAACTGGCTGTCCTGATTCAGGGTATGGATGGTACCTGTAGAGCAGTCGAAAGCGGATAGAATTTCTGTCAGCAGTCGCTTCCAGTCGATGGCAGATTCCTCGTCAGCCAGGGTATCAAAAATGGGTTTGGTATCTGAAGTCATAGTAGTAGGTAATGGGGTTAAATGAGCAATCGATGCTGTTGGCGAAGTCAAACCTATCCGCTAGCGATTCTTCTTGAAAGTTACAGCGATAAAATCTCTTGTAGAATAGGAGTCTTGTCTGTCCAGTGCAGGGCAAGATCCTACCCTACAATGAGAGTGCTGTCGCCAGTCAGGTGAAGATAAAGGGATGTGGAAGTTGCGCTCCAGGTATAATTCATTGTTCATTTTGATTATCTAAGGTTTCCTGATGTCAAAACCTTCCTCCATTATCGATGCTGATATGAATCGAACACTTACTCCAGAACTTCTCTATTAGCCTTTCTCAGCGAAAAATTAACAGGCATATTGTCGATCGAGATGATACAAACCTTGCTACTAACTTCTTTATTATTTATTTCACAAGTGTCTACTCGTGAAGAAAAATTTATCAATTTAAAAAAACAATTAGAAAATCAAGGGTTTCAGGTAATAATTGAGCTACCACCAAAGCGAGGAGCTTACGGTTTACTAAGAGAGGCTGACAAAAAAATTTGGATTAATCCAGTGGTTTTTGAGCTACATATTGCTACTCAAACTCTAATTCATGAAGCGATTCATGCTGCACAACTCTGTGCAGGAAAAGGAAAGATAAAAACTTTAGGTCTAAATATTCAGCCTAGCAATTATGCTCGACCTTTTTTTATGCGTTACGCTGATGTTCATAGGCAAGATTTAGAAAGAGAAGCCTATGCAGTACAAACTCAACTTAATAGTTATGAATTAGCTGTATCTCTTCTCAAAAAATACTGTAAGTAATCTACGAGTTTCGATACGCTAGAAAAATAAGCGCTCTATGTAGTAAGCTGTTCCACATTTAAATTGCATAACTAGGGCGGGCAAGATGCCCACCCCACAATAGTTTGATTTAATCTGATTATGCAATTTAGATGTTTTTTAGCTTAATTAAAAAAATTAATAAAGCATCGCCCCAAGGATACCGAAAGCCCTGCTGATTTTGGGTACTAAGGCTACAATCGCTTACTGAACTTGACACAAGTAGATAATCACCTTTGTAGTCTGCTGTCTTGTAAAAAACTACCTATTGAGGGATGTTTCAGTTTATAGTGCCTAACAGAATACAAATAGAATCTAGTACTGATTGATTCAAGAAAGGCTTAAGCCTCCGAATTAAAGATTGAGAAATAACCTTTTTATAAGTAGGAGTATTGATGAGTTTACCAGTTAAAGAAATTGTCTTAGCGCCAGGAGAAGGGAATCATCTAACTACAGGTAATAGCGAAATAACATTTAAAGTAGTTGGTGCTGATACTCATGGTCACTTGGGATTGTTTGAAAACTTAATACAACCAGGTGGAACTGCTCCAGTACTGCATATTCATCGACAAATGGAAGAAATGTTTTATGTTTTAGAAGGAGAAGTAGAAATTCAAGTTGGCGATCGGATAGTACAGGGGCAACCAGGGGCGTTTGTGTTAGTTCCACGTAACACACCTCATACATTCGCTAACCGAGGAACTCAGCCTGCGAAATTATTAATCATGTTTTGTCCAGCAGGAGAACGCGAAAAGTATTTTGAAGGGTTGGCCGAACTGCTTAAGGATGGGCAGAAACCAGATAAGAAAGCTCTTGTGGAATTGATGCGTAACTTCGATCAGGAGCCGGTAGAAATTTAACGATTAGTAGTGTTTTGTTGTGGTGCTGCCCAAAGTGAATATTCTAGATATCCCCGTCCTCTGAGCATTTACAAACTCAGCATTGATTAACCCCCTGCTAAACTGGGAATGGATTTTTGAGATAATGTTTTAGAAAGTTAGGGGATAGTTGGCACTAAGGCTGAGGTTGCTAGTACAAATGATCTTAAAACTCGGAGCTTGAATTTCATTGACTACTTTAATCACACTATGGCGAAACCATTCTTCAATAATGCTGCTTGTCCAAACTGTACATTCTTGAAATGTTGCACATAAATCCCAAAGTGATAATTTCATGCTCGCTCTGCATGATGTATTAAGCTTAACAACTGGTTGCTATTTTATAGTGTCTCTTGTGTCTACTTGTGTTTTACAAGCCCATAACTGTGCGATAATGAGCCTCAATTTGCGCGACAGTTTCAGACTTGCGCTTTGTCTCCCATTGACTGCGATTAAATAATTCTTGCCGCAATTCATCAACATTAATTGTGGTAACTTTGCTATCGGCAACAATTTGCTTACCATTTACCCAAGCACTATTAACAACATTCGTGGGACGGCCTAAGACTAATAAGCCAATGGGATCTGTTCGCGGTAGTAATGATAAATTAGTGAGGTCATAAAGTACCAAATCTGCTTGTTTGCCCACAGTAATAGAACCGAGTTTGTCTGCTATATTCAGTCCCTTTGCGCCTCCCAAAGATGCCATTTCTACTGCTTGTCTGGGCGTAATCCAGTGTTGATAATCTGAGTCTGTAATATTATGTAAGATAGAACCCATTTTGATGGCTTCTAGCAAATCTTGAGAGTCATTACTAGAAGCACCATCACAACCAAAAGTTACATTTACCCCAGCTTGGCGATATTTTAAAATTGGGGCAATGCCACTGCCTAAACGCAAATTACTTAAGGGATTATGAACAACTGTAGATTGAGTTTCGGCGAGAATGGCGATATCAGCATCATTTAACCAAACGCAATGAGCAAGTGAAGTTTTATTGCTCAAAAACCCGATTCTTTTCAAATGTTCCACAGCAGTACAACCGTACTTTTCTTGAGCGAGTTTTTCCTGTGCCCTGGTTTCGAGCAAATGGGAGTGACGACAAAGATTATAGCGATCGCTTAACTCAGTACACCCCTGAAATAAAGCATCAGTACACAATTGAATCCCCGTTGGTGCAACTAAAATATTTACACCCTCATCTGGGCGATGATATTGTCGCACCGCCTCTTCGATAATTTCCAGTGTTGCCGTAGTTGAGCGAAAATAAGGTTCATGAGTTTGGGCTGATTCCCCAGATGGCATACCTGCCGTGAGGGATTCATCTTGAATTAGGGGGGCGATAAAGGCGCGAATTCCCACTTCTCTGTAAGCGCGAGTGGCAATGGCGATCGTTTCTAACTCAAGTCCGGGAATTAACACCAGGTGATCTACTACACTCGTCCCGCCGGAAAGTAGGGTTTCCACCGCAGTCCCCAAAGCGCTGAGATAAACTTGTTCGGGATCGAGGGGGGCAAAATCATACAGTTCCGCCAACCATAATTCTAAAGGGAAAACTGACATGATCCCGCGCTGCCACATCTCTGATGAGTGGGTGTGGGCGTTGAAAAAGCCAGGTAGTAATAGCTTATTTTTGCCATCTATGGCAGTGCCAATTACTTGTAAATTGGGGGCGATCGCAGCTATTGCCCCATCTACAATCTGTACATCTACCGTTGCATAATCATCACCGGCGGCAATCAAAACATTCTGGATAGTGAAATTCACCATATTTAACCTTGATTAAGTAATCGTATTTTCAACTGAATTTCAAGTTACAAAATAGAAACTGGTGTTGGGTATTGCAATTTTATGAATTTACCATTACGAACATTGGGAGTTGCACCAAATGCGTGGACAGTGAATGATGCGATCGCAGATATCACTCGTCTTCAAAAGACCCCACAACCCGTTATTTTATCAACAGAAACTAAAACCCTGCGCCTAGACTTGGCAAAAGCTGCTATCCTCGTCATTGATATGCAAAATGACTTCTGTCACCCTGATGGCTGGTTAGCGCATATCGGTGTAGACGTAACTCCAGCGCGTCAGCCTATTGAACCTTTGAACAACTTACTTCCAGAACTGCGTGAGGCTGGTGTTCCGGTAATTTGGATAAATTGGGGAAATCGTCCCGACTTGCTCAATATTAGTGCTAGTTCGCGCCACGTCTATAATCCCACAGGGGAGGGTGTGGGATTGGGCGATCCACTGCCAAGCAATGGTGCTAGAGTACTCATGGCAGGTAGTTGGGCGGCAGCAGTAGTAGACGAACTAGAACAGATTCCCGAAGATATTCGTGTGGACAAATATCGCATGAGTGGATTTTGGGATACGCCTTTAGATAGTATCTTGCGGAATCTGGGAAGGACAACATTATTTTTTGCTGGTGTTAATGCCGATCAATGTGTGCTGACTACTTTATGTGATGCCAGCTTCTTAGGATATGACTGCGTGTTAGTTAAAGACTGTACCGCTACCACTTCTCCTGAATATTGTTGGCTGGCGACATTGTACAATGTCAAACAATGCTTCGGATTTGTCACTGACTCGCAAGAGATTTTAACAGCGCTGCAAAAGGGTGAGGAGTCAGGAGAGACGCGATTAATCGCGTCTGTACAAGAGTGAGGAGTTAATATTCAGGACTCGGATTTTAGGAATTTTCATACCCATCGATAACTTCAGAGGGGATAAATAAATGTACGCTACTCGTTGTGTAATTCCAGTTATCAAATCTAGCAAAGATTACCAAGTATATCGCATCAGTCCCGATGCCTCTAATCGATTAGCAATTATCTTCGATTCAACAAGTGCTAATACTTCTTTGACTTGCTGCATAGAAATTTTTGATGTTGGTGGACAAACACCCCCAAATCGCCATCAGTGGGCGGTGGAAATGTTTTTCGTCCTCAAAGGGGAAGGGATGGCCATCTGTGACGGCAAGAGTGCCACAATCAAAGCTGGAGATAGTTTATTAGTGCCTCCCACTGGTACTCATTTGATTAAAAATACTGGTTCTACTCGCTTGTACACGTTGACTGTGATGATTCCCAATGAAGATTTTTCGGAATTGATTCGCAGTGGTATTCCGTCGGAGTTAGATGAAGAAGATATGGCAGTACTAGGGAGATTTGATGCTTTGATGCCTTGTTAAAGATATTTGAAACCTCTCTCTAAATTAGGACTTACGCACTGTACAAAAGAATCATGTTGTGTATCAAGGTAAATACGTCGTTTCAGGTTTTTGTTAATCATTCTTTGATGGTAAATAGACCCACGCTGTAGGGGCACAGCATTGCTCATTAGTGTCAACTTAACGTAAAAGTCATGTCCCGCAAGGAACTGAAGTTCCTTGCTAATAGCTCAAGTCATCTAAAGATGACTAAATAAATCTAAAAAATCTTTAGTCTACTTCAGTAGACTTTAGCTATTAGCCCTGAAATTCATTTCTGGGCGGGTAATGATTTTCACTTTTTTATCTTTACATGGTTTAGAACCTGAACGGTAATCCCCCGAAGCTCATGTAGGGCTGGGTTTATAGCCAACGAACCGCACTATCTAGCCCTTAATAACTGCACGAAAGTGTTACTCACGGTATTGTCTTTGGTGTCGGCGGCGTATTGAATCAATTCTTCCCGCAGTTTTTTGGCTGCATCTATCTCAAGTAAGGTTGCTAGCAAGAAATAAACGCCACGAAATCGGGGGTCGCCCATTCTATCAACTAATAATCCTTCGGCGGCATCAGTTTCGCCGAGAAAGTTTTGCACTAAGAAGAAATCCATGATTTTATCGTGGCGGAAGTACCATTCTTTCTGGGCTTCGCCTTTTTTATCTTGCCACTGACGGCTGATATCATGTCCGGCTAATTAATTATGATTCCCAAATCTATGCAGAAAGTCTAAAAACCCCTCCCCTCTGCTCCTCTGCTCCTCTGCCCCTCTGCGGTCTTAATGATAAGTCTTTAAACGGACATGATATGACTACCATTTTGTATTTCTCGTCTGACAAAGACATGGCAACTTGGTGAAATTCATCGGCGGGTAAGGCTTGTTTGTCTTCGAGTCGCATTTGGTAGACGGCGGCTGAGAATTTCTTTAAGGGAAATTCTTGATTCCATTCTTTGAGGTATTCTGCCGCCATTAAATTGTATTGCTGTTCTTGCAGGCGAAACAAGTTAGGGTGTTTGCCTTGTGATAACATCAGCGCTACCACAGTTAGATCCATTGGATTGGAAAGAATTCGGCGGACAGCATCTAACTCTTCTTTGGCTTGTTGTTGGAAGACTTCTGTTAAATAATTGGTGCAGGCTTTGGCGTAATCAGCACCTTGAATTTTGGCATCTTGGGGTAGTCGCGGCTGACGGGATATCAAAAACTCTTGAATTTGTTGTTGCTCAAGGGGCTGCAATTTATATATCTTGGCTGTTGAGGGTGGTGTCCACTCTAGGGGCTGGGTAGTCATTATAATGTTGCCCCGGAAATAGCTTTCGACGAACTGGCAGATTTTAGCCCGTGTTTCGGCGGTGACTTCGTTGAGTCCGTCGATGCAGATATCTATCGCGCCACTGTAAATCAGGTTTTTCAGGAAGCTAGCATCTTGGGCTTGTCCGTGTAGCTTGTCTTGAATTGCCTCAATTACGCCTTTATGACATTTCTGGGCGGGGAGATAAACGACAATGCGCTCTTGATTTTTCAATAAATGGCGGAGAAACATCGACTTGCCTAAGCCGGAATCTCCTTCTAAGATAATTTGTCCTTGAATACTGGGTAAGGCTGCGGTAATTGGCTGGATGTCTCCTGAAGTGGGGATTTTGACTTTAGATTCTGGGAAGTATGATTGGTCATAAAAATTATCTAAGCCGGCATCGGCTAATAGGGAAGGTTTGAAGGGTTCAAATAATTTGCGGCGGAAGGGGGGAAACCAGGTGAGGAGAAAGCCGACGTAGCCCACGCCGAGAATCCGGCGTACCCAAGGGTTCCAGAAGAAGATGGCTTGGACTTGGGGAAATTTGGGGTAGGCAAAGATCAGGGCTAGCCAAAAGACAGCGTGAATCAGGATGGTCTTTCCAGAACGGACAAACCACTGCCACACCTCCAGTTTATCTATTGCTGACTGCACTGCATCAGCATTGGTGGAGTTGACTTTTGTGAGGTTGCTGTGATGAGTTTGCAGTAAACCAATATCCTGTAATTTCCAAGAAACATTTTTCTTGGCGGCAACTTCGGAAATTTGCTTGGCTAAGTCGTTGCGTAAGCGTTCTAGTCCTTGGCTGTTATTCCAAGTTTGCAGAAATACGTTGAGGATTTTGATGCCTTGATCATGTGAGGGTTTGTCAGGAGTTGCTTGAGGAGAGCCGAGCCATTTCAATAAAGTTTTCACTTCCTCAGTGCCACCGCCCAGGAAATAGGTTAGAAAACGCAAATTTAAGTATTCTGAATTACCAGGCTCATAAATATTATTCAGAATTACAACAACCTCCTTTAACTCCAGTTTTCTGATATTCGCTAATGCCGATGCCGCACCTGAACGAACGTAGGCGGGAACCTTTTCATCCTTGAGGAAATTGAGGATGTCAGGGACATACTTGGCTGCGGCGTCTCCCAAGTTGCCCAATGCCGATGCCGCACCTGAACGAACGTTGGCGGGAACCTTTTCATCCTTGAGGATATTGTCAGCTTTTTGAGCAAAATACTCTGATTTGTTGCCCAAGGATTTTAAATCTTTGAGATTATATTTAACTAATTGGTTGAGAGCATATCCCTTAACTTGGTCTTGTCCATCATCAAGGGCTGCTAATATACCGTTAATCTGCCAATCTTGGGGTTTGGGTTTAGGTTTTTCTTTGGCGCTTACCAAAGGTAGACAAAAAAGGAAAGAAAGGATAAAGGCTAAAGCATAAAGGATAAAACGAGAAGGCTTGCTGCGGTGGCGGGGAGTTGTTACCATGTTTGGAGCAAGGTGGCAGATTACACGCGGTTATGAGTATAATAACAACCTTGCAATCCGTAATTCCTGATTGAGAATGCAATTTGGTAGCAACAAGTGGTAGGCGATCTGCATTCACAAGTATAAAAGACTCGTCCACGAGTATCAAAGACTCTCGCACGAGTATTAAAGACTCGCTCACGAGTATAAAAGACTCGTCCACGAGTATCAAAGACTCGCTCACGAGTATAAAAGACTCGCTCACGAGTATAAAAGACTCGTCCACGAGTATCAAAGACTCGTCCACGAGTATCAAAGACTCTCGCGCGAGTATTAAAAACTCGCTCACGAGTATCAAAGACTCGTCCACGAGTATTAAAGACTCATTCACCAGTTGACAAAATCAAAAGAGGAAAAGAAAAGGAATTAAATCTCGCTTTAACTTTTCCCCTTTGACTCTTCCGGTATCTTTGGCAAGATTTTCAGTCTATGAACCAGAGTTAGTTTTAGCAGGTTTACTTCTAATAGCTTTAAAACGATCGCCTAACTGTTCGGCAAGACTTTTTAACCCTGGAGTTTTCTTAGCAGCAGTCTTGACGTAATCGTAAACTGTCAAACTGCTGCCCATTGCTTCGCTGCCAACTGCCATTAAGGTATCATCTACTTGTTCTGTCAGTTGTCGCAATCCAATCAAAAGCTCAGTAAGTGTGATTGCTAATTGATAATCCCGCACAAATTCATCTACATCAAAGCTGGCTGGGAGAATTTCTCGGTTAGACTGGGCCGCAGTCAGGCTGGTATTGACGAAAGCTAGGCTTTTATCGCCCATTTTAAATAACTTGCGTCGTTCTTCCACACTCAGGGTAACGAGAAAAGGCATCTTTGCTTGGATAGTCGCAAAGGCTGCTTTAATTTCTTGGATATCTGCTGGGGAAAGGGAGGCGGTAATGTTTTGGTATGCCATTGGTTATTTACCGTGGTGAATCTGTTTGTTATGATTCCCACTGGTAAATGCGATCGCACAGTATTTAAGGAAGGGGGAGTAGGGAAATTAACCTCTCTGGTGTACATACAAATCGAATTACCCCCCTTAATCCCCCCTTGGAAAGGGGGGAAACCAGAAAATCTAGTTCCCTCCCCTTGGAAAGGGGAGGGTTAGGGAGGGGTAAAACTTACGCTTCAAGTCAGTTTACCGAATAATTTCCTTAACAACGCCAACAAAGCGTTCCATGTCAGCTTGGGTAATGGCTCCCATTGTCGAGACTCGGAAGATAGATTGAGCTAAATTTCCCTGTCCAGAATAAATGATATAGTTTTGTGCTTTCAGTTGGTCGTGAAATTCCTCATAGCTGAAACCATTTGGCAAGTAGTAGGCATTCAGAACAACCGATGAACTACCAAGAGGAAGTAGGGGTTTAATTCCGATTGAGGCTAACCCATCTCTGACTAAGCTGGCAAGTTGGTTATAACGGCTATGTCTGGCACGCCAACCCCCTGCTTCTACCATTTCTTGCAAAGCTTCTGTTAAGGCATAAAATGTTTGTATTGATTGCGTAAAAGGTGTGCCACCTCGATCCTGTTGCTGGCAATAGGTTCCTAAATCTAAATATAAGGTGCGGGGGATGGTATCTACTGACGGCAGTGCATCCCGTTGCAGGATGACAAAGGACGTTCCGGGGACGCCATGCAGACATTTATTGGCTGTCGCAGCGCAAGCGGTGATTCCCCACGCTTCAAAATTTAGTTCTTCAGCACCAAAACTGCTGACTCCATCTACTAGTAATTTGATGCTGCGTTCCTGACAAATTGGCGCAAGTTCCGCTAAATTATTTAGGCGACCGGTAGTAGTTTCATGATGGACGATCGCAAGGTGGGTGATGTCGGCGTTTTCATCCAGAAGTTTGACTAAAGCTTTGATATCTATTTCGCCATCCCAAGGATGGGAAAGTGCGATGTAATTAATGCCGTGGATTTTGGCGATTTTGGATAGTCGTTCGCCATATACACCGTTTTCAATTACCAGCAATTTCCCGTTTGTGGGTACTAAACTGCTAATCATCGCTTCCATCGCTGCGGTACCAGAACCAGTAAGGAGAACTGCTGCCCAGTCGCTTCCAAGACCATAAACTTGAAGTAGCTGTTCGCGGATTCTGCTTTGAAGTTGAGAAAATTCCACTTCACGGTGACACAAATCGGGACGCAACAGGGCATTTCTGACGCGATCGCTCAAATTTACGGGGCCGGGATTTAGTAAAATCATTTTGTCATTTGTCATTGGTCATTGGTCATTAGTCATTGGTCATTGGTCATTTGTCATTAATAAATGAAGAGTTTGTACCTTGAATTTATTAACTACGAATTAGGAATTACAAGGTCAGAACCAATATGTTTCATGAAGCGTTGCAAAACTGCTTCTGGGGTGAGGTTGGGTCTGGGTAGCTTTTCTAAAGTTCCGGGACGGATTTTTAAATGAGCGAATTTCGGTCTAGTGTTAGCATCTGCGGTAAATAAGGCATCTAAAAGGGCTGGATCGTCTCCGGCTAATGTAACCCCATAACCGCAGGCTTCGGCAATTTTGGCAAAGGAGATACCCGCAGAAACGGTGGCTTGTGCGCCTGTAGAATCGTGGACTTCATTATCTAAAAGAATATGGGTCAAGTTGGCACCACCATAAGTGCCAATAGTCGCAAAATTACCCATCCGCATTAATGCTGCGCCATCGCCATCAATTACTACTACCTTGAGGTCTGGACGTGCTAAGGATAGTCCCAATCCCATTGAGGAAGCGCAGCCCATCGAGCCGACCATATAAAGATGATTAGCGCTGTCTTTACTAGCAAAGAGTTCGCGTCCCGTGTATCCAGTGGTGGCAATTACTACAGTGTTTTCGGGATCGATGAGTTCCACAATCCGAGCTAATGCTTCGCTGCGAGAAATGCGTTGTTCTTTGTTATCCCGAAAAAAGCTTTGCTGAATATGAGCGCTATTACTATTTTCTCGTTCGGGGATAGAAGAACGGGTAAGTGCATGGGGGGCGATCGCTCCTTTACGCATAATTAGAGCATAAGGACAGCGTTCTTGCTGCATATAGGCTGTGGCTCTTTGCAGAACGGGTTCTATTTCTGCTACGTCTGTGGGAAAAAATTCCCAAGGTATAGTCATTGTTTGCAGCAATTTATCTGTGATTTGCCCCATTAATTGATGTTGCGGTTCATCTTGCAATAGGCGATCGCCTCGCAGGGTACAAATCAGCAGCAGTGGAATCCGAAAGATATAAGTGAGGGAGGTTAGCGGGTTAACTGCATTCCCCAAACCAGAATTTTGCATCATCACCACGGCTGGTTTTCCAGCAATTGCTGCTCCAGCTGCGATCGCTACAGCATCTCCCTCATTGGCTGCGGAGATATATCTAAGTTGAACGTCATTGATGACGTAGTTAATAAAAGGCGTGAGAAAAGAACAGGGTACGCCAGTGTACCACCCAAAGCCCAGATTACGCGCAGCTTCTACAAATTCCTCTGCCTGAATCATAATTAAAAATCTACAGTAATTTTTGAGATAGGGAGAGACGCGATTAATCGCGTACTGGAGAATTGAGAAAAAAGATTATTACTTCGACCTTAAAACTCGAAACCTCAACCTTAGAATAACGTGAGGTGGCATCATTTTAACTGGCCAGATTCGCGTGAAGTGTTGAGCTTTGTAGGTGATAAATGGAGTGTATTGATTGTTGTTATACTCAGTGATGGGTCACTGCGCTTCAATGAGTTACGCCGACGCATTGATGGCATTTCTCAGCGGATGCTTACCCGTACATTACGCGAGTTGGAACGTAATGGGTTAATCACACGGACTGTTGAGCCAACCGTACCGCCCAGCGTTTATTATGAGCTAACAACCCTGGGACAAACGCTGCTAGAACCAGTTAAGGCGCTTGTAGTATGGGTGCAGACAAACTATCCCCAAATCACTCTGGCGCAGGAGAAATTCGATCGGAATATGGCTCTTTAAGTAAGTTGGCGTGAAAAAACCAAAGTATGTAAAGATAAGTAAATACGGAGAATGCATCTACCGAGGTGACTAAGACACAATACAGTTCAGTTAAGAAATTTATCCGTTGAGGCAGGCAGGGGGAGCAGGGGATGCAGGGGAACACCCCACAAACCCTAGCAGTTGATGATTTTAGAGTGCTAATAAAGATTAAAAAACATAGTTGAAATAGTTTTTTATGTTTTTTAATCACATGAAGCCTAAAATGTCAATTCTACCCCTTGGCTCAGTATAGTAATTTTGAACTTATTCGTGCTTTGGGTGAACCCCAAAACTACTGTGTAAATGGGTTTGAGATGCGCTTAACCTGACTACGCTTGGATAATAAAATCAGATGCCTTGAGAATTGGCGCACCAGTTAGAGTCACAAATAGACCACCGTTGCCGAAACCAGCCGTGCTGCCATTTTCGTTGTAGAACAACTGCCCACTCACAGGATCGTAGACAATTTTCGCCGTGCTAGTCCCCGCAGAAGAAGTGATTTCAAAATCATTCTCGTTACTAAAACCTATTCCCGGAACAGAAGTAATTGTATTAAAGGTAGCCTTATCCAGTACAATCTTGTCACTTTGTGCAGTGGCTGCAAAAAATACACCGTAGAACCCACTAATACTATCTAGACCAACATCAGCGCTGTTAAAAACAGCATCAGTATTGTAAAGGAATTTGTCAACACCCTCACCACCTGTGAGTACGTCATTGCCAGCACCGCCAACCAGAGTATCATCGCCAGCACCACCGATGAGGGTATCATTACCAGTTCCACCCCGCAGCAAATCATTGCCACTATTGCCGTTGATGATGTCATCACCTCCCTGACCATTAATCACATCGCCAGAGTTGTTAAAACCCGTAATGTTATTGTTAAGGTCATTGAGAAATGTAACGCTGTTCGGGTTAAATAAGTCAGTTTGAGTGGAGTTGGCATCAAAGACATCAAAACTGTCAACGATGCCCCTCTGGTTATCAAACAGGATATTGCCAATAGCTGGACTGCTATCAGATACTGGTAAATTATTCAAGTTTTCTAACAGGAAGTTTTCTAGAATGATTTTGGTATTGCTTGTATTTTCAAAAGTGACTTCTAGATTGTTGCCATTTTGATTTAATAGCAGATTTTTAGCAGTCAATCCGAATCTAGTAAAATCCAAGGTATCAACTTCAGCAATTACCGCCGCTGATGGATTTGAATCAATACCTACGCCGCCAAAGTCGGTTATGGTGTCAATGCCATCGCCTCTTGAGAAGATGAATTTGTCTCGACCACCATTACCAGTGAGCTTGTCGTTACCAGCTTTGCCCTCGATGATGTTGTTGTTGGGTGTGCCGATGAGGATATCTGCGCTACTTGTGCCTGCGATCGATTTCTGGACAAAACCCAAAGTGGTGGTTGCGACTGCACTGGTGTTACTCACATCTTGTCCGTCATCGACGACAAACTCAATTGTGGTGTTAACAGTGGTAGCTGTACTGTTGTAGGTAACGCTGCTCAGGACTTGTCGATAATTGGCAATGGTATCCGTGCCACTAAGGGTGAGAGTGCCTGTGCTGGGGTTGTAGGCAGCGGTGATGTTGCCGATGGCAGTGGCATTAAGACTTTCGGCTGTGCCATTCAAGAGATTGGTAATGGTGATGGTGGCACCAGCTAGGGTAGTGCCGTTGTCGCCCAAGGTGAAGTTGCTATCGATAATGGAGACGGGAGTGCCGCTAAAGGTGGTGCTAAAATCAATACCCTGTGAGTTGCCGTTGAGGTCGAGAACGGGGGCGCGGTTGCCAAACACCACATAGGTTTGCCCTGAATTGGTGCCGTTGGAACTGGCATTTGGTGTCCCGATAATCAGGTCGTCAATACCGTCGCCGTTGATATCTCCAGCACTGCCAAGAGAGTAGCCCGAACGGTCATCTGAATTGATACCGTTGATGGCAAAGCCATTTGTGCCGTTGAAGGTGGAGAGGTTGAGTTGGGCAGCAAAACCCTCCTTGCTGCCAAACACCACGTAGCTTTGCCCTGAATTGGTGCCGTTGGGACTGGCATTTGGTGCCGCGATAATTAGGTCATCAATACCGTCGCCGTTGATGTCTCCAGCACTGCTAACAGAGTTGTTGAATAAGCCGTCACCTTTATTGAAGCCGTTGATGACGAAGCCGTTATTGCCGTTAAGGGTGGAGAGGTTGAATTGGGCAGCAAAGGGGGTTTTGCTGCCAAACACTACGTAGCTTTGCCCTGAAGAGGTGCCGTTGGGACTGGCATTTGGTGCTGCGATAATCAGGTCGTCAACACCGTCGCCGTTGATGTCTCCGGCACTGCTAACAGAGTTGCCTGAACGGTCATCTGGATTGATGCCGTTGATGGTGAAGCCCGACGTGCCGTTAAGGGTGGAGAGGTTGAGTTGGGCAGCAAAACTTTTCTTGCTGCCAAACACCACGTAGCTTTGCCCTGAAGAGATGCCGTTGGGGCTAGCATTTGGTGCCCCAATAATCAGGTCGTCAACACCGTCGCCGTTGATGTCTCCGGCACTGCTAACAGAGTTGCCTGAATGGTCATCTGGATTGATGCCGTTGATGGCAAAGCCCGACGTGCCGTTGAGGGTGGAGAGGTTGAGTTGGGCAGCAAAGGGGGTTTTGCTGCCAAACACCACGTAGCTTTGCCCTGAAGAGGTGCCGTTGGGAGAGGAAAAGGGTGCCCCGATAATCAGGTCGTCAACACCGTCGCCGTTGATGTCTCCGGCACTGCTAACAGAGATGCCTAAGGAGTCATATTCATTGATGCCGTTGATTGCAAAGCCCGACGTGCCGTTGAGGGTGGAGAGGTTGAATTGGGCAGCAAAACTTTTCTTGCTGCCAAACACCACGTAGCTTTGCCCTGAAGAGTCGCCATTGGGGGAGGCACCATTTGCCCCGATAATCAGGTCGTCAATGCCGTCGCCGTTGATGTCTCCGGCACTGCTAATAGAGTTGCCTGAGAAGTCATTTGGATTGATGCCGTTGATGGCAAAGCCCGACGTGCCGTTGAGGGTGGAGAGGTAGAATTGGGCAGCAAAACTTTTCTTGCTGCCAAACACCACGTAGCTTTGCCCTGAATTGTCGCCGTTGGGGTCGGCACCATCTGCCCCGATAATCAGGTCGTCAATGCCGTCGCCGTTGATGTCTCCGGCACTGCTAATAGAGTTGCCTGAACGGTCATCTGGATTGATACCGTTGATGGCAAAGCCCGACGTGCCGTTGAGGTTAGACAAGTTGAAAACTGAATTTGCCATGAGTTCGTCCTTTTGTTTTGAAAACTAAAATTTTGATGTTTGGAACTCCAAGTTTAGTGTTTGGAACTCGAAGTTTCCTATCCTGAACTCGGAATTTGGTATTCCAAACTTGAAGTTTAAGCTACTCGGCATTTAAGTTGCATGAAGGTAGGGGCTGGAGCCGCTTACTACAAGCGAATCATTCTGGAAAAATAAATGACGATTAGCTTAATGTTCTGTTGTGGAAGTTTGGTGTTCCAAGCGGATTACGCTGATGCGATCGCTTGTTGGTGTTACTGCTAACTCTGAGTGTGCCAGAGTTGGTAACTATGGGATTGCTTTATACCACCTGGAGCGCCCTTGGTTTATTGTTGGGAAGCTTCTATGGCCCCATTTTGGGGTTGACAGTTGTTGGACTACTGTTGCCGATATTAGCTATTAGCTTGGATATAAGCCAATACGACTCAGTTAAGCCTGAAACTCAGGTAAAGTAAGCATTATTCCCAAGTATGAAAATTAACTGTGTACTTCTGAAGGATTTCTCATTGTTGTCTCCAATGATACAAGGTAGCTATTTGCTGAAAGCGATTGCTGACCTGATTCTATTCCACTGTTTCTGCCGATTTTACTTGTTCGTCTCAAAGATATCAAATTGGTTATATACAAGAATTCTCCTCTGCACCCCTGCTCCCCCGCTCCCCCAGAGCGGCCGCATCATGTTATAAGCAAACTCTATGACTCATACTTATCAAGCTACTTTACTGCACAAAGAGTTTGCCCAACCGCTGAATGTAGTTATTTTGGTTAAAACCAATCTGAAAACTAATGCACGGAGTCACATAATTCTATTTTATAGCGACCTAACTTTGTCAGATGAGAAGATCGTTGACTATTACAAATTGCGTTTCCAAATTGAATTTAATTTTCGTGATGCCAAACAATTTTGGGGAAATGGGTACGGAAAACTCACGCCATCATCAATCTGATAGTTTTCTTGTTGTTTGCTTTTCAAGCACTATCAGGTGTGGCGATCGTCCAACAAATTTTGAGTTTTAAGCCTTAGAATTTTTCTTACATTTCAAAGCCTCCCTCTGAAAGAGCAAGAGGCTTTGAAGCAGAGTTTTTTAGTATGCTTTAAAACTTTCCAAGCATCCTCTTAGAACTCCCTAATCCCCACTCTCTATTGCTTCAATTGAAAAGCAAGGTCAAGATCGTCTAAAGAATTAACATCTAACCAGTTACCGCGAATATAAAGCACCTTGATCGGTTTTCCTTGCTCGATTAAATAATTGCATAATTCTGGCAAACCTAAACTGTTGAATTCCGGTCGCTTTTGCAACTCATTGAGTGCTTCACTTAGCCACTGTCTACCTTGACTCCGCAAACGCAGCATCCCAATCCAACGCCCGCTAGATTTCCCTAATTGCGTTTGTGTGGTTTTAGAAATGTTCAACAGGTTGACATCCTGTCCAAACAAAGAAAGGTCATCTGGAATTGAGCAATAGGCGTAGTCAGGCGAACCACTAACAGACTTGTTGTTGGCCACAGAATCAACCACAGCGACAATTTCTCCGGGACATTCTAATAAATCACGCAGGATGTAGCTTCTAAATAGTAAATCACCGTAAAGTACCAGCATCTCATCGCCGAAACTGGTTTGAGCGCAGGCTAAGGAGGCTAATTCTCCTGTTGTTTCATAATCTGGGTTGCGGATGATTTTAGTCCCCACAACATCTATAGTTTCTGCTTTGTAACCTGCAACAACGGTAATATCGTTGATGGCAAGTTTTTTGAATTTATCCACCAACAACCTGAGCAGTGGTTTACCTCCAAGGGGTAACATCACTTTTGGTTTATCTTCCGTCAACCCTGCTAATTCTTGTCCTCTGCTAGCAGCCAAAACGATCGCTTGGGTGTGCTGGCGTCCGTTGCTAAAGTAGCGTTTTTCAGCTTCTATGAGTTCATCCGCACCCTGTAGCCGGAAAATTTCCTTCACAGGCGCGATATCATCTTCAATGTTGATTAAAGTTTCGCTGGCTTTGACTTCGCGAGCGATCGCTTGCATACTAGCAACAGCAGCTCGAATCAGATGGTTTGCCCAGATGACCAAATTAACTTCAGCTTTGCGAAAAACATCGGTAGGCGTGCTGTAATATTTAGTCGGTATAATCACTAACGGGGAACGACCGGCCCATTCTTTGGCAAAGGCTAGCACTTGGTCAGGACGCGATGATTTACTGTGAATCAGGATGGCGGTTGCTCCGGCTGCGTGGTAAGCTTCAGCTCGGCGCATTGCCTCTGAGATATCCCACCCGGCTATCAAAGCTTCGAGTCGGGCGACGATGCAAAAATCTGGATCTGTCTGACTATCCTTACCTGCCTTAATTTTGCCGCAGAATTCATCAATATCAGCCAAAGCTTGGCGACTACCGTTGATGAAACTATTGGTTTTGGGAAAAAGCTTATCTTCAATACAGACTCCAGCAATACCTCGCTGTTCTAACTTCTTCACCAGGCGACGCATATTATTAAAGTTGCCATAACCAGTATCCCCATCTAACAAAATGGGAATGCTGGTGACATCAGACATGAACTCCAGCATTTCTACAACTTGAGTCCAGCTGGCTTCATTATTATCTCGAACGCCATATTGAGCCGAAAGGGCTAATCCACTCGCCCAAATTCCTTTAAATCCAGCCTCTTCCACAATGCGGGCGCTAATCCCATTGTGAGCTTCCATGATGAAGTCGAGTTGAGGTGATTCTAGTAATACCCGCAATTGGGCACATTTATTTAATTTTGCAGCGGTGTCAATGGGTGCAAATATTTGATGCATTTATTCTGCTTTTCTCAACCTATATAATATAGCGGTTCTCACAGACCTAACCCCCCAACTCCTTAAGAGTAAGGGAATGGGAGTAAGCCTCAAAGCCTTTCTCCTTTTAGGAGAGAGGTCATGTAATGCATCCAAACCGAAACCTTCAGATATTTTCTGCAACTTCTATCTGAGGTAAAATCTCATTTTGGGCACGTTGAATATCCTGGGGAAAATCGATTTCGAGCCAAGGTAATCCAGTGATGTCTTCATAACCAAATGTTTCTGGAGTTTCTAATAGCAGATCCCGAATTACTTCTTCATAAGGTTCATTATCCAGTCCGTCTGCAACATACTGTTCTGTGCGAGTAGCAAGACGTTGAGCAACAGCACTTCCAAAACGAAAGAATCCCACAGACTCGCCAATCAAATCATAAGTTAAACCAAGAGCTACTTGTTTGCGAAACTCCACTAGATAACTATCTCTAACACAAAGCTTCACGGGTTCATCTCCCGGTTCAAAATCCCGATCTAGTAAAAAGCTGTTGGAGATATTTGTCTTTACCAGTCGTTCGATGATGTGGCGATCGCACAACACATCTGCATCCATTAATAATATATCATCGCCACCAACTAAATGCTGACGTAAAGTCCAAAGGCTAATAACACTACCTTTAGTGTAGTCAGGATTATAAACTGTAGTAACCCAATTTTCTGCTTCCAGCGCTTTGATTTCCTCTTGAATTTTTTGTGCTTGGTAACCCACAGCAATTACTACTTCGTCAATCTGGTAATGACGGAGATAGTTCAAATGGCGCTCTAATAGAGATTTGCCGTTAAATTTCAGTAAGCATTTGGGTTGAATTTGCCCATCTTTACCTAAGCGTTTTCCAACGCCAGCAGCTAATATAATTGCCTTCATCGTCAAGTCACCAACAAAGCTATAACACCAGGAAATCTATAAATTTTCCCAGAATTTTATAATGACTGTTTTTTGCTCAAGACAATATTTGTTAATTAATTCTTAACATGGAAGAAACATTAACTCTGTATCGGTTCAACTGCGAAACACTTGGCGAAAACCAAAATAAGCGATCGCATCTTTCATATTCGAGACAAAACGTTTTAACATACCCATACGGGTGTCGGTGACGTATTCCAAAGTCAAGACAATACGCTGTTCATTTTTACCCAAAGGTGTAACTCTATGGTAAAGTTTGTCACCATTGAATAACACTAGAGTCCCAGGGGTTAGGGAGAGCAATTTTATTTGAGTCTCCCGTTCGGGAATATCCTTGTAGAGTTGATATTCCAGCTTACTGAAGGAGTCATCAACCAAACCAAGCAACACTGTATAACGTTTGCCGCGATAGTAAGAAGTATCGTAATGATACTGGATATGATCTCCAGGCTCAGTGTAATAGTACAACGCGTAAGTATGGGGATCGGCTTCCGGACAGGGAAGGAGTTTTTCTGCCGTAATTTTGTTAAGGAACTCAAAAAAGGCATTAAGTTGATAAAACTCTCCAAAAATCGGAGCAAGCCTGTCTAAGCTATAGCGGCTAATACTACCGCCCTTTTTATGATTGGGAATATAGTTGCGGTTTATAGCAGGTTGCAAAGATGGCAACAGCGCCAAGAACTGCTCGATGATGGAGTTAGGGAGAAAGTTCTCCACCACCAACAATTCATTTTGAGCTTGAAACTCAGCTTGAAGTTTTTGGTAATCAACGGCTGCTATAGCTTTATAAATTTCAGTTTGAAGCTCCATTGATAATTTGATATTAATAGAGGACTGCAAAAGTAAACATAGCATTCTGTTAAAATTATACACGGGTTCTCAATCTTGCATTTTAGCTATTTTGAGCCAGGATATTGAGCCGTTAATTGCTATAACCAACAGAATTACATAAAGGAAAGCAATAAATTTGACTTCTTTAACGTAGTACAATCCAATGCCAATAACATCGACGACTATCCAGTAATACCAACTTTCAATCCTTTTTTGCGTCATCAGCCACATAGCAGTAAAACTCATGATTGTTGTGAGTGCATCTAAGTAAGGAAAAGAAGCTTTCTCTAGAAAAATTACAGGGAGTAAAAGGTGAATTTGACTCATCAAAGCTCCCGTTGCGAATGAAACTGCTATTGTGATTGCCGCAATCAAAACAATTTTACGCGGTGGACTATATCGAACTTTCAAAACCTTACCAGTCTCAGGATCGGGTGTACTCCATCGCCACCAGCCATACACACTAACAATTAAGTAGTATACTTGTTCTAACATGTCCGAATACAAATGGATTTGATAGAAAAGCGCCATGTATAGCAACACACTTACTATCCCAACAGGCCATGTCAAAATTTTCCTCTTAGAAATTAGCCACACTGACCATAGATAAAAGACCGTTCCCAATAATTCTATGTAGCTCATGGGATATCCCATAAGATTGAAGGCGATAGTATTTACGCTCCAAAAATCAATCATTTTAATGTACTTTAAAAAACAATTTTAGGGAGAAATAACTTTCCCAGGTTGCCATACTTCTGGTAGCAAGACAATACATTTTTAACAATATTAATGCGTGTGTTTAGCTTGCCAGACAAGCGAAAAAAAGGAATTTTTCTAATAATTAAATCGTTCTCAATCTGTTTTTGAAATATGCTGCGATTTACCTCTCCAGAGCGATCCCAGGTATCATCGTAGGGAATATCTGTATCACAAATAAATACTAAATCATAGCGCGAGATAGCTTGATGGGCTAGTTCTATTAACTCTGGGGCAACAGTTTTGTGGTAGTACAACGAGAATTGATAGGTTGTCAATGCATTAGTATCTGTAAATAAGTACTGGTTTGCTTGCAATAATAATGCTTCTTCACGTTCTAAATGCCCTTTGGCAATCTCCACAAGTTGGGAGAGCGAAAGTCGTCTGTTAATTTGATGTTTTTCCCAATACTCGCGCCCATACTCCGGCATCCATACGGTGTTATACTCTTTAGCTAATTGTGATGCAATGGTGGTTTTACCAGTTGAAGGAGCGCCCAGAAAAACAACGTTGGTAATGAGATCGCGGTACACATCAGGATGTAAATACTCCCGAAATGCGTAAGCGTCTCTTCTTACTTGCGTTCCAGAAATAGGAAAAGTTTTGCGATCGCAATCTACGAGCCGATTAACTGCTCCCAGTGCTTGACTTACGTGTTCCCCGTAAAATTCACTACAGTAAAAGTGAGTAATTTTTTTTGATTCTAATTGTTTAAGGATGTAATCTTCGTGCTTTTTCTTAATCTCAGGAGTATCACCAACCTCTGTTGGGCCATCCCGCGCTTCAATCACCTGAATTTTTGGATAAATTTTCCGCAGCCAATTAGCTCGAACTGTTAAAGGAATCGCAGTCACCTCTGGACAATCATAAATCATCACCAATACTTCATCCATCTCTGCTAAGGCAGTTTCAATTACTAATTGATGCCCTTTGTGGAGAGGTGCGTATTTGCCTAGCGTGAGTCCGTTTTTGCCAGCCATAATTTTTATTTTCCTTAGTTTTATACCTTTCCCCTTTAACCCAAAGGTATTGCTTAGATACTAGCAATAATAGATACCTTTTCCTGCTACATGACTGCTACCTTGCAATCAGACAATAAAGGCAAAGGCGCAGGCGTAGCCCGCCGTAGGCAACGCCTCTTTCTCTTCATCCTCCTTTTTAGCGGAGGTATTGTTTTTCAGACAAATTTTTTAATATACGTAATGGCTCAAGTATGGTTACACTACCGACATACTAATCAATGTTGGTGGAATACCGAACGATGTATAGAAATGCTAAAAGATTTACTGGTATTTTTGTGTTGGTTTTTCTGTTGATTGTTTCTATCAACTTTCCAGTAATTGCTCAAGATAGTTCAAATGGCCCTTCTGTAAATTTTCCATCGTCTCAGGTTTGTTCAGTGCCTGCTAATCTCAGAACTGAACAAGTCATTGCCGACAATGGTCGTAACCAAGTTACAATGGGCGATCGCATCAGGGTGAGAGTTGAAGGATTATCAAAAGCGACTAGAAATGCAACGGCTCAAAATCCGTTCGATCCTCGACAATTAGTGTTGTACCTGGATGGCTATGAACTAGAGGATGTCCACGGAGAACCAGTCATCGTCATGGTTGCGGCTAAAGATCAAACGAAAATTGATGAGGATTGGTTAGCCTTTCGACTTGAACGTACCGACTCATCTCAAGCTGCATGGAGTACGCTTCTTGGCCAAGCAAATAGATACAGTATTAACGCGATCGCGGGGGTAGGCTGTCCCAGGAAAGTTGCGATTCCAGTGAGCAATCCTCTATCACCTCCTAAATTTCAAATAGTTCTGTTATCATGGCGATTTTGGCTGTCTCTGATTCTAGTTCTGGCCGTTGTATTAATGTTCATTAGGTATTGCAGAAACACCCTTCGTAGCGCTGGAATAGAAGGGGTTTACTCTAAAAAAGAGGTGATCGGTGGTCAGGAACTGTTGATCCCACAAAAGGCCGATCTTGAAAACGAATATCGTCGAAGCCGAATTGCTCAATTTTTTCTTGGTAGGAAAAAATTGAATAGAAACCCGTTCAGTTTATCGATATCTCAACTGGCTTTTTGGACATTTATAATTTTTGGTTCTTACCTGATTATCTACGGCATAACAGGAGATTATACCAATATTTTAACGCAACAATCACTAATATTGTTAGGGATTAATTCTGTAACTGCGTTTGGTACTTCGTTAATTGATGGGCAGGGTAATGAGAAACACAGAAAAGGTAGTCAACGCGTTTCTGAAGGTTTTTTCTCCGATATATTATCGGATATTAATGGAGTCAACTTTCATCGGTTCCAAACATTTATTTGGACAGTTGCGCTCGGACTATTCTTTGTTTGGGAGGTCGTTAAAAATCTAGCAATGCCGCAATTTGATGAAACACTTCTTACACTACAAGGAATCAGTGCTGCAACATATCTTGGACTTAGAGGGCAAGAGCAGCACGGTATGATAAAAGATCCGGAACCTACATCCGAAGAAGATAACTTATCTGAACAACCGCTTCCACTAGAACAAGACAATCCACCGGAGAGCGATTCATCGATTCCTGGTGGCTAAGGGGCTTCTAAAAAAATGTCCTATCGCTTTTAGGGCGGGGGGCAGGGGGCAGAGAGCAGGGGGAAGAAAGTGGTTTTGATTCCAAAAATTGGATAATTTATTTTTTGGAGTTCCCTAAATCCTAGAGAGTCAAAATAATTCATAATTTATAATTACAGCACGTTCGCGGACTCACTACCGCAGCACTATCGGTGATAGTCAGTACTCTCCACGCTTGAAATACCACTAAATTTTTGATCGGCGTGTGGGTTTGTGTACAGTGTCTTTAATTATGAATTATGAATTATGAATTATTAGGCAATAATTTCAGATATTAAGATCGACTAGATTTGCAATCATACTTTGTATGGTAGTTCACCACGCACTTTCAGATTTCATCGACTGCGATTTTGCTGTCAGCGACTCATCTTGTAGCTATTGGTATGAAGGCCGTTGTCTCCAAAGTGGCGATCGCCTGAAATTACCGCGCACCGCAATGGCCGAAGCGATCGCTCACGGACTAATGCAACAGCTTGCCAACAATGACTGTTATTCTCGTGAAGGCAAGATGTATGGAATACTATTGGTTGAACTTTCTAATGGCGAACAACGGGTACTCAAAGCCTTCTCCGGTCTTTTGAATAGTTGCAGTTTTGTTGAGGGTTGGGTACCACCAATTCCAGGAAGAGACGAAGTTGCTTTTGAAGAAGCCCGCACTTTGGCACAGTTGGATGCGATTAAGCAGGAAATTATTACCTTGAAGCAACTGACTGAACGCCAGCAGTACCAAACCCTGTTTGATGAGTTTCAGCAGCAGTTACAAGCAATGAGCGATCGCCATCGCCATTGCAAACATCAACGACAACTTAAACGCCAGCAAATCTGCAATACACTCACTCCAGAAGCACTCACTATTGCCCTTGAACAACTCGACGAAGAAAGTCGTCAGCAGGGAATTGAGCGACGACAACTTAAACGCCAGCAAAATGAAGTATTACAGCCCCTCCAGGAGTTAATTGCAGCAACGGATGCGCGAATTAGCGAACTCAAACAACAGCGTAAAGCACTGTCCCGTCAATTACAAGCTCAGATGCACGCTACCTATAGCCTGACTAATTTTTCTGGGCGATCGCGATCGTTACAGCAATTGATGCCAGGAGGCTTGCCCACTGGCACAGGAGACTGTTGTGCCCCAAAACTGCTCCATTATGCGGCAACACATAATCTCAAACCACTGGCAATGGCAGAATTTTGGTGGGGTGCGTCTTCCGTAAATCAAGACAAAATCCAGGGAGAATTTTATGGAGCATGTGCCGAGCGATGTCAGCCATTAATGGGGTTTTTGCTCTCAGGGTTAAGTCTTAACCCCCCAGCTAGGGAAAGGGGAATCGTACCCATTATTTATGAAGACGAATGGCTGATTGCTGTAAATAAACCTGCTGGGCTACTTTCGGTGCCTGGTCGTTATCGCGATCGCCAAGATAGTGTCTTGAGCCGGTTACGTCATCTGTTACCGGATGGGATGGCGCTTGCATCTGTGCATCGCCTAGATCGAGAAACTTCTGGGATTTTGTTGTTGACACGCGATCGTCAAACCCATCGGCAACTCAGCCAGCAGTTTCAGCAACGCCAAGTTCACAAGGTTTATGAAGCCATACTTGCCGGTGCTGTCACAGTTGAGCGTGGTGTGATTGACCTACCATTGTGGGGAGATCCTGAAAATCGCCCTAATCAAAAAGTTGATTGGCAGCACGGTAAACCCAGCTTGACACACTTCCAGGTAATGGCGAGAGAAGGAGACTACACCCGCGTAGAATTTACGCCGCTAACAGGACGCACTCATCAATTAAGAGTTCATGCGGCTGATGCGCGAGGACTTGGGATAACTATTTTAGGCGATCGCCTTTATGGATGCTGTGCAGTTACTAGTAGGTTACATTTGCACGCTAGGGAACTTCGCTTCGAGCATCCGCAGTTAGAAAGAACTCTGCATTTACAAGCAATTACGCCCTTTTGACCAATATTAAAATAACGAGTAATATCATGTTCGCTTGATTACTTATTAAACCCGAAGAACCCCACCCCGCCAAAGCTACGCTTCGTCTCCCCTCCCGAAGAGCGGGGAGGGGATTAAGGGGAGCCAGTGCGGTCTTGGGGTCTCCCCAAGTGGAGCATCTGGCGTGTGGGGTGCAATGACTGTGGAAATCATAACTAATTATGCGAACATGATACTGGTTTATATAGCAATATAGATAATTTCAAGAAAAAATTAACGATACTTTTGAAACCATAAATAATTGATTAATCCAGCGTGATTTATTTTTCTTTTAAGTTTTTTTACTCTTGTTCTTCAGTGGGAAGAGAGCGAATTAATTCCCGAATTACATCGGTTGCAGGTCTGCCAGTCATCGAGCAGTATTTTTCTAACTTCTGTGCCTCACTTGATGTGAGATTGATTGTAAGTCGTTTAGCAGCCCATTTTTTATTCATAATATTAGACAAGTTCGATGTTTCAACTACTTTTCTAATATCAATCAGTTAATCTGTTAATACATGAGTACGATCAATGACTTTTAATTTAAGAGATGATGAAGCAAACTAATATGTTTTTCTAAAAAATAGTGCAGACATAAAGTTGATTTTAGAATATGAAGTTTCACAGCCTTAAAAATAATAATTATCAAGCCAATCCGAAGAAAGTATAAAATGCCTTGATATCAACTTAAATGCTCTGCTCAAAAAAGTTTACCGATTTTTTAAAGAAGTGTTGGCAGTTCTTTAATATGCATCAGCAACCCCTGACTTTTCACGGTATCTGGAAAACCTCACTTCTATTTCTCTCGTCCTTTAAGGAGAGAGACTTTGAATTTTCCCCCTTCCCGCGACGAGTTGGGGGTTAGGGGGTTAGGTCATAAGCTAAAAAACATCTAAATTGCATAATCAGATTAAATGAAACTCTTGTGGGGTGGGCATCTTGCCCGCCCTAGCTATGCAATTTAAATGTGGAACAGCTTATCATGTCCGGCTGATTAGTTGTCATTGCGTACCGCCCTTGGCGTTCCCGCAGGGTACGAAGTGTTCGCACAGCGTCTCGAAGAGAAGCAATCTCCGAATCCTTGCGGTTGCTTCTCTACGAGACGCTGCGCGAACGTTCCACTCGCAATGACATATTGTAAGTGATTAAGCGGACATGATATCAATCATTGGCTTTTCCACATAACGTGAAAAGTCAGAGCAACCAAAGCCACAGCAAGAGATTGGTGATATTAGGGCAATTAAGGAAGCGATCGCGATTAAACGAGACAACTATATTTTGGCTCAATCTTTCTCCTGTAGCCCTTTCAAGGCATTTTGCCTCCCCGTAAGAAATAGTCTTTGTTTCGAGATAAGCTCTAAGTAGCGATCGGACATGATAGATAGGATATCTGATGGGCTTATGAAGAATGAAACCTATTTTGGATGCTCAGGTATCCGAGTCTATATGTCAAGGTTCCTCGTATCTAGCGCCTACGTTATGATTACTGTTGCGGCTTTGTCGCTATCTGGCTGTATGCGCGAGAAAACGAAAAAAATTGTCGGATTTTCGCAGACTGAAAACATCGGCCCGTGGCGCATCGCCGAAACGAACAGCATCAAGGACGAGGCCGCCAAGCGTAAGAAAACTTACGATTTCTTGATGACGGATGCCCAAGGGCAGACATCAAAGCAATTTGCCGACATTGAGGATCTGATCGCGCGACAAGTTGATGCCATATTCCTTGCGCCACGTGAGTATGAGGGTCTTACACCCGCCCTCGAAGCAGCGAGAGCGGCAAAAATACCGGTTTTTCTCATCGACCGGGAAGCGGCGGGAAGACCAGGCGAACATTTCGTCAGCTTTCTGGGGTCGGATTTTATCGCCCAAGGCCGCCGCGTTGGCGAATGGCTGATCCAGGCGACCGACGGCAAAGCATCCATCGTGGAACTCACCGGCACAGCGGGTTCATCGGTTGCAATCGATCGGGCTAAGGGGTTTCGTAATGCCATCGGCAATTATCCCAACATGAAGATCGTCGCCACACAGACGGCGGATTTTTCGCGGGCTGCGGCCCAGCGTGTAATGGAAAACATCATCCAAGCCAAGGGTTCTGACATTACGGCAGTGTATGCTCACAACGACGAAATGGCATTGGGTGCCATCCAGGCTCTCAAATCCGCAGGTATGAAGCCAGGCAAGGATGTGATGGTCGGTTCAATCGATGGTCAGAAAACTGCACTTGAGGCAATTATCCGTGGTGAGCTGGGCGTGAGTGTCGAGTCAAACCCGCGTTTTGGCCCGCTTGTTTTCGCCACGATGGAAAAGTATTTTGCTGGTAAGAAAATTCCTCCTAGAATCATTCTCAAGGACAGACTCTTCGACGCGACCAACGCCAAGGATTTTGTAGATGAAGCATACTAAGCTGTTCCAAATTTAAATTGCATATACTGGGCGGGCAGGATGCCCACCCCACAAAAGTTATATTTAACTCGATTATGCAAGTTAGATGTTTTTTAGCTTAGTACCGCAAGGCGGAAGTCAAAAGTCAAAAGGAATATAGCGTAAGAGTTTTGTCGATCTGGAATGGTGGTTTATTTACGCCGTGCTGTACTAGATAGTTCTCACCCTAGAATAGAAAAAAGATAACCTGGAACTATCCTGAGCCTCCACGATGGACAAAAAAGATTACTATAGTGCGAAGTGAAGGATCTCCACTATCGGCAATAAAGGCAAAAACTTAGGTAAAGCCGATGAATCAGGCGACTGGAAATGTCCTGTGCATGACGGGGATAAAAAAAAGTTTTTCCGGCGTGCCAGCGCTCTGGGGGGTGGATTTTGAACTGAAGGCAGGCGAGATTCATGCGCTAGTTGGAGAGAACGGCGCTGGCAAATCGACGCTGATCAAGATTATGACGGGGGCTTATCGACGGGACTCAGGTGTTATAGAGTACGACCAGAAAAGCGTTGCATTCCAGAACCCGACGGAAGCGCAGGCGGCAGGCATTGTAGCCGTCTACCAAGAGATCCAGCTCGTGGGTTTCCGAACTGTTGCTGAGAATATTTTTCTTGGCAGAGAGCCGCATCGCTTCGGCATCATTGATAAACGGGTGATGAATACTAGGGCGGCCGAGATTCTGGAGCGCCTGGGGTTGCATATCGATCCGCGCTCAGTGGTTGGTTCGCTCAATATTGCCCATCGCCAGATGGTGACCATCGCCCGCGCCATATCTTTTGGAGCGCGGGTGCTGATCCTCGATGAACCCACGAGTTCGCTTACCGAAACTGAGGTGTCTGTTCTTTTTGATGTGATGCGGCGGCTAAAGTCGGAAGGGACATCCATCGTCTACGTCAGCCACCGTTTTGAAGAACTTTACGCCGTGTGCGATCGCGTGACGGTACTACGTGATGGGCGCAATATCGTGACGCGATCGCTAACTACACTCAATCGTCTGGAACTCGTTTGCCATATGCTGGGCCGTGAGCCAGAAGAGGTAAGCAAAGGAGTCACAGCCTTCACCGAACAGTCGCAAAACACGCTAGATCGGCCAGTGCTCCTCCATGCGGAAGCTCTCAAATATAAGAAACGGCTCGATGGTGTCTCGATTGAAATGCGGCATGGCGAAATCGTCGGACTTGCGGGTTTGCTCGGCTCTGGTCGAAGTGAAACGGTGCGTGCTCTGTTCGGGGCTGAACCACTTGAGGGGGGAACCGTTAAACTCGAAGGTAGTCTTTTATCCCTGCGCGATCCTCATGATGCGATCGATGCTGGGATAGCTTTCCTTTCAGAGGATCGCAAGGCGGACGGTATTATCCCTGAGCTTTCGGTGCGCGAAAACCTCACGCTTGCTGCCCTACCGAATCTTACGCAATGGGGCATTGTTTCCAGGAAACGACAGAACGAGCTTGTCGAACGTTTCATGCTGCGTCTTGGAATTAAGGCAGCCAGCGCCGAGCAAAAGATCCACGAACTATCGGGCGGCAATCAGCAGAAGGTGCTTCTGGCGCGATGGCTGTGCAAGAATACAAAACTTCTTCTCCTCGACGAGCCGACTCGCGGGATCGATGTTGGTGCAAAGCGCGAAATCCAGCGGCTGATCGCCGAACTAGCAGAGCAAGGGCTGGGGGTTCTGATGATTTCATCGGAAGTGGAAGAGCTAGTTGAAGGTTCGCAACGTGTCGTCGTCTTGCGTGACGGGCGGTCAATCGCGGAACTCAGTGGCGAGCAGAAGAACATTAAGACAATTCTGCACGCAATGGCAGAAGGTGCAGATCGTCAGGAAGCCGTCAGTGGACAATCCCAAACAGAGTAAAACCCAAATGAAGAGCAAGAAGTCCGATCTGGGTTGGGGAACCCTGTGGAACCCAAACTTCGGTGCATTTGCAGCACTTCTAATTCTCTATGTTGCGAACGCCATCTTCACTCCACGTTTCGCAACAGTTAGCAACACATTGAATATGTTGCTCCAAGTATCCACAACAATGTTGGTTGCCGTTGGGATGACCTTTGTCATTGCCTCCCGTGGCATCGACCTCACGGTCGGCTCTACTATGGCATTGGTTTCAGTCATTGTGGCATTGCTGATTCAGTATGGGATGACTGTTGCCATCTTGTTCGCTTTGAGCGCTGCTCTGTTGGTTGGCTTTATCAATGGTTTTCTCATCTCGCGTCTGAAACTTGATGCCTTGATTACCACCTTGGCGGGTCTCATTTTATGGCGTGGGATTGCTCAGGTTGTCGGGGACGGGAAGCTGGTTCCCTTCGTCCATCCGACATTTGAGGCGTTGGGAAAAGGCTATCTCGGTTCTATACCAATTCAAGTTGTAATTGCGGCAGTCGTCATTGCAGGAGCTTTCTTCTGTATCCGCTCTACGCTTTTTGGGCGTCAGATCGTTGCAGTTGGCGGCAACGAGAAGGCCGCACGGCTTGCGGGTATCCGTGCGGAGCGGGTGAAATATATAGTTTATATAATTAGCGCCCTGCTTGCTGGGGTTGCCGGGCTAGTCGAGACAGCGAGGCTTGGCATGGGCGATCCGAGCAAGGTGGGTGTCAACGCGGAATTTGATGCGATCGCAGCTGTTGTTGTTGGCGGCACGCCCTTCTCTGGTGGTCGGGCGAATGTACTCGGCACTGTTGTCGGAGCATTGCTCATGCAGGTTATCTCCACGAGTTTCAACATGCTTTTGATTCCGTTCACCTGGTCATTGGTTTTGAAATCCGTAATCATTCTTTTCGCCATTTTTTTACAGCGTCCTAAGGAGGTTTAACGCGTCATGGCTGCCACAAGGTCTTTTGCGCTTGCGGGGATGCGGCTCTCGAAGCATCTCGCCAAGCTCCTCACCTCGCAGGGCGTACTGCTGATGCTCCTTAGTTTGGCTGTTTTCGCATCGTTTCGTTATCAAACCTTCCTGACACCTGTTAATTTGATGAACATCATGCGACAGAACAGTATGCTGGCGATCGTGGCTCTGGGCATGACCATCGTCATCCTGAGCGGAGGCATCGATCTGTCCGTGGGCGCACTCGTTGCTCTCGGTGGTGTCGTTGCCGCAATACTCGCTCCTCAAGGAAGCTTTGTGGCAATCGTCGGCGGCATTGCCAGCACCACTTTGCTTGGTTTTGTCAATGGACTTCTCGTGTCTCGCGCCCGCCTAGAACCGTTCGTTGTTACGTTATTCACTGCAAGCGCTGCACGCGGGCTGGCGTTGAGCATCACCGAGGAGAAGTCAATTGCCGTATCATCGGCAGCATCGGGACTAGTTTGGCTGGGTAGGGGGTTCATTGGTTCCGTCCCTGTCCCCACGATCGTGGTTGCACTCTTGTATTTTGCAGCTTGGTTTATGCTGCACAGAAGCCGATTAGGGTTGCATATCTTTGCTATCGGCGACAACCAAGAGTCCTCCCGGCTGATGGGCGTGAACCCAAACCGAGTAAAGCTTGTGGTATACACGTTCAGCGGTCTGCTTTCTGGGCTTGCTGGAGTTGTGCTCGCGGGTCGTCTGGGGGCGGGTCAGCCTGTGGCTGCCTTTGGCTGGGAGACGGATGCGATCGCTGCGACGGTCATGGGAGGAACGTTTCTCGCAGGGGGCAAGGGGAGTGTGTTTCCGACCCTTGTCGGTGTACTTTTGCTAGGAATGATGTACAACCTTTTAAATCTTGAGGGAACCATTACTCCTTGGTGGCAGCTCGTGCTCCGTGGTGCATTCCTACTTCTGGTCGCGATCTTTCAGCAGCGCATCGCACAGAGGGAATAATGTTAAGGAAAGGCTTTGTTACATCAATACCTTTACCAAAATAAGAGGTTACAAAAATTTTGTTCTTGAGCAGGGGTAGAAAGGACTATTAACGAATGGCACTAAAAAAAGCTCTAAGCTATGTGGAATATGCCATGAACACAACTTTTGTAGATATTGTTAACGCCTGTAAAAAACCAAATACTGAATTACTTAAACAAGTCCTTACAGAGCGAAGTTCACTTTCTGATGCAGAGAGCGATTTTCTCACCTACATGGCAGGATTTACTCATTATGAATTTACAAACAATCTGTTTCAACAATTTGGGTTATTTTTTCTCGAAGGCACTTCCATACTTTTTGATTCCATAAATAAAAATTTTCACGTGAAAATTCTCATCAACGATCAAACCCTTGATTTTGAAAGTCTTGCCCTGGAAGCTATCGCAAAAGCTGAACAGGTAATAATCATTGAAAATCGTATACAATTTAGAGATAGAAATGGTATGTATATTGATGGTTTATCAAAATTGTTGCGAAGCATGACAGTAGATCGAATGCAAGATTATTTATCCAAAAGTAACATGGGTATATATGAGGATGTCGTTTCGTTTCGCAGAATATTACTTGACAATTCTTTTGTTCTACACTTTGTGAGAGTTGGCCAGCGTAATATATTGATTAACTTAGAAACAATATTTACTAGGGTTACTGCTTCAATATTTGTAAACTTTTCAGATAAAAAGCCAAACTTGTCATTATTTAATATTCAAAATAAAAATGAAATTCATGCATTATTAAAGAATATATATTGGTATGTTTTAGATATTGAACGACCAGAAAAAATTATTGATTTACTTAAAAAAATTCAAGCAAATTTTACCTTGGTTCCATATGTAAGTGACGATTATAATTATTTTCAAGGTATATTGCTCGATATAGAATCTAGAATCTTAAGTGCAATCGCATTGAGATAATGATGACCAAAACTCGGCACGAATTATGCAAACAATTGCAAACCGCTTAATTGATAAGCGTTTCCGCTTTTCTTAGTGCCATTCGGACTATTAACACTTTCTTCCCATGTCTCCCCTATTTATCAAAACTGTATTAATATCCGTCCAATTAAATTCTAAATAAGTTGCTTCCGAGAGGAAAAATATATATGCCTTACGATATTACTATGTGTCCAGGACAAAATTGCCCGATAAAACAAAATTGTTCTCGTTTTACAGATGAAATTTTAGGTCGTCAGGATTTTTTTGGAGAAGCTCCCTATAATTTTATTACTAATTCTTGCGAACATTTTATCAATAACGGCCCAGATGAAAATCAAATCCGATTGAAAGCTTATGAAATATGGCAACAAATGGGCTATCCCGATGGCAAGTCTGTAGAACATTGGCTTCAGGCTGAAAAGGTGTTGATAGATTTTAAACGCGATCGCTAAGTAATTCCATTTTAGGAACGTAGAAACTAAAATGAGCTATGATCTGCTTGCGGAACAAACCTTTCAGACAACTTTATCAAGATATTCGCTGATTCAGGCTCCAGTCATAGTAAAGATAAGAAATCGGCGTTGAGGCATTTATTGACAGGTCTGTTTCTAGGTAAGAGGAGATATATTCTGGAATAGAGGATGTAACCTTGAGAAAATCTTGACGATACCATTTAAAGATTTTGCTACAGTAGAGCGTTTTACTATCTGAGTCATAACGGACTTTTTCCGGATTATTAATGAAGCGACGAGCGTCTTCATCTAACTGCTGAGTAACTTGTTCAGGAAAATAAGCTCCAGCACGCAGTAATGGGCAACCAACCGAAGCGCAGACAATTGCAAAATGAATTCGCGGCTCCTGTAATTTCTCCCGTAGGATAGAGTTCTCTATTTGGGCTAAACTGTAATGTTCGTCAAATATATAATAAGCACGACGTTGAAAGAACCACAAAAAAGCCAGCCAGTTGGGAATGCCTAAGATTCGCGGACGAATTGACTCAAGCGGGTATCTCTCCAATATTGCCGAAATGGTGAACGCATTGTAAAGGTTGATCCACAATGCCAATTGCTCAAAAGTGTTGCAATTAGATGTAAAAGCCAGATTTTTTTGACTCGACAACCAATCTGCTACCGCTTGAGGTTGCTCTGTTTTCCAAGCACAATAGTCTACACGGCCCTGTCGATCGACATACTGACGCAACAACTTGTCCCAAGGTTCAAAATCAATCATTATCGCTGAAATAGTAAAACAATTATGAATAATAAAATAATCTTAGATTCTGATATTATATCTTCTATTTTTTCTCGAAAAAAAATCAATAGCAAAGTTATTATGCCTTTCAAAAGCTTTGCTGATGACACAAGAAATTATGTGTTACATAAATTAGCTTTAGGAGAAGAGGAAAAACCATCTGTTTTAAGTTTTGTAAATTTTAATCATTGGTACTTAATAACTAATGAAAGATTAGTGTGGGAAATTAATCAAAAGTGGAATTATTTATATTACGAAATGATTGATAGTGTGGATATTAATCAAGAAGGTCTTTTCCGTTTAGGTTCATCATTTAAAAGTCAAACTCAGGAAATAGATATAAAAACAAAATCTGGAGAAAGTATCCTTGGTGATATAGGTGAAGCAGGTGCAAGTGTATTTGCTTTATTAAGCGTCATAAGCTGGATCGTTGCCAAGAATAAATATTCCTAACTCTACTTCTTTGGAGACATTAGTTTTATCTTTCTCAGTTAGAACGTAGTATATTTTTAACTTTTGAATAACAATTTTCTCTCGGCGAAAAATCAGGAGAATATGGTGGTAAATAAATCAATTTTGCTCCAGCAGCCTTGATTAGTTTTTCAACCTCTTTGCCTTTATGAATTGAGCAACTATCCATGACTATGTAAGCACTCTCCCAGACGACTCTAGCCATTATATTAGAAAATAAAGCTCAAAACCCAGTTTTTATCTCTTGTTTAAAAGTGGGCTAAAATTTTTCTTTGACCATAGTGATGGAAGAACGCTATACCAATATCAATGAGAATTTGAGGAAATACGGAGATTAAAAGCTAGTTATAAAAATGTCTCTCTTCTGCATTTATCCAATGAGTAAAATATAATGCTTTAGTCTACTAAAATTGTTGTGATTTCAAGCTACAATGCTTTTCAACTAGTACAGCATGTGCGTAAATAGACTGTTGAGGCTGCTATAAAAGAAAGTACAATAACATGTCTTCATCTGATGAATTTGTGTACCATCGGAGCGTGCGCCCTCTCTATATGCTCCAAGGTGTAGTTACTTCTATCCTCCTGCACTCTATTTTATTAATGGGGAGCAAATATTGGTATAGAGCTTTGATGCATGAGCCGAAGCAAGCAATTACCCAAGAGATTCCAATCGAGGTAGTTGAAGTTCCTGCTAATAAAACAGACACACCTCCTCAAACCTCACTCCGGGCTACCAAAGATTCTATTGCCGGTGGTAAAGCTTTGCCGGAAAGACCTGTTTCTGTGGTGAAGTCAGCTAATCCCGCAGGATATAAAGCCTATAACGAGCGTTCTTTTGACTTAACAACCTCATTTCCAGCAGAGGTATTCAAGACAGAACGCCAGCAGCAGAAAAGAGAATCACCAAATCGATCTGGTCAACAACCGCAACTCAAACCTCAAAAAACGGCATCAGCACCTGCAACTACAGTACAAGCACCTAATTTTAAGAAAATTGCAGTAGCGCCAATGGCTACACCACCAGCCCAATTGGAAAAAACAGCGCCCCCGACTACACTAGAATCTCCTAACCCAAAGCAAATAGCGTCAGCACCTGCAACTACAGCACAAGTACCTAATTTTAAGAAAATTGCAGTAGCACCAATGACTACAGCATCACCAGCCCAACTGGGAAAAACAGTGCCTTTGAGGACACTAACATCACCCAACCCAAAGCAAATAACGTCAGCACCTGCAACTACAGCACAAGTACCTAATTCTAAGAAAATTGCAGTAGCACCAATAACTACACCACCGCCAGTCCCACTGAGAAAAATAGTGCCTTTGAGGACACTAACATCACTTAAGCCAAAACAAATAACCTCAGCACCTGCAACCACAACACAAGTACCTATTTCTAAGAAAATTGCAGTAGCACCAATGACTACACCACCGCCAGCCCAATTGGGAAAAACAGCAATTGAAAGAGCTACGACATTACCAGTACCCAGCAACCCTAAGAATTTAAGGCAGTCGAGAACTGGATTAAGTGGGCGAACACCGTCCCAAGCTCAGTCATCTCTAAAAACAGGTGGAGCAAGTTTGTTGGGTGGTACTCTGGGTGTATCTAGTCAGAATTATCGCGGCGAACTGGCATCTGTGCCTAATTCCAACCGCGATCGCCAAGCGACTTCTGGTATTGATGCCCGCAGTCAAGATATAGACCTCACCCCTTACTTAAACAAACTAAAGCAACGCGTTCAGCAGCAGTGGCTACCAGGAATGAGCCAGTCCAATCGGCGAACAGTGCTTAACTTCACTATTAACCGTTCAGGTCAAGTTAGCAATCTCAATATTGTACAAACCTCTGGATTCAATGTAACTGATGAAATAGCACTCAATGCTATACAGCGAGCTGCACCTTTTGCACCTTTACCCACAGGATATCCCAAGAACCGTATTGATATCGAATTTACGTTTGATATCAATGTTTATGGCGAACTAAATTTACAAAGGGATGGTGGCTAACAACAGGGTGACAATTGATGCAATCGGCTGTCAAAAATAAATTGTGAAGTTAATCGCACAGCAGAATGCAGATTAGGTAATTACATTAAAAAAGAATCAATAAAATCTTTGTGAGGAGGTAGAAAAACTATTGCGATCGGGGCTAAGTACAGGTTTTCATTGAATTAAACAGAGCACATATAAAACAGAATAAACGAGGTATTTTCTTACGGTTAGAAGTTAAATATTACTTTTTAGTTTCAGTCAACCTTTGATTCTTATCTTCCATTTCTAGGAGTTCAGGGATGGTGACAAAGCGATAGCCCTGGTTGCGAAAGTTGGCAATAATTTCTGGTAAAGCTTGTACAGTTTTAGAACGATTACCACCACCATCATGCATTAATACAATTCCACCAGGTTTTGCCTCTCTGAAGACATTACCGATTAATTTGGGTACAGGAGGACGCGAATAATCTATAGAGTCAGATGACCACAAAATAATACTATATTTGCTATTTCTAGCATAATCAACTACTCCATTATGCATAATTCCTCCAGGTGGCCGAAATAAATTTGTTTTTAACCCTGTAGTTTGATAAATAATATCTTCCGTGTGGTCTATTTCATAAGCAGCGGCTTGTGGATTCAAGAATTGATACCAATGATGCCAAGTATGGTTGCCAATCACATGACCTTCAGCAACCTCCTGTTTAAGTAAGGCTGGATAATTTTTCACGTTTTGCCCAATCACAAAAAATGTTGCTTTGATCTGATTTTTTCTCAGAATATCTAACACTTCTGCTGTACTCTCAGGCCAAGGCCCATCATCAAAGGTGAGAGCAATTACTTTCTGAGATGGAGAGAGTTTTGCCGCATTAATTATTGCACTTTGAAAACTTGATGGTATAGAGTCAGAAAAACCCTTTACTTGTGCTTGTTGCTGCCACAGCTTCAGCATCGCTCCCTTGAATTCCTCAATTCGCTGCTGGGTTCCTGTATTTGCTGCTAGCTCGTTTACATTTATCTTCTGTTGTTCTGGAGCTTTAAAAATATTTATTTTCATCAATATTATTAAACTCAGGCTAAAACTACTACATAAGATAAGTAGCCCAACTAATTTTCCTGAAATCCAAAGACTCGGCTTATTATCGATCACGTCAACTTCCTTCAATGGTCAAACAATCAGTCACCCTATTGATAGTAAGTTAGACTACCGATCTGCTTACTTTCAGAGAAAGTATAACTGTCTATTAAAAGATTGCCAAGAGTGCGATTGCTTACCCGCGCAACTTAATTGCTCTGAGTTTATGATTTTGAGTGGAATCAGATAAATCAAGCTATCCCGGAAATAAATCAATGAAATTCTGCTGGTTTTTACTACCTATTCTTAGTACTTTGTTACTAACATCGCCCAGCTTTGTCTGTAGTTGCTCTGTCCTTGTAGAATATGGGGCAAACAGCCTGAACCTGCAATTCCACACCCTGTTTTTGGTAACAACCAAAGTAAGGAATTGCGGTAACGCTTAATCAAGACACATTTTTAAATGCCCCAAATATCCGAGATTCTCTAGTAATTCAAGTAAAATTTAGTTGTTTCTACTTGACTGTAGAGAGCTAGCGCTCATAATCCAAACCAACTCAGATAGTCGGTCACATGAAAATCTAAAATGGGCAGCTTCATAATAACAGGATTTAATTACATTTTCTTGACAAAGTTATTACCAAGTTGTGACGAAAGTGTGACTAGACTGATTTTACTAGCTGCACCTGTTTTTTATTTTTGGGACAGACCAAAGCAGTTTTTTGCTTCCAAAGACTAACAACAGGCAATAGGCTTGATTGTAGGCGAGTTAAATGATAAAACTTGAAGGAAATAAAAGTCACTTTTGAACTTTATGAAGATACAAGGAATACCGAAGTCATTCTGAAAAACTTTTACTTATAAAACAGGACTTACGCAAAATAATGGAAAAACGAACCGCGAAGGCGCAAAGGACACGAAGGAATGAGAGTTTCAGAGAGTTATTGCGTAAGTCCTATAAAACTTGGATAATTTACCTGCATAGAGAAGGAGACTAGCTATGGGCAATCTCCTGTTTGATAACAAGACCAGCGTTGTAGACAAGTAACTTATTTAACAATTTAAGATTTTGTAGTGCTAAGTATACAATTACATCTCTAGCTATTATTTAATATTACTTTGCTTTAATTGTGCTTAAAGCTACGTCTTGGTAATAATGCCCTAAAATTTGCAGATAGTTTACTCCCCTTTTGGCTAAATTGTATGCGCCCCATTGACTCATACCTAAAGCATGACCGTAGCCGAGTCCTTGAAGTACAAAACTACCATTTGCTGTTTTGGTAAGGTTGAAGTGGGTACTTTTAATCTTGAGCGCTGTACGCACTTTTTCACCTTGTAGCACCTTTGTACCTTTGTCACCAACGATTTTTAAGACTTTAACACTACCAAAAGGTGAGTAGGTTTCTACAATCATATCTTTAACATTACCGACATCAGAAATTCTGGCGCTAATTTCTGCCGGGGAGAAAGTTTTCACCCATTTGCACTCGCTAACATTTTGATCGTAATCTTCAACAGCACGCAGGTATGGCTCGTGGCTTCCCCAAACATCCTCGACATTTTCGGTATGTCCTCCAGAGCAATCATGAAAAACTGAGAGAATAATACTGTCTTTATAAGTTAGTACCTGTTTATCAGTAGCATCGACGGCGGCGTAAGTACTAGGAGTTTCACTGATTACTCCTTTATAAATTTGCCAGCGATCTGGACTATCACCTAAATCGTAAACAGGATTATTGCGTTGTTTTTCTCGCTCATAGAGAGCAAAAGTCCGGGCAGCAACTGCTTGCGCTTTCAAAGCTTCAGCAGGCCACTCAGTATCCATTTCGCCACCAACAACACTGTAGAGATATTCTTCGTCATCAACCCAGTTAACGGCGGTTAATCCTTTGTCTGTTGGAACGACAAGAGTTCTGCCTCGATACCAGCGATCGCCAATGTAAACGAATCCCTTGCCTGTCGGCTCAATCCAAAATAAACCAGACTGCCACTTGTCTAAAGCTACACCGCCTCTAACTGCTTGGGCATAAAATGAACTCATTGCTGGTAATTCTCCGAGAGTATGACCAGTACTATCTTTTACCAACGCAGTCGTAGAACTACCAACTGTTACCTGATTAACTCCCCTTTCGATTGCTATTCGCAAGATTACAGATGCTCTGGTTGGGGTAGCCAAAGTCATCCACAATAAGGCACTTACCCACCAATGACTTACTTTCATCTGTGCAAACAAAGCGTTTAGTAACAATTGGCATTTCATGTCGAGCATTTAAAAAGAGTGTTCAATTTCCATACAATGTTATCCCTAATACTGTGGTATGCGTATGCTCGATCTACTTTTTCCTAAAAGTTATTCACTTGCCAATAAACGAATGTTCGTTTATTATAGTAATTATGAGGCATAAAGACGATAAAAAAAATCAAGCCATCTGTGATGCGGCAATCGAACTGATTACTGCCAATGGTTTTGCTGATACTTCGATGTCGAAAATTGCCAAAACCGCGAATGTTTCGCCCGCGACGATATATGTCTATTTTGAAAACAAAGAAAACCTTCTCAATAAAATCTATTTATCCGTGAAGCAGGAAATGAGCACAGAAATTTTGAAAGGTGTCAACCAGAACCTATCGGTCGAGAAAGCCTTTAAAATGGTCTGGAATAATTATTATCAATACGCGATTAATAATCCGGTCAGATTTGCTTTTACCGAGCAATTTGCTAATTCCCCGATGGTTGACCGCATTTGCAAAGATGAAACTTTGAGCTATTTCAAGCCAATGCTAGATTTGTTCAATCGCGGTAAAGAGGAGAAAGTTTTTAAGGATATTTCCCTGGAAATTTTTACCGCTTTTACCTTTGCGCCTCTGACTGGATTGATAAAAGAGCATTTTAGTGGTGCTTTGATTTTGGACGAAAAAATGTTAGAAACTACCTATAAAATTGCGTGGGATGCAATAACGAATTAATTCTTTTTTTGAAATTTAGTTAAACGAATATTCGATTAATCAGGAAGAAATAAAATGACAAATGAAAAATGGAACGCGGAAAATATTCTGAGTCAAAAAGGAAGAGTAGCAATTGTAACGGGTTCGAGCAGCGGCATCGGTTATGAGACGGCGCGGGTTTTAGCTAATAAACAAGCGTCTGTAATCATTGCAGTTCGCAATTTGGACAAAGGAAACAAGGCATTAACAAAAATTCTTCAACAGAATCAAGATGCCGACGTAAAGGTGATGGAACTTGATTTGGCAAATTTAGCATCAGTTAAAAATTTCGCTGAAAACTTTAAGAAAAATTATTTGCGTCTAGATTTACTAATTAATAATGCAGGTGTAATGATTCCGCCGTATTCAAAAACGATGGACGGTTTTGAATTGCAATTCGGCACTAATCATCTCGGACATTTTGCTTTGACGGGACAGCTTTTAGAACTGTCGATCGGCACTGAAGGCTCACGAATTGTCAATGTTTCGAGCGGCGCACATACTATAGGTAAGATAGATTTCGATGATTTGAATTGGGAAAAGAGAAGTTATGCCAAATGGAAAGCCTACGGCGACAGCAAACTTGCCAACCTCTACTTTACCTACGAACTCGACCGCAAACTAAAAGATAACGGTATCGACACACTTGTAACCGCCTCGCATCCGGGCTGGACGGCAACCGAATTGCAGAGAACTTCGGGTGGTATTGTGGAATATCTCAACGGCATCCTTGCTCAAGACATCACAATGGGTGCATTACCGACTCTGCGGGCGGCAATCGAAGCAGGCTTAAAAGGCGCAGAATATTTCGGCCCCAATGGGTTTATGGAGATGCGCGGCTATCCAATAAAAGTCGAATCAAACGAGTTATCCAAAGATCGAGCGATCGCCAAAAAACTATGGGAAGTATCGGAAAAACTAACCGGTGTGAAATTTGAATTTAATAAAAAGGCGCAAAGCGCGGGTAAATAAGAAAATGGGTTCGCGCTCATTGAACGCAGATTGATAATTTGATTTTGAGAGCAAACATCATCAGCCTCACAATTAGATGATGTTGTTGGCAAATTAACAGGAAGTGTTACCAAGGTTGGACTTTCTAACATTGGCGATCGTACAAGAAGCGTTACGCTCGTGCATCACTTTCATGCCAATACTTCTCGGTTAAAGGGAAAAGGGGAACGGGAAAGAGAGAAGAAAAAACCTTTTCCCCAAACCGGATTCCGAGTTAAAAGTGCAAAACCCGAGAAGTATTGACTTCCATGCCCTCCATACCGTCGATCGCACATTTCTGCTATATTTTTGACTAACTGCGATCTGTGAGTATACTTATTCATAAGGCAGAAGTATGCTTGTATGAGGGCAGCTATGTTCCCACGTTTTTCAACGTGGCACTTAGTCCGTGGATGCTTTATACCTTAGAACAGCGCGAGGTATAAATCTTTTTTTTGAGTGGGCAATGAACCCACAAATGAAGTTTTTTATTTCCATCCTTGCCTTCTGCCCTTATTTGTAACTACAGGTAGGAGAGGTTTCAATGGAGGGTTTACTATTCTTACTGTTCGGGTTCTTGTTACAACCTAGTTTGCTAATATGGCCTAAATGGTATTTTTCTATCCTATCGGTCACGAAACTGGCTTCTACTCTTAAGTATCGCTTTCTTCTACTCCTAACTCCTATTATCTGTGTGGGAATCCTTTTTTTGATTTTGCGATTTTTGGGATCGAAGGATGTCCGCAATGATGTTTTCTATTTGATTTTCTACCTAGTGATGGGAACTAGTTGGTTGGGAATAGCTGTAAAAACCTTTCTATTTTGTGGCTTAAGTATTCGTGATGATGCGATAGAAAGGCAAAACATAGCTGCTTCCTTTGCTATTAGCGGTGCTTTGATTGCTGTAACCCTCTGCTTTGCTGGTGGAAATATTGGAGATGGCCCTGGTTGGTGGACTGTTGTCTATTCGGCAATGCTATCTACAGGTGCATGGTTTTTGTTATGGCTGGTTCTAGAATTTTTCACGCATATTTCTGAGGCGATCGCTATTGACAGAGACAGCGCATCCGGGTTGCGTCTGGCTGGTTTTTTATTAGCGTCTGGCGCAATTTTGGGTTGGGCTGTTGCCGGAAAATGGGAATCTTTGGATGCGACTATAGTTGATTTTATCAGGCATGGCTGGCCTGCGGCGATTTTAGCGATCGCGGCAATAAAGGTCGAGAAAGTTTGTCAACCAACGGCACAGCGGCCATTTCTACCCATTACCACCCACGGTTTAATTCCATTCTTCTCTTACATAGGCGGTAGCATTCTCTGTATTTTAGTTTGGGGTGGAGGCATATGAAGCCACCCTGGCAAGCAGAGATACCGTTGTCCGCAACCGTGTTTGAGGAAGTAAGGCTACAGACCATTTTCGACTGTTGTAAATGGGACCCTCAGGTAGAAGATGTTGCCACTCTAGCCAATTTTCCCTTGCTTTTAAACTTTGAAACATGGCATGAGTTGGGGCAATTGGCTGAAAAATTAGCAGTTGAGACCGTCGCTGCCGAACAAGAAATTTTACTCCAATCTCGTCTGCAAAAAGAGTTGAATCTACCGCCAGCGATTCAGAAATTATGGCAGCATCCATCTATCCAGACATCGCCCAAAGCAGTGCGGGTGATTCGGTTTGATTTTCACTTCACCACTGAGGGCTGGCGGATTTCTGAAGCTAATTCCGATGTTCCCAGTGGTTATATTGAAGCTTCTGGCTTTACTGACTTAGTAGCACTACATTATTCACAAACCACCCCCTTGGGCAACCCCGCCAACGCCCTAGCTACCGCCATTCGTGAATCTGTTGGTGAGGGCGCTCATGTTGCTCTAGCCCATGCCACTGCTTATACTGATGACCGTCAGGTTATGACTTATCTGGCGCAGCATTTCCAGCAAGCCGGCTTGCAAACTTATCTAATTAGTCCTGCCCAATTGCGGTGGCAGTCAGGGCGTCCGTTGTTACTTAACCACCAGTCCCCAACATCAATTGATTTCCTGTATCGATTTTTTCCTGTGGAGTGGTTGCCCAATTTGCCCAAAGCCTCTGGCTGGCAGCACCTATTTGGTTCGGTGCAAATCCCTCAGTGTAACCCTACCTCTGCCTTAATTACCCAAAGTAAGAGGTTTCCCTTAGTGTGGGATGCCCTGAAAACACAACTACCAACTTGGCGTGCCCTATTGCCAGAAACTCGTGACCCCCGGCAAGTCCGCGACCTGAAGGACGAAGCATGGGTACTCAAACCAGCTCTAGGTCGCATCGGCGAGAACATCGGTATTTTGGGAGTAACCGAAAAAAAGGATTGGCTAAAGATTCAACAAAGCGCTAAACAACATCCAGAAAAATGGGTAGCACAGCGTCGATTTGAACTGATACCTTTGTTGACCGCAGAGGGCTATTTCTATCCTTGCATTGGAGTCTACACAATTAATGGTCGTGCGGCTGGGGCTTATGGTCGCTTGGGTAGCAGACCGCTAATTGACGCAACCGCCAAGGATGTGGCTATCCTAACTCAAGCTAAAAAACCAGTAGGGGAATAATGCAACCAAGAGAATTTTTTGCTATCTGGGCACCGAAGGAAGTAGTTTGGTCGCGTTGGGCTAAACCAGTAGTTTTTAGCCAATTGACTCAGAGTCGTGTTGCTGCTGTCGTTCCCAGAAACGAGTTCAGCATGAATGCCGATAGCATTCCCACACCCGAACGCAGCACATTTGTACTGGTCAATTTACCGGGGGTAGAGTCGGTTGAGTTAGGCGTTGCTTTAGCCCAACGGGGCTATCGACTCGTCCCTTTATATAACTGCTGTGAAGGTACTAATGCAATCATTCCAATGGCAGCGATTATAGATAGCCTGGTTAGTGCAACGCCGATATTGCAACAATTGCACCTTCCCTTACTTGCTCCCCCGGCGTTTTTGATTGATGCCAACCGAATGCGGGATACTGCAAAACCTTCTCCAGGGGATTTTGACAATCGCTGGTTAATATTTCCCGAAGATTTTCCCTCTGGCAAGTTTCTTTTATCTCAAGGTATCCAGCGCGTGCTGCTGCTGCAAAGAAACGAGACGCCTGAGTCTGACCTCGCCCACGTCCTGTTGCGCTGGCAACAACAGGGAATTCAATTGCTCAGGCAGAATCCTTCAGTGTCAGGTGAACCTGTACCTTTGAGCGTCAGTCGCCCTCGTTGGTTTAGATATCTTTGGTATCGTGCCTTAACACTACTGTTTCTCAGACGCAATAGTGCAGGTGGCTTCGGTTCGGTGATTCCTGATGAATCTAGTACTGGTGGTGGATAAAAAGTGGTAAAGAAGTGCTGAGTTAAAAGACTGCCTAATTTAAAAGCAATACGGTTCAGTTAAGGCTAAAACTTTTTGTCAAAGTTATTTTTTAACGAACCGCGAAGGACGCGTTCGCGTAGCGTCTCGAAGAGAAGGACGCGAAGGAAGAAAAAAAGAGAAGGAAGAAATGCTTAACTGAACTGTATTGAATTTAAAAGGACTTCCAAAAATTAAATTACTCAATTCCTGTATCCAATACGACTATTCGATTTCTTCTCCCCCTGCTTCCCCTGCTCCCCCTGCTCTTCCTGCTTACCAAAACGATTGATTATTTTTTAATTTGGAAGTCCCAAAAGCGGGGTATTAACCTTGCTAGTTGAGGTTTTGCTGATGATTCATTCTCTCTGGCATCGGCTATTTGTGAACGCGATCGCAGTTGAAAAAGTGACTTTCAGCGGTCGGGTGGTGTTGCTAGGCTTCGGTACTGTGGGTCAAGGACTGTTATCCCTGCTTCTGCGTCATTTTGAAATGCCGATGGCACAGGTGACTGTTGTGGACGCAGAGAAACACCGGGCGCAATTTGCCCGGTTTGCTAGGTTGGGTATCTGTTACTTTCAACATCGCCTGACTCGTGATAATCTTACCTCTACTCTTGAGCGACTCTTATCGCCTGGAGACTTGCTGATTAACCTCACAGTAGGGGTAGACAGCATCACAATTATTGAATGGTGTCAAATTCACAATATTCTCTACGTGGATTCCAGTATTGAACCGTGGGCAGACCAATTTGAAGATATAAAAATCCCCCTGTGGAAACGAACCCATTACTTTTTTCACCAGACACTACGCCATCTAGCTAAAACTCGTTGGCCATCGCATGGAACTACAGCAATTGTCGCCCACGGAGCAAATCCCGGCTTGGTGAGTCACTTTGTCAAAGCCGCTTTGCTAGACATTGCCAGCATCATCAAACTACCGCAAATCTGGCCGACTGACCAGACAAGTTGGGCAACTATGGCACGAGCTTGTGGTGTCAAAGTTATCCAAATTTCCGAGCGAGATACACAAATTTCTTCCCGCCCCAAACAGCTGGAGGAGTTCGTCAATACCTGGAGCATCTGGGGTTTTCTCGCCGAGGCTTACTACCCAGCTGAAATTGGGTGGGGTACTCATGAAAAACACCTGCCAGAAAACGCAGCTTGCTTCGAGTTGGGTTCTGGTAATGCTATATATCTACAGCGTCCTGGGGGTGCAACTTACATCCGCTCTTGGCTCCCTTTGGGTGGTTCCATTGAAGGATTGCTGCTCTCCCACAGCGAGACAATTACAATTAGCGACTATTTTAGCCTTTGGCAAGACGGACAACTGCTTTATCGACCCACGGTAAATTTTGCTTATCACCCGACTAATGATGCGATCGCCAGCTTGCGAGAAGTTATGATGCGAGGTGGGCAACCTCACGAAAAACTACGCGTCTTGAATCAAGATATTGTGACTGGTAGAGATGAACTGGGAGTTTTGTTACTTGGTCATCCCTGCAATGGTTGGTGGTATGGTTCCCAACTCAGTATCGAAGAGGCTCGCCAGATTCTTCCCGGTCATAACGCGACTACTGTACAGGTGTGTGCTGGGGTAATCGCTGCCGCAGTTTGGGCTGTCCGCCATCCGCAAGCGGGATTTCGAGAGCCAGAACAACTACCCCATAACGAAATTTTACAAATAGCCCGTCCTTATCTCGGTCGGATGGTCAGCGTCCCTACTAACTGGACTCCCTTGCAAGGTCGATGGGGAGCAACAAGCCGCTACTCCTCTACACTCCTGTTTCCCGAACCCTGGCTAGATTGGAATGACCCGTGGCAATTCGATAACTTTTTAGTCCGCTGAATCTGCTATATAAAAGCTAGACAAGTCTAGACATTCAGAATAGGGTAGTTGTGGAACAAGTGGATAATTTTTGTCCAAAGTCCAATAATTACGAATTGGTATAAGGGAACTCCAAAAAATAAATTATCCAATTTTTGGAATCAAAACGACTTTTCTTCCCCCTGCCCCCTGCCCTAAAAGCGATGGGATATTTTTTTATTTGGAAGTCCCTTTTCTCTTACAGTCTGCTAATATTACATCACTTGCTTTTTCACTTATCATATATATTGCCGTAAGAATAAAGTAGCCTGGGATGCGTGGGAAGACGGAAGCATCTACTACTCGCAAATTCTTTGTCCCGTGGACGCAAAAGTTGCTGTCAACCACTGCCATTGGGTCTCTCCGAATACCCATCTTGTTAGTGCAAGAAGCATGATGACCCCATGCCTCATCTTTGACAAAGCGGGCTATGTCATCACGCGATTGAACCGTTGGCCCAGGCAATACTTCTCCTTGGGAGATGTTGCCTATGTGTGCGTTCATACGGCGCACGAATTCTACACCCTCGACAACTGAGGCCAAATCTTCACCTTGAGTATCATTGCCTTCATCAAAGTAATGAAAATTGATATTGGGCGTGTCTCGTGGGTCGGCAGAACGAAGCTTTACAACTCCTGCACAGTTGCGAGTGTGTGCCTTCAGAATCGCCCAAGTGAATTGGTTCTTCACACGGGTAATTGGTTCAGAGAAGCCGGGATAGTAGCCCCGGAAAGGTGCTACTGCACAAAAGATGAACAGGTCAGGCACAGGACGAACTCGATCGGACTTCCGGATGTTACTGACCAGAGTGTAGTTGCTTGTATAAATTCCCTTTCCTTGTTGCCATTCTGAAAAGCACGGGTCTGTTGATAGATTCTGGGGCGTACACTTTTGGGTAACCTGAAAATCCGAATCCAATTGAGTTATGACGCCGACCTCGTAGCGATCTTGAAGGTTCTGACCAACTCCCGGAAGGTCAACAATCGGCACGATACCGTGACTACGTAGTTCATTTTTTGGGCCAATGCCAGAAAGCTTTAGAATCTGCGGACTGTTGAATGTGCCCGCAGACAGGATCACTTCACGACAAGCAAGCATTCTCTTTCTTAAACTAGGCTCAGGCCCGTTAGAATTAGCTTGAGGATCGGCACGGTAGAGATGTGCACCTTCAATGTACTCTACACCGATCGCTGTCTTACCTCTAAATAGTATGCGGGTTACTAATGTGTTGGTCTTGACAATGAGGTTGTTGGGAAGTGCAGCAGCTGTCTCCCTAATCAGATTACGCGGTCCGCGTCGCTGACCATTCTGGGTCGATATCGGGATGTTGTAGAGACCTTCGATTTCCTGCACTATCCTAGACCAGTCATTGGGGTCGAGTTCGCCTTGGAAAAAACGGTCAAGAATGCTTTCGTTTAGACCTGCCTCTCGAACTGCTGAAAGCAAAATACTCCGCAGCTTATCATCTTCCAAGAACATCTTCGGATCGGCAAGCTCAGTTGACAGCCAACCCTTGAACCCATGACGACTGGGATTGTTGGCTTTACGACTTGGCAGATCGACATAATTGCACTTTTCCAGTCGCTCAAAGTACTTTCGCATATTTTCTGCCGACCAGCTGCGATCGCCAGTGATCTGGGCAATGTTGTCCCAGTCAGAATTGTTTGGACATACTGTAATCATCGCGCTGTGAACAGTACATCCGCCGAGTGTACCCGTTCGTGGATACAACACACCATCTTTCTCAAGGACATACTTGCTGTCACGGCGTTGACGCGCATCATTGGCATAGTGCCGGACGAAGTAGTCCCATCGCACACGAGGATCTTCCACGACGACCGGATTGAAACCCGGTACTGAGGCGATGTCGTCGCCTTTATCGTCACCTGCCTCAATCAAAACCACTTTGTGTCCAGCTTTCGCTAGATTCACTGCAAGAGGCCCGCCGCCAGCACCAGAACCAACTACGATATATTCAACTGGTGCTGATGGACTTAAGGGAGTAGAAGAGTCCCACTGTTTCTTCAAACCAAAAGAGCGGCCTGCTATCAAACTAGAGCATAAACTCACCAGACCAGCAGTATACGTTGTCGCTCTGCTAATAAATTTTCTCCGAGAAAACCTCTTATGAAACCTTCTTTTGTAATCTGAGTAATATGGAGTGATGGCATCATTTGTATCTTTTTTATCTGGCATTTTTTTTGATTCCTTCCAACTAATACCAATTTTGTTTTGCAAATCTCAATCTTGGTTTATTTTGGGATAGGTTTGTTGTCTCTATTAGTTTATTTGCTTCATAAATTACAACATTGAAAGAATGACAGACGATTTTTAACATTACACTCTTAAACCTTTCACGAACATTTATATAGTGATAATTGCTCAAATCGTCTGTCAGTTTTGGTTGCTAGCTAATTACTGGAAAACTCTGACTGAAATTTTCAAGATAAGTTCTTTAAAAGAATCAGAAAAATCAGACCTTTATCTATTTATTGCGGTTCATCCTGAATAGAACTATATGGTTGAGGATCTATTAAGCGCTTTTGAACATACTCATGTCTGTATTGTGCAAGTTCTTGATAGATTTTTTTGCGAGCTAAATTTAGACTACCCAATGGCTCATGTTCGGGTAAGGTATGCCAAGGCGAAAATGAGAAACCCTCATCCAATCGCTTCCGTTCTTCAAAATCAAACTGTTGGCTAGGAATTTTGATAGTAGCCACTTTAATAAATGGCGAATCACTTTCCTTCCACTCTTTCGTAGGGTCTTCGATTGGGGTTTTCTCATCATCCACATACAGCTGAACTAGAAAGTCAAGTTTGACTTCTTTTCTATCATTTGTCAGACGTTGAACTAGAGCTTCGCGCAAGTAATTATCTGAATCAGATTTTGACCCTTGAGCCTCATTTGTTAACTGGGGTTTAACAGAGAATTTAATTGCATGAGAACCCAGTTTATAGGGGGTTGTACTCCAGTATTGGACATCGATTGGATTAACCACTTCCTTGCTAGACATTTCTTGGAGTAAGGCAAATGTCGGTTGCAGTGATTGTAGTAACTCCGGCGTTGCTTGCCCGCTTCCTGCTTTACCAAGGTCAAGATAGCCTTGAGCATCTCGAATAAAGAAAACTGGATGATTGATGAGGATAAAATCCTGAGTTTTTTCTTCATCATTTAAAACTTTTTGGCCTTCTACTTCCATCAGCTTAATTGCTATGGCACGTACATCAGGTTCTCGATCTGACTTTAACTTGCCTCGTTTTTCTGGTGGTGAAGCGTTGGAAAATCTAACCCAGATAGGATATGTTTGCGGTTTAGCGAAAATACCCACTTTCAAATTTTCAGAAATATCATTCTCAACAATGAATTCTCCCCACACCAAACCATGACTTTTTGTATGCATTTGCCGGAGGTCTGGGCCTTTTTCCTGTTGTTCTTGAAGACTGGCTGTTAAAACTGCATCAGTTGTTGCTTCTTGTTTAGAATTAGAAAGAATGGTCATATATTTCTCCTGGCAAATCTTAGCTGAAGTAATTAATTATCGAAATACGGAGATAAAAGACAACGCCGTTAACGGTAGCCATAGGCGTTCCAATTGTTTAGCACCCGTTCTTGAATCTCTGTAGGCCACAAGCTGCGAAACGAAGCGCGTACTGGCTTTTGAGTGGGTGTCCAATCATCTTGACTCAGGCAGTTGTATATAACTTTGGTACTCATTAATCCCCTCTTTTCCTGTATACGTAGATAGACAGGAAGTGGAGCCATATCTTCCATCGGGAAATGTATCTCGCCAGTTTCAGGGTGACAACGAGTAGCAAAAGCCCACACCACTTCGGAGGTGTTAGTTGTATCTACATCGTCTTCCATCAGCAAAACTTTAGGAATGCCAAATCCGGCGTGGGATTTAAACAGAATTTTGCCGATGGTTTGAATTAACTCTTGAGAGTTGAAATTGGTTTTTGTCCGCCACTCTTTATCCATAGCAATGACTAGCCAGTGGCAAGCACTTTCTAGAGGCACATAACACATTGTCACTGGAAGTTGATGTTCGCGTAACTCGTGCAGTGTCTGAGCAGCATGGGGCAGCCCAAAAGCCGTATGATCTTCCTCAACCGGTTCCCCTGCCGCCACAACTGGCAGGATCGGGTCATTGCGGTAGGTAATTGCAGTGACATTGTAAACTGGTTTGTTCGTACTCATCCCAGGCCAGGAATATCCATCGTATTCGCCCATAGGCCCTTCTGGCCCTGTTTCAGTATGGGAGAGTGTTCCTTCAACTAGAATTTCAGCAGTGGCAGGAACGAATAAATCTACAGTCTCACACTGCACAACCTCGACAGGTTCGCCCAAATAAGCTCCAATAAAATCTGACTCGTTCGCATATTCAGGAATAGGCATACCTGATACAAAAGGAATCACTGGTTCACAGCCGAGAGCAAGTGCGAAGGGCATGGGTTTATTCAAGGCCTTCCACATCGCGTGGATTTTTCCAATGTGCTGTTTTGGAGAGACGATTCCGGTCATCCGGTTCTTGTCTAAAATCATGATTCGGGCAATAGACCAGTTAGTCCACTTTTTATCCGGTGTCTGTGCGACGATCGTGCCAAAGGTGTTTAGGTAGCGTCCGCCATCCCACCCATGAATCAGGGGGGCTGGCAAACGTAGTAGGTCTACTCGATCGTGGAGGAAGATGTTTTCTTTGCAGGGAGCGCTTTTGACTGGCTTTGGTGGAATGGGCGTTTTATTATGAGCTTGTGCCAAAGCCTCAATAATTTCCTGACCCGTTGCATCTGGATTCAGACCTAGCGACACCGCAACCCGACATAGATAAAGCCCTGGTTGGCGACTCACACCAGCTGGCGCACCCAGCACTCGGAACCCCTTTTCAATCTCTTTGATAGTGTTGAACAGTGGCGCAGGAGATTTCAGATCGTAAGAGCGGCGTATAATCGCACCAATCTCAAGGTTCCAATCTACTTCTTTGTCGATTTCTTGGATCTCGTCGATCGCTTTTAAAGCATCAATGTATTCTCTAAGACTCTTCAGATGCCGGATCATTTACTTGCAACCTTTTTCTTTTCTAAATCTTGTTTCCACACGTACTCGTTAATGTCTTCGCCCCAACGCTTAACACATCTAGCATCAATATCGAATAGATCGAGTACTCTGCCAACTGTGTGGTTGATGATGTCGTCCAATGTTTCCGGGCGAGTGTAAAAAGCAGGCATAGGTGGTGCAATGATACCTCCACTTTCTGTCACTGCAAGCATACTTTTGAGATGGCCAGCATGGAGGGGTGTTTCACGAACCATCAGCACAAGGCGGCGACGTTCTTTGAGTACCACATCAGCAGCACGGGTGAGCAAATTACTCGTCACACCACTAGCAATTTCTGACATGGTACGAATAGAACAGGGGGCAATTACCATTCCCATTGTCTTGAATGAGCCACTAGAGATTGCTGCTCCGATATCGCAAGTTGAATAACTGATATCAGCTAACTTTCGTAATTGTTCAGCAGTCATATCAGTTTCATGGGCGAGAGTTGTGTGGCTTGCTTTTGACACAACCAAATGACTTTCAACATTTATTTTTTTCAATATCTCTAATAATCGGATGCCGTAAACTATTCCTGTTGCACCACTAATGCCAACAATTAAGCGTTGTCTCTCGACCATTTTTTATTACCTGTTAAGAGATTGACATCGGTTTAAAACATCATCTTGCAGACATGAGTAATTAACTATTAAGTAAGTTGGCACAATCAAACCAAACTATGCAAAGGAAGATAAGCTAGGTTACAACCTTTTTGCTTCTTGCCTTTTGTCTTTTGATTTATTCCAACTAGAAATTTTGACAACGACCTAGTTAATATCTTGTGCAATGATTTTGTCTAAACAACGTTCTGCTAAAGCTGCAATGGTAAAAGAAGGATTAGCACAAGCAGCAGAACCTGGAATAAGTGAGCCATCGACAACATAAAGTCTGTTGTATCCGTATACTCGTCCAAATGGGTCGCAAGCTTTTCCTATTGGAACTCCTCCTAAAGGATGGCCAGTAATAGCAGCATCATTATTTTGGGATGTTGTTTGCATCATACCTTCTTTAGTTTCATGCCGAGGCTTTCTACCAAAATTATTAAGGCTATTGTCAAGGGTATTGAAAAGTCTTTCTGTCTTTTTGACGATGCGATCGTCTACAGATTTTGGCCAATTTAAGTTGACACGATCCGTAAACGGATCGTACTTAAACTTACCCGCTGGACAAGGAATACCCAGACCCAAACAAGATTGTATACCGTTAAGATTGTTCCCCAGTTCAAGACTCTCTACAACTATAGGAGTTGGGCCGTCAAGCTGTTCAATCGCAGCACCCGCAGTTCCTCCATTACCTGTTACAGGGCCTAAATCCGATCTAATCGTAATGTTATCTCCATTAGTTCCCCATTCTTTCCCAACAAAGTTGTTTAAGTAAGGTAATGTACCTTTTTCTCTAGCCTTAACTAAAAGTTTAGAAGTACCGACAGAGCCAGCTGCTACAAATAAATAGCGGCAGGTAAAGGTTTTTTTCTGAATAATTTCCCCTGACTCATTGATTTGATTGCAGAAAACACGATATTTTTTTTCGCCACGTATTTCGGCAATATCTGTAACTACGTGAAGAGGTAAAACATCGACATGACCAGTATTTTCTGCTTGAGGAAGATAATTTTGATCTAAACTATTTTTTGCTCCGCTATTAACTCCCCACCAACATTGACCATCTATAGCAGAAGGTACTTTTGAGCCATTAATTTCTTGACGAACTACATCCCAATTTACAGCTAGATCCATCAGAAAACTTGGCAAGCCCGCCTTATTTGCATTTTCTAAGAAAAATCGGGTTTTGCCATAGTAAGTAGTAGCTAAAACATCCTGTGGAATTGGTGATGATTTCAGCATTTTTTGAACTCGAGGATAATAGATTGAATCTAGTTCATCATAGTCAACAACAGCACGGTCAAATACTTTATAAAATATTTGGCGTTTTGGTTTATAAGTAATAGCGTTATAAACTAACGATCCACCACCCCAACCAGCACCATTGACAACAATAATTCCTTTTTCCTGTAGTGTTTCAAAGACTCCTGTATATCTATCTACAGTAGCACCAAACACAGATGTTGTATTTAGCCAAGAGGCTCTACCATCAGGATTATTGAAAGTAGCAAAAGTATTTTGGCTAGGTGTAATAGGCCAGCGCTTACCTCGCTCTAAAATTAGTGTGTTAACACCAGCCTGTCCCAAGCGTAAAGCTGCAATAGCCCCACCAAAACCACTACCAATTACTAGTGCCTCTATATAATCATCACTAGCACGAGTTCTAAGAGGAGAAACAACTGAGGCTGCTACACCAGCAGAAAATAAGGCAGCACTCTGAATAAAGTGACGACGCTGAAATTTTTTATGAAACATACAACTTTCAAATCAAATTTTGATGATAGATGAAGAGTAGAAAAAGCTTAAGCAATTCAAAACAATTTAGGAGCTTGTATTTCTTGTTTAAACTGCAATAGAGGTTCAATTTACAAAAGCTGCTAAAAACCAATATCGAGGCGATCGCAGTTATACTTTTTAAGTAACAAACAAATTAAATTACTCATTAAAATCCTCTAAAATTGCAATTTTTTCCCTTTTAACTTAACTTTATAAGTAATGACAATCGCCTTAATATCGGTGAATAAGTACAGTTTTTGGAGTTAGCCAATGAGTATTTTACGGCGTGTTTGCAACACGCCGTAGTTATCTTTAGTTACCCGACCACTCCCGTGACTGTATCCTTAGCTGGTTGACGGAACCGTAATGAGGTATACCACCACCATAAACCATGTGATGCTTTCCACCACTCGCCAACAGTTGAATTGCTATCAAGTTTCTCGAATTGCGGATTCTTAGGAAGAATAAAGTAGACGAGATTTGAGGTTTCTTCTAATGACTGAATCTTTAAATCAGCAGGAAATGGTATTCCCATTTCTCCTTCAAATATGGATCTTGGATTGGTAAGGAGTTGCTGACGGAAAGTTTCATTAGTCCAAGAGCGAACTATCCATAACGCTTGTAAACACTCTCTGTAAGCTCTAGCTTTGGTAGAACCACCAAGTCGGTAATAAAAATACCAGAAAGTATCGATAATTGGCCACCAGCTAGAAAATTGCTCATATCTATACCAATGCTCTTCTACTGGTGGAGTTGCAGGAAGTACAAAGTAGAAGGTATTTTCTGGTTCTTCTAATACTCTAACTTCTGTATCTGCGGGAAATGTAACTTCTGTTTCTCTTTCAAATACAGCTTTGGGATTGGTAAGTATTTCTTGCTTGAGTGATTCATCATTCCAAATGCGATCGATCAGTCGTGCTTGTAAAGCCTCATAATAAGGGCCAAAATTCGTGATATCTACATCTGACCAAAGCTTTTTGACTTTGGGGAAGTTAGTAGAGGTATCTGAAACAGAAGCATTTGTTGTGACCATGATTAGCTATCCTTCAAATTAAGGTTAGTTTGGTTGTATGGGAAAGATAAAAATTGTTTGGTATTACACGGGTTTAGCGCTCGCAACTACCAAAAGCTGGGACTTAGTATGCGGTAATTTCGATGCTAATGGTTCGAGCTTGTCTTATTTCGCCGTGACTAGGATTGACCTTATTTTAAAAACTACAAAACAGGATCGCAAGGGTTAAAATTTCGTAGTTAGTTTACATTGTTTTGGTGCGCTTGTTTAAGGGTATTATTAGCTAAAGGTGCGAAAAAAAGGTTATAAAGCTGGCTCTTGCTATTTTGTTTTAGGTTTTTTATATTTACAGGATTTACGCAAAAATTGCTAAAAAGCTTAATTTATCGAACCGCCATAGCGCTTCGCGTCTCGCAGAGAAGACGCCATCGCGTAGCGTCTCGTTAGAGAAGAGCGCCGAGAATTCGTAGACTGTGCGTAAGTCCTGATTTACATAAAATTCAGTAAATAAAAAAAGTAACCTTTCTGCAAAACATTCACCCTTGTCTTTATGTTTCAGTCTCTTTAAAGTGATTGCTAAAGGCTTAAGAATAAGTCACATACATTCCAAATTAAGAATTTAGTGACCCTAAGAATATTGAACCAATATGATACCTAGATCCCTTGGTGGGAAAAAAATCGCAATTCTTCTAGAAAGTGAGTTCATCCCTGAAGAAATTGAAGCATATCAAAAGCGCTTCTCAGAACTTCAAGCAACGGTACATCTGATGTCTAGGCTCTGGAATCAGCCGAGTGTTCGTTTTTTCAGTGATGAAGATACGGGCAATACGCCTAGAACAATAGATGTAAATATTGATTTTCAAAACGTAGATGTTAACGACTATGCGGCTGTGATTATGACCGCTAACTATACTAGCGTGCGTCTGCGTTACTTTGAGCCACCAACAGGTCAACCAATTAGTGCTGAACAAGTTCGCACTTCACCGGCTGTACAGTTTTATGCCAAGGCAATGGCAAATCCCAGGATTATTAAAGGCGCACTCTGCCACGGTCTTTGGATACTAACACCAATACCTGAGTTACTCAAAGACCGACAAGTTATCTGCCATGAGGTTGTCCTTGCAGATATTCTCAATGCTGGTGCAGTTTATACAACATCACCTACAGGTGTTGTGGTGGACGGCGACCTTGTTACTGGTCGCTCAAAACACGAGGTTGAACCATTCATTGATGCGATTACCGAACAAATCCAGCAATTATTTATCGCCACTAATCGTTTCTCAAACAGAAGGGCTACTACCTCTGTTTCAAGACTGAAAGTTGCAAGCTAATTATCTCAAAACTAATTCATGGCTAGGAGACAATTTTGTGAAAAAAATTCTCATAATTTTATCGGAATATGGTTATTGGGGTGAAGAACTGGTAGGGCCTTTAGAAACTTTCGATGCTGCGGGGTATCAGGTTGACTTTGCAACTCCAACAGGAAAAAGGCCAGTAGCGCTTCCTCCTAGTATGGATGCTACTTATATCGACCCACCTTTAGGCCGGACTGTTGTCTCCCAGGAGATGGCAGAAAAAGTCAAGCACTTGGAAGATCCTAAGAACCCACGGCTGGACAACCCAATCATCCTGTCAGAATGGTTGCCCGATCGCCCTTACTGGAGTGCTGAAAAATTCCTTCGGGAAATGGAAGCATATAACAATGCACTTGATGAAGTGCAGAAGGATTTGGAACAATACGATGCTCTACTGATAGTCGGTGGTAGCGGCCCTATTGTTGATTTAGTAAATAACCATCGGGTTCACGACCTGATTCTGAGTTTCTACAAAAAGGGTAAGGCGATCGCAGCAGAATGCTACGGTGTAACTTGTCTCGCCTTTGCTCGTGACTTAGCAGACCGCAAGAGCATTATTCGGGGTAAGCACGTCACAGGCCATTGCAAGGAATATGATTACAAGGATGGCACAGGATTTGTTGGCGCAGATATTAATATGGGGCCACCTCCCTATCCTCTAGAGTATATTCTCCAAGATGCTACAGGCCCAGATGGAGCATATCACGGTAATTTTGGCAAAGAAATCTCCGTGATTGTCGATTATCCATTTATCACAGGTCGGTCTACCGCAGATTCTTATACAACTGGTCAAAAGTTAGTGGAAGTTCTGGATAAAGGACTGAGGCGGTACGGATGGTAAGCTTGACCAAACAGAGCAACGATAAGCCTTTGATGGCTAACAGAAATGGTCGCTTTGCAATCATCGAACAACTTCTGGCAGATGGTATAAATTACATGTTTGGCAACCCTGGCACAGTTGAGCAGGGGTTTCTAGATGCCTTAAAAGACTATTATCCAGAATTTGAGTATATCTTTGCATTGCAAGAAACGATCGCAGTAGGTGCAGGCGATGGCTATGCCCGCGCCACCAAAAAGCCTACTATTGTGCAACTCCATAGCGGAGTTGGTTTGGGCAATGGCATCGGAATGATTTATCAGGCCATGCGCGGTCATGCACCATTAGTAGTATTGGCTGGCGAAGCTGGTATTTGCTACGATGCGATGGATGCCCAAATGGCAGCAGATTTAGTCAGCATGGCCAAACCTGTAACAAAATGGTCAACTAGGGTAGTCGATCCTTCTTCTTTGTTACGCGTGCTACGCCGAGCCATCAAAATAGCTGCTACGCCTCCTATGGGGCCGGTGTTCGTCTCCCTGCCGATGGATATCCTTGATGCTCCTAATTATGAAGAGGTTGTTCCGACTTCTTTTCCAGTGACACGGGTTGCACCCGAACCCGATCGACTGGCAACAGCAGCAACTTTATTGGCCGCTGCTAAACATCCTCTAATTATTATGGGCGATGGTGTAGCTTTTTCCGATGCCCAGGCTGAGTTGACAAATGTAGCCGAACTCGTCGGCGCACAAGTTTGGGGAGCAGATTCATCGGAAGCGAACATGAGCGCCACACATCCTCTATTCGGAGGGCTGCTGGGTCACATGTTTGGGGACGATAGCCGTCGCATTACATCACAAGCAGACGTAATCTTGATTACTGGAACCTACGTTTTTCCAGAGGTATTTCCGGCACTGTCTGGAGTTTTTGCCAAGTCAGCAAAAGTAATTCACATTGACTTGAATACCTACGAAATAGCGAAGAATTTTCCGGTGGATCTGGGACTGCTTGGCGATCCGAAAACTAGTTTGAGCAAATTAAGCACTGCCCTTGAGTCAACTTTGACACCCGAACAGAAGCAAGAGGCTTCTCTTAGGGCTAGCCGGATAGCTGAGGACAAGAAGCGGGAATCGGCGGCTCGATTGGAAGCTGATAAGGCAGTTCGGGATTCAGTACCTCTGCATATGACTCGTTTTGCAGAAGAATTAGCTGCCCATTTGCCAGTAGATGCAATTATTTTCGATGAAGCCATTACCAATTCTCCCGAACTTTGTCGGTATATTCCACCGATAAAACTAGGGCAATATTACCAAACACGAGGCGGTTCGCTAGGTGTTGGTATTCCTGGAGCGATCGGTATTAAGTTGGCTAATCCAGATAAAACTGTAGTTGCGTTCACGGGTGATGGCGGCAGTATGTATACTATCCAAGCTCTCTGGACTGCTGCCCACCACAATATAGATGCTAAATTTGTCATCTGTAATAATCGCAGCTATCAAATCCTGAAGCTCAACATTCTGCATTATTGGGGCGAGCAGGAAATACCAGAACATGACTATCCATCTTCTTTTAACCTGTGCAACCCAAATATCGATTTCGCTGAATTAGCAAAATCTTTAGGGGTTCAAGCTGTTCGGGTAGAAAAGCCAGATCAGATTGCTCCAGCTATCCAAAAAGCATTGGAACACAATGGCCCATTTTTGATTGATTTGGTACTAACAAACGAAATTGTCGGTACAAAGATTGGCGTCAAATGTGGTCAATAGTCGGTTGAAATTTTGACTTATTAACAAGGAGAAAAATCATGACGGTAACTAACGTAGCACCTTTAACAGCTTCGGAAATTAAGCAACTGGCAGCAGATTGGTATTTAAAATTAGATGTTCACGCTCCGCTGGAAGAATATATTCCTTTTCTAGCTGAAGATGGTCTAGAAATGCGCTTTCCTGAAGCTACAGTTTATGGTTTTGATGGATTTAAAGGTTGGTACGATCGCGTTATCGGCATTTTCTTTGATGAAGTCCATACTTTAAAGCAAGTCAACGTTCAAGCTTTAGGAGACGAAGCGACTGTTCAAGTCATCGTCAAATGGGAAGCTAGCGTGTGGAATCCACCAGCAGCCAAAAGTCAACGCATTGTTTTAGATGCTTATCAAACTTGGATAGTCAAGCGATCGCTTCAAACTGGTAAGCCAGTAATTGCAACCTATATTGTTGATTCACTTAGTTACTACGAAGGGTCTGCCCGTCTTTAAAAAAGTTTGCAGACATCCGTGAAGAAATGAAGTTTTGGGGCGCACATAACCACGAAAAAAATAATTATCTGTAGTGATTAGCGCTCCATACTCATAAGTTCTATAACAATTACAGGGGATATAAAAATGACGGTTTCAACAATTTCACCCGGACGGCAATTCTTTGACAAACATCTAGAAACTATTTCTGCCGGAAAAATCGATGAAATGGTGGATAGGGATTATGCAGAAGATGCTGTTTTAATCACCTTCTTTAATGGGTTTGAGAATACACCTGCACCAATCACAATTAAAGGGCGTGAAAATATCAAAACATTCTTTCACGACTACCTGAAAACAATTGAATATATTGATATTAAATCCCTAGATTTTACAGAAGCAGAAGATGCTATTTTTTTCCAAGCAAAATTCAACTGTAAACTTGGTCTGGTATCAGTTGGCGATGCCTGGACTATCCGTAATGGGCAAATTGCTTATCACTTTGGTTTTTGGGTTTAATAGAATAGCGCAAATTTTAGGCGATGCCTACGAGTTAGCAACGTAGATACAAACTAATTAACTTAGTGCAACTCGGTTTTATTCCCATCTTCACCATAAGTTACTTCAGTCTTAATCCCCTACATACTAGGACTACCATGAGTACACCAATAGAACAATTGCTTGTTTCTCCCATCAGCAAGCTCTATAAAGAACATATCGGTTTTATCAAAGCTAAAAATGTTGATGGTATCTTGAACCAGTATGCTGATGATGCTCTGCTCATTAGCACCTTAACTGAAGACCGCCAACCGCTTTACGTACAAGGTCGTCAAGCACTCAAAGAGTTTTTTGAAAGTCGTATTTTCGGTTTAGAAGATTTTGAAATCAGGCTAAACCAATGGGCTGAAACCGAAAACACGTTGATGATGGTGGAGGAGTTAACCACCACAAGTAAGACCGGTGAAGTCGGTAGTGTGGAGTTCTACGATAACTGGTTTTTGCAAGATGGAAAAATAGCTATCCATTTTGCTGGTGTAATTCAGTATCCAGATAAAACTTATGTAAATGCAGAAACAGTTAAAACAGAAGTACCCACATCTCCATTGGGCAAGCTTTATAAAGAGCATATCGGTTTTATTAAAGCGAAGAATGTTGATGGTTTACTCAACCAATATGCAGAAGATGTCCTGCTGATTAGCACCTTGACCGAGAATCGCAAACCGATTTACGTGCGTGGTCGTCAAGCACTCAAAGAGTTCTTTGAAAGTCGCATCTTCAGTCTAGAAGATTTTGAGGTCAAGCTTCACCAGTGGGCTGAAACTGAGAACACGCTGATGATAGTCGAAAACTTGAAGACCAGAAGCGTCAATGGCGACGTTGGCGAGGTGAGTTTCTATGATAACTGGGTGCTGCGCGATCGCAAAATCGCTGTTCACTTTGCTGGTGTAATTCAGTACCCCGATGGGACATACGCATAACTAAGTTCACTTTTTTCTGTCAGTAAGGACTGAAGTAATGGCTTTGCTAAAAGTTTCTCAAATGGCAATCAGCTGCAAAGATCCGATTGCAACTGAAAAGTTCTACACGAAATATTTCGGCTTTAAGCGAGCAAGGGTTGCACCAGTTGGCAATAATGAGCAGATTGTCTTTCTGAAATTGGGTGATATGTACCTTGAACTCTTCCAAGCAAAAGGAGAAACCCCCGTCCCTGTAGCCAACGAAGACGGGCCTACCTATCCAGCTTGGCGTCATTTTGGTTTTCAGGTTGATGATGTTGATGCTAAACTCGCTGAAATCGGCAAAGATGCAAAAGTAACCCTTGGGCCACTCAACTTTGATACCTTTATTCCTGGGTGGCGAACGGTTTGGGTATCCGATCCAGATGGTAATATCGTTGAAATTAGCCAGGGATACGTCGATCAGGATAATCCCCCACCATTGCAGTCCAATTGAGGTAATTTCAACTTAGGGACTTGCAAAAAATAAATTATCCCAAATTATTTATAGATTTGTAGGGGCGCAAGGCCTTGCGCCCCTACGTTCGCGGAGCGTCCCGCAGGGATGGGATATTTTTTTAACTGGAAGTCCCTTAACTATATACAGCATTTCTTAATAGGAGATGAACAACTTCAGAATAAAAATTCCGATTGAGGAGCTAATCTTTGTTCAAAACCTAAATGGAATTGCTGTATAAAGCTTAATTGTCGATCGCCAGTAAGAAACTCATGAATACTTTCACAAATTGGAAAACCCTTAATTGGCCTGAATATGGTGCAGAGTTGGTGGGAACTGCTTTCAATCTCTTGGTTGGATTCAGTATAATCACCTTCAATTTTGCCAAAGGCTTGCCTATGGAGCATCTCATCCCCGCAGTGAGTCCTCGTTTATTAATTAATGGCCTCATTTTTGCTGGAAGTGGTGCATTATTTAGCATTTCCCCTTTAGGGAAACTGAGTGGTTCGCACCTCAACCCCTGCTTATCCTTGGCATTCTGGCTGCAAGGCAAAATGCATAAATATGACTTAATTGGATATATTTTCGGTCAATTTATTGGCGCAATTATTGGCGCATCTTTAGCATTAGCTTTGTGGGGAAATTACCTGATAAGCGTCAATTATTGTATCACTTCACCTGGGATAGGCTATCCATTGTGGTATGTATTTATTGCTGAAGTTTTCATGACATTTCTGTTAGTGCTGTCTATCTTTATCTTCTTGAGTCATCATCAGCTATTACGCTGGACTCCTCTAATGGCATGGCTTCTCGTGGCAACTATGGTTTGGTTAGGAGCGCCCATTTCTGGCACTAGTTTGAATACAGCACGCAGCATTGGGCCTGCTTTTCTAGCATGGTCTTGGCAAAATCAATGGCTTTATTGTATTGCATCTCCACTAGGTGCATTAACTGCCGTAGGAGCTTTTCAACTGATATCTATGGGTGAACGCGAAGTTTTGACAGGCAAACTTTTTCATGTTCCCAATTATCGTTGTATTTTTAAGAATGTTAAAGTACCGCATCTGTAGCTTTAAAGAAGAATTCAAGATTCAAGATAAATTACTTTAGGGTTAAGAGGTTGTTTTAAAAGTCCTTTCGTCGGTAGCAAAACGTTATCGATCCCCCCTAGCCCACGCCAGTCGCTCCACTTGGGGAGACCCCAAGACCTCGCTGGCTCCCCTTAAAAAGGGGGGAACCGGAATTAAAGCCCCCAATTTATCGGGGGGTTGGGGGGATCTGAAAGTGTCTAAAGTCACAGTGAAATACTTTTCAAACATCCTCTAAAGCAGCTACTAATTGAAGACGACTAAATCCTTCGCACATCGTCTCCAATGAGAGAAGATTTAGTGCGATATTTCACCTCATATTTATCCGCCACCCGTACATAATTCACACTTAATTCTGACTCCTTTTTTATAAGCCCTGAAAACATAAAAATACTCTAGAAAGAGAAAAACAATGAAGAAACTAGAAGGTAAAGTAGCTTTAGTAACTGGTAGTAGTGGAGGAATTGGCCAAGCTATTGCCGTACATCTTGCTGAACAAGGTGCAGATGTTGTGATTGATTACCGCTCTCATCCCGAAGGCGCTCAAGAAACTCTGTCGAAAGTAGAAGCTGCTGGCAGCAAAGGTTTAACTGTTAAAGCTGACTTGAGTGTAATTAGCGACATCCGTCAACTTCTAGACCAGGGTATTCAATACTTTGGCAAGTTAGACATTTTAGTGAACAATGCTGGTATCGACGGTCGGAATGCTGACTTCTGGAACATCACCGAAGCCGACTATGATGCAGTGATTAATCTCAACCTCAAAGGGACATTTTTCGCGACTCAAGCAATAGTGCAGCACTTTATCGAAACCAAGCGAACCGGCAAAATCATCAATATTAGCTCTACCCATGAGGAAATAGCATTCCCCCACTTCACTGCCTACTGTGCCAGCAAGGGCGGTGTAAAGATGACGATGCGTAACCTAGCAGTTGAGCTTGGCCCTCTGGGAATTACAATTAACAACGTGGCTCCTGGAGCAATTGAGACACCAATCAATAGTAAGCTGTTAAATGACCCCGAAAAATTAGCAGCGCTGTTAAAAAATATTCCCTTGGGTCGCTTAGGTAAGCCCCAGGATATTGCGCCTATAGTTGCTTTCTTAGCCTCAGCCGATGCTGACTACATCACAGGCGCAACCTTCTATGTAGATGGAGGATTGAGTCGGAGCTATCATGAGCAATAGGTAAGCTAGAACGCTAACCCTTTCAAGGTGACTCCTAAAATTTGTTTTTTTCTCTCTGCTCTCTCTGTGCCTCTGCGGTTTAAAAGTAATTTATTTAACCTTATTAGGCGCAGAAGTAAAGAGATTAAATATGCAACCTTTATGTGAAACAGCTTAGTTTGTGTTGGCTCTACCGTTCTAGAGTTTTTGCGATCTGGACTACAGAACGTACTATCACTTATGAGTATCAACTTTGGACGCGAAACTTGTGGTGTTCTCGATCTGGCAGCAGGGCGAGAATGGTTGGTAACTAATGGTATCGGTGGTTATGCTTCAGGCACAGTATCAGGTATACTTACGCGTCGCTATCACGGATTACTCGTGGCAGCATTGAAGCCACCGCTGATGAGAACTCTGTTATTAGCTAAGTTAGATGAAACGGCTCTATATGACGGACGCAATTATTCCCTTGGAGCCAACCGTTGGGCTGGTGGAGCCGTTAATCCAGATGGTTATCAGCACATTGAATCGTTCGAGTTAGAAGGCACAATACCAACATGGCGATTTGCTTGTGCGGATGCTTTATTGGAAAAACGTATATGGATGCAACCCGGCAGCAATACCACCTATGTTCAATATTATCTGCGTCGTGCCACTCAACCACTGATGCTAAAGCTGAAAGCACTGGTAAATTATCGGGATTATCACGGTAACACACATGCACGAGGCTGGCAGATGAACGTTGATGCTATTGAACATGGTGTCCGTGTTACTGCTTTTAAGGAAGCTGTGCCATTGTATCTATTAAGCGATTCGCCTAAGGGCGATCGCTGCGCTTCAGGGGGACATGCAACACCTGCCCACGAGTGGTATTATGAATTCGATTTAGCCAGAGAACGCGATCGCGGACTCGACGATCGCGAAGATCATCTACATGCAGCCACCTTTGACGCTACCCTCCAGCCCGGTGGATCGCTCACCTTTGTTGCCAGCACCGAGATGCATCCAGAGTTAAATGGCCAAGTAGCCTTAGAGTTACCTCGCTCCCTTGAGCCAAAGCTGCTGGAATTCTGGAAACAAAGCCGTGTACATGCCAAAGCAGATCCAGAGTGGGTGCATCAGCTAGTCCTCGCTGCCGACCAATTCATCGTTAGTCGCCCATTGCCCGATCAACCCAACGGCAAAACAATCATTGCTGGTTATCATTGGTTTGGTGACTGGGGGCGGGATACAATGATTAGCTTACCTGGTTTGACAATCTCGGTTGGTCGTCCAGAGGTGGCACGCCCTATTTTACGTACTTTTGCCCGCTACGTAGACCAAGGTATGTTACCTAACCGCTTTCCCGATGTCGGTGAAGCACCAGAATACAATACAGTAGATGCAACCCTCTGGTACTTTGAAGCGATTCGCGCTTACTATGCGGCAACTAAAGATGAAGAACTGCTAAGTGAACTCTTTCCTGTGCTAGCAGAGATTATTAATTGGCATCGTCAAGGAACGCGCTACAACATCCACCTAGACCCGAATGATGGTCTAATTTATGCAGGTGAAGCAGGCGTCCAACTCACCTGGATGGACGCTAAAATTGATGATTGGGTGGTTACGCCACGCATTGGCAAACCCATAGAAGTTAATGCCCTGTGGTGTAATGCTTTGGGAACTATGGCAAACTTTGCACAAAAGCTGGGTAAGCCTTACCAAGAATACAAGCAGATGCAAGAGCTTGCAAATACAGGATTTCAGCGCTTTTGGAACGATGCAGTTGGTTACTGCTACGATGTTCTAGATGGGCCTGAAGGACACGACGATTCATTGCGACCAAACCAGATATTCGCTGTGTCGTTACCAGAAAGCCCCCTAACTCCAGTTCAACAACGGAGTGTAGTGGAATCTTGTGCGCGATCGCTTCTCACCTCCCACGGTCTACGCAGTCTTGACCCCAACCATCCCCAATATCAAGGTCATTACGGTGGAGATCGGCTTCAGCGAGATAGTGTTTATCACCAGGGAACGGTTTGGGGCTGGCTGATTGGGCCGTTTGTTTTAGCCCACCTGCGTGTTTTCAACAATCCAGCCCAAGCTCGAAGCTTACTTGAGCCAATGGCTAATCATCTACGCGCTCACGGCGTCGGTAGTCTCAGTGAAATTTTTGATGGCGATGAGCCACTCACCCCACGGGGTTGTATTGCTCAAGCCTGGACGGTCGCAGAAGTGCTTCGCGCCTGGATAGCAACAGAACCTACCACAGAGAATTCTGAATTTTAAGTTTTGCATTCATCCAAAATCAGCATAAATAGTATTGTTTGAGCCACTTTAAACAACCTTGTGCTAAAGATTTTTAATCCAAAATCCTAAATTGCTATGACCCAAGAAGAAGCAAGATTAGCAGCAGATCGCGATCGCACAGCCTACTGGAAACGATGGGGTTCCTACTTGAGCGAACGCCAGTGGGGAACAGTGCGGGAAGACTATAGCCCTGATGGTACCGCCTGGGAATTCTTTCCCCACGACCATGCCCGCTCTCGCGCCTATCGCTGGGGAGAAGATGGGATTGGGGGAATTTCTGATAATCATCAGCGATTATGTTTTGCGATCGCTCTCTGGAATGGTGAAGATGCAATTCTCAAAGAGAGACTTTTCGGCCTCACCGGGAATGAGGGGAATCACGGAGAAGATGTTAAAGAATATTACTTCTATCTGGATAACACCCCGACTCATTCCTACATGAAATATCTTTATAAATATCCCCAAGCTGCTTTTCCATACAGCCAGTTGGTAGAAGAAAATCACCGTAGAGGTCGCCAAAGTCCAGAGTTTGAATTAATCGACACAGGTATATTTGACCAAGACCGCTATTTTGATGTATTTGTTGAGTATGCTAAGGCTTCACCCGACGATATTTTAATTGAAATCCGCGCGATTAACCGAGGCCCAGAAGCAAAAACACTGCATTTGTTACCAACGCTTTGGTTTCGCAACACCTGGTCTTGGACTTCTAATCAAGAAGAGAAGCCGTGGTTAAAAATTAGCCAATCTAACTCTGACCTCAGCTCCATTGAAGCTTATCACCCTTCTTTAAAAACTCGATGGCTGTACTGTAATGAAACTCCAGAACTACTATTTACAGAAAATGAGACTAATAATCAAAGATTGTTTGGGGTCAGCAATGCTTCGCCATACGTTAAAGATGGCATAAATAATTATGTAGTGAATGGGCAAAAAACGGCTATCAATCCTAGTCGGATTGGTACTAAGTTTGCGGCTCGTTACGAATTGCACATTGGTGCAGGTGAAACCAAGACAGTACGATTGCGGTTAAGTGACGGGCAAAATTTAACTGCACCATTCGGGACTGAATTTGATACAGTTTGGCAACAGCGCCAGCACGAGGCGGATGAATTTTATCAGCGAATATGTCCGTTGCCGATGTTAGAAGACAAGCGGAATGTACAGCGACAAGCATTTGCTGGGATGCTATGGAGCAAACAATTTTACTACTATGTAGCCGACCAATGGCTAAAAGGCGATCCGGCTGACCCCCGACCGCCAGCATCACGGCTCAATGGCAGAAACCACGAATGGTTTCATTTATTTAACGACGATGTAATCTCCATGCCCGATAAATGGGAATACCCTTGGTTTGCGGCTTGGGATTTAGCTTTTCATGTAATTCCGCTCGCCATGATTGACCCGGATTTTGCCAAGCTGCAACTGAGCCGCTTAACACGCGAGTGGTATATGCATCCTAACGGTCAACTACCAGCTTATGAATGGGCTTTTGGTGATGTGAATCCGCCGGTTCATGCTTGGGCAACATGGCAAGTTTATCAGATTGAGCAAAAAATCTATGGTCGTGCGGATAAAAAATTTCTGGAGAGTGTCTTTCAAAAATTGCTGCTGAACTTTACTTGGTGGGTTAACCGGAAAGATTTTGAGGGCAAAAATATCTTTCAGGGTGGCTTTCTCGGTATGGATAATATTGGTGTCTTCGATCGCAGCGTTCAGCTACCAACTGGTGGATATCTGCAACAAGCAGATGGTACAAGTTGGATGGCGATGTATTCTCTGAATATGTTGACCATCGCTCTAGAGTTAGCCAAAGAAAATTCCACCTACGAAGACATCGCCAGCAAGTTTTTCGAGCATTTCTTATATATTGCTGATGCCATGAACGGCATTGGTGAAACTGAAATCGCGCTATGGGATGAAACTGATGGCTTTTACTACGATGCTCTACATTTACCTGATAGCCATCAATTCCCGATGAAAGTGCGATCGCTAGTAGGGCTAATTCCATTATGTGCGGTGAGCATTTTAGAACCAGAGACCTTAAAACAGCTCCCAGGTTTTAGGGAGCGGACGCAATGGTTTCTGAAAAATCGCCCCGATCTGACCCGAAATATTGCTTGTATGCACAAACAAGGAATTGGTGAGCGCCGACTGCTAGCGATCGCTTATCCAGATAAACTCCGTCGCATTCTAGAAAAAATGTTAGATGCAACAGAATTTTTCAGCCCTTATGGTATTCGCTCTGTTTCTAAAGTTCATGCGTCTCATCCTTACACTTTGACCGTAGATGGTCGGGAGTATCGAGTAGATTACGAACCTGCTGAATCTAGCACAGGGATGTTTGGCGGTAATTCCAACTGGCGCGGGCCAATTTGGTTTCCCATTAATTATTTACTGCTAGAATCGCTACAAAAATTCTATCGCTACTTCGGCGACGATTTCAAAGTAGAGTGCCCCACCGGTTCAGGCCAAATGATGACGCTCAAAGAAGTATCAATTGAATTAGCTCAAAGGCTGATCCAAATTTTTCTGGCAGATGGTTCTGGTAAACGACCTTTTTATGGTGGAACAGAAAAATTCCAAACTGACCCAAATTGGCGCGACCTGATTCTATTCAATGAATACTTTCATGGAGATAATGGCGCTGGTATTGGTGCTAGTCATCAAACTGGTTGGACAGGTTTAATCGCCAAATTAATCCAGCAATGTGCAGAACAGGCACTGTCAGATTAATTTCAGATTTTTGGGAAAATATATCGTGTCCGGTCAATCATTTACAGTATGTCATTGCGTACTCCTTTGGAGAACCCTTTGGCGCAGCCTCTGGTAGAGAAAGGTACGTAATACCAATTGTCAAAAATGCTACAAATATACCATTTGTAGAGACGCGATTCATCGCGTCTTTACCCAAGGATGTGTTGAAATCATTAATTGAATTGGTATAAGGCGAAGCCATCCCGTTCGCGTAGCGTCTCCGTCAGGAGAAGGGTAGCGATCGCAAGCTTTTGAGATTGCCACGCTCCGCTCGCAATGACAAGCATTTAAATCGAAATGAAATCACTAATTTTCAAAATGCGTGAACTTTCCCAATTCATTTATTAACCACGGTGATGGATTATTAACTTTCCAAAGCAGATAAATTTTTTTGTTGTAACTTACATAAACTTCTCGTTAACCTTCTACATCGTATATAAAATCAACACTGGATGCGTTAGCTTGAGCGAACGCATCCTACCATTTAGATATCTTAAATAGTTTAAAATATTCTTGCTTACTTATTTACATATCAAAAGAATACAAACTTCACCCAAAATTTAAACCCTTGTATCTATATTAGTTGTTCTTTAAAGTTAATTTATATAAACTCCTTAATAGGCAAGAAATTACCGGAATGAATAGATTTAAAATTTACACTTTAGTTGCGAAGTTTTGATTCAGTAAGTACTGGCTAAATGGATGAGTAGGTATTACAAATAGTAATCCTACTTCTGGGAAATTTTGTAGTCAATAATTAAGGGGAAAATTAACACAACTTTAGCCATTAATGAATTGCTAAAAATACCATTAATAATTTATTGATGACTAAAAGTGTGCTAAATAACCTATCAGTTAAATTCCATAATAACAGAGAGAGAAAGAATGACTTTAACTACAGATAGATATCAGGTTGAACTAGAAATACCTGATTACCAATTAGAATCGGGATGTTCGCATCCTTTCGGTGCGGTACCAAACAAAGATGGAGTAAACTTTTCCATCTTTTCAGAACATGCTACCTCTGTCGAACTCTTATTGTTCGATCGGGATGACGCTCCGCAGCCAACGCAAATTATTAAGTTAAACCCAAAGTTCAATAAAACCTTCCACTTTTGGCATGTTTATGTGAGAGGGTTAAAACCGGGCGCTCACTATGCTTATCGAGTTAATGGTAATCCTGATTTACACGGAGCAGGACACCGCTTTAATAAAAATAAGGTACTGCTTGACCCTTATGCTAGAGGAAACACCAACACTCTTTGGCAACGCAACGATGCTTTAGGGACAAAAGACAACCTAACTACATCTATGCGTAGTGTAGTTATTGATATATCTGATTATGACTGGGAAGGCGATCGCCCGCTCAACCGCTCGATGAGTGACACCATCATTTATGAGGTACATGTTGGCGGATTTACCAGTTCGCCTTCTTCAGATTGCAAACACCCCGGCACTTTTCATGGAATTATCGAGAAAATTCCTTACCTAAAAGAGTTAGGAATCACAGCTGTTGAACTGTTGCCAATATTTGACTTTGACGAAAAGAATATTCTCCGAGAAGTCAACGGTAAGGAACTAAAAGACTATTGGGGATACAACCCCCACAGTTACTTTGCTCCAGAAGCTTCATATTGTGCTTTTCCTGATGTCGGGAATCATATCAGAGAGTTTCGAGATTTGGTCAAGGCTTTACATAAAGAAGGGATTGAAGTCATTCTAGATGTAGTCTTTAATCATACCGATGAAGGCAATCATGAAGGCCCAACCATCAGCTTCAAAGGTCTTTTTAATGATATCTTTTATCACCTAGTGCCTTGGGATAAGCAGTACTACATGGACTACTCCGGGTGTGGCAATACCGTCAACTGCAACCATCCCATAGTAGAAAAGTTAATTGTAGATTGTCTGGAATTTTGGGTGAAAGAGATGCATGTCGATGGTTTCCGTTTTGATGAAGCCTCCATCCTATCTCGCAGCCAAGAGGGAGTACCAATGATCCATCCGCCGGTGATTTGGCAGATTGAAACATCCGAAACACTAGCTGACACCAAAATCATTGCCGAGGCTTGGGATGCCGGTGGGCTTTATCAAATTGGCGATTTCCCTGGATATCGTTGGGCAGAATGGAACGGACGTTTTCGAGATGACATCCGCCGCTTTGTCAAAGGAGATGCAGGAATGGTTGGGGCAGTTGCTTGGCGCATTGCTGGAAGTTCTGACCTTTATCAATCGAGCAGACATTTACCGATTAACAGCATCAACTTTATTAGCTGTCATGATGGATTTACCCTCAATGATTTAGTTTCGTACAACTACAAGCACAATGAAGCGAATGGTGAAAACAATCGGGATGGCATCAATGACAATTTAAGTTGGAATTGTGGAGTTGAAGGAGAAACAGACAATCCACTAATTGATGGATTACGCCGCCGACAGATTAAGAATTTTGCAGCCATTCTCATGCTCTCCCAAGGCGTACCAATGGTTGTGGCTGGTGATGAAATCAGACGGACTCAAAAGGGTAACAACAACGCTTACTGCCAAGATAACGAAATTAGTTGGTTAGATTGGAATCTTGCAGAAAAGAATGCTGATATTTTCAGGTTCTTCAAACTGATGATTAATTTCCGCAAGTGTTACTGCCATTCTGCCTTACGCCGGAGTAATTTTTTCACTGGTGAAGTTAACGAGCGCGGTTTAGCAGACATTGCTTGGCATGGCTGTAAGTTGTTCAAACCAGGTTGGCACGACTCTCATGCCAGAGTTCTCGCATTTACCCTCGGAGGCTTTGAAGGAGAAGCGGATATTCATGTGATGCTCAACATGTACTGGGAAGACCTCGACTTTGAAATTCCTTCTATTAAAGGTAGAAAATGGTGCAGAGTCGTAGATACTGCTCTTCCTTCTCCGATGGATATTGCCGAACCAGGCGAAGAAACTGTAGTTTCAGCTAATGCCTATCTTGTTAAAGAGCGTAGCGTTGTTGTTTTAGTTTCCAAATGGTTTCCAGTTAATGAATTTCCAATCAGGAGCGAATTCAATGAGTAATATAGACTTTTCATTTTCGGATTTGATTGCTGGGTATGTTACCGCTTTTGATTCAAGTAAAGGAGATTCTGGTACTTTTGATCTCAAAACTTCAGATGGCAGGAAATTTGAAGTAGCATTGACCTCAATGACCTATGCTGAACTAGTACGCAATTTAGATGAACCTTTCTTTGATTGCACTAGCCAAATAAGTTCGCTGCTGGTTCCAAATTGCTATCTTTTCGCATATGGCATTTTTTATCCTGAAGCAGGCGAGCAAAAGTTTGAAGCTAAACACATAGTTTTTCTGGGTAGAACAGAAAACGAGTATCTTTTTGAAAGACCAGATTGGTGGGTCAAGCAGATACGAAGTCTTGGCGATTTTTACCTCAAGGCCCAGTTTGAAGATGGCGAAATTGATTATCGAAAATATCGCACCGGTATCGGTTTAGTTGGTTCCAAAGAAGATAGTACTCGTCAGGAAACTGACACGATTTCTCGTCTAGTTTACGGTTTTGCCACAGCCTATATGATGACTGGGGACGATCGCTATCTTGAAGCTGCGGAAAAAGGCACTGAATACCTCCGCCAACACATGCGTTTTCTCGATGAAGGCGAAGGAATTTGCTATTGGTATCATGCTGTTGATGTGAAACCAGGTGGTAGCGAGCAGAAAATATTCTCCTCAGAATTTGGGGATGATTATGATGCTATTCCAGCTTACGAGCAAATTTATGCCCTGGCTGGCCCCACCCAAACCTATCGGATAACAGGCGATCCGCGCATCATCAAAGATATCGAGTTGACGATTAATCTGTTTGACAAGTATTTCTTGGACAAAACAGAGAAAGGAGGATTTTTCTCTCACATCGATCCGATTACTCTCAGTCCCCACTCTCAGACTCTAGGCCACAATCGCGCCAAGAAGAACTGGAACTCTGTAGGCGACCATGCCCCAGCTTATTTGATCAATCTTTGGCTAGCGACTGGCAAAGAAGAATACGCAAACTTCTTGGAGTACACCTTCGACACCATTGAGAAGCGGTTCCCAGATTATGACCATAGCCCATTTGTTCAAGAACGTTTTTATGAGGACTGGACTCACGATACAACTTGGGGATGGCAGCAAAATCGAGCAGTTGTAGGTCATAACCTGAAAATTGCTTGGAACTTAATGCGGATGAACCACCTGAAACCAAAAGAAAACTATGTGACTCTGGCAGAAAAGATTGCAGAAATCATGCCAGCAGTCGGTAGCGACCAACAGCGTGGAGGGTGGTACGATGTAGTCGAACGCACCTTAAAACCAGGGCAAGAGGTACACCGCTTTGTCTGGCATAACCGGAAAGCTTGGTGGCAACAAGAACAAGCTATCTTAGCCTACCTGATATTGAATGGCTCACTTGATAAACCTGAGTATCAACGCCAAGCCCGTGAAGCGGCAGCTTTCTATAATGCTTGGTTCCTCGATTACGTCGCTGGGGGTATCTACTTCAATGTTCTGTCAAATGGGATTCCCTACTTGCTAGGAACAGAACGAGGCAAGGGGAGCCACTCAATGAGCGGTTACCACTCGTTTGAATTGGCCTACTTATCTTGCGTTTATACGAATTTGCTGATTACTAAACAGCCAATGGATTTGTACTTTAAACCAAAACCAGGTGGCTTTAAAGACAACATCCTGCGAGTTGCACCAGATATCTTGCCACCAGGCAGTGTGCGGATTGGCGATGTATGGATCGATGGCCAAAGGTATGCCGATTTTGATGCTACAAACCTAACAGTCAAACTGCCAGTTACTCAAGAGGATCTGAAAGTTAGAGTCAGACTTCTTCCGACTCAAGTATCTTTCGACGCAACCCTGTTAGAAGTCAATAATGGTATTGCCAAAATCTCCTTAACTGGGTTATTGGATGCTAATGGTGTGGTACATTTTCAGGAAGCGATCGCTAAAGCTACAGCACAGCCAATCAATCGTCTGGTCTTACTACTACAAGACCTGGAATGTATTACTACTGCTGGTCTACGCTCTCTGATTTTCGCCAAGCAAAAGCTGGGTTCTGATGTTGAACTCTACATAGTCGGCGCACCAGAAAATGTGAAACAATTCCTGATGATGAGTGCATTTTGCGACAGTGTAACCGTTTTGGATGAGTATGAAACTGTTCAGTTGGCAAGTGTCTAAGTTGCGTTAAAAGACATTGTAGTAGTCCTAATTAGATAAGAGATACATAGTTCCAACAACAGAACTGCGGTTTATCGAAAGCTGTTAGGACTACCCTCAATACAGTTCGATTAAGGAAAGTTATTTGTTAAAAGGAGTAAAGGGAACAGGGAGCGCGGGGGGTGGTGGGAAAGAAAAACTTCCCCAGTACACTTAGCCTCCCTTAATCTTTAAGCATATTATTTTATACTAAAAATACAGGCTTTGTGGCTAGTTAAATAATTACAAATATCATCCCTAGAAAGGAGTTATTTTGGTTAATCCTGTACTATTGACTGTTGACGATGACCCCGGAGTTCTACGAGTAATAGAGCGAGATCTCCGATATGAGTATGGCGATCGCTTTCGGGTACTACGAGCCGACTCAGGTGCAAATGCTTTGAGAGTACTGCAACAAGTAAAATTACGTAACGAGACAGTTGCCCTCTGTGTGGTAGACCAGCGGATGCCACAAATGTCGGGCGTGCAGTTCCTTGAACAGGCTATGGAAATTTTCCCGTCTGCAAAACGAGTTTTATTAACAGCTTATGCAGACACCGATGCTGCTATCTCTGCGATAAATACAGCAAAGATTGATTACTATCTTCTCAAACCCTGGGAGCCGCCACAAGAGCTTCTGTACCCAGTTCTTAGCGATTTATTAGACGATTGGATTTCGTCATACCGCCCACCCTTTGAAGGTATCCGCGTTATTGGCTCCCGTTGGTCGCCCAAGAGTCATCACATTAAGGACTTCTTGGCCCGCAACTATATGCCTTATCAGTGGTTGGACATTGAGGTAGAGGAAGAAGCGCGTCAGTGGGTTACTTATGCTCAATGCAATACCGCAGATTTGCCACTAGTAGTTTGCTCTGACGGTTCGTATCTGACACAGCCAACGCACGCCGAAATTGCTGAAAAAATCGGGTTGAAGATGCAGGCCCAAATGCCCTTTTACGATTTGGCGATCGTGGGGGCTGGCCCAGCTGGTTTAGCAGCAGCAGTCTATGGAGCTTCTGAAGGTCTACGCACAGTATTGATTGAAAAAGAGGCTCCAGGGGGTCAAGCAGGGACGAGTTCCCGGATCGAGAACTATTTAGGCTTTCCCCAAGGAATTGCTGGATCGGAATTAGCTCGCCGCGCCGTTACTCAAGCTAAACGATTCGGGGTTGAGATTCTCTCGCCTCAAGAGGTAATTGAGATTCGCTTGCAAGATTCTTATCGGATCATCAAGCTGAAAGATGGGGCAGAATTTAGCTGTTACGCACTGCTGATTGCAACAGGTGTCTCATACCGCAAGCTGGATGTACCTGGGATTGAGAATGTGACTGGGGCCGGTGTCTACTACGGTGCGGCAATGACCGAAGCACTTTCTTGCCAAAATGAAGATGTTTATCTAGTTGGCGGAGCTAACTCAGCCGGGCAGGCTGCGGTGTACATTTCTAAGTACGCCCGTAATGTGACTATGTTGGTACGCGGCAACTCACTGGCTACAAGTATGTCAAAGTACTTGATAGACCAAATTTTAGCAACAGACAATATTACAGTACGGTTTCACTCCCACATCATTGAGGTTCATGGCCAGACTAGCTTAGAGGCAATTACGCTTGCTAACACTAAAACCCACGAACAAGAAACCATTCCCACAAAGTTGCTGTTCGTTTTAATTGGTGCAAAGCCCCACACTGATTGGCTGGGTGGGGTTGTGGAAAGAGACGAACAAGGGTTTATTTTAACCGGGCCAAGCTTGATACCTAATAAACGATGTTCAAAAGCATGGAAACTGGATCGCCAACCCTTCCTGCTTGAATCCAGCGTACCAGGCATATTTGTGGCTGGAGATGTGCGTAATGGCTCTGTGAAACGAGTTGCTTCTGGCGTTGGAGAGGGTGCGATCGCTATCCAGTTTATTCATCAATATTTAAGTAAGGTGTAATTATGTTAAATGCCTTGCGTCAAGTGTCACTTTTTGCACAATTGACAGATGAGCAATTCCAATGGTTGTTTGAACACGGCCATCAATTATGGCTGGTTCCAGGAGAATACATAGCCCTTGAGGGAGAACCAATAGAGAATTTCTACGTGCTGATAGAAGGCGAGATTGAGTTTAGAAAACAGGTCGGCAATGTAGAAAGACACATAATGAGTTTTGGCCCTGGTACATATACAGGTCACGAGCTGATTCTATTAGATGTTCCTCACTATCTCGTTAACGTGCGTGCTGTGAAACCAACTTATATGTTGAAATGGGACACAGATACGTTTTGGCAAATGCTGACAACCTGTCCGTCGATTACACGCGACCTTTTAATCATCACGGCGCAACGGGTGCAAATGTTGGAATCTATGTCACAACACCACCAAAAGCTAATTGCACTGGGTACTTTAGCAGCTGGGCTGGCCCACGAGTTGAACAACCCAGCAACAGCCGTTGTCCGAGGTGGAAAGCACTTGCACAAAATCTTTCAACAATTGCCCTACCTGGGACTTAAACTCAATCACAGGCAGATGACAAAAGAACAACTCCTGTTTCTTGACAACTTGCTGCACTCAGTAATTGTACGTGCCGAAACACGCTGCGACTTAGAAGATTTACTAGCGCAGAGCGATCGCGAGCAAGAGGTAACAGCCTGGTTGGATTTACACAACGTGCCTGATGGCTGGAAAATTGTTTCTTCCTTAGTTCGGGGAGGAGTAGATACTCAATCCCTAGATACTATTGTGGAGTATTTACCCCCAGAATCACTCGCTGAAGTTCTAGCTTGGCTTGAGGCCACACTCACAGGAATTGAGCTATTGGACGAAATTGACCAAAGTTCGGGGCGCATTTCCGAACTAGTCAAAGCTATTAAAGAGTACTCCTATATGGATCGGGCACCGATGCAGGAGGTGGATATACACCAAGGGCTTGAAAGTACATTAACTATTCTCGGTCATAAGCTCAAGAGCGGCATTACTCTAACGCGCGATTATGACCGGAGCCTACCACTAATCTCAGTGTATGGTAGCGAACTCAACCAGGTATGGACGAATTTGATTGACAATGCGATCGATGCAATGAGTGGACAAGGACAAATCAGGATTCGCACAGCACGAGAAAATAACTGTGTGCTCGTAGAAATTGCCAACAACGGCCCAGCCATTTCGCTAGAGATCCAAGAGCGGATATTCGAGCCATTCTTTACCACTAAGGGGGTAGGTCAGGGAACAGGTTTAGGTCTAGTCATTAGTTACCGAATTGTTGAAAAGCATAAAGGCGAGATCCGCTTGTTCTCCGAACCAGGAAACACCCGTTTTCAGGTTATTCTGCCCATATCTTTGCCTGAAACAATATCTGAATGCCATCAATACGAATTTATCCCATCCGATAATACTATGCAATTTATCCACAGTTGATTTAGGAGTGTGTGGGATGAATAAATGGTTGAAATCTCCTGAGTTACGTATTAGTCAAGGTAAGGAAGAAGAACGGCACGCGACGTGGTTAGAACTCTTTTTCGATCTATTTTTCGTGGTTGCGATTTCGGAGCTTGCTCATAATCTCAATCGGGATATCTCACTATCGGGCTTCCTTGGCTTTCTGCTGCTCTTTGTGCCGATTTGGTGGTCTTGGATTGGCGCTACATTCTACGCCAATCTATTTGATACTGATGATTTGGGACACCGACTCCTGACCGCCTTACAGATGCTTGCAGTGGCGGCACTAGCAGTGAACATACACGATGGGTTAGGTAAAAGTTCAGTTGGTTTCGCCCTTTCCTACGCTGTTGTTCGGATGTTGCTCGTCGTCGAACTGTTACGTGCTGGAAAGCATATAGTTACAGCACGACCACTAACGACCCGAATCGCGAGCAGTTCTGGGCTAGGGGCATTGGTTTGGCTGGTGTCCGCATTTGTACCGATGCCACTGCGATTTTGGTTTTGGATCTTAGCGCTGACAGTAGAATTTGGAATAGTATTGACAGCAGGAAAATCCGTGCATGTGGAACTGGCTCCCCATGCTTCACACTTGCCTGAGCGTTTTGGCTTATTTACCTTAATTGTGTTAGGCGAGACAGTCTTAGGGGTAATTAATGGTGTCGCGCAGCAGCAGTGGAATTTCTCATCAGCATGTACTGCCGTGTTTGGCTTGAGTATTGCTTTTAGTTTGTGGTGGCTGTATTTTGACAATCTTGGCGGTTCAGCAATCCAGGCTGCTCGTGCCTGCCAACATATAAGAGCTTATCAGACTTGGGTCCATATGCATTTACCTTTGGTGATTGGTATTGCCGCTACCGGAGTTGGGGTGGAGCACGCCCTGGCAAGTGATACAGGTCTGGTACTGGCGTCTGCTGAACGCTGGCTTATTTGCGTTAGCTTGGCAATGTGCTTTTTTATTCTTGGAATTATCTATCTTACTGGTATAAGCACTGATACGAGACTACGCTGCAAAGTCCGGGCGGGGTATCGCTTTCTGGCAGCAGCTGTTATTTTGATTCTCGCTGTAGCTGGTGCGGGTTTGTCTGCTATGGAGTTGATTGGGCTTATAGCTGTGGTTGGTGCTGTTCAAATTATCCTCGATCTGCGTCAGGTTAGTAGTTTTTCATAGAACCCATTTGGGATCTTTGGCATTCCATCTCTAGCTATTGGGGTAACTTTTATTGTGCGATCGCTCCGCTGTTTACTCGCTCATCAACCAAACTCTATGCCTTATTTTATCGTATTGATTAGCTAGCTTTTGATGTTTGCATCTACATCTTATAAGCTAGCCACAGCAAAGCTTTGATAGTTTTCGGAGATGTCTATTAATCATATATGGCTTAAGCGCTAAATATTAAGCCATATTATAAGCTAAACAAAATCCTCCTCAAACGATCGTGAGGAGGATTTTTAGAATTATAAAACCTGGCATCGAGCTATTTTTGCGTAGGGCTACCCCTAAACTATCGTGGCCGCAGCAGCGTTTCACCTCTGAGTTCGGGAAGGGTTCAGT
>NZ_JBALFH010000023.1:0-177245 GCF_036917095.1 Nostoc sp.
AGCCCTACGCAAAAATAGCTCGATGCCAGGTTTTATTATCACTCAAAGCCCCTTGCTCACATCATCGCTAGGGGCTTTTTGTTTTTACTGAATTTACTCCTAAAACAACAGTGGGATTTAAAGGTCAAAAGAAATTTTTCAGCGGCAAATAAGGAGAGGATACTTTAAAAAGGCAGGTAGATAGTCTGCCAAAAAAAGTGGTCAAATCATCTGTTTAGGGTATGTTTTGGGGAGATGCCAACTTTTTGGGCTTGTATTCTCCACCAAGATTTAATCAGAAAAATTTGCTAAGTCGCTAGTATTTAAGTTTCCTCAAAGTGAGAAAAAATAACCTTTAATTATACCAAAAAATATTTATGCAAGAGTTTTATAGTGCTACTGAGGAATTTCATACAGCTATTACTCGCTATTTTACACAAGAAAAGCGTCCACAATTATTTAAAAATCTTGCTAATGATTTGGAAGATGTTTGTATTAACGTGAGTTCGACGGATAGAAAAGCCCAAAAAGCTTGCTAGATAGGAATTTGCTTAACTGGGCAGGCGAAGTGCGATCGCTAAGATTAATTGAGAATGAGCAAAAAAGGCACAAAAAAACGCCGAGACTAAAAATATCTAAGAAAAATGAGGGTCTCGGCTATGTCTACCATTGTATCTCGCCTCGATATCGTACAAATCTTCTGTGACGTAGATGATTTTTGCAGCCAGTGGGAGAACTTGTGGCAACAAGTGCCACAGTTACCATCCACAAAGGGAGAGCGCCGCAGCAAATCAAAAATGCATTTATCAGAGGTGATGACAATTGCGATCGCATTTCACGGTAGTGGTTATAAGACTTTCAAGGAGTTCTACACGTTGCACGTACTACAAAGCTGGCGTAGAGCGTTTCCCAACTTGGTGAGCTATACCAGATTTGTGGAACTTATGCCTTGGTGTTTGATGCTGTTGTGTTGTTTTTTGCATACAAGAACGGGAGAAATTACGGGAATTAGTTTTATTGATTCGACTCCAATCAATGTTTGCCATAATTGCCGCGCTCATGCACATAAAGTATTTAAAGGTTTGGTGAAATGGGGCAAGAATTCCGTAGGCTGGCATTTCGGATTTAAACTTCATTTGATAATTAATGACCAAGGAGAATTGCTGGCATTTAAATTAACTCCTGCAAATGTTGATGACCGCAAACCAGTTCCAGATATGACTAAGGATTTAATTGGTAAACTGTTTGGAGACCGAGGATATATTTCACAAAAATTATTTGAGGAGTTATATGAGCGAGGTTTGGAGTTAATCACTAAATCCAAGAAGAAGATGAAAAACCGTTTGGTGAAACTCATTGATAAAATTCTTTTACGCAAACGGGCGGTGATTGAGTCGGTCAATGACCATCTCAAAAATATGTGCCAAATAGAACACTCTCGTCATCGTAGTCCATTTAACTTTTTGGTTAATTTGATGGCTGGTTTAGTTGCTTATACTTATTTGCCTAAAAAACCTTCGATTGATATTTACCCAAAAGATTTGCCTGCACTACCTCCTGCCATTTTTTAGTTCCGTCGAACTCACGTTGTATTAAGTTGAAAAACATTATCAGGGTGTACGACGTAATTTAGATAGTCAGCCCCAATAATAAATTGAGACTTTGAAGGCACAAGGGTTGCAACGCTTAAATCAGGAACTTCAGCAAATTGGTAGAGAGTTTGGTGAGCATATCACAGAAAAAGCATCACAATAATTATTAATTATTATGATGCTTTTGAAGCAGATTTTAAGCAATTGCAATCACGAATGATTCGCCGTCTAGATGAATTACTAGATATTTTTTCTGTAGCTTATGCTTATCGACGTGCAACCATCAGCCATCCTCGCAACACTACCTTTAATTGCTATTTTATTAGAGGCATTTTATTACTTAGTAAATCAATTATAAGATATTTTGGTTGAATTTTATCAGCAATTAGACGCCAATTTTTTCAGCGGTTGATTAAAAAGATTCACAATTCAAAATATTGTCGCCACTTGTATCGTTTATTAGATTCTTCGCTGCATAATTCACAAGAAAAATTAGTCAACAAAAGTTTACATGTAGCAATGCTATTTGATTTGTGAAAATATAAAGGCTTAGATTCCTAGCTTCTTTTTAATAAGTCAGGAATTTTGTTGTTGATGAATGATTTATGCTTCCTATAATTACTCTGTACAAAATTGGGTATTAGGTATTAGAAAAACAGTCCCCAACTTAATGGTTATGACTCTCAAACGTAGGGAATTTCTCACAACCTGTGGGCTAGCTACCTTAGCTACCCAGATACGATCATTTACTGCCCAAGGTAAGCTAGCCCCAAACACGATCGGCAAGCCGCCCCGCCTGCAAGTGGGCGATACCGTAGGATTAATCGCCCCTGCGGGTATCGTTGACGCTAAAGATATTGAAGCAGCGCGGAAGTCCGTTTCACAGTTAGGGTTAAAAGTCAAGCTGGGGAAGCATATTTTAGACCGTTACGGGTATTTAGCAGGTAAAGATGCCGATCGCGCCCAGGATGTAAACTTGATGTTTAGCGATCGCACCATAAAAGCAATTATTCCCATGCGTGGTGGTTGGGGCTGCAATCGCATTTTACCCCTACTCAACTACTCGCTAATCCGCTCCCATCCGAAAATTATCATCGGGTACAGCGATATTACGACGCTGTTATTAGCAATTAATGCCCGTAGTCAGATGATTACTTTTCATGGGCCAGTTGCTACGTCTACCTGGAATCAATTTACAGTGGATTACTTCAAGCGCATCCTATTTAATGGTGAAGCTGTGACTATGCAAAATCTCAACCCTAGCGAAGTGCGGGTGGAGATAATAGCACCAGGAAAGGCGAGGGGTAAACTTATGGGTGGAAACTTATCAGTGCTATCAGCGATGGTAGGTTCACCTTACCTACCTTCTTGGAACAAAAGCATTCTATTTGTGGAAGAAGTTGGCGAGGATGTTTATCGTATAGATAGGATGCTGACACAGTTAAAAACTGCTGGAATACTTAATCAAATTGCTGGCTTTATCTTTGGGCAATGCACTAAATGTAGTCTTGGAGATGAACCGTCATTTACCTTAATGCAACTATTGCAACAACACATACTTCCTTTAGGTATTCCTGCTTGGTACGGTTCAATGATTGGTCATATTAAGGATAAATTTACCTTGCCAATCGGTGTAGAAGTGGAAATAGATGCTGAACTTGGGATAATACGAATGTTAGAGGCAGCTGTTAGTTTTGTTTGAGCCACAAAAATCAGCCGTGCCACAGTGATTTTGATTAAGATTTTGATAGACAGTATGCATTTCTCCTTGCTATGTTACGACTAACAGAAGTAAAGCTCCCGCTCGATCATCCCGAAGATGAGATCGAGACTGCGATCCTAAAAAAGCTGCAAATCACGGACGAAGATTTGATCGGCTATTCCATCTTCAAGCGTAGCTACGATGCCCGTAAGAAAGGAGAGATTACCCTTGTTTATATTCTGGATGTAGAAACGACTCAGGAAACTCATCTACTCAAGCGCCTGAAAAAAGATCCTCATGTGATTGCCACGCCAGACATGAGCTATCGCCCAGTAGCACAAGCACCGAGCAATTTGGCGATTCGCCCTATCGTGATTGGTACTGGGCCTTGTGGCTTGTTTGCGGGTTTGATGCTGGCGCAAATGGGGTTCCGTCCCATCATTTTAGAACGTGGAAAAAAAGTTCGCGATCGCACTGCTGATACTTTTGGCTTTTGGAAGAAAAAATCAGACTTCAACCCCGAATCCAATGCCCAGTTTGGCGAAGGTGGCGCGGGTACATTTTCTGACGGCAAACTCTACAGTCAAGTTAAAGATCCTCAGCATTATGGGCGCAAGGTGCTAACCGAACTTGTCAATGCGGGAGCCTCACCAGAAATTCTCTATATCAATAAACCGCATATCGGCACCTTCAAACTGGTGGGAATCGTCCAAAGTATGCGTGCCAAAATCGAATCTCTCGGCGGTGAAATTCGCTTTGAAAGTCGGGTGGAAGATATCAACATCGAAAATGGCCAGGTGCGGGGAGTTACCCTCGCCAGTGGGGAATATATCGCCAGCGATTATGTAGTTTTGGCAGTAGGGCACAGCGCCCGTGATACATTCCAAATGCTATACGATCGTGGAGTTTACATAGAGCCGAAACCTTTTTCCATCGGCTTTCGGGTCGAACATCCCCAGACTCTCATCGATAAATGTCGTTTTGGCGCTCAAGCTGGTCATAAGCTTTTAGGTGCTGCCGATTATAAACTGGTTCACCACTGCCAAAATGGTCGTTCCGTTTATAGTTTCTGTATGTGTCCGGGGGGCTTGGTGGTTGCAGCCGCATCAGAACCGGGGCGACTTGTCACCAATGGGATGAGCCAATACTCTCGCAATGAGCGCAATGCCAATAGTGCGATCGTTGTGGGGATCACACCCGAAGATTATCCAGGCAACGCCTTGGCGGGAATTGACTTTCAACGGCGCTTGGAAGAAAAGGCATTTGAGTTGGGCGGTGGAACTTATGAAGCTCCGGGGCAGTTGGTGGGAGACTTTCTCAACCATCGCCCTTCTACAGCATTGGGCACAGTTAAGCCGTCTTATACACCGGGGGTACATTTGGGCGATCTGAGTGAGAGTTTACCAGATTATGCGATCGCAGCCATTCGCGAAGCACTTCCCGCTTTTGACAAACAAATTAAAGGATTTGCAATGGATGATGCCGTGTTGACTGGGGTGGAAACCCGCACCTCATCACCAATTCGGATTAAACGCAAAGAAGATTATCAGAGTTTAAATACAGTCGGTCTTTATCCGGCTGGTGAAGGCGCGGGATACGCTGGGGGAATCCTCTCGGCTGGTATCGATGGGATTAAGGTGGCGGAGGCGGTGGCTTTAAGTATTTTGAACAATTGCGTAGTTTAACGCCGTAGGCATCATAATACGAAGTCTTCAACGGCGACTTGGAAATTATCACCGACATAGACACTGTTAAGCATTAAAAAGTTTTTGCAACACAACTCGCATGAGCGCTGTTATGCCACTCAATGGAGTTGCGACAGGGTTTGATAGTCTGTGTAGCCATGTACACGCCCGCCGTAGGCGATCGCAGTGCAGAATTTATCCAATTGTTAAAGCTGGTTCTTTACAGAAGTTAAATAGGGCTGACTCAGTTTTTGATTCATCTTCAAATACAGCAGAGATGTACCATTCACAGGGCGAACCATTCGTATATTCAGCCCAAGCAATTGTTGCGGTTTCACCTGATGGAATCCCTGACTCACCCAAGTTAAATGAAGCCCACTCTTCATCATCAACAGATACCCACAACTCTGTAATTGCCAATTCAGTTTTATTGGTAACGGTAAAGGTGAATTGGTCTGACATAAATGGCCCCTTAGCTATAAATAAATTGCAGGTTGTCAGTCACGAATTATACTGCCACTTTTTTTTAACGTTGTCATCATAACTGCCATAATAGAGACTAATACGTGGTTTCAAGCTTTTTTTTGCTAAATTTAAATTTGTTAAAAAGTATTAAAAATATCATACGTAAGACGCGATGAATCGCCGTCTCTACAATAATCGGTCTTTTGTAGAGACGGCGATTCATCGCGTCTTTGTCTTAATACAACTCATATTTCATTAACTGACAAGGCAGCGCTCCGTTATACACCGCAATTCGCCGAGATGATTTTAGTCCAATCGATTGAGACAGTTCCTTGTTGCCACTCAGCACAAATGCAGTCCAGCCTTTGAAGCGTTGTTTCAGTACATCGCCCAAAAGTTTATAAAATGCTCCTAAATCGCTATCTCGCCCCAGGCGTTCGCCATAAGGTGGATTGCAGAATAAAATCCCACTGTCTGCGGGGGCGACAACATCAGCAAGTTCCATTTGAGAAAACCATACATGGTTATCAACGCCGCAGTTTTGAGCATTGTTAATCGCTTGCTCAATTATATTTTCATCGCGATCGCTTCCCCAAATTGGTGCGGGAAGGGTATCTAGTTGGCTGTCCTTAGCTTCTTGGAGCAGCTTTTCTAAAAGGGATAAATCAAAATCGAGCCAATTTTCAAATCCAAAGGATTCACGAAACAACCCTGGTGCTATGTTAAGTGCCTTTAAGCTAGCTTCCAAGGGTAAGGTGCCAGAGCCACACAGAGGGTCGTAGAACATCTGGTCTGGCTGCCAACCTGAAAGTTGAATCAGGGCAGCAGCCAGAGATTCCTTTAGAGGGGCTGCTCCAACCGCAGGACGGTAGCCTCGGCGATGCAAACTATTTCCAGAACTGTCGAGTTTAACAGTACAACTGTCGCGTTCAATATGAACATTAACCCGCACATCTGGTTCATGAAGCTCTACATTTGACCGCTCGCCGAGATTTTCTTGCTGCTGGTCAACGATCGCATTTTTGACCTGGAGAGATGTGAAGTGGCTGTGGTTGAGGCGATCGTTTTTGCCCGTGACATTCACCGCCAGCGTCATGTCTGGCGTCAGATAGTTTACCCAATCGATAGTCTGGATACCGCGATAGAGATCGTTGGTATCTTGGCAAGGGAACTCATGGATATTCACCAAGATGCGGAACGGCAGCCTAGCCCAGAGGTTGACGCGATAAAGTAGGGTGCGATCGCCTTCAAAGGCTACACCGCAAAACCCTGGCTCCACTGAATGAGCACCCAGTTGCTCTAACTCCTGAGCCGCGAGGGTTTCTAATCCACGAGCAACCGTTGCAAAATACTGATTCATCCTCTAATTCCAAAGCATTAAATTAAGTAACTCGGCATAACAAGCCTCAGACAAACCAATTGAAGTAAGATTAATCTATATATTTCTAAAATCAATCATTGTCTGACGATAAGCATCTGGCAAACCCGTATCAAAACACTTCCCTTTAACAACATATCCTGTCATTCCCTCTTCCTGACGCAATCCATCAAGACAAGATGTTAACTGAAATTCGCCTCTTTCTCGAAAATTTTGGTTGATATGTTCTGCTAAAAAGTCAAAAATTTTCGGCGTTAGTAAATACAAACCAAATATACATAAAAACTCATTTGCTGCCATTCCCTCTACATGCAAATGCTGTTGTGCATACTCAATGGTAGGTTTTTCATAGAGTTGTCTAACTTCTAAAATCGAGTTTAACTCTTGCCAAACTCCTGTTACACATCCAGCTGTATTAAGGATTTCTGCTGGCATTGTAGTTAAGCCAACAACGCTTTTATTAACTTGTTCGTAAACATCTAAAACTTGACGCGCACAAGATTTTTCAATGTCAGATGTATAAATGTGGTCGCCCAACATTAGCAAAAATGGCTCATTTTTCACCCAATCTTTGGCACAAAATACCGCATGACCATAGCCTAATTGCTCCTCTTGCAATAAGATAGTAATTTTGCTACCTAAATCTTCGAGATATCGACTATATTCTTGATTTTGCGGTGAAAGTTTCTCTAAAAGTTCTTTTTTGGGTGGTTTTTTCAAGAAATCTTCAAACACTTCTTGGTCATCCGGCTGCACCACAATCCCTACTTCTGAAATTCCAGCACTAATTGCCTCTTCAATAATTGCTAAAATCACAGGTTTTGCCCTACCATCTCGATCGATAATCGGGAAAAGTTCTTTTTTCACAACCTTGGTAGCTGGAAACAAACGAGTGCCGAAACCAGCTACTGGAATCACAGCTTTTCTAACTTTATTTTTTTGCATAAGCAGTTCATCACCCCAACTTTTCAAACAACTCCGCCAACACCACATTAGAAAACAAAAAGCCTTGGGGATCGATCAAACGCAACCTTCCCTCTGCAACTTCTACCCAACCTTTCTCAAAATACCCTTGCAAACACCTGCAAATTTCCTCCACTTTATCTTCCCCAAATGCCTGCGCCAACGCGGTTAAACTCAAACCTTCTGCCAAACGTAACCCCAACATTAACGTTTCTAACAATACTTCCTTTGGGGGAGTCACATCACAATCAATCACACCACCAGCTTCCACCCACTGGTAATACTCCCTAGTTTTACGCGGACGAGTGAAGCGTTTCCCGTCAACATAACTCGCCGCACCCATACCAAAGCCATAATAAGGGCGGTTTTCCCAATACACTCGGTTATGCCGACACTGATGACCAGGTTGAGCATAATTGGAAATTTCATAATGCTCATAACCTGCACTAGTCAAAACCTGCTGCCCCATCTGGTACATTTTGACTGTGGCTTCATCCGTAGGCATTGGAGTATCGCCAGGTTTGTAGTAACGACCAAAGGCTGTACCTGGTTCGATGGTAAGATCGTAGATGGAAATGTGAGTGGGTACGATCGCCACCGCTTTTAAGAGAGAATCTTGCCATCGATCCAAAGACTGATGCGGCAACCCGGAAATTAGGTCTAAGCTAAATTCGGGAATCTCGACTTGGTGGACTAGTTCCACAGCTGCAAAAATATCTTCAACTGAGTGCGATCGCCCCGCCCTCTGCAATAATTCTGATTGAAAGGCTTGTACGCCTAAACTTACCCGGTTTACGCCTGCACCGCGATAGCCCGCTATATGGGCTAAATCAAAGGTGCCTGGGTCAATTTCCATAGAAATTTCTGCCCCGGAAGCAATACCAAAATGCTTCTCTAGCTCTGTTACTATCCGTTGTAACTGCTCTGTTGATAGCAGCGAAGGAGTCCCACCACCGAAGAAAATTGTCTTCAGGGGTTGACCAAATGCTGGTGTAATGGCAATTTCTTGACATAGCACTTCAACATATTGGGAGATAGTACCAGATGTTTCGCCCCGCAAGCGATCGCCCACAACAGACACCGGGAAATCACAATAAAAACACCGCCGTCTGCAAAAGGGAATATGCACATAAGCAGAACTCACAATTCCAGAAATACTAAATTTTTGACTCATTTTGAGAAAAGATGAAGTTAAGCCAACTGCGAATTAGAGACAATGAAAATAAGTAGTTTCTTTACAAATTTTTGTCGTTTTACAACGAAACAATGAAAAATATGAAGATAAAAGCCTTTGGTTATAATAATTGCAGATATTGCGCTACTAAACCCTTAGTGTAAGTCAATATTGATTAGTTTCTCTTACCGATGAAATAAAAAATACTTAACTTTCTCGGTGAACACAGTTACAGGAAAACAAGACAACCATGCTTGACGCCATTATTATTTTCTCATTTATCCTAGCAGCGTCGGGAATAGGGTTCTATAGTATTGAACTACTACCCAATGGCACACTAGATCAAGTAACAAATCTTGAAGCTTTACGCTTAGTTGTTGCCGTCTTTGCCGCTATTATTGGTGGTGCGATCGGGCTGAGTTTCCAGACGACATATCGTCGCCTAGAATCACAAATCAAAGAAATGCCTCTGGAAGTGATCTTAACTCGTGCCATTGGCTTAGTGATTGGGCTATTGCTAGCTAACCTCATGCTAGCCCCACTATTTTTGCTACCTATCCCAGCGGATTTTGGATTTATTAAGCCACTGGTGGCAGTTGTTGGCAGTATTATCCTCTCCGTGACTGGTATGAATTTGGCAGATACCCACGGGCGAGGTTTATTGCGGTTCATTAATCCCAACACCGTCGAATCGATGGTAGTGGAAGGAACGCTAAAACCCGCCAATACCAAAGTTTTAGATACTAGCTGCATTATTGATGGTCGCATTGAAGCCTTACTAGAAACAGGGTTTTTAGAAGGGCAAATTCTCGTACCGCAGTTTGTCTTGCAAGAACTTCAACAAGTAGCGGATGCTAGCAAAGACCAAAAGCGAGTGCGGGGAAGGCGAGGACTAGAAATTCTCAACCGCATTAAAGAAGAATATCCCGATCGCATCGTGATTAATACAATTGACTACGACGATATTCCCACAGTGGATGCCAAGTTAGTACGTTTCGCCCAAGAAATCAGCGGTACATTGCTAACTAACGACTACAACTTGTCTAAAGTCGCTAGCGTTCAGAAAGTACCTGTTTTGAATGTGAATGATTTGGTAAATGCCGTCCGTCCCAGCTATTTACCTGGCGATAACTTGGATTTAAAAATTCTCAAGGAAGGCAAAGAACCAAGCCAAGGCATTGGCTACCTAGATGACGGCACAATGGTAGTTGTTGAAGAAGGTAGCAGTTATGTAGGTGGTGAACTGCGAGTAGTAGTCACTAGCGCTTTGCAAACTACAGCAGGAAGAATGATTTTTGCCAAACCCCAAGCTTCCGCATTGGCGTGAAACAATGGGATGTTCAATTCGAGTTACATGTAGTAATCGGTGCAGGTTGACTGCACCGATTATTTATTGATTAGAATCACGAGACTGTTATCAAATACCTCGTTTATTTGCTATTTTATCTAAAATTATTTAATCCAAACATCTATATATTCTAATTTTCATAAATCTCTAATGGTAAATTATCTGGGTCTTTAAAGAAAGTATATTTCTTGCCTGTAATTTCATCAACTCTGATATTTTCTACCTCTAACCCTTTTGATTTTAAATAAAAAACAGTTTCCTCTACATCATCAACTTGAAAAGCAAGATGTCTTAAACCACAAGCCTCTGGTTTACTAGCCCGTTTTGGAGTATTTGGGAAAGAGAATAGCTCTATTTGGGTATTTTCTGTAACTTTTAAATCTAATTTATAAGAATTTCTTTCAGCGCGAAAAGTCTCTTGAATAATCAAAAAGCCTAAAACTTCTACATAAAAAGTTTTAGAGCGATCGTAGTCAGAACAAATAATAGCTACATGATGAATACCAGTAGTTTTCATTTTAATTTCTCAAGCTACTAATCATTTACCTTTAGCACTTTTAGCAGAGTTTTGCTAGTTTTTGCAAGACTAAGGCTTTAGCAAAGTGCATCGCATCATTGAACTACCTAACCGCTATGAAACTGTTGCCCCGTCAGGGATTACCACTCTCTGCAACAGCATTGCTACGTGATGCAGGGATCGACACCATCCATGTGGGTGAAATTGGGATGTCTGAAGCTGAAGATGCAGAAATCATCCAGAGAGCTAGAGAAGAGAAACGTGTTGTTGCTACACTCGATGCAGATTTTCATACATTGCTAGCGCTAACGCAAGCAACTACTCCTTCAGTCATTCGTATTCGTATTGAAAGGTTACGTGGCGAAGCATTAGCGAATCTGTTGCTGACGGTAATCGCTGAGTGTGAAGAGGATTTGGAGCAAGGAGCAGCCGTTACGGTTGAGCCAAGCCGTATTCGTATCCGTCGTTTACCGTTGTTTTCTGATGTCTAACTTTTCGGATAGTGTTTCAGCTATCCGCTTTATCGACTTGTTAGCCAGCATTCAGTAGGTTTTTCTACCGATTACATCAGCAGCAGTGTCAATAAGGTTGTCGTAATGTAACAGCAAGATATTTTTGTCCTTGCGTTCTTCGCGTCGAATTTCGTAAATATCGTTGGTGAAGTCACTACGTTTGCCAGCAATGACGACGAAATGGAATCTTGAGCTATCCATCGTGACGAATTCATCAGGAAGTGCAACGTCAGCCCGTTTTGATTTATCAAATGTCTCTTTGAGTGAAGAATAATTACGATCCAGCCAATGTTTCCAGTCACGTAATTGCTTTATACCTTTGCGAAACACTTCTCCAAGGTCGCCCTCAGCAATCGTGATCCTGCCTTTGGGGGCTTCAATTTCAACAAAGACAAACTCATGACCGCCTGAACTCCGGCCAATAATTAAGTAGTCCGCTCGATAAGAATTGCCGATCTGAAACTCAGGGAAAAGATAAGTTGCGTGGTGACCAAAATCAAAATACTTACTCAGAAGTGAGGCAATGATAAAGTAGGCTCGATGTTCGTTAATGAATTTTAAAATACTGCGTTCATTGACATCTTTTGAATTAAGCAATTGTTGGAAGCAAGCAAGTTTATTGTTGAGTTCCTCACGATCTTGAAGCTCTAAAATGTCCATGTAGTTGTTTGGAAACAGACTGATGTAGTGGCGCACAGCTTTAGGGTACTTATGAAAAAGCGACTCTCTAATTTTGATGCTACCAACCTCCTTGACAACCTCCTGCTCTTTGAGCAAGCGGAATTCTGCCTCTTCGTCAGATGTGAGTATCCTGTAGTCTCTGTCGTACAACTTCATGCGCTGACCTGCTTGACATTGCTAGGTAACTAGTTATTAAACGGATTTTTTCTGGATATCCACTAGAGTTTAATATACCCATTTTTAAATTGAAAATACTGTACACGCTCACCGTTAATCAGCAACGCTAAATTTTTACTATTCCTGTAAAACAGTCTTTGATACAATCCTAGTTTTCTTGAGGTCTGCTTCCGAAAGTTCTTCTCCAGCTTGCAAGCGAGTGGCAGAAGTTTGCAATACTGTCGCCGCTCCTTTATCTCCAATTTGTAAAGCGGTTTTGGCTGCTGTTTGCAGCATCGTGGCTGCACCAGTGCGATCGCCTTGTTGCAATTTCGCCTCAGCTAACTGAGTTTGCCGATACTTCGCTAATGCCAAAATAGACTGTTGCACCTGGGGATTAGATGTCGGTTGATACGCCCGAACTACATCTGCATACACTGGCATCAAGGGCGAAAGTAAGCCTTCTTCGTTAACCAACGGATCATCATAACGGATTTGTAGATGAGCGATCGCTTGTTTACCTTCTGGCAATTGTCCCAGATAAATGTTTGCCAAAACTACCCGTTCTACATCCTGCATCAAATCTCCCAAACGCACAGCAAAGCTACCATCCGCTTCGGGTTCCACTGGTAACTCGATTGTGTCTGGGGCAACTTGGGCAATGGGTTTTAATTCTGCTAGCCGGACATTGGGCACTAGAGATAAGAGTAAGTAGGCATTAGTTAGCCCAATCGACTGAATCCTTCCAAACAGACGGCTAAATTGCTCTACAGCTTGTTCAGGATGTTCAATATGCGCTAAAGTCCCACCACCGACATCAGCAATTTTTTCTAGCAAATCCTGATTCCAGCTATTGCCAAATCCGAAAGTGTTGATAGTTAGGTTCAGCTTGGCAGCTTTTTGCGCCAGTTTCAGACAGCGTTTGTTGTCATCTCGCCCAATATCCCATTTCCAAATCCGCAAACCGCTTTCACCATGCCCATCTGTGAGCAGAAACGCTTGAGAAACAGCGCCTCTTGTGCCCTTCATCAGTTCTGTAATTCCCAGTTCCAAACCCTCAGCGATCGCAGTGCCGCCGCTAGCAGTCAGTTTGCTTTTTATTTGAGATTTGATGCTTTCGGGGTCTTCAATCGCTTGGTTAGGGATAATGACTTCCGCAGTACCGGAAAAAGCCACAACTGAAATGCGATCGCCTACTTTCAACCGATCGATTAATCCTTCCACAGCCTGGATCACCGTTTTAATTGGGTGTCCATGCATGGAACCACTTCTATCCAAAATCAAGCAGAGATTGAGTGGTAGATTTCGATCGGACTCACCAGCGATAGCCGAAATCGTCATTGCTAGTTGACGTTGGCTACTTGTTTGAGCCACATCAACATTATTGTCATTTAACGCCGAGAGCAATTTAACTTTCATTGCGGAGGAGTATCTTGCAAAACTGTTTTGGAGACAATTCTGGTTTTCTTGCGATCGCTTTCAGATAAATCTCCACCAGATTGTAGCTGGGTGGCAGAAGTTTGCAACACCGTCGCCGCCCCAGTATCTCCCATTTGCAAAGCAGTTTTCGCAGCCGTTTGTAACATCGTCGCTGCACCACTGCGATCGCCCTGTTGTAATTTCGTCTCGGCTAACTGGGTTTGGCGATACTTAGCTAATGCTAAAATAGACTGTTGCACTTGGGGATTCGGGTCTGCTTGGTAATTTTTCACTACATGGGCATAAACTGGGATATTTGGTGTAACTAAACCTACCTTGTTGGCGGCTGGATCGTCGTAGCGGACTTGCACATTAGCGATCGCTTGTTCACCTGTTGGCAATTGTCCCAAATAAATATTAGCTAAGATTACCCGTTCCGCATCTTTCATTAAATCTCCCAACCGCACACCGAAACGTCCATCAGCTTCTTGTTGCAGTGGTAACTCGATTGTGTCTGGGGAAACTTGGGCGATAGGTTTGAGTTCTGCTAGCCGGACATGGGGCATCAGGGAGAATAACAGATAAGCGTTAGTCAATCCCACCGTTTGAATACGGCTGAACAGGCGATTAAACTCTTCCTCTGCCTGTTCGGGTTTTTGAATATAAGATAAAGTACCTAAGCCAGCATCGGCGATTTTTTCTAAAACATCTTGGTTCCAGTTATCACCAAATCCCAAAGTATTCAAAGTCAAATTATAGCTAGCAGCTAATTGGGCGAATTTCAAACAGCGGTTGTTATCACCGTGTTCATTTTCCCCGTCGGTTAATAAGAAGGCTTGGGAAACGGTATCTTTTTTGCCCTTCGCCAACTCCTCAATCCCCAACCGCAGTCCTTCATCAATCGCAGTTCCACCATCGGCGGCTAGGCGGTTAATTTGCTGTTTGATTTTCTCTGGATTTTCGACACTTTGACTAGATACTAAGACTTTGGCACGGTGATCGAAAACTACCACACTGAGGCGATCGCCAGGGTTGAGTCTATCTACCAGACGATTCGCTGCTTTTTTGACAGTTTCTAGCGATCGCCCGTTCATCGAACCACTATGATCGAGAATTAAGCATAAATTCAAAGGTACATGGCGGTCTTGAGTCTCTGCGATCGCCGAAATCGAAATTCCCAACTGACGTTGACTGTTCAGTTGATTTGCGTCCAAATTACCATCATTCAAGGCAGGCTGCAAATTAACCTTCATAACTCAGAGTCCCTATTCAGGATATACATATTAAAAAATAACTTCAAAGCACCACTTTAGCTCTACGGAAAACCTATCCAACACAAATACACTAATATAATCAGAATATCTTAGAAGCCAAGCATTGGCAGATGCGAAGCCACCTTCAGCATTAGGGAGAAATCCGCACCTTGAGGAAGGGTGGCATCGCGCTAGGATGTATTACAGTTAACGGCATAGTTTCAGGCGATCAGTTGCTATGGACATTTCCCCAATTAAGGCTGTTCAAGCCCCATATTACGGCGATAACTTTTACCGGACACCACCGCCAGATTTACCTTCCCTTTTATTGAAGGAGCGAATCGTCTATATTGGGATGCCACTGGTGCCTGCTGTTACGGAATTAATCGTAGCCGAATTGCTGTTTTTGCAATCCGACGACCCCGACAAACCGATTAAAATCTATATCAACTCCACCGGTACTTCCGGTTACAGTGGCGAACCCATTGGCTTTGAAACCGAAGCCTTCGCCATCTTTGACACCATGAAATATATCAAACCTCCTATCCACACCATCTGCGTCGGTTCCGCGATGGGTATGGCAGCGATGCTTCTCAGTGCTGGTACAAAAGGTTGCCGCGCTAGTTTGCCTCACTCCTCGATTATCCTGCATCAGCCCAAAAGCTACGCCCAAGGCCAAGCAACGGATATTCAAATTCGCGCCAGGGAAGTTTTGGTAAATAAAGGGGCGTTAGTTGATATCTTACATCGCACCACTGGACAACCTCCAGAAAAAATTACTAAAGATATGGATCGGTTGTTATATTTAACACCCTACGAAGCGAAAGAATACGGGCTGATTGACCGAGTTTTTGAGAAAGAAGAACTCGCCAATCCCCCACTGCCTGCCAGTATTCTTTAATTTGTCCTTTGTCATTCGTCCTTTGTTAATAACCAAAAATTATTAATGACCAATGACTAATGACCAATGACTAATGACCAATGACTATGACTAATTAAAAACGGAGTAAATCATGCCTATAGGCGTTCCTAAAGTTCCTTACCGGATGCCCGGTGGACAATATACAGATTGGATTAGCATCTACGATCGCCTTTACCGGGAACGGATTATATTCTTGGGGCGAGATATTGATGATGAAATTGCCAATCAAATTATCGCTGTAATGCTGTATCTGGATTCAGACGATCCAGGTAAAGATATTTATTTATACATCAATTCCCCCGGTGGGATGGTTACATCTGGCATGGCGATTTTTGACACCATGCAACATATCAAATCAGATGTGGTGACTATATGCGTGGGTTTAGCTGCTTCAATGGGGTCTTTCCTGCTAGCAGCTGGCACCAAAGGCAAACGCCTAGCATTGCCTCACTCACGGATTATGATTCACCAACCTTCAGGTGGCACCCGCGGACAAGCAACCGATATCGAAATTGAAGCTAGAGAGATTCTGCGGATTCGTCACCAGCTCAATGGAATTTATGCAGATAAAACTGGTCAGACCATAGCAAAAATTGAAAAAGATATGGATCGTGACTTTTTCATGTCTGCCGAAGAAGCAAAACAATACGGTTTAATTGACCGTGTGATTGAAGAACGAACCTCGGTAATAACTGGGGAGTAGGGAATAGGGAGATGAGGGAGATGAGGGAGAAATAACTCCTAACTTCTAACTCCCCGCTCCCTTCCCTAAACAAACTGTCAACATTGAACTTTAAAATAGCAAATTAGCCCTTATTATTAATAGTTCAGGCGTGAAGCAGATAGCTGATAGCCTATAGCTGCATATTCGATAGCTCATAGCTCAAGATGGATCTTGGAGATTGCTACCGTTTATTGGGTTTAAGATCGGGAGCCTCTTTTGCTGACATCAAAGCGTCTTACCGACGACTGGCGCAGCAATATCATCCCGATATTAACCCAGATGACAACAAAGCCAAAGATAAGTTTATTGCCTTGACAGAGGCTTATAAACTCCTGCTGACGGTAGTACTGCCAGAGGAAACAGTCGGACATTCAAGCCAGGTGTCAACTGGGTATGATGACACCAATGCAATGCATCGGCAGAAAACACCAGTAACAACGGTGACAACCCAACAACCACCGAAACCAAAGCCGCCTAATCTATTGGAAATAGAAAAGCGGCTGAAGTGGAAGACTTATGAGCAATTACAGCGATTTTTGCAAGAAAGACGATTTCCGCAAGCGATCGCCCTGGCGGAAGCTTTAGCAGATCGTTTGTCAACAGATGCAGAAGTCCGTCAATGGCTAGCGATCGTTTATCAAATTTGGGGACGAGCGTTAATTTCTGAAAACCAGCCGCTCAAAGCCAGAATCTATCTCAAAAAAGCTCTGAAAACAGACCCCCATAATAAAAGTCTCTGGTATGAAGTGCAGCGCGATTTTCAACGCTTGGAACAAATTTTTTAAAGATTTACAAAATTTCAAATTTGCTTAAATCTCGTTTCCTAGTCTCAGAAGGAAATATTTTTCGCTGCGGTTCTGCCGTTGAGATGGAAGACGCAAGCCTTCCAAAGGGCATTCCCAGCCGGAGGCTGGGAACGAAGTACAAATTACGAATTCCTGGTCATTACCGCCATCCGCGCAACACTGCTCCCAAGGTGGCAATTCCTTCGACAATCTTCTGTGTTGGCTGAAAGCTAAAAGCTAACCTGATGGCATCATCCCCCTGCCCATTGGCGTAGCAGCGAGTCCCTGGCAGAAAACTGATGCCATGTTCGCTGGCAGCCATTAGAAGCGCTTTGGCGCTGATGTATGACGGCAATTTACACCAAACGAAAAAGCCACCATCTGGTCGTAAGGCAACTATATCACTGGGAAACTCTTGAGCGATCGCTTCTAACAACAAATTACACTTATGCTTGTAGCAGGCGATTAGCTCCTGAATGTGATTATCTAGTTTGCCTGTGGCACAGTAGCGGGCAACCACATGGCTAACAAAAGGCCCCACAGGCCCCTCACTTTTGAACATTGCCAGCCGCTCAATAATCGCTGGATCGCCACAAGCCCAGCCCAGGCGGATACCAGGTGCAATAATTTTCGAGAAGGTACTCACATATAACACCCACCCTTCCTGGTCGAGACTTGCCAGGGAGGGCACAGCTTCTCCTCGGAAGCGCAAATCGCTGTAAGCATCGTCTTCCACCACTACGACGCCATACTCAGCGGCTAACGCTACCAGTTTTTGGCGGCGAAATAACGGCATAGTAGCGCCTGTGGGATTGTGAAAGGTCGGGATAGTATAAATAAACCGGGGTCGGATGCCCTGTTTCTTCAAGTCGTTCAATGTTACTTCTAAGGCATCTACATCCATCCCCAACTCATCCACAGGAATAGTAATTAGGCGTGCACCAGCGTGGATAAATCTACTAACTACTCCCAAGAAGGTTGGCCCTTCCACAATTACCACATCACCAGGTTCGACAAACACATCTGGTAGTAAGCCCAGAATCTGACCAGAACCGTAGCCAACGATCAGGCGATCGCGATCGGCAGCGATTCCTTTAGCCTGCAAGCGGAGGATAATTTGCTCGTATAGTTGATCTGAAGGTGGCCCGTAATTGAGGGCGATCGGAGCCTCTTCTAAGAGCACATTAGCACTTGCAGCAGCCAAGTCGGCGTGGGGAAAGAGAATTGGGTCAGCTAAACCGTAGGCAAAGCTAACAGTAATAATTTTGGTTAACTCAGTGCCGTAAGTTGGTGGTGTGAGGTTTCTAGCTCTTTCGGCGAACAAATCAGCAATTTGGTAAGCAGAAGTAGTAGGAGCCATAGAGCGCAAGTTGTCTTCTAGGTTTATGAATATATCAGCATTTTCGGGAAAAAATACTGATAGTCAGCTTTATTCTAAATCCGAATAATTCTACCGTGTTTTCTAAGTCAAGTTTGGCTAATGTCTCAGAGGATATCTCAACCAACAAAAATTTCAAACCATTTTTGAATTGAGCATTTTTAACCTTCTGGCATTTTCAATATTTTGACTTCTTCAAAAGTAAAATTCCCACATCTTTATGCTCCGAATTATGAGTAATCTCTAAAAAAGCTTCTGGATAACAAGCATTTGTAATAATTAAAATATTAATATTTTCATAAATACGATCCACCCAACTATTTAAAATAAGTTCTGCCTTGACATTTAAGCCCAATTATTCTTTAATTTCTATGATACAGCAACATTCTGGATCTTCGCCTAGTTCCAACTTCCCTTCCGGTAGCTCCCATTCATCGCACTCATTTTTCAATAAAATAACTTTTGGTTCCTGACAAACTACACCTTTTACCGACACAGAAAATTTGTAAGTTTGATTTTATTGAATAATTGGAATCTTTTTCTGAATATTATTCATTAATTATAATATATAAAAAAATATTATAAAATGGGCTTTCTCTCTGCGCTTGGAGTAGCACCTGGCGTTGCTACAACGCTCTTAAACCGCACAACGCACTGGTTACTATGTGTGAGATAAAAAAATAGTTCTATAACAAATGCATTCATCTGAAAATCATTGTACTACAAGCCACTAACACAAAAACTATCAGTGCAAATAGTAAATATGTATATAGCAATCGCTGCAAACTTGACATAAGTTACATTAATCAACCCCTGCGGCAATTAAAATCCAAAATTTATACAGAGCAATGTGGTAACTCAAAAAATATATGTTTAACAGGTGTGGGTAAAAGTAAAATTCAAAAACTTTTTAAGTCTTTTAAGATTTTTTTTACTGGTATGTTGATTTCCACCATAATGTACTACCTTTATTCTGGGGTTTAGAAGCTGGAAATCTCCCTAAAGCCATTAAAATAACGGTAATCCGACCAACTTAACGTAGTACTTGCTGAGTAAGAACATCTCACACCTAGCTAGAAAAATCAAGAGGCACACTTGATATGGAAAGAATTGAGTATGAGGCATTGAGCAATAATCAATAGTTCTTCTTCCCCAGTTCCCAGTCCCCCACGCTTATTTTGGACTCGCAGGCCCCAATGAGCCTCGCTTGACTTCTACTCAAGCACGAGATGAAACCAGAAATTAGGTACTCGGCTAATAACTAATGATTAATGATTGTTGACTCATGACTATAGTTAAATTGATTAACTTGAAATGGCGGCAGCTAATTCTGAGCTTAAGCTGTTTGCTACTGCTTATAGCCTGTAACAATTCTTATCCAACTATAATAAATCCAGGTGTTCAATCTCTCAAAGTGGCGACAGACCCGACCTTTATTCCCTTTGAATTTCAAACGGCTAGCGGCAACTTGGAAGGTTTTGATATTGATTTGATGAATGCGATCGCTAAAGTAGCAGGTTATGCAGTCCAGTTTGAAAGTCTGCCCTTTGATGGCACGATCTCAACTTTGCAAGCCAAAAGAGTCGATGCAGCAATTAGCGGGATTACGATTACCGCTGAACGCCTCAAAACAATTGCTTTTTCCAGACCTTATTTTAAAGCCGGACTAGCGATCGCTGTACGCGAAGACAACCAAAATATTAAAGACTTCAAAAGTCTCCAAGGTAAAAAAATTGCTGTACAAATTGCTTCTACTGGGGCAGATTTTGCCAAAACCATCCCCAATGCCAAAATTAGTACTTTTAATTCTGGGCCAGAATTTTTCCAAGACTTGCTCAATGGCAATGTTGATGCTGTGGTTAGCGATGCTTTCGCTACTTTGTATGCCATTAAAAATGGCAAACTCAAAGGCATCAGAGTTGTTGCCGATTTGCTTACCCAAGAATACTACGGCATTGCTACACCCAAAGACTCTCCTCATCTGGATGCAATTAACAAAGGTATAGCGACTTTGTTATCCAATGGCACTTACGAGCAAATTTATCAAAAATGGTTTAATGCCGAACCTCTACAATTGCCAGACTCTTGGTTATAGGGCATTGGGAAGAGGCAAAAGTAGGGAGTAGAGAGCAGACGGGAAAGAGGTAATTTTGTATTCTCCCCCTTGCCTCCTGCTCCTCTGCTTCTTCCCACTCCCCATTTATAAGGAATTGGCTACTAATATATTAAATATTTATCTAATATGCGTCACAATTAATACTGCCACCAAAATTCATTGATAAACTACAATCTCTTGTAGGTCTACTGTAGTCAGGGACAGCCAATTGTGGCACCTTGGATCTTAGTGGCTAGAAGCACCTTGGAACGGGAATAAAGGAACTTCCACTATGCTGATTTGCCCTCAGTGTAAATTTGAAAACCCCAATAGCAACAAATTCTGCCAAAGCTGTGGCACGTCCCTGACTCACAAGGTCTGTCCTGAATGCAGTACCGATGATGTACCTGTGAATGCACTACGTTGTCATAACTGTGGCACGGAATGTGGAACAGTGTTTTGGGCAATTATTGCTAAGGAAACGACTGGGGAAGGTTTGGGAGTACAGCGGGATGAAGGAGATATGGGAGTAGAGGGAGATGAGGGAGCAATATCCTGTTCGTCTCCTCTATCCCCTAGTTCTCAGATTGCATTAGGCTCCTATTTAGACTCCCAAGAGCGCTATCAATTGTTGGATATACTACCTGCACAAACGGAAACTGCCACTATTACGGATGTAGGTGTGAGAGTTCTAGACTGCCAGCCGTATCAAATATCACCCATTGAGGCAATACTAGCAAGTCAGGAATCAGATTTGATAACCCCATCAGTGGAAGCAAGTGGAATTCCTCGCCTTGCTAAACTTTATATTGCCTTACAATCCCAAGATCGGCGGGGGATACCGCCGATTCATGATGCATGGCAGCAGGGTGATATGCAGGTAGTAATCATCGAAGACCGCTCGCATTGGCAGCCTTTACTCGACCTGTGGCAAGAAGAAACAACGAGTTCGTTAAAAATTTTACACTGGTGTTATGAAATGACCCAACTTTGGGCATTATTGGAACCAGTAAATTGTCGTCAAAGCCTTTTAGATTTGTCGAATTTGCGATTGGATGAAGACCAAACGCTGGCGCTACAAAGGTTGTATGTGGAATCATCGAATTCTCAGCCTGCCACCGAGTCTTCAGAAGATGCCGAAGCCCAAACATCTGCTATTCCAGAGCAAGTATTAACAATTCAAGCTTTGGGGCGGGTTTGGCAAGCGCTATTTAGACAGTCTCAACGCACTCAATTTGGCTCTGTAGTTCAGATGTTGGGGGATTTAGAACTAGGTAAAATTGAGACGCTTGCACAGTTGCGATCGCGTTTGGAAAAAATCTCTGTTGAACTGGAAGCACTAGGAACCGCAACTTTGCCCCCAATAAAGGAGAAAAATACTGCTGTGCCCACTATCCCGGAATCAGATGAGCCAGAAGATATCATTAGTAAAGCTGATGATATGCCAACTGTTGTGCTGGCGATGCAGTTAAGTAGCCTAGAAGATGCAGGACGCACAGATGTGGGGCGTCAACGTCATCATAACGAAGACTACTTTGGCATTGAAACCAAAATTCACAAGCTGGAGTTGCCCAAAAGTCGAGTCCTGCAAGCGCACGGTTTGTATATTCTCTGTGATGGTATGGGTGGACACGCTGGCGGCGAGATAGCCAGTGAGTTAGCAGTCAACACCCTAAGGGAATACTTTCAAGAACACTGGATTGCCAACCAACTGCCAACAGAAGATAGCATTCGTGAGGCAGTGTATTTAGCTAATGAGGCGATTTACAAGCTCAATCAACAAGATGCCCGTTCTGGAGTTGGGCGTATGGGTACAACTCTGGTAATGCTTTTAATTCAAGATACTCAAGCAGCTGTTGCTCATGTGGGAGATAGCCGTCTCTATCGCGTGACGCGCAAGCGGGGACTAGAACAAATCACAGTAGATCACGAAGTTGGGCAACGGGAAATTACCCGAGGGGTGGAAGCAAGCATAGCTTACGCCCGTCCTGATGCCTACCAACTCACCCAAGCCTTGGGGCCCCGTGACGAAAACTCGATTAATCCCGATGTCGGCTTTTTTGAAATCAATGAAGATACTCTTTTGCTGTTGGCATCAGACGGTCTATCAGACAATGATTTACTAGAAACCCATTGGCAGAGTCACTTAGAACCCTTACTTAGTTCTGGCGTTAACTTAGAACGGGGCGTTACAGGCTTAATTGATTTGGCGAACCAACACAATGGTCACGACAACATTACTGGTATACTTATTCGGGCAAAAGTACGCCCAAATCTAGAAAGTTAAAAATAAATGGGACTGGGGACTAGGTACTGAGTATGGGGTACTGTAAAATACTTCTGATTCCCAATCCCTAATTCCCAACCCCCGATCCTCTTACCTTATAGGTTGTATTGTGGTTAGTCTGACCCTGTTAGAACCGCAACAGAAAACGCCCCTCCAGCAGTGGTGCTTTGAGAACTCTTCCATAATTCGGATTGGTCGAGCGGCAGATAATCACGTTGTTTTAAGTGATAGTTTAGTTTCGCGGCATCATCTAGAACTCAGACAAGTCGATTCTGCCCAAAATGGCGGTGGTTGGCAGGTGATTAGTAAGGGTACAAATGGGACTTTCCTCAACGGTATCCTTGTGATTCAGGGTCCTTTACCAGATAATTCTCTTTTGCAATTGGCACAGGGAGGCCCAATACTGCAATTCCAAATTCAGGAGGCAACAGTATTAGAAACTGGTTTGCGATCGCAACAACCAGGGACTGAAGAAAACGCTGCCGCAACAGTCTACTCAGCCCAAGGTAGAGCAATTTCATCCTCCACTTGCACGCACGAAGGCAACTCCCCAAACAATCTGTTTTGTATCCACTGCGGTCAACCTCTCTCAGTGCAACAGAAAATTCGCCATTATCAGGTGTTGCGAACTCTCGGACAAGGAGGTATGGGTACTACTTATCTCGCTTGGGATACGACTGGTCAGATTGCGGGTATCCCACAACTGCTGGTGTTGAAGCAAATGAATGCTGATATGGTAAAAATTGCCAAAGCTCAAGAATTATTTGAGCGAGAGGCGTATACTCTTAAATCCCTTAACCATCCTGGAATTCCCAAGTATTATGACTTCTTTGTAGAAGGTGGAAAAAAATACCTGGCAATGGAACTAATCCACGGACAAGATTTAGAGAAACGTGTCTATACCACTGGCCCAGTGACGCCAAGCCAAGCGATCGCTTGGATGATCCAAACCTGCGATATCTTAGACTATCTTCATAGCCAAGAGCCTCCACTAATTCACCGCGATATTAAACCCGCCAATTTAATGGTGCGAAGTTCAGGAAATCGCATTGTAGTGCTGGATTTTGGCGCAGTTAAGGAAATTGGCACAGCCCCCGGTACTCGAATTGGTGCAGAAGGTTACTGTGCTCCCGAACAAGAACGAGGACAACCTTTGACTCAATCTGATTTGTATGCAATTGGGCCAACGCTGATTTTTTTGCTCACAGGGGAAAACCCGTTCAAGTATTACCGCCAACGAGGGCGAAACTTTAGGTTTGATGTGGCAAAGGTTCCCACCATTAGTTCCCAGTTAAGAGATGCGATCGATCGCGTTACAGAACCATTGCCACGCGATCGCTATCAAACTGCAAAGGAATTAGCTGCGGCCTTAGCTGCTTGTAAAGTTTAGAGAGTAGGGAGTGTGTAGAGACGCGATTAATCGCGTCTATCGAGTGGTGAATATTAAAAATTCCCATCCCCTAACCCCTATTCCCTACTCTTCATCCCAAGTTTCTACAGCTAGCAATTCACTAACTGGGTCTTGCATACTAAAGCCAAAGTCCAGCAGTTCCTGTTTCCAGTGCTGCCATTCATTACCGTAAAGCAAAGCGATTTTCCAGATGCTATCGCTTGGCTTGATAATATTCGATTCTATGAGTGATTGCACGTTGCGCTGCAATTTCACCATTGGGTGAATCACTTGCTGAGTCATAACCTCGATTGAATTCAGATTTTGTTGGTAAATGCTTAATTAAAACTGCTTCCCATTCTGCAATTGTTGCCGGCCCGTAGAGTGGTGTAATTTGGCAAAGCTAGTCTTAACTTTTTAACTATACCATAACAAACTCTACTAAGTTACTGGTAAATTCGGTTTTGTACGGTAATTACCACCACAAAACTCCAATTTCACCAAGTAGTCCTTAAACTTTTTGCAGAAGGCAAACAAAGGTTCCGGGGGAAGGGTTAAGGGATGAAGGGGTAAAGGATTTATGTTTCCCCATTTCCCTTTAACCTTTCCCCGTTTTCTTTTTCCTCTTAACCTTTAACCTTTCTTCACAAGAGTGCAACAGTACCTTTTGTAAGAGATATATTGTGGACGCCGAGCAGAATAATTAGTCCTTTGGAAAGTTGCACTAACTAGTGTGACTGTGGATGACTGGGAAAATTCTATTTGTTTGAATCACGCAAAATATGTTTGCTTATAGAGGAAGCCATAGGATACGGGCTACTTTGAAAGTTTTTGAGAGATCGGGAAATTTGCAATTGAGTAGAAATGTCTACTATTTCTGTTTATTTAAATGTTATTTACAATATCGCAAACATCTAGCATTAGGCAAATTAATTGCAAATCTTTATATAATTTTAATATTTTCCCTAGAGAAATTAAGATTTGGAGGGTTGTCTTGTTTAAGCGCAGAAGAGGGTTTTGCTTTGAAACATAGGAGCGATCGCCTGGCAAAAATGTTGGTGCAACCTTGGTTTACCATAAAGTTCCCTCGGATTCAGAGTCAGCATTTGAATTTTGTGTAAAAATTTTCTAGCGAAGATGTTAGTTTCTGTTGGGCAGATGGGTATCCTCAGAACGGGAGGGTTGCTGACACCTAGCTATTTATTACAGCAATAATTTATACATGCCTAGCTCAGGGGAAGAATATTTAATTGCCCGCAAAAAGCAGATTGAGCGGCGACGAAAAATTGTAACGATAGTGTCGATGTTCTCGTTTTTTGGTTCTACGGTGTTTGCAATAATTCCGGCAATACAACAGGCTAGTCAACCTAAGCCAGCAACTGCATCTGCTTCTCCTGAGTCATTATTACAACAACAGGCACAAGGCTACGAGTTGGTTTTAAAACGGGAACCAGAAAACCTAACAGCGCTGGAGGGATTGGTAAATGTGCGGCTAAAGTTGAAAGATACTCAGAGTGTTATTGCACCTTTAGAAAAGTTAGTGAAGTTACGCCCTGACAGGTCAAATTACAAAGTTCTTTTAGAGCAGATTAAGAAACAACAAACTAAGAGCAATCAGTAGAACGAATTTGTTGACAATAATTTGGATTATATATTATGGCATTATTTCTACCCAGCTTAAAAAAAAGTGGTCATTTAGAGCAAATTCATATAACAGTAGCTGTAGTCGGATCTCGAAAGATAGCAATACAAGATGACTATGCCAGTCAAGGTTGGCAAATATTTGCACCTAATCTTACTATTTATGGCTTTGATGCCGATGTAGAAGCTTGTGAAAAGGCAAATGCTGAACTTAAAACTAGACAAATTAATTGGAATGAAAAGCATATACCTCTAGCTCTTTGGAAGTGTGAAGGAAAATCTAAACTTTATGTAACCAAAAACCCTGCCTGTAGTTCATTATATCCCCCCAGTAAATATTACATAGAATATTTTGTAGGCAACTCAAAGCTAATAGAATTAACTGATATTCATGAAGTCGAAACAACAACTTTAGATATTTTCTGCCAGTCAGAAAAAATTACTGAAATAGATTTTATTCAACTTGACATTCAAGGTGCAGAGCTTCCAGCATTAGAAGGAGCAGATTGGATTTTAAAGAGCGGAACCTTGGGAATTGTTAGCGAAGTTGAATTTACAGAACTGTACGCAGGACAGCCTTTATTTAGCGATCTAGACCTTTATCTTAGAATGCGAGGTTTTACTTTATTTGATATTCATAATATGAATCGTGATATTCGCAAAATGCCAATAATATCATCCAAACACCCAGGAGCATTAATTTGGGCAGATGCTTTTTACTTTCGTGATTTGCTCCGCGAAGATTTGAGTATAGATATTAAAACACCTGAGAAACTTTTTAAACTAGCTTGTATTGCTGATGTTTTGGATTTTCCTGACTATGCTTTAGAACTTTTAACATATCTGACTTTCCAATACGGCAAAGACGAAAAATACAATTTTGCTGATAACATTATCGAGAGTTTAGCTTATGTTCCAGGATTGGTAAAGCAAGAGCAAGGAGAATTGCTAGCTTCTTTACCTATAATTGAAAAAATTCGTGCGTACAGCAGTAGTTATAAATATAAAAATTTTTCCATACAAAAAGATTTACTAAAGCAGGCATACCAATATTTGCTATTGGGAGAATATGAACAAGCAGCAAGCATTTACGAAAAAGCAATAGAGCTTGAACCTAACGTAAAGGCTAATTATTGGTACTTAGGATTATTACTATTGCTTCAAGATCAGGAAGTAGAAGCACATACAGCTTGGTTTATTGGAATTGCAGAGGGTAAAGCTGAAAAAATTGATATGTGGATAGCAGAACTCGTAGAAGTTCTACAAGCAGAAGCACAGAGGAGAGAAATTATAGGGGATAAGGCATTAGCGTTGAAAATTCATGAAAATATCAACACTATTGCTTCCCAATATAATTAATAGAGTAACAGCGCCCGCTAGACAAATAGCCCAAAAAAACTTAATTGGTATGTCTAATTATACAATCTAGCCAAAATTATCCTCACTAGATTAAATTGTTAACACTCATAGGAGCTAAGTTAGTAAAAATGACATTTATTTCATATGCCCAGAATTTTGAAGATGTTTTACTCAATAGAATATTTAAAAATAAAACAAAAGGGCTTTATATTGATGTAGGAGCCTTACATCCAACTGTTGATTCAGTAACTAAAGCTTTTTATGATATTGGATGGTCAGGAATAAATATAGAACCAATAAAAGAATGCTATAACTTATTTGAGCTAGAGCGTCCGAGAGATATTAATCTGAATATTGCTCTAAGTGATTCAGAAGGCTATCTAGATTTTTTTCAAGTAGTAGGACAACCTGGTAACTCTACTTTAAATAAAGAAATAGCTTATGAAATTGCTAATAAAAAAGGTTTAGATATTTCTCAACATACCATTTTGGTTAAAACTCTAGCGGAAGTATGTAAAGAATATGTCAATCAAAAAATTGATTTTCTTAAAATCGATGTTGAAGGATTAGAAGAAAAAGTTATTTTAGGGGGCAATTGGGAGATATTTAGGCCAACAATATTAGTAATAGAAACTACTTTACCAGGTACGAATGTTCGTTGTAAAAATAATATTCTTAGTTTTTTAATTGCAAAAGGTTATCAACAAGTTTTCTTTGATGGAATTAATGATTATTATATATGTGAGGAGTCAGGTGAATTAGCAAAATATTTCTCTTTTCCTATTAATGTTTTAGATGAATATATAAATTATAGATTGCTTGAAAAACAAATATCAGAGCAAATAATACAATTAAGTAGTCAAGATAAAATAGATACACAATCGGGAAGATTAATTACGCCTAATTCTGGAAAATCAACCACAATATATGAATCTTTTAATAAACAAAATGATTTATCAGTTGTAAATAACGCAGGGCAAATAAAAATAGCCTTAGATATTTCTGTGCTAGGTTTAGGAACTATACTTGAAACTGCAAAAACAGGAGTTTTTAGAGTAACAGAATATCTTTTAAAAGGGCTAATAAAAACTCCTCATTGTCATATCTATTTATGTACGAGCATTCCTAATTTATTTAATGCTTGTCAAATTTATATAAATCAAAATTTTGAATATAAAAATCTTACTTTATTTAACTTGTCAGAACTAAAATATCAAAATATAGATATTTATCACTCTACTTATTATCCTTTACCAAAAAGTATTTACTTTGCTACAAGAATTGTCACAGTTTGTGATTTAATTCCTATTCTTTTTCCAGAGTATTTTAACCATAATTCAGAGAATATGGTTAAAAATAGTATAGATCAAATAGATAAGAATGATTTTGTGTGCTGTATTTCCGAATCAACAAAACAAGATATTTGTAAATATCAAGAAAATCTTAATGTAAAACAAGTATTTGTTACACATTTAGCTGCTGATCAAGAAAAGTTTTATCCTTGCGATAATCATGAATTAATTACCAAAACAAAACAAAAATATAAAATACCAGACCAACCTTATCTCTTAAGTTTATCAACTCTAGAGCCAAGGAAAAATATAGCTCATGTTATCCGTTGTTTTTTGACATTAATCAAAAATCAGCATATTGATGATCTTAATCTAGTATTGATAGGTACAAAAGGATGGCAATATGAAGAAATTTTTGCAGAAATAGATAGATTTAAAGAATTAGAAAACCGAATTATTATTACAGGTTATCTTCCTGATGAAGATTTAGCTCCTCTGTATTCAGGTGCATTAGCATTCATGTATGTATCTTTATATGAAGGTTTTGGCTTACCACCATTAGAAGCCATGCAATGTGGAACTCCAGTCATAACTTCTAATACTTCTTCCTTACCTGAAGTGGTTGAAGACGCCGGAATTATGCTTGATCCTAATGATGTAATAGGGCTTTGTAATGCCATGTTTAAGCTATATTGTGAACCCGAATATAGAGAAAATTTATCAAATAAATCTCTTCAACAGGCTCAGAAATTTAGTTGGGATAAATATGTTCGAGAAACTATCAAAATTTACGAGTTAGCTAAAGAAAAAAACAAAAATTTACCTATTCGTAATATTTTAATTGATGGGGTATTTTTCCAACTATATAAAACAGGAATTGCTAGAGTTTGGCGAAGTCTGCTAGAAGAATGGTCAAAGAGTGATTTCGCTAATAATATCCTAGTCTTAGATAGAGCCAATACTGCACCCAAAATTAATGGTATTCGTTATCGCACAATTGCCGCCTACGACTATAACAACACCGAACTTGATAAACAGATGCTTCAACAAATTTGTGATGATGAAGTAGCGGAATTATTTATATCTTCCTACTATACTACCCCCATTAATACCCCTTCCGTATTTATGGCTTATGACATGATTCCTGAAGTATTAGGAGGAAACTTAAATGATCCTATGTGGCAAGAAAAGCACAACGGCATTAAACATGCATCCGCTTTTATTGCTATTTCTAAAAATACAGCTAAAGACTTAAGTAAATGTTTCTCTGACATACCATTAGAATCAATTACAGTGGCTCATTGTGGAGTAGACTCTCTCTTTTATTCAGCTTCTTTAGATGAAATTAAAGGTTTTAAATATAAATATGGTATTGATAAACCATACTTTCTATTGGTTGGTACTGGAACTGGTTACAAGAATGGTATTTTATTCTTCCAAGCTTTCTCAAAACTAGCTAGTAGATACGGATTTGATATTATTTGTACAGGTATCGGCGGAGTGTTAGCAGCAGAATTAAGAGCGTATGCATTAGGTAGTACTATACATCTTCTCCAATTGAGTGATGAAGAATTAGCTTTAGCTTATTCTGGTGCTGTGGCTTTAGTTTATCCTTCTAAATATGAAGGTTTTGGAATGCCTGTATTAGAAGCTATGGCTTGTGGCTGTCCTGTTATCACCTGTCCTAATGCCTCCATTCCAGAAGTAGTAGGAGACGCAGCAATATATGTGAATGATGATGATGTAGATGAATTGGCAAATGCACTTTGCGATGTGCAAAAGCCTAGTATTAGGAACTCATTAATTACTGCGGGTTTGGCACAGGCGAAAAAATTCTCATGGTCAAACATGGCACGAACCATAAGTTCTGCACTGATTGATGCTACTTTCTTGTCTTTAAAACTTAAGGAAATTAATTTAATTATTTTTCCAGATTGGTCGCAACCAGAAGAATTAATTGGTTTAGAATTGCAACAAGTGATGAGGATGGTATCAACTCATCCTAGTAGTGAAAAAACGACCCTACTTGTCGTTACTGGTAACAGTACTACCGAAGATGCAGAACTGTTTTTATCTAGTGTGGTTATGAATCTTTTAGTGGAAGAAGATTTAGATGTTACTGAAGGATTAGAAATTTCTCTAGTTGGAAATTTGGCTGAGATTCAATGGAAAGCCTTGCTACCTCACGTCTATGCGAGAATTGTTTTAGAATGCGAAGATACAAGCGCACTGAAGGAAGCAAAAGCAGAAACTCTGACATCTTACGAAATAGAAGACTTTAGCCAAGTACAAACTGAACGGTTTTTTTTTGCTTGAGCAATAAATTTTTCAGTGAAGGAAGATGGCAAGAAGCGATCGCACAATATCAAAAACTCCTAGAGATCCAATCAGGTGATGTAGATATTTATTGGAACTTAAGCCATTGCTATAGACGGCTAAATCTGCTAGATGAATATTTTAGTACTCTTCAGCAAGGAATTAAACTTTACCCTAGAGATGAAAGACTACATTTTTCATTAATCATCGATTTGCGACAGAATGGACGTATTCAAGAAGCAATTTTAAGTGCAGATAATGCTGCCAAATGCTTCCCTGATGATTATACTTTTCAACTCCTCAAATATTTAACAGTTCCATCAACATATGAGAATCAGGCGGAAATTAACTTTTTTCGCCAGCGCTACACCCAAGGACTGCAAAATTTAATTCAGCAAACGTCTCTTAAAACTAGAGAAGAACAACATAGTGCTTTAGCAGGTATAGGTCGCCTCACAAATTTTTATTTATCATATCAAGCACAAAATGATATAGATTTACAATGCCAATATGGGAACTTAGTGCATGAAATTATGGCTGTTAACTATCCACAATGGGTCGTTCCTTTATCTATGCCTAAACTTCAGCCTAATAACAAAATTCGTATTGGTTACGTTTCCCATTACCTGCATTCTTATAGTGGAACACTTTGGTTAACAGGTTGGTTGCGTCATAGCAATCATGAAAACTTTGAAATCTACTGTTATTACACAGGAAATGAGCCAGATCAAATTACCCAACAATTTCAAGAATATAGTGATGTTTTTCACCATATTCCTCATAATTTATCAGCAGCCTGCGAACAGATAATTGCTGATAAGCTGCACATTTTAGTTTTTCCTGAAATTGGCATGAATCCGCAAACTATGCAAATGGCAGGTCTGCGGCTTGCGCCTGTGCAATGTACGGCTTGGGGACATCCGGTAACAACTGGCTTACCCACAATTGATTACTTTTTATCTAGTGAGTTAATGGAACCTGAAAATGCCCAAGAGCATTATTCGGAAAAATTAATTCGCTTACCTAACATTGGCGTTTCTTATCCTAAACCATATATTCCACCAGTTATCAAAACCCGCTCAGATTTTCAGCTACCAGATGATGCAGTCATCTATTTATGCTGCCAAGCTCCTTTTAAATACCTACCGCAATATGATTTTATTTTTGCAGAAATTGCTCATCGCGTTCCGCAAGCTAAATTTGTGTTTTTGCGTGGTACTTTACTTCAGGCACGCCTGAAGCTTGCTTTTGCTGCTATCGGTTTGAACAGCGACGATTATTGTCTATTTCTCAGTATTCCAGAGCGACTAGACTATCTAATGATTAACTTACTTTCAGATGTTTATCTAGATACATTCACCTGGTCTGGTGGTAATACTACCTTAGAAGCGATCGCTTGTAATCTCCCCATTGTTACCTGTCCGGGAGAATTTATGCGGGGTCGTCACTCTGACAGCTTCCTGAAAATGCTAGGAGTGACAGATACTATATCTGAAAACGAAGCACAATATATCGAAATTGCTGTCAAGTTAGGATTAGACCCAGCTTGGCGAGGCACTATTTCGGAAAGAATGAGCCAAAATCACGATCGTCTCTTTGATGATAAAGCTTGTGTTCAAGGTTTAGAAGCCTTCTATAAACAAGTTTGTAGTAAGCACTTTAGTGCTTAAATTTGTAATTATACAGGAGGAGGACTAAAGTCCTCACTACGAACTTTTGAATTGTTTGTAGTAGGCACTTTAGTGCTCAAAAATATATGTATGAATATCGCAAGCTTACAACAGAACAAAAAGCTGAACTAGTTGAATATCGCCTAAGCCAGGGTTATCCACCCCACTCTCCACCACATCCTGTACAAGATAAGCAATTTTATCTCTTAACGGCAGCTTGTTATGAGCATCAGTGTCATATACACACTGAATCGCGTCGTCAGCAATTGCTAGATATGATTTTTGATAGGTTTGGTGGGAGTGGAAATGAAGATAGGAGCGCTTCAGCGCTCACTACGAACTTAAGAATTTGTGCTTGGGTTGTTTTGCCTAATCACTATCATCTACTGGTTTATGTTGAAAATTTTGATGTATTAGGTGAATTATTTCGCAAAATACATGGTGCGCTTTCTCGACAGTGGAATATAGAGGACAATATTACTAAGAGAAAAATTTGGTATCGTTGGAGCGATCGCGCTATTCGCTCGGAAAGACATTATTATACAACTGTTAACTATATTCATTACAACCCAGTTAAACATGGTTTAGTGAAATCTCCTTACGACTGGGTTGAAAGTAGTGTTCGCTGGTATTTACAAACTTTTGGACGGCAATGGCTGCGTGATTGTTGGACTCAATATCCAGTGCAAGATTATGGTAAAGATTGGGATAATTTTTAATGTTCGTAGTAAGGACTTTAGTCCTTGTTTTCTAAGCACTGAAGTCCTTACTACAAACTTTTCATTACTAGCTTGACAAAGTACTAGCCCTTATTAATATTTAGTTTGAGGGTTTAAACCTTGACTACGAGCTTATTTTTTCTCAATATACCTCTCCCACATCTGCTCATAAGCCTTTTCCATTTCACGGGTAAACTGTTTACCATTCCACAACGGTGCTGTTTGCCGCGATGTTTTCAGCTTCAAAGCAACTTGCTGGCGTAAAACTTCATCCTTCCCCAAGCGCACACCCCATTCTATATACTCTTCATCAGTCCAGGCAATGCCTTCTGTGATACCCGCATTCATCATCATGGTGTAGCTGTTACGCGCTGCAAACTGTTCGCCGACTCGCGTCACCAAGGGGATACCCATCCACAATGTTTCTAGGGTTGTTGTCGCTCCGTTGTAGGGAAATGTATCTAATACAATATCAGCAATGCCTAAATTAGCACGATGAACTGACTCTGAATGAACTATTGGTAAAAATCGTAACCGAGAACAATCTACACCTTCTTCTTCGGCAATTTGGTAAAAGAAGCGTTTAATTGTTTCTTGCTCACCAAGTCCCTTAATCAAAAAGTAGCTGTTAGGTACTTGTTTGAGAATTTGCATTTGCCACTTTGTGGTTTCTGGATGGCGTTTATATCCTCTTTGGGCGCTGAGATATACAACGGCATCCATAGGAATATCCAAGTCATCGCGGCGGAGAGTTGGCACACCAACTTCAAAACCATCTACTGCTATGTAAGTTTGAGGTAATCGCCAGATTTTCTCTGTATAGTAATTTTGTGCATCATCTGGCAGTACATAAGGATCTGCGATAAAGTAATCAATTGCAGGTATGCCTGATGCATCCCACCCCAGCCAAGTAACTTGAATAGGGGCTGGCTTGAGTGCCATCACTTCACAAGTAATATCTAGAGTGACGCTATCAAGGTCAATTAAAATATCAATTTCATCTTGATAAATCTGGTCAGCAATCTCTAGACCATTCATACCTAATTTACGAGCTTTTCCTGCCTGACTTAGATACCATTCTTGAAGATAATCGTTTACTAATTTGTAGTTAACAAAATAAGTATGAATATCAAATTTATCTCGGTCGTGATGTTGAAATAACCAGCGAGCTAGCCACCCAACAGAATGACTCCTGAAAGCGTAAGATATATAACCAATTTTTAATTTTTTAGTATGGTGTATTAAAGATTGATTATTAATAATTTGACGAGCATAGTTTTTTCCTTCTGATTCAGCAAGATTTTTAATATAATTATTAAAAATCTCAGCTACCTGATTATGAATAGCTCGAAATTCAGCAGGAGCATCTTTAATGTGAGGTATCGCAAAAGATGGCGAAAGTAACCGTAATATTCTTCCTTCTTCTAAAGGAATTCGTTCAGCTTTAATAAACTGTTGAAATACAGTTTTCAATTCTTGATAAGTTGTACATATCTCTTGCCAATATCCCCCTGCTGACATTAGACCCCTTAACAGTAAATGGAGTGCAAAAATTTTATCAGCCAAGCCTTCTGATAAGGAATAACACAACCTAGCTGTCTCTATGCCTTGAGAATAATTACGATCGTCTTGATAAAAAGTTGCTAAGTGCCGCAAAACTTCTACATTATCTGGCTCTAATCGTAAATGCAATTCTAGTAGAGATGCTGCAAGTAAAGGCCGCCGCAAAGTATGGCCAATTTGCAGAGCAGCAGGAAGCAGTATAGAGAAGCATTGATGAGGATCGGAGAAATAAGGCAGACTAGCTTCTATTAAATTCAGATTAATTGGATGTAAGGGGATAGTATTTAAAACTTCTTTTAATAATTGGATTAATAATTCGATATCGATTTCTATATCTTCTTTTGCTTTTAAGCTTTCAATTAATCCCCATTCATTCAAATCATCAATCTCTTCAAATTTTTGCAACTTGATACAAAGTAGAAAAATTTGAAGCAAATTATTTATATAACCAGGATTAATTTCCCGCATGTGCTGGCGAATTAACCAAGCTAGAGAATATTCTGCCAGTGTTTCACGCCTTTCAGCTTCTATTTGTAAAATTTGAAATAGTTCATTTGTCCAAATTTGTAACTCTTCTTCGTCTGCCTCTGTCATTGGCAGCATCCAAGTCATTTGAGCTTCTGCTTCTTGCCCTTGTAATAGCAATAGTAGTCCTAAACGCCAATAATAGGAGATAGTATTTGGTTCTATCGCTATTGCTTGCTCGTATAAATTTGCTGCTTGCAAATAGTTCTCTTGAATGAAGTATTGTTCAGCTTGAGCTTGCCAATTATATATATCAGTAATCATTGTTATTCTCAGAGAAAAAGCTATGGGCAATCTAATTGTGAATAAATCACAAAATTGAAATCAAGTGGATAGAAGAATCTACCCACTTGATAAAATACGTAATTTAACTGAATAAAAGTCGTGATAACAACTTAAGCTTTATATCAAATGTTGTCGGTGAGTAATTTTGATCTACTAACTCACATGTCTACTTAGATAAGCTGGTGTAGTTAGCGGGGCAACTAGTGGGATCAGTGACCGCAGCTGTACCATCTGCACCAGTGTTAACTCTTGCTTTGTCGGCTTCACATAAAATAGCTACAGTAGTAGCTTCACTGGTACCAGATTGAACTGCCACACCCACACCGCCGACATAAGTCTTGAGAGGCGCGGTAGCAACTACTGTTTGTGCTTGGTTGGTTACTATGCTAGCACCAGCACCACCACCATTAATTACATACTTGTAGTTTGTGGTTTGTGTTGCAATACCAAGACCTAAACTACCAAAATCAGCTTGAGACGCAAATGCATTTTTTTCTAAGTAAAATGCTTGTTGGGCGCGGTTCATTGAACCTATGTAGGTTTTAGATTCTGACTGCTTGGCTTTGTTAGCTTGATTCAAGAAAGAAGGTAGGGCGATCGCAGACAAAATACCGATGATAATAATTACTACTAGTAATTCAATGAGTGTAAAACCCTCATTTTCGTTCTTTTTGTTGAGGATGTGTTGGAGAAACTTGGCTTTTAATTCGGTTTTCATAAGTGTTTTCCTGGGGGTAGGAAGTGCTTGTGTGTTGTAGATGTAACTTACCCACCTGCGATCGCTTTCCTATCATCTTCAGAAAAAAACTTTGGGTAAATGGGGTTACACAATCCAGAATCCTTGTATGCCAAATGTTACAAACATAATTAAGCCCCTGGTGTTGACCAAGGGCTAGATTCTCAATTTCGATTGTGGAAGTGTCTTATTCAAACTCAGGTGGCCACAGTTCTGATATTGCCAGTTCCCAACCTGGCAGCAAGTCTGGCAATATGAGCGTGTTGCCATTCCCCAATACCACTGGAGTTTGGTTGATTCGATAAACCGTTACTGTCAATTTGTCAGGGTCAATCAATATACCGACTGTAGACCCAAGTTGCAAAAATAGCTCAATCTTCTCTTCAAGTGGTTTGATTCTGTCACTTTTAGATTTAATCTCAACCATCAAGTCTGGAACCAACTCTACAAAGTCGCGCTTGGTCTTCTTCAGCCGGTCAGCCCGAACAAAAGACACGTCAGGGGCACGCAAGTTTCTTTTTTCCGAGTCATCCTCTTCTATTCTAGGTAATATGAAGCCTGCGCTAGAGCCAGTCACTCGCCCAAGCTTGCGCGACATTACCCAAATATTCAAGAAGGTACTCAACCGAGTACCAATTTCCTCTGACTCGTAGTCTGATGGCCCCATAACTACGATTTTCCCTTCTACCAACTCCATCTGCCATTCTGGATGCTCGGTTTGTAGCTGCTCTAAGTCTGTAATAGTAAAAGACATAACACGACAGCAAATACTCTTATAGCTATCATAAATACTCCTCACACATCAAGCGGCAACCTATGAGCGCTGTCTCTGTATTCCCGATTTTTCTAACTTGCGATCGCTTTTTGCGGGGCGTAGCCAATCACAGTTTGTTATGTTATATTAAACGTAGTCGTTATGAGTTCGTATATTTGCATGACTAACCCTACAGTAGAAAACTTGGTAATTATCGGTTCTGGGCCAGCAGGGTACACATCTGCTATCTATGCCGGACGCGCTAACCTGAAACCCGTTGTATTTGAAGGTTTCCAAGCCGGGGGGTTACCTGGTGGGCAACTAATGACAACCACGGAAGTTGAGAACTTTCCAGGGTTTCCCCAAGGGATTACCGGGCCGGAACTGATGGATCGGATGAAGGCGCAGGCAGAGCGCTGGGGGGCTGAACTATATACTGAAGATGTTATATCAGTTGATTTGAGTCAGCGTCCATTTACAGTGCGATCGCAAGAGAGGGAAATAAAAACCAACAGCATCGTCATTGCTACGGGTGCAACTGCAAAGCGTTTGGGTTTACCCAGCGAACATGAATTTTGGAGTCGGGGTATTTCCGCTTGTGCTATTTGCGATGGTGCGACACCGATTTTTCATGGCGCAGAATTGGCTGTGATTGGTGCTGGCGACTCGGCGGCGGAAGAGTCTATTTACCTCACCAAGTATGGTTCCAAGGTAAATATGTTGGTACGCACCGATAAGATGCGGGCTTCTAAAGCCATGCAAGACCGCGTTTTGAACAACCCGAAAATCCAAGTGCATTGGAACACAGAAGCCGTGGATATCTTCGGTAACGGTCACATGGAAGGGGTGAAAGTCCGCAATACCAAAACTGGTGAAGAGAGCCAACTGCACGCTAAGGGTTTATTCTACGCCGTTGGTCACAGTCCCAACACCTCTCTATTTAAAGGTCAATTAGAACTGGATGAGGTAGGTTACGTTGTCACGAAGCCCGGTTCTGTAGAAACCAGTGTAGAAGGCGTTTTTGCTGCTGGCGACGTGCAAGATCGTGAGTTTCGCCAAGCAATTACGGCTGCGGGTACTGGCTGTATGGCGGCGATGTTAGCAGAACGTTGGTTGTCTTCTAGTGGCTTGATTCAAGAATTCCATCAACAGCCAGAAACAGCCGTTAATGAATTAGAACATCAGCCAGCTAAAAAGACTGAAGCCGAGGAAGAAGCTGGATTTAAATTGGATAGCACGCGCCATGAGGGAGGTTATGCTTTACGGAAATTGTTCCACGAAAGCGATCGCTTACTCCTTGTTAAGTACGTCTCTCCTGGTTGTGGCCCTTGCCATACTCTGAAGCCAATTTTAAATAAAGTGGTGGATGAATTTGATAGCAAAATTCACTTTGTGGAAATTGACATCGACAAAGACCGAGATATTGCTGAAAATGCTGGTGTGACAGGAACGCCAACAGTTCAATTGTTCAAAAACAAAGAACTGGTGAAGGAAGTCAAAGGTGTGAAGCAAAAGAGCGAATACCGCCAGTTGATTGAAAGTAATCTGTAAGAGAATGGGGTATAGGGATAAGGGAGAAATAACCAGTGCCCAATGCCCAATACTCATCCTCCTACATCGCATAGAGGATGTTTGCAAAGTCCTCTTGTGGGTATCAAAAGTTTTAGATCCCTCAAAATCCCCCGATAAATTGGGGGATTTTGATTGCGATTAGGGATAATCTCACCTCTAGCTCAGTCTAGCTCTGTATCCACGGCGAAGCAGTCGGACTTTTATTCACGATGTTTACGCAATACCCTATCTGATATGTAAAATGGTCAGCGTATCAAGCTTTGCTCCAGGCGATCGCTTTATGGCCATTACAAAACGGCGGCTACCGGCATTTTTACAGTTTGGCGACGGTCTCAATCTTTCGCAAAAACTCATGCTCATTGGGTTAGCCATTACCCTATTTTTCATCTTCCTAGCATTCTTCTCTCCCGTATTCCAAGCTTGGGGATGGCTGCAAAACCCGAAGGAATTTCTCTCTAACCAACCTCAGAACCCACCATCAGCACAACATTGGTTTGGAACTAGTGGTCTGGGCTATGATGTATTCTCGCGGACTTTGTTCGGCGCTCAAGCTGCTTTGCAAGTGGTGATTTTGGCAACGGCGCTGAGTATGATTATCGGTGTGCCTTTGGGGATGCTCAGTGGTTATCTCGGCGGTAAATTAGATAAAGTCTTGCTGTTTATTATGGATAGCATCTACACTTTACCAGGGCTACTGCTGTCTGTGACGCTGGCGTTTGTGGTGGGGCGTGGGATATTAAATGCAGCGATCGCTATTAGCATTGCCTACATCCCCCAATATTACCGCGTTGTCCGTAACCACACGGTGAGCGTGAAAACTGAAGTGTTCATCGAAGCTGCTCAAGCAATGGGCGCTTCTACTTGGGTTGTACTTTCTCGATATCTATTCTTCAACGTAATTCAAAGCGTACCTGTCCTATTTACACTCAACGCCGCTGATGCGATTTTGGTGTTGGGCGGTTTGGGCTTTTTGGGGCTAGGACTTCCAGAAGAAGTGTCAGAATGGGGACATGATTTAAAACAGGCTTTACCAGAACTATCCATCGGGATTTGGTGGACTACGCTTTTCCCTGGTTTAGCAATGACATTTATGGTAGTAGGGTTATCACTACTTGGTGAAGGGTTAAATGAATTTGTCAATCCCCGATTACGGAGAGAAAATAGAATCCGAAAGTAGTCATTGGTCATTAGTTTTGGACAAAGGACTAATGACAAATAAATAATAGAGAGATTTGTATGAAAGATAATCTAACGTTAATTGCCGCTGCTACTGGCGGGTTTATCCTTTCCGTTGCCCTTGCTGGCATCTTAAGAGGCGCTCCAGTTACAGCTTGGCAGGAGCAATCGAGTTTCCGCACTACGACTTTTGCTAATTTACAGAAATCGGAGTTGAAAGCGGCGCATTTTCTGCCAAGGGAAGACGCTGCGCCAACAGATCGGGGATGAAAACGACTGGCACCCAATAAAACAGAAAATTTATCATTTTTTCGTGCCAAAATGCTAAAACACTAAGTACAGATTTGCCTGAAACTCTGGGGAATTGAGCTTTAAAATTGAAATGCTCCTGGAGACAGAAGTTTAGTCCGTGGCTATTTCTTGGCTACAATGCTTTTTAAGCCGAAAATTTGCTGCTTGGTGTGAGGATTTTAAAGTGGTGAGTTCTCAAGTAATTGGCATTGATGTGGGGGGAACAGCAATTAAGCTGGGGCGTTTTACACTTGATGGTACTTGTCTGCAATCTTTGATTGTGGCAGTTCCCCAACCGACAACACCAGAGGCTGTGCTGGCGGCGATCGTAGATGCGATCGCTCAAATCGATCCAGATAATCAAACTGTTGCTATTGGTGTTGGGACTCCTGGCCCATCTGATGCAAAGGGACGCATTGCCAAAATCGCCATTAACTTACCTGGATGGCGCGATGTGCCTTTAGCAGATTGGTTAGAAGCCAAAACTGACAAACCTACTGCGATCGCTAACGATGCTAACTGCGCTCTTTTGGGAGAAGCTTGGTTGGGAGCCGGTCGCCACTTTCAAAATCTGATTCTGCTAACTTTAGGAACCGGGGTTGGTGGCGCAATTATCCTAGATGGCAAACTATTTGTTGGACATCAAGGAGCCGCAGGAGAATTGGGTTTAATTTCATTCAACCCAGATGGCCCAATTTGTAATAGTGGCAATCAAGGCTCTTTGGAACAATATGCCTGTGTTAATGCAATTCGCCGCCGCACTCTCAAAGAACCCATCGAATTGGGTGTTCTTGCCCAACAAGGAGATCCCGCAGCATTGACTTTTTGGGAAGAATATGGTAAGAATCTGGGAATTGGTTTGACTAGTTTGATTTATGTACTAACACCGCAAGCGATCGTCATTGGTGGCGGTATAAGTGGCAGCTTTGAGTTTTTCTTACCAGCAGTGAAGGCAGAAATTGAGAAGCGAGTTCAGCCTTTATCACGAGCGGGTTTGCAAATATTGCCAGCGGAGTTAGGTAATTTTGCAGGGATAGTAGGTGCAGCAAAATTGGCATGGCAACGCTATTCAGGATTTTAGATTATAGTTCAAACAATCACAGCTAGAGACATCTGTCTTTACGAATTAGAAGAAAAATTTGGTTTAGAGGTTTTTGCAGACACCAACTTACTGTCTTCTCTTCTCTACAATAGGCTGCGCCAACGCTTAGAGCGAGTTTTCTCTGCAATACACTCTTGCGTTCAAGCGTCACCCAAAAGATAAGAGCTTCAGCCCTTACGATGAGACAATTTAATTAATTTTACATTGGGTAACATAGTTTAATTTATTTTTGCCTACTTACTTAGCAATTCTGACTGATGGTGAAAAGTGACTGAAAAGCAACTATATAAACATGAATAAACACTATCTGATGTCAGAAGAAGCGGTAAAGATATTTTACTGGCAAAAATCATAGAAAATGAGTATGTTATTCACAAACAAAGCCAGTCCAATGGCTAAAGCCTTTAAGAATCAGCAAAGAGTCAAGAAAATTTTTACCCTAGTACTAATAAGAGCTAGCCATCGCTACGTACTGGTGGCATTGATACTCAGCTTGATAATTCTTGCCTGCATTAACATTTTAAAATCTAACCAATCTTCAGTCACCGAGTCTCCTATTAACAGTAAAGTCCTGAAGATTTGGTCGGATAAAGGTTATACTCTGGAAGAGGATGAAGCCCTCCAGCAGCTTGTTAGCAACTGGGAACAAAAAAGCGGCAACAAAATTAAGCTTTCTTTCTATACTAACGATGAGTTGCCACAAAAGACTCAAAGGGCACTTCAGGCTGGTAATCCGCCCGATATCGTCATAAATAGTAGCGCTGAGAGGGAGCTGTATCCGCGTCTTGCTTGGGAAGGCAAACTGGCAGATGTCTCTGATGTAATTGAGCCAGTCAAAAGTCTTTATTCTGAAGGTATACTGGAAGCCGTTCGTTTATATAATAACGTCGATAAAAAGCGGGGCTATTATGCAGTCCCAATCGATCAATTAACGATTCATGTCTTCTACTGGCGAGACCTGCTAGAACAAGTAGGTCGAACTCAAAGCGATATCCCCAAAGAGTGGGATGCCTTTTGGGAGTTTTGGAAACAAGTGCAGGATGAACTGCGGGCACAGCAAAAACAGAATATTTACGGGTTAGGGTTTCCTTTCTCGATTGGATCTACAGATACCTATTACTTGTTTGAGCAGATTTTAGAGGCATACAATGTCCAAATTTTAGACTCCAAGGGTCAACTTTTACTCAACGATCCTAAGATGCGTCAAGGTATTGTTGAGAGTTTAGAGTGGTATGCAAAATTTTTCCAGCAGGGCTATGTACCACCAGACGCAGTGAACTGGTTAAATCCAGACAATAATCGCAGCTTGCTCAATCGTGGCGTGGTTATGACGCCTAACTCCTCGCTCTCGATTCCTGCTGCTGTCCGCCAAGATTCTGACACCTATCGTAATAAGCTTGGTATCCTAGAATTTCCGAACAAACCCAATGGTAAACCGATGCGCTACTTAGTCTCGGTTAATGAAATAGTTTTGTTTGCCGAGTCTAAAAACCAGAAGGTAGCCAAGGACTTTCTCGCGTATTTAATTAAACCAGAGATAATAGGAAACTATCTTAAAGCTACCGGAGGTCGGTATCTACCAGTAATAAAGCCTGTTTGGAAAGACCCCTTTTGGACAAATCCAGCAGATCCTCATCTTTCCACTGCAACTCAAACACTGACTAAAGGTCTAACTCGCCCATTTTATATTGTTCAAAACCCCGCTTACAGCCTAGTTTTAGAAGAGAATATTTGGGGTAAGGCCCTCAACCGAATAGTTGTCAATAGCATATCTCCAGAGGAAGCAGCAGACACGGCAATTGAGCGGATAAAACAAATTTTTGACGAATGGCAGTGAACTATATGCAATTTTAAAATCACTACCTTACTGCTAAAATTACAATTTTCTTTTTAGAGAACTCTACAAAAAAGATGATTCAATAGCTAGGCTAATTCAGCAAAAATTTCCAAAAACTATTTTTTAAGATTGGGAAAACAGTAAATCTATTTTTTAACTTTCCTGTGACCTTGTTCTGCTATGCAGTAATTTCAAGAAAAAGAATATCCTGTTGCTTTCTTAACGTATTTCAAAACTTTTTCATAAGATTCAGGATTACTCACAGGATTGATGATAATGGGGATAGTGCCATCTGGCAACCAAAAAGTTATCCTGCCGTTCGGTTCATGACAAAAAGAACTGATGTAGTTGAGATTAATTACATATTCATTTTTTTCGTAAAGAATTTTCACCCAGTGGGCACGATCTAATTCTAATCCTGTCACACATTCTAAATAATCGGCAATCTTTTGATAATCTTCCAAGTTACTTTGCGGGTTAATTACTATTGGAATGGCACTATCTGGTAACCAAAAAGTAACCCTGCCATTCAGTTCATAACAAAAAGCATGGACACTCTCAAAATTCACTACATATTCTTTCCTCTCGTAAAGGATTTTCACCCAGTACGTCACAACATCTCCTCAAGTCTGAAATTTACGAATGATGCACCCTGTATATCCAAATCTGCTGAAACCTTAAGTTAATGTTGCTGTGCGCCAATTCAAAATCTCAAAAATTAATTTTGAATTATGAATTGTTCTGACACCTCCAATGATGTTGGTTTACCAGTTGTCGAGAGAGAAAGAGCGATCGCTGCTTGAATAAACCCTTTGAATAAGGGATGAGGGGTACTGGGGCGCGATTGAAATTCTGGATGAAATTGACAAGCCAGGAAGAATGGGTGCTTGGGTAATTCCACAATTTCAACTAAGCGTCCATCGGGAGAAGTACCACTGATCGCATAACCAGACTTTAATAACAAATCGCGGTAAGCATTGTTGAACTCATATCGATGTCGATGTCTTTCATAAATTACATCTTCTTGATAAAGCTTGAAAGCCAAAGTATCAGGGAGAACACGACAAGGATATAGTCCCAAGCGCATTGTACCCCCTAAATCGACTACTTCCTGCTGTCCTGGCAATAAATTAATTACCGGATCGGATGTATGAGGGTCAAATTCGGCACTATTAGCGTCTGTTAATCCCCCTACGTGCCTAGCCCATTCAATCACAGAACATTGCATTCCCAGGCATAAACCCAAAAAGGGAATTTGGCGATCGCGGGCGTATTTAATGGCGGCAATTTTGCCATCCACCCCCCGAACCCCAAAACCTCCTGGCACAACTATGCCATCGACACCCTCAAGATAAGTTTCGGGCAGTTCAGTTTCCAAATCTTCTGAGTTCACCCAACGCAGGCGCAGTTTGCCATAAGTGGAAATTGCCGCATGGTTTAATGCTTCTACTACAGATAGATAAGCATCACTTAACTGCACATATTTACCGACAATGGCAATTTCTAGCTCGTGCTTGGGAGTATGTAACCGTTGTACCAAGGTTTGCCACTGCGTCAAATCTGGTTTGCGTTGTTCCATTTGCAGCAAGTTCAGCACTTGTTCTGCCATTCCTTCCCGTTCCAGATTCAGGGGTACTTCATAGATACTTTTGGCATCTTGAGAAGTGATGACGCATTCTTCGGGCACATCGCAAGATCCAGACAATTTCTGTTTTAATCCCTTGGGTAAGGGGCGATCGCTCCGACAAACTAAAATATCTGGTTGAATGCCAATGGATCTCAGTTCCTTAACTGAATGCTGTGTTGGCTTAGTTTTCATCTCACCCGCAGAGGCAATCCACGGTACCAGCGTTACGTGCATATACAGCACATTCTGCCGTCCCACCTCTTTGCGGAACTGGCGAATTGCTTCCAAAAACGGTAGTGATTCAATATCTCCCACCGTACCGCCGATTTCTGTAATTACTACAGATGGATTTGTACTTTTAGCAACTCGCAGAATCCGTTCTTTAATTTCATTGGTAATATGAGGAATGACTTGCACTGTGCCGCCATTGTAGTCTCCGCGTCGCTCTTTATTGATAACTGCTTGGTAAATCGAGCCAGTCGTTACACAATTCAAACGCGACATTGAGGTATCGGTAAAGCGTTCGTAATGCCCCAAGTCCAAATCTGTCTCCGCACCATCCTGGGTAACGAATACTTCCCCATGCTGAAAGGGACTCATTGTGCCAGGATCGATATTGATATAAGGGTCAAGTTTGAGAATCGACACGGAATATTCGCGCGACTTGAGCAAACGCCCTAGACTTGCTGCTACAATGCCCTTACCAATACTGGAAACTACGCCCCCAGTTACAAAAATAAACTTAGTCATACTAGTTTGAATTTCTAACAACTTCTAAAAATACATCCCGTCATTGTGCCACAGTTGTTGTGGTGTAATCTTCTGCGATCGAGCTTGTGAAAAATCTTTTAGGATTAGTAATATTAGGCTGTATTCTTACTTCCTCCGTAGCATTGGCAGAGCCATCTCTTATAGTCGTTTTTCCCAAAACAAGCTACCAGACGAGTTCCCAAAAAATCTTCTTTCTGGGGACTGCACCACCAGATGGTCAGGTTTTGATCAATAGTAAGCCAATTACCCGCAGCAAAGCTGGTCATTTTTCGCCTAGTTTCCCCTTGCAGTTGGGGGAAAATCTTTTTACTGTGCGTCACGACAATCAAGAACTCCAGATTAAAGTGACAAGGCTTCCCACCGATCCTGAGCTACCACAGGGGTTAGCCTTTGCTAAAGATTCCCTGGTTCCCGCAGTTGACATTGCCAGACTACCGGGAGAGCTAATTTGTTTTAGTGCGATCGCACCCCCTAACGCTAGCGTATCTGTCAAGTTGGCTAATCAAACTATTGCCCTTCCACTCCAACCTCAACAGGCACAACTACCAAGTAATTTGGCAGCTCTGACAGGGCAAAATCAGCCTTATGCCCAGTCTAGCGTAGGCAATTATAAAGGTTGCACCACACTGACAACAGCCGCCGATCTGGGACAACCTCAGTTTCAACTGACGCTCAATGGCAAGACGATAACTCAACCAGGGGCTGGTAAAATTCAAATCCTTTCAAGAGCAGAGTTGCCAGTTTCTGAGGTTACAGTAGAGTCAGGCGTGGCTCGCACTGGCCCAAGCACCGATTATTCTCGACTTACACCACTGCCCAAAGGCACACGCGCAACAGTAACAGGTAGGGAAGGTGAATGGTTGCGTCTAGACTATGGCGCTTGGATTAATAGTAAAGAAACCCGCATTCTCCCTGGTGCAATTCCGCCACAGACAATAATTCGCAGTGTCGGATACCGTCAACTCCCTGGTGCTACAGAGATAATTTTCCCCTTACAAGTCCCCGTACCTGTGAGCGTGCAACAAAGTGAGGGTGCTTTCGCTCTCACTCTCTACAATACCACTGCCCAAACGGACATTATTCGCCTGGATGATGACCCCCTAATTTCTCGCCTAGATTGGCAACAAGAGGCTCCAGAACAAGTAAAATACACCTTTAACCTCAAAAAAGCTCAACAGTGGGGATATAAGCTGAGATACGACGGTACAACCCTGGTTTTGGCTTTGCGTCATCCGCCTAAGATCGGGAACACAAGACGCAAGCCTTTAGCTAATCTCAAGATTGTACTAGATCCTGGGCATGGAGGTAAAGAAACTGGTGCCAGTGGCCCAACTGGATATTTAGAAAAAGATGTGAATTTGGTGGTATCCAAGTTGCTGCGGGATGAGTTGGTGAAGCGAGGAGCAACGGTAGTGATGACGCGGGAGGACGATCGCGAACTTTCTCTAGTAGAACGTCAGGCAATTATCAGTCAAGAAGAACCTGCGATCGCTATTTCCATACACCACAACTCCTTACCCGATGATGGCGATGCCGAAAAAACCAAAGGATTCGCCGCTTTTTGGTATCAACCCCAAGCCCATAACCTGGCAATGTATTTACAAAAGTATGTAGTCAAAAAAATTGGCAAACCTTCATACGGTGTGTTTTGGGATAACCTGGCGCTGACACGTCCAACTGCTGCACCATCAGTGTTGCTGGAATTGGGTTTTATGAGCAATCCCGATGAATTTGAGCAGATAGTTAACCCAGAGGAACAGAAAAAAACGGCAAATGCGATCGCTCAGGGAATTACTGAGTGGTTTAGGAGCGTGAGATAAATTTGGAGGTACAACTAGTTCCTCATTGTATTTGGTGGAGTGCGATCGCTCCTTTCGCTACATTTATTTCTTTGTAGTAACTTCAATGTTGTAAGCCTGACGACCAAGCTTATCTTGAACATATTTGAGAAGTTCCACTTTATGTTTAAGTAACCATTTACAATTATTGCCTGGGTGTAAATATATACTGTAGCCGCGAGTGGATCTGTCCCATTCTATTTTGTCAACTGCTTTGCAATGGTAAAATAAATTAATTACTCTTGTTAGAGTCCTCACAGAATATTGACTTTCTGTTCTAAATGATAAATCCAGTTTTTTGGCAATACTCAATTTTGTTGTCTTGCACTGAAAATCAATTTCATTCCTGCCTTTACATCTATTGCAAATAACACACAGAGTTTGTGAGTTTTTTATAGATGTTTCTCCACCCATAGAAAACGGTTTAATATGGTCGATTTGTAATTTACCTTCTGCCTTGACTCCACAACATAGGCAAGCATAACCGTCTCGCTCTTTTACTTGTTCTTTTTCTTCTTCCGTGAGTTCCCTCGGTGGTTGAGGTGTACGCTTAGATGTAGATGTAGGTGCTTTACTACCATCTCCATCAGTCATTATTTTATTGATAACCAACTGAAGGGCTGTTAGAAGACGATTTGGTGTTTTATAGAAAGTTTCCCACAACATTCCAGCTTTTGAAAACTCTTGCTTGACATAGTTGTTTAGTTCTGGATTTGAAAAATTAATTAGCTCATGAGCAATTTTATCTAAGTCATAGATTTCTCTTTCTTCAAAGGAATGATACGGGGGTTTAGAATGTAGATCATCTTGAGCGATGTGACGAACGATCTTAATTAAATCTGAATTAAGTCTTCTGCCAATGTCATCAGTTTCATCGTCAAAATAGTTATCTATCCATTCTTCAACTTGAGGCTGCATCCATTTATCATCAAGATACTCTTTAGACCATTCATCTAGTAGCTTTGGGTCAGTAATAGAGCTAATAAAAGCCTCAAACTTGGATTGTGTATGTTCATAGACCATGACAAATTCGGTAAATGGCTCCATTGAGTCATTGTCATTATCAGAGTTAGCATATACAATTTCAGTTTTATACCATCCAATAGGAAATATTTTCTTGTATTCTATTGGATGAACTTCATTATTCACAATTGACTTCGATAATTCTTCGATTAGACGAATTGATATATATTCAAGTGGATAATATTCTCCTTTATCAGGCTTTTCATCATCAAGTTTAGTATCGCCATCTTCTGGGTTAACCCAATCAATTAAACGTTTCCAGTCATCGAAGAATAAAATAACATTTGCCTCACTGCTGCTCCCTCCTGCTTTTTTCCCACGTAAAGCTCTACCAATCATTTGAGTCATTAGAATTGAGCTTGTTGTTTGGCGAGTAATAAATACAGTTTTAACATTGGGAACATCAACCCCTTCTGTTAACATTCTTACATTGATTAAAACATCAAGTTTATCACTTTTGAAATCATCTAAAATTCTTTTATTGTCATCTTCTTTACGTTTATTTCTTGCATCTGCCGAATCTGGATCAGCATCTATACGCGAATAAATTGCATCTGCTTTAATGCCTTCATCAACAAGTTTATTCTTTATATATTCACATTGAAACCAACGGTCAGCAAAGATAATAGTTTTACCATAAGTATCTTTTTTAGATACATAACTATTTACTATGAAATTGTTTCTATGTTTATCTTTTGCAAGAATTTCGATAATTGATTCAGGAAGGTCTTTATGTTGTTTAACTAATCGGTCATATAATCTATCATCAACTTCCATCTCCGTGCCAGTTGACACTTGAATGTAATTAGGTCTAGCTAAAATACCTTGTGCTATTAAAGTTTCTTTATCAGCTTGATAAATAACTCCATTATCTTCATTTTGAAATATTTTCCGTAGCCAACCTCTTTTAGACTTATCTGTATAAGTTGGTGTAGCTGTTAAACCAAGTATATTTGAATTGGGTACTAGCTCTCGAAGTCCTTTTTCACCAATCAATAAATTTCTGCAACCATAAGCCGGTGAATGGTGAGCTTCATCAACTATTACAAAAAGTCCTGTTTCTTTAGAATCCTCAATAAATTTTCTAAAAGCTGTCTTAGCTTTATTACCCAAACCGTCTAGAGCATCAGGGTGTAAATTACTGATAGCTGTTTGTATTGTCATAATGACAATATCATCGGTTATTTTGATAGATGATGCGTTGGCATGAGAAGGATTGCTGGAAACGCGCCTAATATTCAATGTTTTTTTAGAATGTGAAATATCTCTGGCATTTTCACAAAAAGTAGAGAATGCTTGATCCAGTAGATAAAACGAAGGAGCTAACCAAAGTATTTTAATATTTTTAGGGATTACATGGTCACACGACCACTTAACATCTGTAAATGTTTTGCCCGCACCTGTTGGAAGTACTAATAGTCCACTCCTCGGTTCTTTACTGTCAAGCTTAAATGTACTACTGAGTTTTTTAAACGCCTCGACTTGATGCTGAAAGGGAGGCTTCGGGCAAAAGTGAGTATCTTTTTTTCTCAGTTGCTCAAGATTGAACGATTCATACTCTTTATACTCCATAAATATTCTCTTTTTTTGGAATGCAAGTTTTTGTGGATGAATACAATTTGTATTTCAAACTTATAATTCCCACAATTTTGTGTAAGGTGTCACTGTGCGGAATTGGGAAAATTGTACATTAAGAAATTTAATAAACCTCGACCGCGCAAGAAGGGTGCTGTGCTAGAGAATGGCGCTCAAAACCATTGATATAGCTTGTCTATGCTAAATAAAGTAAGAAATTTTGTGCGGTAGTTTCTTACTTTAGAGTTTTTCAAAGCATTTTTTTCCTCTGCTGCTTTGAGGCGATCGCTCTCCTAACTCCTACAAAACCAAGCATTGCTCTCTAACCTCTGTATCTTCTGCTCTACAATGAAGTGAAGAATTGAGCAGCTGTAAACAAGGGATTTATTTATGTCCCACTCTACGCTCAATAGCTAAGGTCGCCCGACGTGGAAAAGAACTCTATCAAAAAAGTATCCGTGCCAAAGTTGAGACACAAGAGAACATTGGCAAAATTATCTCGATTAATGTTGAAACAGGAGATTACGAAATCGGTGATGATTTAGTCGAAACGAGTCTTCGATTACGATCCAAGCAAACCGATGCAGCACTTTGGGGAGAAAGAATTGGTTTTGATGCCGTGTATGCAGTTGATGGTACATTGCTCAGGACGGCACAGTGATACACGGGACTGTAGTTGGACTTCAGGCAAGAATGAGCCTGATTATTCTTTCAAGAGAACCTTCAGGTGTAGAAATAGCTTTTTGTTCTGCTTGCTCGGTCTAACTAGTACAATACCGTGCAATTTTTTATTTTCAGTACTTTTACCCTGCTAGAACCGATTTGATTGCGGATAAAAATATATGAAATCTTATATTTTTAAAGCGTATGTGTTTTAAGATAGGCGGGATGGTGGGAGCGATCGCTATTTTATTGAGCAGTGGCAGTGTATTCGCCCAAGATGCAGAAAGATATATTACTGTAGGGCATGATAAATTGGGAAACAGTGTAGCTTTGGATACGGAAACCATTAAGGGCACAACATACAAGCTTTATGGGATGTATGGAGATGGCATCTTCGAGACTACCTTCAATGCATCGTGCACAGAATCGCGGCTTTTTCGCAATCGCATTGCCATTTACGGGCCAGAAGGACAGCTACTTGAAGAGGATGAAGAGAAAGGAGAAATCCCTTTTGTAGCAAGTTCTTCACCAGGCAAAGGAATGAAAATTGTTTGTCAAAAGATTGGTGCCCGTGGTTGGTAGGCGTTCATTAAGAAGGCAGGAGGCCTCCTGCCTTCTACTTATTAAGGACAAAACAACGTGTCACGCGTATCTCGTCCTGTAATGGGATTAGTTCCTTTGGCAAGCTTGCACAATTTTTTTTGCTCATCGGAACGCAGCAGGGTATCAGTAAAATCTGCCCCATCAATGATTGCAGCATCAAATCTGGCGTTAGCGGCAAAAGCACCCTCCAAGAGTGCATTTGTCAAATTTGCTCTAACTAAACGAGCTGAGTCTAAAGTGGCATTTCTCAAGTCAGCTCCCTCCAAATTCACAGATTCCAAATTTGCTGCAAAGAAACTGACACCCTGCAAATTAGCGTGGCTGAAGTTGCTCTGGCGAAGATTAGCTTTGGTAAAGCTGGAATCTGTTAAATCACGCCCTGAGAAATCAGCTTCGACCAAAATTTCTTTATTATATTCAAGTGCCAAAGCTGTTGGAGCAAAACCCACGGTTGCGGTGATACCAACTATTCCCCACAGCAATAAGCTGAGTATGGTTGCCCAAATTCGGGCGCTTAACTTAGAATTCATACGATTTTTAGCCAATGGCGAACCCTCCTCTATCTGATTATCCTTGAGTCGGAGATGTTAGCGCAAAAATCCTTTAAAAATATTTTTATGAATACTAATTCAAATTCATACGATGATTTGAACATTGCCTTCGCACGACTTCAGGCTATTCAGTGGGATACGCTGGGAATGGGGGAGAAAGACGAAAGACTTACAGAACTGATGTTAGAATTTCTGTCGCGGGTCAGACAATGGGTAAAGTTTTTGCACAGCGAACAGAAGGATATTTTTCAAAATCTTGCTCTCCAGATTCGCCCTGACATTGAACTCCCGTCTCCCCTAATGCAATGGCTGGAAGAGTTATACAACAGCGACCGGATACCAACTAGGCGTGGTAGTGTCCATGTTGTGCAAGGGGTATGTAATTATTTATTTTGGTGTCGTCTACGGGAATTTGGTGCAGTTCCGGCGAATGGTCTTCCTGATCCTTATGAGCCTTTCATCAACTTTCTGGAATGCGGTGGTGGCATATATGTCGAACATGGCCAAATTATGGATATTTACCCCAATTATGTTTACTTCAATTTGACTGTTGGGAATGCTACGCCAGCCAGTGAAGAATAAGCACATCATGGGAGGATGATTTCGGGTAACTGCTAGAAACTATTATTTTCCTGTTGAATTAAATAACCGATAATACTAAAGTTTATATGCATTATCAAGATATTGGTGAATTAGGAGAAGACCTAGTAGCCCAATGGTTGCAAGCTACTGGTTGGATAATTCTCCATCGTCGCTTTACTAGCCGCTGGGGAGAAATCGATATCATCGCCCAACATGGTGGAGAATCTGGGGAAGCAAAGGAGCAGGGGAAGAATTTCTCACTGGCTCAAGGCCCCACCGCTAACAGCACTCAGCATTCATTACTAGCATTTGTGGAAGTCAAAACCCGCAGTTCAGGCAGCTGGGATGCAGGGGGAAGAAGCGCAATTACCCCACAAAAACAAGCAAAAATCTGGCGGACGGCTGGAATATTCTTAGCTCAGTGCCCTGAGAAGGCAGATTATTCTTGTCGATTTGATGTTGCTATTGTCTACTGTCAAAGGATATCAAAAATTATCACTGGGGTTACAGCAACCCAGGAAGCTCTAGCTACTTCATCAGCCGCCGGACACAAATTTAAGCTGCAAGAATATATTCCCGCAGCTTTCGACTCTTACATTGATAATGGTTAATCGGTAATAGATAAAATATCTTGATTACCAATAACCAATAATTTTGTAGTGGCGTTACAACCAAATAGTGTCACGCCAAAGTTTCTGGACAATAGCCTAAGCCCCGGACAAACTGTTGCCGGAATGCTTCAATTTCGTCTCTCTCTGGGCTACCATGAGAGACGATCGCAACCTGATAGCGGCGCATCACGTCCACAGGGCACTGTCCCGCTTCCAAACTCCAAAGTGCCATTTGCACCCTCATTGGCGGCTCATAGCTAATTCCTAATTCATTTAGAAAAGCCCGAAAGTCGCCATCTTCTTGAGGCGAAACTTGACCTCTGAGTTTGATCCTAACCACCCAGCCATCAATTTGATGAATTACGGTGACGAACGAAACTGGTGTCTGGGGTCTAGCGTGCAGGTGTTGAACGACCCTCAGGGTTAGACTGGCATTTGCCAGATAGTACAAGTATTCCATGTTTGTTGGTGCTTGGGATCAAAGCCAATCCTACATATCTATATTCGTCAATCAGTGCCTGTTCCCGGTAGGGTAGAAGCCCCCGTTTTTAGATGGGGAGGTTTACCCAATTTTTATGTTAATTTTTCCGTGTTACTTAATAGTAACAATCTTATAGCCTAGCGAGAAAATTGAGCGAAGATGCCTTAAAGTTCCTTTAGAAGGAAAAGCTCAAAGCAGCTTTTTAAGGTGAGTATAAATACTAAATAAAGCAAAAACTAGACAAGCCAATTTGAAAGATACCTCTCGCCCACAAGAAAAAGATTTTGAATTAGATTGCTCGGTAGCTGGCTATGACTACAAACTACCTCCAGAACTCATTGCCCAAAACCCAGCAGTTCCCAGAGATAGTTCGCGGTTACTCGTGGTTAATTCTCCCACCACAGGCACCGAAATAGCGCCCCTGCACCAGATTTTTCATGATTTGCCTGCATTACTGCGCTCTGGTGATTTATTAGTTATGAACAATACAAAAGTTATTCCAGCGCGGCTTTATGGCCATAAATCCACTGGTGCCGAAATCGAGGTATTGCTGTTGGAAGAACGGCAATATAACTGTTGGTTAGCTTTAGTTAAGCCAGGAAAACGCTTCAAACCGGGATCGAAGATTGTTTTTGAAGCAAGGCAATTGGGCATTAAAGATGGAGAAGATTCCTATCCAGTAAAGAGTCTTTATCTCACCGCTACGGTTCTAGAAACAGACGCAGCAACCGGGGGGCGTTTGTTGCAATTTGATATGCCAGAAGGAAAGTCTTTGGTGCAATTGTTAGAGGTATTTGGTGAAGTACCGCTACCACCGTACATCACTACCTCAGAAGCTGCTGATGAGCAGTATCAGACAGTTTATGCTAAACAGCCAGGAGCGATCGCAGCTCCTACGGCAGGATTGCATTTTACCCCAGAACTATTACAAAAGTTGCGCGATCGCCAAATCAATCAAGCTTTTGTAACGCTACACGTAGGTGTAGGTACATTTCGCCCTGTGGAAGTGGAAGACGTAACTACCCACCAGATGCACGAAGAATGGATTGAAGTTCCCGCCGCCACAGTCGAGCAAATCCGCGCCACTAAAGCAGCTGGCGGTCGGATTATTGCTGTGGGAACAACGGCAGTACGTGCTCTAGAAGGGGCGGCTCAATCTGGGAATTTACAAGCATTTTGTGGCAAAACAGACTTGTTTATTTATCCCGGCTACCAATGGCGGGTGGTGGATGGTTTGATTACCAATTTCCACCTGCCACGTTCCAGTTTGCTGATGTTGGTAAGTGCGCTAATTGGCAGACAACGGTTATTGAATATATACAACGAAGCGATCGCTTTTGGATATCGTTTTTATTCATTCGGCGATGCCATGCTAATTTTGCCGGAAGCCATAAAAGTCCACTGAAGTTTTAATCCGTCTACTGCAATTATTTGTGGGTTTTATAAAAATGTTCCTGGAGTTTGAACTGTCATGAAAAGCTATAAACTTTGAGAAACAAGGAAAATGAGGAGATTACCGATTTGGGTATATTCTAATTGAGTTAGTTTAAATTTGCCGAACAGCAGCAAATTTTACTTTTTTTAGAGAATTGCAATATCGAATCCGAGTAATTTTTAGAATATCGCACTAATTTAGGTACGCAGACCAAGCGAACAATGACAGGGGTGTTTTTACAAAAGTGGGATGCTTTGGGAATGAGGAATTCTTAATTTTTTGATTTGTAATTTTTTATGCTGTGGTGGGTACTCTTACTTAATAAACATATAAACAAGTACAGCTATGCCACTCATGTCTAAAAAATCTCAACCTCATCAGTGGTTGCATTGGTTATTTAAGGTGACATTTCACCGAAGCCCCGTTCAGCAAGAGCCACTGCTCGGACTTCTGTTTGCTTGCTCTGCGTTTTTAGTTTTGGCTGCACCGACAATTACTAATTTCCCAGGAAGCAAACTGCTGGCAGAAACGGCAATTTCTCAAAATCTTGAAGCAGCGAGCTTTTTCCAGCAGGGAGTCACACGCTATAACCGCAAAGACTTACAGGGGGCAGAATATGCCTTTCGCCAAGCTTTGCAGCGAGATCCTAATCTTGGAGCAGCACGGAATTATCTGGGTAATATATTCATGGAGCAAAATCGCCTGGATCTAGCTTTACAAGAATATACAGAGGCGATAAAAATTAATCCCAATTTTAGTGAAGCTTATTACAACTTAGGATTAGCCTTGCACCGACAAGGAGATAAAAATGGAGCGATTACGGCTTATCGCCAGAGCCTTGTGATAGATTCCACAAGGGTAACAGCGCTGTATAATCTGGGTTTGGCGCTGTACGAACAAGGACAGCTACAGGAAGCGATCGCAGCATACCAGCAAGCAATTAATCTCGATAGCAGCAATACCAATGCTTATTTTAACTTAGCGATCGCCTTGCAACAACAAGGTCAAATAGAACCTGCGATCGCTAGTTATCGCCAAGTCTTGCAGCTAGATCCTAAAAATGCCACAGCTTACAACAATATGGCAAATTTGCTAGCAATTCATGGTCAAAGTTCTGAAGCTATTTCTGTTTATCGGCAAGCTATTCGCCTAAATCCTAAAAATGCCTCAGCTTACTATAACTTGGGAATAACTTTATATAATCAGGGCGACATCAAGAAAGCCAGTGGAGTACTGAAACGTGCCCATAACGAATATCGCGAGCAAGGGAACATTGAGCAAACCGAGAAAATTGAACAGCTAATGCAGCAAATTGCTCAAAAAGCTGGGCAACAGCAACCTCAAGCCAGTCAAACAGCTACTCCTGCCCAAACTCCAGATTCTACAAAGAATGTATTACAAACACCAAATCAACCAGAAACTTCTACAAAAACGCCCGCGAACCCTGGTGATGTGCCTATAATATTTGAATCACAGCCTACTTCAACGAGTCCCGGACAATAAAAAATCACAGTTAGGAATAAAAGAAGAAATTAGAAGTCAGAATTCATGACTCAAAATTGTTGAAATAGAGTTTTACACAGCTACCTCAATGTAGAACGCCAGTAGAGGCGGAGGTATTAAACTTTCTACTCATCCGCCAGTCGTCAGAATTCAGCATAAATTCTAGCGACTGGCGCTTTTATTTTTATTGATAGTTAATAACTCCTAACTTTTTTAAATCGGTAAACGATTGATATCTTTGTTGCAGCCAATAACTACCATTGCCGAACCACGCTCTAAACGTTTGGTGGAATCAGGATTAATTTGAAATTTCCCATCCTGGCTCACTGCTAACAAATTTAAACCATAGCGGTTACGAAGTTGAAGCTCAGTGATTGTTTTGCCGTGAAATTCATCAGGCACAATCACCTCTACAATACTGTTATCTGGGTCTAGGTCAAACCGATCTAGAATTGCAGGTTTGGTAAGGGTACGTGCTAGGGCGCAACCCGCTTCATACTCCGGAAAAACCACATGATCTGCTCCGACTCGCCGCAACAGTTTACTATGAACTTCACTAGAAGCTTTGGCAACTACGTGGGGTACACCAGCCTCTTTCACATTTAGGGTGGTTATAATGCTTTCCTGAACGTAGTTGCCAATCGCTACAATTACAGTATCAAATTCAAAAATTCCTGCTTCTTTGAGTGCGGCTGGTTCTGTAGAGTCTAGTTGCAAAGCATGATCAACTATTCCCTCAGTCAATGCTTCTGAAACTCGTTTTTCATCAATATCTGTTGCCAGTACTTGATAACCAAAATTGTGCAGTGTAAAACAGACAGATCGACCAAAGCGACCTAACCCAATTACAGCAAATTGCTGGTTATCTTTACGTAAACTGCGAAAAAAACTTAATGATGACAGATTCACCGTTGTTATCCTTATTATGGCTCCCTGTATTTAGGGCAAAAAACGCTCATACAGCTTTAATTAAAAATTTTATTTTTTGCCATCCAATGTATATTTTATCAGTTTAGTTGTTAGTCATTAGTCAGTTTTCAAGAATTATTCTTCTCTCCACTTGCCGATCCTTACTTCCTCTTCCTAATTATCCCACGAGTAAATTTTCTTCAGGATAGCGAATTCTAGTGGGGCGGGGGTCTCCTAGTATAGCGGACATCAGTAGTAAAATACCTACTCGTCCAACGTACATTGTGGCAATTAAGATGAGCTTTGCTGTTGTAGAAATACTTGCTGTAATGCCTGTAGAAAGCCCTACAGTGGCGAAGGCTGATACCACTTCAAACAAAATTGTAATAAAATCTAATGTTGGATCTGTGAGGCTTATTAAAATAGTGGCTAAAATCACGGTTGCTACTGAACCCACCAACACACCCACAGCTTTCAAAATTAAAGATGTTGCTATCTTGCGATCGTACAATAAAACTTCTTCTTTCCCCTGGAGAATAGCTTTTGTGCAACTAGTCAAGACTCTCAAGGTTGTTGTTTTCAGTCCTCCTCCTGTACCACCTGGACTTGCACCAAGAAACATTAGTGCAATCGTAATAAATAGACCAGCAGTGGTCATTTTGCCAATATCGATGGTGTTAAAACCAGCAGTTCTAGGAGTAACTGATTGGAACCAAGCTACTAATATTTGGTCGCGTAAATTTAAAGAACCAAATGTTTCAGGGTTTCTGATTTCTATACAAAAAAATGCAATAAATCCTATTAATAATAATATAACAGTTGTGCTAGTTGCAACTTTAAAGTCTAGAGAAAATCTTTGGATTTTAATAGATTGTTTTAAAATGCGATCGCGCAACCAAAGGTACATTTCCAAAATTACTTGATACCCAATTCCCCCAAATACAATTAGTATTGTAATGGTGAAGACTACTAAGGAGGATGACTGATAACCAATTAAGTTATCTTTAAATAAACTAAAACCAGCATTATTCCAAGCATTGATACTATGAAAAATTGCTAACCAAAGTCCCTGACTCCATCCATATTCAGGAACGAAAGCTGGTAGAAGTAAAAATACACCTGTAATTTCAAAAATTAAAGTGGTGGCAATAATTGAACGGATTACTTGGGCGCTACCACTCATCCCCGGTCGGTCTAAAGCTTGTTGAATCGCTATTTTTTGCCGCATATCAAACCTACGACCAATGAGCAAAATGAGAAATGTGGTAGTTGTCATGTAGCCCAAACCGCCAATCTGAACTAATAGCGTAATAAACAACTGGCCCCAAAAGGAAAAATAAGTACCAGGATCAACTACTGATAAACCTGTGACACAAACTGCGGATGTCGAGGTGAATAATGCCACAATCAGATCGTTCCACGTACCATTGCTAGTCGAAAAAGGCATCATCAACAGAATAGTACCTACAGCAATGACAGCTAGAAATCCCAAACAAATTGTGCGAGCAACAGTCATAATTAATTGATAATTGAAAATTCAAAACTCAATCATGCTAGCCATCTCGGAAACATCCGGTATGCAAATGAGAGCAAAGGCAGCTTATTAGGGAGCATCCCCAATTTGGCCAAAAGACACAGGACTGGTACAGAAAATCTCTAGAAACCTCTTTCCTTTGCGTTCTTTGCGTCCTTTGCGGTTCGTTATTTCATTCTCCGCCTAAGTCCAAATACCCTATAAAGATAAACTTGCACATTTGGGATGCTCCCGGCTTATTAAGGTAAAATAAGTAAATTTTTCCAGGCAAGAGAAACCGGACTTTATTATCCTTACAAACCAAAAGACCCTATTTTAATTAAAAACACACATGGTAGCCTATGTGTATGTTTTTTTTTAAATTCGGCTTTGTCTTAACACTGCTTTTTTCATGAGTCCAACACTTTATCAGCAAATTCAGCAATTTTACGATGCTTCCTCCGGGCTGTGGGAACAGATTTGGGGCGAACACATGCACCACGGCTACTATGGCGCGGACGGTACCCAGAAAAAAGACCGCCGTCAGGCTCAAATTGATTTAATTGAAGAACTACTTAATTGGGCAGGGGTACAAGCAGCAGAAAATATCTTAGATGTGGGTTGTGGCATTGGCGGCAGTTCTTTATACCTCGCACAAAAGTTTAATGCTCAGGCTACAGGGATTACATTGAGTCCTGTGCAAGCCGCGAGAGCAACGGAACGCGCCTTAGAGACTAATTTGAGCCTGAGAACACAGTTCCAAGTGGCCAATGCTCAAGCAATGCCTTTTGCTGATAATTCTTTTGACTTGGTTTGGTCGCTGGAAAGCGGCGAACATATGCCAGATAAAACCAAGTTTCTCCAGGAGTGCTACCGAGTATTGAAGCCTGGTGGCAAGTTAATTATGGTGACTTGGTGTCATCGAGCAACTGATGAGTCTCCACTAACGGCGGATGAGGAAAAGCATTTGCAGGATATTTATCGGGTGTATTGTTTGCCTTATGTGATTTCTTTGCCAGAGTACGAAGCGATCGCACATCAGCTACCATTACATAATATCCGCACCGCTGATTGGTCAACCGCTGTCGCCCCCTTTTGGAATGTGGTGATTGATTCCGCATTCACTCCCCAAGCGCTTTGGGGCTTACTAAATGCTGGTTGGACTACCATCCAAGGGGCATTATCGCTGGGATTAATGCGTCGCGGTTATCAGCGTGGGTTAATTCGGTTTGGCTTATTGTGCGGCAATAAATAGGGGAATTATTAAGCAACGGGCTGCTGCACCTTTGCAACCTGGGCAATTAGTGAAGGGGCGTCTCCTGAGAAAGTCGCCCAATAGATTGGGGACAGAGGGGAAAGCATTCTGAAGTATTACTGCTATCCACAGGTTGTAAAGGCAGATTGGCCAGATTTCTAATTTGCTACCCAAAAACGAAGCATTCAGTCTTCAAACCGTTGGATAAAGACGATATGTAATGTTTGATTTATTTCCATTAAGTAAATGTTCAAAATGTTGAAACCTAAAGCAAAATAAAACTACAAGTTTTAGCTAAAATCCGCGTTGCTGGCAACTCAATAAATTGTCTTTGGTGTGGTTTGGGTAGTGTTAATTCAAACTGGGCGTTTTTACCTACAGACATAGCGAGGTGACAATATGGACGCTAACAGACTTTTGAATCTATATGCAGCAGGAGAACGAAATTTCAATGGGGCAAATCTGCATCAGGCAAATCTAACCGAAACTGACTTGAGTGGTGCAAATTTGGCCGAAGCTGACTTGAGTGGTGCCAATCTCAGTCAAACCAACTTGAGTGGATGTAACCTAAGTCGGGCAAATCTAACTGATGCAGAGTTGAGTGGAGCTAATTTGAGTGGAGCCAACTTGAGTGAGGTAAACTTGATTGGTGCAGACCTGATGAGGGTCAATTTAAAAGCAACTAACCTGAGTCGAGCAGATTTGCGGAGTGCCAATTTATCTTTGGCAAACCTGGTTGATGCAAACCTCAGCGAAGCGCAAATGAGTGGAACGGATTTGAGAGATGCCAATCTCAGGAAGGCAAATTTGATTGGTAGTAACATCAATGAGGCAGAACTCAGCGGTGCAGATTTAACAGGAGCAATCATTACTGAACAAGAGAAAACAGAGGGAGTTTTAAATATAGGGTTATCCCACAAATGGGTAACTTGGGCTGGCAGTTACTTCTCCTCTTAGAACACCGATTCAGTCTTAAAAAACAGGCCAATTAACCAGGTTTATCGCCGTTATTAGATCGATACTTCATTACACTAATCTTAAGAAAATCGGTTATCGAATCGCTAAACTGATGGTGTTGGCATATGGGAACACTTGTATTTACAGGTTAAGCCATATTCCAATACCCTTGGTATTAGTGATATTTAGCCCCAGAAGATACCGCCAACCCATGCTAGTAGCTTATGGGGAGCCACTTACTTCAACTTTGAGAAAGTTCGCAATGGACTAGCTCCCCATCCGCCAAAGCGTCTCACGCCAATTGCTCTACTTAGAGAGAAATTGAATTGAACCGGGGATAAGGATGCTAAATAATCCACTCAAATCCTGTAAAATTAAGTTTCTCCTTTTTGATTTTTGAACTTCTGAAATGCCACTCGAACTGCAAAATCTCACAGGCGGTTACACGTTAGTACCAATTGTTCAAGACATTAACCTCACTCTGCAAACAGGAGAATGGTTGAGTTTAGTTGGTGCTAATGGCTCAGGTAAATCAACTTTACTCAAATTGCTGAGTCGTATTCTCTCCCCTCAGCAGGGAACAGTGCTACTTGATGGCAAAGCAATTCACTCTCAACCTCCAAATCTAGTTGCACAGAAACTGGCATTATTACCGCAACAACAAACGGTTCCTGTTGGCTTAACAGTGCGACAATTAGTAAGTTTAGGACGCACGCCACATCAACCTTGGTGGCAATGGGAATTAAACGCCAAAGATTGGGCTAAAGTTGAAGCTGCAATTAAAAAGACGCAACTAGAACAATTGAGCGATCGCTTAGTCGAAGAACTCTCAGGCGGTGAAAGACAACGGGCTTTTTTAGCTCTAGCGCTGGCGCAAGAACCAAAAGTTTTACTATTAGATGAGCCGACAACTTTTTTAGATATCAACTATCAATTGCAATTATTAGAACTGCTTAAAGAACTGAATCAGCAGCAGGAATTAACTATTGTCACAGTTTTACACGAACTGAATTTAGCGGCGCGGTATAGTTCCCGCATTGCATTATTAAAACAGGGTCATATTTGGGAAGTTGGTACACCCGAACAAGTTCTGACACCAAATGCGATCGCACAAGTCTTCGGAGTAGAATCTGTAATTATTCACACACCTGTTGGATTACAGGTTTGTGCTATTTCTGCTGTCTAAGGTTCATTATTATCTCTCCTCAATCTTCATGCTGGCGTGTCTAGGCTAGGGTTGATTTATTGCCTCCCTAAGAACTTACTTGCGTTGCAAATTTATCGGCAAGGCGTTGTCCGCGAGTCAGTTCTTCTGTGGAAGTGTTTTGGGTTACTGGCTGTATCTATTACTTAAGTATTAATAATCACTAAGCGAATTATACCAGTGATAAAACTCATTGACGAATTCAGAAATTTTCATGTGTGTGTTTAAGTCTGGATCTCTCACAGTCGATAGTTTGAGTTGTTCTTCTGTGAATTGAACATGAAGTTCTGATTTAATCGCTTCAATAAATATTGTTGAGTTAAAACCAGCTTCTCCACACAAGTTCCAAAATGGAAGTATATCTAGCTCCTCAAAAGATACTTCAGCTCTAATAAACTCACTTTCAATATTCCCTAAACTGGCAATCGCACGACGAATAGCAATTGCAACCTCTTGTTGCTTATTAGAAGACACCTGAAAGCAGGTTGCAATGAAATCAGACTCTGATTGAACTGGATTCCTATCTAAGAAAATTCTCCGATCCTCCTCAAGATGCTGATTTATTAAAGACCTCACAAGTCGCTGAAGATGTTGAGATTGATTTTTGATGAACTGAAATAACACTTGAAGCTATCCCACTATTCTAAAAATTCCTACTTCTTTTCGTAAAATGTGCTTGAAAATCTTTATTTTTCGTTTTTAGTTCTCAATCACTTTAAGCTTTTTAGCACAAAACTTATTAGTGAGATAGGTTCATTCATATTGCACCTCTTGGGTCTGTGTTTTGCCTGATAGCTTTTAATGTACGTTGGTTGAACGATAGGAGCAAATATTCTTTATTTTCAAAACGATAGTTAAAAGTGATGAGCAAAAAACCACCTTAAGACAGATCCCCAAAACTGCATAGCGTCTATGCAAAGCCAGCAAAAACATTCATCCAAACACTTGGATACCCCATCCATTTACAGGATGGGGTATCCAAGTGGAGAAATAACCAGAGGACTGAACACTCATCCTAAGACTTGGTTTCTTGTGTCTGTGCGTCGATAATTACACTCCAGTCATCATTTGTCACAGCAGCTTCAAGTTGACGCTGACGTTCGGCTATACTCGCATCTATTGTTTCTGACTCTTTAGAAAGGCTTGTGTCAGCCATTGCTTTCCGCAGTTTTAGCTTTTTCTCCTCGTAAGCTTGACGTTCCGCCTCTGACATTACCGCCTTTGCAGCTTCCCCTACCGTACTAGCCCACATATCGCCATCAGTTGCATTACCAGGTGGTGTACTTTCGAGTTCTGCTATCCACGCATCTCGCAAATCTTCCATTTCTTGACGCTTCGGGAATTTGAATGCTTGCACGCGCACAAAAGCACACTTTTGCTGACCATTTTGCCGAAGATGACCGTTTAGGGAAAGCAACACATTCCGAGAATAGCCAATGTACTGCGTACTGCGTTCTGCGTCTAATACTGCGTAAACACCTGCAATTTTAGCGTTCTGAGCAGCTGCACTCCAAGCCTCAAGGTCAATGATTTCAGTGCCATTGTTTGCCAGTTCAGGAGTTATACTCACCTCAGTGGCAACGTGTTCATCATCTGAACTGTACAAAAAGTCATGTAGTCCACGGTGGTTTATGGGGACATTTTGATGTTCAATTGGCGGGTTGTGCTGAGTTTCCATTGCAGTTTATCTCCGAGTTATTAATTAGCGCTACGCAAATATATGCCTTTAGAATATTGAAGCTTAAATCTACTCACATCCCCAAATTCTTGTTTTTAAAGATTTTGACAAAGCCAAAACAACTATTAGACCTTATATGAATCAATTGATGCCTAAAAATTGGATATTTATCAAGCAGCGACTGACCCCCTATTTATTTTTACTACCCGCTTTAGTTCTTTTGGGTTTAACAGTCTTTTGGCCTGCACTGCAAGCGTTTTACCTCAGCTTTACTAGCTATGAAGATATTGCCCAGCCGCCACAATGGATAGGTTTTGCCAACTTCCTCAAGCTTTGGAAGGATGCAGTTTTTTGGAAAACCTTGGAAAATACTTTTCTATATCTTGTGGGTGTAGTACCAATTTTAGTAATTGCTCCCTTAGTACTGGCAATATTGGTAAATCAGAAACTGCGGGGGATGAATTGGTTTAGATCGGCATACTACACCCCAGTGGTAATTTCAATGGTGGTTGCGGGAATAGCTTGGAAATGGCTGTATGCAGAAAACGGATTACTGAATCAGTTGCTGAAAGCTTTGGGGCTTTTTCCAGAAGGCATTCCTTGGCTAACTAGCCCAGCAAAAATTTTTGGTATTGTACCAATTTCTCTCGCCAGCGTCATGGCTGTCACCGTGTGGAAAGGACTAGGCTACTACATGGTGATTTATTTAGCGGGGTTACAATCAATTCCCGCTGATGTGTACGAAGCTGCTGCGATCGATGGCTCTGATGGTATCAGCAAACATTGGGATATTACCATACCTTTGATGAAGCCGTATTTAGCACTAGTGGCGGTAATTTCGGCTATTTCTGCCACCAAAGTGTTTGAAGAAGTATACATTATGACCCAAGGAGGCCCGCTCAGTAGCTCGAAAACGATTGTGTACTATCTATATGAGCAAGCCTTCACTAATTTAGAAATCAGCTATGCTTGCACAATTGGGCTAGTGCTATTTTTGATAATTTTGGGGTTATCAATTTTGCGATTAGTTATTAATCAAGAAGAAGGAAATAATATCACAATCTGATATTGCCCTATTAGCGACGATAATCTTAAAATATTTAAATATCCAGAGTTCATGAAAACAGACACGATTTTTTATACATTATTTCAAACTCTTCCAGGTGTTTTATTTGAACTTTTGGAACAATCTCAATCTCTGGCTTTGCACTACCAATTTACCTCGGTATAAATCAAAGAACTAGCACGTCGTATCGATGGTTTATTCTTACCAAAACCTGACTTTCCAGAAGACCTAATATACTTTGTTGAGGTACAGTTTCAGCGCGATGATGATATTTATTGGCGAATAATAACAGAAGCTTTCCTGTATATAAACCAATATAAACCTCAACGTCGCTGGCAAGCAGTATTACTTTTTGCTCAACGCAGTCTCGACCCAGGCGTGCCATTCATTTATCAAACATCATTAGCTCAACAGCAAATTCGGATAATTTATTTAAACGAGTTAGATAATATACCATCGTCTTCGATTGGGCTAAGTGTGATTAAGTTAGTAGTTGCAACAGAAGATAAAGCCGTACAGCAAGCGAAAAACTTGATAAATCAAGTACAGCAAACGGATGAAGCTAACCGTAGCAATCTCTTAGAATTAGTATAGAGAATGCTTATCTATAAATTTGTAAACAAAACTCAGCAGGAGTTGGAAGCGATGTTTGGATTAACCGATTGGAGAGAAACTAAATTTTACCAAGAAGTAAAGGAAGAAACAAAGTTGGAGACTATACCCCGTCTACTTAAGTTTGGTTTAAGTATAGAGCAAATCGCCCAAGCATTAGAATTGGATGTTAAACAGGTACGACAAGTTATTGAGAAGCAAGGAGAAGAGGGAACAGGAAGTAATTCATAATTGAAGATACTTCTTTAAAACCGCGTTTGATACTCCACTACTGCACGACTATCATCGGTTAAATTAGTGGAAGCACGCACACGGAATTCGTCGTTTATCCGGTAATTAATACCCCATTGGAAGGGGTCACTAGTTGTTAAAATTTTGATACTAGAAACGGAAATTTTAGAAGAAATATCAACCCCAGCTTCTGCTGCCAATTCCAACGTTGAACTGCTCCTTCCGGCTTCGGGATTCTCAGAAATAACGGTAGGAAATATCCGCAGTTCACTTAAGCCAAAAGTACTTCCAATCTGGCTAAAAGCTGACTGAAAATTGTTGAACACAGCCGAACCTGCGATGTTAATCAGACCCAATGTACTGTCACCACGTCCTTGAGTGTCTATAAACCCACCTCCTAAAAGAGCCACAATTTCGGTTTGACTACGTGACGGACTGCTTGTTAGTTCTAGATTTTCATTTAATTTGCTAGCAAGACCGTTGATAGTGGCTTCGACGCGAACACTTTCTAAAGCTGATAAACCCGTGGTATTTACCCGGCTGAAGTCATTACTTTGCGTTACGTCCAGTACCTTGGCAAATAACTGTATATCTAAGTTGGGGTCGCGGGGTTGGGAGGGGCTAAAAGTTGCAGTATGTTTATAGCCACGAGCAAGGTTAAATTGGGTAGTAAATAAATTCACCCCGCCTTGTTCTAACCGGATAGTGCCATCAGGTACAGGCTGATTGATTAAACCGTTGACTATGAGATTACCAGTTGCCCGGAAGTTGAGAATAGGGGGACGGGTAATTTGAACGTTTTTGCCTAGTTCCAAATCTAGATTATTAAATCTAGCGATGCCTGACGGTAAGGCTGTTTTCAACGAATTTCCAGCCCCATTCCCAATTTCAGGTTTACTCTGCTTATTGGCTTTTGTGGGTGATACACTAATACCACCATTTGCAGATGTATTAGCGTCGGTAGATTCTGCTAGCAATACCTGACCATCAAATAAACTTACTTTACCGCCAATTATGGGACTAAGGGCAGAACCAGTAATCTGCAAATTGCCGCTAGCACCTCCCTGGTAAAGTCCCTTGAGATTCAAGGCTAGTTGATCTAGATTAACGGTCAGGGGATTTTTGATAGTGCTCTCATTGTTGAAAATGGGAATTTCTCCAGCAGCTTCTACCTTTCCACGGCTAAATCTACCCTGAAGATTTTCTACTATGATGGTGTCAAAATTAAACAGCACTCTACCTGTGACACGTCTGAGCTTACCTGGCAAAGCCTGGGCTGAAAAAGTAGCATTATTGATAGTAGCAATTCCATCTACTTCGGGTTTTTGCAATGTTCCGCGTACCTTGAGGTCTATTTCTCCTTCACCTTTCTCAAATACCACTTGACTAGTCAATGCATTTAACAGTGCCAATCCCTCATTTTCCAACTTCACATCTAGGCTGATTTGCTCGCTGTCTGGTGCCACGGAAGCAAAAGGCAATTTATAAGGGATGCTGCCAGTAATATCAACAGGTTTTGGCCCAGCAACTGCTACAGTACTACCAAAGTTTAAGCGCCCGTTGGCATAGCTGAAACTTCCTGTTGCTGACTCTATTTTGTTTTGATTTAGTATTCCTTCTGTAATTTGCAATTCCCCTCTAGCTTGGGGATTAGCAATGCTGCCTGCTAAAGCTGCTGTACCATTAAGATTACCTGTAATTCCAATTGGTAGTTTGACAAAATTATTCAGTAGTTGTACTGGAAAATTATTCACGCGCAGCTGACCAGATTGTTCATCACCGCCAACGTTACCCGTGAAGGCAATCAGCCTGTTTTGAGATTCGAGCCGTAAAGGTCGCAAACTCAAAACACCGTTTTCAAAGTTGCCTTCAGCAATCACTTTGTCGGCAGTATAATAACGATTTCGTTCTTCTTTTTTACCCCAGGCAAAGTTTTGTCCATTGAAATTAAAATCCACTGATAATCCATTGGCTGTAGCTGTATTTACAGCCACTTCCCCGTTGAAAGTGCCTTTTAAGTCTGCCAAATCTGGTATGGGAGTGGAATTAAGCCGCTGTTCTTCCTGTTGTGCTACTAAAGCTTCAATTTCAGAAAACCGTTGGATTTGGTTTATTAAGGGTTGATTTTGCGCTCCTTGGGGAGTGGTAGTCAGATCCGCTGCTGTACCATAGTTCGGGGCTGCTGAACCGGGTTGCAAATCTTGTAATTCAAATACCTGTGCTACAGCTAGAACATCTTGGATCTCACCCTGGCTGACGTTCAGTTTACCTTGTAGTTGAGGGCCTTTAGGGCTTTGAGCAAAAGTACCGACAAGGGCGTAGCTACTTTTACCTTTGACAAATTCGCTACTGGCGAGTGTGGCTTTACCCTCACCGTAGCGGAATTGAGCAGCTAAACGATCGCCACGAACCCGGCCAATTTGCGGATTAGCGATCGCTAAATTTCCCGTAGCTGCGAATGTCTGCTGATTAAACAGCAAATCTCCAGTTAACAAGCCAGCTATCTTACCAGTACCCAGGCGAGTAATTGGTGGCGGAGTCAAATTCAATAGTTGTAAGGGAAAATTTGCAACTTTGAGCGCCCAATCATTGCCTTGAACATTACCTGTGGCTGATGCTTGCTGCCATTTTACTAAGAAGGATTTCGGGCGATTATTGGCATCTAAATTGAAGGCCAGGCGATCGCTATTTCCTGCCAAGTTCAAATTCAACCCGCGTCCCTGTGCTGAATCGATGTTTCCAGTTAACAACGGCTCAAAAGCAATATCTTGAACAACTAAGTCTCGTAAGTTGATTTGCCCTACTACGTTTGGCAAGGGCAGTTTACCAGTGATTTGTCCATTAAAATCTACTCTTCCCGCCACAGCAACCTGATTAGGAAGATTGATTGGTAACTGTTTTAAGTTGTAATTCTGGGCTTGGACGTTGAGATTTAGGGCAGTAATTTCCGGTATGCCTGCTCCCTTAGCATTGGCTAATATGTTACCAGTAACACTTAAACCGGGAGCAGTTGCTCGCTCAATGGTAAGCCTTTCACCACTCCAAGCGATCGCAGCTATCAGGGGTTGTTCAAGACCAGGGAGACCTTGAGATAATTGCACCTGTCCAGCAGCACGCACATCAGCTAATTTGGACGATCCTAGCGTGCCAGCTAATTGCAATTGACCGCCAAACTGACCTCGTAATTGCTGATTTAACCGATTTAATTCTACGCCAGAAGCATCAACTACAGCTTGATAGCGACCATTCGCCACTTGGATATTAGAGGCTGCGATCGTTCCACCTGCAACATCCAGCCGTCCCTGACCGTTGGCTTGGATAGTTTGTGGTTGGAAGGACTCTACAGAACCCGCCACGTTTGCTTGACCAGTTAACGTCCCTCGGAACTGCGGTGGTACTGCTGCCAACTGCTGCAACGGTACATTATTTGCTTGAACTTGCGCCTGATATAGACCATTACCCACTTGGATATTAGAGGCTGTAATGATTCCACCTGCAATATTTATTTCTCCCTGACCGCTGGCTTGGATAGTTTGCGGTTGGAAGGATTCAACAGAACCTGCCACGTTTACTTGACCAGTTAACGTCCCTCTAAACTGTGGTGGTACTGCTGCCAACTGCCGCACAGGAACATTCTTAGCCTGAACTTGCGCCTGATAGACACCATTAGCAAGTTGGATATTAGAAGCTGCGATCGTCCCCCGCCCAACATTTATCCGCGCTTGTCCGCTGGCTTGAATAGTTTGCAGTTTAAAAGAATCAACAGAACCCGCTACATTGAACTGACCAGTTAACCCTCCTTGGAACTGCTTTGGTAGTGTTGCCAACTGCTGCACAGGAACATTATTTGCTTGAACTTGCGCCTGATATACACCATTACCCACTTGAATATTAGAGGCTGTAACCGTACCATCGCCAATAGCAAGGCGACCCTCACCAGTGCCACGGAGGGTTTTGAGGCTGAAATTATCTCTGTTGCCTGCGATTTGGAAGGTTCCCGCCAAAGGATTATTTAAAGCTGGGGGAGACTGTTTCAATATTTGTCCCAACCGCACACCATTAGCTACAAGTTGAGCAGAAAAGCCTTGGTCTTGCAGTTGGAGATTAGAAACTGCAACTGTGCCGCCACCAATTTGAACTCCTGCACCATCAGTGCGAATCGTGGCAATTTGAAATGGTGCTGTGCTGCCTGAAAGGAGGAGACGACCATTAAACTGTGCCCCCGCCAAAGAGACATTTTGTAATTGACTTTTGTCTACAAAGGGTTCTAATTTTACTCCAGAGGCAACAGCCACAGCTTGCCAACGCTCATTGGCATAACTTCCAGTTGCCCGGACTGTACCACCACTTACATTCAGAGCCACATTGCGGAAAGAAACGGTGCGATTTGGAGCGATCGCAACTTCACCAGTTCCGGGGTAAGTTCCGTTAGGAGCTTGAAATCTTACTACAGTTTGGACATTGGTAGGAACGCCTGTAAGTTGGGCAGTACCTGAGACATTGCCGATTTGGAAAGTGGGTGTTGTTTCATAAACTTTTGCGATCGCATCCCCTGGAACATTTTTGGCGGCGAAATTTAAATCCAGTCGGGGTGCTTTACCAAGTTGAATTGTGCCAGCGCCCGTAATGTCACCACCAACTTTAGCTTTACCTTGAATATCTTTCAGGGTAATTAAAGAAGAACTAGTAACAAGCTCAAACTTACTACGGATGCTATTAAAATCAACTTTATCAATCCGGGCAGTTTGGATCGTAGCAACTGAGCCTGAGAGAATTGGCTCTTTAGTCGATCCTGTAATCTGCAAAGAAGCTTGTACTTGTCCAGCGATCGGCACAGGTAGTTTTACCTTGAGAGTCTCCTGGGCATTCGCCAAACTCACCGCATTTACACGCGCTGCCAACTTAAAGCCTGCTTGAGTATCGATAATTCCCGTAGCCACTAGGGGAATTTTGCCGTAGTTGCTAGTAACATTATTTAACTGCACCTCCGTTCCCTGGAAGCGCAGGTTTCCTTGACTATTGCTCAACAGTTGCGGGACTTTGGGTATTTGAACTGTTACCCCTTGTACAGTCGCATTACCAAACAATAAAGTCTGCTGTCCTGGTGTCAACTTAACTAACAAGTCGCCATTGGCTCGACCCGCCTGTAAGTTCACTGGTAACTTAATCAACCGAGTAATATCCGCAGCCAGAAAATCTTGTGCTTGCAACTGAAAGTTGCCTGCTAGCACCTTGGAACGTGTCTCTCCCTGAATGGAAATACTACCACCACTGTCTGCTTGCCCCCCCACTTCAAACCTAATCAATTGGTTGTTTTCTAAAAGTTGGGCAGAACCGTTGAGTTGAGAAAATCCCACAGGGGATAAGGGAGAGGAGGCAGAGGGGCGGGGTGCGGGGGGCAGAGGGGAAAACTCTTCTCCCCCGCTCCCTGCTCCCTGTTCCCCTGCTTCCTCCGCTTCCCCTACTTCCCTCTGCGGCATCAAGGCCAGCTTGGCATTACGAAACCGTAATTTGTCCAAATCGGTTTTAATAGCGCCGCCTTCACCTGACGACGCTATGTTAGTAGAAACCCAGCGCCCTTGGTTATCCTGTTCAATATAAATATCCGGGTTTACTAGCGTGACATCTAACTTTAAGTGGCGGTTAAAAATTAACTGCACTGGGTCAAAACCCACCTCCACAGATTCGACTGCGGCGCGATCTGGATCTGTGGGTGTGGCTGGGATAGTTGAAGCTCCAAACTGCACTCCCGTCAGGGAAAATTGTGTGACTTTTCCCAGGTTTACCGGACGGTTAAGTGTAGTCGTGAGACTTTGTTGTGCCAAGGGTGTTAACTCTGTTTGGACAAAAGTCCACAACCGCCAAATACCAACGACAACTCCTAACAGTAAAAGTCCGCCCAAAGCAATGCTACCCCGACTTAACACCAACAACCACAGACGTTTGCGGATAGGGCAAGGGGAGAGAATATCTTGATTGGAAGATTTAGTCATTTGCTTTCACTGTATTAACTGCCGGATGTCGCTGGCACACACAAGCATTAACTGACACATTGATTCAGTATGCCATTTCCAGGATACGCCAACTAAACCTAAGACCTCATTGGTTAAGTTACGGTATTTGCTTGATTCAATACTTATGCTTGATAATATTGACGTTTTCAATTAAATCTGATCTGAATAGAGTGAAAATTGTTCCTGTGACTTTCACTAAGGCACAAGCTAGAACTTTAATATGGATAGACCTTAAAAAGGACAGATGATTACACCAAGGCGTCAAATGATACTCATAAGGTATTCTAGTATTTAAGCAGTTATTCAAAAACTGAAATAATAGAAATTACTATAGAATTACTAGATGTACTCAAAACGTCCAAAGACTAAGGGTTCTAGCCGATTAGCCGATGTAAACGTAGGAACTGACAAAGGTTCTCTCCGGCTTCAGTTCAGTACTAGGGTGAGTCAGGAGTTCTACGGCAAACGTCAAGCATATAAAGGATTAGGTAGAAGTGATACCCCAGAGAACAAGCAATGGGCTGATGGTATAGCTAGGCGGATACAAGCTGATATCGACCATCCAGACGGAGGATTATTCGATCCTACCCTAGCTAAGTATTTGGATATCAAGCCGATGTTAGCCACTGTTACTCAGTTACCGACTGCGAGAGCATTGCCTACATTGGGAGAGTTGTGGAGTAAATATATCGCTTGGAAGCTGCAAACACAACAAATTGCTGAGTCAACACATAGGACACTATACCAAACTACTTACACTACATTGCTAACACCTTTTTTAGATCAAGAGTTTGGAGAAGAAACAGCAAGTTTAATTATTAATACATTGAATGCAAAAAAAACTGGTAAGCACTTAATAAAAACTTTGTACGGTGCTTTGTCTTCTCTTTCCTTGTGGGCAATTAACAATAACTTAGGAATAAACCGAGATTATTTTAACGAGATTAAAGAATCTTATCGACTGCCTAAAAAATCACAACAGTTACAAGAGGAAGAAGATTATAAAGCTTATACTCTGGAAGAGAGAGATATAATTATCAATGCATTTTATGAATCAAATAAAAAACACGAAAGAGAAGTTGCGAATTTAATTGAATTTTTATTTCTTACTGGATGTAGACACGGAGAAGCATTCGCCCTTAGATGGAAAGATATTAAATTTGATTACGGATGGATAATTTTTGGTGAAAGTTATTCTTATTCATTGAAGAAAACTAAAACCACTAAAACAGAAATAATTAGATGGTTTAAAATGAAAGGGATGAATAGATTAATTAATCTATTAAAAACTTTGAAAGAAAAAACAGAAAATGATGATGAATTAGTTTTTAGTAACAAAGGCAAATACTATGACTCACCTAAGATTAGAGTAGCTTGGAACCACAATAACCGTGTAAATGAGGACGGAAAAGCCTACAGTTATCCTGGGGTTGTTAGTAGACTTGCCACTCAAGGATTAATACACGCTTATCTTAAGCCCTATTCTACTAGACATACTTTTATTAGTATTCAAGCTAACAATGGTGCTGATTTGGGATTATTAGCTGATAGTTGTGGTAACAGTGTAGACACTCTTATTAAGCATTATTTACAACCGGATAAGGAAAGAGTACTGAAAGACATCTAAGTAAATAGAGAAGTGTAGTTGAAATTACTCCAAGTAGAGACTCCAAGTAAATTAAAAACCTCTAGGAATAAGCATTCTAGAGGTTTTTTTGTATATGCCACCTACACTAAATAGCCGATCAACAACTAAAATCACACTTAGTAGTTTGAGGTCTTTTCTTATTGAAAGTTTTTATATTTGCCTCAAGGCTTATTAGCAAACTCCCATTCTTCTACGGCGTAATCTGCTATTTCTTTATAGCATCTACCTATATAAATATCACCATTGCCTAGTTTCTGAGTCTCCCGTAATGTTGCTATAAATGGCTTATTTTTACTACGCCAAACAATATTTGATTTGGTAATTACATTTGTAATTGGGCTTTCTCTGTAACCTCCCCAACACCATTTTATTGCACGTTCTAGCTTTACCCCATCCCATGTACCTAATTGAGGGTTTCTATTCAAAAGATTACTTAACAGCGATTTAATTATTAACTGTGTGTATGTTTTCCTTCCGTGTAATCTTGCAATCCTATTGAAGCCGATATTATTTTTTTGGTAATCTATATAAGCTGAAATAATGTTCTCTTTCGCTTTTTTGTTTATTGCACTATTATTTAAAATTTGATTTATAAATTGAGCAAAGGTTATATTAGTATTTTGAATTAAAGGTAAAATATCTTGAAGCTGTCGTAAGTAAATTTCTTCAGCTTTTGTCATACTTCTTCCTTCATTGTCTGCAATAATTAATTCAATAATATCCAAAAAATTATTTACTTTTCTCATTTCTACCTGAACTTTGAAATGAGATTTATCTTTATTAGCTTTTTCCAACAATTTCAGTAACGCAGTGACTCTATGCCTGCCTCCAATGATATAACTGTGTCGTATAGGGTTATCATCATCATTATCTTCTTCTCTTTCAAATTCTACGTATGCAATACTAGGTAATCTGAAAAATCTATTATGTTTTTTCAAACTATTCATAATATCGAGCAATCTTTTAGAATTTTCTTCAATAAGAGCTTGGTTAAAAGTTTTTTCAGTTCTTTCAAAAGCTTTTTCCAATTTCTCAGCCGTCATTATTCCTATATATGGTTCATAACCTTTTTCATAACTTATCCAGGTTTCTTGATTTTGAGAAAAACCATTCATCATTTTTTCCTTGTAATTTTATAGAAAAAGAGGAATTATATATTTTCTGTATTTACAGTTATAGTAACTTCGGCAATCGTTGTCTACTGGTTGAATACTAATCAATAGTAGAAGATTGTATGTTTGTTACTATTTCGTTAAAGTATTTAGTACCGTTGCATGGCATGTTAGGGTATTCTAGGGCGTTGGGAAGCTGTTAGGGCTAAGGCATTATTTACAAATTCCCTTTAAAATAAACTCTTGTTGGCTCCCTGGTATTGCATACTTCCAATCTAAAGGCTCTTTATTATCTTCCTGGGCTAATACTTCGCCACGATCGTTATAAAAAACAACGGTCAAGTTCTTGAAAGCCATTAAATCACAGCTAACGGCTTCATGGAAAATTACTGATTTTATATTGTCAGTAGAGATTGTTTTATAGATTATTTTTTGCCAAAAGAATGCAGGTTTGCCATTAACTTTAGTAATTCTGTCAACAAATGAAGCAAATTTATCGTTTTGATCTACAAAAACCCATTCGGCTTTGACTATCGTCGGAATAAATATCAAGGTAGATGCTATTGCTGCTATGGCTATTTTTTTTAACATACGAGTGATAAAACTATACTTCGGTTTTACCTACTAAGTAAAAAATATTGCAACAGTATAACTACTAAAACATCTGTAAAAACTTGCTAAAGAACAGGCGATTACTAATATCGGTCAAGCAGTTCTGACTAATTAGAGGTCAATTCCTTGTAGCCTGTGGATCATAGGGTCTACAGAAGCGCGTTGAAAATCAATCGGCACGGATGTGCTAAGGTTCTCACACAGTCAGAGATACACAGCCAGAGATACAGCTATAAATTTAAGGCTAGAGTCAATTTTCTAACCCTAGCCTTAAATTTGTTATATATAATATTGCTTTTCAACTATCTGTAGTTTAGACAGAATCTTAGAAATAAAGCTCCAATTACTGTTGCCTTCCTTTCTTTTCATCCAGTGCTTTTTGAATAGCTTCCCTACAAAATTCAGGAGGATTGTCTTGTTGCTGCACTTCCTCCTTCATAGATTTTGTCATGCGTAAGTTCATCTTCTCGGTAAGCGGTTCCTCTCGTTCTGACTTAATTGGCTTTAAATTTTCAGGAGTTCCTTTAGGATTAGGCATTATTGAGAGATGTAAATATAGCTTGAATCTTTTGGAAGCGAAACATTAGAGTGTTTATTCGGTGGGTACAGAAGCCTGAGAAACTTGTTACCCACCGATACCACTTTTAAGGAATGGTTACTCTATGTTTACACGTTCAGAACTCGAAAGTAAAACTATTCAGGAGTTACGTGATTTATGCCGTCGATATGGTCTTAAGCCTACTGGGAACTCAGGTTACAAGAATAGTTACATTGTAAGCTTGATGTCATTCCCAGCGATCGCACTTAAACAGATGGAAGACGGTAGAGGAATAAAAAGGTTAAGTTTTGAAGCATTCCAGAATATTGCCGCAGCATTAGATCAGATGAATGATCCGACTGATGAACAAGCAGCACTTATCAAGCTAACGATGGAAGAGAGAAGATTACGTGCGCCGCTATCCTGGGAACAGCAAAAGCTACTTAACCTCTACATAGCAAAACAGAAACTAGAAGAAGTCATGTATTTATTAGGTGAGTAAGTAGCTTAAAAATTTCAGATTAATAACTAAAGACTCTATATAGAGTCTTTTTTGTTTGTTTGTGACGAAAGTTCTTAGAGTAATAGTCTAAGAAGTACGGGGTAACTGATATATATTAGGATATTTATGTTTATGGTCTTTTCTGAGGTGAGAGATATGTGAGCATATATTGAGCATTGATATTTAGTAATTATTTATACCTAAAATAGAAAATTACTAGATAGATCAAATTACCAGAAATAGTAGTTCAAATGTACTAAAAAGTTAAATATTAGAAAATTAATAGAAGATAGAAAAATACAACCTGAAAGTATTGGTTTAACCTTATGATTACGCCTATGCGTGTTTTTGTGTTAATTTTTAATGCTCGAACAGAAAATGAGGGAATTCACACGATTCGGGAAGGCGATCGCAATAAAATTCTGATGTTCGAGTCAGAAGACGACGCCACGCGCTTTGCCTTGATGCTGGAAGCTCAGGATTTTCCCGCACCTACACCAGAGCCGATCGATGCTGAAGAAATCAAGGAATTTTGCGAAAGTGCTGGATATGAATGGGAAATCATCCCAGAAAACAGCAATTTGGTTGTCACTCCCCCAGAACTTAACGTCGAAAAAACCGACTGGCAAGTAGATGCCCAGAAGGAGGATACTGTTGAAGACACCTTCCCTCTCAATCAACAGCCACTAGAAGAACCAGAATTGTCTGATTCTGAACTAGAGAAGATTCGTCGCAAATTGGAAGGATTGTTGTAATTAGTCATTGGTCATTGGTGAGCCAGTGCGGTCTTCTCCCTTTGGGAGAGGCTAGCGCCAAGGGGGTTTCCCCCATGAGCAACTGGTGTTAGCGCAGCGTTAGCGATAGCGCAGCGTTAGCGAGGAACAAGCGTCGGCACGAGCGTCACCAGAAGGGTCATTGGTCATTAGCCATTGGTCGCTAACTGACTAATGACATAAGAACATAGACGCCCTTTGGGCGGCTTCCCGTAGGGTAGGACAGAGGACAAAGGACAAATGACAAATTTGCAGGAACGCGGGCATCTTTTAACGGAGCTGGTAAATTCTAACAGTCTTAACTTAGACCAGCTCAGTTCTTTGGAAATGGTAGAGCTGTTTAATAGCGAAGACGAAAAGGCAGTCGCAGCAGTTGCAGCGGCAAAAATTCAGTTGGCTGAAGCAATTGAGCGCACCGCAGAACGTTTGCGCCACGGAGGACGCCTATTTTATATTGGTGCGGGCACAAGTGGTCGGTTAGGAGTGTTAGATGCTGCTGAGTGTCCACCTACTTTTTGTACGCCCCCAGAGTTGGTACAGGGAATTATTGCTGGTGGCGCAGGGGCGCTGGTACGCAGTTCCGAGGATTTAGAAGACAGCATCGAAGATGGCGAAGCTGCGATCGCACAAAGACACATTACCCAGCTAGATGTCGTAGTTGGCATTACCGCTGGTGGTACAACACCTTATGTCCACGGTGCGCTTCATGCTGCTCGCCAGCGCGGAGCCATTACTATTTTTATCGCTTGTGTTCCAGCGGAACAAGTTAGCTTTGATGCCGATATTGACATTCGGCTATTGACAGGGCCAGAAATAATCGCCGGCTCAACTCGCCTGAAAGCTGGTACAGCCACGAAGTTAGCTTTAAATATCCTTTCGACTGGGGTGATGGTGAAGTTAGGCAAAGTGTATGGCAATCGGATGGTGGATGTGGCGGTAACAAATCAAAAGTTACGCGATCGCGCTTTGCGAATTTTGCAAGACTTCACAGGTTTAAGTCGGGAAGCTGCTGGCTTTTTACTAGAACGCAGTGGTAAATGGGTTAAGCTAGCGCTATTGATGCACTGGACTGGTTTGGAAAAAGACGAGGGCGATCGGCTTCTTTCAGAACACCAAAGTAATCTCAGGGCGGCTGTCGTCAGCTATGAAAACCCCAAGCAAGATTGAACAAATTTTCTAAATAAATACTCTATATATGGCTGCTACTTGTTTTAGTAGCACGCCTTTTTTAAGAAAAATGTTTCCTAGAAAAGCTGACAGTAAATAATATAGTTAAGAATAATAAACTTATATAAAGTTTTTAACATATATTGTCAATGTGAATAGCGAAAGCAGAACTATCTAGAGACTGCTAATCCTTTTTAAACCAAAATTCAGAACTTATACGGATATGATTCAGTATGAAAATTATTAAAATGATATATCAATACTGATTACATCATGATGTAGACTATGGCAACCCACTTGAGTCATAAATATTAGCAGAAAAGTAAAGTCTGCCAATAAAAACTCTATGCTAGATAAATTATTAACTAGCAGTAGTTTTGCTATCTTCCCATCTGCCTTGGTTTTAATAATCTTGATTTAGACTGGTATATACTAAATGTATTTGCACTTATTCACATATCTGCCGAGCGCTAAATAGCTAGTGTGGGTTTTCAAAGGTTGGCTTTTTAATAAAAGGAACAAACTATGTCCCACCAGGAAATTATTTCAAATAATCTAGTAAATGAATTTAAAACTTGCACTCAACTGCAATATAATGGCAAGTTAAATATTAAGAGTTCAAAGGGCAGCCAATGGACTTTTTACTATCGGCTGGGACGGATAGTTTGGGCAACAGGGGGAACTCATCCGTTCCGACGATGGCGTAGACACATGGCTCAAAATTGCCCCCAAATTGATGTTGATAAGTTGCAGTTACATTTGCAAGACCTATCAATCGATTACTGGGATTATCGCCTTCTAGAAATCTTCTATAAAAAACAGAAAATCCAGCGAGATCAGATTAATTCTATTGTCGATAACACGATAGCAGAACTATTATTTGACCTAGCTATGCAAGGAAATTTTGCTTCTATAAGTTGCAATCGCAGCCAAGAAGTTATCTTAGACACACCAATGAGCTTCACGAGTGCAGAAATGTCTGTAAAGCACATGCAAGACTCGTGGAAAATTTGGTCAGAAGCTGGTTTAGCAAATTTTTCTCCTGACTTAGCACCAGTTCTGCGCCAACCAGAACAACTTCAGCAGATGGTAAATCCATCTGTCTATAAAAACTTTGTAAATTTAATCAACGGCAAATTAACTCTGCGAGATTTAGCCATGAAAATGAAGCAGAATGTACTACCACTTACCCGTTCCTTACTTCCCTATATCCTGAAAGGAATCATTGAATTGGTGGAAGTACCTGACTTGCCCTTAGGAGTTACTGAAGCCAACAATAATTCTACCAGCACACAACCAAAGAAACGGATTGCTCCACTAGTGGCTTGTGTTGATGATAGCCCTCAGGTATGTAAAATGCTAGAGGATATTATCACTTCTAATGGATTGAGGTTTGTCAAGATTCAAGATGCTGTACAAGCTCTACCAACTCTCATTCAGGATAAACCGGACTTGATTTTCTTGGATTTGATTATGCCAGTTGCCAGTGGCTACGAAATTTGCACTCAGTTGCGACGAATATCTACCTTTGGCAACACACCAATAATTATATTAACAGGCAGTGATGGTCTTTTAGATAGAGTTCGTGCCAAAGTAGTTGGCTCTACAGATTTTCTGAGTAAACCTGTAGCGGCTGAAAAGGTAATGAGTATAGTACGTAAATATTTACCTACGCCGAGTGTATCCATCGAGAAGAATAAAGCTAATTTAGAGGTTTGTAATTAGGGAGAATTAGAAGCTATTTTTGATTCTGAATTCTTCTTCAAAATTTAGAGACTTTTCCACCTCGGAAAAAATTAAATTATTGAGGTGAAAAAACCTATTTTTTATTTCAAAAAAGTATATTAATTTATGTTTATTACGTACTTTTTCTGAGGTTGATACATAAAGATTGAATCAAAATTAGACAAATACAAATTTTTGTATTTATAGCAGTCCTATTTGATTTGTGAAATAGTGCTTAGGGCAAAGGGGTTAGGGCTAGTCTCTAGTCCCTTCTATGTCTTTTTTGAGGAATCATTTAGGATTTGTATATTTTGTTTACATTTTGATAAAGAGTTAACCAGTAATTACCATGAATACTGTTTTAGTTGTTGAAGATGGCTTAACAGATATGGAAATAATCAGCTGTTACTTGCAACAGGCAGGTTATTCTGTGATGAGCGCCAAAAGCAGTGAAGAGGCTCAAGAGAAAATAGATATAAATAAGCCAGATATAATATTTCTCGACGTTATTTTACCGGGAAAAAGTGGCTTTGAAATTTGCAGAGAACTAAAAATTAATCCCGAAACTAGCAAAATCCCTGTGGTTTTTTGCTCTACAAAAAATAGTGATGTAGATAAAATTTGGGGTAATATGTTGGGCGCTGATGGTTATCTATCAAAACCAATCGATCGAGAGGAATTAGTGGGGATTTTGAAGCGATTGATTAATAATTAATAATTTAATAAATAATCAATAAAAGTCACTAATTAGAAATTAAATAATAATTGCAAATAGTGGCTAAAGCTAAATCATCAAATACAAAGGATCGATAACTTTGGAAACCAAGGAAAAATTTTTAAGTTTTAATTTGGGAGTAAGTGATACAGCCGTAATTTCGTTACAACACATCACAGAAGTTTTGCAAGTATCATTACCAGAAATATGTGGCGTTCCTCAGATGCCCAGTAGCGTTTTGGGTATTTATAACTGGCGCGGTGAGATGCTTTGGTTAGTGGATTTAGAGGCAATGTTAGGTTATCCTCCAATTTCGCAAGGGCCAAATTTACTTTCAAGAATGATGGCGATTGTTCTGGAAAATAAGGGTAAGTATTTGGGTCTATTGGTGCGACAGCTTATAGATATTGAATGGCTGGATACTAACGAAATGAAACCTGCAAGTGCTGAATTATTTTATCCTAAAATATCACCTTTTTTACAGGGATACTTTATTAATAATTCTGAGGAGATGATTTTTAATTTAGATGCCATAACTATTATCCAAACTCCCACGTGGGGGATTCATAATTGAACATTTGCTAATGGGTAATTAGGGATATTTTTTTATAACTCCTAATCATTAATTACCAAATCCAAGCTCATTTCTCCCTGCGACACAACAAGTTATTATCCATTACAATTTTTGAGGTTAAACAAATGACATTTTTGTATAACAATAGCCATGATAATCAGCACCTAATCTCTGAATTAGAAAATCAAAATGGTAACCCTAATATAGCGAATATTGCTAGCAATGAAATAATTTTATTAAATGCGATCGCTCAGGAATTTAAAACTTGGCGGCGACAGTTGCAAGATATCGCAACTCATATGCGCCAAGCACCAGACCTTGAGACACTACTCAAAATAACTGTAGTGCAAATTAGAGAAAAGATTGGCTGCGATCGCGCCTTAATTTATCAGTTTACTTCCCTTGATTCAGGTAATGTTTTAGCAGAATCCAGAACACTAGGTTGGACGCCAACTTTAGGTGAAAATATTCCAGGAATTCTTTTTGGCTTACATACCAATCAAGACTATATAGAATCTGTAGTTATTGATGATATCAATCAGATACAACTTACCCCTTATCAAAAACAACTGCTAGATAAATTTCAAATTAAAGCTAGTTTGAGTTTACCGATTTTAGTAGAAGGCAAAGTGTGGGGGTTACTGGCAGTAAATAATTGCTACTCAATGCGACAGTGGCAAGAAGTAGAAATTAGTCTACTATCTCAAATTACAACAGAACTGACTTACAAATTGCAGAGCTTTGAATTTCAAAAAGAACAGCAACAGCGGATACTAGCAAAAAAATCGGTAGCTAAAGTCATCGACAAAATTCTCCGGGTATCAAATGTCGATAAGCTTTTTCAAACAACCACTCAAGAAGTACGTCAATTACTAAAATGCGATCGCGTCGGTGTCTATCGCTTCAAACCTGATTGGAGTGGCGAGTTTGTCGCTGAGTCGGTGGGTAATGGCTGGGTAAAAATGGTCGGCCCTGATTTTTACATGGTCTGGGAAGATAGCCACTTACAAGACACTCAAGGAGGACGTTATGCCAAGGGTGAAAGTTTTGTTGTCGATGACATTTATCAAATGGGCCATGCTCAATGTCACATTGACATTTTAGAGCAGTATGAAATGAAGGCTTACATCATTGCACCCATATTTGCTGGAGAAAAATTATGGGGTTTGTTGGCAGCTTACCAAAACTCTGGGCCTCGTGATTGGCAACCTTGGGAAGAAAGCTTTGTAACTCAAATTGGGTTGCAATTTGGTGTGGCTATCTCACAAAGTGAATATCTCGAACAAGTGCAGACGAAATCTGACCAACTAGCTCAAATAGTTGAACAAGAGAAAGTTTTCACTAAAATAGTCAACCGTATCCGCCAATCTTCAGATGTAGAAAGCGTCTTCAAAACAACCACTCAAGAAGTGCGTCAATCACTCCAATGCGATCGCGTCGCTGTCTATCGCTTTAACCCTGACTGGGGCGGCGAATTTGTGGCTGAGTCTGTGGCTACTGGTTGGACAAAACTGGTAGGCCCTGATATTAAAACCGTTTTAGACGATACCTACTTGCAAGAAACTAAGGGAGGTAGGTATGTCAGAGGTGAAAACTTTGTTGTAAATGACATCTATGAAGTAGGGCTTGCTCCCTGTCACATTGAGATTTTAGAGCAGTTTGAAGCCAAAGCTTACATAATTGTTCCGATATTCTTCGGAGAAAAATTGTGGGGTTTGCTAGCAGCGTATCAAAATTCCAGCGCCCGTGAATGGCAAACCTGGGAAGTGAATTTTTTGGTTCAGACTAGCTTGCAATTTAGCCTAGCTAAATCACAGATAGATTATTTGGAATTAGTGCGGGTGAAATCTGAGAAATTAGCTCAGATAGCAGAACAAGAGAAAGCTGTCACCAAGATCAGTAACCGCATCCGGCAATCTTTAAATGTAGAAGAAATCTTCAAAACAACCACTCAAGAAGTAAGGCAATTACTGCGATGCGATCGCGTCGGTGTGTATCGTTTCAACCCTGATTGGAGTGGTGAATTTGTCGCCGAGTCAGCAGGTCATCTTTGGGTAAAACTGGTAGGCCCCGATATCAAAACCGTCTGGGAAGATACCCACTTACAAGAAACTCAGGGAGGTCGATATGCCCAAGGAGAAAACTTTGTTGTAAATGACATTTATCAGGTAGGTCATTCTCCTTGCCACATTGAAGTTTTAGAGCAATTTGAAGCCAAAGCTTATGTAATTGTTCCTGTATTTGCTGGCGAACAATTGTGGGGCTTGCTGGCAGCTTATCAAAATTCGGGAACTCGTGATTGGGAAGAGTCGGAAGTCATTTTGCTAGCACGCATTGGCAGCCAGTTAGGATTGGCATTACAACATACCGAATATTTGCAACAAGTACAAGCGCAGTCAGCAAAATTAGCAGAAGCAGCAGCACGAGAAAAGGCAGCCAAGGAGTTACTCCAACAACGATCAATTCAACTCCTAACAGCCCTTAGACCCGCTCTCAATGGCGACTTAACGGTACGCGCACCGATTACAGAAGACGAGCTAGGCACGATCGCTGATGCTTACAATAATACTCTGCAAGCACTGCGGCAAATTGTTGTTCAAGTACAAGGGGCTGCTCAACAAGTTGCCCAAACTTCTAGCAATAGCGAGTCTTCACTAGCGGGACTGACCAATCTGGCACAACAACAATCTGAGGAAATTACCGCAGCATTAGGCGAAATTCAACAGATGGTTGACTCTACTCAAGCTGTGGTAGCGAATGCTGAATTAGTGCAACTAGCAGTGCAACAAGCCAATCAAACTGTAGAGTCTGGCGATACTGCGATGAACCTGACTGTGAAAGCAATCCAAGGAATTCGCGAAACCGTTGCTCAAACCAGCAAAAAGATTAAACGCCTCAGCGAATCTTCGCAAAAAATCTCCAAAGTGGTGAATTTGATTGGAAATTTTGCCACACAGACAAACGTACTGGCTCTGAATGCAGCCATTGAAGCCACCCGTGCCGGTGAATATGGCAAAGGCTTTGCGGTTGTAGCTGATGAAGTCCGTTCTTTATCTCGCCAGTCAGCAGCAGCAACCATCGAAATTGAAAAATTAGTCCAGGAGATTCAAGCAGAAACGGGAGAAGTTGCAGTAGCGATGGAAACTGGTATTCAACAGGTGGTAGAAGGTACAAATCTGGTCAGTGATACTCGCCAAAACTTAAATGCGATCGTTTCTGCAACTGCCGAAATTAGTCAGCTAATCGAGCGAATCACCGCAGCGACTCAAAAACAAATGACGCAATCTGTAACAGTAACTAAATCAATGCAAGATGTAGCAGAAATTGCTAACAAAACTTTTGCTGAATCTCAACAAATTGCGACTGTGTTCCAAGATTTATCAGGCATGGCACAAGAGCTATTAGTAACTGCTAGTAAGTTTAAAGTCAAATAAATTTTAGATTTTAGACTTTAGATTTTGGATTATGAATGAGGAGGACTTTAAGCAAAGAACAAAGCAGCTAGCATTGCGAGTAATCCGCTTAGTAGAAAGCCAGTCCACAGAGCCGAACGGCAGAGGTAATTGGCAAGCAGCTAATCCGTTCGGCAACATCTGTGGGAGCTAACTATCGGTCGCCGTGGTAAGTCAACTGCCGATGTCATTGCTAAACTCAGCTTGGTAGAGGAAGAAGTCGATGAAAGTCTTTATTGGATGGAACTCATCGTTGAGGTTGGGTTATTACCTTTGGAAAAAGTAAGCAACTTGATGTCAGAAAATACCGAAATTATGGCAATGACAGTTGCATAAATCAAAACTTTGCGTAACAAATCAAAATTCCAAAATTTAAAATCTAAAATATGATTACAGATAACGAAATTCGGGAACAAGGATACATCTACTTTCTGGCTGAAGCCCCAGAATTAGTCCAAATTATTGAACAAGAACTATTTAGCTTGTCAGAAGGTTATAGCACTGCCAAAGTTCATAACTTAATGCGGGCTACTCATACGCTTAAAGGTGGCGCTGCTAATGTTGGGCTAGAAGTAATTAAGATGATAGCCCATTTTTTAGAAGATGTATTTAAGGCTCTCTATAATCCAACAGTAGTTGTTGATACAGAATTACAAACACTTTTGTTACAAGGTTATGAGTGCCTGAGCATAGCATTAAATACCGAGCTAATAGGCAGTACTGTTAATGATGAAGAGTTGCTCCATCGAGCAACTTCAGTGTTTGCACAGTTGCAGGACAAACTGGGTGATGCATTTGGTGCTGAATCTCATATCCCCACTTCTGAAGAATTGGGGTTTGATATTGTGCAGTCTGTTTTTGAAGTCGGAGTAGAACAACGTCTAAACAGTATTGCTGACGCTGTTAACAACTCACCAAATAATGAAGAATTTATCGAGTTTTTACACTCTCAAGCTGAGGTGTTTCTCGGTTTAGCAGAATCTTTAAATTTACCTGGATTGGGAGAAATTTCCCAAACAATTTTGTCAGCGCTGCAAGCAAATCCCGCTCAGGTGCAGCAAATTGCAGAAATTGCCCTTGTAGATTTGCAACAATCACAAAAATTGGTACTAGAAGGCGATCGCACATCTGGTGGAAAACCTTCTCCAGGTTTGCAAAAACTCACAGAAGTGGCAAATAATGAGTTATCTGAAGAATTACAAAATAATTCATCTACTAGCGCATTTGTCATCAATGAAGAGCAATTTTATCAGTTTCTCACTACATCAGATAATAATAAAAACGAATCCGTTAACCCAACAACTGCCAAGTTTTATCTAAAAGTAATTCGCTATATTTTTGGCTGGTTTAATCACCAGATGGAAATACCTGAACCAGAACTTAGTTTAAATTTACTAGTTCCCACTTTAGAAAGAAAAACTCTACTTAAGTATATCGAAAATTGGCTGAGAAATTTTCTTGATTTTGTCCAAGATGAAGAAGATAGTCAAAGCCTTTGTATTTATCGGCATGGTATCATTTTAATTATCCTATTTGCAGTTGCAAAATTCCAATATTCTCTTAAACCATCTGATAGCTACCTCTCGGTAATTAAAATACTACAGAACCAAATTCATAAATTAGCAAAAGAATATAAAAATTATCCTCCTGTTGCTGGCGAAGAGAAAAATTGGCTTGATAGTCCCAAGTTACAAACACTGCTAGTTCTTAAGGAAATATCTAAATCTCTATCTTCGGAAACAACTGATAACCTACTAGAAGCAATATGGGGAGAAGAAGCTAGCCAAAACCTTGCTGCTGAAGTTGTAACCACCCAGACTGATGATTCTTCAGAAAAGCTTGATTCATTAACTGTTAGCGAGCAAGTAGTTATAGATGTTTCAGAAACAGCTATTGAAATCATCCCTGATTTGGCTACACAAATCAACAAAGAAATAGAAGATAAATCACAGTACGTTCAAACTAAAAATTTTCGCCAACCTTCATTTATACGAGTAGATACAGAGAGACTGCAACAGCTCAATTATCTAGCTGGAGAATTGCTGATTTACCAAAAACGGCGTAGCTTGCAAGATGAACAGGTCAAAGAAATAACTGAGCAATTAATACAGCAACTAACTAGACACCAAACAACTTTAAATGAATTACGCGATCTACCATTACAAATACAAAATATTACCTCACAACAAACGCAAAGTTTTGCAGTGGATTTTGACTCTCTAGAAATGGATGTATATACAGAATTTCACATGACATTGCATGAAGCAATAGAAGAGACACTGCAACTACAAGAAACCACAGAGTCTCTTGACTTGCTTCTGACACAAGCTACTCAAATTAGCGATCAAAAAGAGAATTTAACTCTTAATATTATAGATAGCTTAGTAGATGCACGAATGTCGCCTTTGGGCAATATCCTGAATCGCTTCCCCCATATGGTAGATAAGTTGGGGAATGTTCATGCCAAACTTGTAGAATTGAAACTTAATGGTACTGAGGTACTAGTAGATAAAGCGATCGCAGAAAAGCTTTACGATCCCTTATTACACTTAGTGCGTAATGCTTTTGACCACGGTATTGAAGCTCCCCAAGTTCGCCGAGAGCTTGGTAAACCAGAACAAGGTTTAATCGAAATCTGCGCCTATCATCAGGGTAGCCAAACTGTTATCGAAGTTCGGGATGATGGTCAGGGATTGAATTTAGACAGAATTCGCAGAAAAGCTATTGAATTTTATCCCATACAAACTGAAGAAAAAACTAGAAGTTTTGCTTCTAATCTGGCTGAACCTGAACTTTTAGATTTGATATTCTGGCCAGGTTTTTCTACTGCCGATAAAGTAAGTGAAATCTCTGGGCGCGGTATGGGGTTAGATATTGTGCGTACTCAGATGCACGCACTCAACGGCTCAATTTCAGTTCAATCCTTACCCAACCAAGGAACAATATTCATACTCAAAATACCTTTTTCTATGACTACAGAAAAATTAATGCTAGTTCAAGCCAAAGGCGTTGTTTATGCACTTCTTTTGGATAGTATCGAAAAAATATTGATTCCCTCCGAACAACAGATTAAAGAAATTGAAGGAAAAAAAGTCTTATATTTGAACACAGACAATGATGAAACTATGGTCAGCCTCCGTCAACTTTCAAAGTTGATTAATTATAATGGTTCATCTTTTAATAGTGAGGCTCCATACAACACATCAAATACTCACGACCCAAGCATAGCCAAAAATCCGGTGCTTTTACTACGACGAAATCAGGCAAAGGTTGCTTTAGAAGTTGACCAAATAATTGGCGAACAAGAACTGGTAATTAGACCTTTAGGAAATGCGATCGCACCGCCAAAATATATTTATGGTTGTAGTAGTTTAGCCAATGGTAACCTCATCTTAGTAATTGATGCTTCTTTGCTAGTAAAGTCTAGCGAAATCCAACAAACAACACTTGATATCAGGGCGCTACCAGTCGCTTCTTCCTCAAATAAAAAGGCGTTGCCGATATCAGGACATACTTTTTCATCTACACCATTACTTGTTGCATCTACTTCCACAACAACTATAGAAACCCAACCTAGTTATTCTCAAGAGTCAGATAATAAATTACCAAAAGTTGTTTTAGTAGTAGATGACGCAATTAGCCTCCGGCAAACTCTCTCTCTGACTCTGCAAAAATCTGGCTATCATGTAATACAAGCTCAAAATGGTGTAGAAGCTCTAGAAAAATTGCAGTTACATCCTGAAATTCAAGTTGTCGTCTCAGATTTAGAGATGCCACGAATGAATGGTTTTGAGTTGTTGAGCAATTTCCGCCAATACCCAAATTTAGCAAAAATCCCTGTAGTGATTCTCACATCTCGCAGCGCTGAAAAACATCGTCAGCTTGCCCAAGAATTGGGTGCAAGGGCTTACTTGACTAAGCCTTATTTAGAGCATGAGTTTCTTTCTAGAATTAAGACTTTAATTAATAGTAATCCAGATGATTTAAATCATTTACTCGTAGCGACAAATCATTAAAATTAATCTTAATTTTAGTTGACATTACTTTCGAGATATGATGCACCCGCCCTTTAGAGGTCTGAAATTATTGGAGTAATACTTAGAGAACTCTAAGGATATAGGATAGAGATATGCTTTTATTCCTCTTTGCCCGATAACGGGGTTGAGAGGGTGAGCATTTTCTGAATTACAATAAGTATAATTTTATACTAAATAATTTATGCTTGAATGCTAGAATTAAGATATTTGAGCATTAGACGAGCATTTGAGAGAGAAAAGACTAAAAGTATTGCTATTGTGTTATCTCAAGGTTTTCTTAACTTAAACAAACCATTTGACTGGACTTCCCACGACTGCGTAGCGCGGGTGCGAAAATTGTTGCGCCTCAAACGTGTGGGACACGCGGGAACTTTAGATCCAGCAGCTACAGGGGTTTTACCAATCGCGCTTGGTAAAGCCACAAGATTATTGCAGTATCTGCCAGAAAACAAAGCTTACAAAGCCACTATTCGGCTGGGTGTGCGTACTACAACCGATGATTTACAAGGTGAAATCATCACTTCTCAACCTTGTGCTGGATTGAGTTTGGCAGAGGTGAAAACTGCACTGGCACAATTTAAAGGCAAGATTGAGCAAATACCACCTAGTTACAGTGCAATCCAAGTGGATGGTAAACGTCTCTACGACTTAGCACGTCAAGGAAAAACGGTGGAAGTTCCAGTGCGAACAGTGGAAGTTTTTCAGATAGATATTTTGGACTGGAGAGAAGGCGATTTTCCCGAATTGGATGTGGCGATCGCCTGTGGTTCTGGTACATATATTAGAGCGATCGCTCGTGACTTAGGCGCAATTTTAGAAACTGGTGGCACTCTTGCGGCTTTAATTCGCACCCAAAGCAGTGGTTTCGATTTAACAGATAGTCTCACTTTGACAGATTTAGAAACTAAACTGCAAGCCGGAATATTTCAAGTGATTTGTCCAGATGCAGCTTTACAACATTTGTCATCTGTGACTTTACCAGCAACATCTGCTCAAAAATGGTGTCAAGGACAGCGAATTTCTCTAACTTTTGATGTTTCTGAAATAGTGCGAGTTTATGATGAAGAGACTCGTTTTTTAGGTATTGGGCAATTACAAGTACAAGACCAAGTGTTGATTCCCCAAATGGTTTATGAACCGATTACTTAAAACCGTACTAAATTGAAGGTCTGAATTTTAATACAGAGTTCGACCGCAATGTGTAAAATTATCTTTATTAATTAAATGGTAATTTTACCAAATAATTGGGCAGATATTTAACCTGAAATTAGATGTCAAACAACCAGTGGTTTGCTAGTTTTGTTTAGCCAAAATCAAATAAAACTGGGAATAGAATATGAGCAAAACGCCAATTAGGTTGATTAAGGACATCCAAAGAAAGGAATCACCTTAATATAAGTTGTCGCGTGATGAAAGATGCGATGGCTACGCCCGCCGCAGGCATTGCACAAAATAATCATGTAATGGAAAGTGCGATCGCTCTAATCAAATTACTAACTAATCGAATCAGAGATTGGTTTAATAAATCGAATAAGGGATCGGTTTAATAAACTGAGTATTCGCACGCACAAAGCATCGAATTTTTACATCTTCTGCACTACCTTCCTTGGCAACATACAGCCACGTTTTACCTTGTTTATCTCGATAAATTTTCGGCTTGCCAACAATATCGATATTGTCGCCTTTTGAAAGGGTTCGCACCACAGGATAATTCCCTCCAGCTTGAGCGCGGCAATTAAGTTCGCTACTTACAACCTTCCACACATAATGTAGAGATTTTGTCCCATCTTGAAGCTTACTGAAAATTGATGTATAGTCACCTTGTCGATTCGGTTGGGGATATTGGAAATTAGGTTGAGCGATCGCTAATGTGGAAGTGAGAGTAATTGCTGTACTCAAGGTAATTAATAAAAGTAATTTCATGAATTTTAGTGTATAAGTTTAATTGGGAATATTAAATGTTTTGCCCGGAATTAACTGGAATGAATCAGCATTTAATTAGTTAGACGATAAGTAAAGTTTTGAGTCTGTCCCTTAATCTAATAAAAATGTGGATATATTTACAACACTTATGGTAAGTCAATAGTGAATTTTTCAACGCGAGGACGCTGGCGAGAAACTTTAATAGTTAAGTTACTCTTTTTGATGTCAAGTATATAAATGTATCTACCATTCCGAGCAACAAACTGAGTCTTTGTGTAGCTACTTAGGGGTAGAAAAATACTACCTCCATTTTTCTTAGTATCTGCAATATAGTGTGTGGGGATACCAGTATCGCGCTCTCCGCAAATCGTCACTGTACGATTGCTTGTTGAACCTCGCAAGTGGACATATTGTTCCGGACATCTATCATCTAAAAAAGCTTGCGCGATGAATTTATTTTCAACTGGTGAATTCTTAGGAATTGATATCAACTGTACTGCTTGAGTTGGAATTGGCAGCAATAGTAAACAAGTAAAAAATGTCGCTTGTATGACTTTCATATTTATTTTATTTGTGATGAAGACTTATTATTATTCAGCTTTTACTCTTGTGGTATCGGTCGGATAAAACTGTTATTAGCTCTCACAAAGCAGGGCTTTTCATATTGATAGCCAGTGGGTAAAATTTCTATCCAGGGTTTACCTTGCCTATCACGTTCAATCGGATTATCGTCTAAAGTGTAAGCATAAATTTTTTTGTTGTTGTCAAATGTTTTGATGACACTGTAATTTGCACCAGCACCACTACGACAGTTCAACCCTCTGCGATCGCGATCAACAACCAGCCATTCACGCCATAGTCCATAATAGTAATCTCCTTTTCTATTGGGTTTGGGCAAACTATCTTGTGCGAATACTACAGTAGGAGCAGTACAGATAGAAGCAGCGATCGCTAGTAAAATTAAATTGCGAAACATGGGTTAACCTCACAAATTATTCAGCGCTTGCTTGAATGTAAATGTGTTAAAATCAGATGTATTTCCTGTATTGAAAAATGAAACTAATATTGCTTGCACTTCGTCCACTACAAGGAAAATTAAAAACATTTTCCTCAGAGCCAAAAGAGAATCTATTTTTAGGATGAGTGCAATATTGCTGGGAATTAGCCCAATCTTTTCTATCTCCCTGTGCCTGCACAGCACCTACATCTACTCAAGTCTCATTTCTGATTTTCAGATGTAGGTTTATTTTTCTGCTTATCAATATCTTTTGTGAGTGGTTCACCTGCGAATTCTTGTGATAAAGCTTCACGGAATTGCTTAAGTATTTGTTCAGGTTTTTCGCTGCGTTCTAAGGTAATAATTAGTCCATCTTCTGCACATTTTTTTGCTGCTGCGTCACTTGATGATTTTGCAAGGCATAAAATATTCAGGGTGTATGGTATCGAACCTCTATCTGTTTTAATTTTGTAGGTTCTCACGCTGGAAGTGATATTTTCAGGATTTAATCTGTTTTCTTTTTGGAATTTCTCTAACCTTGCAGAAATATGTTTACAACGTATCTGCGGATTGTAACCCGAAGGAGTAAAAGCTGTAGATTGCCAGTTTATTAAGATGCGCTGTTTGCCGTTAGTTGTGCGTAGCGTTAAGTTACTAGTTTTTGGATCGCAACTGAAGGTTGATTCTGGAGTTGTAGGAATCATTTTCTTTGTAGGTAGTGGATTAACTGTAGGCGGTTTCTTTGGTGCAAGTGATGTTGTACTACAGCTTTCTCGGTTGTCTTTTGGGCTGAGGAAGCAAAGTTTTCTATTTGCATATGAGATACCATAAGGATCTTTTATGTTTATGAATAGTACTAACGCCTTTTTAAAGTATTCAACAGCTTTTTCCTTCTTGTTATTCTTCTCTAGTAATAGACCAGCTTCAAAATGAACTTCAGGATTTTCTGGATATTCGCTAGCAAGCTTCTCTGCAATTATAATCGCTTGCTCTGGCAATTGAAAATTATTCTCATATATTCCTGCAATAGTACGCAATATCTCTGGATTATTGAAGTTTTGTTTTTGTAGTCTCTGTAAATATCCTAAAGCGGTTTCCTGATTTTGTTCAATCAGAAATGTGATAATTGCTAAATAAGTGCTCTCCTCATTAGGATTAATATCAATCGCTTCATCAAAAATTTTAAGTGCTTCTTCTTTCCCTGTTTCTAAAAAGTGGGCTTTATAATATTCTTTGCCAATAGCTACTAAATAAAAAGCATTCATTGACCTTTCTATATACGCAAATTGTTTTAAATTTTCCGATCCTTCTTTGTTTTCTAATAGTTTTTCTAATAGTTTTTTATTCTTTATTACCTTTTTTTGTACCATTTCTAGTGCCTTGGATAGGGAGGTTTTCGCATCTGATTTATTCTTATCAATTAAAGCCTGATTTATGTAATAAGTAATACTTAAAGGTAGAGAACCTCGTTCATCAGATGAAGCTTTTAGTTTATTAAGTTCGATTTTCATATCTCGATCATTTTCATCATCATTTTCATCTTTTTTCATTCTGTATAAAATAGCTAATTTTCGCAGTATTATATCAGTTTTGTCTTCTTTATTTTTGTTCAATATCTTCTCAGCTTCCTGATATTGAGCAAAAGCTTTCTTTTTAGCTTTTTTCTTTTGATCTATATTACCGTTCTCAGCATTCTGATAATAGGCATCACCTAAAGCTAAATAAGCCAAATAAGCAATAGCATCATCCGGCTTAGGTGTTACCGCCTTTTGAAGAAAATTAATTGCATCACTAAAATTTTTTCCTCTCATTGACCTAACTGCGTCACGATAATTCTGGCGTGCTTCTGTATTTTTATTAATACTACTATTTGCTTGTGCAGATGTTTTACTATTATTTATGCCCGTTAACCACTGAGGGTTAATCTTAGCAATTAAGGAGTCACGATTATATTGCGGATAATTAGGTAGTAATTGATCTAAAAAGTTATCAATCGGAGTTGCAGCAGCTCGATTTATTAAACTTTTATCTTCTTCAAAGATGTTCATTATGCTTGGAATTTCGCTACGTACATCCCCACCCTTGCCATGAATTCCAATCACGAACTCTCCGTTCTCATCAAAAACTGGGCCTCCACTAAGCCCACCTACATTAAGATCAGAACCGTATGACATGGTATAGCCACGAGCGATTGATCTTCCGGAATAGTCTGTACTCAGGTTGTAAATAGTTGAAGTAAGATACCTGTCTTCATATTTTTTTGGCTGTGGGCTTAGTTTCTTTGGATCGGGCCAGCCATAAACGTTAACTGGGTCAAAGATTCCTGCTGTTAGAGCTAGTTTAGCAACGGGATAATTTTCGTTGCTTTCAAATCTAATTAGTGCTAAATCAAGTCCTACAACTCTGTCATTTCGAAGTCGATATATATTTTCTGGAGTAACTTCATAAGAACGATTGTTAACAACAATAACTAATTTACCTTGATATGTTTCTCTATAGTTTTGCTCAAAGAAATAAGGGTGATAGCCTGCGTATTTTGCTGGCATAGGAGTTGAATATAAAAGGTGTTCAGCAGTTAGTACAGTATAGTAATTACCATTACGTGAAATGATAACTCCTGAACCATTTTCAATTTGTTCTTGACCATTTATAACACCATGTATTTCAACTCTAACTGCCACGTTTTTAACTGTTTCTGGTATTTTGGTTTCTGTTCTATTGCTCTGATTAGCATAAGTACTACTATTTAGAAAAGCAGGGATTATAATTGCACTAATAATCGCGCTACTAAATAATAAATGAGGTAAAAATCTAGTAAATGATTTCATTACGTTTATATCCTATAACCTATGAATTTAATTAATGTACTAATGCTAATAAATTAGAGCTATTTTTTATTTAATTCTCTAATTCTTGTAATTGGAATTGCCCAACTTAAAGTTTGCATTTTTCCAGCAACATTTGTAGCAACTAACTTACCGTTTTGATAACGAAATGCTTTACCTTTTAAAAGTGGGTATTTGCTACGTCCATTAATACCAACTAATTGACCTTGCTGATTAAATAATGGTCCACCACTCATACCTCTATAAATATTATTAGTAATGCCAATTTGATATCCACGCTTTAGGTAATTTTCTGGCATCATTCCTATTATACCCGTTGTAAGTTTGTAAGCTTTTAAGCCCCAATCGCGTGTGTTTTGAATAGTTTTAGGATTTTTCCAATGCCAATTCGGGAAACCCACGGCGTAAACAGTATCGCCAACCTTTAAAAGACTTGTTTCTCCAATCGCTGCTATTTTGTAGTTAGAATCACTAGTAAATTGAAGTTGTACTAAATCAATATCATTCAATTGTCTAGAAAGATTCCATGTAGCAGTTTGAGTAAAACCATCATTTGTTAAAATCTGAACCTGGTTGCTTTTGGAATTAGCTATCACATGACGGCACGTTAAAACTGTATAAGTTTTTCCTTTACGTTCAATAATTACTCCCGAACCAACACCAGAATCCCCAATTACTCGAACCGTTACCTCTTGGGCAATTACTGTTATAGGGATGTTTTCCGTAGATTCTTGAGATTGTTGTGTTTTACTTTTTAAGCTGGATAAGCCTCGTTGTTTATTTTGAGAAATTATTTGTTGTGGATAGATACTATGTTGTACATAAGAAATATCGGATTCGGCTCTAGTTGAATCATTAAAAAGTAATAACACAAGCATAAGTAGTGCTAAAGCTTTATTGCTAGATATTAATCTCATTTAACAAAATAATTATTGATTGTGGATAAACCTGAGCAGTGATATGACTCAGGTTTATATAAGAGACAGATAAAAAAGTTAACGTGAGTCTGTGACTTTATATTTAAAGTCAACAAGCTGCTTTCTTACCAAGATTGATTATTTTTTGAACACACCTAAATTCACGTATTTTTGGGGTGTATTATTGTCAATAGGTGGAACATCTGTTTCACCCATCGCATGTCTCTCAATTAGTTCTAGTACAGCTGGGGGATTTTTAGCAAGTTCACGAGATAAAGTGAACAACATATTTTTGCTATTACACTTACCAGTCTCGCTTTCGGTATAGCAAATTACGGTTAGTTTATTAACTGGTCCGTGTGTCAAAAATAAGTTTTCTAATCCCTTAGCACTAGCTACTGCATCATTCAACTTTTTAGAAACAATCTTACAGCGTTGTTTCGGATTGTATTTAGTGCCAAAAAATTTAGTCTTCCAAATTATAATTGGGCCCTCATTTTCTCCATCTGTTTGGAAAACAGTGGTAGGTGTGCCGCTATCATCAGCCACGCAAACAAAACTCCCACTAGACTCTTTAGTTGGCTCACCAGTTGGCTCATCAGCTTGAGCATTTGCTGCAAGTGGCATTGATACTAATAATGCCAGTGTTCCTAATAAAACCCGATTAGCTAAATTCAGTTTCATAGTCAAATCCTTGTTATTGTATTAAGTGTTTCCCAGAAAAATTGCAGATTATTCTGCAATCAGCTTTTATCAAGTCTGTGCGATTGAACCACCGATTAATCGAAAAATTCAGATGTGCGATTGAGACTATTGCCAGTACATAGTTGACGACCGTAGGCATCGCATAAAATCATCTTCCTTCAGTGGTACGTGCTAATTTGCGCTCCTAGAACTGCTTATCTAATACTCTACTGGCTGGTATAAAGTTTGACGGTCGGAAAAGGTCGGAAAAAAGTCGGATCTTTTTAGTATCTAGGGCTAAACCTGCCTGTCACACTTAAATCAACTTGTTGAGTGCGTCAGACGAAGTTATGGAGCGATTATTAAGGATTTGCGCCTCTGACACACCCGAATCTATGTCCAAGTTGCATAAATTTTAAGTATATTTACATAAGTTTTTTGAAGAAATAAAGCTTATGGTGCGAATATCGTAGTTAATTAGTAGCGTTACGGAAATAAATGACGGTTGAAGAAGCGATCGCACTAATAGAACAATTATTGCCACAGGGACGCTTAACAAAAGTTCAAGAGATTGTTTTCCGTCAATCTTGGGCAGGACAGACGTACTCAGAAATGGCTGTAGAGTCCGATTACGATTGTGGTTACATCAAAGACATTGGCTCGGAATTATGGCGATCGCTTTCTCAAGCTTTGGGCGAAAAAGTTACGAAAAATAATCTGCACGGAGTACTGAAGCGAACCGTACAGCAACAAAAAGACACAAATGCCTCCTCAACCTTAAACTTTCAACCCTTCACGAACTGCACAAATTGGGGGGAAGCAATCGACGTTTCCCAGTTCTACGGGCGTACCACTGAATTAGAAACCCTCAGCCAATGGATTGTGGGCGATGCCTGCGGCGGGCGAAGCCATCGCACTCGTGTGGTCACACTGTTAGGTATGGGTGGCATGGGCAAAACCGCACTCTCGGTGAAGTTAGCAGAACAATTGCAGGGAGAATTTGAATATGTCATTTGGCGATCGCTCCGGCACGCACCTTTTTTCTCTGACAAGGTGACAGAGTGCATCAAAATCCTTTCCGATGGGCAAGTTACTACATTACCTGCTTCCCCTCATGAGCAAATTACTTGTTTAATCGAGTACCTCCGCAAATCTCGATGCTTGCTGATTCTAGATAATTTCGACACATTATTGCAGCAAGGTAAAGGGACAGGCTGTTACCGTGAAGGCTACGAACCCTACGGCGAACTCCTGTGGCGATTAGGAGAAACTAAGCATCAAAGCTGTGTCCTGCTCACCAGTCGGGAAAAACCTACTGAAGTGGCCGCCTTGGAAGGTGATGGTTTGTCAGTTCGTACCCTTGCTTTATCAGGATTAGAAGTCGCAGCCGGACAAACAATTTTGACACTCAAAGGGCTATCAGGCTCCGAAGACGAAACCCGCCAACTGGTTGAGTGTTACCGTGGTAATCCACTAGCTTTGAAAATTGCCGCCACCTCAATTCGGGATTTACATGAAGGCAATATCGCCAGCTTCTTTGCTGAAGGCACAAGCGTATTTAAGGGTATTGGTAATCTCCTAGAGCAGCATTTCAAAAGACTCTCCACCTCAGAGCAGCAAGTAATGTACTGGCTGGCGATTAATCGGGAAAAGCTTTTCTCGACAGAATTGCAAACAGCCTTCACACCAACATTGCCTAAGCCTAAGTTAATGTCAGTCCTAGAATCTTTACGCTGGTGTAGCTTGATAGAAAGCAATACTGGAGGATTTACACAGCAACCTGTGGTGATGGAATATGTGACAGACTGCTTGATTGAACAAATCTGCCAGGAAATAGTCACAGAATCACCACAATACCTGCTGACTCATGCTTTGATGCAAGCTCAGGCAAAAGACTACATCCGCGATAGTCAAATTCACTTAATTGTGCGACCGATCCTAAATCAGCTACAAATAAAGCTTGGCTCTACTCATCAGCTTGAGCATAAACTTGGCAGACTAGTTGTAAAGCTCCAAAATGAAGCGATAGATACAGTTGGGTATGGTGGCGGTAATCTTTTGAATTTACTGACACAATTAGAAACCGATTTAACTGGGTATGATTTTTCGCATCTCACCATCCGTAACTGTGATTTGCGATCGCTCAACTTACATCGGGTAAACTTTAGCCAAACAACGTTTCGAGATTGTGTTTTTGCTGCCACCTTTGGTGGAATTACTAGCGTTGTCTTTAGCCCAGATGGGCAATCCCTTGCTACCAGTGATACAAATGGTGAAATTCATGTTTGGGATGTTAACAATAGTAAACAACTATTTAGCTTTAAAGAACACAACAGTTGGGTCTGGAATATTGCTTTTAGCCCCGTGCACTCAGTTTTAGCTAGTTGCGGTCAGGATCATACAATTAAACTTTGGGACACTACCACAGGAGAATCTCTCAAAACGCTGTATGGTCACACTAGCATTGTCACAGCGATCGCATGGAGTCCTGACGGTCAACTCCTTGCTAGTACTAGCTACGATCGCACAGTTAAAATCTGGCATCTAGCCACAGCCAAATGTGTGCAAACTCTAGAAGGACATAATGCTTGTGTGTGGAGTGTAGCTTTTCATCCCGCAGATCAAATATTAGCAACGGCTGGTGAAGATAACACAATCAAGCTGTGGGAGTTGCAAACTGGATGCTGTGTACAAACCCTAGAAGGTCATCAGCACTGGGTAAAACCGATCGCCTTCAGTCCAGAAGGGCAAATATTAGCAAGTGGCAGTTTCGATCAAACCATAAAACTGTGGGATATACATACTGGTGTGTGTTTGATGACCTTGCAGGGGCACGCAGGAGTCGTGACCTCAGTAGCGTTCAGCCCCAAAAGCGAACGGCTGGTAAGTGGCAGCTATGACCAAACCGTGAAGATTTGGGACATAGACACTGGGAAATGTCTGGATACGCTGGAGAAGCATACAAATCGAATTTGGTCAGTTGCTTTCCACCCTCAAGGGCACTTAATTGCTAGTGGTGGAGATGACCATGCGGCTAGAGTCTGGGAACTTCAGACTGGAAAGTGTACCAAAACCTTGCAAGGACACAGCAATGCTATTTATGCGTTAGCTTTGCTCCCCGGAGGCATCGCACACAGTTGGCAGCACAACTTACTTGCTAGTGGACATGAAGACCAGACAATTAAACTCTGGGATGTAAATTTCAATGCCCCGCAAAACTTAAAGGTTGACCTCCAGCCTTTTCGCGTACTACATGGACACAGCAATCGTATTTTTTCTGTTGCCTTCAGTTCCAATGGACAGTTTCTTGCCAGCGCCAGTGCAGATCGCACTATTAAACTTTGGAATCCGCATACAGGGCAATGTCTCAAAACCTTGCATGGTCACGGTAGTTGGGTCTGGGCAGTTGCTTTCAGCCCAGACAGTAACTTCCTTGCTAGTGGCAGCTACGACCATACAATCAAGATATGGGATGTGCGTTCTGGCGAATGTTTGCAAACATTGCAGGGGCATCCTGGTTCTGTGTTGGCGATCGCCTTTAGCCCTGACGGAAAAACTTTCTTCAGTAGTGGCTATGAAAAAATAGTTAAACGCTGGGATCTTGAAACAGGCAATTGTCTTCATACTTGGGAGGCAGACTCCAACCGTGTTTGGGCAGTTGCGGTGAGTCCAGATAATCAATACGTTGCTACGGGTGGTGATGAATCCTTGGTGCGACTGTGGAGCATTCACACAGGGGTTTGCCTGCGTACATTCTCTGGACATACCAGCCAGGTTCTCTGTATTTTGTTCGCCGACGATGGCGATCGCATGATTAGCAGTAGTAGCGATCGCACCATTAAAATTTGGGATGTAGCTACTGGAGACTGCCTTACCACACTAAAAAATCATACCAATTGGGTATGGTCGCTGAGTCTAGCTCCAGATGCTCAAACTCTTCTCAGTGGCAGCAAGGATGAAACAATCAATTGTTGGGATATGGCTACATGGCAGTCTCAGCAAACGTTGCGAGCAGCCCGTTCATACGAAGGTATGATTATTACTGGAGCTACGGGGTTGAATGAGGCTGAAATTTCTACTTTAAAAGCTTTGGGGGCGGTAGAGTAAAGTGCTTTACTTGTCTGTATTTCTGTGGCGTGTCGTTTACCAAGTACTGTGTCGTCGAACCCCACATATGAATTATCATTTATATGAACTACCTCTAGCTTGCTTCGGCGTAGGACTACACGTCTACACCCAACTACGCTCATCTGCAAATTCACTAGTCCAAGTAGTTGAAATCCATCAAGGTAACTTTGAAGGGATTGTAACCGAACTCAGAGAAATTAAGAGTGAAATTAGAGGCTTGAGAACTGAAAGCCAAAGCATTTTAAAACATTTGTTCGGTAGACAGGAGAACGACAAGTAATGAGCGATCGCCATCCTACCACTGCTGCACGTCTCAATGTCTACATCCAAGGTCAAGGATTCCCCATTTTGGGCTTACATGGTCATCCTGGTACTGGTCGTAGTCTATCTGTCTTTACCAATCATTTATCAAAACGTTATAAAACTTTTGCCCCTGATTTACGTGGATACGGCAAAAGTCGCTGGAATGGCAATTTTGATATGAATGACCATTTAACTGATTTAGAAGCGCTGCTAGACCGCTTTGAGATTGAAAAATGTCTAGTATTGGGATGGTCGCTTGGGGGCATTCTGGCAATGGAACTGGCATTACGTTTGCCAGAGCGTATTACAGGGCTGATTTTGGTGGCGACAGCCGCCAAACCCCGTGGCAGTCATCCTCCTATCAGTTGGCAAGATAATTTATATACTGGTGTTGCTGCCTTAATAAACTATATAAAACCGAGTTGGCAATGGAATATTGATACTTTTGGCAAGCGATCGCTTTTCCGCTACCTAATCCAACAACATACATCTACCACTTACAACTACATCGCAACCGTTGCAGTACCAGCTTATTTGCAAACCTCTCCTGCTGCTACTCGCGCCCTCTATAGTGCAATTCAATCGGGATACAACCGACTTGTAGATTTGCAACAAATACAATGTCCTAGTTTAGTCCTTGCTGGTGACCAAGACCGCCACATCACATCTGATTCCAGCTTACAAACTGCTCAACACCTCAACAATTCTCAGTGGCAGTGCTATCCGAACACCGCCCATCTTTTTCCGTGGGAAGTCCCCCAGCAGGTGCTGAATGATATTGACCATTGGCTCGAAGTTCATCCGCAGGTAATTGGTAGTCAATAGTCTAATATTTAAACAATTTTGACTATTGACGAAGAATAAATAGAGAGTGAAGATGTGGTGACACGATGAATCGAAAAGACGCAATAACACGGTACAAGAATTCTCAGGGTTTCCGTGTATTTGCGTCCTCGCATCAGAGCGTCTTTTTCATTCTCTGGCCTAAGTTAAATTTGACCGCCAAAGGCAGGCTGTACTTTGCGGTCAAATCTTTCCCCCAAGTCTTCAGCAATTGTTAAGGTATTAGGTTTGCAGCGCTTCACATTCACAGAAATTCCCTGCGCTCCTTCGGTCTCCAAATCTTCTATGTATCCAATGCTTGACAATTTTGCATCAGAAGAAGTTAGAAATGGCCCGAAGTAGTAAGTGCAACGGGGATTCTGCGTCACAATCTCTACCCACCAAGCCAAGCCGATGTAGTCGAATGTGTTAATTAACACTTCCTTGAGGTTATGCCAAATGGTTTTCATGGTTTTCGCCGATTTATAAACGTCTACAGGGTGTTAAACGATATGTTGCTTTATTATCTTTTACATTTCTTTATACTCTGTTACTGATATTTTTTCAAAGAGTTTTTTTGCAATTTATCCAGGTGCAGCGTATTTAGCGATCGCTGACGATAAATTTCATAAAGCGCCATACCCGCTGCTACAGAAGCATTCAGGCTGGGAGTCTTACCCTGTAGAGGAATTGATACTAAAAAATCACAGGAGCGTTGAGTTAACATACTCAGACCTTCGCCTTCTGAGCCGATTACCAAAACGATTGGGCCAGTGAAATTGACTGTATGCACAGGTTCGCTGCCACTTGCAGCAGTACCGTAAATCCAAAAGCCAGCTTCTTTTAATTCTTCTAAAGAGCGGCTGAGGTTGACAACTCTAGCTACAGCAAAGTTTTCTAAAGCGCCTGCTGCTACTTTCATGACAGTGGAAGTGATCCCAGATGCCCTTCTTTGGGGAATCACCAATCCTTGAGCGCCTATTGCTTCGGCAGTGCGAATAATTGCTCCCAAGTTGTGGGGATCGGTAATTCCGTCAGCCACTACAATTACGGCATCGGTTACAGATTTACACTGTTCAATTAGATCGGCCAATTCGACGTAAGCGTAGGGAGCAATTTGTGCTGCCACACCTTGGTGATTAGCGCCGTTGGTGAGATAGTCTAAACGCTTGGGTTCAACCTCATCAATAACTGTGCCATTTTCCTTGGCTTGCAAGAGAAAATGGTGAAAGCTGGGATCGTACCGCAGACGGGTAGTAATCCAGAGGCGGTTGAGATTGCGCTGATTTTGCAATGCGCTCAATACTGGATGACGACCGTAGATGAGATCGTTATCTTCTTCTGTCGGTGTAGATACAGATGGCTTGGAGAAGTTGCTATTTCGTTGCCGGGAGTTACCAGAAATAGGGTTGCTATCTATTTTCCTGGGATTGCGAGTGGGATTAGCAACAGAAATAGGGTTGCTATCTATTTTCCTGGGATTGCGAGTGGGGTTAGTAACAGACATGGGGTTGCTATCTATCTTTCTGGGATTGCGAGTGGGGTTAGTAACAACACGCTTACCTTTAATTTTTACGGGTTGTCCGCGATTTGGGTCGTTAGAAGTCTTGACTTTTCTTGGTTGATTCTGCATTTGAGTTATGGATATAGCGTATGGTTGGTCGTTCCGATTACCTCAATTTCTTGGACGTAATCTACTGTTGTAGCTACTGTGAAATTGAGTTCTCACTCTTTTTCTATATGAAGTATTTGCAACAGTTCGGTTAGACGCTGGTAATCGGTGAGATATAAGTAGCCAATTAAGGTTTCTAGACTAGTTGCCTGTTGATAAATTTCGGGATTAAGTCGCTTAGGGCGTCCTGTTGCGGCGTTTCTACCCCGTCGGACAATTTCTAATTCGGTGTCCCTGAGATGAGGAATTAGCGATCGCAAATGTAACGCTTGTGTTTCCGCTCTTACCTGCTCCACTACCAGACGATGGTAAATTCCTGACCGCTGCAATGGCAGCAGATAGAAAATTCTAACATATAACTCATAAATTGCATCCCCCAAATATGCTAAAGCATTAGGAGAAATTTGTTGCACTTGTGAGAGGGAAATCTGTTGGAATGGCGCTGTGGTTGCCAAGAGTGCTTGAGTCCAAGATAAATTCTCTTTGGAAGTTTCATCTTGTCCATCTAATAACTCTTCCTCCTGTGACTTCACAAATACATCATTCCTTGACGGGCTACATTTGGCAGGCATTCTTCGCAAAGACTGATTTTTCTGAAGTATGCCATGATAGTATACTTAGCATAAACAATACTATCAAAATTACTTCCTAATTTCATCTTTTTGCTTGAGAGTTGGCATTTTAAATCACCCTGATGTCAACGCCTATAAACCAAATTTCGCCTACTTCTTGTGGTGTGTGCCTAAGATAGGGTAAAATTTGGACATCAAATTCACCCTTTTACTCGATCGCATTGCCATACTTACTTAGTAAGCGACAATTTTTAACTATACAGTATCAAGTCAAGTTTACATATAGACAAATCAAATCTGCTGGCTTTGTATTTCTACAACTTTTTCAGACTTGATGGTTTATCCGAATATTCTAGCCAACAATTACATATAGCGGTTCTGGGTTGAGTGAGTTAAAAAACCTTACTCTAACCCCCTAAGAGCAAGCCAAGAGCTTGCTCAGATGTACCTCATGTGATTAGGAAACGCTATACCCAATAACTGGGTGTCTATATCTTTAGTTATTGCTCAACTTTAAACATAATCCCTAAACTGGCTTTGTTCCTCTCCCACAAGGAGAGAGGTTTTCTGCCAGAAGTTTTAAAAATTAAGCTATCCGATGTTGAATCTAGATAGCTAAATCGCTCTCTCCGGCCGAGCAATCAAGACTACTTGACGTTTTCCAGAGCTTCTTCAACTGATTTTTGCAGGGAGAGAAACTTCTCTAGGCGAACAAGCTTGACCGTTTGAGTTACGCGGGCATTCGTGACAATTTGCAAAGTACCCTCAGCAGTTTGAGCCTGCTTGGCTAGCTGCACCAGAGCACCCAAGCCAGAGCTATCAACAAAGTCGATTTGTGAGAGATCCAAAATAATGTGCTTAGGGCCCTCATCAATCTTGCTACCAAGCACCTTGCGAAATGTCGGCTCAGAAAAGGCATCTAACAAACCTGTGAGGCGGAATAGCTGACAGTTATCCCGGACTTCACGAGTGCCCCTCAGGCTAACGGTTAGATTCAGTGGCTCAGCAATAATTCCCTCCTCATGAGTTAAAGTGAACGCTCAAGTATAGATGGTTTTTGAGCAAGTTGTCTACAATCTGCTGGGATAGGGTATTGGGGATTGAAAAGAAGCAGAGGGGAAAATTTCTCTTCCTTGCTCCTTGCTCCCTTGCTTCTTCCCCATTCCCTATTCCCTATTTTTAACTCACCTTAGCTACGGCTTGACGTGCTGTTCGCATAACTTGGACGAATTGCTCAAACAAGTAATCAGCATCGTGGGGGCCAGGACTGGCTTCTGGGTGATACTGTACGGAGAACACAGGTAGAGATTTGTGACGTACCCCGGCAATGGTGCGATCGTTTAAGTTTAGGTGGCTGATTTCCACAACTGTCGTAGGTAAAGAATCTGGGTCAATAGCAAAACTATGGTTTTGGCTGGTAATTTCTATTCGTTGTTGTAACCCGGCAGGTTGATTTAAACCACGGTGACCAAATTTGAGTTTATAGGTTTCTGCCCCCAGTGCATGACCTAAAATTTGATGCCCCATACAAATACCAAAGATGGGTTTTTCACTTAACAGAAGTGCTTTGGCAGTTGCAATCCCTTCAGTGACGGCAGCAGGGTCGCCAGGCCCGTTAGAAAGAAACACACCATCTGGATTGTATTTGAGAATTTCCTCTGGTGGTGTATCAGCGGGTACAACAATTACCCGGCAACCGTAACTTGTTAAGCGACGCAAAATATTGCGTTTTACGCCAAAGTCAAGGGCAACAACGGTAAAGGGTTCCCCAAGATTTTCCGCAGCTTCAGAGTTGAATTCCCAAGCTGGAATTGTGGGTTCTGACCATTCATAAGCTGTTGCGGTGGTGACTTCCCGAACCAGATTTAATCCTGCCATATTGGGAGCCGCCTGTACCTGCTCTAGCAATTCCGCTTCATCGAGAATGTCTGTGGAAATGCCGCCATTCATGGCTCCAAACATCCGAATTTTGCGGGTGAGGGCACGGGTATCGATGCCGTAGATCCCCGGTACTTGGTTTTGTTTAAGGTAGTCAGGTAAAGATTGTGTCGATCGCCAGTTACTTGGTCGGTGACAAATATTCCGAGCGATCGCACCCCGCACTTGGGGCCCATCTGATTCTTCATCTTCCAAATTGACGCCAGTATTGCCTAATTCAGGATAGGTAAAAATGACAATCTGACCGCAATAACTTGGGTCGGTTAGTACTTCTTGGTAGCCGGTCATACCAGTGTTGAAGACCACTTCTCCGATCGTGGTTCCCGTAGCACCGAAAGACCAACCGCGATAAGTGGTTCCATCTGCTAGGACAAGTAAAGCTGGTATTGCGTCAGTCAGGGGCATAGGTGATAGATTGGGGATTGGGCATGGGGAATTGGGCATGGGGCATGGGGGATAGGGCATTAATCAATTTTTTCCCCTGCTCCCTCATCTTTCTCATACCTCATTCCCCAAGACTGCGATTGCTAATTATCCCATGAGTTGAGTAATTGGGAGTTTTTAAGATAGTTAATTAAAATTAAAAGGGAATTAAATTAGCGGGAGTGGCTTTGGCAAAGCTTGGGTGGTTAAAATTAATTATGCTTCAGTCTTTTTTATCCCGTGCAACCCTAATTTTTCTATCAAGCGCTCTAGCGGTTTTGTGTGTTGCCTGTAGTGAAGACAAACGGAACACTGCGACTGGTGGCAATGAGCAACCCACGCCAATTGGAGATATGGCATCAATCCAGCCTGCCGTTAAACCAACAACACCAGCAGTTACCGCTACCCCAGAAGCACAGCCTCTAGAGCCGTCTGAAAGCGAACCAAGTATTTTTGAGATGGGGCTAGATAAAGCCGTTGGTGCTTGGAGTATCAGCCAATCGGCTCAATCTCCAAGTGATTGGAGTTTGGTGGCGAGTCAGTACCAGGATGCGATCGCGCTGATGCGAAGAGTGCGGCGAAAAAGCCCAGAATTTGCGATCGCTCAAACCAAGATTACTGAATATCGGCGGCAAATCAAATATGCCCAACAGCAAGCTGCTCCTCGCCCTGTGCGCGTTGCCGAACGAAAGAGGATAGTAGTTGTTGTTCCCCAGATACCAACCACACCAAAGTATACCTCACCTCTATCGCCTCCACAAGAAATAAAACCGTTACCGCCAAAACCAGCTTTGCCCTCATCAGCAGTGGTAATTCCAGATGAAGCAGTATTTACAGCCCCGATTAAAAGGCGGATTGGTGGAACGCCAATTGTCGAAGTCACCTTCAATGGCCAGCAACAATTCGAGATGATTGTGGATACGGGAGCCAGTGGCACTGTAATCACCCAACAGATGGCCGATGCTTTAGGAATTGTGCCAGTTGGGAGAGCTAAGGCAAATACCGCGAGTTCCAGAGCAGTAGAATTTCCTGTAGGCTACGTTAATTCGATGGCAGCTGGCGGGGTAATAGTGAATAGAGTAGCAGTAGCGATCGCAGGTGCGGAACTAGAAACTGGACTTTTAGGACATGACTTTTTTGGCAACTACGATGTCACCATTAAGCGTAATGTAGTAGAATTTCGCCCGCAATTGCGATCGCAAATCAATCCGCCAGAAATTCAACTAACTGCTCCAACTTCGTCCAAGCTGCCCCGCTTTGTAGGATATCCTTAGCGATTTTAATCCCTTGGGCATGATCTAGAAGTGCGATCGACCCCGCTACTTGTAGCGCCAAAGACGCATTCAACGCTACTGCATCTTGTTGCGCCTGAGTTCCTTTACCTTGGAGTACAGCCTTGAGAATCTCCGCATTCTCTTGGACATCGCCACCCCGAAGCATACCTATGGAAGCAGGGGTTAAATCCAAATCTAGGGGATTAATGGTAGTTAACTGTACTTCTTTGTCTGATAACACCGCCAAGTCAGTTTCATCTCCTAACCCAGCTTCATCAAGTTTTTCTCGCCCGTGCAGCACAATCGCCTTTTCCTTGCCCAAATTCTGTAAAGCTTCGGCAACTGTTGCCAAAAGCTTGGGAGTAAATAAGCCTACTACCTGCCCAGTTGGACGCAAGGGATTTACTAACGGGCCGAGCAAATTAAAAATTGTTCGCACTTTCAAAGTCCGCCGTAATGACGCAACCGCCTTGAGTGCTGGATGCCAACCAGGGGCAAACAAGAAAGTGATCCCGACTTCTTGTAATGCAGCTTGTACTTTTTCGCTCGATGCACTTAAGTTTACACCCAAAGCTTCCAATACATCTGCACTTCCTGTGAGACTTGACGCTGAACGATTGCCGTGTTTAGCGACAGGTACGCCAGATGCAGCAGCAACAAAAGCAACTGCTGTAGAAATATTAAAGGTTGATGACCCATCTCCACCAGTGCCACAGGTATCTATTACAGTGCTAAGTGTTGATTTCTGAGGGCTGAGTGGGGAACATTGAGATTGTAATACTTCAGCCATGCCGGTCAACTCGTCGGCAGAAATGCCTCTAAAATTCAGTGCTGTTAAAATTGCTCCCGATAACTCTGGGGGAACCGCTTCACTGAGCCATCCTTGCATCAATTCAGCAGATTGAGTACGGGACAAAGATTGGCCATCTATTAATTGTTGCAGCAGGACATACCAGGTAGCAGAGGATTCTTGAGGAGGGATTGGAGAAGTTATCATAGCTAAGGTTTGTATGTTGTAGCTATATTGAGAGCTATGGGGTTATCCTACCGGAAAATTGGAAGCTATCAAAGTTAGGTTTAAATCTCAAGGCTTAATTGCAAAGCTGGATTAGCAAGATTCTGAACTTGTAATTTTTTATCCAAATCAAGTTTAACTTTGTAGTTGGTAATGAATAACTCTTTTCCTTTAGCTGCACCACTCTGCTTATAGTTATTCATCCCATACTGTAATTCCCACTCTGAGATATTAGCCCATTGAAAATTGTCTCGAATGTGTAGTGAGTCGTCGTAGGTAATTAGCCAGCGATGATGGCATTGTTGCAAAAGGTTAGCAAATCTCTGATGTTCAAAAGAAGTGTGCAAGTCACCATCTTTACCATATAGCTTTGATTTTGTAGCGCTAAAATATGGTGGATCTAAAAATAAAAATACATTTTTTCCTTCTGATTTTAATAAGTGGCTGTAATCTAAATTAGTAATTTGGACATTTTCAGATAAAATGTTTTCTAACTTTTCTAGCCGTTCTATTGAAGAATCAGTAAATCTTTTATGGAAAGCTTGTTCAGAAAAACCCCCTGATTCTACAGTTCCTGAAAAAGTAATCCTATTGAGTACGAAAAAGCGAACTGCTCTTTCTAAATCAGATAAATTATTTATATCTACACTAGTTAATTCTGTAAAGAGTAATTTACCATTTGTATATTTGACTTTAATATGTCGAATTTCTTTTACTAACTGAGCTATATCAGATTGGGCAGATTTCCAGAATAAGAAGAGTTCGCGGTTTAAATCGTTAATCCAAATCTTGATATCAGGAAACTTTTGTCTTAAATAAATAAATACAGAACCACCACCCACAAAAGGTTCTCGAAATTCAGAAAAGCTCTCTGGCAAGTATTCAACTATTTGATTTATTGCTTTTGACTTACCACCAGGATATCGGAGAGGACTTTTGATAATCATTTACGGACATCTTCATTTTAAAACTGATACTTGTTTAGTGCTTGTATCAGCTACAATTTCTGGAAAACTATCCCAAGTTCTTCCATCAAGTTCTCTACCATATTTTTTCTTTTGAACACCTCCCCATTGTTTAAAGAAAAATGGCACATTAGCTTGGATACATTGCTCTCTAATATCTCTTACCCATTCAATGTTCATAGGACGAGCGCCTACACCAGATTCTCCACCAACAATAATCCAATGTAGCTCATCTAAACAAAGCGTTAAAGAACCTAAAAGAGGCTCACAAGATAAAAATCTAGTTTTCGCAGGAATCTCTTTTAAAATTTCACTTCTCCATACCCAAGCTTGAGATTCAATACTTACTCCAGCCCAAACATTAGGAGGCCACTCCTTTATGCAATTAGCTATTTTAAGCATCCTTTGCGGACGTTTAGTCAATACCTGAAACTGATGCCAACTAGCTTCTTTCATGACATGAAAGACATCTTTGATAAACTCTTCTGAAATATCATCAAGGAATAAATCACTCATGGAATTAACAAAAATTAGGCGAGGTTTTTTCCATGAAAGGGGCATTCTTAGCCTTTCATTCCAAGTTTTTACATCAAAACCTTGTTCGTAGGGATGACCAGCCACACCTCGCCACCGTTCTGCAAATCGTTCTGCATAACAATTTTGACAACCAGGACTAATTTTATGACAGCCAGTGGTAGGATTCCATGTAGCTTCTGTCCATTCTATTGTTGAAGATACTGACATAGAATTTTACTTTCCCAATTAAACTAGCTTTACTATATTAGTATTATTGTACTGCTCTGACGTAATTATCCAAAGTTAAATTACCTCTAACGCCCAATTCTTTAGCTTCTATGATATTTTTTTTATGAAAATCCAGTAAAATTTCTCTATACTTAGGTCTACTTAAATAACCTAGTTTACCAATTTCAAGAATAATAAGACTTATTACATCTTTCAATGTTATCCAATCTTGATTATTCCTTCGTAAAATTTCAATAATTTTAGGTCTAATTATTTCAACTCGCTCATCATTTTCGCGTTCCCATGATTGAGTCAAAAATTTATGATTTTTTCCACTTTTGTCATCTTCAAAGAAAAGTAACCTATTCTCTTCACAAAAAAATTCGTTTAAAAATTCACCAAAAGCTTTCCTTGGATGATTGCTACCAACTACAATATTGTACTGCGGTCTAGAATCATTGTATGTCTCCTTTATTTCAAAACTAGCCACTCCTTTAAAACTACTTTCTTTTTGAAGTCTAGACTTAAAGTAATCAAGCGCCCACCTTTCAAATTTTTGTTTTTGCTCTTGATCTTGGCATTCTATCCACTTGCGTTTCCAGTCTAAATCAGAATCACTACCTAATAAGTTAGTTAAATTTTGTGTATATGTTTCGGCAGTTTTCTGATCTTTGGAATTTTTATAGCTTGTTTTATATAAACCTGCATGACGGGCTACTGCGCGGTTATGAAACAGTAAAAATAATTCTCCTTTATATTTACTGACGTAATCGGCAATAGAACATATTTGCTCAAAAGTAACTCCCTTAACTCCAAAGGCATCTAGAAAAAATAACGTTGGGTATTCGTCCAATTCATTCATTATTTGAGTTAACGCTTTGTCAAATCTTTGAGGGTCATAAACTTTATAGGACAATCCTTCACCTATTAAATTACAATTACTCTTAAGTTCTTGGTTAAGGTCTTTATCTTCCTCAGTAAAAAAACATCTTAAAGTAACACGTTCTTCAAGACCGAATATTTTAGCACATTTAAGAGCTATTAAAGGCGAACCGTCAGTATCCAAAAGTTCAGTGTTATATCTCTGCCAAAACTTCGATTGATCTACAAAGTTTTCAATACCAATACCTTCATCATATTTGCCTGCTCCTGCAAAACCATCAACATAGTTAATATACATAGATTGATAGGATTTGCTGCCGCCCAAATTATAGCAATGAGCCTGTATATATTTCAGCATTATCCTATGTTTTGCTGCTGACCAAGGTCTTTTACGAGCAAAAAATTTATTTGAATCTTCTGGTTGCTGATCAAATAGAGATAATTGTTTTACTGACATTTCTGAACCTTATAAAGTAACAAAATATCTGATGACTTTGCACTAGGTTAGCAAACATAGGCAAAGCTGGTAAAAATTGCAACAACTCTCTAAAAATTTCCGTACCAACCTGCTAAATGGAGTGATCGCAAACCTACTAACAAAAAACTACGCACCCGTAATACATAATACGGAATTTTATATCGAGTTTATGTTGCAATTTCGTAAAAGTCTGTTACATTACTTTACAGGCAGTTATAACTGTTACAACATAAAAGCTCGGAGTATTATTTATGGCAGACGTTAAGAAGACTACGCCTTCGGTTTCAGAAGATCCTAATGCTTTGCGCTGGGGCTTCACTCCTCAGAGCGAAAATTGGAACGGTCGTTTTGCAATGATTGGTTTTTTATCTGCCGTTGCACTTGAAGTGTTTTCTGGTCAAGGGATTCTACACTTCTGGGGCATTTTATAAATTTAAACGTTTTGACCTTCATTAGATTATGAGGCAAGGCGGGGATTGGCAAAATCTTCTGCCTTGCCTCATAATCTCAAGAATTAGGGAGACGCGATAAATCGCCGTCTCTACAAGGAATCTATCCATCAATTCTTTATTGACAGACTACTAGCGTGATGAGCGAAATATTACACGGCCTGGAGATTCTTCCTGATTAATTCGCGCATACACTCGAAGACAAGTTAAGACTTCGCCTGGAATACCACCACAGTCTAGTTGTAAGTCATCCTTGGATGAAGCACAGATATCTGCATAAAGTCCCGATAATTGGCGAATTCGCACTTCATTACCTGCATGAATAGCTTCATCAGCGACTTTCTTCAGAATGCGCCGTGATTCATGTTGTAGCTTTCCCCACCAAGAATAGCGTTCAGCCGGTGGTACGAAGACTAGGGAATGTATCGCTTCGTCCATGTCAATCCAAGCACGGAGAATTGACAGGGGATCAGTATTTTTTTCAGCTTTTTGGGTGCGTTGGAAGCGATCGCTTAAAGCATCAATATATTGATCGCGCTGTTCTGGTTTAGAGTGTAAGGAAATGACATCGAAGCTAAAAACGCTCTTTAAAGCATGATGTAAATCTGGGTCTATTTCGATAAAATTCATATATAAAAATAGGAATGCTGCTGGTAAATCAGATGCATTCCCTTGAGTAACTAGTGGATTTGACAGTGCCTGTTGATACAAGCACAGTCCCTGAGTTTGAACAGTACCGCTAAGGCCGGGGTAGATAATTTCATCGCGGATAAAGGGAAGTTGATAGAGATTAGAATTATCTGCGATCGCACCAACTTCTTGGGCTAAATCCAAAGTGCGCGATCGCCAAGATGCAGCTAAATCCTCTGGGACTCGCAGCAGTTTGCGTTGAATCTCATTCCACAAATCAGAGTCCGTTGTGCTTTGCAGTTGGGAATTACCCAAATAATAATTAAGTTCTGAGTCAGAATTAAAAGCTTCCCGCAGGTGAATTAGCTTTAACTCTTCTGACACATCTTCCCAACCAGTATTTTGCTGTGGGGGTGCGGGTTCCAACAGGTTATGAAGTTCTTGCAGCACCTCATCGCATATTTTAGATCCTGGATCTAGTGGTAATGCTGTACGAGCCTGATTTAAAGTCGCCTCTAGTCCATACAAACTAAACCGCAGTAACTGGGCTAACTCTGAGTTTTCTATCTCTAATAATTGACGCAAGTGCTGCATGAATCTCACCTCCAAATATTACTTGTATGTGATTCGGTAACGAATTAAACTTGCAAACCTCTGCGCCCCTACCCTACGGGAAGGCGTTCGCGTAGCGTCTCGTAGAGAAGCGCCTATGCGTTTAAAAATCTTAATTTTTTCAACGCAGAGGAACGCATTCGCGTTCGCTTTAGCGTCTCTGAAAGAGAAGCGTCTCGCAGAGAAGGTTAGCGCAGAGGTACGCAAAGGTTTAATGCAATAGTTAATGTATGCCGCAAAATGGATCGCGTTCTTTATCAACTTCATTAGGCTGTAACTCTAATTCAGCAAGATAAACGCATCCTTCTTCTTTTAGGCATTCTTGTTTTTGTGATGTCCAGTAAGGGACTTCACCAGCGTGCATCCGCAAGATACCTTTATCGTCAAGACTTACACGATATTGGCAAGGATAATCTGTTGTCACATCTGGTTTGCTGAGTGCGCCAATTCTTATCCATTTTTTACTGTTGGTTCCGGCATCTGTTTGATAAACATAGAAAGTGTGCTGGCCAGTTTGTGGGAATGGAGGTAAGGGATTACTAATTAACCCAATTCCTGGTTGCGTCACGCCATCGCGCAGATAGTGAAATTTCTGGAACAATTTACTACCATCATTTCCTACTTCAAATACAAGATGATAAGCATCTGGTTGATCGACAGTCGCAGACTCAATAACATTGACGGCTATATCACCATCATTTAAATCTTTATTGAAGCCTTCCACAGCGATATTCCAGTTCAATTTACCATCAGCAAATAGCGCTGAAGTTTCTGAAACGACCGATTCCAAATCAATGCCAGGAATGTCAATTAAATAGTGGGGATTTCCCTGACAAAGTAAAACGTTAAATTCGAGGGTTTGGTCAATTTCAAACTGAACTTTAATTTTTTTTAGGAATTCTACTTCTTGCATTCCCAGTTGATTCATCAGGTTTTTGCCGTCAAAGCTACCCCATAGTCGTAAATCTCCTTCCTCGTAATCCTGACGATAGATAATGTTAGTTAATTGTATTCCTTGCCAGAAAGTACGAACTTTGGCGACACTTTCCCAAGGTGCAAGTTGATAGAGTTCTTGTCCGGCTTTGAATATAGTTAGTAAATCGTTGCTTTGGGTTTTGCGTTTGAAGTTGCAGGGTAAATAATAAAACAGGTTTTTGACATCAATTTCTAGCTGGTTTGCTCCCTTACGCAGCAAGCTTTTAGATTCTTCTGGATCGAATCTCAATCTTCGTAACTTTTCGGCATAGCAAGCACCGGCAGAGGTGGCTAGCTTGGTAAATTCCAGTACAAAGGTAATCCGTTCTGGATTCCAGACAAAATATGGAGACTTACTAAATTCTTGGTAGATTTGGCGTTGCACTATGTCTAAATTACAAGTTTTACCAGACAAAATTAACCAATCAACTTTTTGAGAATTCCAAGAATCTTTGGTAATATCATTGGGACGCAAACGGCTTTCCATTAATCCTTTGGCAATCCCGATCGCTTCTTTAATTCCAGAAGCGGCGGCTCGTTCAAATTGCTGGTTATTTAGGGTAACGCAGATGCTATTTGGATCTTTGACTTGCAATTTCAGGGCACTTTGGGTGAGCAGTTCGGAAATTTGCTGTTCAGAAAGTGTAAAGGTTAATAGAGAATTGTCTGCTGATGCCTTTTGTCCAAGTTTAAGTTTAGCTGCTTCTGCATAATCCCAAAGAATATAAAAAGATTGTAAGCGTTGGGGTGCTTGTTGCCAACGGGTAGGCAATACTTTCTCGGCAGTATCTAGGGCATCTTTATAAGCAATATCGCCTTCTGGATTCTCTTTATCTATACATTTTAAAAGACTGCCACTTTTGAATTTGCCTTGTTCTAAGAAGCGCTCGTTTAACTCAGAGTTAATTAAATCTTCTAGTTTTTCGCTTTCAATATCACCTGTTGTGACTGCTGTCAATAAAAAATCTGCGATCGCAACTTTTAATAATCTAAAAATTCGCAGTGTAATTAATTCACCGCCTAGCTGTAAATGACCAGATGAACCTAATAGTTTGGGAGTGAGTTTATAGTAACGTCCTCCTAAACCTCTGTCTTCATAATCGGCAAAAGTAGGAGTTTTATCTTCTAAAGTCAGTTCAATTAAAGCTAAGTCTGTGGTTCCGCCGCCAATATCTAAAACCAAAACATTTTGCGACCATTTGTTTCCTGCTTGGCGACAACGAGTTTTGAATGACTCAATGCCAATGTTGAGATTACCACCAAATTCTCGCCATAAAAAGAATATCGCCACAGAAACAGCTTCATCATAAGCAGTTTGCACATCGTCAATCCCCAACTGCTCAACCAGTTCCTTAACTTCCTTACGAACAACTGGGGGGGCGACAGTGGGGTAGGTGACAACTGCTGTCAAAAAATCTCCTTCTGAAAACCTGCGTTGGGCGCGTTGGCGGTAATCTTCAGTTAACTCGATTAAATGCGCCCAAGCAGATTGGATCAGTTGGTTAGCGGTAATTAATTCTTCTTCACCATCCAAAATAACTGAAAACAACCGATCCTGACCAAAATAGCGTTTGGGTGAATGGTGAAACCTGCTGATAATTTCCTTTAAAGAACCGCTTGTACCTTGAGCGATCGCTTTTTTTCGGTTATCTCTAGCTTCCCTACCCATCCGCAGTTTTAAGTCCCCTAACTGCGAAATTTCCGCCTCGCTGGGAATTTCCGTGTCGCGGCGATCGATATCCAGCACAACTGGAATCAGATTTTGCGACTCTAGGGTAGGGACGCGGAACACTTCATGATAGATTTGGTAAAGTTTTTTGCTGACAGCACGGCGGAACCTCTCGCTGTTTCCTAAAGAAAGTTCAATTTGGCGAATTGCTTCCAAAAATCGCTCTTTATTATCACTTTCAAAGACTTCGCTCAATCGGCTGGGTTCTATCTCCAGGTTTTTGCTAATTTCTGCGATAAACTTTTCCCAATCATCAGCGCTGACATCTGGTAAAGCTACAGAAGCGGGAGAACTTAGCCATTGTGATAAGCGATCGCGCAACCGGATTTCTTGTTCTTTGGGTAAAACTTCTGCGATCGGTACTTCAATTGGATCGAAAAGTGTAACTGTAGAATTCGACGTGCCAAAATCTAAAGCAAACCATCCAGGAAATCTTTTTTGTTGTTTCTCGCTTGGTTCTCGATCGCTATATTTGTTAAGTTGAAAAGGGTTCATTATAGTATCACTTTCTGTTGTTTGTTTTATACCTGGCTAAAAACTGTAATGTTCTATCATAAAATTACAAATTTAGAGAATCTTTGGTCTTGTACCATTGATTCTCTTTAGCACTGGCTTTTTTATTTGGCGCGATATCTAGGTTGGGCTACGCTTTTATATGAAAGGACATAGGCGTAGCCCAAACTAGACATCGCTATGAAAATTGCAGCAGTTATTAAGTTGATGTTGAAGACTCTTGCTCCGTTGTAAGTCTTACTTGTTCGACTTGTCCGATAGTTAAATCAAGTAACTGGGCAACCTCTTCTATAGAAATACCATAAGCTAAGAACCGAGGTATAAGTTCAAGTTTTGCTTGTTCTCGTCCTTCTTGTCGTCCTTCTTCTAATGCTTTTTTTAGTCCTTCTTGTCGTCCTTCTTCTTTAGCTTCTCGATAAACCCTAGTTTCTTGTAACTTAATTTCAAACATCACCTCTACCTCTTCACTACTTAAGTTTGCAAATTTACAGCACTTTGTAAGTCAACGAAGTACACATCTTAATATGATAAATATTGTGGGGTGGGCATCCTGCCCGCCCTTGTGTACCTCATTCAGATGAAATGTGCTGAACCAGTAATTGTTATGATTACTCAGATGCAAGTCTTACTTGTTCGATAGTTAAATTAAGTAATTTGGCAACATCTTCCATCGACATACCAAGAGCTAAGAACTGAGGTACAAGTTCAAGTTTTGCTTGTTCTCGTCCTTGTTCTCGCCCTAGTTCTAGTCCTTGTTCTAGTCCCTCTTGTTTAGCTTCTTGATAAACCCTAGTTTCTTCTAACTTAACTCCTAACATTGCCTCTACCTCTTCACGACTTAAGTTGGCAAATTTATAAACAGCGATTGTTGTGATTACATCTATTATCTCCTCCTTAGCTAAAACAGTTATCTGTTCTTGTTGCACCCGCTCAATTAAACGTTTTGCTTCTTGCACCATTTGAGTCTCTGAGGCAATAGTCAACTGCATCAAACTGATACCTACTTTTTGCTCATCAGGACTACCTAACTCATCTAAATAAATCCGTTGTACTTGAGAACTGTTCAGTAACGATCTGTGAATAGTAGTGTTTTCTGGTTCCAAGCTGCGAGACTGTAAAATAATTACCCCGTACCAGTCATCGTAAAGCGATGGGTTACGATACATATACAGCATGGATTCGGAGAAAAACCGATGGTACAGTAACTCATCCTTTTGGAATTGTACCTCAGCAAAAAAGATCGTCTGAGATGTTGCATCAGGTGGAGGTAAAAATACCCCATCAATCCGAAATGTCGGTTCTTTAACTTCAACTGATTCAAAGCGATAGCTACTAGCTTCGGCTGGTGGCTGTTCTACTAACTCGAAAAACAATCCTGGGACACGCTTGAAAATTGCATAAAAAATCGCATCACGTCTCACAAACCCATCCTCATAACCCTACCCGATCGCAATCAGTCATTTTCTGAGTTAGCTTATCTCAAATCATCTAAGTAAGAAACAGCAGCTATTTCGGAAATAATCTGCAACCAAGTAGGAATTGCTATTTCAGATGGCAATTCTCCAGCCGCCAAATATCTCAGCAAATTTTCTTTTTTTGAAAGGTTTTGCAAACTAGGAATAATTTGATCCAAAATACCTTCAAGTTCGGAATTAATTTGCTGATTAACTTCGCTAACATACTGCACAAGATGGAGGCTGGCGCTAGCAGTAATTTCATCTCGCAGTCGCAAGACTAAAAGTTGGTGGTTGCTCGATCTGGGTAAACTTTGGCTTTTCTCTGGTGCCCAGTCAAAGATTTGACCAACGTTGTGTTTATCGTCTTTACGTGCTAAAGGAAAGATAATTTCGGGCGCAACGGTTTGCTCCTTACTGCTGATTTCGGAAATGATTGCTTCTTTCCATTCGTTAGGATCGCATCCTAGTAATAATTTGTAAAAGAGATCGGCATCTTCAAAACCAAATTTTTCTTCGATTTCTAGTTCCATTTCTGGATGGAAAAATGTCTGCAATTGTTCGCGTTCTGGGGCAATATGATTTGACAATTGGTTCAACAAATCTACCACTGCTTGCTGGATGCGATCGCGGGCAAAATCTTCTACTTCTTTAACGGTTTTCTCAAAGACTGGATAAAAATCATCACTCTTAGTTGGAAGCGAACTATTTACACGGTTTCCTCGGTCAAACAATTTCCCGGCTGCACCTTTAGATTCTGCCAGAGCGATCGCTCCATTGTTGGCTTTGTTGAAGAGTAAAGTCCACTGGTTCCAATTCAGGATTCTAAAGGTGAGTTCGTCTTTCACTACATCGCTGACAACAAAACCGCGCCGATCTTTAAGTGGTTCTTTCCCTAAATCTTTTTGAAAATTCCTGTAGGTTTTATCCAAGCTTTCAACCAGAAAGCGCAATTCGATAAAAGCGGGACTATCGCCTGTGGGGATGCCTTGGTCGTGAATTTCATCTATGATGTCTTTCAAGTGATCTTGTTGCTGACTCACCACATCAGCCGCTCTGCGAGTATCTTCATACAATTGCTTCAGACCATGATTAGCTACGTGGGTTTGAATCAATTCCCGCAGCTTACTAAGTCCCCCATCTTGACTAAAGTAACCTAGCTGTCTGCCCAAATAGCTACGAGTGTCAGATTCTAGTAGCTGTTCGCTTAAGCGCTCCCATTTTTCTTGTAGCCGTTTAGACCGATCTAGGTAATCAGGATAGTCTAAGTTAGCCAAAAAGTCTGGCGAGCCTGCTTTGACTGTACTAGAACGTTTTGCCAGTTCAGCCAGTCCTAACAGTGGTGACAGTAAAACAATGCGGTCTTTTTGAGTTGTAAACGCTTCTGCACCGTCAATGGTAGTTTGCAGAACTTTGAGTTTATGGAAAACCGTTTCTTCCCGTAAATAGCTGTTACCTGAGCTATCTTCAATTAGTTGGTCGAGTTCTCTTTCGCCACCTTCGCTGTCTAAGGGTAGTTGATCGAAGCGACCCACACCTACGAGAATTAAATCTTTCAGGTCTTGTCCCGGTCGCTGCTGCTGCATCATCGTAAAGATTTTATTGGCGCGATCGCTCCCAGGAGATTTACCATTTAGCAGTACCAAAATTGTTTGTACTTCTGCCAATTCCCGCAGTGACAAAAAGGTATCCCTAGCCCCCGAATTAGCAGCCCCCAATCCAGGAAAGTCGATGAGAATAAATTTAGCTGCACCTGCAAAATCCCAAATTTCCCGTGAGATTTTCACATCGATATCTACGCGGCGGATCAGTGGGAAACTGTTTTGCAATAACTTCGTTGGTAGCCTCTGGGGTGGACTTGGTAATCGGATATGCGCTGGGGGTAAATCTTCAAATTTCAGAGTTTGGATTGCCATTGGCTGTTCGACTAGCTGTAGCCCCTCGCGGGCGGCGATCGCATCAATCTGGTAGCGCCCACCACACATAACTTCCCCATAGGCTTGATAAGCTCGCAGGAATAATACCAACTCCCGGAGTAAATAACGTAGTTCTAAATTGTTACTGCTATTCCAGGCTTCTTCACACCAGCCAATAATATCTGTGCCAGAGTTGAGTTTCGATACTGGTATTGGAGGAAGCCCTGCTGCTGTTGTTCGTTTATTGGCTTCCCCTAGCATGAAGCGTAGGCACTCATGGACTCCTTCATGAGAAAGATACTCTACAGTAAAATTACTTAATTGAGTAGTTGCAAAGTCGTCTTGGGGAATGATATGTATGGCGGTAACATTGCCTGTAGTCGGGTTTTCACTCACTGGCAAAGCATCTGCATATCCAATTAAACTGCCTAAAAGTAAGGTTTTCCCACTACTGAATTCTCCCATCACACCAATTTTGACAGGCGAAGTTGCAAGGTCTACAGTTTTCTGGGCAGCTGACCGCAGACGAAGCAGACAGTCATCAAGACTAGCTGGAACCCAATCTTCTTGTTTAGAAGGGTACTGAGGCACAGAATCTATCTTTCGGAGGATGAATTCGCCGTACTCCTTAAAACGGCCCAGTTTATCTGGTTCCATAGAGTAGTTTTCGCCTAACATTAATTTCTGTGAGCTTTATAACATATAAATAAATAAATGCGATAGCCAACCATTGTTCAATGTGTTGATATCACATTTAGCATTTCTATCATTTAATTTGCGATTTTGGTATAAAGCGTTTTTAACGTTCAAGACAATTTTGGAAAATCGGGTTTTGCTGGGAAACTTAAAAAAGAATACATTTGTCAGAATCCAAGTTGAAGAATGGATAAAGTGGAATTCTATACCACCAAATGATTGAAGACTGCCTACTAGAGATGTGGTTATTAAACGCTTTTACACAGCTTATTTTGAGAGGATGTCCGAAAAGGATTAAGTGAATTTAATGAGACTGTTGGCGAATTAAAAGAAGGGAAAACCAAACATCCCACAATAATGGCAGAGGATTTATGATGAGGCAGAGAGAGTAGTTGCCGTAACCTTGAAGACTCATAGAAAACAGACAATAAGTAATGACCATCATCACTTATTGTCTGTGTTAGAAATTGCCGTTCTATTTTCGACTTTGGTAAGTGGTATTGCTCAATTATGGTTACAAAAAGTGAGTAGCAATCTGCTTTGAATGTACTCAGTTTGTTATTGCGATCGCTTCATTAGAGAAATCTCAGCAAGCATTCCTGACAAAATTTGTAGATTTTTCCGGATGTGATTTTTCTGGGTTAGTACTGTAGAGATATTAAAGTCGATGATTTCCATTAGAGATTTTATGGATTCTCGCGCAGGAAAGTGCCAATCTTATCTAGTTCCTGCTGATTGAGGCGAAATTCTCCAGCACCGATGATTCCTTCCACCTGCTTTGGATTGCGTCCGCCAACGATCGCAGCTGTCACCGCCGGATTGTTTAAAGTCCAAGCGATCGCCACCTCACCGGGCGAGCGATCGTGTTGTTGACCAATATGCTGCAATACTTCCACTAGCTTCAGGTTACGAGATAGACGTGGCTCCTGAAATTCACTGCTATTCTTGCGCCAATCATTATCAGGGAAATTAGCAACCCGCTCAGGTGTCATCTTTCCTGTAAGCAAGCCAGATTGCATTGGTGAATAAACAATCACACCGATGTTATTTTCCTGACAAAAAGGCAGAATCTCCTTTTCGACATCGGGTTTAACCAGTGAATAAGGCGGTTGCAATGAGGTAACTGGTGCAATCTCCTGGGCACGTTTCAACTGTTCTACATTGAAGTTTGAAACCCCAATATAGCGAACCTTCCCTTCATCTTTAAGCTTGCTGAGAGTTGTCCAGCCTTCTTCAATTTCTGAGTCAGGGTTGGGCCAATGGATCTGGTAGAGGTCGATAGTTTCAATGTCGAGTCGGTGCAGACTGGCTTCAACCTCCCGCCGCAGAGAATCCGCCTTCAGGCTGCGACTAATTTCGCCCTTTTCATCCCAAATCATAGAGCATTTAGTGAAAATGTAGGGGCGATTAGATCGGCCTTTGAGCGCCTTCGCAACAACTTCCTCAGAATGCCCCAGACCATAGATAGCTGCGGTGTCAATCCAATTAACGCCGAGATCGAGAGCGCTCTCGATCGCAGCGATCGATTCGCGATCGTCCTGCTCTCCCCAACCAAAAGCCCATCCACCGCCACCGATCGCCCAGGCTCCAAAGCCGATTGGGGTAATATGAAGCTCTGAATTACCAAGCTGTTTGGTTTGCATATTTACTTTCTCCAAGAATTTTGAGTCAATAGCTAGTTTAGGGTGCAAATATTTTCTCAACCGCTATCTGAGGTGTGAATGACTACTGGTGGAAACACGACAGCCATGCTCGAAAATAGTAACAGTTGTTAGTATCGCTCGAAATAGAGAAATAAGATGTCAGAAGATTTAAAAGGCAAAGTTGCACTAATCACAGGTGCAAACAAAGGTATCGGGTATGAGATCGCACGCCAACTAGGTTCTAGAGGTGCTACTGTTCTTGTTGGTGCAAGAGATATAGGACGTGGTGAAGAAGCGGCGAATAAACTCCGTTTAAATCAGATTAATGCTCGATCGCTTCAACTTGATGTCATCGACCAAAAAACAATCGACTCTACGGCTCAACAAATCGAAAGCGAATTTGGAAAACTGGACATCCTTGTGAACAATGCTGGGATAGTAAGTGATGGCGATCGCTTTCCACCCAGTCAAGTTGATATTGAAACACTGCGACAGACTTACGAGACAAATGTATTTGGAGTGTTTGCAGTTACAAAAGCCCTGTTACCACTCTTAAAGAAGTCAATAGCAGGGCGAATAGTAAATTTATCAAGTGGTTTAGGTTCTCTGACTCAAAACTCTGACCCAAACAGTGAGTTCGCTGATGTTAAACTTCTTGCTTATAACTCATCAAAGACAGCAGTGAATGCAATCACAGTTTTGTTAGCTGCTGAACTCAAAGATACCCCGATTAAAGTGAATGCTGCTGACCCTGGTTTTACAGCAACTGACATGAATCAATACCAAGGATACCGCACAGTTGAGCAGGGAGCCACAGCAGCAGTGAGACTTGCCACTCTCCCTGATGATGGTTCCACCGGAGGTTTTTTTGATGAAAATGGCGTAGTTCCCTGGTAGAAGAGGCCTACGGTGTACAGACAAGTCTTGTCGCAGCCATATCTTTATTAATTAAATCTCGCACTACGTTTCTATCCCGCCTCGGAATGAATTCCGAGTCTCATAGCTAAAGTCCACTTAAGTGGACTGAACGATCAATTTAGTCCACTTAAGTGGACTTGGGCTATGAGCCGCTGAACTTTAGTTCAGGGCGGGATGTCGCTGAGTCTGACAGTTTAACTCTGACAAAAATGTGGGTGAGTAAAAGAGTTGAAACGTATGTGAACAGCACTTGTGTGTACACCGTAGGGTAGAAGAGGCAGAGGGGAGGAATTTTCCCCCTGCCCCCTGCCCCCTGCCCCCTGCCTCCACTCCCCACTCCCTACTCAATAAGGATTTGAATCAATCCGCCCCCTTTTGACACTCCTGAGATAGTACCCAGAGGTTGGTCTGTTTCTCAAGTTAAAGGTGTCGCCACTGCGAACTTTCCAAATTTTGTAATTAGAAAAGGTCAAAGGCGTTCGGGGTTCGCATACTTCCGGCAGATGATTGCCAAGTACAAAGTATGCCGCACCCCTACCCATAACTTTCACCAAACCGTTTTTATCCACAAGAACCGATGTACTTTCACTAACCGCTATGCCTAAAACACTGCTAGAGACACCATCCTTAATTTGACGGGCTATGAAAGTCATAATTCGGCCCATTCTTTGCCGCCTGTCGAAGTGCGTATCTACGATGGTTCCCTTCAAATTGCTCCAATTGAAAAAGTTGTAAGTAAAGGTGATGTCTCGGTAAGGATCTTCGAGTGCATCCCTAGTTTCAATGCCTTTTTCGGAAGAAGCGCAAGCATCGTAAACACAATCACTTTGGATCATCGCACCCGCACTAGTGCCACCAATACCACCTCCCTTTAGGTAAACTGACTTTACGGCAGCCTCAAGCTTGGTATCTTTCCAGTTGCGGATGTATTGACATTGGTCGCCGCCAGCAAAGAAAATCACATCAGCATTTCTGACTTTTTCATAAATCTCGGCTTTGTTTGCCTCTTGCCTATTGCTAACTAGAAGAGTTTCCACAAAGTTTACGCCCTTCATGGCATAAATTAGCCGATTGTAATCGTGAGTACCATTAGTGCGGATAACTACAACATTAACTTTAGTGGTGGAGTTATTACCTCCCCTAACTTGGTTAATCATCCACTGGATTGCATCATCGACATCGGGGCCACCCCCACCTAAGCTAAGGACTGGGCCCGCTAAAGAAGGACGGACATCATAGGAGGGGGAGGGGCGGACATCAACAGTGTCACCCAGGAAGTAGCGTTTCCAGTTTTCGATAAAACGGGTTATTAGGAAGGTTCCCATGTTCAACAACTTGATTCCTATACTTTTCAAGCGCCTTGCTATGCTTGGGAATGCCTTTGTCATACTAAACTTCTAGAGCAAACTGCAATTATTGCTAGGCTGGTACGCATTTTAATTGCTTATTTATTCGCGATCGCCCTCGATCGTTGGTCGCTAGTCGCTTGTATTTACAATTGGACTTTGGACAAAGGACTAATGACAGTTTTAACGAAAAAATAAAATGTGCAATTTAGACGCGTACTAGCTTAACTCTGGCACTAGATAGGGTAGAATTTCCAGCGTACAGGGCTTGTACTGTTTTTTAACGCCATAATAACCCAGAGTAATTTTTAATTCTCTGCTCTACTCTGTGGAGGAGGCTGGGGGTAGGGCAATACGGTTCGGATAAGGTGTTTTTGACACGCCGCTAATTGTAAAGCAAAGACGCGATAAATCGCCGTCTCTACAAAGAACCGACCCTCTGGCTTTCCCGATCGATTATCCTAAACCGAATAATTTAGAAATCGCAGGCAATAATTTATTACTCGCTTCCACCAGCGAGGCGAGCGCAGGTAAGCCTGTAAATATCCCTTTCAACATGGTGATTGCCGTTTTTGCTGTCTTTTGCTTGGTGGATTCTTGAGGATTTTTACCCGCTTCTGCTAAAGCTTTCACCTGTTCTAGTGCTTCGGCTTTCTCTTCTTCTGGCAAATATGTGGATTGTACGATCGCATCTTGCAACTGCGACAATAATTCTTTGATTCCTGGTTTCTCGGCATCGGTTGCATCAGGTAACTCATTGAGGGCAATACTCACGTTACCGCTGATGGTTCCTAGATTAGCAATAGAATTATTGCCAGCGATACCGCTAACATTACTGCTGCCTTCAATATTGATGCCACTGATATCTGACATATTTGTATCTCCTTGAGTATAAAATTTCGGCTGCTTGAGAGCAGTATCTACCATATTTTCTAAACTAATAATGCGTTTATCTTTTTCTACCAGCAATAATTGCTGACTCTGCGATAAAGCTTTAAGTTGATTATAGTCATCAAAATATTCCGCACTCAGTTGAGATTTATCGCTACCTGCGGCAGTTTTGGCTCTGAGTAAGAATTTATCATTACCTCGTTTCTCCATTGCCACGATTTCTAACTCGGCTTCGGGATGGTTTTCGGCAAGGTTTTTGAAAGCTATAGCAACGGCGCGAGGGTCAACGCCTTGATTGTGGTAAAAGTAGAGGGTGTCAAAAATTGGCTGGATAAAGTCGGCAAAGTCGCCGTCTGCAAATACCTCTTGCTTATTATCAGGTTTACGGAGGGGGTCGGGGTCTTCTTTTGTGGGTAAGCGCATGAAGACATATTCACACCTCACCCCATGCAATTTAGTTGTATTTGTAATGCCCCAATCTTCAATGTACGCGCCGGTGAGTGTTGCACCTGTTAAATTTGTGCCGTCTAGTTGCGTTTGCTTCAGCTTTGCTCTTGACAAATCGGCATCTTGCAAATTGGCTTCACTGAGATCGGCACCAATAAAGCTGGCATCTGCCAAATTTGCTGATTGTAAGTTGATACCTCGTAGGTCTTCACGGTCAAAGTTTTTGTCTTGTCCCTGTCCTGTAACTAGCAGTTGACGTACTTGTGAGTTTTGCAGATAAGTTAAACCAGGACGAACGCGATCGAGCATTTTGGCTTGATGCCAACAGCTACATATAAGGATAGCGTTTCGCAAATCTGTACTTTTGAGCGTAGCTTGGGTGAAATTAGCACCTGTTAAGTTAGCGCTACGAAAATTTGTGCCTCCTGTTGCAGCAAAAGCGATCGCGATATTACGAACCAAGGAGTGCTTTTCGTCTTCTTTCATGGCTCGCCAACCAATGTAGATGCTAAGTAACGTTCCAGCTACGGCGACGGCTCCGGCGAAGGGTAAGGCGAAGGGTCCAGCTAAGACGAAGGCTTTAGCTAAGACGGAGGCTCCAGTTAAGGCTCCGGCGAAGGCTCCAGCGAAGGCTCCAGCGAAAGTTAAGGCTCTAGTTAAGGCTCCGGCGAAGGCGAAGGTTATGGCGAAGGTTATGGCTTCAGCTAAGGCTCCGCCGAAGGCGAAGGGTCCGGCGAAGGCGAAGGCTACGGCGAAGTTTATGGCTAAGGTTACGGCTAAGGCTTCAGCTACGGCTACGGCAAAGGCGAAGGCTATAGCGCCTAAACCAGCTGCTAGTCCTTGGCGAATTGTAAAGAAGAAAAAGGCAATTAATGCGATTAGAACAGCGCAGCCGCCAATCTGATAATCTAACTTGGAAGTATTAAATATGGGTGACACCAAATAACCGTTGACAATCCATAAAAATCCTGAAAGTCCCGATAACAGCCACGAGACAAGGACTAGAAGAATTGCCCAACGGCGTTGCAGTCCAGCTTTGGCATGGCTGAAGTTTGCACCTGTTAAATTAGCGTTGGTGAAGTTTGCCCCTCGGATGTCGGCATAGCTAAAGTTTGCACCCGCAAGGTCTTGTCCTTTGAAGTTGCGTCCTCGGAGATTTTGACCGGAGAAGTCTAAAGCCATGTTTCACTTTACAGAGGTGAGCAAATTTTACTACACCCTTACCCCTGTACATTCACCAATAGTTAGATATATTTGTTAGTTGAGGATAAAAGGTGCAACTTCGAGGATAAAAGGTGCAACTTCGAGGCTCAGAAGGTCATCGTTGAGCCTCAGAAGGTCAACGTCGAGGATCAAAGGTGCAACTTCGAGGATCAAAGGCGCAACTTCGAGGCTCAGAAGGTCATCGTCGAGCTTCAGAAGGTCAACGTTGAGCCTCAGAAGGTCAATGTCGAGGTTCTGAGGCTCATTGTTGAAGTACAGCCAATACGGTTTGGCTGGGTAATAGTAATTAAGAGTTCACTTCCGTCCTGCCAAGACTTGTTCGGCACTCAAATCCAACTGTGGAAAAGTAAAAGAGATGATGCGTTCTTGTCCTCGGAATGCAATAGCATCATAGAACCCTTCTACTAGGGTGCATATTGTTACTATCTCTTGAATTGGGTCAACAATCCAATATTCGGGAATTTCCAGAACAGCATACTCAGAACGTTTGCTGCGATAGTCTGTAGTTTGTGTAGATTCGCTGACGACTTCTACCACTAATATGGGGGGAGTTTCATTGAGTTCGATTACAGCCTCTCGATTAGAAAGTGCTTCCCACTGCTGTGTTGGTAATACTACTACATCTGGAATTCGTGAAGTGTCCCAGCGTCCCCCGCGTGGCGAACGCACTCCGATAGAAAACTTTTGTGCTGTCCAATTCTGGCCCATTTTGGCACTTTCATCATCAAAGCTTCGTTCTAAAAACTTGGAGATGCCACCGTGCTTGCCAGTGCCAAGGCTCATGGGAATTAATTCTCCATCGACCAATTCATATTGGGTATCCGTGCCATCGTTATACTTAAGATACTCTGCAAAAGTAAATTTTTTTGTGGTTGCAGTCATAGCGATCGCAATCCTCATCGATGGCTCAATACAGTTATTCTACTTACATTACAGGAAATACTAATGGAACGCTCGAAAATAATTGCCATTCTTACAGGTGCGATTTCGATCATTTTAGCGATCGCTTACCTCATCCTAGTCCAACTCCTAGACTACCGAGACATGAAACCCGCCCCCATCAGCCAAGTTGACTCACCACCTGCCATTACTATCTCTCACTGGCAGCTTGACAAAATCACCCAAATATAAATTACATTTAGTCGATTTGTAGAGACGCAATCAATTGCGTCTCTTGTCATTTATATGAATTGATAAAACTAATGATAACTATTGATTCATCCCTCACTCGATGCATAGATAAGAATAAATACCTATTATTGCTTGCTGAAATAGTTGATTATATAAGAAATAATTAGAGTTAGTATCTCAAATTTATTTATTTAACTAATTCCATTTGGACAGATATAACGGTAAGCTGTTTCTAACAAAATTAAATAAACATAAATTTGTATGTTCTGCGTAGGCGTCGTCCGTCGTAGATCGTGGCTGGGTTAACAGGGATCAACGCCAGTTGACTTAAAACCCATAATTTTTGATGACAATATAGAGGTGAGTTTATGGCTCAGTTTCTACTAGAGACTGTTTGGCTAGTTCCGTGCTATGCCTTAATAGGTGGTTTGTTAGCTGTGCCTTGGTCGCCGGGGATCATTCGGAAAACGGGGCCAAGACCGGCGGGTTATGTAAACTTGGTGATGACATTTTTGGCGTTTGTACATAGTGCGATCGCTTTACAAGCAACTTGGAATCACCCAGCCCAAGAAGTATTTATTCCTTGGTTATCTACAGCTGGTTTAGACTTGACAATTGCTTTGGAAATATCCTCAGTGACTGTCGGCGCTTTAGTTGTGATTACTGGCTTAAATTTGCTGGCGCAGATTTATGCAATCGGCTACATGGAGATGGATTGGGGTTGGGGACGCTTCTATTCTTTGTTGGGATTATTTGAAGCGGGATTGTGTGCCCTTGCTCTATGTAATAACTTGTTCTTCAGTTATATCATTCTAGAAATCCTAACTTTAGGAACCTACCTGCTAGTCGGCTTATGGTTTAGTCAGCCGTTGGTAGTCTCAGGTGCAAGAGATGCTTTTTTAACCAAACGGGTGGGAGACTTATTCTTGCTGATCGGCGTATTGGCTTTATGGCCTTTAGCTGGAACTTGGAATTATACAGAACTAGCCGAGTGGGCGACTACTGCCAACGTCAACCCGACAACGATAGCACTGGTAGGTTTAGCTTTAATTGCTGGGCCGATGGGTAAATGTGCCCAGTTTCCTCTGCATCTCTGGCTAGATGAAGCGATGGAAGGTCCTGTTCCCAGTACGATTTTGCGGAACTCGGTAGTAGTAGCAAGTGGTGCATGGGTGCTGATTAAACTGCAACCTGTATTAAGCTTGTCGCCCATAGTTTCCTCGGCGATGGTTGGGATTGGTGCGGTGACAGCCGTGGGTGCTTCTTTAATTGCGATCGCCCAAATCGATCTTAAACGCTGCCAATCCTATTCTGTCAGCGCATACATGGGTTTAGTATTCATTGCTGTGGGAGTGCAGCAAGACGAAACGGCGCTATTGTTAGTACTCACCCATGCCATATCCGCAGCCTTGTTGGTAATGAGTACTGGGGGAATTATCTGGAATAGCATCACCCAAGATGTCACCCAATTAGGTGGATTGTGGACGCGTCGCCCGATTTCTGCGATCGCTTTTATCGTCGGGACATTGGGATTAATTGGTTTTCCACCCTTGGGTAGCTTTTGGGTGCCGATTCAACTAGCCGATGGGTTGTGGGAAACCCAACCTTGGTTAGTGGGAGTAGTAATCGCGGTAAATGCTTTAACAGCCGTGAGTTTAACCAGAGAATTCTGTTTAATTTTTGGTGGGAAACCGACACAAATGAGTCAGCGATCGCCTGAAGCACACTGGCCAATGATTCTGCCAATGATGATTTTACTTGGTGTCAGTCTACATCTTCCTTTAGTGTTGCAAAGCTTATCACTTTTACCCGATTGGGCAAACCTAAATAAAGATGTCGCACTGCTTTTAATTTGGTCGAGTATTTTTGGTTGCAGCATCACTGGCGTGCTTTATTTAAGCAATATTCCTAAACCGATTCGCCTCCCTTGGAAAGGTTTACAAGACTTAATTGCATACGATTTTTACACCCCTAAACTCTATAAAATGACCATAATTTTTGGAGTTGCCAAAATTTCCCAACTTGCCGATATGATTGACCGCTTTGTAGTCGATGGCATCGTTAATTTCGTTGGGTTATTTTCGCTACTAGGTGGCGAAGGTCTTAAATACAGCACTTCTGGTCAAACCCAGTTTTATGCCTTAACCGTTCTTTTAGGAGTAGGCGTTTTAGGAATGTGGGTAACTTGGCGATTTTGGGGAGTGCAGTTTTTAAATTTGGTTTTTCAAATCTCGACACTTGGGTAGCAGCAACAAAATAATTCGTAATTCGTAATTTGTAATTGAATAATTTGGAAATTAAAGTTTCCACAGTTAACGGATACCAAAAAACACAATTACAAGCAACTGTTTCATCAATAATTACGAATTACGAATTACGAATTACGAACTAGTTAATAAATATTGTGAGGATAATTCCATGAGCATACAACATCCCCAGATCAATTTTTCCAGGAGAGGTTTAATCAAGTTTGGTGCAGGTGCGATCGGTACAGGTGTATTGACAGCCGGACTTGGTTCAAAGTTACTTGCAGCCGAAACAAAATCAGCACCAGATGATATTACACCCGATAAGGCTCTGCAAGAATTATTAGATGGAAATGATAGGTTTGTTAAAACAAAACGGCGCAATCCTAACCAAACTCATTCACGTTTAGTCGAAATTGCCAAAGGTCAAAAGCCCTTTGCTTCTATTCTAGGTTGTGCAGATTCACGGGTGCCTTCAGAGATTGTTTTTGACCAAGGGCTTGGAGATTTATTTGTCTGCCGGATAGCTGGTAATATTGCCACAACACAGCAAATTGGTAGCTTAGAATTTGGCAGCTTAGTATTAGGTACTAAAGTCATTATGGTCATGGGGCATGAAAGATGCGGTGCAGTAGAGGCGGCGATTAAAGGTGCTCAAGTACCAGGGCGAATTGGAAGTTTGCTTGAAGCTATTAAACCAAGTGTAGAAAGCTCAAAAGACCTATCGGGAGATAAGTTAGAAAATGCCTGTAAAGCAAATATTTTGGCGCAAGTTGAAAAGTTGAAATCATCAGCAGTTTTATCTGAGTTAATCAAAGCAGAAAAGCTGAAAATAGTCGGTGGTTATTACGATTTAGATACTGGAAGAATCAGTCTAGTAGATTAGCTTTTTGTTCTTAATCTTGTTTCCAGGTTTTACCTGGAAATACACCTTATCGCAATTCTGCTGCAAATTTCGAGGATAACAATTTCCAATTTTATAAAACTCCAAAATACCATGTTAAGCGTTTTGATTTGGCTTCCGATTTTTGCGGCTGTTTTCATAGCAATATTACCTGCAAGTCTCCCTAGTAATCGTATTCGTTTAGGAGCATTATGGTTTTCTGGGATAGTTTTTCTCTGGAACCTTTTCATCCTGCTGAAATTTGATATCAGCAATCCTGGAATGCAATTTCAAGAATATCTTCCCTGGAATGAAACTCTCGGTTTGAGTTATCAATTAGGGGCTGATGGGCTTTCTATATTGATGTTGGTGTTAAATAGCCTGCTCACCTGGATTGCTATTTACAGCAGCAGTCAAGAAACCGAACGTCCCCGTCTATTCTACTCCCTGATTTTATTAGTTAGTGGCGGGGTTGCAGGCGCTTTTTTAGCAGAGAATTTGCTGTTATTCTTCTTATTTTACGAACTAGAATTAATCCCCTTCTACTTACTAATTTCCATTTGGGGAGGAGAAAAACGAGCTTATGCTGGGATTAAATTCCTGATTTATACTGCCGTTTCGGGAGCATTAATTCTGGCAACATTCTTGGGTATGGTGTGGTTGAGTGGTTCTACTAATTTTGCTTTTGATGCAGTCTCTACAGAAAACCTTTCAACAGCAAAGCAAATCCTTTTACTAGCAGGAATAGTATTAGGTTTTGGCATCAAAATTCCCTTAGTTCCCTTCCATACTTGGTTACCAGATGCTTACGTTGAGGCTTCAGCACCAATTGCAATTCTTCTCGGTGGTGTGTTGGCAAAGCTGGGAACCTATGGACTGTTGCGATTTGGGTTAGGTATGTTTCCCCATGCTTGGAGTATTATTGCACCAACTCTGGCAATTTGGGGAGCAGCCAGCGCTGTGTATGGAGCAGTAATTGCGATCGCTCAAAAAGACATCAAGCGCATGGTAGCATACAGTTCCGTTGGTCACATGGGCTATATCTTGCTCGCTGGTGCCGCCAGTACTTCCCTAGCACTTGTTGGTGCAGTCGCCCAAATGTTTAGCCACGGCATCATCCTGGCGATTCTCTTCCACTTGGTGGGAGTCGTGGAAGCGAAAGTCGGCACCCGCGAGTTAGATAAACTCAATGGTTTGATGAGTCCTATACGCGGCTTACCTCTAATTAGCGCCTTACTAGTTTTAAGTGGTATGGCTAGTGCAGGTATTCCCGGTTTAACAGGATTCATCGCCGAATTTATCGTCTTTCAAGGCAGCTTCTCTATCTTCCCCATCCCGACAATTTTATGTGTAGTAGCTAGTGGCTTAACCGCAGTTTATTTCGTCATCCTCCTCAACCGCACTTGTTTTGGCAGACTCGATAACTTCGCCTACTATCCCAAAGTCCTGTGGTCTGAGAAAATGCCAGCGCTAATTTTGGCAGCTTTTATCATCTTTTTGGGAGTACAACCCACTTGGTTAGTGCGTTGGAGTGAATCCACAACTACAACAATGGTCGCTGCAATTCCCTCCTTGGAAAAAACCGTAATCTCTGAAGTCGCACTGAAATAGAAAATACATTAAAACACTTGTAGAGACGGCGATTTATCGCGTCTCAAAACCTATCCCCCAGACGCGATAAATCGCGTCTCTACCAATTTAGGATTACCATGACAGCAATTAAAACAGCAATTAAATTACCTCCTTCAAAACACGAATTTGCCGAAGTAATCCACCGCTTAGAAGCCGGCGGTGCAATGTTACCCGATACTCCAGAAAATTTGATGCAAATCATCGGTTTATACAAAGCTTATGCTGTACCGATGGACTTTTATTGGCGCGACCTACTTTATATCGCCGAACGCGAATTTTTAAACCCGCTTCCCTTCTTTAAATACTTCTTACCTCAAGAGTATTTAGAACTGCATAATCATTATGCTGGCGATGATGCCGATTTGCGAATTTGGCGCGGTGAAGCTACTGCACATCCAGAACTTTTGGCATTTATTGAGAAGGGTGAAACTTTCAAAATGCCAAAGTTATTGCACCACTTGTTCCACGATCGCATTAATATGGAATTCGCTGAAGCTTGTATGCGGGCGATGTTGTGGCATAGAGGCATGGGTGGACAATTTGACCCTTACCTAGATTCTGAAGAATACAAAGCCAACGCCGACCGGGCAATTAAAGCTTACTTCCAAGGCAATCCCGTAATGCTGGGACTTTACAAGCTGTTCCCCGATATGTTTTTAGAACAGTGCCGCCAGATGTCATACTACGCTAATCTGGGCTTATTCTGGGAAGTCATGGCGCCGGTATTCTTTGAAATGTCCGACCGCTATGACGAAGGTACAATTACCAGCGTCCCAGAGGCGATGAGTTTCTTAGTTAATGGTATATTTGCGATCGCAGGTCGTCCCATTTACCATCACGTTTATATTCGTGGCGAATGCTACGAAATTGTGCCCAAATCCAAGGGTTTCATGTGGCTATATGAAGCAGCATTACCCTATGTAGAAGCTGTTTTCTACCGCACTGCACCCTTCCGAGGGACAAAATCTTATAATGCTCAAGCGCGTCAAGTACCAGAAGACCAAAAAGATTTTCACTATGGCATTCTTTACGCTGATGTATTCCCAGTGGGTACTGCTGGCATTCCCCCGACATTATTAATGCAAGATATGTTGCATTTTTTGCCACCATATCTTGTTGATTACTACAGCAAACATTGTCGAGGTGAAGAAGATATGTTGATTCAGTTGGGAGTTAGTTTTCAACGGTCAATGTACTGTGTTACTTCTGCGGTAATTCAAGCCTTGCGAACTGCACTTTTATATCCTTTAGATGACCAAAATCCCAAGCATTTACAAGCCAATCGAGATTTCTTTGAGATGCAGCTAAATCGCTTTACTCGACCCGATTACAATATTCGTGATGCTGCACGTTTGCGAAGTATTCAAAAGCAAGATTATAGATAAGAAATCCCGCTATACGGTTCGGTTAACAAAGTTATCTGTTGAGGCGAGCAGGGGGAGAAGAGAAGCAGGGGAAGAGATAATTGCTTAATAATAACTCTCTTTCCTCCCCTGCCTCCCCTGCTCCCTGTCCTAAAAGCGATGGGATATTTTTTTATTTGGAAGTTCCTTATATTCCAATACAGTTCAGATAAGCCCAAAACACTTGTAGAGACGGCGATTTATCGCGTCTCGAAAACCCAAAATTGCTGCCAGTAGCCCTTAACCCAAGCGTATTGCCTTATTATTCCCCACTCCTCAGAAAATACAAATCAAGACCTTAATATAACGAACAACAAACAGACCAATAATAAACCTAATAGCAACAGCAAAGCCTGATTGCGTTTTACCCAATTTTTCACATTTACTACAAAACTGTTAGGGTAACGCTGCTGTTCCAACTCTAACTTTGTCTCTTCAATATTTTGGTAGAGAGTACAGTCTTTGGCGTAGGGACGCTGGGGAAAATTGCAAGTATCATCAGCTTCATAGGTGCAGGTGTCGCACAGATACCCGTCCCCGGTGGCGCGGTGCAATGGAATACCGGGATGACCGTAAGCTTTGAGTGTCGTCCGGCAATAGGGACAACTAATAGCTTGACTATCAACGAGTTGATGGCAGCGGGGACAAGATACAGTAGCCAAAACCTTTAGCGCTAATAAGTTAAGTAAACACTTTGATTCTAGCCATTTACAGGAGTAATGGGGAAATACATGCGTGGGCAGTCTGTCCCATTAATTCTGATAGGTGAATCAAATTTCAATTTCTCCTCTTTCCTTCTTCCTTTGCGACGGACACTTTCCTCAAGTCAGGAAACCCGCCCACGGAAGTGTCCTTCTCTTTGCGTCCTACCCTGCGGGAAGCCGCTTTGCGTCTATGCGGTTCGTTCTCTTATCGCTCAAATTTAATGCAATAGACCACTAGTAGGCTGTCCCATTAAATTTGACGAGTAGATAAATTCTTCAATTTCTCTTCTTTCCTTCTTCCTTTGTGTACTTCGCGCCTTTGCGGTTCGTTCTCTTATCCCTCAAATTTAATGGAATAGACCACTAGTAGTCTGTCCAAAAAGTTTTGATAGGTTTGTAGTAAGCACTTTAGTGCTTGAATCTTTGAGGACTAAAGTCCTCACTACAAACGTATTTACCCAGCAGAATTAATGCAATAGACCACTAGTCGCTAGAAGCACGAGTAAAGCGAAGTTCTGCTGGGCGTGCTAGCCCGACATAGGCAGCATAGGAAGCGATCGCAAACACTGCCATTAAACTAGACATAGCGATCGCTGTGCGCCCATCATAGAGCAAGGCAACTAGCCCACTCGCCAAAGCCCCACATGACATTTGCAGAAATCCCACTGTGCCAGCCGCAACTCCAGCGATCTCTGGCAATGGCTGAATCGCAGCATGTATGGCATTGGGGGAAATTATCCCCAGACAGAAAGTATTAAGTATCAGAAGAGGCATGAGTGTAATCAGTTGTGCAGCACCACTCACTGATACGATTGTGAGTGCAACTGATGTAGCAACGGCAGTCAGAAGTCCAAACGCGAGCAACCTTGACGAAGATACGCCACGCATACTTAGCTGCCCATTTAAGAATGAGCCTATCATAATTCCAAAAGCAGTCGATGCAAATAGCCAGCCGTAAGTTGTAGTCGGAACTTTTAATACATTCAGTAACACCAGTGGCGATCCGGCGACATAGGTAAACATACATCCAAAACTCAGGGCGTTGACAAGGGCGTAGCCCAAACAAATCCGATTGCTGAGAATGCGCCCATAATTTTTTATCAGTCGATGTGGTTTGATTGCATCCAGATCGCGAGCAGCTAACGATTCACTTAGCCCTAAAGCAACAGACAACAAGACTAACAACCCGCCTACAGCTAGTGTCCCATAGATAGTCCGCCAACTAGCGATCGCTAACACCCAAGTACCGATTGTGGGTGCAATCATCGGTGCTACGCCCATCACGAGATTGACATAGGAGAGTTGGGCGCGGGCTGCTGGGCCCTCAAATAGATCGCGGACGATTGCCAGTGTCAGTACCATACCAGCACCAGCACCAGCACCCTGAACTAACCGCCAAGCTATCAGCGTGTTGATTGACGGTGCAGTAGCACAGGCTGCTCCTGCAAGCACAAAGAGTCCGCAGCCCACGAGCAAAATTGGTCTGCGTCCGTACCGATCTGAGAGCGGCCCAAAGATGAGTTGGGCAACAGCAAAGCCAATCATGAACAAGCTGAGGGTTAATCCAACCACACCAGGCGACGTTTTCAAGGATGTACTAATCGTCGGGAATGCTGGAAGTCCCATATCGATTGATAAGGGCGGCAGGGCGGCGAGCGCTCCCAGAAGTATAGTGAAGCTTAAGGTTTTGGGTCGAATTCGCATTTTTTTAGCTTGTCGAACTGACATTTTAGGCACAAACTCGTAATCAAATGCCCAGACGTTGATGAAAGCTAAATAAGCAATCACTTGAATCACTGGCAAATTTTATCAGTACTATCGCTAAAACCATTGATTTATCGTTGGCATAAGGGTGGGAGTGGATGGTTGCGCTACACACAACCACACACTTTTTCATGAGCGATCGCACCACTCGGTAGGTGTGAAGCACTCAGAGGTTTATAACCCGCAACTTGGGTTACTAGGTGATCACAGTTGGCTGTTCCCGTCCTGTCAGTTCGCGGATTTGGGCTATCTCCTGGACGATAGCGATTAAAGAAGCAAGTGCTTGCTGTGGATCGAGGTCATGGTTGGCGGGATCTGGCTCGTAGCTTTCTAGATAAACTCTTAGGGTTGCACCTTGAGTCCCCGTACCAGAAAGTCGCACCACAATCCGGGAGCCATCAGTAAAGCCAATGCGAACACCTTGTTGCTCGCTAACGCTGCCATCAACAGGGTCGGTATAACTAAAGTCATCACTATATTCAACTTGATAGTTACCGAATTGCTTACCTTTAAGGTTTGGTAATAAAGAACGCAGTCTTTCTATTAAAGTGTTGCCTTGCTCTGTCTGTATCTCTTCGTAGTCATGGCGGGAGTAATAATTGCGTCCATAAGTCTGCCAATGTTCCCGTACAATCTGCTCAACAGATTGTTGCCGGACTGCTAAAATATTCAGCCAAAACAGCACAGCCCATAGCCCATCTTTTTCGCGGATATGGTTAGAGCCAGTACCAAAACTTTCTTCACCGCACAGAGTTGCTTTCCCCGCGTCTAAGAGATTGCCGAAAAACTTCCAGCCAGTAGGTGTTTCATAAGATTCAATCCCAATCTGAGCAGCAACTCGATCTACTGCTTGGCTAGTAGGCATCGATCGCGCTACCCCAGCTAAACCCTCACTATAACCAGGGACTAGCTTGGCGTTTGCGGCTAAAACTGCGAGGCTATCGCTGGGGGTGACAAAGAACTTACGCCCTAAGATCATATTGCGATCGCCATCTCCATCAAAAGCTGCCCCAAAGTCTGGTGCATTCTCTCCGTACAAAATATCCACCAGATCGTGGGCATAAACTAGATTTGGGTCAGGATGTCCGCCCCCAAAGTCTTCGAGGGGTGTACCATTTTGCACAGTTCCCACTGATGCGCCCAAACGTTGCTCAAAAATGGCATGAGCATAGGGGCCAGCTACTGCGTGTAAGGCATCAATGCTGAACCGGAAATTTCCCTTTGTCAACAGTTGGTGAATCCGTTCAAAATCAAACAAGGACTCCATTAACTCTTGATAATCCTGTACGGAGTCAATCACCTCAACTACCGTCTCTCCCAAATGTGACTCACCCAAAGTTTCTAAATCTACATCTGGTGCTTCCAAAATTTGGTAGCTATCAATCACTTTACTGCGATCGTAGATCGCCTCTGTCACCTTTTCCGGTGCTGGGCCACCGTTGCTAATGTTATATTTCACACCAAAGTCACCATTTGGCCCGCCCGGATTATGGCTAGCAGACAAGATGATCCCACCAATGGCCTCGTACTTGCGAATAATAGCGGAAGTCGCAGGAGTAGACAAAATTCCCCCTTGACCAACTTTAATCCGCCCAATGCCATTGGCCGCAGCCATTTTCAAAATGATTTGAATAGCTTGGCGATTGTAATAACGACCATCGCCACCCAAGACTAAGGTTTGAGAGTGCAAGTCCCCCACAGAATCGAAGATGGATTGGATAAAATTTTCCAGGTAGTGGGGCTGCTGAAAAACTTTAACTGATTTCCGCAGCCCAGAAGTACCAGGCTTTTGGTCGCTTAAGGGAGTAGTAGAGATTTTATGGATGTTCATAGATAATGTTTAACAAGGCATTTTTCTTTTACAGCTTTGCATAAGTTCGTTACAAAAAAAACTGCCACGTATTATGTACCGAATGGCACTTAGATAAGCGTAAATCCTTGATATAACTGGCTTTTGGGGGTGAGGTTGCAGGTATTGGGGCGTGGGAAATTAAGAAGAAAAAAGTTCTGTTTGCCACTTGTCCATTGAATCTCTCTTAACACTACACCTAGCACCGTGTACTGACAAGGTTTCCCATTGAGTCTTCGTGAGATTCATCGCTGAGGCTTTTCACCCAATGAAGCACTAGCAACAAAGCTGAAAAAACCAACAAGCATCCAGCCCAAGCAGATATGTTTTCGTATCTGCCATTCATACTGCTTGCTGAGGGTAACTGATTTTGTGTTCGCCTCAATAATCTCTAACCCCCAACACGAAAGCGTGCCTATCCCAAACAAGCAAGTACTCGCAATGGAGGCAACCGCGATTGTGTTCACAATTTGAACAGTAAAAGCCTGTTGTCTGGCACGAAGCTTCATCTGACGCCGATTACGGAGCTGGGCCAATTCGTCTGTGTCTACAGGCTTTATATACTCTTTTTGAATAAGGGGGTAAACGATTTGTTGATTATTAGTCATTTTGCCACCAGTATCTAATTTAGATAGCATTCATAACAGTGGACATATAATAAACTTCCGTTAATGCTTGTACTACATTCCACAGAGGGGTATCTAATTTTCTTTGGTAATAATTTAGGGTTGATTGCACTGATAAGGCTATCAATGCCTTTGTATGAAGGTGTTGGCATCCCTCTACTCTTAACAGATGCAAAAACTGAATTAGGATGATTGAGCTATTCTGAATACTGAAGTCAGAATTGCGAGCATCCCAAATGTGCAAGTTATATCAAACCCAGGTTATAAATTGTCATTGCGATCGCAACGTAGTGGAGTGGCGCAAAAGGTTGCTGTGAATGGGCTGCTGTTTGAAGGCAATGCCGACCGAACAGTGGGTCTGGTAGAGTTGGCGAGGGAGCATTGCCTCTATATTACTAAGCCACGAACTGAATCACACCCCATTGTCCATTGGTCAACCAAGAATGGTCAGATTTTGCTACTTTCTCAACAACCTCAGATTTTAAACCTGCTGCTACTTCCGACTTCAGGGTGCGTAATGCTACTATTGGTGCAGGCAAGTAGCAGACTATATCTGCAAAGCTGGTAGTAATATTCCAATGGCGATCGCCTAATAACCGACGATAATTCGCATCTCCTTTGACTATAATTAAATTGGCATTAGTTAACTCATTATTGAGAGAGTTGGGTATTTCCCAAAATGCTAAAGGTGATGTCCAAAAGTAATCTTCAGACAACACTAAACGCCCTGATGCAATATGCTCCTCCAGCCTTTGAGCGAAAGATGTCACTTGTCGATCGCTAGTAGCGGCTAAAAAAATTGTTGTGTCATGTACATCCTTAATCATGGCATCAGAAACGAAAGTAGGATGGGGTTTCAGGTGCAGGTAAACTTGATTAACTAAGTTGCTACTTAATAAGTAATCTACTAAGCATAAGTCACAGACAAGTTCAAAACCAGCATTGTCTAAAACAAAATCGATGCGACCTCCTTGAGAAAGAGTTAATAGTTCACTAATTTGGGAGGCATCATTTACTAAAATGTGAGCTAGTTGATTTTGAATATCAAAACGGCTCCGGTCATCCTCGAATGCTGACCATAAACTCAAGTCAACTCGATTTCCCCACAAAGCGAAATATAATAGTGCAATTAAAGCTGTTTGGTTTGGTGGGGCATCAATTTCAGAATCTTCCAACCATTTATTCACCTGAGTACATAGAAGAATAGTCGAGTCAAGAGACGCTTCTAACCCCTGAGATTTTTGCAATTGGAATGGATCGACAGCTTGCCATATACCAGGGCGAAAGTAATCAGTAATTTCTAGAATTAACCGATAAAAATAAGTTTCTGTAAAAAACCAGGGAACGTCTATCCAACGCTGACCCTTGTAAGATTTTAGATATGTATCCCAAGCTGGAAAATCTGCACCACTATCATTCACCAGAGGTGGTAAATATCCTGTAGGCAGTTCTGTCGCCAGATTTTCTAATCTTGTATTAATTTCTGGTGAAAAATTATTTTCAACGATAACTCGACGGGCAATTGCAGGCATTCTTTGAGTAACTGTGAACTCAGTAAAAGAACCGACTTCTGAACCTAAAAGTGACGGTGGTAGCGGTAATTTCGGGACTTTATATGAATTCACCATAAATTTCTCTTGCACTCGTAATTTATGGATAAATCATAATTCATCGCTCTTGGTTTTTCAGCATTCGGTGATAATCGCCTATTGAATCTGAATCCACAAAACTCATTCACAGCAAGTATTGGCGATTTGCGGATGAGTCTATTGCCTAACCCCGCACTTGTCGCAGTGTATTAAACGCCTTACCTCTCAACCCGACTGGTAACAGCGATAACCCTAAAGCAGTCCAAGCTTTAGGCGTCGAAAAAGACTTTCCTGCTAAAACTAGCTCTCTGCCTTTTTGGGTTTCACCCTTTTCAATTAAACGCAAACCTAATAATAATTGCGTTTCAGTTAGACGATTTTTCCTAACTTCCTCTATTTTTTCTGACTCAAATTTATAATTTTCTAAATAGCGGATTTTATCAAATAAATAGGGAATGGCTCGATCGATCCCTTGCTGCTCTGCATGGGAGCGATATTCCATCAATAATTCTGGTAAATAATATCCTTTTTTTCCAGCCAAAGCCAGACGCACAAATAAATCATTATCTTCGCAATTTTGCAGATTTGGCTGCATATATCCTAACTCTTGCAATGTTTTCCGGCGAAATAATGTTGCCCCAATTTGAAAGCTTTGTTGAATAAATACAACTTCCAACAAATTATCTACAACACCTGCTGGTAAATTCTTTCTACCCCAGCGATGAGAATTTTCTTTAGTTTTTGCCTCATCTCGTACATTGTTAATATCAATTATCCAATGATCTGTACCGACAAAATCAATGCTAGAGTCTTGAGCAAGAATAGCTGCGGTACTTCCAAGAAAATCCGGTGTTAGCCGATCGTCATCATCAAATTTAATAAAATATTCACCGCTGGCAGCATCAAAGCCAGAGCGCATATTATTACTTTTACCAATATTTTGTAGATGATGAATATATTTAATCCGGTGGTCTGTGTACTGTGACATCAACTCAGGTGTACCATCGCTAGAACCGTCATCACAAACAATTAGCTCAAAATCTTGCTCCGACTGATTGAGTACGCTGTCAATGGCACAAGGGAGGAGATGGACACGATTAAAAGTAGGAATGCAAACAGTAATTTTAGGCATATTATATATTAATAACTAGAAAATAGAAACATTATATCAATTGTAAATTTAATGGATTGCCAAGAAGCCTATATTTAGCGAAAAGTTCTTTGAAGCTTATTCATGGTTTTATGAAAGAAAATATTAGTTTTTGTAAGCATACTAGGTTGTTTTAGTTGTTTTGGTCTTTGTTCTGGCTGTTTGAGAAAGCGATAGTATAAGAACTCATCTCTATAACAGATATTGATATCTTCTCCTTGACATAAACGGGCGAAATCACGAGAAGAATAGCTCATATAATGGATACGGTGAATTGGTTTTAAACCATCTTGATTGTAAAGAACATTATTAATATTGACAAAGGGATCTGCATTGGCACAGTTGCCTGTTCTCTCTTCGCCATTAGGGCTAAGTGTAAAGTTAAAAAGTGGGCGATCGCAGCGCAAAGTCATATAATTAAACAAAAAAGCATCATCCCACCATCCATTAATCCATTCAACTTCCCTATCGGTAATTAATCGCTCCTTCATTACTTCAATTTCTTTAATAGTAAATAACCCTCGTTTAGATCCAAAAAAGCTAGAACAATGCAGCTGAGAATATATATCTGCTTCTGTATACAGTCCAGTTTGTTCTATAACTGAAATATCTAACGCTGCAACAGGTTTATCCTTAAGGTGTTCCCAATCATCAAAAACAAAATCGTATGTTTCTAACTTGTGAATTAGATTATTGACTGGCTTCATTGCCAAGCTATCACTGTCATAAAATACAAATTTATCAAAAATACCCTCAAAGACAACAAACTTTCTTTGTAAATGGCTTTTGTACCAACTAGAACGCGATAATTTGTTCTCTTTTTTACTAGAAGGAGCAGCCCAAACCTGATGAGCAAATTCTTCCCAGCGCTGAATTACCTCCCAATTATCAAACAGGATTACATTCTTTCGAGCGTTAACTTCTTGCCTAACTAGATCCAGTCGGTCATCATAGGGAATAATACAAATAGGAATATCTGGGCTAACATTCACCTCAATGCTGTTTAGCAAAGCTACTAGTTGGTCAAACACCACATCATTAGCAAGGGTGTAAATACCGAAACAATCCATTTTGATATATCCTTTTTATCTTTAAGTTCCTGAGTAAGGCAAATAGTCCGATCGTTATTTTCTAAGCTATTATTCCCAAATAATTAATAATATACACAGCTTTAGACTTTTTGCTAAGGCAAGAAGGAAGCAATTTTGGTTAGTTTGCACGATACTAACATTACCCGCTGTTTGTCTGCATTGGCAAAACCCGTGTTGTCGTATAGCTTCTCCCAAAAATGCCCTGTGCGCTTGGGCATTCGATTAAATTACATGGGACTGTACCAGTAATGAGAGGATGTTTTCAAAGTGGTGGCTGAGGTATCCAAAACTTTAGATCCTCCTTAAAAAGGAGGACTTTGAGAAAGTTATTTACCCCTTTTAAGGCTTGTTCGGGAGGATCTCGATACAACGGTATACTTTACAAACATCCTCTGAGAGTGTATTGGATACTTTACTACAATGCGATAATATATGGGGTTGCCTAAAGCAGTAGTGGTTGTCTTTGCAGAAATTAGCAATAATGCACGGAGCAAAAATTTATTTGTGAACTTGCATCAGTCCACAGTTAATCACTGATAAATAAACACTATTTTTATAAATATAAAAGGAGCAGCAATACCTGACATTGAAGAAAACAAAATAATTGCTCGACGCTGGATCGAACTTATTAGTGAGCATAGGATTGAAGATATCTGCGAGATGACGGCTCCAACTTGGAGGATGCACGGTGGTTTACTGGGCTTCCCCCAGGGCCGGAGGGGGTACGTAAACTCTTTGGTTCATTTGGGGCTATCGAGCAGAAATGGACTATTGAAGACGTAATTGCTGAAGGTGACAAAGTTGTGGTGCGTGCGACCAACACCTGCACTCAAGAAAGTTTCTTTGGAATACCTAGTCATGGACGAGAGCAAACGTTCACGGCTACGTTTATTCATAGGATTGTTGAGGGGAAGATAATTGAAACCTGGCGGAACGCTGACGATCTCGGGCGAGTTCTTCAGCTTGGGGCGCGGATTGAGCCAGGAATATCTGGGCAGTAGAATTAATGGCGAATATCTTTAGAAACTGGTAGAAGTGCTTAAAACTCTAGCTGTTGAACAATTGCTTTCTAGAAAATAATCTCAGCAACCCGGCGGTTCCCACTCCCCAAGCACCATTAACCAATAAACCTGTCACTATTCCCACAAGTTTCCAACCTCCAGCGATGGGCTGACCCTTGAGTGGTGCGACCACAAACCAAGCCACTAGCGTCGGGACAATTGCACCAAATACCAATGCTGCTAACCAATAGCTTTTATCATGTCGAAAACGAGGCGCAATTGCTACCCAAATCAGTCCCCAAATCCCTCCCCAGAATGCACTAGACCAAATTTGCGGGATTCCAAATGGCTGTGTCGGTGCAGTTGGATAGGGGGCGCGAGGTGTGAAATTCACTGCATGTAGCAGCGCAAACACGCCTTGGTGAAATAACAAAACAGACACAAAGCCTGCAATAAATCCTAATGCAAATCGAGATAAGGCAGCTTTTTGAGTCATTGCTTATACAAAAAGGTTTTTAGTTGCAGTTACAAGTGTGATTTTAATAATTGACATTTTCCATTTCCTCTAGAGCTTGCTTCTTAGAGTTGTCTATGATAGTTTGCTAACTAGTATAAAGTACAATAACTCTATCGGTTTGCCGTATTTTATTGAACGCTATTGTTTATATCGCCGAAGGAGTCCGGAGTTAAGAGTATCCAGTTACTCTACTAAATATATGACAAGTAGAAAAGCGAGTCCCATTGATTGAGAAGTCGATGCCTGGGATAAACCTGAATTTTTCAAACGATCGAGGGCATTTCCGATCGACAAAGCGCCTGCTGCGATCGCTGTAAACAGAATTGCCAACGGTAGGGATGAAATACATAGATAGTCTGGGATGGAAGCAACTAATTTAGTTTCCTAAACTTGGTAGTGAGGAAAGCACCTTACAATGAATATACGTATGCAAACTATTCACAACCGTAAAGTCAAAGGCGGAGGCTAAACGTTGGCACAATTGCAATCACAACCTCTGGCTTTGTCAAGCTCTCAAAAAAATTGGGTCTTACTTGGTGTCGGACTTGGGGTGTTCATGTCTACCCTAGATGTGGGCATCATCAATGTTGCTTTGCCCACATTGGTGCAAGCCTTTGATACCAGTTTTCCTACGGCCCAATGGGCTGTATTGAGTTACCAGTTGGTCAGTTCCGGTTTAGTTTTGGGGGCAACGCGCCTGGGGGATATGTGGGGCAAGAAGTCCTTATACCAAGGGGGACTTGTTCTGTTCACTTTCAGTTCGCTCTTATGTGGTTTTGCACCTGGTATTGAATGGTTGATCGGCTTTCGGGCACTTCAAGGACTGGGTGCTGTATTCATTTCTGGGCTTGGTTTGGCAATCATCACAGAAGTTTTTCCCTCTTCCGAACGAGGTCGGGCTGTTGGCGTTATCGGTAGTGTAGTGTCACTGGGAATTGCTTTTGGCCCTTCCGCCGGCGGACTGCTCCTCAGTTTGTCAGGCTGGCATAGTATATTCTTCATCAATGTACCGCTGGGGATCGTCGCTAGTTTTTTAATAGCTAGGGTAGTGCCACCTTCTGTACGCATTGAGGGCAAACAGAAATTTGACTTTTTGGGAGCGATATTGGCTTTGTTGACTCTGGGTAGTTTTGGGCTGGGTATGACGCTAGGGCAAAGCCAGGGCTTTGGTAGTACCAATGCATTGATTTTATTAGCGATCGCTGCTGTGAGTTTTACAACTTTTTTGGTAGTTGAAGCCATCTTAGAGCAGCCACTACTAGAGCTACACCTGTTTCGCAATCTTCAGTTGAGTATGGGTTTACTCAGTGGCTGGCTAGCATTCATTGTGATTGGCGGTTCGCTACTCATCGTCCCTTTCTTTCTAGAGGGGGTCAAGCAGTATCCGACGGTAAAAGTGGGGCTACTACTAGCTGTGTCGCCTCTGCTTAGTGGGTTAATTGCCCCACTAGCTGGAACGCTTTCAGACCGCTTTGGCGCTCGATCGATCAGTTCAATTGGGCTGGGGTTGATGATTGGCGGTTGTCTGGGGATTAGTACCTTTGACGCTCAAATTACTGAGCTAGGCTATGTGTCGCGCTATTTTATTTACGGCATTGGACTGGGTTTATTCCAATCGCCCAACAACAGCACTGTTATGGGATCGGTACCAAGGGAGCGGTTAGGAATTGCTTCTGGACTGCTGTCTTTGTCACGTACCTCAGGGAATACAGTAGGAGTTGCTCTAATCGGGACAGTATTTGGAACGTTAATCGCTAGCATGTCTGCGGGTGCAGATGTCTCTGTTGCCACTCCTGAAGCGATCGTTGCGGGGTTCCAAGGAACTTTTCGCTTCGCAGCCGTAATCCTGTGTGGGGCAGCGGTTGCATCCGTTTTGAGGATCGGGAAGAGGCAGGGGGCAGAGGAGGCAGGGGGGCAGGGGGGGCAGGGGGAGCAGGGGAGGAATAATTAATGCCCAATGCTCAATATTCGGCGTTGCTGAATCAAGGGATGATTCTTGTAGGGTGGGCGACACGAGCGCCCTGAAATACAAGGGACGGGCAAGATGCCCATCCCACAAAACTAGCAAAATCATCCCGCAAATATGCAACGCCCAATATTCAATTATCAATTACTAAGGAGCTAGATAATCGTATGACAGGTAAATTAGAAGGAAAAGTAGCAATTATCACTGGGGCTTCAGCCGGGATTGGAGAAGCAACTGCGATCGCCTTGGCAGCTGAAGGAGCAACAGTAGTACTCGCTGCTAGGCGGGGCGATCGCATTCAGGCATTGACAGAACGTATCGAAGCTAGTGGTGGCAAGGCATTGCCGATTGTCACCGATGTTACTGACGAAACTCAGGTAAATGACTTGGTGGCAAAGGCAAATGCAGAATTGGGAAGGGTCGATATTCTTGTGAATAATGCAGGGATTGCCTTACTTGGCACCATTGAAGCTGGGAATAGCTCAGACTGGCGGCGATCGTTTGACCTGAACGTACTAGGGCTGCTATATGCGACTCACGCTGTTTTGCCTCTGTTGAAGGCGCAAAAATCCGGGCATATAGTTAATATCTCTTCAGTGGCTGGCCGGACAGCACGGGCGGGACTCGGTGTTTACAATGCTACCAAATGGGGTGTCAATGCCCTCTCGGAAGCATTGCGCCAAGAAGTCCACAAGGACAACATCCGCGTCACCATTATCGAACCAGGTTTGGTGGATACGGAAATTGATAACCAAATTACCGATCCCGTTGCCAAACAACGGATCGAAGAACGACGTAAGGCAATTACACCTCTGCAAAGCGAAGACGTTGCTGCTGCGATCGTTTATGCTGTTACCCAACCACCACGTGTAAATGTCAACGAAATCCTGATTCGACCAACGGGACAAGAACATTAAACAAGCATAATTCTTACCTGCGTTGGCGTACTCTTAAAATTGCACCTGAAACACCGAAAGCTAATATAGCCACGGTGTAATTTGGTTCAGGAACTGCAATAATGCTCACCCTGTTGATGGCCAAAGCCCTATTTAACTCAGAAGTGCTGAAAACGAGTCGCGAGATGTTAGCAGTTTCACTGCGAATCCCAAGGAACAATGCCGAATTATCCAATTTTTCTGAGGAAGTCCCCGGTACTGTGAAAGTACCCAAAAGGTTATTCGCACTATCAAAAGCTGAAACAAACGTTTTGAATTCTGGAATATCGTCTACAGCTATTTGAGTACCAGCACCGAAAACAGGCCGATCGAAGCTAATGGTCAAAGGGCCAGGGTTGCCAATTGCAGGAAAACCACTTCTTGGGTTCAAGCCTGTGAAGAGAAGAAAATCACCATCAGTGAAGTTGGTCGGAATGCCTTTGGGTATAACAGAGGTTTTAAAAACAAAAGGTGGGGTAATAGCAGCATCGTCAACTTGAGGTATATTTACACCCAAAGATAGACCGCCTTCGGATACTGCTGAAAAAGAGTTAGGCAAAAAAGCCGAAGGATCGGGAGCAAAGGGATTGAACACTTTACCCAAACTCGACCAATCAATTTCGTCATTGCCTCCGAAAGCAGCACGACTAGTTACTAATGTAACTGCTTGAACTGGTAGTGGGAGAACTGCTATTAGAGTTGTAATTGCTAGTTTGGTGGCAATTGCTGGTAAATATTTGATTGAGAACTTTAATAATTGGTTTGTCGCAAATGCCACAAAGCTTACTCCTTATTTCGTAGATTGGCATCAACAAGATATAGTTAGGATTATCGTCAATCCTACGGTAAAAGGAGTTACATGCTAATTAATTTATCTTAAAGTTATAGTGAAATTACTGAAGATTTCCGAAAAAGGAAATAATCTCAATTATGTCACTCAGTCGTAGCGACCTCGAAGCTGGAAATGAACAGACGAGGCTATTAGAAGCATCACACTCTGGAATCAAGCTAACTACCTTGAGTGAAGATGAGTTACAGCGATCGCTCGATGAAACACTACAACAACAATCACCAAATTCTGATATCTGGATATTTGCCTACGGTTCGCTGATTTGGAATCCCCTAATCACATACGTCGAGCGCCGTGCTGGGATTGTTTATGGTTGGCATCGGCGCTTCTGCACATGGATGATCCTCGCTCGTGGTACTCCAGAGAATCCCGGTTTACTCTTAGGACTCGATCGGGGCGGTAGTTGTCGTGGCATTATTTATCGAATTGCTGCTGCTGATGTACCATCCGAATTACTGCTGATTTGGCGACGAGAAATGTTGGGTGGTGTCTACGTTGCTCGTTGGGTAAAGGTGTTTGATGGTACACAGGAATTTAAAGCGATCGCCTTCGTTGCCAATCGCCAACATCCCAGATACGCTCATCAGATACCATTAACAACCACTGTTAATAGCATTGCCACCGCATCTGGAAAATTGGGTTCCTGCGCTGATTATCTGATGAGAACTGTTGAGGGGTTGATGGCAGAAGGCATTAAAGATAGAAAATTGCTCTTGTTACGCAAACAAGTGCTGGCCAAACAGCAAGCGCTTTTAGTTAGTAGCGAATCTACTCAAGCTAATACTTTAGAATAACTGTTGTAAATCTCTAATTTAATAATTATATCGATACTATGCATAGACTACAGTGCAGTGTTTGTTTGCCAAGTAGATTGTTTAATTTAGATAAATCTTTGTTAATAGATTAGTGAGTTTTAATTACTATTAATATCGATTAAACATAAATTATATTCAGTAGCGATCGCTAAAGCTGTTGCCTCTTGAGTAGTTTTAGTAGGGAGTCGCGCAGAAATAACTTAAATTCATAGATCGTGGCTTACATCTGTATTGACAACTGAGAGGGGAGTGGCACTAATACCACGCACAAAAATATTTACACAGCTTTCGATATACTCCTCACAGCTATAGCTGCTTTGATTGAATTTTGCACTACGGCATAGCATTCCAGCTAACAGCATTCCTGTAAACATATCGACTGCTGGAAATGGATCGAGGTCTGCTCTGACGGTGCCCCGTTTCTGACTCGATTGCAGGTAAGCTATCAGTTTTTCCCCTAAAGGCTTGACAGCTTCTTGAATCACTTGTTTGGCCGCTTGTGGATGACGTTTAGCTTCTCCAATGAAGGTACGAATTAAGTCTTCCTGTGCCTCTAACATAGTATTGTAAAGATGGGCATAATGCCTTAAATCAATTTTTAGATCCTGCGTCCACGCTTCGGGGTGTGCAAGGGCTTCTGTCTGGAGTACAAAAGCATTTTCGATTACTGCTCCCAAAAGTTGTTCTTTGCTAGCAAAGTGGCGAAATAAAGTCACCTCATTCACACCAGCAACACGAGCTATTTCACGGGTAGTTGCTCCTTGAACACCCAAACTCGCAAATACCTGCGAGGCGGCTTCTATTAAACGTATACGGGTGAGAGTTGATGAGCGGATAGTTTTATTCATTTATGCTGGCAAGTACTTACTTACATCATAGGATATGTAGAAAAAGTTGTGGTAATTTGGGTAAAAATAATATTGAAATCAGCATTTTTAAAGTTATTGAAAAACTTGGATCGGCTTAAGTTGATTTTGGGGCGGGAGATAATGTTTTACTCATTTTAGTAACTGGGACAATTACACCACTTCTTAAATAATGAGGTGCCTTTTGGATAGCAGTAAATCCCAGTCGTAAATAAAACCCTTCAGCATAAAGACTAGCAGTTGTAATTACCTTATCTATACCTTGTTCAGTTGCTTCATCGCAAAAATGTTGAACCAAAGCACGCCCGATCCCTTTACCTTGATATTTAGGATGAACATACAGTCCGATGAGTTCATCAATAATAAAACTAGCAAAACCGATAACAACATCTCCCTGGAGCGCAACCCAGAAAGTTTCTACTTTCATACTCTTCAAGATATTTGAACCATCAGGTTTGTCGCGGTAATTACGCCAAGCTAAAAGTTCTTTCCGAGTGTAAAAAGTTGCAGGCAGAGCTTTGATAGCAGCAATATGAATTGCACTCAGCACCCAGGCATCTGTTTCTTGGGCAGGCCGGAGAGATATTTCGTTAGCGCTCATAAGTTCAGGGCTAGCATTCAGATTACATGCCTGTTTGACTTTTTGGTATGTTATGAGAAATTTTAGTTGCGTAGGCGTAGCCCGCACTTCTCTACGAGATGCTGCGCCAAGCTTGCTTCCCCGTAAGGGTACGACAGAGCTACGCGACCGTCGTAGACATCCTAAGACATTAATTTAGATAGACAAATTATCAACTCTTTACTGATATTAGCAGTTTGCAATTGAGTCACAACTCGCTGGACAATTTGCCGACTGATTTCTTGAACATTGTGACTCGCAGCACTCACGCGAGCAAGTACATCCACAGGGGCAGTTTGGGAAGAACCAGCGATCGCACCGCCACCTGTAATTCGATCGCGATCGATGACAACTCCTAGAATATAAGCTACCGTAATTTTATACGTAAAAAGTATAATAAGTTTTAATCAACACTAAGTCTATCGATAAACCGTATATTATGGATAAAGCAATAAAATAACTAACTTCAAAATCTGTATTTTGAATTAATCAAGCTATATCTTTTGATATTTGGCTAATTTTGAGGTTTTTATTTGTATATCTTCTCAAAGCTTGCTGATTCGACTATTTACCAAGCTAGAAGCCATTAGAAAGTGAAAAGGAGTGAATGTGATCAACGCCATACAGATTAACGAAAACTTGACAACAACAGGGCAAGTTATACCAAAACAGCTTGAGCAAGCTATTCAAGAAGGTTTTAAGTCCGTTCTAAATCTGCGATCGCCTGATGAGCTAGGATTTTCCCAGGATGAGCAAAAAGTAGCGGAAGCATTGGGGCTGCATTATACGAATGTTCCACTCAAGGTGGATTTAAAAAATTTGAATGAAGAGGCGATTACCAAAATTCTCAGGACACTCGAACAAATCCCTAAACCAGCAGTTGTGCATTGTGCAGCCGGGATGCGATCGACTGGAATTGCCCTCTTAAGTATCGCTATCCAGGAAGGATTAACACCAGAAGAAACCTTAGCCAGAGCTAAGAATCTGGGTTTTGGATTCTTTGAACACGCTGGCGTTAGTCCTCGGCTAAAACAATTATTTGTAGACTACGTTAACAAACACGCGAAAGTAGTTGTCCCTACTTGCTGAAACAGCGAGTTTAACAAACCTCTCCCTGCCTTGAACTTTCGTTCAAGTCTGTCCCTCTCCGACTCGGAGAGGGACGGTTTTGCGTAGTAAAACCTTCTTAGAGGTTTCTTTTATTCAGGTACAATTCGCACAACTGGGCAGTGGATGAGGCAACGTACAAAGTAAAGGCGATCGCTCCATAATACCTGGTGGTTAAAAGCTTTTGCTTTTGTGTTTCCGACCTCGATTTTCTGCAATATAGGTACTCTTGCTTATTGACAGATAGTATTTGACCTTAACCTCTCACGAATGGGAAACAATAAGGTAGCATCTGGGTAATTTGAAGTTTTTGGTGGATAAAGGTGGATTCATGTTCCAAGACATTACTGCTCAGATTGCTTATTCTGACTCACTTCCATATTTAGCAACAGTCTCAGGCGTTACTAGCATAGCCGGAATAATTGGGTGGCGCTGGTGGAAGCAAAAGAACACATATAAATCGCTACAATCACTCCCTTCTCCTCCCAAACACTGGCTGTTAGGAAATTTTCCTCAAATATTAGCAGCAGTGAAACAGAAAAAATTATTCCGGCAAATATTTGATTGGAGTCAACAGCTAGGCCCGATGTATGTTATTTGGAATGGCAACAACCCAGTTGTCATTTTAAGTAAACCAAAAGTTATCGACAATACCATTGTCAATGGAATGAAAGATGGTAGCTTAATCAGGTCTGAGCAATTACGCAAAGCTTGGAACGACATGAGTAGTCCCATTCTAATAGGAGAAACTGGGATTGAGTGGCAGTGGCGACGCAAAGCTTGGAACCCGGAATTCAGTTCTAGCAGTCTCTCGAAATATGTAGAAATGATTAGCCAAGCCTGCGAACAAGTAATTGAGACACTCAAAGAAGCAGCGCCACCAAAAGAAGTTCACGTAGATCCTTTGTTTGTAGAACTAACAATGAGAGTGATTTCTTGTCTAGTACTCGGCATTCCTGTGAATAGAAACAGTACTAGTCATGAAGGGCCATCTCTGGAAGTTCTCAAGGTGTACGAAGCGATGTCTATTTTAGGCTATCGGTTCCTACGACAAGCTACTGGAGAGAAAATATGGATGAAATATTTGCCAACTAAAAATTCAAGAGAATATTGGGCAGCAAGGCGATATTTAGAGGAATTTCTAACTCCCCGTGTAGACTTAGCTTTAAGGCTCAGAGAACAAAACACAACCAATTTACCACAGGTAAGTTCTTTGTTCCTGGAATCAATGTTAGTCAAAATCGCTGCCAAAGAACCAAAATACAATCATAAAACATTAATAGCAGAATCTGTTGAATTATTAATAGCTGGTACTGACACAACAGCCCATACTTTATCCTTTGCGATCGGAGAGTTGAGCTTAAATCAAAGGGTTTTTCAGCAAGCACGAGACATCGTTGACCAAGCTTGGCAAAGGTTTGGCTGTATTAATACAGAAAGCCTCAAGGAATTGGCTTATATTCGCGCAATTATCAAGGAGACGTTACGCCTTTATTCAGTCGCATCAGGCTCAACTTCATTGGAGACTCAACGCGACACTGTAATTGAGGGTCAAGTGATTCCTCGCGGTACAAGAATATCCTGGTCAATGCTTGCTGCTGGAAGAGATCCAGAAGTTTATGCTAATCCAGGGGAATTTTTACCGGAACGTTGGTTAGACAAGAGTAAGGAAACTAGCTCACTGCCAATGATAGATTTTGGCTCAGGGCCTCATCGTTGCTTGGGAGAGCATCTATCAATGCTAGAAGCAACTATGATGCTAGCATTATTGCTCCGGTACTTCGACTGGGAGTTAGTCAACGGTCGTTCTTCTCTGGAACAATTACAGCAAAACCTGTTAATTTATCCATCCGATAAAATGCCAGTGCGCTTTCGGTTGAGAAATTCGCTTCCATAACAAAAAACCTAGAAGTTGGGTTTGAATTGTTTTAACACCCTTACCCCCAGATATAACGAAGGTGGTACACTACATCAATGCTAGGGGTGCCTACATAACCAGGCTGAGATCACACCCTTAACACCTGAGTCTGGGTAATACCAGCGGAGGGAAGCTGTTTATTGAGGAATCACAATATGCGGACAGAATGGGTTGCTAAACGACGTGGGCAGAGTAATGTATCTCAAATGCACTACGCCCGCCAAGGTGTTATCACCGAAGAAATGCACTACGTCGCCCAACGCGAAAATCTCCCTGCCGATCTCATTCGTGAGGAAGTAGCGCGGGGACGAATGATTATCCCGGCTAATATTAATCACACTAATTTAGAGCCGATGGCTATTGGCATCGCCTCTAAATGTAAAGTAAATGCTAATATCGGTGCTTCCCCCAACTCTTCTAATCTTCAGGAAGAAGTTGATAAGCTGAATCTGGCAGTAAAGTACGGTGCTGATACCGTAATGGATTTATCCACAGGCGGCGGTAATTTGGATGAAATTCGTACCGCCATCATCAAAGCTTCCCCTGTTCCCATTGGTACAGTGCCAGTCTACCAAGCTTTAGAAAGTGTCCACGGCACAATCGAAAACCTGACTGCTGATGATTTTCTCCATATCATCGAAAAGCACGCCCAGCAAGGAGTAGACTATCAAACTATCCACGCAGGGATTTTGCTTGAGCATTTGCCTTTGGTGAGAAACCGGCTCACTGGTATTGTCTCTCGCGGCGGCGGTATTTTGGCGCGGTGGATGCTACATCACCACAAACAAAACCCGCTTTATACCCACTTCCAAGATATTATTGAGATTTTCAAAAAATATGATGTCTCCTTCAGTTTAGGAGATTCCCTGCGTCCCGGCTGCACCCATGATGCCTCAGATGAAGCACAATTAGCTGAATTGAAAACCCTTGGACAGCTAACTCGTAAAGCCTGGGAAGATGATGTACAGGTGATGGTGGAAGGGCCTGGACATGTGCCAATGGATCAAATTGAATTCAACGTCCGTAAGCAAATGGAAGAGTGTTCGGAAGCACCTTTCTATGTTTTGGGGCCATTGGTGACAGACATTGCTCCCGGTTATGACCACATCACTTCAGCTATTGGAGCCGCAATGGCTGGATGGTACGGTACTGCGATGCTGTGCTACGTAACACCTAAAGAACATTTGGGTCTACCAAATGCCGAAGATGTGCGGAATGGGTTGATTGCTTACAAAATAGCGGCTCATGCAGCTGATATTGCTAGACATCGCCCTGGTGCAAGAGATAGAGATGATGAACTTTCCAAGGCGCGTTACAACTTCGATTGGAACCGTCAGTTTGAATTATCACTCGATCCAGAAAGAGCTAAGGAATATCACGATGAAACTCTGCCAGCAGATATCTATAAAACTGCTGAGTTTTGTTCGATGTGTGGGCCTAAGTTCTGCCCAATGCAAACTAAAGTTGATGCTGATGCGCTGACAGAACTAGAGAAGTTCTTGGCGAAAGAAACTGTTACCCAAAGCTAGCAGATGATCTAGTCAACTTAAACCCTAGCGAATAGAATTCGCGGAGTTTAGGGGCACACAAACGAAGTCCACCTCCGTGGACTAATTGAAAATAAAGCTTTTTTACCTCGTTCCCAGTCTCTGACTAGGAACGAGGATATTTAGGCATTGACTAAATACCAACGCTGTAGCGCCAAACGTTGAATTTCACGCCAGGGAATATTATGTTTTCTGGCTAACTCTGCACAATCTTCATATTCTGGCTGCACATTAGCAATAACTTTTTCTGGTGATTGTCCTTTCCATGCTACTTTGACACGCACTTTGCCATATTCAATTTCCACTTGTTGAATTTCTCGTTCTAAAATGGTGCGTTGCTGAGTTGTTCGCCGAATGCCCAAAGTAGTGGTTTCGCGAAATAAAACCGCTTCACAACTGAGTAAATTTTCTGGATGACAAATCACAGTCAGCAAAATCCCAGGACGGGACTTTTTCATACCGATCGCTTGGGTAAAAACATCTACCGCACCAGCAGCGAACAACGCCTCAAACACATAGCCGATCGCTTGCGGATTTAAATCATCAATTTGAGTTTCTAATACTGATATCGTTTCTAAATTTGAGCTACTATCTTCAAAATCGTTGAAATTAGACTGTAAACTTACGCTTTCACCCACCCAAAGGCGTAAAATATTGGGAATGGGTAAATTTATGGTTCCTGCTCCCAACCCTATCTGCTTGATAGCGATCGCGGGTGGCGAACCAAAATCTCTTGCCAAAGTAGTAGCGATCGCAGCTCCTGTTGGTGTCACCAGTTCTCTGTCAATGCCATTGCTATAAACTGGACAACCCCGCATTTCCCACAGCTTTAATACCGCTGGTACTGGTACTGCCATCTGACCATGTGCAGCCCGAACAGTGCCGCCACCAGTCGGGAATGCCGAGCAGTAAAGTAAGGGCAATCCTGACTCATTGCTCTCAATCCCCAACCAATCCAACCCCAGGCAAGTACCCACAATATCTACGATCGCATCTACAGCACCCACCTCATGAAAATGAACTTTTTCAGGAGAAATGCCATGCACCGCCCCTTCTGCTACTGCTAGCTGTCGAAATACCGCCAAACTCCAAGCTTCTGCCCGTGATGGCAACCCCGCTTTGAGAATCATCCGCTCTATTTCTGGCAAGTGGCGTGTGCGATCGTGACTGTGTTCGTGGCCGTGGTGATGGTGATGGTCGCGTGCTAAATTAACATGGACTTTAGTCGCCTGCTGACCATTGCGTTGGACAAGTTCTGCCCTTAACTGATATTCCTGTTCAATTCCCAACCCATTGAGTTTTTCAATTAAATACTCCACAGGAACACCCAAACTGACCAAAGCACCCAGGCACATATCACCGGAGATTCCTGTCGGACATTGAAGATAAGCAATTTTATTCATAATAAATTAGTCATTAGTCATTAGTCATTAGTTATTCTCCCTTGTCCCTTCTCACCAAATCTCTGTATGGCAAAAATTTTCCCAGTTCATCCGGATAATCCTCAAGTTCGCCGAATAGAGGAAATAAAGTCGGCGCTTTCTAGTGGCGCAGTCATGCTTTACCCTACTGATACAGTCTATGCGATCGGTTGTGATTTGAATGCTAAGTCGGCGGTAGAACGAGTGCGGCAAATTAAACAGCTAGCAAATGATAAACCACTGACATTTTTATGTCCCTCGCTTTCAAATGTGGCAACTTATGCCTTCGTAAGTGACACAGCCTATCGGATTATGAAACGCCTGGTTCCAGGGCCATACACGTTTTTGCTCCCAGCGACTAAGTTAGTACCGCGATTGGTGCAAAGCCCCAAACGGAAAACTACTGGAATTAGAGTCCCAAACCATACTGTGTGTTTGGAGTTGCTGGCAGCGTTGGGCAATCCAATTATTTCAACTTCAGCACATCTACCACCAGATGAAGCGGATGATGGCATGATTCGGATAGATCCAGAAACTGTTCAGTCGCGGGTAGAGCTATTTGACCGTTTAGACAAGTTGGTAGACATAATTGTAGACACTGGCGAGGAACCTACATTTGAAGTATCTACCATCTTGGATATGACCGGAGATGAAGCAGTAATTATACGGAGGGGTTTAGGTTGGGAAGCAGCAGCAGCATGGGTATAAGAATTAAACTTCACAGGCACACCTCTCCGTTTCGGAAATTGTGATAAAAACGACTCCACTTTTGAAATTGTCATATTTAGAAGCGATGCCTACGACGATCTGTTCGGTGACGTAGTGGATATAACAGGATGGTGGCAACAGTTGGCATAGCAAGGTATTTGACAACTTTGACTAAATGGCGGGTACTTATGTCCCAGCGTCAATGTGGTGGCTTGTGAAAGAACCGACACATTGCTATAACCGTAACTCTTTCGTATTTCCTACAGTTTTATATATGAGCTTTAGATGTGAGCATTACATGCGGCAAGCGTTGATGGATGAATGCCCAAAGATTCACAAGCCAAGGCCTGCCTTGATTGCTGTGTCTGCGTTGTAATTACGGTGCAATACTACTACCTGGAAAAGTCATGAAATCTAACGTCGTCAATCTACCAAACTCTACACCTATTTTTGAGAACCACGTTTCGACTGAAGAATTTTCAGATAGCAGCAGCGATACCCTAATTGAATTGCTGCGTGAGGAAATGCAAGGGCAAGTGAAAGCAACACCCAAGTGTGTAGAAGCCTTAGCAAAGCGTATAGCTGTAGAAGTAGAACGCATTTGCGATAAAAGCTCCCGTATCCAAACATCTGGGGAAATTAAATCCTGGCAGATTACGTTGGGAAGGCATCGGATGCAAAAGTGCTTACGCTACTATCAACTCGGTTCCAAACAAGGACGGGTAGAATTACATAGCAATTTGGGTGCTATGGTTTACCGCCATGTAACTATATCCGGCTCTGAGTTGGGTTTTGAGGCTCGTTACAGTCTAATTGAAGATTTTTTACAAGCATTTTATATCGAAGCTATCAAAGCTTTCCGCAGAGAAAACGAACTACCCGACGATCACACGCCGCGTACTCAGCTGCAATTGGCTGAATACATGGCCTTTACAGAACAGTATGCCAAACGTCGGATCAATTTACCTGGTGGTGCAAATCAGCAATTGATTATCTTGCGGGCCCAAGGTTTTGCTCGTCGTCAGCCCCAAGAAACTACCGTGGATATCGAAATGGCGGTAGAGTCTGCTAAGGGTGAAGAAGCAGAATCTTACCAGCGTAACTCGGCGGTGCAACAGCTGCGATCGCAAATGATTGCCCAAACTAATTTCGATCCATCTGAAGAGTCAGAACGCGATCGCGTCATCACTGAATTGATGAAATACCTGGAGTCTCAAGGACAATCTGACTGTATGAACTACCTCAGTCTGAAACTCCAAGACCTCTCAGCCCCAGAAATTGACCAAATTCTCGGTTTAACCAGCCGTCAGCGCGATTATCTCCAACAACGGTTTAAATACCATGTGGAAAAGTTTGCCAAGCAACACCACTGGCAATTGGTACATCAATGGTTAGGCGCGGGTTTAGAGCAAAAGTTGGGTTTATCTTCCCAGCAGTGGGAAATTTTTGTGAATCAACTCACAGAACAGCAACAGCAGATATTAGAGTTAAAAACTGCCCGACAAAACGACGTTGCGATCGCCAAAACCATCAAATGCACCCCCAAACAGTTACAAAAGCGCTGGACTCAACTTTTAGAACTAGCATGGTCTATCCGCAACGGTCATACTGAGGCACAGACTGGTTGAAGCTAAGACGAAATAACTAAAATTTATCCAACCTTAATCCTAGTTATTAGAGAGGTTAGGAAAAAGGTTAAGGGATAAAGAGAAAAGGAAAATTCCATTTCTTTCATACTTCCCTGAATTAGTAACTCGTTCCCGATCCAAATTATTAATACATTTGTATTTGTTTAGTACACAAGTACCAATATTTTCAGATTTTTTACCTATTAATCCAACCTTGTTTAGTCAAAATCAAAAATTCATATTAAGTAACTGACCATTTGTTACTACTTCTGTGAAATCCTATAATAAGCAGGACTTTTGGCAGAGGGATTGAAGATGGCTCTGACTCAAGGCGGACGGGCAAATAAGTCTGGGAATATTCTAGAAGGAAATGTAGAAGCAATCTTGTATGGACATAATTATTTCCAAGTAGGGAACTATGTTCCAAAAGAATTTATATTAAATGCTGCTTTATTACCAAAACGTTATGGAAAAGAAGTTTATATTGGAACTGGAATTTATCATACCGATTTGAAGGTTGATTTTTATGTTGTTGGCTCGCCAGCAATGCCATCTGGTTTAATTTTCGAGTGTAAATGGCAAGAAAGCCCCGGTTCGGTTGATGAAAAGTTTCCTTACTTGAACATGAATATCCAGAACTATTACCCTGCACCTACTATCGTGATTTTAGGCGGTGAAGGTATGCGAGAAGGCGCAAGCAAATGGCTAAAAGCAAGAGTTAATGATAACCATAATTTATTAGCAGTTTATAGCTTAGACAGATTCATTGCTTGGGCAAATAAAAATCTTTAAAAGATGTAATTAATAACTCATAAATCATCCCTCTATTTTTTATGTTTGAGTTAATCGATCGTACTGCTTTGATTCTATAAGTTTCAAAATTAATATCAGTATAAATTTTACTAATAAATTCGCTATCAGAATTACATACCATAACTTTCACACCACGACTTGCCAACTCTGCACAAGTATCTCTTAAAAGTTCTTGGTCTTTTTTACTAAAACAATTTTGACTATAAGCAGTGAAATAGCTAGTTTCGCTGATAGGATGGTAGGGCGGATCAAAAAATACAAAGTCATCACTGCTTGTGGCATAATTTAACACATCAACAAAATCTGCTTGTTGAATTTTTGCATGAGAAAGTGCTACAGAGGCTGCTCTTAGTAAAACCTCAGAACAAATATTGGGATTTTCATATCTGCCTAAAGGAACATTGAATTTACCCTGTGAGTTGACTCGATAAAGGCCATTAAAACAAGTCTTATTAAGATAAATTAGACGAGCAGCTTTTTCTATATCAGTACCACTAAAGTTGTTTCTAACACTATAGTAATAATCTTTATTATGTCGGATTTTATGTTCTTTCAATAGAGATATTAATTCCTCAACACGATCTCTAACACAACAATAAGTGTTAATTAATTCCGCGTTAATATCAGTTAAAATCGCTGTATTTGGTTGGAGATAGAAAAAAACAGCACCACCACCCAAGAATGGCTCATAGTAATTTTTATAACTTTTGGGAAAATAAGGAATATATTGCTGTATCAACCTACTTTTACCCCCTGCCCACTTCAAAAATGGACGCGGGCTAGTTTCTTTGGGGATTTGAATTACCATTTACTTCTGATTTAACTGAAAATAATCGTGACTAAATAAAGCAAATATAACCGACGAAGTATATTTTATATTAACTGCTAATTTTTCAGCCGCATAGATTACAATTGAGTAGATAAAGCATATCAAAACAAACGTAAGTATATAACAAGGCAGTTTACATTCAGATGTTTGACGGATTTTGGGATAACGTCTTTCGCTACCCCCGGTACTTAATTACTATCGTCTTAGGACTGTTTCTGAACACCTTTGCGCCATTAGTACCATTGTTGAAGCGCCCAGTCACCTTAATCGCTATCTTGGGTTTCTTTGTGAGCAGCCTAATCTTCCTGACTCTCACCCTACGTGCAATGCTGGGCTTGAGTACAATCTAGACTAGCGCTATATCGGGGCTGTGCCCCACAGACGGTTGCTCTTGGCGTTGCTTCCGCTAAGTACTGTCTACTCAACTTGTATTTTTGTTGTACAACCTCTGTGAGGAGGCGAAATTTTTATGGCTACAAATCGCCGGGTTTCCCGCGTTGCTGAACTGATCAAACGGGAAGTTAGCCAAATGCTGCTCAACGGCATTAAGGATGACCGTGTGGGTACAGGAATGGTAAGTGTTACTGATGTTGATGTTTCTGGCGATCTCCAACACGCTAAAATCTACGTCAGTATCTATGGTACAGATGAAGCTAAGGCAGAAACAATGGCAGGTTTAAAGTCGGCCACGGGTTACGTCCGCAGCGAACTTGGGGCGCGGGTACGGCTACGTCGCACGCCAGAGGTCATTTTTCTCGAAGATCGCTCCATAGAACGCGGTAATAAGGTACTGGCACTACTCAACCAACTTAACCATGAGCGTCCGCCAGAAAATCTGGTATCAGTAGAAGACAGGACAGAGCAAGATGATGAATCATTTAGTGAATAAGTGACTGAAATAACAATGTAACTTCAGAACAATTAATCTCAGCAAATCCGCCAAACAGTTTACAGACGTGACTAGATCGCGTCTGTTTTAATGTGACCATAACCTATTTCAGGGATCGGTAGTTGCATGTATACACTTTCTATTTGTCTTAGCTTTCGTTCTGACTCTACTGCAAAAGCACTGTAGGAGCAGCAACCCTTCTGTGCAGATGCTTGCCTCAAGCATTTTATCTGTGTGTTCTAATTACAAATTAGTCTTACTCCACCCTTCTACAGATGTTTATTAAAAGAAACCTGTGTAACTTTAGTCTTAAAAGTACCTCGGTAATTACGGATTTACTTAAGAAATAATTAACAGATGCTATGGTAAAAGCCTTCGTAGTGTACTTTAGCCGTTATACTTTGCTACAGTTTATACCCAAGTATCTGACAAATATTTTTATGTTGTTTACCCTTAGATAAATACCAGCAATTCTAGATCCGGCTTTAAGGTGATTATTTGATATGTAAGCGATGCCTGTGGCGGGCTATTCGCGGTCGCGCCCTGAACTCTTCTACCCACCAAGTCTTGCCTAAAGGCTTTAATGGCAAGACTTTCAGACTTGTTGAATAAAAGTCATAAAGCTAAAGGAGCATGTTAAGTTAACTACTCGGAATTTTTTTTGTAAAGCGGATTTTCGATAATTGTCAGGATTCGTTGACTTTTGTAACATTTCTTGAGATAATTTCAGGATATCTAGCGTCAAAATAAAAATAGTTCCGTATAGCAAACTACAAAATCCTAGCCACAAGTCTAATTTCTGTAATGTTTGTTCCTAATTATTAACGGGAACACTATCGTAAGTGTTAATTTGTGAGTAAAAAACATGAGTGTGAATACGGTGCCTTCTATCAATTACTACTCTCTCGATCTGATTCAAGACGAAGCACGCCGACTGGTGCAAAAGGGAATGATTAGCCGACAACAGCCAATATATACCCTCTGCCAATACATTCCAGCGAGAGAGTGGGTTTGCGTTGAATGTGAATTAGAGAAATGTGACTTTTTGTTGCGCGATCGCATTGGCGACCTAATTGGTCGCGAACAGTGGGACAACGACTAAATTAATGTTTGATTTCGGATTTGGGATTGGGAGTTTATTTTCGATGTGTGGATGTCACCATCAACGATTCGACGCCCAATCTGGGGGGTAATCTCTGGTTTTTGTTTTAGATTTTGATGAGCATTGCCCCATATAGAATCTTGCGTTTTTCATTAATACAGAAGCATTAGAGTCTGAATTTATACAACTATTCAAGCTGAAGAAAGCATCAGAACCACTTGTTCTGTATATCTGGTGCTACAGCTTGAGTCTAGTATGTAAATTCTGTGACGTTCCTACATCGATCCGATAAAAGTGTAGGAACTTCACTTTTGACTCGCAATTAATTCATCGCCTCGCTTAACTTGATGGAAGCGATAGTTGCTTGGTATTCAAAGCCAAAATGCCTCTTGAAAGGTTTGCTAAGTCGGGCTAACCAACAATAGATAGCGTACCCCTACTCTTAAAGCTTGCTACGCGAACGCTATCGAGTGTCGAGAATATTCGCAAAATCAAAAATTTGCGCGATATGCAACTTATTCTTGGAACCCTGCTTCCATTCGTTTCCCCTACTCCTAAGAGGCTTTGATTATTGCTCCCCTTCACTGCCTTCTCTTCTCTACTAGAGGCTGGGTCAACGAGACGCTTCTCTACTAAAGGCTCTGCCAATGCGTAGCAAGCTTTAAAAGTAAGGGGACGGCACGCTGCGCGAATGTAGGGAAGGGGTTGGGTGTTAGGTTTGAGAGAAAGTTGCACGCGGTATTTGTATAGTATTTTTTATTAAAAAATCATCTGAACTATTATCCTACTTGCTCTAAATAATTATTAATGTCTTCAATGATGCGAGTAAGTTCAGCTTCAGTAGTCAAGCGGATGTTGACGTTGCGGACAGTCAGCAAAACTTTGGCTGCGAAGGGCGTCGGCCAGATATTAGGATTACAGAAAATTTCTAAAAATACTTCACCCGTGTAACGATATTCCAGGGGAGGCTGGGGAGTAATTTTACCGCCGCCAGGAGTGGGTTTAGCGGCGACAGCTTTTAAGCGTTCCATTAGTTGATCTGTTGCTGCTTTTAATTCTCGTGCTGCTTGGGGTGAAAAACTGAAGGAGACGGAACCTTCAATTAGGTTCAAGGTTAGAGGAATTGAAGACATATGTTTTTTATTAAAACTTCTTGATAAGTACTAATATTACCGGAAGAAGGGGGCTGAATCTTACTCTGATAGTTCCCCGTGTCTTCTTCAAAGACCAGTGGTTCATGTAATTAGTTTTGAATGATGGGCTGTGAAAGCTCGTAGTCAGGACTAAAAACCTTGAAATTAAGCGATAAATCGCTCAATAAGCTAAAAAACATCTAAATTGCATAATCAGATTAAATCAAACTCTTGTGGGGTGGGCATCTTGCCCGCCCTAGTTTAAATGTGGAACAGCTTACTAACTCCACAAAATTAATGAGACAGTCGATCCACAGAATCTGGATACCGCTAGTGCCATCAGTTTTAGTTTTGATAGCTAGTGGGGAAAAAATAAGTAATTATACAAGTTTTGATAGTGATTAAAGTAATAGAAAAATCTCAGTAGACTAAAAAGTTCTGCGATCGCCTTACACTTCAGCAAGGCAGTTATTTTAGAAAAACTTTAGCACCTTTGATAAAAAGTTTTTATTAGAGAGTTATTTAATGTTTAATAGAAAAACTAAGTAATCAGTTAATTGAGCTAAAAAAAAGCTTTAAAAATACCATAAATGGTAGTTTTGGTAATTAGCTAATGAGCAGATTTATATCTCACTGTCAAGATGAATATTCCACTCTTTTAGCTGATAATCTGTTTACCGCTAAGATTATTAGAGGCGTTGTTTTTTGAGCTTCTTGCAATCACTAAACACTCATTTGGAACCCTGGTAAGCATATCATTAAAAGCAGGAGTATAACGGCCATCTTCATCAACAACCCTACGGAGAGTATACTCACCAGCCCTAGAAAGACCACCGAACCAAACATTCTTTCTGTGCCAAATATCTCCATTGGGAGAATTTTTATCTTGGGTCATTGTAAAACTTACAATCAATGTTGAAATTGGTATTCCCAGCAAAATAGGTATAATTTTGGCTTGCTGCAAAGTTTCATCTTCAAACTGAATTTTGTAAGTTAACTTAAACAATTGAATAAAACGTAGTGTTATCCAGCCAGGAATCGAGTTGTGAAAAGTCCACTGCAAGGGTGCAAAAACTGGTAATACCAAAGTTCTATTCTGTGCATCCCATTCCAAATTGTACATAGTGATGCAAGTATCTGGTACTGGATTGCCATCCAGAAAAAACACACCCTTAAGCACAGATGGTAAGTTTGTTTCTCTGATTGGAATCATCCAGGTTGCAATATTATTAAGTTGCTTTTGCTCGATTAATTCAGTCATACTAATTTTTCACTCCTAATTCTTAATTAAGATACAACCAACAAAACAATTACAGAGTCTTAAGAGAATGTTTGGAAATTTAGCGTAAACCAAACAGTTATAGATCCTCCTAAAGTCACTTTTTTAAGGGGAGCATCCCAAATGTGCAAGACCTCTTGCATAAATGCTTAAATTGTCATCTTGAGCGGAACAAAACATGTGGTGAAATTCTTCGCAATAGTGCGTTCTGTACTCTGCGAGAACAGAATGACATTGCTGATTTTTTGACTTTTGCAAGAGGTCTAATGGGTTAGGGGGATAAAAAAATATTTGATACTTCTCAAACATTCTCTAACTCCAAACTCCCGACTTCAACACTCACGGCCGTTTAGCAAAACCTTGTAACACTAAATTATTAGGAGTAACGGCAGTCACTTTTTCAAAATCCCACTTTACTTCTGTAATTGAGTCCCATTGATAGTTCTTGAACAGATGTAAACAGAAAATCTTGATAAAGCCAATTGATAAGGATGTACCAGGACAGGCTCGCTCATGCCCTTCACCGTTCCAAGATAAGATATCTGAAAAATTCCGTGTTAAGTCAAAATCATTTGGATTTTGGTATCTGTTGGCATCCCGATTAGCCGTAAAAATAGAGCCAAGCAAGCGAGTACCTTTTTGGAAAGGACATTTTTGTTCTCCAATCTCAATTTCACCCGCTTCAGTGGTAAGTTGGCTAACAAACCGCACAGGTGGATACAGACGAGCTGTTTCTAGAATCACTTGATTGAGAAGTGTTAACTGTTCTAGAGCATCTGGCTCTAAACTTTCCTTGCCATTCCAGACTGCGTTGATTTCTGATACGACATCATTTCTGAGGGTATTATCCAAGCATAGAACACCAATAACAGATCCCAAAAGCGCACTCGTACCCGCAGTACCAGCAATATGAATCATATCGAAAAGGGTATTAGCAATTTGGTGTTCGTTCAACTGATACTGAGCGCCTGTTTCAAAGTAAGATGCCCATTTAGCAGATTGTTTATATCGGTTGGTTAAATATTGACGATGCCGAATTTTTGGCGCTGTTAATATTGCCAGCAAATACTTGCTAATAAAATTTGGCAAGGATGCGAGAACCAAACCTTTAATGTAACTACTCGATGCTGTGATTTCTTCCTCAGATAAAGATATCTGAAAAACCAGTTGGTGCAAAATCGACAGCATGACCTTTGGCAAATCGTTGCCGATGTGTAATTTGCCTTGTTTAGCAGCTTCTAACAAGCTTTGCTCAACTAGATTCCCTAAAAAGTCTATTTTTTGAGACGGTTCCGGTAAGGCTTGTAAGATTACAGTACGCAGTCCTGTGTGTTCGTTCCCGTTCGTTCCCAAGCTCAGAGGATTATCGAGTAGGTAGCTAGGAGCTAATATTCTAATGATGCCTAAATCGTTTCCCCGCAGTTGTGGTTGAGTTTGCATTAGTTCCCTTACCTGCGAGTGAGAAGAATGCATAATTGCTTGGTCTACTGCAAAATACTTGTCTCCAATATTGTCCTTGCGGATGTAGAGAAAGTCCCGCCATGCCTTGAGGATGATTGATGCATCCGTGTAATAAAAAATCAAGCGGAGAAACTTGCCGATCGCACTGTCATAACCTACTTTGGCTAGTATAGGTGCAAGCCAAAGCTGGCGATCGTGACCTTTGAGGACTTTATCTTTAAGTGTCATAATATTTACTTTGAGTCATTGGTCATTTGTCACGAGGCATTGGGCATTGTTATTCTTCCCCTGCTTCCCCTGCTTCCCCTGCCCCCTCTCCAATTCAGATATTGATGCTCTGAGGAATTTTAGAAGGAAGTAGAGATTCATAGCTTGGACGGTTCAAATTACGTTGCTTGATAGTATCTTCTACCTGCTGAAGATGACTCTGAAATCCCTGTAACAATGGTTTTACTTTCTGGTCTGTAAAGTATCCTTGCTGATACTCGCCTAGCTTGTTATAGTATACAGACCCTAACAAGCTGAGTAGGTTATATTGCCGTTGCGCCTGATCTAAGGGGGGAAGCAAATTGAGGTAGTCTTGCTCAGTAACTTCTCTTTTGAGAGTTGAGGCTGGTAAATAACCTGCCAATGGTATGGCTGCGGCGTAGCCCATCAAATCTTTTTGCGGAAAGTTAACGGCTGCATGTTGGGCGCTGGCAGTGAAAATAATCAGCGTAGTGGCATCAATCAGGTAATTCAGCGTTTTGATGCCTCCATCTTCGCCAAAATCGGGGATGCGTCCACCATCGTAAGCTGAGATTTCGGCTGCCCACCTTTGCAAGGCTGTATCTTTTTGAATGTCTTCATCGGTAGGGTAGTAAAGGTTCAGGTAGTCTGAAACCCATTGATGAATTGCATCCCAGACTAATAGTGCATCATCCCGGTATGGGTAAACAGGCAATAGGTTTGGATCGTCCACACCGCGTTGTTGGAATTGCTTGGGTAAGATGGCACTATTAAAACCATAACTTTGCAACCCTAGCACTACTAAAACGCGAGAGTTATCAATTGATGGTGAGAGCAATCTATCGACGCCACCGCCAGGAGCAATGAGAATCCGTTGGGCGGCATCGTTAATTGCTAAGGTGCTGTCAAAATGCGGGCGCAGTAGAATTCTGAGGGGATGGGTAAGTGGCAGTTGTCGATAAGTGGCGATCGCAAAAACCCCAACAAACAGGTGAGTTCTTGCTAGGTGAGTAACAGCTTCGTGCAAGTTGGCATCTGCTATTTGGACAACTGTTTTGGCAAAAAGCCAAGCGTATTTACCGGAGTTAGGGGTAACGATCGGATAATCTGCACCTGGGGTTTGACCGCATTGAATCGCTATCGGACGCAATAGACGGGTGGGATCTGAGCCTTTGGGTAAGGCAAACAGTGCTAGGGGAGCATAAACATATTTTTGCTCGCGTGGGAATGTACCGTTAATCGCACCGGATAAAATTTTATAATCTGCTAAGTAGAGCCTTCCTTCTTGTCCTGCTGCTGCTAATGAATCCTCAGTTCCCATCACTGCTTGGTAATGTTCGTCTGTGACTGGGAAGCGATCGCCTAGAGTAGTTACTCGCTCGATCGTGACGGGATTGTAGCCAGCTACTCGCATGTAGGCAAATACTTCATCTTCGTGGTAAGTTTTAGCGATCGCTGGTACACCAATCACCGGAAATAAATTTTCGTAGTCCTTGAGACTGGTTGCATGTCCTGTGGGTTGTCCTTCATATAAAAGGTTAATTACCCGATTTAGAGCATCTCTGAGGATCACAAGTCCGTTTTCTTTAAGAATAGAAAAGAAAAGATCGTCAAGTTCTCTAACATCCTTAGATATCCCTTTGAGCAAAAACTGAGGGATAATTTGCAGGATTCTCGCCACAATGCTGATTCGCGCTGGTATTGCTCCCTTGAGCAAGGCTTCTAGAATAAACTTTTCGACATCATCACGAATCGATTTAGAACCCTGATTGCCTCTGTTGACAATCAAGGTATTGAGAAAAAGAAATCGTAACTGCTGGGCTACTATAAAATACCAATCGGTGCTGAACTCTTCCGCAACGGAAAGCCGATCCAGCATCGCAATAGATGGAATATGGGTGTAGTTATATTGATACTCTTGCCCAGCTATATCTGGGGTATGAGTGCTTGATAAACTTCTTGAATTATCTGGTGATGAAGCTGTCATTGGCCCTACTCACGTGTAGTACAGGGAACTTTAACAGTTTAGGATAAGGCATTTATCAGTAAGAAAATGCTGCTCACCCCTAGCTTTTGCCCGAAGAGCGAAAGCGCCAAAAATATAGTGTGTAGCGAATGGCGCTACGATCGGCGTAAACTCCTGAGATTACTGGATTTTGGATGTGGGGTGTAGGGAAGAAAGAAGATGTTGATCTCTTTGATGCACTAAAATTCAATTTTCTTAAACACTACACCCTACCCCTTGCCCTGGCAAGTTTTCACCTTTTATTCGTGCCAATCATTCGTGTAGCCATAATATCCCCAATCCGGTAAGTCCTCTTAAAGTTCGGCTTTGCCGTTCTCATAGGGTAGGTGGGTTTCCCGTTGGGCTGGGCATTTTATTTTTTGGATCTCCCTAAACAGGTTTGAGTTAGCTAAACGTATTATCGCAATCAAGTTTGAAATTCTGATTTTTCTAAAAGAAATTTTATGGAATTTCCCGACTTCTGTACGACGCATTGAACGTTTAGAAATCTTGCTCTGCCAGAAAGTCCACAAAAGTGAGGACATATCCCAATGCCTACAAGTTTTAGAGTATTCAAGGCACTTCCAGATAAAAATATCCCATCGCTTTTAGTTTAGGGCAGCGAGCAGAATCAAAAACATGAATCACACAGGTGCGCTTGCTGACTTCGTTTTCTACAACGCTCAGTAGCTCTACCCAAAAGTCAGATTATTTTCTGTTCAAAAGGGCGACCCCACTGACAGTACAATAGATGACATCTCAATGATTGAAGGAGTTAGGGGGATTATCCCAGAGAGTTCCCTCTGGGGTGATAATTGGGTTATAGCCAATGACAACTCAACCAGTTACTCTACAACTATGGTTGCAAGCAAAAATGCCATCCATCTAGCAATATTCAACGAATTATTACGTTATCCTCTTGTATAAGCTGATTTTAGTTATCTTACTTTAGTTTGCTAATGCTTATTCACTAATAAATGATTTAAAAAAGAAATTACTTAAACAATTTATATAAAAAGTTTTCACGATCGCCACTTTCTTGTGTGGCAGATTTATGATAGTAATTAGAGACCTAAATTTAATACTTTTTTTTTAGATGACTTGGCAAAGATTAGTAATGTATATGCCATAATGTCACGAGCTAGGCGTATATAAACTTATTGTTAGACTTCAACACGTAAGTGCGGAAGGTATCAGTATTGGCTACAAAAAATATAATACTACTAGCTCCAACCGATCGATAAACGATGGGCTAAAAACTCTTGCTATATCTGGTAATCCAAGTATTTGGGTTTAAATTTAACTGATAGCAGGGGTTGATTGAGTTATGTATAAGGAGAAAATTTGATGAAATTGTTAGATTTGCAGAATCCTGAGGTTAAATTAGCCTCTAAAACAGATAGTAATTTTGTGGACTTAATAGCAGCACACCCCCGACCATTGTTAAAACGCTCACACTGGCAAACTTTAAATGGGCTGTGGAAATTTGCATATGATGACCAAGGAAAATGTATCGAACCCAGCGATTTTAGCGAATGGTCTCATCATATAGAAGTTCCTTTTGCACCGGAATCTACCAAAAGTGGGATTAACGATCGCGGGTTTCATCCAAACTGCTGGTACGAGCGCGAATTTGAAACACCACCAGGCGACGGGAGATTAGTGTTACATTTTGGGGCTGTAGACTATCGCGCTCGTGTGTGGGTAAACGATAAATACATAGCCGAGCATGAAGGCGGACACACCTCTTTCAGTCTCGATATTACCCATGCCTTAAATCACAGTGGTACAACCAAGGTAACAGTGTGGGCGCAAGACGATCCGCACGATCTCGCCAAACCTCGTGGTAAACAAGATTGGCAATTGAAACCCCATAGTATTTGGTATCCTCGCACGAGCGGTATTTGGCAGACAGTCTGGCTAGAGCGCGTAGGTGAGACTTATATCGGTAATCTTCGTTGGATTCCCGACTGCGAACGCTGGGAAATTGGGTTTGAAATTGGGCTGGCTGGTAATTTACCTACTTCAGGTGTCCAAATTAAAATTAAACTCAGCGCTGGCGATCGCATGTTAGCAAGCGATACTTATGAAGTATTCAATGGGGAAATTTGCCGTCGCATTGTTCTGAGCGATCCGGGTATTGACGACTGCCGTAATGAATTACTGTGGAGTCCAGAAAAGCCGACGCTGATAGATGCCCAAATTCAGCTATGGGATAAAGATTGTCTGTTAGATGAAGTGGAATCTTATACAGCGATGCGGACTGTCAGCATTCAGCGCGATCGCTTTATGCTCAACGGTCGTCCCTACTATCTCCGGTTAGTTCTCGACCAAGGTTATTGGCCTGAGACATTAATGACTCCACCCAATGACGAAGCATTACGACGTGATGTAGAACTCGTCAAAGCTATGGGTTTTAACGGAGTACGCAAACACCAAAAAATTGAAGACCCCCGCTTTTTATATTGGGCAGACGTTTTAGGGTTGTTAGTATGGGAGGAGATGCCTAGCGCTTACCGCTTCACGCCGAAAGCTGTGGAACGGATGACGCGGGAGTGGACAGAAATCATCAAGCGAGATGTTAGCCATCCTTGTATTGTGGCGTGGGTTCCGTTTAATGAATCTTGGGGAGTCCCAAATTTGACTGAGACGGCGGCTCATCGTAACTACGTATTGGCAATGTATCACCTGACCAAGACTCTCGATCCGACTCGCCCAGTAATTGGTAACGACGGTTGGGAAAGTACAGATACCGACATCCTCGCTATTCACGACTATGAACGCCACCCTGAGCGATTAGCCCATCGCTACAGACCGGATATTCAGATATCGGATCTATTTGAGCGTAGCCGCCCTGGAGGACGCATTCTTACTCTGGATAACTATCCCCACCAGGGACAACCAGTAATGTTAACCGAGTTTGGTGGTATCGCTTATGCCCCTCTCGATCAACCGAATGCAGATCAAGCTTGGGGATATGAAAACTGCTCGAATATCTCCGAATTGCAAATGAAATACGCTGCACTGCTCGAAACAGTTAATAACATTGAGCTATTTAGCGGATTCTGTTACACACAATTAACAGATACCTTCCAAGAAGCTAACGGTTTATTGTACGGCGATCGCACTCCGAAATTTCCCATTGAGGCAATCCGCGCAGCAACCCTCTCAGGACAAGGTTTATGTACTCCCACAAGCTGTTAAAGCCCGACGGACGCAAACTCAAGTTATACAGTCGCTACCCAATTAGTAGTCAGTTAGAAGCCAGTAGCCCTAGTAATGAGCCAGTGCAAGCTAATCCCCACTTGCGCTGGCACCCCTTGCGGGGTGAATGGGTAGCTTATGCTAGTCACCGTCAAGGGCGGACATTCATGCCGCCCCCAGAATATAATCCCCTCGCACCTACCACCAACCCTGAGTTCCCAACGGAACTACCCCAAGGTAAGTATGATGTGGCAGTGTTCGATAACCGCTTTCCCTCAATGAGCCTGACAGCAAACAATCCACCTGATACTATCGTGGAAACGTTACCAGCTAATGGAGCCTGTGAGGTAGTAGTTTTTACTCAAGATGCCAGCGCCTCCTTGAGTTCCTTACAGTTGGATCATCTAGATTTGCTGTTGGAAGTATGGGGCGATCGCACCCGCGAACTAGGACTAAATCCTGAAATTCAGTACGTGCTGCCCTTTGAAAATAAAGGTGTAGAGGTGGGTGTAACATTGCACCATCCCCACGGGCAAATTTACGCCTATCCTTTTATACCGCCTGTCCCGGCGCGGATGCTGGCAATGCAGCAGGAGTATTATGAAAAACATCGGCGGGGTTTACTGCAAGACTTGATTCAGCAGGAGATTGCAGACAATCGACGGATTATTTACCAAGATGAGTATGCGATCGCATTTGTCCCGGTATGCGCTCGTTACCCCTATGAAGTCTGGATTGCACCAAAAGAGCCAGTTGGCACTTTTACGGATCTTACTCCAGAGCAACGTTGGGGACTTGCCAAAGCGTTAAAAACTGTCACTCTCAAGTATGACGGTTTGTGGAATCGCCCATTTCCTTACTTGATGGCTTGGTTCCAAGCACCAACTGACGGTTTAGCGCATCCCGAAGCGCATTTACACGCCGAGTTTTTTCCACCATATCGGACAAGCGAAAGGCTGAAGTATCTGGCGGGAACCGAACTTGCAGCGGGGATGTTTGCCAATGATGCTTTACCGGAGGAGAAAGCGAAGGAACTACAAGCTGTGATGGTAAACATTGAAGAACCGATTTCGGTGTGACAGGGTTTGAAACTGTAACTTAATTTCTGGACAAACCAACGCATTTATTGAAGTTTGTCCACCTCTCGAATTAGTTCATCAATAAACTGTCTTAACCGTTCCTTCTAATCGGGGACGGTTTTTAACTTTTCTGTAATACCATTTCACGTTAATAATTTGGTGAGATTATGGCGTTCGTTAATGAAATCACACCTCAACAACAATCTTTAATGCCAAGTTATCGAAAAAAGTGGCATAAAATAGCATTTTCCACAAATAGGATTGACCCTCAAAAAGCTATTGAAGCAGTTCAATCTGTCTATAAACTGCTGAAATTACCAACCCCAGAAATTCAATTATTTAATAGTTTATACAGTCCTGCTTCACCAAATACCTCTTTCACCGAGTTAATCAGACCCAAAGCTAATTCGGCATACCGATCGGGGAAAAAGCGATCGGCAGCAGGTGTTAGCTGCCACAATTTGGCAGGTCGTCCCATTGGACGTGGTTCTTCTTGATAGGTTATTAACTGTTCCTCGTGCAAGGCATAAAGATGCTGACGCACTGCCATTGCTGTGATTTCTAAACGAGAGGCAAGGGTTTCTGCATCCAAGCAACCCTCTTGTTTCAATAGCTAGAAATTTTTTAGCAAAAATTAACAAAAATTAGGCAGACCATTGCCTTTACAGATGCGACTGGCATCTGAGCGCGAAGATACCATAGGAGTAGGAGCGATCGCCTAACTCCTGTAGCATGGTTACAAGGGTTTATACCCTGTTTAAGTGAGCCATTGTAATCCTTTCTCCTCTAATTTCTGCTCGATATACTGCATTTCCTGGATAGTTTCTCCAGTAGCGATCGCATAAATTTCGGTGTAGATTTTTCCATATTTGACCTTCTCTAAAGCCGATAAGATAATCAAGTCCTTGCGATCTAGTTCTGGTTTTAAAGTTACTAAAATTGAATCCAACGTTCCTTCCATGCGGTAGTCACTAGAATATTTAGCTACTTCCTTTCCTAGTCCCAGTAGGGTATGACGCTGCAAACACAGAGGAGTCGATCCATTAACTCGGAAATTGGCATCGATCGCATAAAATTGTCCGTCTCGATCTTCGAGCACATCGAACCCAATCACGCCGAAATAACCTTGTTTGTGAGCATACTGGCCAAGGTTGGCAATCATCTCAAAGAACTTGCTCATGTCAGTGTTGCGGTAATCAATCAGTCCGCCTAAATAGTTGCCTTCTGGAGTGACAAGTTGGGTGGTAGTGCCGATGAGGGTTATTTCTCCTGCCTTGTTGACATAGAACTGGACGCAGTAATTCTGCACCTCATTCTTGACGAACTCCGAAACAATAATCGTATCAAGCAACTTAATATTGAGATATTTCCTGATTTCTTCAAAACAGTAGTTCAGATCGCTGGGACTTTTGATGATATAAGTGCCTTCTCCAGAGAGTCCGTGCGATGTTTTAATTAAATAGGGAAATTCTGGTAATTGAATGTCTTCGAGATTGACTTGGTGCAGATTGTAGCTCTTGTATTTCGGACATTGCACCCCCAATTCGGCTAAAGTTACTTTGCTGAGTAAGCGGTAATGAGTGTCTGGATCGACAGCGTGTTTTTCAGGTTTTAGACAATCAAAAGGAAATAAACTAATGAGTTTGTCAAAGCCATTGCTGTGGCTGAGGTCATCCAGATAAGTCGAGCAATCCATCATTTCAATATTGGAGTGGCTGAAGCCGAAATGTTCTTGCCAGTAGCCAAGTAGCGATTTTGGTGGTGGAATAATCACAATTCCTGGAATGCGATCGCCTAACACAGCCAGATTTTTCCAAGGTTCCTTCTGACAAATTTTATCGAAGGAGGTTTTGGTTGCTTCACTACTGCCATCTTGAATAAAATATTTTTTCCGGTTGGGATAAGCAGCCCAACTGGCAGTGGCAGGGTAATTTAAAATAAACCCATAAGATGTATCTGTGATATCTTGAGCAAACAGATCGGAAAGAGTACTCCCTTGAAAATAATGAAAGTCGTATTTTGAGTTCATCTAATCCTCCGAAAACAGCATCTACAAAGGGATGCGGTTGTTTATATTAAACAAGTTTACTTGACAATACCTTTGCCAAAATAAGAGCCTACAAAAATTTTGGCAAAACCTGGCAAAATCCCTATATATAAGCCAATACAGTTCAGTTAATACCAATTTAATGTGAAGTTGCACATATCTTGATCCCCCTAAATCCCCCGATAAATTGGGGGACTTTGAATTCCCCCCTTTTTAAGGGGAGCCAGCGCGGTCTTGGGGTCTCCCCAAGTGGAGCGACTGGCGTGGGCTAGGGGGGATCTAATTCTATGCAGCTTCAGAAAGAATTGGTATAAGCACTTCTTATTTCTCTTTTTTCTCTTCCTTTGCGTCCTTTGCGTCCTTTGCGGTTCGTTAAAAAATAACTTTGACAAAAAGTTTTAGCCTTAACTGAACCTTATTGATAAGCTAAAAAACATCTAAATTGCATAATCAGATTAAATCAAACTCTTGTGGGGTGGGCATCTTGCCCGCCCTAGTTATGCAATTTAAATGTGGAACAGCTTATAAGGTAGCTGGGACTGTCAGAACCTTTATAGTGCGGGCAATATGTAAAAAAAACCTTGTGTGAAACCTTAAAATAATTTTTAGGACTTATTGTTTTTGCCAAACCTCAGAGAACAGCGAGTTTGTAGTCAAAGCGTTATCAACTCACTCTCGTAAATTGACGAAGGTATTGCTGGATTAAACAAGCTTGCTGGATTTCCAAGTAACACCAACTCGAAAAAACAAAGCTATATATTCAAACTTGAAAACTCAGATGTAAAATGGCCTCATTAACTACGCATTACCTTAGCGTAGCCCTTTACAAATTTGTTGACTAATTGTAGCTAATCCTTGAGCAAATTCTGGCGTAATTAATCTATCTGCTGGTTGATTTTGCTCGTAAAGCTGTTGCAATTGCTTAATCTGACTAGCTTTGATGCCCTGAACATTGCCATAAATTTTTTGCATAAAACTAACAATTTACAGTTTAGTTTTCAGCTATGTATATTGTTATTTTGATCTGTTTTAATCTTGATTTAATCTACCAAGAGAAATAAGCAACTTAGGTAGATAATTACCTCAAAAGGAAGCTCTTCTAAAATGGTTTATAGACCCAGAAGTATCAACTATGAAACTGTAAACGTGTAAGTTTCGCCCTGTGACCCAAAGCGGTGAAGCGGCTCGGTCTTCTCCCTACAGACCTTCGGACATCCTACGGGGAAGCAAACTACGCGTAGCGTTTCCTTTAAGAGAAGGGCTGTAGGGCGATAGCGCAGTGTTAGCGAGGTATAAGCGTCTGGGGATTTACCTCATGTTAGCGCAACGTTAGCGCAGAGGCGCAGATAACGCAGAGAAAAAAATAAAAATTGCTAACTGGATTGCTTTATAAAGCAAAGATGATTCAGTGAACTAAATAGCATTTACCATATAAAACGTAATATTTCATATTCTTCGTTTCACAAATAGGAAATAAGCAGTGTTACCAAAAAAGCCCACCGCTACCAATCAAACTCAACGCTGGACATTTGCTCAACTTTTCGGACTAGTAAAACGTAATCCCTTGATGATTTCGCGGTGGGTGATTCTCTGGGTAACTGTGGGTACTGTTAGTGGTCTATTCGCTGCGTTGTACTGGAATGTTTTAGAACTTTTAACTCACCATCTGCAACGATTTGAAGGTTTTAGCCTCCTGATAGTGATGCCACTAGCCGGTTTATTTATCGGGCTGGCGATCCATTTTCTGGGAAATCCCGGTGAAATTGCCGTGATTGTTGATAATATCCATTTTCGTGGCGGACGCTTAGATGCTCGCAAAAATCCCTCAATGATTCTTGCTTCTCTAATCAGCATATCGGCAGGCGGTAGTGCTGGCCCAGAAGCACCACTAGTACAAGTAACAGGTTCTTTTGGTACTTGGGTTGCCGATCGCTTAAAACTCCAGGGTGAAGACCTTAGAACTATGAGTTTAGCGGCGATGGCGGCTGTCAATGCAGCCGTAACGCGCACACCTATAAGTACGACTTTGCTACTGTCAAAGCTGACTAACTTAAGTCCTTTGACACCAATCCTTTTTGCCAGTTTAATTGGATTTTTTCTCGCGCCCAAAGTTCCCCTGATTGCATCTCAATTGAAGTCCCAGAGAGAAACTGCTGAATTAAAGCTATGAATATTCACTAATGACCAAGGCGATCGCACTTTTCAAGTCTTCAAAGAGGCATTTAAAATAAGTATAATTGCTCAAATATCCTTTATTTCTGATTGTGCATCTATAGCTTTTCCTAATCATATCCCTCTTCTGTCACTTTCCGGAATAAGCAAGTAGTAAATAAACTAAACTATCCAGAAGCATAAGAGGGTTTAAATTGATTCATTGCACTAAT
>NZ_JBALFH010000024.1:0-87867 GCF_036917095.1 Nostoc sp.
AAAATATTTTGGGACTGCTTCTGATTCCTCTGAAACTCCCCACAGTGCCAGGTTGTAGGCAACAATGGTTTATGCACTGTGCCCAGTTAGGAAGGAGCAAGCGTGAATTTTCAGTCGGTTATAGCTTTATTGCATCAGTTCTGGGGCGAGCGCGGTTGTCTCATCGCCCAACCCTACGATATTGAGAAGGGCGCTGGTACTAAGAATCCGCAAACATTTTTAAGAGCATTGGGGCCGGAACCGTGGGCTGTTGCTTACGTTGAACCTTGTCGTCGCCCTACAGATGGACGCTATGGCGAAAACCCCAATCGCTTCCAACACTATTATCAGTACCAAGTTTTGATCAAGCCGTCGCCAGATAATATTCAGGAGATTTATCTTGATTCGTTAAGGGCTTTAGGTATTCGTCCTGAAGACCACGATATTCGGTTTGTAGAGGATAACTGGGAAGATGCAACGGTGGGAGCTTGGGGCACTGGGTGGGAAGTATGGTTAGATGGAATGGAAATTACTCAATTTACATACTTCCAACAGTGTGGGGGTATTGATTGCCGTCCGGTGTCGATTGAGATTACATACGGGTTAGAGCGGCTGACAATGTATCTCCAGCAGGTAGAGGCAATTACTAAGATTCATTGGACGGACAACATTACTTATGGTGATGTTTACCTTCAGGGAGAGATTGAGCAGTGTGTATACAACTTTGAAGCGTCGAATCCTGAGTTGCTACTGACACTATTTAATTTGTATGAGCAGGAAGCTACCCAGTTGACGGAGCGAGGATTGGTCTTGCCTAGCTTAGATTATGTAATGAAGTGTTCGCACACGTTCAATCTGTTAGATGCTAGAGGTGTGATTTCGGTGACGGAGAGAACTCGCTATATTGCCAGGATTCGGCATTTAGCTAGAAAGGTAGCTCATTTATATGTTGAGCAAAGGGAGAAGTTGGGTTTTCCTTTGCTCAAAAATTTAAAACCAGTCATGCCTGAGCGGCTAGAAGTCGCGGCTACACAGACAAAACCTGCTACAGCAGATTAGTAAACCTTTGGGTTTGCATTCTCTAAGCTAGATATATCTTTAATTAGGTATATCTTTATGATGTGGCTATTGCTAAAGGTCAAAAATACGGTTAAATCTTGAGTCTAGAATATTAAGGCTACAAGGATAAAGCCCGCATAGGCGGGCTTTGTTTATATAAACTTGATGGACTATACTTCACCACAAGCATCAAAATTTTTGGTGTTGCTGATTAAAGTGATGAAAAACTCATGTAGAAGCGCTCTAGGCGCAGATAATAAGAGTTTGGAATATTTTATTTTTGAATTTTATAGCCAAATTCAGCAACGCCGATTTTTCTCTATTGCTGCCCTAGCAAAGCACCGCGTAAATCCACTTACCATCTCAGACAAGGGGCAAAATCCCTTTGTTAAAGGTAGGCAGAGTTCCGCCCAGTGTACTAGCTATTTTTAAGTCAGCTACAAATTCGGGTTGTCAGGTGCTTTTACAAAAAATCTTATGATTCAAACCAGTGGTGTAATTATTTGTCTTGGCTACATTTTCGGGTTGTTGTTTACAGCAGTTCCTTGGGGTGGTGTGTGGATTTTGGTTGTGGGGATAGTCGGGGCAATTCTTTTTAGAAGACGCACTACTTCACGGCAACTTGCTCAGAAAACAGAAAATGCTGGAAGCAAAAATAAGGCTGTGCCTAATACTTGGCAAACTACTCCTCATCCTCGAATATGGATAGCTGCTGGCTTAGTGGGTTTATTGGCTACTCTATATTTTCAATGGCGAGTGCCGCAACCAGGTGCAAAAGATATTAGTCAGTTCGTTCCGCCTGGAAATACCAGTAATCAAGAACAACTTGTGATTGTTCGTGGCGAAGTGGTTAGTAATCCCCGCTTAACCCGCAGCCAGCGAGGACAATTTTGGCTGGAAGCGACTCAGCTAGATGAAGTCAAAAATGATAAAGGTTCAGCAGGTGTGCCAAAAGGGGTTACAGGTAAATTGTATGTGACAGTGCCTATACTTCAGGCTACTGGGTTATACCCTAGTCAACAAATTGCTGTGACTGGGATTTTGTACAAACCAAAGGCGGCTTCAAATCCTGGTGGTTTCGATTTTCAGAAGTTTCTCAAGCAAGAAGGAACGTTTGCTGGTTTGATTGGGAGACAAATAAATGTTTTAGATCGGGAACGTAAATGGGGATGGTGGCAAATTCGGGAGCGGATTGTGCGATCGCAAGTTCGTTGGTTGGGTATCCCTGAAGGGCCTCTAGTCAGTGCAATGGTGTTGGGAAGCAAAGCTGTTGATTTACCCTACGATATCCGCGACTTATTTGTACAAGCAGGATTAGCTCATGCTTTAGCAGCTTCCGGGTTCCAAACTTCTTTGATTTTGAGTGTAATCTTACAGTTAACGAGGCGGGCAAAAAAAGGAACGCAATTTACCCTTGGCTTTTTGGCTTTAATGATTTTTCTGAGTTTAACAGGTTTTCAACCTGCGGTTCTCAGAGCCGTAATTATGGGTTTTGCGGCATTAGTTGGTTTGTTATTAAAAAGAAAAGTAAAACAGTTCGGCTCATTACTATTAGCAGCAACTCTGTTATTGGTATTTAATCCTCTATGGATTTGGGATTTAGGTTTTCAATTGAGTTTTTTAGCAACATTGGGATTAATTGTAACAGTACCTGCATTAGTCAATCGCCTAGCATGGTTACCACCTGCGATCGCAGCTTTGATTGCCGTTCCTCTAGCTGCCACTATTTGGACTTTACCTCTGCAACTTTTTGTCTTTGGGGTTGTACCATCTTATAGTTTGTTGCTGAATGTTCTTAGTACTCCATTAATTTCGATTATTAGTATAGGTGGAATCATCAGTGCCTTAGTGGGTTTAATTTGGACTCAGGCAGGAAGCTTTTTAGCTGCGGTGTTACATTACCCTACTGATTGGCTTATTAAACTAGTGGAATTTTTTAGCAAGCTGCCAGGAAACTCTGTTGCCGTAGGCAGCATATCTAGTTGGCAGCTTTTGACGATTTATGCACTGATTCTATTAGTTTGGCTAGTACCTTGGTGGCAGCGGCGGTGGTGGTTTGCTAATATAATTGCGATTGGTTTAGTATTTATACCCCTTTGGCATTCTACAAATACATTGTTTAGGATAACGGTATTGGAATCTGGTACAGAACCAATTGTAGTTGTTCAAGATAGAGGTACAGTAACTGTAATTAATAGTGGTGATGAAGGTACAGGAAGATTCACAATTTTACCGTTTTTGCAACAGCAGGGTGTAAATCAAATCAATTGGGCGATCGCAACTGATTTCCAAGGTAATGAAAGTAATGCTTGGTTGGAATTACTGCAACGTTTACCAATCAAAAACTTTTATGAATATTCCCCAAATCCAGAAAATTCCATTGCAATTCAGGCAATTCAACAAGAACTACAAAAGTATCAAGGATCTTACCAACCACTAGCAGTTGGTCAAGCTGTGAAAACGGGTTCAATAGTGGCACAATTAATCAACGATCAATTACCCATCTTACAATTGCAAATTTTAGATCAAAATTGGTTATTAGTAGGAAATATCAAGTCTAAAGAGGTACAACAACTAGTTAAGAGTGGGAGTTTACCTCGTCCCCAAGTGCTGTGGTGTGCTCCTCAGTCATTAAAAGATTTAGTTATTGCTCTGCAACCAAAAGTAGCGATCGCTTCTTCTGCCAACTCTGATTTAAAAGCTTTATCGGAACTGAACCAAAGCCAAACCAAACTATTTTTTACAGGACGAGATGGGGCTATTCAATGGACTCCTAACGGTCAGTTTGAGACGTTTATTGAAGCTACAGAAAATAAGTCTTCTGTCTTATAAAAAAATCACAACAAACTAAATTTAAAAGCACGATATTTTTTTTAAGCAAGGATAAATAAAGATATTAATTGTTTTTCTTTTCTAATATGACAGAAGACAGGCTAATTGCAAATAGTGCGATCGCTCTTTTCCACTCAGGGTATTGTATTGTGAAGCGATCGCATCTGCAAATACAATTAGTCATAGATTATACTTACCACGTTTACTACCAGAGGATACTGGAGTCTGGCTGCTAAATTACTTAGTATCCGACAGTGCAAGGCATAGCAGCAAAGATGATTCCACATCCAGCTTGAGGGCTGTGATATTATGGGAGACTGCTACATACATTTAGAAAAACTAGAAACTGAATCGATCATGGCTCTGACGCAACTGCGGAAACAAGAAATAATTTCCAATTACCAAGTTCACGAGACCGACACTGGTTCGGCCGATGTCCAAGTTGCCATGCTAACTGAGCGCATTAACCGCCTCAGCGAACATCTCCAGGCAAATAAAAAAGACCATTCTTCCCGTCGGGGACTGTTGAAGCTAATTGGTCAGCGCAAGCGTCTTCTAGCTTATATATCGCAGGAAAGCCGGGAAAAGTATTTAGCTTTGATTGCTCGCCTCGGTATTCGTGGATAGGGACTACCGCTTATGTCTGCTGAAGAATCTGAACGCAGTCGCTTGCCCTTTGAACCAAATAAAAAGCGTCAAAAACCCGCAAAAACTCAAAGTAAACCAGCAGCACAGCCACAAGAATCTGGCAAACAGGCTGATAGAAAAAGACCTTACACCAAAGAAGAGATGGCTATTCCCCAAGTAGTCAGCCAGCGGATGATCCGTCGGGTAGCTGGATTCTGTGGTGTACCGACAGCTTTGGGCATTAGCACCCTGGTTGTTAGCTATCTGCTTGCTATCTACTCCAACATCCAACTACCTCCCATCGCCGTGTTATTGGTGAACATGGGATTATTTGGTTTGGGGGTCTTAGGGATAACTTACGGCGTTCTCTCTGCCTCTTGGGATGAAGAAAGAGTCGGAAGCTTGCTGGGTTTGGGTGAGTTCAGCACCAATTGGGGGCGAATGGTGGCAGTTTGGCGCGAAACTCGGCAAAAAAACTCATAATTAACGGCGCTCAGGTATTAGCTAACTGCGGTATTGGGTAAATAAAGAAGTGAATGTTGAAGTTGAAATTTTATAACTTCAACATTACTAATTAAAATTATACAAACCTTTTTATACCCAATAAGTAGTTATTTAGTAGTAAAACTACTGACTGAGCGCTATATTTTGTCTATTTATTTTGTAAATAAATTTTATTTTTAACTATTCGTAATTAGACCAATAGGCAACAATAAAGTTAGCTCATTTACAGAAAATTTTACTTAATTAATCAGGAACTTTCACATGATTATAGTAATGAAAAGTGGTTCCCCAGAGGCGGAAATAAGCCGCATTGATGAGGAACTAACTAGCTTGGGGCTAACTCCAGAAAAAATTGTTGGTCAACACAAAGTAGTTATTGGTGTAGTAGGTGAAACCGCCAGCTTAGATCCACTACAAATTCAAGAACTTAGCCCCTGGATTGAGCAGGTGTTGCGGGTAGAGCAGCCTTACAAACGAGCTAGCCGCCAGTACCGCCACGGCGAAGCTTCGGAAGTGGTAGTTAATACTCCTAATGGAGCAGTGGTATTTGGCGAACACCACCCTTTGGTAGTCGTTGCTGGCCCCTGCTCTGTAGAAAATGAAGAAATGATTGTGGAGACAGCGCGGCGCGTCAAGACGGCGGGAGCCAAATTTTTGCGTGGTGGGGCATACAAACCCCGGACTTCACCTTATGCCTTCCAAGGACACGGCGAGAGTGCTTTGGATTTGTTGGCGAAGGCACGGGAAGTAAGTGGACTAGGTATTATTACAGAAGTAATGGATGCAGCCGACCTAGATAAAATTGCCGAAATTGCTGATGTAATCCAAGTGGGGGCAAGAAATATGCAGAATTTCTCCTTGCTCAAAAAAGTAGGAGCGCAACCGAAACCAGTTCTCTTGAAGCGGGGAATGGCGGCTACTATTGAAGATTGGTTGATGGCAGCCGAGTATATTTTGGCATCAGGCAATCCTAATGTAATCTTATGTGAAAGGGGAATACGCACCTTTGACCGTCAGTATACGCGAAATACGCTGGATTTATCAGTAGTGCCAGTGTTACGAAAGCTGACCCACCTGCCAATTATGATTGACCCCAGCCACGGCGTAGGTTGGTCTGAGTTTGTGCCTTCAATGGCAATGGCTGCGATCGCAGCTGGCACAGATTCCCTCATGATAGAGGTTCACCCCAACCCTGCCAAAGCTTTATCCGATGGGCCCCAATCTGTTACACCAGACCGTTTCGATAACTTGATGCAAGAATTAGCAGTAATTGGTAATGCGGTGGGACGCTGGCAGCAACCAGCTGTGGCTCTGGCTTAAAATTTAGTTGCAGCTTCACGATCGGGTATCTCAACAGATGATATGTATCGAGAAAGTGAGCGTCAAAAGTGCCGCTACAAAATCGATCTGTAAGTTACTGCACTCGTCTGTGAGGCGATACGCTACCGCATCCTTGGTCAGATCGGGATCTTCGATTTTGATGTTTGTTGTAGTACCTAGCTTACAGTTATTGCAACTCAACTTTACCACCTGAAAAAAAAGGGACGGGCAAAATACCCATCCCAGAAAATTCACTTTTACTCAATTGATAGCAAAACTTTTACTGTACCTGCGTGGGGAAAGCACCAGGTTGCACAGCTATGTTAAGACTCTGCCCATTGCGACGTAATTCCATACGTAAATCGCCTCCGACTTGGCTATTTTCCACTGCTTTTTGGACACTGCTAGCATCTGTAACTGCTTGCCCACCAAGCTTTTGGATCACATCACCAGCACGTATACCTGCTTTAGCAGCTGGTGAATTTGGTACAACTTTCACCACTAATACACCTTTATCTTCATTCACACTCAAACCGCTATTGGGATCTGAGTTGATATTTTGTTTTAGCTGAGGCGTTAACCCCACCATTTGAATTCCCAGATAAGGATGTTCTACTTTGCCTGTAGCTATTAGTTGACTGGAAATGCGTTGTGCTGTGTTGATAGGAATAGCAAAACCTAATCCTTGTGCCCCTTGGATAATCGCTGTATTCATAGCAATCACCTCGCCACGGGAATTTAGTAGGGGCCCGCCGGAGTTACCAGGATTAATAGCTGCATCAGTTTGAATATACTCTACTCGCTTATCGGGAGCACCAATTTGATTGCTACTGCGTCCGGTAGCACTGATGATTCCGGTAGTTACTGTATTATCTAGTCCAAGGGGGTTGCCGATCGCGATCGCCCATTCTCCCGCTTGCAATTGATCTGAGTTACCCAAGGCTACTAACGGGAGATTGTCTGCCTGAATCTTGACGACAGCAACATCGGTCAACTCATCTTTTCCTAAAACCTTTCCTTTAAAACTACGTCCATCCTTGAGTGTTACTGTTACCGTATCAGCACCATCGACTACGTGGGCGTTGGTGAGAATACGACCATCAGCACTAATAATAAAACCTGAACCAGTACCCCGTTCTACCCGATTCTGTTGTTCTGGTATTTGAGAGCCAAAGAAGCGGCGAAAAAGTGGATCGTTAAATTCATCTGGTATCTGGTTTTTTACGGTTCGCGAAGAGTCAATTCTTACCACAGCTGGCCCTACTTTTTGCACCACTTGGATAACAAAGTTAGGATCTGTGGCTGCTGGTAATGGAGGAGCAGCATTTACTCGACTCACTGCCAAATTAGATGCACTCTCAGATACCTGCTGAGAATGTCCAGCCATATAGCCGCCTGCCAATGTCATACCCGATCCCAGTAGCACGAGCGATAGAGAGGCGGCAGCCTTTTTCCAGGGTGCTCGATTATGGTATTTGGTGTCAGTAGTGTTGGATAAAATGCTATTTGATGGGTGTTCTCCATCGCGAGATTGGTTTTGCATTGCTGTCTGGAAGCATATTTAGATGTATTACTAATGTAGATATTATTTGTGACAGTTTTGTTGCAGAGGTATTGCGTTGTTGTGAAAGGTTTGGTACTTTACTTATCGCATCTTAACTCAACTGTATTGGAATATAGTCATTCGTAGGGGCGTAGAGATGTGCGCCCCGATTGCGTGTTCCATCCATGTCTGAAGGAATAAAATGGCACAGGGTAAAATCTTACTTAAGCCTGACACTTTATGGACAAGTGTCAAAGAACAGACTGAACATGCTTTACAATGTGGGGCATTGCTGTCGATACCGACGGAATTTGAATTTGTCGAACAGGATAACGTGCGCTTTTTAGTGCGGATTTTGTCTAATCTGAATCGCAAAAAAGCAGCCAAGGAAAAACAGGAAAAACAATCTGCCACGTCTGATCAAGAGTTTAATCCTTTCTTGCCTTATGAAAAGGATTTATTTGTGGCGGATATCTCTGATACCCATGTATGTATATTGAATAAATTCAATGTTGTTGATTATCATCTGCTAATCATCACTCGTGCCTTTGAGGAACAGGAAAGCTTACTCACCTTGGAAGATTTTACGGCTATGTGGGCATGTCTGGCTGATTTTGATGGTTTAGCATTTTACAACAGTGGCAAAACCGCAGGTGCTAGTCAACGACACAAGCACTTACAATTAGTTCCCATACCACTTGCACCTTCAGGGCCGCAGATACCTATTGAACCTCTGCTCGCGTCAGTAGAATTTCAGGACTCGGACGTAATACCAAGACTTCCTTTTATACACGCTTTCGCACCCCTAGATCCTCATTGGGTGCAGTCGCCATTAGCAGGGGCCCAAGCAACACTGGAAATTTATCGCACCTTGCTACATGCTGTGGGTTTAGATGCAAGGCAATCTGGTGCTTACAATTTGCTAGCGACACGAGAATGGATGTTAATCGTACCGCGATCGCAGGAGCATTTTCAGTCTATCTCTGTGAATTCATTAGGATTCGCTGGTGCTTTGCTAGTTCGGAATGCAGCAGAAATGGAGATTCTCAAAGCTCAAGGGCCGATGACCATCCTCAAAAATGTTGCTGTATCCTAATTAAATTAGTGCGATGTCTCTCTTTAAAAGTTCGTACCTACTTAAACAAGTGATATCTACAGCCCTAAAACGATGTTTTAAAAATCCTATTGTCGGCAATAATTGCCTGATTCTGGGGAAATAACTGCTATATTTACACCGTCCTACTTAGTTAAGGTGAAATTTTCAGAAATCTGTTATTACATATCCAATATGCAATTTGAATGTCAAATATTACGCTGTAGAATGCAGATTGGTATCACTCTATAAGCTCGCCCATATTAAAATCTATTCTTATCCAACCTTTGAGTCTTCGTAAGTTGTCGAGAATGAGTAAGGGAATCTGCCAGTGATGTACCATCAGGAATGGTAAAGGATCGCTCACCTCAAACATTGCTTCTTTCCCCCGTATGATGTTTCTTAGCCAGGTTTGCAGTTGCTTAAACGATCTAATCTCATTTAGCCGCCAAACTTCGTGGTACAGCCAATAGGTTGGCTTACTATCAGCAAGAGGTTGTAAAGATTCAGCCAGGGGTTCTTTACCAAGATAGGCATCCGCTACTCCTGGATGATTGTAAAACATAGTAATGGCGGAGTGAGTCCGGGGGTTACACTCAATCGCGTAAACAGTTCCGTCTTCTGCCTCGATGAAGTCAAAGGAAAGTTGCCCGGTTTTTCCCAGTTCTTTGGTAAAATGACTCGCCCATTGCATAATTTCTGGACGATCGACGTTTTCGTAGTTGACTTGAAAGGCGGATGACTCACAGCAGCAGTACATTCTTGACTCTCCATCTCGCGCGGTAGTGTGAGTGCAGTATTCCTTTCCAGGGATAAATTCCTGCATAATCCAGGGGTTTTTCTCACTAATGGGCAGACTATTGACAAATGCTGCTGTTTCTGATGGGGTATCGCAAGGTAGCTTAGTGAGATTCAAGCGACGTATTTGATCGTAGGGGATGCTTTTAAGAATGTATTTGCGCTTCTCCTGAGAAAAGTCAAAGTTGATGACTTGTGCGGGATCGGTAATTTTGAAGGATTTGGGGACAGATAAACCGAACGATCGCGCTGTTTCAGAAAAGGCAAACTTATCATCCAGGAGCTTTGTAACATCAGCATCGAAGTGGAAAAATTCACAAAAGTCTGGTAATGGTGGCTGGCCTCGATCGTAGTGAATGACGGAAAAAATCGCTACCGGGATAAAAAAGTCGATCTTTTCTGTTTTGGCGATCGCGTGGAGGCTTTCAACATAGCCTTCTAAGTCTTTGCTTGGATCGGGAACGGTATAAAAGCCTGCAACAGAGTTGGAATATTTATTACCACTTGACCAGAATTTCTCAATGTCAATTATAATAACCCGATGCCCAGCAGCATGAAATGAACGCGCTAGCTGAAGGGTTTTAGTCATTCTCGCGCCAGCAATCAAGATATTTTTGGAATTGGGGTTGACAACAATTGACTTACCGAATGGTTGCTTAAGAAAGTTCCATAGTAGCGATGTTAAGACAACGATGCAGTTTAAGGGAAATGCCAGCGCCAGTAATACAAGAGTGCCCAAGTTTTGGAACACTACAAAAATATACTTTTTCATAGTTAGAATTTTGACAAGATAGTGGAATCAGTGCCTGGTGCATAGGAAGAAGTTAAGGAAATGCGATCCTGCTCTTGCTTCCTTTTTTTAACGATTTAATTCATTAAGTCTCCAAAGTTCGTGAGCAAGCCAATAAATAGGCTTATTATCACTCAGGGGTTGCAGAGATAGAGTTTTTATATTTTACGTCTTCTCCAAACTGTATGAGTTTCCCGATGCAAAAATCAATCCTCACCCAAGTTCTTAAGGAGCGCAAACTATCGAGTAATAGTAAAGGAATGTACCAGTGATGTACCATTAAGAACGGTAGTGGGTCGTTTACTTCAAAGATTGCATCCTTTCCTTGCCAAATATTTTTAAACCACTTTTGCAACTGCTTTAACGATCTAATTTCATTAAGTCGCCAAAGTTCGTGATAAAGCCAATAAATAGGCTTACTATTACTCAGAGGTTGCAGAGGTTCCGATGGAGGCTCTTTACTCAGATAGGCAGCCGCTAAACCTGGATGGTTATAATACATTGTAATTGCAGAGTGAGTACGGGCGTTGCACTCGATCGCATAAACCGTTCCATCTTCCGCCTGAATGAAGTCAAAAGAAATTTGTCCAGTCAGTTGTAGTTCTTTGACAAAATGACTTACCCACTGTTTAATTTCTGGGCAATCGACGTTTTCGTAATTGACTTGAAAAGCAGATGATTTGCAGCAGCAGTGTACCGTTAATTCGCCATTTCTCACTGTGCTGTGAGTACAGTATTCTGTTCCAGGAATAAACTCTTGCAATACCCAAGGCTTATCTTTACTAATTGGCTTGCTTTTGACATGAAGCGCCATTTTTTCGGGAGAATCCATTGGTAGCTTAGTTAGATCCAAGCGTAAAACAGAGTCATAGACAATACTTTTGAGAATGTACTTGCGCTTTTCGTTGGTAAAGTCGAATTTAAGAACTTGTTCGGGATCTGTAATTAAGAAGGTTTTCGCGACAGATAGCGACAGTGAGCGGGCAATTTCTGCAAAGCTAAACTTGTTATCGAGCATAGTCATTGTATCAGCATCGAAGTGGAAATTCTCACAATAGCCTGCTAACACTGGCTTGCGTTCCGAGTCAAAGTAGCTGGCAGCAAAAATGCCTACTGGTACAAAAAAGTCTATGTTTTCCTTTTTAGCGATCGCCCGCACGGCTTGAGTATAGCCGTCTTTGTCTTCGTGTGAGTCAGGAACTGTGTAAAAGCTAGCCACAGAGTTAGAAAATCGATAACCACTAAACCAGTATTTATTGAGATCGAATAAAATGACTCGATGCCCAGCAGCATGAAACGATCGCGCAAGCTGAAGGGTTTTGGTCATTTTACCGCCACCGATCAAGATATTTTTAGGATTCTCGTTCAAAACCACTTGCTTGGCATAGCTTCGGCTGAAAAAATTCCACAGCAGCAATGTGAGTACGACAGTGCAGTTTAAGGGAAATGCGATCGCCAGTAATGCAAGAGTACCCAAGTTTTGGAATATTGCAAAAATCTTCTCCCTCATAGTTGTAATTGTGACATGATATATGCTTATGCTTGGTTGACTCAAATAATCTACATTCGAGTTCTATTACTTGTCGCTAGTGAAGACCTTGTGCTATTCCAAGTCAGAAAAAAGCTAAAAAGGTGATTTGCCAGACATTAGATCGCGCTCAACGCTTCATTGACTGCCGTCATAAATAACTCATTTAAAGGAATTCCCGCTGCGTTTGCTGTACAGGCAATCACCGCGTTGTGGTCAAAAATACAAAACAACCCAGCTTCTAAGAACCAAGGTTGTCCCTGTGGGTCGATCCGGAAGTCAAATAAACTATAATGGCGACAGCCCAAAGCCAAATGACACTTCTTAACTTCTTGCTGAACCTTTTGGACGATCGGGTCATTAATATCTACAATCCAACCTGGAACATAATTTTTAGCAGTTGAAGCCAAGTCGCCCTCGATTGGTATTTTGAATTTGTCAGTATAGCTGCGGATGGGTCTTATTTGGGGGTCTATTTGATACTCTTCAAGGGGTAAACCAATTAGCTCCCCATCTTTGACAATGGCGCCACATCTGACTTCTCGACCGGCTTCAATGAATGTTTCTACAATTACCTCCGAAGCAAATTCAAATGCTTTCTTCAAGGCAGCGTCATACTCACTCTTTTCTTTGACTAAGGACACTCCTAAAGAGTTGTCGGCATTTGCGGGTTTGATGACTACTGGAGGTGTAATTGTCGGAACGTCTCCTTGGCGGAGCAATTCTCCAGAAGGCACTTTCACCCCTGCTGCTGCGACAATTGCTTTAGTTCTGGCTTTGTGGGCCGTGATTGCCATCACATCTGGAGTATTGCCTATATAAGGGATCTTTAGCAAGTCGAATAGTGCCCGGTAGTCAGTCATTCCAGGCAGACAAAACATTTGTGGCAACATCAGGTCAATGTTTTGCGCTGTTATAAACTGTATGGCATCTGATAGAGGCATCGGTTTAGCGACAGCAATATCTTCTGGACTAAGAGAGGAAGGAAATCGCCATTGGCCATCAAGTGTGATGTATGCAATCAGAAAGTCATAGAGCGATGGATTTGCCGTAGCTACCAGACAGCTTTGGGCGTAATTGCGTGACAACTCACAATAAAAATGATTGTATGCAGATCCAACTAAATGAAGGATGCGAAGTACTGGCATGATTCATCTTCCTAAATACCGTTGTATTTTTATATAAGGGACTTCCAAATAAAAAAATATTCAATTACTCTTGTGGGGTGGGCGTCTCGCCCGCCATATGGACTGGGCGGGCAAGATGCCCACCCCACAATTGCCCACCCCACAATTGCCCACCCCACAATTGCCCACCCCACAATGTTGAATAATTTATTTCTTGGAGTTCCCTAACAACTACGATTGCAAAAATTGCTTGAGAAGAGATGAGGAAGTAAGCGGAAATTATTCCTTCTTATCTTCTTCATCTCTTTGAAGTCTAGCCTTGACTCAGACTTCTCTGCTCATCTGTCGATTACACAACGCGTCTAATCAGAGTTATACCATCTCGGATGGGTAAGAGAACTTGCTCTACACGAGGATCGGCAGCGACAACACGGTTGAACTGAGCGATCGCTTCACCGTTGGCAGTACGCTGTTCTGATGGTAGGTAAACTTGCCCCTGCAACAAAGTGTTATCCACACAGATTAAACCGTCGAGAGTCAGTAAGTTACTATCCAAAATAATCTGGAAGTAATCTACATACTCTTTTTTATCAGCATCAATGAAGATCAGATCGAATACTTCATTTCTGGCAGCCAGCTTATGGAGTGTCTCTAAGGCAGGTGCTACTTCCACAACGATTTTGTCACCGTGGAGAGACTCACTAAAGCAAGCTTGAGCAAATTCAGCAACGTAGGGATCTACTTCGCAACCGATAAGTTGCCCATCACTTGGTAATGCTTCTGCCATTGCTAAAGCTGAATACCCTGTGAACATTCCTACTTCTAGAATGCGCTTTGCTTTGGTGATATGAACAAACATTTTCAATGTCTGTCCTTCCAGATGTCCTGAGAGCATCTCCTGCTCTAGTTGACGCACTGTTTCACCATCGCTGAAGCGTTTGCTCCAATCTTCTTTGCTAGTTTTTTGCGCTAATGCAGTCAATGCGCTCGATTCGGGCGTGGTGTAATCATCCAAGTAGGGATCTAAACCCGCTGCTAATTGAACACCCTGCCGTAAAGAATCTAATATCTCTACGGGAATGTTGTTCTCTTCTGCCAATTTGAGGGTTTGCTGTAGCTGGGCTACTAAGATGCTGTGTGGCGTTATCGGTCTAGCTGTTTCTCGTCCTAAAACACTCGTCATATTTTCACACCCCTACTAGCTTGGCTTCTTGATTTTCAATGTATGCGTCAACACCTTTTCCGCCACGAGGGTATTTAGCACAAAGACGTTTGTGTTCAGCTAGGGCAGCATCAAGTTCTTCACGAGTTAGATCGTTGGCAAAGAAGCACTCACCAATTGGACGAGGCATGGCTGCGCGTTGTTTGCCATCTCGTGTCAAGCTTATAGATTGGGTAGCATCCCAGAGCAAATCTCCATCTAGTAGAGGATGATCGAGTGATAAACCGATACGACTCATCAAGTCTAGGATGCGATCGCGCTCTCCTGTTGGAATATAGCCTCGTTGTGCTGCAATGGTTGCAGACAAAGCCATATCTATATTGACGGCATGACCATGATATAGGGGTATCTGAGGTGCTAATTCTAGAGTAGGACTCCAAGTATGACCGTAGGCAATGACGCGATCGAGGTCTATTTCATGCAAGTTAGGAGTCTCTAACTCCAACATGGTTTTGATTGCCTCGTAGTTGAGTTTATGGGCAATCTCTTTAAGTTCCGGTGTCCCATTCACGTGTCCAAAGTGAGTGGAAAGCAGTTCTTCGCCATATTCGTATAGCAGTTCAAATACTTCAGAGTTAGAAACTACAGCGATTTTCACTAACTCTGCCATCCCATTACGAACTTGAGCCGTTGGCAAGGTTTTCAAAAATGAGAAATCGAGGATCACTTTTAAAGGTGCATGATATGCTCCCAAGCGATTTTTCAACTTGCGATGATTAACTGCTACTTTAATCGCTACACCTGCATCGATTAAACCAATCAATGTGGTAGGAATGCGGATGAAATTACTCTTGCGACGGTAAGCAGCGCAAGCAAACCCAGCCACATCAGTAATTAAACCACCACCGACGACTAAGACTGGTTCCTTACGAACTAAGCCAAAGTCCGAAAAAGCGTCAATAATTTTCTCAAAGCTTGCAAGAGTTTTATCTGGCTCTGTAATGATGATGGGAAATACTGTGAGATCGATGTCATAGTGTCTAAAATATGACTTGATCTGCTTGCCATAAAGTTCATAGACATTTGCATCAATTACAGTCAGACAGCGACCAAATTTCGCATAGCTATCTGCTATTTCTGTGTTTTCAATATCAAATGCACCATTCACATAGACAAGACTGAAATCGATTTTTTCGTAACCTTGCACGTGAAATGCAGCTTCCGTGGCTTCAAAGGATGCTTGAACTTTATTCATGTCTGTTGACCTTTATTACAACTAAAAAATTGGCAGATTGCGGGGATGATTCCGATTTACCCTTATGCACGCCAGCAACAAATTATGCTCTTTATCGTTTGAGATTAAAGGCATGACAAAATTTGCTTTCAATAAAAAGCTGACACTTATTGCTGACTGGCAATGTTTTTAAACAACACCATTCATCTGAGTAAATTCTGTAAGTGGGTTAACCTTTAATTCGGCTTAACCTCAAACTAGTCAACTAGTCTCACTAGCAATATATTGGCATAATAATTGCCTATTTCTTCCGAGATTGCTGACTTTAAATTTGGGAAATCTATCTTAATTAAGATTTATTCCCCTATGTTTAACTCTAATGGCTTTCCAACTGTACGATCGCGCAAAAGTTCTACCCTAGACAACTGCTCATATCGTTGATCTCCAAGCTTCAATTTGAGATTAGAACCCTGATTAATCGTTAGTTCGCTGTTCTTTTGCATTAGTATCAAACCTTATATCGCTAAACTCGCTAAATTCTATTTGCTTCAGAATGACAGTAGAATCCCTCTTCCATTGAGTCAAGTTAATGCCCAGTATTCAAGATACCTACTTCAGTAACTCTTGAAAACTCAGAATTTAGATATATCTGAATTACTAGTAACAAAACTTTAACTTTATTAAGGAACGGTTGTTTGTTAAATAACTTACTAAGTTTGCTTGAATTGGCTTTAAAGCTCTAAATTGGGTTATTTTAGCTTAAACTAGCAAATAATTCACTGGCTAGTAACTTAAAAGCACAATACAAATCATAACATCAGAACTATACAAATCATAACATCAGTAAATATATTTAAGTCAATCCACCATGCGAAGTGTACTAAGCAAGCAGATAGGATCAATAAAATATGTCTAAAGATAGATACTTTACATAGCAACTAAAATGCTTTGCCGTCGATGAAAACCCTCTCTTGCGAAAGCGTCAAAGTTTAACAGAGTAAGATTCTTTCAATGGTTCACTAGTGTAAGTTAAGACATCGGAACCGTAATCAATATGCGATCGCTCAAATACACCCACAGCCGGAACTAGGTCGTACCGGACTCGCCGCTTTGATAAGTTAAAAAACATCTAAATTGCATAATCAGATTAAATCAAACTCTTGTGGGGTGGGCATCTTGCCCGCCCTAGTTATGCAATTTAAATGTGGAACAGCTTACCAAAGTCAATTTCACCAACTTTGTGACCCCAAGGCAAATGTGCCCAAGGCCCGACTAACAAATGTTGGGGTTTAGCGCTACAAGCGACCATATCCTTATATAAATGCAAAGTGCCGTGCTGGGATTTGAGCATAGTTACGAGCAGGGAAATTTCAAAACCAGGTAAACTATGTAGCGATCGCTGTTGCTTAAGCACTACTCAGATAAACTTTTTTCCTCTGCCTCCCCTGTCTCCCCTGCTTAATATCTTTACCGAGCTTGTCTAGTTAATGGCTGTTAATTTTCTCTCTAGGTCAAATAAAAATCCGTGGATATATTCCTCAGTCCATTCGGCACCATAGAAGCGTTTGAACATCCCTCGCGCTGGGTCTTTTTCAGCCCGATATCGCAGGTATCGCAATTGGGCTTGCTCAATAGCTGCTAAATTTTGGGAATCTATTACAGCTTCTGCCTGTTCCACGAAATCTAGATAAGCTTTCAAATAGTCTTTAAAAGCGGCAAATACCTGAGTTTCTACTACAGCCGTTTCTTGGGGACGAGTCCATAGAAAAGCGGGAGAGAAAAAGGGTCGTGCTTCTTCTGGAAAATCTCCTCCCCAAGACAGATGTTGTTGATGGGCATGGAAAATGGGCAAAATTGGTTCAGTATATTTTGCCTGATATGCTGGATCGTCCCGAAATAGGGGCTGCATATCCAAAGCAATTAGATGTCCTCCTGGTAATGTCACCAGATCGGCCCCAAAAAAGGGTAAATCGTAGTTGAGGTGGGGGAAAATCACAAAATTCAGCACTTGCAGCGAATTGCCACCCTGCACGTGAGCTGCACGAATTTGTCGCAATTTTGCGGTTTGAAAGGCATAACTAGTGGTGACAACCTCTTCCTGATTCTTTCCCTTGCCCACAACAGCACTCTTAGACTCAAACCCAGTGGGGATAGGATAGGGTTGTAAATCCAAGCGCGATCGCATGTAGGCGATCGCATAATCGAGAAATGGTTGATAGAGTGTCACGTCGCTTCGCTCCAAATTCAAAATTCAAAATTTAAAATTAATAATCCCCAAAGCCCAATCGATCATCTTTTGCCGACACCAACTGCTAGGGGAACAGCATCTTCAAATAAGAATTCATGGAGAAAGCGCTCTGCCCATTCATGACCAAAATAACTGCTAAACAAACCAGATGCTGGATCGCGGTCTGCACTATATTGGTCATAGTCTTTTTGGGCTTTGACAATCCGCTGGATATCTTCAGGGTCTTGGAGCGGTTTGGCATCTGCTAACATTTGCCAATACAAGTTTAAATAATCTTGAAAAGCTTCAAAGACTCGCGTTGCCACTGTTTCAGGATCTGTTTTGGCAAACAATAGGTATTTAGAAAAATACTGATTGGCATCGTAAAACTTCATTTCTAAGTTTTGCGCCAAATCGGGGTATTTATCATGGAGAGATTTTAGCGGAACTATATATTTTTTTTGATAATCTTCATCCTGAAATAAAGGTTGAAAGTCAAGTACAATCAGATTTTTAACTTTCCCAAAGGATAAAAAGTCAATTCCTAACAGAGGTAGATCGTAGTGATGACTGGGATAAATCACGCTGTTAAAAATTTGGGCACTCTCGCCGGCATCAATGTAGGTATAACGAATTTTCCGCAACTCTTGAGATTGGTAACACCAACTGCGAATAGTTGCTGGGTTTCTGCCGCGATCGCTAAGTTTGAATTCCAAACCAGGGGGAATGACCCTACTTTGTAAATCAAACTGCTGAAATAGCTCTTTTTCTAAAAATTCCAGGAAAGGCTTATACATGGAGCATGATTTGTTAACCCTTGCATGAAAATAAGTGATGGCGATCGTGCACGTCTCATTTATGAGAAACAAAGCAACATTCCTTAATGGGGATTGGGCACTGGAAACAGGCACAGAGTTTTGACTTTTCACGTTATGTGGAAAAGTCCACGAAAACCTAACCCCCTAACCCCCTTCCCGCATCGGGAAGGGGGAAATTCAAAGTCTCTCTCCTTTTAGGAGAGAGATTTAGAGAGAGGTTTTCCAGATGCTGTGAAAAGTCAGGCACAGAGTTAGGATGCAGCGAGCAGAGGGCAAAGAGGTAATTTTTATGCTCCCTGCTCCCCTGCTTCTTCCCAATGCCCAATCCCTACCGAGCATGGTTGCGACCGATCATTTGCTCCAGCAGTTCTTGGGAAACACAACGACGCTCAGAACAATAAGTCATCAAGTTGACACCATTCATCATTCGTACAGTACTGACCCTGACACGAAAATCATCCGTAACAAACCAACAACGTTCCTGACCTTGATTATTGTCATAGTCAGTATCAATCGTCAGTAGTCCATCATCGGCAAACCGATATCGGCTCACAACCGGAATGCTTTCAACATAGCCCTGGTTGCGGATTAGTTTTCCAGAACGCCTCGTTTCGTTGGGAACATCAACCAAAATCGCAGCATTATCGCTATTCGGTAACCTGGTGTCTAGGTTAGCCTGCCATGCAAAGCTAGCACCGCCTGTTGCTTTCGTAGGGTCTATCCCTTGGGCTTTACAGACTTCTTGGACTTTCGGATCGTCCTTTTCCATGACTTTAACGATCAAATTCGACTCTCCCGACTCATCCGCCGCCGAGTCAAAATGATGAACGGAGCGCTCCGTAAACCATGTCCCCTCACTTTTACGGAAGAAGTCGATCATTGTCAAGGGGGGTATTAAATGCATCTGTTTTGAAACCTCTTTTATCAAATTTTGGCGTTATTGAATACTGAGTTATGAGATGAAGTCCCGATTTAGCTAAAGTGTAGAATAACTCCAAAAGTTATATTTTAATCAGCTGATGACAAATAGTGAAATTCAACTTATTACAAGCAAACGCCCCAGTCCAACTCCAGAAATCTTAACAGCTCTCAAAAAAGCAATCGCTGTGGATTGGGTCGATTTGTACCAATTCAATCTGAAGGAAGTCGATTTACAACAAGCTAACTTGAGCAAAGCCAAGCTACTAGGAGCCGATCTCAGTCAGGTGGTCTTAAGTAATGCTGATTTGAGCGGGGCAGATTTGCGAGGCGCTAATCTGCGTGGAGCCGATTTGAGTGGGGCTAATTTACAGGGAGCTTATTTAAACCGTGCTGACCTCCAACAAGCAAATCTCAGTGGCGCAAATTTAGAGGGAGCCAAACTCCAAGTCGCGCGTTATGATACACAAACGAAATGGCCGCAAGACTATAACTACAAAGCTTGTGGAGCGGTAGGGCCGGGTGCTAATCTCAATGGTGCTTTTCTCAATACAGCTTCTTTACGAAACGCAGATTTACAAGGTGCTAATCTGCGTGGAGCCTACCTCAGCGGCGCTGACTTGACAGGAGCCAATTTGCAAGGTGCGGCTTTAAGTGGCGCTGACTTGACGAAAGCTTATTTAACAGGGGCTTGCTTGCGGAATGCCCGATTAACTGGAGCCGATTTGCGGGATACAGATTTGCGAGCAGCTGACCTCAGCGATGCAGAGATGGAGCACCTTCAAAGTATCGCTGGAGCAGATTTTACTCTTGCCCAAGGACTTACAGAAGCAACTAAAGCCATGCTTTCTAGCCGTCCACATTCAGAACTCGATGTTTGGAACGCTTACACTCGTGCAACAACTCGTGAGAGTTTGAGTGCTTGAGTGTGCCAATTTTAGATTTTAGGTGCAGCTGCGCTTCTTATGGATGAAATAAATCCAAATTCCAAGTTGTGCTCGAAGCGCACCATAGGTGCGACCCAAAATCCAAAATTGTTTGATATCATGTCCGCTTGATTACTTATTAAATCTGAAGAACCCCACCCCGCCTGCGGGGAGGGGATTAAGGGGAGCCAGTGCGGTCTTGGGGTCTCCCCAAGTGGAGCATCTGGCGTGTGGGGTGCAATGACTGTGGGAATCACAACTAATTATGCGGACATGATATGAGTAGTTGTTCTGTAGTGAGTTTACAACGGCTGCCAGTTCTTTTTCAGGAGTGCTAAAAATGTAGCGTATCCTTCGGAAAAACCCGGCGGATCGGGTACAACATATTGTGGAAATTCTTTATACGATCGCCAAGGTTCCGAAGCATTATGCCGCAAATGTAAGGCAGATTCTGAGGAACCTGGTAGTCGCCAAGTCATTTGACCAGTTGGTATATCAGTCACAAATGCCTCCTCATCTCGAAAAAGTTAATCTTTTCTTCCGGATTTTGGCAGATTAACCGGATATTTTGGTCAAATTTAAGGTAAAGTAATACATTAGCTATTGCTCAAATGAGTTTTCTGACAATATTGCCAACAAAGCCATAGTCCTATTGTGGCAACAAGTCTTCTAAAGCAGCTCCGACAACTCGGTGATCTTCATCTTGTCTGAGTTGGTTCAGGGCTGCTTTTGCTTCCGGCTCGTCAAATCGTTTCAGGGCATAGCTAACTCGCACGCGCATCCGCCAAGATTCATCATTCACCAACGTTAGTATCTGGGATAATGCCGCACTATGTTGGCTAGAATTAGCTAGCAAGCCAAGTGCATCAACAGAAGATTCCTGAACTGTAAAATCTTCATCTTTTAAACCCTGAACGCATATATCAAATAGTTCTTCAGGGCAATCCATTTCGGCGATCGCAGCCAAAATACTTCGTCGGACTAGCCAGTGGTCATCCTGATAAAATGCCAGAACTAGATGAGAAACTGCGACTCTGCCAAATAACGATAAAGAATTTGCCGCCTCAGCTCGCACGTTGGGGGTATCGTCAAATTTCATAATTTGCATCAAAGCCGCAAAGGATTCCGCTGATTGTTGGTTACCCAAACCCCTTGCCACAAAAGAACGCACCAAAAATTCTGAGTCATGAAGTTTACTCGTTAACAGAGGAACTGCAACTTCTGACTCGTAATTATCGAGGGCAGCGATCGCCTTCAGCCGATAATGAAAATCTGGGTTCTTCAGTTCAGCTTGGATTTTATGGATTTCCATAGGTGCATTTGGTAGAGCTATTCTTTACTTTATTTTACAGATGTTAAAAAATGGCGATCGCATTCTAAGAAGATTGAATTAAGGGCATTGGGCATGAGTTATTCTCCTTTTCACCTACTCCCCAACCCAGTGCCCCATGCCCTATCCTCTAAACCAATGACTCAATTAAGCGAAACCGTCAAAGAATTAATAGCCAAAGCTAGAATCGTCAGCTTTACTGAGTGGGAACAGTCCCATCCAAAAGCAGCAATCGCCATATTCCAAGCTGCGGATGATGCTTTTCGCTATCTAAGCGATGAAGATTTATCGCAGATTAAAACCTTGTCGCCCGATAATTCAGCTTTGATTCCTGTTGCTCAGTTGTTACGCGATCGCGCAGCCGAAATTGTTGATGAAGCTAGAGAGCAGGTTTTGGCGACTTATCCCGAAATTACCCAGCCTGGAGGCAGTCTTTATCCACCTGAACGCGCCCAAGCTTGCTGGCGAGATTTCTGGCATTTTCTCCGCTGTATTACCTATGGCATAGCAGGTGGGCACAGTGAATATACGAATCCCACAGGACTGCACTATATGAATTTGCTCTATCAGGAATTACAAGTTCCTTTGAATGCAATGGTCTTAGGCTTAAAAAGCATCAAGGCTGCTAGTTTGAAACGCTGCCAAGCCAATCAGCAGGAAACTCTTGCTCCCTATTTTGACCATTTAATTGCCCAACTGGCTACTTTCCAAATTCGGTAAGTAAGTGGGCGTGAATAATTAAATTGGCTTTTAGTATGGGCTAGACCCGCTTACTAAGAGCTAATTTAATTAATTTTACATTGGGTAACATAGTTTGATTTATTCATGCCCACTTACCAAGATAAACTCCGGTGACTCAGCACGATTAATACTCTTGCTCAAAGGAAAAATACCATATCATCACCTGTATCCAAAATCGCAAATCAAATACTAAAAAAAGCTGAAATTTCTCTAAAGTATTATCTAACTTAATAAATTTTAATAGATATGGCTTCAGCATCGTATCAGAATGTGTAAAGGCATAACGATGCAAAAACTTAAATCATTAAGACTAATAAGGATTTCAAGTCTCTATGACCTCTCCTTTGTCACAATGATGTAAAGTTTTTTAACATCTACTGAATATCCTTCTCATAAAATTTAGTTGTTAACTGGGAGATAGTTTGAATGGCTTTCGGACTAGCATCACGATTAGGGGTCGCTCTGTCACCAGTATTACTCCTGTGAACTAGAGAATCTATCCACAAAGTAAGCTTGGGAAAAAGGTAAATGGTAAGTCATAGTTACAAATTCTCTGAAGGTGGAGCATTTCCGCCGTACTCAGTCTCCAGTCTTTAATCCCCAGTGTCGCTCGTTCATCAAAAGTTAGCCTGGGGTTTGAGTAATTCCGCCGTCAGTTGTCATATACGAAGATATTTAACACGCTTTCACAAACTAAAGTTTTACAAATGCTTGTCAGTAGCAAAAAAAACTGACAACTGATGGGAAATTTCTACCTCCATAAGGAGTAGGATTCTCGTAAATTAAATGAAATTTACGTTTTTCAGGAGATATTTCAATGTCACTTTGGGCTATTGATTCACCTAAGGTTGAGCTGCGTCCCAACACCAGCGAAAGTGAATTACAAACACTGATTCGGGCAGTTTACAAACAGGTTTTGGGCAATGCTCACTTGTTGGAAAGTGAGCGGCTAGCCACTGCTGAATCGCAATTGCGCGATCGCAAAATCAGTGTCCGTGAATTCGTCAACACCATTGCAAAATCAGAGTTTTATCAATCCTTATTTTTCAATTCTTCTTCCCAGTATCGGTTCATTGAATTGAATTTCAAACACCTGCTAGGCCGTCCTCCTGCCGATCGTGCAGAAATTTCCGAACATGTCCGCATCTACAACGAACAGGGCTATGATGCTGAGATCGAATCCTATATTGATAGCGACGAATATCAGCAGAATTTTGGCGAGAATATTGTTCCCTATATTCGCACCACTACTTCCCAAATCGGAATTAAGAATGTTAGCTTTAACCGCACCTTCACCTTACTCAGAGGAGAAGCTAGCAGCGATAGCGATCGCAAAGCCAAATTAATCGGCGATGTCGGTTCAAATTTACCCACATCCATCAAGGCTCCTGTTGCTGGTTCTAGTGTAAGCAGCACCAGCAAACGCTTCTTAATTAAGGCGGTAAAAGGTTCAGCTAATCTGCGTACTCGTCTGGGCAACCTCGAATATGTAGTTAACTACAATCAACTGTCTGGACAAGTGCAAAACATTCATCGGACGGGCGGTAAAATTATCAGTATCACTGAAGTTGCTTAGATTTGTCTAAGTAAGGGGCTGAGGGCTGGGGATTAAGGACTGGGGAGAGAACAATAACTCCAAACCCTTGTACAGACGCGATTAATCGCGTCTCTCCAAACTCAGCACTCTTAAATGTAATTGCGATCGAGGAGGCTAGTATATAGACTTGGAGAATAACTCTTTAGCCAACATATCTCTTGGATTTTAAGCTACTTTTTTAAGATCGCTTTTCTAATGGAAATTACTGAATTCTTTGAACTGTCAATTGGACGATGGCGATCGCAGCGTAGCGGTCATCATTTAGCATTCGCCCATTTTGAACAAGTGCTGTCTGACATTGACATTGAGTCTCTATCCACCAACGATCCGGCGGTGCTAGCAGTTTGTCAATTGTATAACATTGACCCCGCCAGCATCACCCACCCCTTTCGCATGACTTGGAAAGGTGAGTCAGACTGGGACGATAAACCAATCTCTGGTAGTACTGTGCTGGTACCAATTCCAAATGTTGAAAATCCTTCTAGAGGCAAACTCCTGCGCGATAAGGGATACGCCGAAACAATCCCAGCTGTGGCTAAATATCATCTGAGTGACGATGGGATTTTTACCTTGCTGACAGAGTATGAACTCGCTGCTGCTGAAGAAAAAATTTGGTTTGCTACTCCAAATCTGCGATTTCGGGTAGCGACAATTAAAACCAGTGATGGTAAAGGCGTGACAACAGCTTCCTTTTCTTCAGAAATTCGTTCTTTGTCAAGTTCAACCAGTTAGCAAATATCAGGTTAAAACATAAAAGGATACAAGCTCATAAATTTATTTATGGGGATTGTTAATTTTGAATTTTGAATTTTGAATTCGGAGCGAAGCGACGTGACGATAGCGCCCAGTGAATCTAGCACCAACGCTAGCGATTTGCTCACCTTAGCCTGTTGGATGGCGGGAGATTTTAGCAACTACAAGCAATCTTTTGCAAATCCGCAACTTTACGCCCACATTCACATTTTTTTTCGTCCTTTATCAGTTGAATTTTTTTCTGGCATCGGTTTTTATTCTGAACAAGCTTATGACCACGATTTATGGACACCCTATCGTCAGGGAGTACATAGACTAGTCGATTTAGGCGATCGCATCTATATCGAAAATTACAGCTTGAAAGACCCTATGCTTTATGCAGGTGCTGCCCGTGAATTAGATATCCTCAAAACCATCACCCCAGAGAGCATCGAGCGGCGTTATAACTGTTCAATGGTTTTCCAGCGAGAAGGTGAAATCTTTCGAGGCAGTGTAGAACCGGGCAATCAATGTCTGATAAAGCGCAATGGATGCCAGACATATCTTGTCAGCGAAGTAGAAGTAACCGAGCGTACTTGGATAAGTCTAGATAAAGGTATGGATATTGAAACCCACGAGCAAAGATGGGGATCGACTGCTGGCCCATTGCGGTTTGAAAAACGGGAAAGTTTTGCTGATGAATTACTTGCAGTGAGAGCATTATGTTGATTCAGCTTGAATCTGTTAAATATAAAATGTTACCTCCACAGGCTGAAAAAAAGATGCGCTGTTGGATTCGCAGTCGTCACTTGATTTGTTCGGGTAACTTTTTTATATTCGAGACATTAGAATATACGACGATTGAAAGATTTTCTGGATGTGTAGCTTCTTTAGGAGGAACAGTAATATGTGTTGACCCCATTAATAAAATCTGGATGGGCGATCATCGCCAAGTAATTTTATATCAGGCGAAAGCCAGTTTACATACGCCTCATCATACTTTGAAACAATACTGGATAAAATACGGTGGTTTCTACAGTAGATTTGATGAGCGTGTTTGAGAGTTACTGTCCAACGGAAATATTTCTGACAGGCGTTTGCACTCTAATTCAAAATTAAGTTTTGAATTTTAAATACTCCCCAAGGGGATTGACGGCTAATTGTTAATGTCTAATTGCTAATTTTTTATAATGATTAGCTGTTAGTTATTAATAGTTAGCCGTCTAAGTTTGTTATAAAACATAACTAAAAAACTCCCTAAAACTTGATAAATTAATGGTGGGTATAAACGACAAACGCTTTAGTAAAAGTTAAAAATATAGCGATTGCAAGCCAATCCCACTTTTGCAACTATCTATTATTGAGCAAAATAGGAAAGTTCGCACTTCTCAATTCTTTATTCAATCTCGTTAATCCAACTTTTAATTGCGCTGACTAAATTTGGATGTGCAGATGAAAAACCTCTCAGAGGTGCTTCTAAAAATTTATCAGTAATCCAGGCAATATGTAGCACATCTGTTAACTTGCGGCTGAAGGTGATAAGCGCCTGATTGGGTTCGCAATTGTTAATAATCAAAGCGAGATGCTGTGTTTGGAGTTGTTTTTTAATTTGGAGGATAATTCGTTTGAATTGAGGCGCATTATTAACTGCTGGAATTTCTGGATTATTAGGAAAGATGGTTAGATAGATTTGGTTACAGAGTTCCTGTGATATGGCGCTTATATCTGTTTCATGTTGTAGTGCTTCACAGTTGATGACGATGGGATAGGTTTTGTTAGTTGGTTGGAGTTGAGAGGCGATATCAGCTATTAGATTTTCTGAGTTTTGAACTGTGGAACTTTCGCCGTGCCAAGCGCGATAAAATTCTGGGTAGCTCATGTTTTCGGCACAGCGCCAGATGACATCATGACAAGCCGTATAGAGATGAATATTGTCTTTAAGAGCTTGATCTGTCATGTAATGCTTCAAGACTGGAACTAATTTCGGAAAATGATTGCCTTGTAAAATTCTTTCTAGGCTTTCAGCCCATTTCTCATCTGTGAAACTATAGGATGCAATTATTTTCGGAAACTGATCATCTTCAATAAATTGCTCAATCCCACCAGTCCATGTTTCATTCTGGCAAGTATATGTAATATTTCTTTGCGGAAATATATCTATTTTTGCTATTTTTGGCAAAAGATGACTTGGTGTAATTTTCTTGAATTTGTCAGTCCATACCTTCCTTTCGTCCGTTATATCAACTATAAATTGAATTAAAGCTTTAATTACAGTTTGATTACCAGGGTCAATTGTTCCCAAGCTTTCTACTATGGAGAGATCATAAAATCCACTCTGAATCAGCTTTTCTAGAGATGCAATAGCTTTTCCATTACCTGTACCAAATTTTTCTAAAAAGCAGACAGCTTGGTTGATAATTTCCCAATCCTCAGACCTATCAATTATGTATATAAGAGTTATAACTACTAATTCATTCCATTCAGTTTGTAAAGTAATTTCACCTAAACTTTCCGTAGCTTCCAAACGTATACCTTCATCCACAATAATTTCATTAAGTTTAGGATTAATCCATTTAATTAGGGCAGCTATTGCTATTATATTACCTGGTTCTATTTGTCCTAAACTTTGAGATGCTGCCCTAAGAATTAACCAAATATTATAAAATTCTGATAAGTCTATCTCAGAATTTACTTCTAAAATATTTAGCAATTTATTATAACATTCTTCTAATTTATATTGAGTATCATAAACTAAGTGAGTAAGACTTTGAATAGCAAGTGGACTGGCAGGATCTATTTTTCCTAAGCTGTGGGCATATGTCCACAGAACGAAGTCATTTTCTTCTAACTCAATTAACTGAGACAGAAACGCTATAGCAGTTTTATTTCTAGGGTCGAACTTCGCCAAACTTTCAGCCGCAGCTATCAATATTACTAGAGAATCAGTTGTTTGAATCATCTCAACCAAGAAGTCAATTATACTTTCGTTACTTTGGTCAACTTGCCATAATCTATCAAGTTGTATCCTGTGTGTATAAGGATCAATCCAACAATCTGCATAATTTTGAATACTCTCAACCAGAAAAGCGATCGCTTGTTCATCACCAGGATTAATTTGCCCCAAAAGCCAAGCTACTTCATCTCGATGTCTAGTATTGTCTTGTAGCAAATCAACTAGGAATCTGGTTGCTGTTGCTTGCTCAGTTTCTTTCAAGACTTGTTGCGCTGTTTCTGTAGGAGGAGCAGACTTTCGCCAATCATTTTCCATCCATTTAAGGAGATTTTTAACAGTGTGCCTTCCAGGGAGAAAGCCACGATACTGTCTCTTTATCTTCTCTGGAATTTCTTCTTTGCTAAAGATGTTTATCGTATGATTTCTATTAGTCATATTTATTTACTAGTAGGTAGTACTAAAGCTCCAATCAACAATCATTCCAACAATCTCTTCACGCAAACTACAATCTTTAAATTCAGCTATTCCAGCAGCCGCGAGAAGATAGGCTCGACGCTTATAGAAATACCAGCAGCCATCATCAAATTCAACTAAAGCTTTGATAAACTCTTCTTTTTTGTCCTTCGCTACATCCTCTCGCCCCAACCACAGTAAAATAACTTCCTTCCACTGTGGCTCAAAAATACGATAAATGCCTGCATTAGGATTATCTGGAACGTGCGTCAGAAAAAAGCGCCAATCATCAATTGCACAAGCAGCAAAATATTCCTCAAATGTGGGATGGTAAAAAGCATAAACAGGTTCTTCTAGATCTTCCTCTGCAACACCTACCTGATTCAGCCAACCCACTTGCATTGCTAGCTGAAACAGAGGTGTATCCGATTCACCCAATACCGACCAAACAAAGCGACGGGTGAGGCGAAATCGAGAGTAAGATTGAGAAATTGCAACCTTTGCCAATCTTCCCAAAGCTTGATTCAATTGCTTTCGAGTTGCAGAATCAGAGGGAAAATATTCTTGTTTCCACTCGTAGAAAGCTTCCACAAATCTTTGGTATAATGCAGCCTTAGTTTTTGGTAATTTACCTTGTCTCAGTTGCCAGGAATAAGCCATTAGTGACAACCGCAAAGGATTTTTGACTAAATCTTTAATTCTTTCTTTTCCAGGTTGATCTAAGGCTGTACGTAATGCTTTTCCTAAGTGCGGATTACTAGTTACAAACCAGTTGATGAGAAATTGGTTAACTTGATCCGAATCGGGTTTGTGGCGATCGCCATAGCTAAATTCTAAAGTACGATAGGTATCAAATCTTTCCAAAGCATTTTTGCCAGCATCCCATACATTCAGCCGACACGTTAATACAACCCGCGCATTGGATATCCAACCTGTGGTAAGTTGGGATGCGATCGCAGTCAAAGGATTGCCAGTTTCCACCGACATCTCATCAACACCATCCAACACTAACCACACTCGCTCCCTGTTGAACAGTTCGACAAAAGAATCTTCCATTTCTGGTGTGACTCGCGCTGTTTTCAAAGCGTGTTTTAGCCATACCTGTAGCAAATACTCTTCTAGGGTTCTCACCTGCAAATCTGCTAATGACACCCAAATAGCTACATCTTGATCAGTGTTTTCAAACACCCAATCTGCTATCTGCTGCAAAAGCGTAGTTTTTCCGGCTCCCGGTTCTCCGATGATGGCGATGCGTTTACCCTTACTTTTGGGACTTACCCCTAATCTGAAAACTTGCTCGAAAAACTCATCATGCTGTAACGTCCGGGTAACTTCATACTCCGTTGGGTGGTTTGAGGATTCCTCACTGCTAACTTGGCGTTGTTGTTTTCGCTCTATCAATCCCAAAGGTACATAAATGTCTCCTCGCTTAAACGTTGTTCCACCACCAGCCATCAACGGATTAATGCTTAATCCTTGTTTTTCAAGCATCCCTTGGCAAACTTGCCGATGAATTAGAATTTTCTGCCCTAATTCGGAATTGGTGGTAGTTTGGTTCCACTCACTAGGATTGATAACATCTAGCGGATCTAAATCTAAGGCTGTAGTAATCCAGATAATAGTATTTCTATCAACTGGCTCTGATTTCAGAAACCTTTTAACTGTGCTAAGACTCACACCTGACTTATCCGCAAGGTCTTCTTGCGACCAACCCTTTTTGTCCTTTTTTTCAGTGAACTTTTCTAGTTCAGACATTCTTTGTAGAACTTTCTCTAGCCCTTCTGGTGTTGCTCGTAAGCTACGAGATTTAGACGCTGAAATCATTGGTAATATCTAAGCTCAGTGATTAATAACAACAGCGTAGTCAATTTATTACCGATTGAGTAGTGTAGTTCAGATCAGTTCAGAACGAAGTGAACTATTCTGCTCTTGGAAAGCATTTTTAACCTCGATATTCTTGAAATATAGACCAATTGAAAATATCGAGAGACAGAAAAAATGAAAAGAACTATATTCAATGCAGCTTTAGTCTTAAGTTTTGTCGGAACTGTTTTACCAGCAATAGTAAAGCCTAATACTTCAGCTGCTGTAGTCCCTTTAATCTCCGTTCAAGATACTGGAGTTAATAAAACTCTTGTAGAACCCCGTCGAATTCGCGTACCAAAAGTTGCCACACAACGCAGCACCAAAGACAACCCAAACTGCCCTTGTCCCTACGACGTAGCCTTTAAAGGCAGCATTTGTGGAGGAAGATCAGCTTATGCCAGACTAGGTGAAGATGAGCCAGCCTGCTATGAAGGCGAAACAGCAGCAAGACAGCTTTGGTGGAATAACCTCAATAACCAGTTTGTTGATCGTAACCGTCAAGGACAGTAATTTTATTTGCTAATATCTTTAGGCGTGTGCAACTTTTACTCGAACCTAACCCCCCAGCCCCCTTCCCTACCAGGGAAGGGGGAGAATTCAAAGCCTCTCTCCTTGCAGGAGAGAGGTTTGGAGAGAGGTCAAAAATTAAGTCGCACATCGCGTATCTTTTTAAGTAAATACTTAATAGTAAGGTGCGTTAAGACAGAGTTTAACGCACCCTAATTTATGACAATTTCAGCTTTTCACCGCGAATCGAATAATCTAACAACTCCATCGGGTGAATAACTGAAATCTTCTTACCTTGCAACTGCAAATGCTTCGTAATTTGCAAAGTACACCCCGGATTAGCAGAAGCAATTAACTCAGCACCAGTATTCAACAAATTTTGCACTTTTTGCTGACCCAATTCTTCAGAAACTTCCGGTTGCAGCATATTATAAACCCCTGCACTGCCACAACATAAAGCTGCATCTATTGGTTCTCTCAACTTCACCCCTGGAATTTGCCGCAATATCTGACGCGGTTGGACGCTAATTTTTTGTCCATGCAATAAATGACAAGCATCTTGATAAACCAAATTTAAAGGTTTATCAGTCAGTGGTGAAAGTTTCACTGTTAACCCAACAGTTGCCAAAAACTCTTGAGCATCTTTAACTTTAGCTGCAAAATCCTTCGCTTTTTCCCGATATTCAAGGTCATCTTCTAAAATATGACCGTATTCTTTTAAAGTATGACCGCAACCAGCAGCATTGATAATCACGAAATCTACATCCGTGTTGGCAAAACTATCAATCATCTGCCTTGCTAAAGCTTTCGCCTGTTCTGTTTGCCCTTGGTGTTCGGGAAGCGCTGCACAACAACCTTGAGATTTTGGAATCACAACTTCACAACCATTCGCTGTTAAAACTCGCACGGTTGCTTCATTCACTGGCGAGAAAAACAGCCGTTGGACGCAACCCAAAATTACCCCGACTCGGTAGCGCTTCTCACCTTTAGCAGGAATCACAGTAGGCAAATTATCCTGAAAAGATTTGAGAGTAATTTCTGGCAGAATTGATTCCATTGCTGCCAAACGGGGCGATATTTTCTTTAATAAACCCGTAGCACGAAAGAATTTAGCAAACCCCAATTTTTGATAAACCAATAACGGAACTAATAAAATCCGTAAAAGGTTGGGATAAGGAAACAAAGAAAATATTATTTGACGAAAAAATTGATCTGGCAAACTGCGAGGATAATTGCGTTCAACTTGGTGACGAGTTGCAGAAATCAACTTGTCATACTGCACACCAGAAGGACAAGTACTCACACAAGCAAGGCAGCCCAAACAAGAATCAAAATGTTCTACCGTTGCCGTATTTAGAGCAATTTCACCCTCATTAATTGCATCCATTAAATAGATGCGTCCTCTAGGAGAATCCATCTCCTTGCCAAGCACCCGATAACTAGGACAAGTTGAGAGACAAAACCCACAATGTACACAACTATCAATTAACTTTGGGTCGGGCGGATGGTTCTCATCAAACCCCTTCAAATTTTTTAAACTAGCCGTATTATTAACAGAATTTTCTGAAACTTGCATATTTCTCTCTTTCCCCTCTCTATCTCAGCGTTCTCTGTGTCTCTGCGGTTAGTTAAAACTAAATTCCACCCACAAACCGACCAGGACTTAAAATATTTTTACTATCAAACTGTTCCTTAATACGGCGCATCAATGGCAAAGCATTCCCCGTATAGCCCCAAACATCTATTTGTTCTTTAACCGCCACTGGTGCTTCCAGAATTGTTAAAAAACCTTTATTAGCTTGAGTGCGTAGGCGCAGCCCGTCGTATGCATCGCCTCCGGCAAAGCCTAGCTCATCGCGCAGTTTCAATACTTGATTTTTATCCTCTAATTGTAACAAACCTAAACCACTACCAATATGAATCAAACCCAACTCCACCTGAGTCAAAATCTGCACAGCGGCAGTAGGTAATACCCCTATTTTGCAGGTAATTACTGATTCTGTAGCAGTAGTATGTATTCGTTTTTGCAATCTCTGCCATAGATTAGCTTCATCATCATCTGCAAAAATTGCCCCATTTAAACCTAACTTTTGCCCTACTTCTAAAACTCGGTTTGACTGTTCCTTAACACTCTCACTTATACTTTGAAAGCGAGCAATTAATCCCAGTCCTTCACCCAAACCTAAGCTAGACACCAATTTAGTTGATAGCAAATCAGCTTGAACTGGTGTTAATGCCGAACCTCGAAGGATATTAGCGGCCTGGGATACAGCTTCTGCACTGCCCGTCAGTACCACCGTCCCCGATGCTTCTGCTAGCGGATACACGCGGAAAGTTACTTGACTAATAAAGCCTAATGTGCCGTAAGAGCCAGTAAATAACTTCATTAAGTCATATCCGGCAACATTTTTGACTACTCTTCCCCCAGCTTTAGCGACTTGTCCATCAGCACGCACAAAGGTAATACCTAGTAACTGGTCGCGCACACTACCATAACGTTGTCGCAGAGAACCTGTATCACCTGTGGCAACAATACCGCCAATGGTTGCTGACTCTGGTGCTGTGGGGTCAAGGGCGAGAAATTGCCGCGACTTTGCCAAAAGTGCTTGCAAATCGGAGAACTTCATCCCAGGTTCTACTGTGACAGTCAAATCACCAACAGCGTGTTCAATCAGTTGGTTGATGCGTTCTGTACTGACTACAATATCAACGCCTTTGGTTAAACCACCCCAGTTGAGTTTACTACCACTACCACAGGGGAGGACACGCCAGTTATTTGTGTGAGCTGTGGCAATAACTGTGGCTAGCTGTTCTTGGGTACGAGGATAGACAATACAACTGGGAAGCTTTCCAGAAGCTATAGCCTGTTGGATACGTTTTTGCTGACTGAGTTCGATATTTTCCCAAAGGCAAACACCATTTTTATCGCCGACAATAGATGTAAGATCGGAAGCGCAGACGCCTTGCGGCTTGTCGTTAGACATCGCTTTCATTTAGTTTATTTTTTTACGCCCTACATCTAATTTACTGGTTAACCTGACCAAAAAAGCGCATTGCCATTAATATACGGTGGCTTCAATATAAGGAGCAATGCCTACGGCTGACTGCGCCAACGCCAGCTTGTAATGGGCGATCGCTGCTAACTAAATAAAAGAAGGGTGGTTCTTCAAGCGATCGCTATTCGTTGACAATATAATTTTTGCAGCAATCTGTAACTTTAACGTTTTTAACGAATGTTTTAACGATATTAACAACAGCTTCTTTGTTTATGACAAATGATTGAACGATATTAACAAAGTTTTCTCCCTTTATATAAAAAGCTTAAGTCGGAGCGATAACAGCTTCTTTGTTTCTTATAAATTTTTAAGTCCGAATAATTATTTATAGCTTTGGTTCGGCTGCTGCAATAAAAGTTTTAACTACTTTAGCTTTTTCATCTCATGATTTCATGTCCGGATAAATAGTTATGATTCCCACAGTCACTGCACCCCACCCCCAACCCCTCCCCGCTTCCGAGGAGGGGAGACAAAGCATAGCTTTGGCGGGGTCGGGTTCTTCGGGTTTAATAAGTAATCAAGCGGACATGATATGATTAGCATTTTAAAATTTAAGCAGAGAAAGTAGTAGATGAGTAAATTTAAATCATCTACTACAGGTAGAGTTAGGAGACAATTTGCATATATAAAAAATCTTGTATGGAGAATCAAATTATAGTGGTATTACTTAAATAGACTAGAGATGTTTGGAGAGAAAAGTGGGCGTAGTCTATTTATTTGAATATTGCTAGAAAAATTTAAATTTTGAGAATAAATTTATGTGGATTTGATTAACTTTTAGAGAAAGGTAGCAGATAGGTAGAAATTACCCATCCGCTACAGCAAACGGAGGTATAAACTTGATTATTTAATTGGCATGAACCAATTCTTGAGGCGCTGCGGCATCATATTCTACAGCTTTAACAAATTCCTTGAGAACGTCTTTGAGTCTTTGCTCAATTTCCTCATCTAACAGAACGCTGTTATCAGCTTGTCGTTGAATTTGTTTGTCTACCGCATAAATAGTAGCTAAGATATGCCGCGCTCCTAATTCAGATAAGACAGGTTTAAGAGCATATTCAATTGCCAATAAGTGAGCGATCGTTCCACCAAGGGCAATTGGTAACACGGGTTTACCTGTCAATGATTTTTGTGGCAGCAAATCTAGAAATGTTTTTAGCACTCCTGTGTAAGCAGCTTTGTAAATTGGGGTGGCAATAATCACGCCATCTGCCTTTGCTAGTAAAGCTTTTGGCTGTTCTAAAGCAGGACTGTCGTATCGTCCAAAAACTAAATCTTCAGCAGGCAGATCCCGAACTGAAATAATGTCTACATGCAAGCCTTCTTGTTGTAAAAGCTTGGCAGTGTATTCAACAACACCATAGGTTCTAGATGGATGGGTTGGACTACCTGCGATCGCTAAAATATTTGCCATTCAATTCAACTCCAAATTTCTACAATTGTTTTAATAGTGAGCGGGAATTGGGAAGAATTAGTCCCTAGTCCCCAGTCTCTATATACCCTAAACTTTACTAGGATATGGATGTGGCTTTCTCCTTATGCTGCTGCTTGGGAAAATCTTCATTTGCTACAATCTCGCCAAATGGACTCAAGACATGTTGCGTCTCTACTGCTGGCAGATTCTCTAATGGCAAATGGGGAAATAGAAGTTCTGCAACTCGATAAGCTTCCTCTAGGTGGGGATAGCCAGAGAGGATAAATGACTCAACACCCAAAGAAGCGTATTCTAACATCCTGGCCGCTACGGTTTGAGGATCGCCTACTAAGGCTGTTCCCGCACCACCCCGCACCAAACCGACTCCCGCCCACAGGTTCGGGCTAATCTCTAAAGCCTCACGATTCCCGTGGTGTAACTGAGTCATCCGTTGTTGTCCAACTGAATCCATCCGGGCATAAGCTTTTTGGGCTTTAGCGATCGCCTCATCATCTACATACTTAATCAATTGATTCGCCGCATCCCAAGCTTCACTCTCGGTTTCCCGCACAATCACATGTAGGCGAATACCAAACCGCAAAGTTCGCCCTTCTGATAAAGCAAGTCTGCGAACTAATGCAATCTTCTCGGCTACTTGCGCCGGTGGTTCGCCCCAAGTTAGATAGACATCTATATGTTTGGCAGCAATTTCTTGAGCAATGGGAGAAGAACCACCAAACCACAAGGGCGGATATGGCTTCTGAACAGGTGGAAACAGCAGTTTCCCATCCTGAATGTTGAGATAGTCGCCCTGAAGATTGGCTTGTTCGCCACTAGCGATCGCTCGCCATACTGTCAAAAATTCATCTGTTAATTCATAGCGCTGATCGTGACTTAAATGCAAGCCATCTCCCGCTAACTCCACCGGATCGCCCCCTGTCACGACATTAATCAGCAAGCGTCCACCAGAGAGGCGATCGAAAGTCGCCGCCATCCGCGCTGCCACTCCAGGTGATACCAATCCGGGACGAATTGCCACCAAAAAACGCATTTGTCGCGTTAACGATACCAGGGTTGACGCCACAATCCAAGCATCTTCGCAAGATCGTCCCGTAGGTAACAATGCCCCTGTATAACCAAGGTCATCCACCGCTTGGGCAATCTGCCGCAGATAAGGAAAGCTTACTGCCCGTCCACCTGTAGCAGTTGCAAGGTAACGTCCGTCGCCGTGGGTTGGGATGAACCATAGTAGCTGCATGAGTCCTGTCCTTTTAAACTACGGTAATTCGATAGAAATACCGTGCTTTATTTATAGTTTTCAGAGTATCACATATTCTGCTTAACCAAGCAAGAAGTTTTTAGAAAACTCCGGTATTTCTATCAGACTAATGTATATTAAGCCGTGTTCAATCGGCTGGCCATCGAAAAAATTGGGTATTGGGTATTAGTTATTTCTCCCCTACTCCCCCCTTCTGTCTGTAGGGAGAATACAGGGATAACAGCTTTGTGTATATTAGTTTACTTATTCCTAACCTGTTGTTAAATTAACCTTAATCTAAGCTAAACTTATTGACCTAATGTAGTTAAGTTTTCAGCTATAAACGTGGGTAGCCATCCAGCCCACTGAACAATAGGCGCAAAATTTCGTCTAGGAGAAATAAAGCAATGGGGCCGATGTTTATTACTGCCAACGATTGGCCACATATAGCATTTAGATTATCTTTGGCACTCCTGGTTGGTTGCTTGATTGGATTTAACCGTCAGCAAGGGGGTAGACCAGCAGGAATGAGAACATTTATGCTCGTGAGTATGGGAGCAGCACTATTCGTGATGATTCCTTTGCAGGCTGAGGGCGAGAGTCCCTATGCTGCTACCAATGCACTGAGTCGCACAATTCAAGGTGTAGCTACTGGCATAGGATTTCTCGGAGCCGGATTGATTTTACAAGAGTCTCCAAGAAAATCTGGAACGCCAAAAGTAAAAGGTTTAACTACAGCCGCGTGTGTCTGGACAGCGGCCGGGTTGGGGGCTGCAATTGGTTGTGGTCTGTGGCAAATGGGATTATTGGGAGGCTTACTGACCCTGATTACCCTAAGTGGTGTAAAGCGGCTCAATCACTTATTTATGTTTCTAACGAGTCAGGGTAAACACGAAACTACTAAGGATCTCAGAACTATCTCTGATGAAGATGATGATTGACAGTCGCTACCGACATTAAATCGTCTGTTAGTCAACACTTCTAATGAAAACTTAATCATACAATCTATGCACAACATCCAGGTGTAGTGTCAAAAATCAAGTCAAGTCGATCTGATTGTCGTGCAGTATTTTGTTATTTTTAGCTAATTTTAATGAGTTTATCGGAGGTAATTCAGGGCGTAGAGGCGTTGCGGAGCCTCTTGTAGAGAAGCCGCTTGTTGTCAGACATCGCTGATTATAGTCATTAATGTAGGGAATCCCGTACTGGAGTTGATTGGCCAGTGAACCGGAAAATAGAAAATAATAGATATATGGACAAACGCTATTTTTTAGAGGCTAGTGCAGTAATAGTCGGCACAGCATTGTTATCAAGGTATATCAAATGGGGGCCAGAAGAGATGACAACTTCTAAGAGTGGATTTGAAATTAGTAAACCTGAAGAAGAATGGCGTACCATTTTAACGCCAGAACAGTTTAGTGTATTGCGTAAACATGGGACTGAACGCCCTTACACCAGCCCATTGGATAAGAAATACGACCAAGGCACTTATTATTGTGCTGCGTGCGAACAGCCACTATTTACATCTGATACCAAATTTAACAGTGGTACTGGCTGGCCTAGCTTTTTTAATCCAATTGAAGGTGCGATCGCCATTACTGTAGATAAGTCATTGTTTATGACCAGAACTGAAGTGCATTGTAGTCGCTGTGGCGGCCATCTAGGTCATGTTTTTGACGATGGCCCTGCACCCACTGGCAAGCGCTATTGCATGAATGGGGTTTCGTTGAAGTTTACTCCTGCCTAATTTAGTTGCTCTGGCGTAGCCTGTTGTAGACATCGCACGCAATGCCAACCTAAATTATCAGATTTTTAGGCTTGACCAAGGGTGAATAAATTTTTGACAATAACTTTTCCTACTCAATGCTACTGGACAAAGTATTGTCAATTTAAAGAAATGCAACTCTTGGTCTTCGCTAGAGCTATTTACCTAAATCGTCCTATTTGTTTGGGTCTTTTTTCTCCTTTTTGTCTTTGGGATCTTTTTTAGGTTTTTTAGCTTCTTTATTACTTTTTCTTTCCTTTGACATCAGCGTTCTCCAACTAGGTTAATCAGTCAAAGCTTTCATATTCCGCCGTCAGTAAATCATAAAATGACTTACCTGATATTTTTTTAGGCAAAAAAGAAAGCATCAGCCATAGATGCTACTAACTACCATGATACGGTGTTGTTTGATTCAATGTGGTCTTGAATCCATATTGCCAGAGGCCCAAATTCCATAAAGTTTTAGGTTACAGGGTAAAGAAGATAATTTTCTTTACTGTCACCTGTAACCTACCACCTTCTTAACTCTTAACTCCCTTTACTATTGCTCCAACAATTTCATCCGCTGCCACCAACGATTTAGGGGATAATAGACTACAGGTGCCCACAGACTACTAAGAATGGCAGAGGCTAGGGCGACACGCTGATAATATGTCCAAATATCTGTGACTTTGCGATCGCCTATCAAAGTTAATTGCAACCCAAAGATAGTTTCTGCCAAAGCTGCCATAACAAATACAATTACAGCAATCGAAATAAAATCTTCTTCGATAAAACGCTGTTTCTGGAGCAGACCAGTTAAAATTCCCACTATACCTAAACTGAGGGCATGAGTAGGGTTAGGTGATGTCATTGAATCTTGAAGTAGCCCCAGAACTATACCTGCCAATGCTCCGGCAAATACGCTGCGCTTCACGCTCCAAGCTACCACCCAAATTAACAGCCAGTTAGGGCCAATTCCCAATAATTCCATACCTGGCAAGCGGGTTGGCAATAACAGTAAACATAACAGTACAGAACTAGCCGTCACTATCCAACCCAACAACTTACGTACACCGGGATGCCAACGAGAAAGTGGCTGGATTTGGAATTTCGATTTTCGCTCTGACGATTTTGGCTTTTTCTGCCTGCTACTACCAAATGCAGGAATCTTCATTTTTCTATGGATTTTTTCAAAGAATTTACTTAGACTTTTGCGGCACTTGATTGGCCGACTCTTGGTTTTCTGGCTTTGGATAAACAGCTACCCAATCGAGAGAGCGGATTGGTGGAAAAAGCTCAATCTTCGCCACTGATGCCGGAAGTTTCTTTAAATCCAGCGATTTGATTCGTCCTACTGCCAAGCCAGATGGAAATTTCTGACTATAAGTAGATGTGGAAACTAAATCTCCTACCTTGGCATTTGGGACTTTTTCATAAAACTCCAGCACTGCTTCAGCAGAAGAATCTCCTCGCAAAACGCCTTTAGCTGCCGTCCGGCTAACTGATACACCCACTTGACTTTTGAGGTCGCTGATTAACAACACGCGGCTAGTATTGGGAGTTACACTCTCCACCAAACCCACCAATCCGCCCTCTGCCTTGACTATGAAGCCTTCCTGAATCCCCGCATTCGCACCGCGATTCAGGGTAACTTGTTGCCACCATTGGTCAGCACTACGTCCTACCACCCGTGCTGGGACTGGTCGTGATGCTAATGGCTCTTTTTCCACATAGCCTAATAAATCTTGTAGCTTTGTCTTTTGACTTTCCAAATCTACTATACGGGTTTGCAATTCCAGTATCCGGGCATCTCTGAGACGCTCTTCTGGAGTTGGCCCTGACTGTAACATCTCTAACGGACGAGTAATTGCCTGGTATGTCTCAAGCACCAGCTCACCTTGAGTCTGTCGCACCATCCAAGCGCTACCAACTACTAAAGCTAACAACCCGATTTGTAACCCTTTACGATCCCACCAACGCCGTATTGTAACCATATATACCTTTCTATACTTAATAAATTAAGTTCTACTTGGATTCTATTTATATAGAACCCAAATAGAACTCAAATAGAACTCAAGTCTGATATTTTTTTTTGCTACATATTGCGAGAGCTTTCGGTGACAACTCGTTCCAACTGTTTAAAGTTTTCTAACACACGACCTGTTCCCAACACAACACAGCTCAAAGGATCGGCAGCAATGTGGGTAATAATCCCTGTTTCATGGCTAATGAGGGTATCTATGCCTTTAAGCAAAGCACCACCACCAGCTAACATAATCCCTCTGTCAATAATGTCTGCCGCCAGTTCTGGCGGTGTGCGTTCCAATGTTCGCTTCACAGCTTCTATAATTACTGACAGTGGTTCCAACATACTTTCACGGATTTCCGGCCCTTTGATTGTCACAGTTCGCGGTAAACCAGAAAGCAGATGTAACCCTCGGACTTCCATCATGGCGTCATTATCATCACTAGTCGGATAGGCAGAACCCATCCGAATCTTGATTTCCTCGGCAGTACGTTCGCCAATGACTAAATTATGAACTTTCTTAATATATTGAACGATCGCTTCAGTCAGTTCATCTCCAGCAATGCGTACTGATTCGCTGATCACGGTACCTTGAAGACTCAGCACCGCAACTTCTGTTGTCCCACCACCAATATCGATGATCATGTTGCCTGTAGCTTCGGCAACAGGTAGTCCTGCACCAATGGCCGCAGCTACAGGCTCATCGATTAAATACACTTTTCTTGCTCCTGCTTGGTGAGCTGCATCCATCACAGCTCGCCTTTCTACTCCTGTGACGCCACTGGGAATACCAATGACAATCCTGGGTAAAATTAAAGATCTGCCTTCATTTACACGCTGAATAAAGCTTTTCAGCATCAGCTCGGCTATCTCGAAATCAGCGATTACACCATCACGCAAGGGGCGGAGGGCAATCACATTTCCAGGTGTGCGACCGAGCATTTTTTTGGCTTCTTCTCCCACTGCTAGCGCTACCTTTTCGTTGACATCAATAGCAACTACAGAAGGCTCTTGCAGTACAATACCTTTACCAGATACATAAACGAGAGTGTTAGCAGTACCGAGGTCGATACCCATATCCCATGATGTGCGAAAGTTCCTAAAAATACCCACGCGTCTCTAAGCCCCCTATGTGCGATACTTCTTGACTACAACGGTAAGAGTTAATCGTGCTTGATTCGATTACGTTTGTATCCCGAGTTCAGAAAACTAGACTATATTTTTATATGATTCCCAGGAATATTTAGTATGTCTCAAGCTCCGTACTTTTTGATATTCTCTGGTTAACTTAGTATATCCGTATATTTTTATGTGTTTCTCCAAATAGTGTGTATAATTTTTCAAGTCAACTATATTGTTAACTGTTTAACACATTATTTTCAAGTGTTTCACAATTCGCTATGATAAAAGTCTAAATTAATCAGTACGCCCGTACTAAAAGGTAACGCACATGAGTATCAATGTTGTCACCCTCGTCGGTCGTGTAGGCGGCGACCCAGATATAAAATATTTTGAGTCTGGTAGTGTTAAGTGTAGATTGACACTAGCGGTAAAAAGGCGATCGCGCAACAGCGATCAACCTGACTGGTTCGAGTTGGAACTATGGGGAAAGACAGCAGAGTTTGCAAAAAATTATGTGCAAAAAGGTAAACAAATTGCCGTTAAAGGTTCGTTGAAGTTCGAGGCTTGGAGCGATCGCCAAACAGGAGTTAGCCGCTCTAAACCAGTTATTCTAGTAGACCAAGTAGACTTATTGGGTTCTAGGCAAGATGGAGACGGAGGAACGGGAGATATGTCTCCAGAACATTTTTAATTGGGCATTGGGCATTGATTATTAGTCCTTTGCCTTTACAAATGACAAAGGACTAATGACTAATGACAAATGACTAATAACTAATTTGCAGCGTCACCGATGCTTCTACTTCCTGTTCGCCACCAACAACAGGGGTGGAAGCATCAGCTACCTTTGCAGCCTCAGCCCGTAAAAACATGGGTGGTGGTGGAGGCGCACTGGCATTATTAACTTGAATGCTCACTATCTCTTTGGATTTAAAACCCAAGGCACTGAAAACGGCATCAGCTTGCTGCCGCGCGTCTTGAGTAGCTTCTTTTAATGCTTGCTTTTGAGCAGCCGCGATCGCTTCATCATTCGCAACAAAACTGATACCGTTAATTTGTGTCGCACCGGCTTTCACTGCATCATCCAATAATGTCCCAGCTTGCTCAGTAGGAATTCTAAAACTCACGGTATTATTGGCAGCATAGCCTGTAATCTGCTGCACATTATTGGTGTAGCTGTAAACTGGGTTGAGCCGAATACCAGTAGTTTGTAATTTTTCCACATTTTTGCTCTTGAGAAAGGCAACTACAGCCGATGACCTGCGGGCGGCTTCTTGCTGTACCTGCTCCGCTGTTTTCCCTTGAATCTCTACTCCCAAACTTACCTGCGCCAAGGTTGTAGGAATTGTTTCTACTCCACGACCACTGACACTAAGGGTTCGCCACATTTTATCCTTTTCTTGTGCCAACGCAGGTAGTGCAAAAGTTGTACATACCAGCAAGGCTAAAGGCAGTATTTTCCACAGGTTTCCAGATGAAAACTGAGAACCGGGTAAAGCGGCTCTAATCATAATATTTGCACTCCTCAAAGTATCCACAGATGTTTCTGATAAAGGTATGTAGCAATCTTCTATTGACCGTTGAGAGTCAACAACCACCACAAGTTTTTCACAACTCAAGTGCGATCGCTAGATACGATTTGTATGTTCTTACTTTGACACTGCCATTGTCAAAACCTGAAATGGTTACATTTTTGGAAACTAAAAAAATTACACTAGGCTTTTTGGAGATTTTGTCGTGGCATATTGGCTGCTGAAAACTGAACCGGAAAATTATTCCTACTTCGATTTGGAACGGGAGGGCAGTACGATTTGGGATGGAGTCAACAATCCTCTAGCCCTAAAACATCTACGTACCATGCTCCTTGGTGACTTGGCGTTAATTTATCACACAGGCAAAGAACGGCAAGTCATCGGTTTAGCAGAGATAGTTAGTCAACCCTATATCGATCCAGCACTCAATGACAGCAAACGGGCAGTTGTAGATGTGCGGGGATTACGAAGAGTACGCCAACCCATCACTCTAGCCCAAATCAAACAGGACAATAAATTTACAGATTTTGACTTGCTACGACTTCCAAGACTGTCTGTAGTCCCCGTTTGGGAAGTCTACTGGCAGCGCTTGATTGAGTTGACAAATGGCACAAATTAAGATTTTAAAGCTGCCAATTGCGCCACCATTGATAGATGTTTTTCAGAAACGCGTCAGAATCAAAGAGAAGGATTTCCAAAGAACCCAATGCATTTGTTAGATCCAATCAGCTACACTTTTCCTCTGCTGGCCAGCGCAACACAAGCCGCAGACAGTTCAATGGTAGTAGCAGCAGTGCTACTAAGCTTAATAGTCGTTTATCTCGCCAGCAAAGTTGGTGGAGAGTTATCAAACCAGGTGGGTTTACCGCCCGTCTTAGGCGAACTCGTAGGTGGTGTGGTAGTTGGCATCTCTGTTTTCCACCTTTTAGTGTTTCCAGAAGGCGGCACAGACAGTTCTAGCTCTTTGATCGTGTCGTTCCTTCAAACCACAGCTGGTTTAACGCCTGAAGCCACTCCAGCGGTCTTTGCAGCCCAGTCTGAGGTCATTTCCGTTTTGGCAGAATTGGGTGTGATTATTCTGCTGTTTGAAATCGGCTTGGAGTCGAATTTAAAAGACTTAATGGCAGTTGGTATCCAAGCCACTGTTGTAGCAATAGTGGGGGTAGTAGTACCCTTTGCCGCTGGTACTGTGGGACTGATGACTTTATTTGGTATTAGCGCTGTCCCGGCAATTTTTGCTGGGGCGGCTTTGACTGCCACTAGTATTGGTATTACTTCCAAAGTGCTGTCAGAATTGGGGCGGCTCAATTCTAAAGAAGGGCAGATTATTTTGGGTGCTGCCGTAATTGACGACGTTCTGGGAATCATCGTTTTAGCGGTAGTTGCCAGCCTAGCTAAAGATGGCGTGGTGGATGTCAGCAAAGTCATTTATTTGATTATCAGCGCCACTGGTTTTATTTTGGGAGCAATTCTACTAGGTAATGTTTTCAATAAGTCCTTTGTGGCGATCGCTGATAAACTCAAGACACGCGGTGGACTGGTAATACCAGCATTCATCTTCGCTTTTGCTATGGCATACCTTGCCGCCGTCATCCAGTTAGAAGCAATTCTCGGAGCTTTTGCCGCAGGTTTAGTTTTAGAAGAGACAGATAAGCGCAAAGAACTACAAACGCAAGTCTGTCCCATTGCCGATATGTTAGTGCCAATTTTCTTTGTCACTGTTGGGGCAAAAACCGATTTGGGAGTTTTAAACCCAGCAATTCCCGATAATCGAGAAGGTCTAATTATGGCAACTTTCCTGATCGCAGTAGCCATTCTCGGTAAAGTAATCACAGGCTTGAGCGTGTTTGGTCAACCGGGAATTAACCGTTTAGCGATCGGTGTGGGGATGATTCCTAGAGGCGAAGTCGGGCTGGTGTTTGCTGGTGTCGGCGCAGCCAGTGGCGCTCTCTCGAAACCATTAGGAGCGGCAATTATCATGATGGTTATCTTGACAACCTTTTTAGCTCCTCCCTTGTTACGATTTGTATTTCCAGATCCAAAAACCGTGGATGCAGGCTCAGACCAACTGATTTTAGACGGTTCTTCTGGGACTTCGTTGGTAATTGAACCACCTCAGTCGATGGTGCCAACATCAAATGACAGTGGCAATTTGGAAGTAACCCCAGAATCTGGCGATCGCTAATCAAATTCTTAGGTAAATGCTTACTGAGTTCTGAGCACAAATTACTCAGAACTCAGGACTCTGAATTCAGTACTATCACCGTGCTTTTAAGATTTTACGATTGCTTAGTGGAAACTTCTATTCCCAAATTTGCGTCCCGTGTGATTGTAGAATAATCGTTTGTTTATAATTTCTACCAGCATTCGGAATGTTATTTATTTCTAATCACTCTTCTTGGCTTGTAGGCCTTTATCTGAATATTTTCCAGGTAATTAGGGAGTAATACCCATAAATTTTGCTAGATCGTTTGACAGTAATGGGAATTATTTAGTTAGTGCATTGATGGCAACAAACAAAAAACAGTTATCAGTGAACGGTTATCAGTTATTAGTTTTCTAGGTTCCTTATGAGTCAGAGTTACTACCTCTAAAGGTGGAAAATTTCACATGGGGATTTAGACCCAATATGAAACCCATAACTGATTTAAGCGTGTCTTTATACCAGCTTAAAAAATCAAAAAAGGCATCAAAGGTCAAGTTTAGGTGGTGACGGTGTGATGATTTACCAATGAGTTGAGATATTGACGGCTCGCGTGAACGTGAATTAGGAGAAAGGACTGTGAAATTACACTGGTTGCTACCCAGCACTATTGGAACTATCTTCATGCTCTCGTCGCCGGTAATGGCTGCGAGGCTTGAATCTTGGCGCTTTGATGCCAATCAAAACAGGCTGGAAATTAATACTGTGGGAGCAGTTCAACCCCAGGCACAACTAATTTTCAACCCGACTCGGCTGGTAATTGATTTGCCAGGAACCACGTTTGGGCGTCCGCAGCTAACCCAACAAGTGGGCAGTGGAATTCGCTCGATCCGTGTTGGGCAGTTTGATACAGAAACAACACGTATAGTTGTCGAACTGGCTCCTGGTTATACTTTAGACCCCAAACGAGTGCAATTTGTTGGTACAACTGGCGATCGCTGGACAGTGCAATTGCCTAGACCAGAAGTCGAGAAAGTTGCTTCATCACCCAGAAGCGCTTACAGTGTAGTCACTCCAGACTCTGAACCTCAACCTGCGATTTCAAGGGTTGCCACTACTACACGAGGGGCGACTCAAATTGAAAACTTACAAGTAACAGGCGATGGGTTGTTCATCCGCACCAGCGGTGGTAATCCTCCGATTCAGGTAATTCGCAGCCGCGATCGCACCGCTATCTTTATGGATATTTCTGGTGCATCTTTATCACCACGTCTAACCCAACAAAATAAAATATCTGTTAACAAACATGGTGTTAGTCGCGTCGAATTTACCCAATTACAAACCCAACCTCCTGGCGTCCGCCTGACTTTGCGGGTAGATAAAAATAGCCCAGACTGGCGAGCAACTAATAGTAACGGCGATGGTTTGGTAGTTCTACCTAGTCGCGTTGTCAGATTGCCTGGAAGTAATAATTTGGGCAATCAGTCAGAATCGGCTTCTTTTCCCACTACACCATCTGCCAACAACTCGCCAGCAACAATTGAGTCTGTGCAACTGGCTGATAATGGCACACAATTGCTAATTAGAGGCGACCAAACTTTATCTGCCACTGGAATCTGGGATAGATCCTCTGGTTTGTTCCGTGTCACAATTACTAATGCTAAATTAGCTCCCAGAGTTACAGGCCCTACTTTTGCTGCCAATAGCCCCATTCTTCGGGTACGTCTGCAACCCCAAGGAAGCAACACTGTCGTTGTGTTAGTTCAACCAGCAGCCGGAGTGCAAATTGGGCAACCAAAGCAAATCGGCGACCAGCTTTTAGCTTTACCAATACAAGGCTCTCGGCGAGTTGTCGCCCTGCCCGGAAGACCACCCTTTGCTTTGCCTGGACTACCACCGCCAAACCGCGGCCCTTTCCCAGATCCAAACAATCCCAATCCCCTGCCCTCAGTTCAACCACAACGCCGAGTTAGCAATGGGCGAGTGGTAGTCATCATTGACCCCGGACATGGCGGTAAAGACTCTGGAGCAGTTGGTATTGGGGGTGCACGCGAAAAGGATGTTATCTTGCCTATTGGTAAGAAACTCGCTCAGATTTTGCAGCAAAATGGCGTACAAGTAATTATGACGCGAGATTCTGACTATTTTGTTACCCTTCCGGGACGGGTGCAATTAGCAGAGAGAGCTAATGCTGATGTGTTTGTGAGCATCCACGCTAATTCGGCAGGTGCGAGTCGTCCCGATGTTAATGGCTTGGAAACGTATTATTACGACAGTGGTTTGGGTTTAGCTCGCACTGTCCATAGCAGTATTCTCCAAAGCCTGAATATCAGAGACAGGGGAGTGCGGCGAGCCAGATTTTATGTCCTCAGAAAAAGTTCTATGCCCTCCATTCTCGTGGAAACGGGTTATATGACTGGTCGGCAGGATATGGCTAGGCTCAGAACTTCAGCTTACCAAAATCAAATGGCAGAAGCGATCGCTCGTGGTGTCCTTCAGTATCTAAAGAGAAGATAAGTAATTTAGTCGAAATTATTGAGTAAATACATCTAATCTTTACCATTTTTATCCAATTTAGTAGTAAAACAATTTAAGTATTCTTGCGGCGGGACAAGAGTAGCTTCTTTGTTATTGTCATCTGATGCTTTGCAAGTCAAATTTATCTGAGCTAATGGATGGCATGGCAAAATCAAAGGAGCGTGCTATATTTTACGCCATTAGCTGTGTCTTAATAACAGCGCAAAACTCAAGTGTGGTCGGTGACGGTGTGAGGATTTGCCAATATGTTGAGATGTTGACGGCTCCCATGAATGTGAATCAGGAGAAAGGACTGTGAAATTACACTGGTTACTATCCAGTACTATTGGAACTATCTTCATGCTATCGTCGCCGGCAATGGCCACGAAACTTGAATCTTGGCGTTTTGATGCTAATCAAAACAAGCTAGAAATTAATACTTTAGGGAATGTTCAACCCCAAGCACAATTAATTTTTAACCCCACTCGGCTAGTAATTGATTTGCCAGGAACCACATTTGGGCGTCCGCAGCTAACCCAACAGGTGGGTGGTGCAATTCGTTCTATCCGTGTTGGGCAGTTTGACGAGCAAACAACGCGCATAGTCGTTGAATTGACTGCTGGTTATACTCTTGACCCCAAACGAGTGCAATTTGTAGCTACAACTGGCGATCGCTGGACAGTACAATTACCCACGCCAGAAGCCGAAAATGTCCCCTCAATAAATACTGGGGGGCAACAAGAACAAGCTATAGCAACAGAAACTTCACCGAAAACACCTCCACCAGTCTTCTCCCCAAGAAATATTTACAATGTAGTTACAGCAAGCCCTGTCAATCCACCTAAAAACGGAATGATGGTCGCCAGGGTTACTCAAATTGAGAACTTACAAGTCACAGGGGATGGTTTTTTCATCCGCACCAACGGTGGTAATCCTCAAATTCAAGTAAATCGTAGCAACGATCTAAGAGCAATTAACATCGATATTACTGGTGCTACTTTATCACCAAGTCTAGAGCAGCGGGATTTGCCGATTAATCGCTATGGTGTCAGCCGTATCCAGTTCACCCAACTGCAAACCAGCCCATCTATTGTTCGCCTAACTTTACAGGTGAACGAAAATAGTCCAAATTGGCGAGCAACCACTAGCAGTGTTGGTGGTTTTGTGGTTATACCCAGTCGTGGCGTTGCCCAGTTACCTGGAGGTAACAGTCCACGCCCTATACCATCTGCTAACGCCTCACCTGCTACCATTCAGTCTGTGGAACTGGCTAATAATGGCACACAACTGCTGATTAGAGCCGACCAAACTTTATCTGCTACAGGAGGCTGGGATAGAACCTCTGGCCTGTTCCGCATCACTATCAACAATGCTCAGTTAGCTCCGAAAGTTACAGGCCCTACTTTTAATGCTAATAGCCCTATCCTGCGAGTCCGCCTGCAACCAAAACAACCCAATACTGTCACCGTCTTGGTTCAACCAGCAGCCGGAGTGCAAATTGGGGAACTCAACCAGGTTGGCGACCAGCTTTTGGCTTTAGAATTACAACGCGCTGGTAGCATTACACCGCCCATTCTTTTACCTCCCCTACCATCAATAAACCAAGGACAATTCCCAAACCCCACAGATAATCCCCGTCCAATCTCCCAAACACAACCACGCCCCTCAGTTCCCAGAGGCAAATTGCTAGTAGTTCTTGACCCAGGACATGGTGGAAAAGACTCAGGTGCTCCTGGTTTGGGCGGATTGTTAGAAAAGGATGTAATTCTGCCTATTGGTAAAAGGGTCGCAGCAATTTTAGAGCAAAATGGTGTACAAGCGGTGCTAACGCGGGATGCTGACTTTTTCGTAGAACTTCAGGGACGGGTAGACATTGCCGAGCGAGTTAATGCGACTTTGTTTGTCAGCATTCACGCTAATTCTGTTGATAATCGCCCTGATGTCAATGGGTTAGAAGTATATTATTACGACAGCGGTTATGGTCTAGCTGAAGTAGTTCGCAAGAGCATCCTCCAGAATATCGGTACTATCAAAGACCGGGGAACCCGCAAAGCCAGATTCTACGTTCTCAGGAAAAGCTCCATGCCTTCCATTTTAGTGGAAACAGGCTATATGACTGGTTACGAGGATAATCCTAGATTAGGAACACGAGAGTATCAAAATCGGATGGCAGAAGCGATCGCTCGCGGCATCTTAAAATACTTACAGCAGAGGTAATATAGTACAAATTACTATTTAAAGAGGTAGTATTTAAACTTCTTTTACGTGCAGAATTTAGTGGTCAATTTGGAGATTCTCTGCTAGATTCTGTATTTTAAATCCAAAAACTTAACTCAATATCTGCCTGTGTATTCTTCTTCCATCTTTGAAGGGAATCTTGACGATTTTTCCGAGCAAGAACCCCAGCGTGCCCCAATTGGCATCTTTGATAGTGGTGTGGGTGGACTGACTGTACTGCGACAACTATATCGGCAACTCCCCAATGAATCAATTGTTTACTTTGGGGATACAGCTCGACTTCCTTACGGAATTCGCTCACAATCAGAAATTTTACAATTTACGCGTGAAATTCTTACCTGGCTACAACAGCAGCAGGTAAAAATGGTGATTATGGCTTGCAACACCAGTTCTGCCCTAGCCCTAGAAACTGTGCGTCAAGAATTCAGCATACCCATTTTGGGAGTAATCTTGCCGGGTGCAAAAGCTGCGGTGCAGCAAGGAAGACGTATTGGTGTAATTGCTACTCCAGCTACAGCCAAGAGTAATGCTTATAAGCACGCCATACTTGAAATTGCTCCTGATGTCCAAGTCTGGCAAGTTGGATGTCCAGAGTTTGTGCCACTCATTGAGCAAAATCGCATTCATGACCCCTATACTGCTGAAGTAGCACGAGCCTACTTAGAGCCTTTATTAGAGCAGGAAATTGACACCTTAGTCCACGGCTGTACCCATTATCCCCACCTTACACCTGTATTGCGATCGCTTCTCCCCTCTCAAGTCCAACTGGTCGATCCAGCTGTTCATGTTGTGGCAGCTTGCGCCCAAGAGCTAGACTTACTAGGCTTAAGAAATACTCACCTCCCACTGCCTACTCGCTTCGCTGTCAGCGGTTGTCCGCAACAGTTTTCCCAGTCAGGAGTGCAGTGGCTAGGCTATACGCCAATGGTTGAAGAGGTTTGCTTCACTGATACTGCTATTTCCCAACTCTAATAAAACTAATTTGTCCTTATACCATTTCTTTGTGAGGTTGCGCCAAACCTTCTTGACTTCTTATTTCTTTGTTTGTGCCTTTGTGGTAGCCTATAGCAAGCCGCTTTCGGTCTTCGTTCCTCATAAGTTTGGGCCGTCTTCATACAGAATTGGTATTAGTCCTTAGTCCTTTAACCAAAACAAATGACCAAGGACAAAGGACAAATGACAAATGACTATTGACTATTAACTGCTTGAGTCACCTTTGCCCTTACTGATATTTCCTGCTTGTGTTTTCCTTCGGTAGATGGAGGGAAATTTGCAGTAACAGTCTTTGTACCCGTTCGCTTCGCCAGTGCTAATAACAGGTAGACTGTGAATAAATATCCAGACGCTAAAATAAAAATCATCATAGGTATACTTCCGTAAATCATTGTTCTACTAGCACCCTTCTAAACGAATATAAAATTCCATAAAATTAGTAGAACCTCAGCCAAGCAAGTGCATTCTTGATGGCTGTAGTTTCCTATGGTAAAATTACCTATAGAGAGATAATTCTCTACGGACAAAGAATTTATTATCTAATGCAATGCGACTTCTTGCAGACCATAGACCTCACAGCAGTTAGGTTGCCGTTTAGCAATCTAAAACTACGATTCTCAGCGGTCTACTCGATCTGCTTTATTTTCGCTCAAACTGCTGTAAAAAGAGCCATGCTGGCGCTCAACGTGCGCTGAAGACGTGTAGCTGCTTCCCATAGGGATATGGCATAGCTCCAAACCAGAAGTTTCGCTTATCGTAGGCAAAATAAAAGGAATAATTCCTCTAATCTAAGCTACGACTAGTTATTTTAGACTCACATTCCCAACTCAGTAAAATCAACTAGTAGGTGACCTACTTTTGGGGTGTGAATATCTGAAAAATTTAAAATTCCTATATTTTAGCGTAACACAACGACCCTGAATTTTGAGCTTACTCGACTGCTAAATTTCAAATTTTTTGAATAGCTACACTTCAGTCCTGGAGAAATTTAGTCTTACCCATTAGCGACAAATCCACACCCTATCTATTTTGTCAATAAGTAATATTGCTTAAACTATGTTTTGCTCTGTGTCGGGAAAGCTGTACGGAGAAAGTAATTAACATAATTTAAGCTGATATTTTTTCCCATCTACTGAAAATTCATATTTTAAGTTATTTTAAAGCCGGAATTTTCATAAGATAAGCATAATTGCTTATTGATAAACGTGCCAGTAAGCTTAATTATCTACCGATAGACTCATGAATTATGAGATTACTTTATGAAAATTTTGCGCTGGCACAGGGTTATCTTAAAATGAGTATAGGATATGTAAACTTTCGTAACCTAAGTCAGAGTCCGCCCATCCATGACCCCAGCCACCTCCATGTTTAACCCTGTGGAAGCAGACCTGCGACTACTAGCAGATAACCTAAAACAGCTAGTTGGAAACCGCCACCCCATTCTGTTTGCAGCAGCCGAACATTTATTCGGAGCTGGGGGAAAGCGTATCAGACCAGCAATTGTCTTGTTAATATCGCGGGCAACAATGTTAGAGCAAGACATTACACCACGTCATCGCCGCCTAGCTGAGATTACAGAAATGATTCACACAGCAAGCTTGGTACATGACGATGTGGTAGATGAATCAGACGTGCGGCGAGGCGTTCCTACCGTTCATAGTGTGTTCGGCAACCGCATTGCCATATTAGCAGGAGATTTTCTCTTTGCCCAATCGTCCTGGTATTTAGCAAACTTGGACAATTTGGAGGTGGTGAAACTGCTTTCAGAAGTGATTATGGATCTGGCTACTGGGGAAATCCAGCAGGGACTGAATCGTTTTGATGGTGGCATCTCTATTGAAACTTACCTCCAAAAGAGTTATTACAAAACAGCTTCATTAATCGCCAACAGTTCTAAAGCTGCTGGGTTACTCAGCGAAGTCTCGCGAGAAACTGTTGAGCATATGTATAGCTACGGTCGTCATTTTGGTATAGCGTTTCAAATTGTTGACGACATTCTAGATTTCACCAGTACAACAGATACCTTGGGTAAACCAGTGGGTTCGGATCTTAAAAGTGGTAATCTGACTGCACCCGTTTTATTTGCTTTAGCCGAAAAACCATCCTTAGAAGTGCTGATTGACCGAGAGTTTGCTCAAGAAGGGGATTTAGAGCAAGCACTGGAATTAATTCAAGATAGTCAAGGTATACAGCAGGCACGAGATTTAGCTGCTCACCATGCTAAGTTAGCGATTGAACATCTTGCAGTTCTCCCAGCCTCAGAATCTCATCAGGCATTGATTAACATAGCTGAGTACACACTAAGTCGCCTCTATTAAATCAGTTAATAGGTAAAAAATCGGGTTTTAGATGCCAAGCGAAACCTACCATCTGTTTTTAGATGGGGTAATTTGGCTTAATGGTAAGCTAAATTTTGAAAAATGTTCGCTGATAACTGTTTGTTAACTGATTTTAGATTAGGCAGAAAGTTAAACCGATCGCCTGGTTCTTTAAAGAACTAAAAGGGTAGTAACTGGAATTAATTTCTTTCCATTAAAAACTTTTTCAAACGAATTTGAGATTTAAAAATTTGGATGTGGGATTGTAGCTAAACAACCCCACATCCAAATTTTTTCTATGCAATATCAGGGGGTATCTGTTTAGGCGATCGCTGTTGTCGTAACTGTTTCTGCATCAGTTTTTCTAGGTCAGTTCGCCGAACTTCAACGGTATGAGTGGTCTTACCCGGCGTCTCCAAAAAAACGATACTATCTACGGGTTCTAATGCCACCAGTTGGAACAAAATATGGGTGACAGGAATAATTTTAGCTAGCATTTGAGGGTCAAGCCCAGCAGGGGAAATTAGAGAGACATCCTGTATGGTAGGAAAAGCGTAAACCACACGCTTTTCCAATCCTGGATTAGCACGATTGCTCAATGTAGTTAGAACCCAGCTTGATTCCGAATTTTGGAGAATATAGTACTGGGAGTAGCGTAATTTTTGAGCGATCGCTCTAAGGGCAGGAGCAATTGCTGCAATCAGATTTGGTGTTATACCATCGCGGGGTGCATTGTCAATCAGCAATTGAATTTGTGCTTCTAAATCCATAATGACTTGTATACGGCTCCTGGGTAATGGCAATAACATCTATCAAGTGCGAACAATCCCATCAAAGTTGGGAATAATAAAATCAGCCATATCCTAAATCTAGGATTGGTCTGCGTTTAGCTTATACGTAAAACCAAAAAAGCCAATACCCACAGTCCTACAGGTTGTATTTAAGTAAGTTAGGGTCTTTTGAAAACCGAGACTATGAATTCAGCCGCAACCGCAACTATTCCATCTGCAACTATTCTGGGAGAAAATTCTACAGGCGTGGAGGCGATCTTTCAACTCCTGTCCAAGGAGTTTCAGCAGTCAACTAAAGCTTCGGAACAGAACTGCCACGATGTAGCAACACGTATTACTACCGAAGTCTACCGGATTTGTCATGAAAGCAAACGTATTCAAGCTTCTGGATCTGTAGAAAGCTCGGCAATGAGCCTGGCTCGGCATCGGCTGCAACAGTGTCTCAGGTACTATCAGTTGGGTTCAAATCGGGGCAGGGTAGAATTACACAGTACTCTGAGTGCAATTATTTATCGATATATTAATCCCCCTCAGAGGCAATTGAGCTACCAAGGGCGGCTGACTATAATTGAAGATTTCCTCCAAAGTTTTTATCTGGAGGCATTGAACGCTTTCCGGCGAGAAAATCAACTCGGTGCAACTTATCGCCCTCAGACGCTTTTAGAATTGTCTGAGTATATGGCATTTACCGAGCGCTACGGCAAGCGACGCATTCCCTTACCAGGTCGGCAGCAGCAGCTAATTATTCTGCGGGCGCAAACTTTTTCCCAACAGCAGCCCCCGGAAACCAGCGTAGACATAGAACAAGCCGCAGAAGGCAGCAATAATGAAGCCGACGGTTCTTGGGAAGAACCAGCAGTGCATCAATTGCGTTCCACAATGGCAACGCAAGCCGAACCCGAACCCGAAGAAGACACCTTGCGCTCTGTTGTCGTTACGGAATTAATGAATTATCTCGAACAACGGCAACAATCTGACTGCGCTGATTACTTTTCCCTCCGCCTCCAGGATCTATCAGCACAGGAAATTGAGTCGGTTTTAGGTTTAACCCCGCGTCAGAGAGATTATTTGCAGCAGCGCTTTAAGTATCATTTGATTCGGTTTGCCTTGTTACACCGTTGGGAATTGGTTCACGAATGGCTGGAAGCTTCTTTACACACCAATTTGGGCTTAACTCCCCAGCAATGGCAAGTATACACAGCACAGCTGGACAATAAGCAACGGTCTTTATTAGAGTTGAAACAACAAGGACAAGCCGATGAAAAAATAGCAAAAACTTTAGGGCTGTCAATGGCACAACTTCAAAAACGGTGGTTTAAGATTCTTGAGCAAGCTTGGGAAATTCGTAACTCATTAGTGTCCGGATCGGGTGCATCTACTCATGAATAGTGACTCAGAATCCTTACAATCTCAGTGTCTCGATTGGTTATTGACAGATAATGTCAAAAATAACGAGCAATCGGTAGAATGCGAGGAAAATGACGGGGTAGAAAACCTCCTCAAGGAAGCCACTGCTTCAAAAAGCAGTGAGTCAAAATTGGGAGGAACGCCCCAGGCCTTTCAACTGGGAGAAATTCCTACTGTGCAAGATCGTTTCCAAGCCGTCCTTAAGCGTCGGTTACAAGTCCAAATCCAAGACCACCCACCGTTGTTTCCCTGGGAAACACAATTAATCGACTATCCCGATTTTGTTGACGAGCCGTCAATGACACTCGTTCCTAGCTGGGGGTGGATGGCACAACAGGCGAAGCTAAACCTGCCGCATCCCTTGCCGGAGAGAGTTTTCCGGCAATTGCTAGAACAGTGTCAGGCGTTGGTGACATCTTCTGTACCGCTGGGGGCAAAATTAGTTCAGGTAGTGGAGAACTTTTTTCCCAACGAGTCTCAAGCATTAAACGACATAGCTGGATTGGTGCTAAGAAGCACCTATCGTTCTGTAAATACTCTGGAGACAATACCTAATATTCAGAGCGATTACTCGGATTTACAACCGCGTCAACAGATGGCTTTGTCGTTACTAGCAGCTAAACAACTGCTAGAAAATTTGACTCTACCACTTTCTGCAACTAGTCCAGTGGTAGAAAGACAATGGTTAACTAGTGTCGGTACTTTGAACATTAGAGTAGAGTATCAGTCTGTAGGTAAACTTACGAAGTTACTTGTTCAGGCTGAGTTACCTGTTAAAGGAACTTTGACACTGCGGGGAAGTGGCACCTTAGCAATGACAACATCTTCGACTTCGGGAGACCTAAGTGTAGAGTTAGGCTGCGAGCAACTTAACCCAATTTATACTCTGGAAATTGAGTTTCCAGAAATAGACCAACAGTCGTTGTTGTTTGTCATTAGTCCGACAATTTAGTTTAAATTGCCACCGCTAGCACACTACGTCGATATATATTAAGAAGATTTTCCTGGTTTTGAAGCTTATCCTATTTTTCAACAAACGGTCATTAGGGTGTCTACAAGAAGCAGTTATTACAAAGACACAGGGACACAGGGACACGGAGACACGGAGAAAGTATTTAATAATTCTCCGCGTCCCCGCGTCTTTTTCCCTCTTTGTGTTTACCCGTGTCCATCATTTTTTTAACACAGTAGTAGGGTAGTCAATTACCTCCCCTGCATTGTGTCCATCGCATCTACATCATTGCTTCAATTAGACTCAAATGTTTAACTTATCCAGGATAAATCGGTTTTGGCGTCTCCCTGTAGATAATTTCTGGCGACAAAATCCGCAGAAGTCGTCTTTGCCAGAAGTGGAAGATTCAATTTCCTTGCGGGTGCTGGTACTAGCGTTGGTTATTTTAGGAATTGTGGCGACGGATATCGCCGCCGAGACTTCATTCAGCCTTTGGGCGTTACCCCTAAGTCTAGTGGGTACGATTTGGAGTTATTATCGTCGCCACGATCGCAATGTTGCAGTTAAGTTCTGCATCGCCATCGGAATGTTAGTAGCACTGGGTGCTTTCTTTGGGCGATTAGTGGGAGAGTTAAATGATACGCGGTTGGGTTTGGCAGAGTTATTAATTCAACTCCAGGTGCTGCATAGCTTTGATACACCCCGCCGGAAAAATTTGGGCTATTCGATTGTCATAGGACTGATTTTATTGGGTGTGGCGGCAACGCTGAGTCAGACTTTAGCATTTGCGCCGGTGCTGCTGTTATTTTTAGCGATCGCTCTGCCAACTTTAGTATTAGATTATCGCTCGCGCTTGGGTTTGCAGCCATTAAAAACTCAAAAGGAAAAATTCAATCAGAAGAATTCCTCAAGTCTAAATTTTAAATTTTTAATTCTAACTTTTTTACTAATTGTCGGTCTAGGGCTGGCAATTTTTGCTGTTTTACCTAGATTCCCTGGTTATCAGTTACGAACTTTTCCTGTAAGTTCTGCTATTCAAGTAAAAGGCAGTTTCACAGGACGTAGCATCATTAATCCCGGTTATGTCCGCCAAGGTAAAGGTAAGAATCAAGGCAGTGGTACAGGACAAAATCAAACTGGTCAACCAGGTAAAGTAGATAACAACTTTTATTATGGTTTTAATAGCCAAATGAACCAAAACTTGCGGGGCGAGATGAAACCCAAGGTGGTAATGCGGGTGCGATCGCAAGCTGAGGGTTTTTGGCGAGTACTAGGATTTGACCGTTATACAGGTAAGGGATGGGAGGTTTCTCGGAATGAAGATGTTACGACTGTTAGACGATCGCCTTGGTCTTATCAAATTTTTCTTTCCCCATCTGTACTCACTGGTAAAAAACAAGAGGTAGTACAAACTTATACAGTGGTGTCGGATTTGCCTAATCTAATTCCAGCGATGACTTATCCCAAGGAAATTTACTTTCCGACACCAATAATTGCTGTTGATAAAGAAGACGGATTGCGATCGCCTGTAGAATTATCACAAGGACTGACTTACACAGTAGTTTCCGAAGTACCATACCGCGATCGCACTTTGTTAGGTAAAGCTTCTACTACATATCCGCAATATATTAAAAAGTATTATCTGCAAATTCCTCCCGAAATTGCCGAAAAAGTCCGGCAACGCACCGAAGAAATCCTCGCCAACTACAATCGAGAAGGAGTTACAAAGTCTTCTAAAAGCCTGGATTCACCTTATGAAAAGGCTCTCTACTTAGCTCAATACCTGAAGCAGCGCTACTCTATTCCCCAAAATCCTTTAGAATTGCCTTATTTGAGTGAAAAAGAAGACTTGGTAGAAACTTTTTTGTTCAAGCAAAAAGGAGGCTATCCAGACCACTTCTCTACAGTTCTCACGGTAATGTTGCGTTCTATTGGCATCCCAGCGCGGTTGGTAGCAGGGTTTAGTGCAGGAGAATTTAATCCCTTTACAGGGCTGTATGTTGTCCGTAATACTGACGCATACGCGATGACGGAAGTGTATTTTCCTAAATATGGTTGGTTTGCTTTTGACCCCATTCCCAATCATCCTCTGATTCCCCCATCTATTGAAGACACTCAGACTTTTAGTGTGTTGCGCCAGTTGTGGCACTGGGTTGCTGGATGGTTGCCCTCTCCAGTGACAGGTTTGTTGAATAATGTATTTGGGACAATATTGAGTTGGGTAATTAGAGCGATCGCTTGGTTTTTAGCTTTATTCTCCCAAGGTTGGTTTGGTGTATTGACTGGCTTAGTTGTGGGGACTACAACAGCTTTCTTAAGTTGGCTGGGTTGGGAACAGTGGCGAAAGTGGCGCAATCGTCGATGGTTAAAGAAATTGCCAGCAATGGAGAGCCTTTATCAACAAATGCTGCAATGGACAACCCAAAAAGGTTTAGGCAAACATCCAGCACAGACACCTTTAGAGTATGCCAGAGTCTCATACCAGCATCATGCTCTAGCAACTGCTGAGGTTATAGATGAAATTTGTCAAGCCTATGTTGGCTGGCGCTATGGCGAGCTTACGCCTAATTTGCAGCGACTGCGAGAGAGATGGCAAGCTTTGAAAAAAGCTGCTAAGTGATTCAAAATTTTGTTCGCTTATTTCAAGGCGTACTCTCAATACGGTTCGGATAAGCTTTTTTGATGACACGCCGCTAATCGCAAAGACGCGATAAATCGCCGTCTCTACAAAGGACTGATTCTTGTAAAGACGGCGATTTATCGCGTCTCTTGCCTTAACCGAAATGTATTGGGCGTACTCTCACATTTGGAATATTCTCTATTTCCACCAGATGTCTATTAGCTGTTATTTTGGATTTCGTCTAACTTGGCACGCACTGCCTGAATATCCTGCCACATCAACCATTTCGGCGCACCTCTTTCTTTAGAAGGATTACGCAACAAGTAAGAAGGATGAAAAATTGGCATACATAAACGCCCTTCCCACTCCAGCCACTGTCCGCGAATTTTCGTAATTCCCCGCTTATCGCCTGTGATGCCTTTGACAGCAGTTGCACCTGTTAACAGGATTATTTTGGGGTCAACTAGGCGAATTTGTTCTAGTAAGTAGGGTAAACAAGCTGCTACTTCTACAGGAGTGGGAACTCTATTATCTGGTGGACGACATTTATTGATATTGGCGATGTATACATCTTGCTCAGTAGTCAGATTCACAGATGCCAAAATTTTCTCCAGCAATTGCCCCGATCTGCCTACAAATGGTAAGCCGGTTTCGTCTTCATTTTGACCAGGTGCTTCCCCTATAACCATTATTGGTGCTTTGAGATTGCCGCGTCCGACGACAGCATGAGTTCGAGTGTCTCCCAATGCACAACGGTGGCAGCTATTGCAATGCTGCGCCAACTCCGTGATGTCAGAATAAGTTCCGGGAGCGATCGCAATTTTAGCGTCTGTAGGAATCAGTTCTCGTTGGTTAAGGGTTGAGTCGTCGAAGAGGCTGAGTTGGGTTTCGCTGCTCATGAAAATTAGGATTTTGGCATCAGCACCATCTGTTTTATCTGAGTTAAATACTGCTTTGGTTGGAGATTTATCAGAATCAATAGACTTTTGCTGAATACTTAGTTATTTATACAAATCTTATTGTATCAGTTAATTTGAGACAAAATTCAGTCATGATAAAAGCAGTGCCGTCCTAAGATGCTGGGGGAAACCATGTCACATACCCCGCTTTTCGCCGATCGCACCCATGCTGGTGAGGAATTGGCGCGAGTGATTCATGATATTTTAACTCAGCAAGCTATTGATTCTGGAGTAAAGCCTGTACCAATTGTTTATGCTTTGCCAAGAGGGGGTGTACCAGTAGCATCACCAATAGCACGTCTTTTGAATTGTCCCTTGACAATCGTCGTAGCGAAAAAGATTAGCCATCCAGAAAACCCAGAGTTAGCAATTGGTGCAGTCACTACTTTTGGAAATGTTCTTTGGAGCGATCAAAAGCTATTGCGCCCTAAACATGATGTCCGGTGGCGAGAAGTAGCTTTAAATAAAGCGATAAAGCTTGCTAAGTCTCTTGAGGCTCAATTAATTCCTGCTTGTCCGCAGGTGAATGCAGAGGATGCTACGCTCATCTTAGTTGATGATGGCATTGCTACAGGTATGACAATAGCGGTAGCGGCAATTGCCATGAAAGCGCTTTCTCCAGCAGCAGTTTGGCTATGTACTCCAGTCGCGCCACCAAAATTGCTACCCTGGTTAGAACAGTGGGGCGATCGCACAATTGTTTTGGAAACACCAGAACCCTTCTGGAGTGTAAGTAATTTTTACACGGAATTTCCCCAAGTAGATACATTAGAAGTTCTCGTATATCTCCAGCAACAATAGATAATGGGCAAAATCGACCTATGCGAGTAATTTTAATTTTTAATTTTTAATTTTTGAATTGTTTCCCTGTCTTGCTTTTTAACTATTTGGAGATGTTCCCTGCTGGTATTGCATAGCTTTGGCATAATCACCTAAGGCGTAGCAAGCGACTCTCAAACTAGCAAGAGCTTGTTCTTCACTGCGGTGGTCTTTAATATTCCTAGCTAACAGCAAACGTTCTTCATAATATGTAATTGCTTTGTTATAGTCACCCAAAGCTTCACAAGCAACACCTAAACTACCTAAAGACTGTTCTTGGCTACGCTTGTCTTCAATTTCTTTGGCTAATTGCAACCGTTCTTCATAATACTTAATAGCTTTAGGATAATTACCTAAAGCATAACAAGCATTTCCCAGATTCTTTAGCACCTGAGAAGCACTGCGAACATTTTTTAAGGAGCGTGCTAGTACTACACACTGCTCATAATAAGCGATCGCTTTTGGGTAATTGTCCAAAGCATACCAAGCATTACCCAAATTCTTGAGTACCTGTTCCTCACCCCAGTTATCTTTGAGTTCTCGCACAATTTCTAGGCTTTGCTGCTGATACTCTATTGCCTGTGTAAAGTTGCCTAAAGCTTTATACACTAATCCCAAATTATTTAGTGCTGCTACTTGACTGCGTTTGTCTTGCAGTTGCTGCGTTATCTTTAAGCACTTTTCCAGAAACTCAATTGCCTTTTTATGGTCATTTAGGTGACGGTATGCATTCCCTAAATGGGAAAGTGCTTGCATTTGCACTGCTAAATCTGAGGTGTCCTTGACTAAAGATAAACACTGATGGGAGTAGGAGATAGCGCCTTTGTAGTCTCCTGCACTGTAAGTTACCAATCCTAAAAAAGAAAGTACCTGTGCCTGTTTTTGTAAATCCCCGACTGACTGAAACAGCCCTAAAGACTGTTGTAAAGACTTCATTGCCGCGATTAATTCACCAGCTTGCTGCTGTTGAATTCCTTGCCGTAATAACTTGGATGCTTCCGATGAATGGTCATCACTTTCCTGTGGAGGTAGTATTTCTGCTTGTGAACCAGAGTCAAATTCATGGGTAATTGTATTACGCTTCACTAGTTTTAAGTATGTTGTGGGTAATTGCAGGGGAAATGTATTTTTCGATCTGTTATTCGATTCGCCTTTAGACATCAACCCCTTTCTGTTAAGTCTGGTGGTAAATCTAGTGTTCCCAAAACCAGGATGTATCTTTCATCAGGCTGGTTTACCACAGCCTAAATTTAGCAGGGGTGAGAGTTTCTCGTGAAGCGATCGCTTCGCTTTTGAATCGTCGATCGCGGCTTTCAGATTACCACTAATGAAGAGTAATAACTATAGTTGTTACTTAGCCAATAGAAAACTTTCAAATATAAATACGTTTTTAGACCGCACAGTGTAAATCCTGTGAAGAATTGCTGCTTTTAAGCTACTCAACAAGAATGTAAAGTTTAGGCTAGTGTGTTTTTGGTGTCTTTAAAACTAGGAGATATCAAAATATTTTTTCAAGACAAGTACTACTAGAAATTTGAGCCTATTAATATCTTAGTTTCACGCCTTTAATTGCTTGTCTCTACTTCAATTTCGATTGTAAGAGTCGATATTGGAGCAAGCATTCATAGCAAGAATATTATTTAACAGTTCTATTATCAACATCTACGATCTATGGTGCAGAATCTCTCGCACCTCCATTAAAATTTTTCCTAGCATGTTTTTACCACTGCCATCAGCTCCGCAACCCCAGTAAAAATCTATGGGCGAGTTTTCAACAATTTCTGCATTGTCTGTAGAAAGTAAGATATCCCTGATATCTGTATGAGTTTGAAATTTACATAGCACAGCTTGCCGCATGATGTCGTCTTTAACTTGTTCCCAATCTTTACGTAGGGGACGGGTTCTCTCACGCCCCATTTTTGCCGCATCTTTAGGTGTTTTAACTAAGCGGATTTTTTCAAGATGAGGTGTACCCACAAACTTTTGTGCTTGAAAGTAGTGTTCGCTAGTTGGCCAATACAATCCGTCTAATTCAAAGCCGTGCGGCGAAAAGTTAGAGAAACAACCATATTCTTCACGAGTGCTATAAAAGTAGATTGTCATAGAAGTTGATAAGCTGTTTCACATACCGTTTGCATATCTAAATTTAATCAAATTATTGTAAAATGGGCATCTTGCCCATGCTAATTATACAAATTAAAGCTGGAACAGCTTTTTATATTACGTAACATAGTTTAATTTATTCTTGCCTACTTACTTAGTTGTAGGAGTTTACTGAAGTTAAGATAAGGAATATTAATAATTAATCCTCCCTTTCTTCCTGAAAAGTGGCACTGTGTCCCCTATTTCTGAGATTACTTGGGAGGATATTCAAGAGATAAATGTCACTAATCTACAAGTATTAATTATTGACTCAATTTAAACGCACCTCAGAAAAGTTAGGTGTTGATTCAACCAACAGCTACAGAGATATTTGCCACAGAGCCATTATTTAAGATAGGCTGGCGGGTTTTCAAGTCAAATTTGAAGCCATGTGGCAAAATATGAAGCATTGCTCCGCAAATCGCTAAAGACTCATCCTTCAAAATTTCGTCCATATTGTTGTACGTAGCCTCTGATTCATCAACAATCGTAACCGCACCTTCACCAATAATTTCAATTTGGTTATCTGTCACGACCATAGCGGTATTCTCGTCAATACCGAATCCTAAAACAGCAGGCTGTAGTATCAAAGCTGAAATTAAGCGTCCCAAGCGTCCGCGCTGGGAAAAATGCTGGTCAATTACCACTCCTGGTAGAAAACCAAGACCAGGGCCCATTTCAACAGTTTCAATCCGAGGATGTGTTTCTGAGTCGCCTTCCACAATCATTACATCTGGCATCACGGCAGCTCCGGCGCTTGTGCCTCCGATAACTACACCTTCAGAGAACCGTTGATGAATTGCCGCATCTATTTCGGTGTCCTTGAGGATACTGGTGATGCGAGCTTGATCTCCCCCAGTAAAAAATACCCCAGTTGCTTTATGAATTGCTTCCAATGCGGTAGATGAGGATGCATCTTCGCGGGTTTCTGTATCAATAATGCGAGCATTTTCGGCTCCCAGGCGCTCAAATACTCTAATATAATTTTCTCCCACTTCTCTAGGTAATTCTGTCGCTGCCGTCATAATTACAATATACGCCTTCGTGCCCCCAGCGCGTCGCACAAAGTCACGCAAAATTTGGCAATCTCCTTCCTTATCTTCTGCTCCCCCAATAATTACCAACTGCCGTTTGATATTAGTTTCCACCATGATGACCCCTGATTTGAGTTAATAAATTTCACTAAACCATGACAATTCCAACTATCAAATCATCCCTTTGGTAGATTACCTGATAGAAGGTAGGATTAAAATTTCCGATCGCAATTAGACCAAGAGATTTTTCCGAAAAATTATATCCAAAATAATTATCCTCATTAATTTTCGTTGACTTAATAAAATCCACAGCAGCAATTGCCTCTAGAGACATTTTCTAGAGGCATGATTTAATATCTTGCTAATCGCCGATTGACAACTTATCGTGTCGTGCAATTGTGAGTAATTTGTATTAACGCTAGCTGGCTACAATTTGATATCTGATGGTAAGTCCTAATGAATGCGACTTCTGTAAAGCAAGTTAGTTAAGAAAAAACGTGCTTGTTCTAGTGGCAGATGCCTGGGTTTGCCTTGGTAGACAATTTGATACTCATCCATATCCGGGCCATCACCATGCCCAGAGATCAGCTTTTGGTGAAAAGCTTCCTCAGCAAGTTCTCGAATTTCGTCTCTTAGAGCAGCTTGTGTGCTATTCATACTTTGCTGTCTTTTGAATACCGCATATTCTTTTATATAAATTATTGCTTGGGTGTTGCACCTTTCAAAGGTTATATATTTGACTATTCATGAGGATGAATTGACTGTAATTTTTTCTTTGCTGAGGTAGGGGGGTTTAATTATGCCTTGAGATAGTTGAAAATGCTTACTAATAGGTTTAATGTGGGTTCTGATTAGATCAATGGCTTTGCCATCACTCTCAAAAAATAATGTGAGTTAATTTACAATCAATAAGTCTGAGTAACCAGAACTCAGCATTTAAATTTCAGGGTGTTTAGCCAAAGGTTCGTAATCAATGGTTCTACAAAAAAGCAGTGATTTAGTCCGCATTAACGCTAGAAGAACGGATGTATTCGATATTTTCAACTTCAAGCATTATGTTGGGCCCAACCCCTATTTAGATATAGGGGCGTTAGTATTTGACTTTGCTCTAGTTGAGTCTAGAGAACGTTTGCCCATTGAAGATTATATTGCAAAGATTGGCGATCGCTATCCAAATCTGGGCAGCCATAGCTACGAATCTTATGCTCATCTTTTTGCCCAAGTTGTGTCCGAAGTCGGAAAACTGGACATGGATTTGCACCTTAACCGTTGGAGTGTCAAGCCATATCCAGATTTTGTGCGGATTAGCGTCCAATCACTACACGAACGCACAACTAGAGAGGTAGCTTATTTTGTTTGGGATTGGTTTGAAGCCATTACTCAAGACGAAGACTTTACCTTTGATGAACAATTGGTGAGGCTGCAAAATAAATTCCGCGCCTCTGTTTATGGCGGCCCCACGGTTTACGCCCTATTGCGAACAGCCTACGAAAAAGGTATTCCCGCCTTTTATTTGTGGGAAGAAGGATTAATGCAATACGGTTTGGGAAAAAAACATGTCCGAGGGGTAGCAACAACATTTAACTGTGATAGTCATCTAGATTCGGAGTTCACCACCCGTAAAGATGACTGCAAGGCATTTTTGAAAACCTTGGGTTTCCCAGTCCCTGAAGGCGATATCGTCTTTACTGAAAAGGAAGCCTTGTCCGCAGCCAGACAAATTGGCTACCCAGTGGCAGTTAAGCCAGTAGTAGGTCACAAAGGAATTGGCGTTACGGCTGACGTGCAAGACTCAAAAGAACTTGCAGCTGCTTATAGTAGGGCACTGGCAGCGATTCCCGAAGATCAGCTAACTCGGATAATTGTTGAGAAAAGTATTTCCGGGTCGGATTTTCGTTTGTTGTGTGTCAATGGCAGATTTGTCGCTGCCACAGAACGCCGTCCTGCATCGGTTGTTGGTGATGGCTATTTAACGCTTGCAGAATTAATCCGCCTAGAGAACCGGAAACCTGCACGTTTAGACACGCCTACCTCGCCGATGAGTAAAATTCAGATAGATGAAGCGATGGAACTCTACCTAGAGGAACAGCGCTTATCATTGGACAGCGTGATTGAGAAGGGGCGCACTGTTTACCTGCGTAAAGTCGCTAATCTTTCCGCCGGAGGTATGAGCATCGATGCAACCCAGACAGTTCATGATGACAATATTATCTTGGCGCAAGATATTGCCCAACACTTCCAGCTGACTTGCCTTGGTATTGATGTCATGACCAAAAGTCTCTCAGAATCTTGGAAGTCTAGTAACTTTGCCATCTTGGAAATCAACGCTGCACCAGGCGTTTTAATGCATCTTAAACCTTCTGTTGGCGAAAGCGTTGATGTGCCTTCTCATATCTTAGAAACCTTTTTTGAGTCGGGTACAGATGCCAGGATACCAATTATTACCTTTAATAAAATCTCAGTTGAAGAACTGCAAGCAACAATTGACCATATCCTTTTGCAAAACCCCAACTGGACAATAGGTGCTGTTTGTCGTGATGCAGTTTTTGTGAATCGCTCGAAAAAAGTATTAAGCAAAAATTACAACGGCAACGTCCAAACTTTGCTGCGTCATCCAAAACTTGATTTACTCATTGCCGAGTATGCGGAAGATATTCTAGATGAAGAGGGGATGTTTTACCGCAGTAGTAATATGGTAGTTTTGGATAATCCTACCGAAACTGAGATGATGTTGGTACGGGATATTTTCGATGGTTCGACTGTGGTGATTAGAAAAGGCAACGATATTTCTATTCGTCGCAAAGGGTTGATTGAAGATTATTCTTTGGGTGAAGATGAACCATTTACGCGGGTTTATTTGAAAGAGACTGGAGCAATTTTGTAGTAGCGAATTCTATTCGCCTAATACATTTCAAATATTCTCTTATATCATGTCCGCTTGATTAGTTATTAGACCTGAAGAACCCCACCCCGCCAAAGCTACGCTTCGTCTCCCCCTCCCCGCAAGCGAGGAGGGGTAAGGTGTGGGATGTAATCACTGTGGGAATCATAACTGATTATGCGGACATGATATTAGACTGAAAATTGCTATTTATCCGAATTTTTCAATTTTCTAGAAGTTTAAAATATCTAATGATTCTTCTATTTCTAAATCTAATATTATTTCTCGTGTATCTTTAACTGCTTCTAGCTTACCTTCTTGACGATAGATGTCTGCCGCTTTTTGAAAATCTTCAATTGCTCCCTGTTTATCTGCTATTTCTAAACGAATATTGCCACGATTGTAATAAGCATCTGCATAATTTGAATTAATCTGGATTGCTTGGGTATAATCTTCAATTGCTCCCTGAAAATCTTCTAAATCGGAACGAGCATTACCACGGTTGTAATAAGCATCTGCATAATTTGAATTAATCTGGATTGCTTGAGTATAATCTTCAATCGCTCCTTCAAAATCTCCTAAATCTGAACGAGCATTACCACGTTTTTTATAAGCTATGGCATCTTTAGGATTAATTTTGATTGCTTGGGGAAATCCCGGTTGAGAATTTAATAAATAACGAGCAATTCCACGATTTTTATAAGCATCAGCATAATGAGGGTTAATTTTAATAGCCTGAGTATAATCCTCAATTGCTCCTTGATTATCTCCCACATGAGAACGAGCTTCAGCCCGGTTTTTATAAGCTACGGCAACATTAGGATTAATTCTGATAGCTTGAGTATAATCATTAATTGCCTCTTCTAATCGCCCCAGTTGAGAAAGAGCTAAACCTCGTTTATTATAAGATTTAGCATCATGAAGATTTATCTGAATTGCCTGAGAATAATCTGCGATCGCAGCTTCATAATCTCCTATTTGATAGTGAGATAAACCTCGTTTATAATATAAGTCAATATCACTAGATTTAACTTGTAAAGCTTGATTATAGTTGGTAATTGCATTTGAATACTCTCCTTTTTCAAAGCATTCATCACCGATTTTTACATAAAGTGTATCTAAATCTTCATTACGATATTGTAAATTATTCTCTAGTTGAGGTTCAAAATAAGATTTGCTCAACTGATTATTAATTGACTTAGATATAATTTCTTGCTTCGGGAGATATTTGTAAATTGATGGTTGTTGCCTAGAATAATTATTTATAGAAGATTGTAACTGTTCTAGATAACACCATAAACCACCACCATAAAGTAATTGTTCTATCCCAAATGAGATTTTACCAGTCTTCAACTTAATCATCCGCGTTGGGAGAAAGCCAGCCAAGAAAAGGTGATACTCAGATTGTGCTTCACTCACATCCTCTTGAATCAAAATGCAAACTACAACTGCATTTTTTTCAACCTCTTCAGAACTAATTGACCATCTAACTCTGTCAATCCGACCGTGACGAGATTTAACCTCAATACCAATAGATGGGTCACAAGTCAAGGTAAAATCTATATTACCATCGCCGCCGAATCGCTTTTCATAATCAACTTCGGTAATAAAATCAGCTAAACGTTCTTTGACAACTTCCTCACCCAACTTACCTTTGAGATAGCTAATAAAAACGTCACGGACTGGCGAAACACGTTTATATTTCTCAGCCATCAGCCAACAAAATTCCCGTAATGCCCTTAACCTTTCTCCAGAGATTATAGTTACTTCACTATATTGACCTTCTGTTTCACAATGAAGCAGAGAACCAGATGTTAACCTTTTAATAAAATCAGACTGTAGCGATCGCAGTAGTGTAATCCAGTCCATTTATGTTTCTGCGAATCTTTTGATGAGATTATTCTATTAAAATATCCATTCGGCGTAAAGCTTTAAATTAGCTTTTTAGGCGTAGTCATGTCTGATTATGCCAGAGTTTTGAGGAGTTGGGAGAGTGCGATCGCTCTTAATAATACATGAAATACTAATTAGTTAACCACCAAAATTGCAAATGACCGAAAATCACAACCCCAACCCAAAGTTTTCCACCGACTCCAGTCCCCCCTCCTCGCTTGCGGGGAGGGGGTTAGGGGGTGGGGTTCCGGGATACCCTTGGCAAACCCCACACGAACTTTGGAAAAAACTTAAGCCATTAGCGCGACAGATGCGGTGTGAACCAACTCTAGCAGAAAAGCTACTTTGGCAGAAGTTGAGACACAAGCAACTTTTGGGTTTCAAGTTCCGCCGTCAGCAAACAATTGACCGCTTTATCGTCGATTTTTACTGTAATGAAGCGCGGTTAGTAGTGGAAGTGGATGGCGAAATTCACGATTACACTCAAGAGGAAGATGCGATACGTCAAGAATTTTTGGAGAGTTTGGGGTTGCAGGTTGTGCGATTTAGAAATGAGGATGTTCTGGTGAGGATGGAGGGGGTGTTGCAGGATATTGCTGCTTGGTTGCAGAGATATAACCCCACCCCCAACCCCCTCCCCGCTCTTCGAGAGGGGGCTAATTATGTGGGTTTTGATGAGGAAGTGCGATCGCAGTAGTGTAATCCACCTCATTTATATTTCTGCGAATCTTTTGATGAGATTATTCTATTAAAATATCCATTCAAGGCATTTCCCACACTTTATAAGTTGTTCTACAGTAACCCTTTCTCCTGCAACAGTGCATCCGCTCAAGCGGCATCTGCTTCTGACAACGCTGGTACTGCTTGTTGACTATAATCTACTACCAAATCATAGCGGTAGATATCATATATCTCATTTAACAATGTCTGCAAATCTATAAATAGTTCCGTATCTCCAGAATGCAAAGGTATGGGGAAGGGTGGAATTATATCTGGTAAATTAAAAGCATATAAGTCAGCAGAAGTATAGCGATCGCCACGACAAACTAAAATTTGATAGTGACTTCTTATTTAACGCAGTCCTTTCTCCTGTAACAATGAGTTTGCCCAAACTGCATTCTCTTCTGACTATTTGGACACTGGATCTTTGCTGTAATCTATTACTAAGTCATAACAAATATCTCAAAACCAAAATTTTAAACCTAATTCTCATAGCCCCCTCATCGCTTGCGGGGAGGGGGTTGGGGGTGGGGTTCTAAGAACAACTAGTAAGGGCTGAACCACACCGATCTTCCCTTGTTAACCAACCCTTAACATCTTGATATTTCACCTGCGCCCAACCTCCCTGACAGCCTAACAATTTGACGGGCGTATTAGCAGGAATTCTTCTCACTTTTTGGCTTTGTTGATTGGTATTAGCATATAAATCCACGCCATTAGTACCGTAGCCCCGCGTTGTTAAACCTAATTTTGACACGAATACCCATCCAGTTCCTTTAAAACCATCGCTAGCATTAGTAATCTGCACCCTATCTCCAGCAGCAGCAACAACCTGAACTGTTTCGTTGATGGGTATTTGCCCCAGAATTTTACTTTTGCTACTTCTATTACTCCGCACATTTAAACCTTGCGGATCTGTATCAGTGACGTAGGCAAGAATATTGCACTTTTGAAGATTAGTTGATTTCGCTAAAGCTATTTGATTAGCTATACCAGTATTCAGCATCAGACTAATACAACTGAATGCCAATCCCATCGCTAACTTTGATGCTGGATTTTTCACTTTTTTTTATCATAATTTCTTCAATTTTATGCCATTAAATGTAGGGGCGCACATCTGTACGCCCCTACATCTCTATCTTTATCAGGTATTTACTAAAATGGTATTACCTCATATCATAGCCAAACAAATTTGGGTCTACTTCTCCTAACTGCAACTCTGCCAAACCATACTCCGCCCATCGCCTTTCTACCATCGCCGCCACATCTGGGTCTGACTCCAAAGGCGAACCCCATTCATGATCTGTTTCCGGCGGAATCTTTGTAGTCGCATCAATTCCCATCCGTCCACCTAAGCCAATCTTCTCACTGGCAAAATCCAAGGTATCAAAAGGTGTATTCGGCAGAATAAAGACATCGCGCACTGGGTCAACTTTAGAACTAATCGCCCACACAACTTGACGCGGATCGCGAATATTTATGTCTTTATCCACAACAATTACAAATTTTGTGTATGTAAATTGTGGCAAAGCACTCCAAAACGCTAAAGCTGCCCGTCGCGCTTGTCCCGGATATGCTTTATCTATGGAAATAATCGCCGCTTTGTAACTCAAAGCTTCCATTGGGAGGAAGAAATCAACAATTTCTGATACTTGCTGCCGCAGAATAGGTGTATAGATGCGATTAAGTGCGATCGCCATCATCGCTTCTTCTTTCGGTGGACGACCGCTAAATGTTGTTAAGTAAATCGGATTTTTCCGGTGCGTCATACACTCAAACCGGATTAACGGCGAATCTTCCACGCCGCCGTAATAACCCATGTGGTCGCCAAAAGGCCCATCTGGTAAAACTTCTCCGGGTGTAATCGTTCCTTCCAAGACAAATTCTGAATCTGCGGGAACTTCTAAATCTACAGTTTTACACTTCGCCAACTGCACACCAGAACCGCCATACAGGCCTGCAAACAGCCATTCTGATAAATCTACAGGGATGGGTGTGGCAGCTGCCATGATAATTAGAGGATCTACACCAAGTGCGATCGCAACTTCTAATTTTTTCCCACGTTCGGCCGCTTTTCGCAAATGCCTCGCCCCACCCCGCACTGATAACCAGTGAACCGTCATCGTATTCTGAGATTGCAGTTGCAAACGATACACACCTACATTTGGTGTACCCGTCTCACAATCTTTGGTAATTACCAACCCTAGCGTGATAATCTTGCCAGCATCATTAATATAAGGACGTATCAACGGTAACTTGTTTAAATCTAAATCATTACCTTGAAGCACAACTTGCTGACAAGCAGGGAAAAAGTCCCGTCCTGGTTTCGCCTTCACTACATCAAACAATACTTTTCCAAAATCTATCGCCTGAGAAATCTTCTTCGGCGGTTTTGGCTGTTGCAGCATACTCAGTTTTTTCCCCAGAGTTTCCAACTCTTCTGGATGCTGCATATTCATCGCCCAGCAAATCCTTTCCACAGTTCCCATCAAATTCACCGCTACAGGAAAGGAAGCGCCTTTGACGTTTTCAAACAACAACCCTGGCCCACCTTTTTGCAGCATCCGGTTGGAAATCTCAGCAATTTCTAAATCTGGGTCAACTAAAGCTGAAATTCGCTGTAATTGTCCCTTATCTTCCAAAATTTTAATGAATCCCCGCAAGTCTCTCGCCATTGTTCTAATAAAGCTGATTATTTAAGAAGTGTGAAGCGCTTTCTTATATTATGGGGCATTGGAAAGAGGCAGAGGGGCAGGGAGCAGGGAGCAGAGGGAAAAGAGGTAATTTTATTATTCTCACCTTTGCCCTTCCTTGTCCCTACTTGCCCTACTCCCTCATCTCCCCATTTGGGGAATTGTTGGTTTTAATGAGAAATTAACCTATTTAGTAACTTTTCTTAACTGTGTTTTCCAAAGTATTTAGTTATTGTATCTAGGGATACGCAATTATTTTTTAGAAATAAGCGCTAACCCGATCAAACATGGCCAGAATATACTATACCTTCCTGGCAGGCGGCCTTGTTATGTAACCCCTGCTGGGTTTATTTTTTACAACCTTAGGCTATGCCTTGCTTTTAAGTGTTTCTGAATTTTTATGAGTTTGCGTTAGCGTAGTTCAACTGTAGAGGCGTACAATTGTATGGCTCTACCAAATATATATGTAACAAGTATTTTGTGAAATGGTATCGGGAATATTTTTCTAAGTTGAGCAATTAATTTGATTAATCTTCAAGATTATGAATAAAAAATATTTTATAAATAATAATTTTTTGTAAGACGCTCAAAGTAATAATCCTACGCGAAAAAGGTGTGAGATGCTTAAGTAATAATGTTGACTTTACCAGTGTCAATATCATAACAAGCACTAACAATTTTTAGTTTACCTTCACGGAGCAATTTGGCTAAAATTGTTGAGTTTTCCTGCAATTTTTCAGTCTGATATTGAATGTTGGCTATAACGACATTCTGCATATTATCGCTTGTTATTAACTTTACCCTTTCTATAGATGGTTTAATGCCCTCAATAATCAAACCAATTCTGCCAGGAAGTGGTTCGTTTTTGATTGCTTCTGCTACTGCACCGCATCTTCTATGACCCAAAACCACAATCAACTGCGAACCCAATACTGTTGTTGAATATTCCAGACTCCCTATAACCGTGTCACTGACGACATTACCAGCAACTCGCACGACAAATAAATCTCCAAGCCCTTGATCGAAGACGATTTCCGCAGGTACTCTGGAATCTGCACAGCCTAATATGGCGGCAAAGGGATACTGAGCTTTAGCAACTAATCGGAGATGTTCTAATGATTGATCGGGATATTGACGTTTTTGATGGATAAATCTTTGATTGCCATCCAGCAAGCGCCCGATCGCTTCATTTGGACTAATTGGATTAGGGTTAACTGGATGAATATCAGCAATAGCAGTTTGCTTTGAATTCCAAAAATTATCACCAAAACCTGTAGCCGCAATACCTAATACACTGGCGAATCTTAAGAAATCACGTCGCCCTACAAATCCATTAATTCGGCTCATCAATCTACCTGATAACAACAAAGCTTTTATCAGGAATATATCAGAGCTAAACAAAATATAAGAGTACCTTATTACACGGTTTAAGAGTAATTTAATCTTCAGATATTATCGTAGTTTATAATTTATTTTATGGATAAATTAATTATTATTTAAGTCAAATATGCTTAATATTATCTGTCAAATTTAAAGCAAAGTTAAGCATAAAAACCAGTTTTTCTAATACAGAATATACTGATCAATAAAGAGTATAAATTGTGTCAAAAGCCAAGTCACTCTATTGTTTATATTTACTGTGCTTTTGGGAATACTTAATACAGTAATGGCTAGAGATATGGCTTTTTTAAATAAAATAAACTGGAATTTACTACGTAAAAATACTCCAAATAGCTCTGGGATAGATCCGTCTGCTCCAAGCCTTCACCCTGTAGTGCAGAAGAAACCTGCAACACCATCAACCGCCAAAAACCTTGCTGAATTAGAGCATGAAATGGAGTTAGAGCGGCGGGTTCTCAAAATATCCTCTCAGCCACTGCATCGCAAAGCCAAGTGGGGTATAGGTAGTAAACTTATTTGGGTAGCAATACTTATAGGCATTCCCGTTGGTGTAATTTGGGTGGCGAACCAGCCTTATCCAGCGATTCGCCGCCCGGTGATGCTCCATGCACCTTTTTTGTTGCTACCTAGTTATATAAGTATGGATAATCACTATCGAGAGGCGTTGGTATCAGTCGAGCAAGCTGAACAATTGATTGAAAAAGCTACTAGTCCCGCTGATTTGGCTTTGGGAGAACAGAAGCTACAAGAAACGCAAAAACATTTAGATCAGTTACCAACTTCTTTTGTCAACGATTGGTCAGAATACAGATATTGGTGGTATGACTCGCGCTTTAGCATCTACGGTTTTAATGCATTTCGGACTAAAGTTGGGCAGCTAGAAGCTCAGGTTTTTCAGGAAAAAAATGCTCAGTCTTTGCTTACCGATAATATGCAGACTTTCTTAAATGCAAAACAGCAATATGAACGAGCTACAACAGTAACTGATAAACAGACTGCAACAGCTGCTTGGCAAACGGCGCTTAATCAATTCGAGCAGATTCCTGGTCAAACTCTGGCAGGAAAAACTATACAAAATCAACTAGATAATTATAAACGTGAGTTTCAGGAAGTTGTTGGATTGGCAGCCGGGAACGATCGCATCAGTGCCTTAATCACCGCAGCGCGGCAATTTTCCTGGCAAGCTGCGAAAGCTGGTCAAAATCCACCGCACACCGTAACTGAATGGCGACAAATAGAAAATTTGTGGATAGAGGCAATTGAGCGGCTCAAAGATATTCCTTCAACAGACGTGGCTGGTTATACCGAAGCACAGAAATTATTAGCAATTTATGAGGCTAATTTAGGTCAAGTTAAGGTAAGACGGCAAGCTGAGGCAGATGCTGTGGAAGCTTTGGAGGCGGCTCAACGAGAAATCGAAAACTTATTGGCTTCAATTCCTACTGATGCTCATGATATGCAGCGCAATCGGGTGTTAAGTCAATTGCAGAGTATTGTTAATCAATTAGAAAAAGTGCCAAATGGCACAACAGCCTATCTGAAAGCTCAAGAGTTACTACTATCGGCAAATAATAAATTAAGGCAATTACAGATTAAATAAATGGTGGCGATCGCTTTGGTACGATCCACTTGGCTAAGTGATGTCTTTATTTAAGCACTGTCATCACCTGGCTTAAATCTGTTTAAGTCCATTTGTACTATGTGCTTTCTGTTTGATTTCTAGCCAGTTGTGGTGAGGCGGTGATGCTCGTTCTGCTTTTTTACTGCATCCACTTTAGGTGGTTAACAGAACGTGGGCGTCAACAACTGGCCGTTGGGTGGGATTTTTGAGACGGGAATCCATCCCTTGTAGAATTTTCTCAATGTCCCTGTAACCCTGCCGATATCTCAATTAAAACTGCAACAGAAAACTTTTGGATGCCAAATTGCCGAAAGCAATAGCCCTTTTAAGGTGAGCATATGTACTATCAAAGTTTTTACGGTAAGCTAATCGGCATTTAAGTTGCATGAAGGTAGGGCTGGAGCCGCTTACTACAAGCGAATCATTTTGGAAAAATGAATGACGATTAGCTTATTTCAGGTATTGGCTGGAATTTAGTAAAGAATTTATGCATTAAACTCCAAATTTTTGGACTGTAAGTTAAGCGATGCCTACGCCTGAGCCAAAATATCAAAATTGGGTTAAAACTTCATTTATTTAATAGTACAAACGTTCAGATTTTAAAGGGCTAGCCTTATAAATCCCTATCTATAACGTAATTACGAATTGTGAATTGCTAATGGGGGTTTTGGCAGATCCGGGTAATTTACATTTTCGTCACTTTTTCCTGAATGAATGTCCTGTTTTACTTCTTTAGTCGCTGTAGATGTGATTAAGAAACGCAAGGATTATTGGGGAGAATTCTTTGAGCATCGAAAACGACGGTCGCGGCAGTGGCAGAATTTGTATTAGTTATAGATAGCGTAGGCGCGGTCTGCCGTAGGCATCGCTATCGCTTGGTGAAGCTCCCTTATTAAACTGGTGTTATGTTGAACGGGAAAACTCGACTTACCACAGAATGTGCAATTATTAACAGCAAAATTGACATTCATACATTCGAGTCGCGGGAATTTAGTCTTACTGCCACTAACGGCACACCCAAAGCACTACTGTCAACATGCTTTTTGGTTCCCATTGGTGGCAACTACTTAATGTCTCTTACCTGCTCCCAGATATAGCTCACCAACTTTAGGGTCATTCAACAATTCTTCACCAGGGCCGGAGATTGCATCGCGTCCTGACTCCAGTACATATCCGCGATTAGCCATCTCTAAAGCCTTACGGGCATTTTGTTCTACTAGTACGATCGCAGTACCCGCCTGGTTAATTTGTTTAATCTGCTCAAAAACTTGTGTCACTAAGATCGGGGATAAAGCAGCAGATGGTTCATCCAAAATCAGCAAACTAGGTTCCAGCATCAAAGCTTTGCCCATCGCTAGCATCTGGCGTTCTCCTCCAGAGAGAGTACCAGCGCGTTGACGACGGCGATCGCTCAGTCTGGGGAACATGGTAAATATTTTATCTTTAATTGGTTTCAGGGGAACGTTAAGCACAAAAGCACCCATCTCCAAGTTCTCTTCAACACTGAGGGAGGGGAAAACATTGGCGATTTGTGGTACGTAGCACATTCCTCGTTGGACGATTTGATTGGACTTTAGCCCCACGATATTTTCACCTTTGAAGGTAATTATGCCTGTGTGAGGGATCAAAAGCCCAAAAATTGCTTTTGCCAAAGTAGATTTACCAGCACCGTTGGGGCCAATCACGGTTACCAATTCCCCTGGTGCAACCTGGAAGTTCACACCTTGCAGAATATCTACATCTTTGATGTATCCAGCGTGGACATTTTCAACTTCTAGTAAATAGTCATTTGTCATTGGTCATTTGTCATTGGTCATTGGTCATTGGTCAACAGTCAAGTCAAAAATAACTATTGACTGTTGACTATGGACATATTATGGGGTTTTTTGCAACTCCGGTCGTTCTTCTGGAAGAATCGCTTCTTCTACTGGGCAAACTTGGAGACATATGCCACAGTCGATGCAGGTGGCAAAGTCAATCCAGTACCAATCAGTGCCCTTGGTATTTTTGCCTGGGCCCTCATGAATACAAGCAACTGGACAAGCACCTACGCAGTCAGCGACACCTTCACAGACTTCTGTAACAATTGTGTGCGGCATGTTCTCGATTCCCTCTTTTCTAAATCAGCTATTTCTAGCCTAGCAAGGTACTGCGTACTGGTGACTGGTTAAGAAGCAGGGGAGCAGAGCAAGGAGAAAATTATTTTCCTCTGCCCCCTGCCTCCTGCACTCTGCCCCTCTGCCTCTTATGCCCAATGCCCGCTAACGCAATGGTTCAATTTTTGGGGAGCTATCTGCTTCGATCCAAGCAATTTGGGCAATGCCGCGATCGCGTGCATATTGGCGAATAGCGTCTGCATCTCTTCCCCCCAAATCAATTTCTACGCGCACCAAATCAGTAGAATCTCTGAGTTTTTGCGCGTAGGCAAAGGCGGCGGCGTTTGCACTGCCCGTCTCTGGTACTACCAAACAGTCACTCGCTGGGGTTACTTGCGGTAATTGCTGAGTAGACAGTAAAACTTGGTATAAATCTTCGATACTGAGTCCAAAGCCAATACCAGGGATGTTTTCTCCTTGAGGATGATATAGCCCCAAAAGCTGGTCATAGCGACCACCTCGGCCTAAAACTCTGGCTTGAGATTCGGTATCGTTGACAACCTCAAAGACGATGCCAGTGTAGTAATCTATAGTCTGGATGAGGCTGAGGTCGAGGATTAACGGAAATTTTTTCTCTGATTCTAGTAATTCTACTAGGGATTTGAGGTTATTCACCGCCTCTCGTTGTTCTTCATCTAGATCCAAACTACTGACTTTTTGTAATACGTCTGCACTTGGGCCGCGTAGATCGAGGATGATTTGGGCGCGATCGCGTAATTTGTCACTCAGGGGTAAATTATCTATAGTAATGCGGTCGAGATGAGCGATCGCACTGCGAACTTTGCCCTGTAAATTAGCAGGAAAGGCACTCAAGAGCGATCGGGTAATTCCCGCCTCACCTAAAATTAAATGCCAGCCCTGCAAACCTAGCGCTGCCAAACAATCTCCTACTAAAAGTAATACTTCTGCATTCGCCAGCAATCCGCCAGCACCTAACAACTCCACCCCAGCTTGATAAAACTCTTGCTGGCGATTATGCCTACTTTCCCAAGTGCGGCGAAACACATTGGCATTGTAGTACAACCGTTGCGGATAACGCAGACCTGCCATCCGAGTGACAACTGTACGAGCAATAGATGCTGTTAATTCTGGACGTAGCCCTAACTCATCATCTTCCCCATTTTGTTGTAGTTGAATCACCATCTGGCGCTGGATTGCTTCCCCCGCCATTAGAGTATCCATGCGTTCTAAAGTCGAGGTGATAATCCTGTGATATCCCCAACGGTGAAACACCTGCTGTAACCGATCTTCAATCCAGCGTTTTTTCTCCACGTCCAAGGGCAATAAATCCCTGGCTCCCGCTGCTGGTTGATACACCATTATTTTTTCTTCCCACCAAACAAACCACCGAACAAACCACCACTACCAGATTTATCTGGTTGCTTATCTCCATTATTGGGGGATGAAGTCACCTTATGATCGCTAGGTTGTTGTCCTAGAGCTTTATCTATTTTAGGTTTCCATTGCAGAGCCGCTTCGTCATTGGGGTCTAATTTGAGAGCGTTGTCGAAGTGGATTTTTGCCATTTTTAGCTGATTTTGCTTCAAATACACCATTGCAATTAAGCTATGGCAGTGACTATTTTTAGGTTCTAGCTTCAGGGCATCTTGCAACTCTACTTTGGCTTGGGCAAATTGGTTTTTGTCAATCAAAGATTGAGCGCGACGAACATACTGTTCTACAATCGAGTCTTCTTTTGGTGGCGCTGGTGCTGGTTCTGGTGGTGTATTTTTTGGTGTATTTGACTGAGGCGTACCTGATTGGACTTTGGGTTGAGCAGGTGGTGGCGACGCTGCGGATGATTTACCCGCACTCCGCATTAAATACACTAAATTCAACTCACTAACTTGGGCAACAACTTGTAGCGCTTGCTCTAAAGAATCATATTGGGTTTCGCCGATTTTAGCGATCGCACTTTTATAAAAATGATCGAGATTAGGCGTCTGGGCTAACTGTTTTGCCAAGTCGCTAGTCAGAGTTACCGAAGTAGCCTCTTGTACCAAGCGCTTGCCAATTTGCGACAAAATTAAAATATATTCCGTGCGAGTGCGATCGCCACACAGTTTTTCATAAGCTGGATTAACTAGCTTTGATAACAATTCGTTCCCTAGCTGTTTTTGACCAGCACTTTCAGTAGAACTACTGTCTGGGTGCAAACGACGGGCGATTTTGAGATAGCGTTTACGAATCTCTTTGACATCCGCATCAACTGGAACGCACAATATTGCGTGATGATCTATGAAATCATATTTAAATAGTCCACGATCTATTTTGAAAGACATATAAGATTTTGCACCAAAGGAGCAGTTAGATTCCTTTTAGTTTACCCAAAGTCGAGGGGAAAGCCCCCATCTGCTATACCCAAGCTGACAGTGGTGGAACTTGTAAAAGTTCGCAACTGAGGGAGTCATGAATATAACCATTTGTGGCAAGAATTCTACCTGACTCAATTTTGACGGTAGTACCATCGTAGGCGGTGACTTTGCCCCCAGCTTCTTGTAACAAAATTATCCCGGCGGCAATATCCCAAGGAGCAAGCCCTCGTTCCCAGTAACCATCGACACGTCCACAGGCAACATATGCCAAATCCAGCGATGCAGAACCGCTACGTCTGACTCCTTGGGTAAGATGGGTGAGGTGGCTAAATTCTGCGTAGTTGTTATCAGAGGTTTCGCGGCGATCGTAAGCAAAGCCTGTCACTAGTAAGCTCTTACTCAGTTCAGATGTTACCGAAACCTTAATGGGGCGACGGTTACGCGTTGCTCCCAAGCCAGCAGCAGCACAGAATAACTCATTGTGAAATGGGTCATAAATTACACCAAGTTGCGGAACGCCATTAATTAACAGTCCAATGGAAACGGCAAAAAATGGGTATTGATGAGCGTAGTTGGTTGTGCCATCTAAAGGATCTATTGCCCAAAGGTATTCATTATCTTGATTGCCTAATTTCCCTGATTCTTCAGCGAGGATAGAGTGCTGGGGAAAGTGGCGACGCAAAATTTCTAAAATCAACTTTTCTGAGGCTTTATCAGCAGCGGTGACTAAATCACCAGGGCGTCCTTTTTCAATAATTGCATCTTCTAACTTACCCAAATAACCTTGCAAAATAGCACCAGCAGCTAAGGCCGCTTCAGTCGCGATATCTAGAAAAATTTGTAGATTAGTCATTAGTCATTAGTCATTAGTCATTAGTCATTAGTCATTGAGAACTGGCTATTAATTGTTCTCCCCCTGCCCCTGCTCCCTCTGCTCCCTCTGCTCCCCCTGCTCCCCAAGCTCCCCCTGCTCCCCAATCCCCAGCCTTCAAAGATTTTGGCGGCGAAACTCGGCGGGAGTGAGGTGCATGGGTTTTTCTGGGTTCCAGATTCCTTGGCCCATGAGTCTAGCCCATTGTTGAGCGCGTTCTAAACGCTGGTCATATTTGTGGTTAGGCGATCGCCCAACAAACATTGCATTGCCTTGTTTTACCAATTCTTCATTCAACAACACCTTATTTTTCCACACATAAGCTAGAGTTCGTCCGATTTTGTCTTTTGCTTCTAAATCAAACTCTAGGGTTACCGATTGTTCTGCACCACCAATTAGATTCTCTAACTGTTCTTTTGCTCCTTCCCCCCAAGGCCGCTGTCGCAAATCTGGTGCATCAATACCCACTAACCGCACTTGGGAAATTAAATTTGGTTGTTCAGCCATGCCTAACACTTCCAAACTTTGCCCGCTAACTACCCGCGCTACTTTCACCTGGGCCTCATTGTTTGGTAGCTGGTTTTTACCTTGACAACTCACCAACAGCAATAAGCAAGCCAAAATCGCTATTTTTCGCACCCACTTACCAAGGCTCACAACCATCAAAAATTCTCCTATGGTCGCTGCTACCGAGCAGAACCTCTTTCCCCCAGCTAAGTGCCTCCTGCCCCCTGCCTTATTCAATTATTTATTCCTCATCTAAGGGCAAACCCGCTTTAACTTTCCCCCTAGCAAAATAGCGTCCAAACTGGAGTTCGTAGACTTCATCTTCGTCTTGTGTCTCCACCTCCAAGTCAGAACGAGGGTAACTTACACACAACAAGGCATAACCTTGCCGACGTAAATCTGGCGACAATCCGATCGCCTCTGGTTGGTAAATTTCTCCCGATATAACTCTCACCGCACAAGTGGTACAAGCCCCGTTGCGGCAGGAAAACGGCAGTTCTACTCCTTGTTTTTCGCCAGAGTGCAAAATGTAGCGGTCTTCTGGGACTTGTAGGGTGTGGGTTTTGCCAGTGGCGCGATCGCGAACTTTAATTGTGTATGTACGGGACATCTGGATTTGCGTTTTGGGATTGGGACTTTCAGATTCAATCTAAAATATCTTTCTTTATCTTTGCATTTTCTGGGATTTTATAGTACAATCGTAACTTGTGGCACCTGGAGAGGTGGCCGAGTGGTTTAAGGCGCAGACCTGGAAAGTCTGTTAGGTGGAAACGTCTACGAGAGTTCGAATCTCTCCCTCTCCGTTCTCAAACCTAGTCTAAATATATAGTTTGAAGCAGACTTATACAAATAGTCAGGTTAAAAAAGTAGCAGGATATTGTCAAATATATTCTAAATAGCTTTGAAAGTGGTTTAGCGTACCCCTGCTCTTAAGCAAGCTACGCGGAGCGCTTGGTAGAAAAGCTTACGTACTTCTACGGCGAAGCGAGTTAGGTATAGCGTCTCGTAGAGATTCTAAAGGTTTGACGCTGTATTTAACAGTCAAACCCCGAAGCTACGTCTGCCACCCAAGTCTTCTCTTCATACCTCAGGCACAGCTAAGTCTTAAATCTCACTGCTAAATTCAATACACAATCTTAGCGGGAAGTAACATTTGTTTATTTTTCACTCATAATTAAAGCATTTTGTAAAGTCGCCAAACTCCTACTTCACTATGGCAACAGCCTGATGAATGGATCGGGTAAATTAAGATAAGTAAACAAAACGCTTTGAACTAAATGGCAACTCTAAGCTTACAAGAAATTTCTACTCAGTTAGAAAGTCCGAATTTACGCGATCGCATGGTAGCCCTAGCTAATCTGCGTCATGCTTCCCCTGAAGATGCAGTTCCTTTGATTAAAAAGGTACTAGATGACGAATCTTTGCAACTGCGATCGATGGCAATTTTTGCTCTGGGAATTAAGCCGACACCAGAATGTTATGCAATTTTGGTCAGAATTCTCGAAAATGACCCCGATTATGGGATACGCGCCGATGCCGCTGGTGCTTTAGGATATTTGGGTGATGCCAGAGCCTTTGAAGTGCTTTCACGGGCATTTTATGAAGATACTGATTGGCTAGTACGCTTTAGTGCAGCCGTTTCTCTAGGTAACATTAAAGACCCCCGTGCTCGTCAAATTCTTCTTCAGGCATTGGATAGCAAAGAAGTAGTATTGCAACAAGCTGCAATCTCTGCACTAGGAGAAATTCAAGACATTGAGTCTGTCGATAAAATCCTGCGCTTCGCCCAATCAGATGATTGGTTAGTAAGGCAGCGTTTGGCAGAAGCTTTGGGAAATCTTCCCACTCCCAAGAGTGTCTCAGCTTTAAAATACCTGGAAAAAGACAATCATTTCAACGTTGCTGAGGCAGCCAGGATTGGTTTGAAGAAGCTTGAGGAAATAGGCAATCAAGCTTAATATAAAATTCCTCCTGCTACCTTTTAATAATAAAGTGGGAATTCGAGCATTTTGATGCAGGGTAATTTCATTCATGAATATTGAAGAGTTTTTTCAGTTAAGCGCTGGTAAATGGTTTTCTCATCGTACTAGTCAACATTTGGCTTTTAACCAATCTGAAAATAGCAAGTCAGACATCATAATTGAGACACTGGCACTAGATCGTCCAGAAGTTATTAAACTGTGTCAACAATACAAAATTAATCTTAGTTCCGCCTCTTGTGCTGCCAAAATTACTTGGAACGGCACAATGGAAAAGGATCAGACAAAGCAGAGTGGTTCAACTGTTTTAGTTTTGGTACCTGATGCAGATAATCCGGCCGAAGGCAAGTTGCTGCGAGAAATAGTTGATGCTAATAAAACTCCAGTTGCCGGACGCTATAAAATAGATAGTGATGATGCTTTGACCCTGACTACAGAGGATGAAACCATGAGTTCTGAGGAGCGCCTGTGGTTTGCTAGCCCCAATTTGCGAATGCGGGTGAATATCCTCAAGAATTTTGGTGGATTTAGTATCACTTCCTTCACTTCTGAGATTCGCATGGGCGGTTTTCCACCAGCCGCGAAGGCTTCGGAGACGGCTAATTCAGCATCTAGTTAGTTGGATAACAAAATATTCCCCCCATAAACAAGGGGGGAATATTAATTGCTGGCAACTGAGTTGTGGACAAAAAGAGATTTTGAATATTGTTTATAATCTCAATCACAAAATATCAAACTGTGGTTGATTGCATAGCTGAGGAAAAGATTTAGATATACTTCTCTCTGCATTGATACTGTTTAAATTTGTAAAAAGTTAGCGATCGCCTGCGGTAGCGGCAAAACAATTACAATCAACAAAGCCATTGCCAGTAATCCCCAAATGTCACGTCCGTTATCCAATTCACTAACATCATTCAGCGCAGGTTCATCAATCAATGGCATAAACAATAAAATAATCGCCCACACCAAGAATTCTTCCCGAACTAAAGAAAGTAATAGCAATAGCACGCGAGCAACTTGACCAATTACCATCGCAGTTCGTTGTCCAAACATCGCATGGACAATGTGACCTCCATCTAATTGCCCTACAGGCATTAAATTTAAGGCTGTGACAACTAATCCAAGGAAACCGGCTACTGCAACTGGGTGCAAATCAAGGGCTGATTTTGCAGTTAAGTGACTTCCTAAAGCTAACTTTGAGAGTAATGCCAGTAAAATTGAATACTTAGGATTAAGGGCATCAAGATTCAAAAGTCGGGTTTTTTCAGTCAGCGTAACCACGTCAGAATGAGCCAAGCCCCATATTAATAATGGCAAAGTCACCACAAAGCCTGCAATTGGCCCAGCGATACTAATATCAAATAAAGCTTTGCGGTTGGGAATGGGACTACGCATCTGAATAAATGCGCCAAAAGTTCCCAAAAAGAAAGGCACGGGAATAAAGTAGGGCAACGTTGAGCGAATATTGTAAAATTTAGCTGTCAAATAATGCCCAAGTTCATGAATGCCCAAAATAGTCATTAACCCTAAGGCATAAGGCAATCCTTTGAATAGGATATCTGGGTTAGATAGAAGTTTGAACAAAGATCCAATTTCCCAGATAGGCGGAAGATTAACACCAGCGTTTTCTACCCCCACCAAGGTAGTAGTTACCAAAGTAGCTGCTAGTAATATAAGCGCTAATCCTGGTCTAGTTAACCGTTCCTGGTTGCGTTGTGGTGTATTTGTCTGTTTAGCAGCTTGAGTATTGGGAACTAGCACAAAGAAAGGTTGGCCATTGAAACCTTCTTGAAAGATCAGCACGAAGCGATCGCCAAATTGTGCTTCAATATTAGTCTTAATCTGCTGGTAGGCATTGCTGGCTTTAGTTCGCAACTGACCGCGGCAAATCACCGCTTGTGGTCGATACTCAATATTTTGAACGTAGTATACAGACCAAGGAAAACAATTCCGCAATTGGGTTTCTTCGGTTGGCTCAATAGGACGCGCTATTGGTTCTGGGGTAGGCTGGATAGTCGGCTGTGATTCAGAACCTTGGGCTTGGGCTTCGGTCTGTGTATCTCTTGGCACTCGACGCCCCCATTGAAACAATGTCCAGTACAACAGCGTGCTGATAAATAACGACCAAATTATCAGCGCTGGTGGCGGAGGTTGTTTCGGCCCGTACATCAGCGTCCATCCACTCAACAGAAATGCTGGTGTCATTAAAACCAGCCACAACAACCATACTGGCGTCCGAGTAATATGAGCGACGCTGTGCTGCACCATTAGATAAGTAGCTAGCCCCAGTAGGAGGATAAACAGAAACCAAAATGCCATGTTATCTTAAGTAATTTGGACAAAATGCCCCACCAGTAGTTTCAGCACCATAGCATTAACTACAAGGCAAACCTCAAACGCCAATTTTATTCACAACGGTTAACAGTGCTGGTTAACGCTCAAGTTTCAATTCTTCAGAATTTCCACACTGTAACCACATTGTCCACAACTCCTCAGTTTCGGTTCTTTAATCGTGTGCCCTTTACCTCAACAGCCAAGTCATACAACTAAGCCACCACGGGCTGTCTTCCCTGACGAAGTTCCTAGCGGAAGTTCTCTGCAATCGGATTTCGCACAAGAGAGCACTTTTGCCTTTCCACCCAATCGGGACACCTTAGGGGGAACCTCTTATTTTATTGTAAGAAATGAAGGCAATATCCTCATAGATTGCCCTGCCCTAGACCAAACAAATCAAGATTTTTTGCGATTGCATGGAGGCTTACGTTGGTTATTTATCACCCATCGAGGCGCTATTGGCAAGGCCGCTGAAATTCAGCAAATCTTTGGCTGCGAGGTGCTGATTCAAGAGCAAGAAGCCTATTTGTTACCAGGCTTAACCGTAACTACCTTTAGACAGGAATTTATTCTTGATGCAGCAACACAAGCGATTTGGACACCAGGCCATTCTCCTGGCTCATCTTGCCTCTATTATAGTGAACTTGGAGGTATATTGTTTTCTGGTCGCCATTTACTCCCTAACCAGCAAGCTCAAGCAGTACCATTACGGACAGCTAAAACCTTTCACTGGCCAAGGCAAATTCAGAGTCTTCAATTATTGTTAGAACGTTTTACACCAGAAACTCTCCGGTATATTTGTCCTGGAGCTAATACAGGCTTTCTCAGAGGCGAGCGTTTCATAGATCGAGCTTATCAACACATCGCCTCTCTGGATTTACCAGCTTTGTTGCGGATACAACCCCTCTAAGAGGTAGCAGGGCTGTTTCATTCGCGATCTTAAGGATTTTGTCAACAGCATAGGCAATAAATTTGCGGAAGTTAATAATCGAACCAAAGAGAATGGAGGATAGTTTTTCACCTGATTAGACTCTAGTTTAAAACTATAAAATCTTTGTCCTGACAATCCCAGTTTTGCCAACTCTGACATTGCTTCTACCAGCTTTTCCTCGTTAAAAAAATATAAGCAATGCTTCCCTGTAGACGATAAAGTTCTTACTTATCTCTAAACTCTTGCACTCCTGGCAGAGATGTTATTAAGTTTTGCTGCTCAATTTCAATATCGCTGCTAGAAGTTTGTAGGTTGTAATTATATAGTTCAGCTTCCAGACAAGGAATGATTTTCATAGTTAATTTAGACTTTCAAGTTATTGTTTGACTATCCGCCAATCTAGAAACTAATTATCTACTGCAACGCCTGAAAGCCTATCAGGGGTTAGCTCTGCTCGCCACCCGTTGGAAAAACTCAAATGATTATGCGTTCGTGTGTCGCATCCAGTTTGTTGTCGAATTTGAATTTCCAGATATGGCAGAACGAAAACTGATTTGGCAGCGCATTTTCCCCTGAATTTATGGGAGTTTATAGCCTCAAAACTTTGTTAAATAAGCAATCCGAGGATTTACTAACAATTTATATTTTTTAGCTTTCTTTATAAGAGCAAAAACTCGTTGAGGGAGTTATGATAATACTTTGGGAAATCATCAAAAAGCGATCGCCACATCTACATCTTGGTGCTCTCTTACCCTCTGTCTGCTGTGCCCAATCTCCAATGTAAGTTTTCTAACGTTTGTTAACCAAGATATTGTCCTGGGAATTATAACGCTAGTATACAGAAATTCTCGTAAAAACTTATGAGCGCCAAAGTTGATGGAACTATAAGGATCGCTGGTTACCAAATTATAGAGCAACTCTATTCAGGTTCTCGTACCCAAGTGTATCGGGCAGTTCGAGAATGCGATCGCTTACCAGTTGTCATCAAGCTCTTAAAACGAGAATACCCAACTTTTAGCGAATTAGTTCAGTTTCGCAACCAATATGCGATCGCTAAAAATTTAGATATTCCTGGCATTATCAAACCCTACAGCCTGGAAGGCTATGACAATGGCTATGCCTTAGTCATGGAAGACTTTGGTGGCATTTCCCTGCGGCAATTTACTCAAGGAAAAACACTAACATTAGATCAATTCCTACCCATTGCTCTGCAACTGCTAGACACGCTACACCGGTTACATCAACAGCGCGTCATTCACAAAGATATTAAACCAGCCAACATCCTGATTCACCCTGACAGCAAAGAAATCAAGCTGATTGACTTCAGTATTGCCTCGCTTTTACCACGAGAAACCCTGGAGATCCAAAGCCCCAACGGATTGGAGGGAACGCTAGCTTATCTCTCACCAGAGCAAACCGGACGGATGAACAGAGGTATTGACTACCGCAGCGACTTTTATTCATTAGGCGTGACTTTCTTTGAACTCCTGAGCGGACAATTGCCCTTTGAATCCGATGAACCGATGGAGTTGGTGCATTGCCACATAGCGAAACTTCCACCGTTCCTGTGCGATTTCAACTCCGATTTGCCCTTGATGCTGGGCGAGATTGTTCGCAAACTGATGGCGAAGAATGCCGAAGACCGGTATCAAAGTGCGTTAGGACTTAAACATGACTTAGTTACTTGCTTAGAACAGTGGCGAGAGACAGGTAAGCACACTTGGTTTGATTTGGGACAACGAGATATTAGCGATCGCTTTCTGATCAGAGAAAAACTCTACGGACGGGAATCGGAAGTGCAGACGTTACTGGAGGC
>NZ_JBALFH010000025.1:0-74718 GCF_036917095.1 Nostoc sp.
GTCTGCTGGTTAGAGGATTACGTATTTACTAGTATTATAAACTACCAATGTTTTAGCGATCGCTCTTTGGAGAAAAACTTTTTGGTTTACTGATACTCAGTGTTTTTAAGAATAGGGGAAATATGCACCATCATTGTTTTTGGATTAATGGCAATGAGATTTAAGTCAAATAAGGTGTGTAAATCAGCACGTAACAACAAACCTAAAAAGGAAGCAGCTTTACTATTGAATCTACAACCGCCACCTCCAAAATTAAAATTTATACCTTGAAATTGAGGTAATTTTTTTAAATTTTTTTGTTCCAGAGGGAAATCAAAATCAACAACTGAATCTATTTGAATGTAAACGAAAAAACATCCAGCATTATCGGATATGTACGCTTCACTTAAATCTGAATATTTTTTGCTATCTAAAACCTTTAGTTGATAATCTTTTGGTGCTGCAATAATATGACCAGCAGCAATAAAGCCACTAGGTTCATTGCCAGTATTACCGCTTCTCTGAAAGTAGGCTCTATCTCCAACCTGTATGAATCTAGAATTCGAGCAACTCCAGGATGTTTCGTAGTATTCTCCTGACGAAATTTCTGACTTTATCAAGCCAGGAAGTTTACTATTTTTAATGATTCCTTGTCCACTGTTATATTTTGCTTCACCGTTGCAAAGAAAAATTATAGTTTCCATCAAATATAAAAATGACTAATCATGATTGTCATGATGTTAGCCATTTAGTATACTAAAGATAAGCCGTATATTTACTCAATTTAGAGTATAACGTAGCAGTTCTTATAGGGTAAATAACCTTACGATCATTGGTCAGCGTTAGGATAAAAGTCTAAGTCTAAAATCTGATCGACAGTAAAGGGACAGGCGATCGCTGATAAGTAGTATTAATCCACTCGGCATCATTAAAAAAACGCCGCAAGCTAGTACTTTCTTGCAGCAATTCATCTATTATTCAGTCGCTCACGGGTAATGGTCACTTGCCAACTGTGACTGCGACGTTGGGTTGATACTTCCACTTCAACAAATGCGACAACACCAACCGCAACGCACTTTGCAACGCCCGTTGTTGGCTTTTACCCAATGTCTACCACTTCCTCAATTAAGTGTTCTAAATCCAGCGTGTCCCAGTGGTGCAATTGCAAAAGCTCTGCTGTCTGCTCTACCCGCGCACAAAAATCTTGCTCATACAGAGTTTGTAACATTTCCAGTTCTATAGACTTGATGACGCTCCTTGTTCGCAAATAAAATAGGTAGGCACAAGTTAATTTTATTTGTGCCTACCTACTTAGCATTAAGTACGAACTACATCCTCAATCAGTTCAGCATCTGTGAAAAGACCAAAATTCCCGACTTTTTAGAAAAGTCGGGAAATATGTCGATCGTGAATGACTTAGGGATGCTATCTGACCAAACACTCTGATTGCTGGATGAGTTAGGAGTTCTGCCCATCTCCTTCTCCCTCTATTCTGACTGAATCGGGTTATCTCTGGGATTAACCAACCTCAGCAGTTTTTGCTTAATTTGAGTGTCGAATACTTCCCATTTCATTTTCGCATAGGCGGAATTTTCGTTACTGCCAGATAAGAAACCCATCGGGATTTCAAAGCCGCCTGCGCTTGTCCTTCCACCGCCAAAAAATCGCCCGGCACTATCTTGCCCAAAGGCTTCTTTGATGAATTCATCTGGATCGAGGGTAAGTTTGGTGGTTCTCAGGGAGCCGATGACTATTTCTAGTTCTTCGTCTTCATCGTGAACAATGCCATAAACTACAGCGGTGTGGACGTTTTCTTCGGTGACGAGAAAATCAGCCGCTTGGGGGATGGCATCGCGGTCATCGTAGCGTAAGTAACCAACACCAGCGATGGAAAAGTTATTTTGGACGATCCGATTTTTTAGCGATCGCTCGATCACATCCATTACCCGCTTGGAACGGTTCGCCTGTAAAATGGCATTCAGCAATTGGGCATCATAAAATCGGCTTAAATACGCAGCTGCCATAAAGTCTTCTTCTTGCGCTTGCATTAACCGATTTGTATCCGATCGCAAGCCATGCATCAAGGCAGTAGCACATTTTACGTGTTGATTTATGCTGGTATCTAATGCCAATAAACCCGTTTGGAGGTACTGAGTAAAAATTGTTGCGGTCGCTCTGACATAAGGACGAATATCCTCAAATTCTGATTGAAGATCGCCTTGTATACTGTGATGGTCGATCAGTACCACTAGGGGAATTCCAGCCTGCTGCACCGATGACAGTAGCTGTGAAGTGGTTCCCTGGTTATCAATTAATACAAAACCTTGATAACATGACAAATCCTTGGTTTTCAAGGTTTGCGGCGTCCAGCGTTGGATAGGTAAATTAGTCAGCCTTACCAAGGCAATATTTTCTTGATGGCTTAATGCGCCAGCATAAATGATTTCACATTTGATATCATATTGCTGGGCAATTAACTGATAAGCCCAGGCACAGGAAAGGGCATCAGGATCGGGAAAATCTTGCAGAATTACCAGTTGGCGATCGTGTCTGTGTGCCAGAAGGGTTTTTTGCAGTTCTTCTGACTTTTGTTGGGCCAGAGAATTACCACGGTGACTGAGATATATAGCCCCATCACCTACCGATGGCGGTAATGACGGGCTTTTAAATGCAACTTCCACTGGCGCTTTCTCGATTTCAGGTTCCTCTGGGTTTGGCTCTTTGGTCAACGACAAACTCTCAAACTGAGTAACGGGAGAATTCAAGTACATAAGGAACTTTTTTTAAAGTGTGAGGCTCCTTTAATTCAGAAATACTTACGAGCAGCAATTCACTGAATTTAGCCACATTATTCCGATCTTCGCAAAAATATCAAGACATTGCACTATACATCTAAGTATATTTTTTGTCAGTAACAACGCTTAACATCAACTAAATTCCACTAGAAGGCATACAGCAAGGAAATTTAGTATATCGGGCTGTATCTGGCAGCATAAATCTGTTTTGGGAGTTTTTTTCTCTTCTGGAAATTCAACCCAGGGGATTTTTATCTGACTTAGGGTACACTTTCTATCTTATACTTTAGGATTAGTCCTTGATATTTAAAATCTTCTTATGCTCAATATTCTCATTAATTGTGACTATTGAGCAACTAACAATTATTTTTGAGCGATAACGCCTGTTTCATATCCCCTTTGACAATTCTGATAATTTAGAGCGAACCCTAGTGGAATAAGGCAGGGAAGACGAGGAGCAAAAGCGAAACCCCATACATAAGTAGAGGCTTAACGTTTGACGCACTCGCCTTGCTTGCAAGCCATATAGCCGCCAATTCTTTTAACAGTCCATAACTAAACTTAAATTGGCTATGTTCCAAAGAAAGAGGTATTTCTTCTTTCTCCTTTGATCTTGTGCTTTTTGCTCAGAGACCTATAACATACTTTTGCCACTCTGTGTGCAGTCCACTTTTAAGATGTTTGCTGACCTCGAAATAGAGACTGCTATAAGGTTGGCGGGGAGGATGACGCAAAGGCATGTGAGCTTCGTGGGGAGTCCGACTGCCTTTTTTGACATTGCAACGGACACAAGCAGTCACAATGTTTTCCCAGGTATCGCCGCCGCCGCGCGATCGCGGTATTACATGGTCTAGGGTCAACTCATCCCCTGTGTAACCACAGTATTGACAGGCATGACTATCACGGTGCAATATATTTCGGCGAGTCAGAGGAATTTCTTTATAAGGAACACGCACGTAATGACGCAACCGGATCACGGTCGGCAACGGAAAATCCGAGTAAAGGAATTTACCGTTGTGTTCCACGCGTTCTGCTTTGCCCTTAATTAACAGAACGACAGCGCGACGCCAGCTCGTTATATTGAGAGGTTCGTAAGAGGCGTTTAAGACTAAAACCTTCCCCATTTATCTGCGCTCAGGGTGTTAGCTTTACATAAATGTTAACACAAATACACCCCGCTAGGGAGATGAGAATAAATTATACTTTCGGGATAATTGGGAAATTAAGTTATGAGTTAGAAATTAAAAGTTTAGAATTCACGAGGCAGAAGGACATTTGCCTAGCGTCTCGTAGAGAAGGTAGTCTGCCTTAAGGTACTTAGGCTTAAAAGCATGATAATTCTTAGGGTGTGGGCGCTTTACATCTTGCGCTACGCCTCTCGATATAATACTTTTTATACTAATGCTTTGAAGAAATCTTATTTATTTAATATCTCAAATATCGTCAAGCAAAGCGGTTACCTTTACCAGAAGCAAGGCAAATAGATCGCTTTGAAAGGCGCTTGCAGTGGACTGGTGAGCGCATATACCATTGGCAAACCAGCAATAGTTAATTTCTGAAACGCTACCGATCTCTTTTTAATCTGGTCAGTTGTGATAAACCAGCACCAAAAATTAATAAGTCGCAACTGAGTGCAGAGTACTTGCTACTTATTACTACCGAACCCCCAATTTGATGGTGGGTTGATCAATGCCCAGACGGTGGCTGCTCAGAGAAGGGAACTCCAAAAATTAAATTACTCAATTTTTCCATCCAAAAGGACTAGGACATATTTTCTTCCCCCTACTCCCCCTGCTCTCCCTGCTCACTCAGCGATTGATTATTTTTTTAGAAGTCTCTAATTAGCGGCGACATTTACAATATTCACCTTGGTTAGCGAGTGGTATCAAAATAATCAGCTTCATCGCAAAACCAATGACAGCGATATCTGATTCTAATATGAAGGTGTTAAACTTCCTATTTAATCCGCTCTCGCTTTTAGGATCGTGTATAGATAGATGACTTGAAAGTTTAGCCGTGGTGGGATAGGAGTCAGTACAAATGTTAAGTAGCAAACAAATCCCTGGTATAGATCCTAATCAGCAGTGCGACACCTACGCGTGGTTTTCGCAACGAGCTTGGGTAGAAATTGATTTAGGAGCGTTGTCGTACAATGTACAGCAATTGGTGCAGTTTTTATCACCGCGTACCCAGTTGATGGCAGTAGTAAAAGCTGATGCCTATGGACATGGGGCGGTAACAGTTGCCCAAACCGTAATTCAATCCGGAGCTAGTTGGCTGGGAGTCGCTACAGTTCCAGAAGCTATTCAATTGCGAGAAGGTGGCATTCAAGCGCCCATTTTGATTTTAGGGGCAACTCATACACCAGAGCAGATTCATGCGATCGCACACTGGAAACTTCAGCCTACAATCTGTAGCTCTAAACAAGCTTTGGTATTTTCTGATACTCTGGAATCGATAAATTATGGTTCTCCAGTGCCCGTACACATCAAATTAGACACGGGAATGTCTAGGTTGGGAACTAATTGGCAGGAAGCTGGCGAATTTGTGCAATTAGTGCAGCGGTTACCACATCTTTCCATTGCCAGTATTTATTCCCATTTGGCAACAGCAGACGATCCCGATCCGACGGTAATGGAAGAACAGCATAAACGATTTGAGGAAGCGATCGCCCAAATCAAAGCAATAGGAATCCAACCGCCCTGCTTGCACTTGGCAAACTCAGCCGCTGCACTCACAAATTCGGCATTGCATTACGACATTGTGCGAGTAGGTTTAGCCGTTTACGGACTCTACCCAGCAACCCATTTACAAAATGCGATCGACCTCAAGCCCGTTTTGCAACTTAAAGCACGAGTCACTCAAGTTAAAACTATTGCCGCAGGAACAGCTGTTAGCTACGGCCATAAATTTATTGCCCCGCGCGAACTTCGTCTCGCCGTCGTGGGAATTGGCTATGCTGACGGTGTTCCTCGCAGTCTTTCCAACAAAATGCAGGCGTTAATTCGCGGTCAGCGGGTATCGCAAATTGGGACAATTACAATGGATCAGTTGATGCTGGATGTGAGTGCCATACCCAATATCCAAGAAGAAGAAGTAGTCACCTTGCTAGGGGAACAGGGAAAAGAACAAATATCAGCCGACGATTGGGCAGAACAGCTAAACACTATCTCCTGGGAAATTCTCTGCGGCTTCAAGCATCGTCTGCCTCGTGTTGCAGTCATGTAATTGGGCATTGAAAAGAGGCAGAGGGGCAGGGTGCGGGGGGCAGAGGGAAAAGTTTTCTCCCTTGGTTTCTCATCCCCTATTCCCTATTCCCAAAAATAATTTCTTATGGTATGATAATAAACTGATGCGGATGTGGCGGAATTGGCAGACGCGCTAGATTTAGGTTCTAGTTCCGAAAGGAGTGAAGGTTCAAGTCCTTTCATCCGCACTTGTAACAAATTAAATTGCCTTATTTAGGCTGGTACTGATACTTGAGTTAAAATTTTAAGTATAATTACCAGCCTATTTAAATATTGAGTGCTTAAATAAAAATCTATTCAGCCAGCATAGTTTCAAATATAAAAAACGTGGACTTAATAACCTACAATTTTCGTAGCTAGAGTGCGTTACCTCCCTAATACAGCATTTCGAGTGCTTTCGGTGCATTACACTGTCGCTACAAAAGATAAGTTTTGCATACTGTTCAATCTACGTTTTTAAGTGTGAAATTCAAAAAATAAATTTATTATTGCCAATGATTCAGTATTATTGCTGTGGTCAAGTTGAACTTACTCAATGCAAAGTGGCTTTATCAGTCCTTAGATAGTTCAAAATTAGATTTTACTTAAGTGTAAATACAGAAGTTCAAATATATTACCGCCAATAAAATCAGTATTATTCCTGTGGTCAGATTGGGGTTACTCAATGGAAAGTGGCTTCATCTACTCTTGGCATTTTTATGTCTTATTCTTGCAAGATGTATATAAATCTCAGTAACAGCAAGTAAATCGATCGCAATTTACGAATTTACTAAGATTTCTCATCTGAAAAGAACCCTACTGTCGTTGAGTTTCACCACAAAGCTAAATGGAAACTGATGTACTTTAAAATACAAAAGTTTAATGCCTTTTACTTGATTTAAATTGGGGAATAACTCAGCACGAATTTAGCTTACATGTATTGAATTTAGCTGAAGTAAAAGCAAAATGAGCACAACTCCTATAGGTAGCTACAGGTTGTTCCAGAAACTACATCCGCTATCTCTGTTGGCACAATTAACCAATCGCCATGCTACGGGCTGCTTAAGTATATTTACCGGGATAGTTTCTTGGTCAATTTATCTAGAGGACGGTAAACTTACTTATGCCTCCTATTCAGATAAAGTATTTGAGCGCCTTGACAGTCACTTGCGACGCTTGAGTCAGCAAATTCCTGCTCTCAACAGCGCCACTCGCGTGCAGATGCGGCTGATGTTTGAGACGAAGAATGAACATCAATCAATACCAAATGCGGATTACCAAGCTATTTGTTGGTTAGTAAATCAGGACTATATTACCTCTGTCCAAGCAGCAAGCCTGATAGACGAATTGGCAAAAGAAGTACTGGAATCATTTCTGTGTTTAAAAGAAGGTAGCTATGAATTCAGTCCGGAAAGCTCTTTGGATGAACTACCAAAGTTCTGTCGCCTGGATTTGCGGTTACTTGTTGAACATTGTCAAAAGCAGTTACGAACTCGGCAAAATATCCAGTCATCAGTTCCGGCTGGTGGGGGTTCTCAAGTTTTGTCTACAACACAACCCTCTCAAATTCAGCCACAACTGCAAATAAAAATTGGGCAAAAATTGCCGAAACCAATTAATTTTGACATTCCTGAGAATAATAAAACTATTCAGCCACCTGTTGCCAAAAAACTATATACAATTGCCTGCATCGATGATAGCCAAACAGTTTTGAATTCCATCAAGCACTTTTTGGATGAAAACACATTTTCAGTTGTGACTATCAACGATCCGGTAAAAGCTTTAATGCAAATTCTCCGGAGTAAGCCCGATCTGATTTTGCTAGATGTCGAAATGCCAAGTTTAGATGGCTATGAGCTATGTTCCTTATTACGGAAACATTCAGCTTTTAAAAATACACCGATCGTTATGGTGACTGGCAGAACAGGATTTATCGACAGGGCAAAGGCCAAAATGGTCAGATCGTCAGGATATTTGACTAAGCCTTTTACACAATCAGAATTGCTAAAAATAGTTTTTAAGCACATTGGTTGATTTAAACAATAACAAAGTTAATATGTTTAATTTATTTTTTTAGGAGATTTAATAGTGAGCCTGACTTTGCTTGGCACAATTCTGATTGTAGAAGATTCTCCCAGCGAATTGGAATTAATGAGCCATTATCTCAAAGAGAGCGGTTACAACGTAATTAAAGCAAGTGGTGCGAAAGAGGGTTTAGAAAAAGCTGTGTTAGAAAAACCAGATGCGATCGTTACTGATGTAGTAATGCCAGAAATGAGCGGATTTGAATTGTGTCGTTCTCTGAGAAGAAATCCGATTACTGCGAAAGTGCCGATTGTGATTTGTAGTTCCAAAAATCAAGAAATTGACCGTTTGTGGGCGATGAGACAAGGTGCAGATGCCTATATAACTAAACCTTATACCCGCGAACTTCTCCTACGTACTATTAAATCAGTGGTAATTTGAATCAATGACTAGTACAAATATTAATCTTTCTCCAACAACAACCGAAAACAACTTAGCAGATGGTTATCTTAAGTTTCAGCTAAATCAACAGACTGCTGCTGTTTTATCAATGAGGCATACGCAAGAAGCAATTATTGTGCCTGTTGAAGCTATCACCTCGATGCCCAGTATGCCACCCTGCATATTAGGATTAATGAATTGGCGGAGTCGGATAATTTGGGTAGTCGATTTGCCAAGAATGCTCAATTTAGAATCTTTAGATTATCGATTGCGACAGTACAATGCGATCGTTATCCGAGTGGAATCATTGGTGTTGGGCTTAGTTGTACAAGAAATAAAAGGTACAACTAGGTTCGTAGCTGATGCTATTCATTCTCCTATAGGACAAGTAGCATCCAGTTTAGTTCCTTATTTATGTGGGTGCGTTGTGCAACAGGAAGAAATTTTACTGGTGTTAGATGCACAGGCGATTGTGCAGTCTTCTATTCTCCGCAGTGATTAGGGTGTACTACTAAAAAAGATTTTTAGTGTTCTTATTCACATACTTTGGAGAACTACTTTTATGTTTAATAAAAGCAACACGAATCAAGGTAGTGGCGCTCAAAACCGAGCATCACTGATTTCATCCCAAAAAGCCATCGGGACTGTAGTAAAGCTACCAACAAAGCCGACTACTGAAACTGTTAATAATTCTTCTTCAAATCAATTTTTTAGCCCTTTTACAAGGTTAGGATTGGTTAAGAAAGCGACTATTTTAGCGATCGCAATCGGTACAATACCAGTTTTGGGCATAGGCGCGATCGCTTTTAGTTTTGCTAACAAATCTATTACTAAGCAAATTACTCAATCTCAACAAGCTGAAGCCACTGGTTTAAGCGATAAAGTTAACCGCTTTATGTTGGGACGCTACGGTGATATTCAGGTAATATCAAACTTGCTATTTTTGACAAGTCCCCAAGCTGGTGTAAGTATTACTACTCAAGAAAAGCAAGCAGTTCTAGATCGAGTTGTTGAAGCCTACAAAGCTTATGACAGTATTGCTGTTTTCGATCGCCAAGGTAACTTGATTGTGCAATCTACAGGCGAACCGCTGGAAAATCAAAAAGACCGTACCTATTTTCAAGACGCTCTACAAAAAGATACTCCTGTCATCAGTAACCCAGAAGCAGCAAAAAATACTGGTGTAATGAGTATTTATATAGCTGCACCCGTGAAAGAGACGAGGACGGGGCAAACTATTGGCGTGGTAGAAGCACGTATGCCCGTAAAATCTTTAGAGGAAGTGATTAAAAACTACGTAGCTAATGGACAACAATACCATTTGCTCGATGCTTCGGGAAAAGTTTTCTTGAGTCCCCAACAGGGATTATTGGGGAAAGAGGCAAAGGGAGAGTATTCTAGTTTACCTAAACTGCTAGCAGCCAAAAAGGTAGATAGTTTTATAGAAGTCCCTAAAACTGACAAAAAACAAGAATTAGTTAGCTACGTACCAGCTAGTACCCTAGATGGCTTACCAGATTTAAATTGGCAAGTACTTTTATCTACAGACACAGCAGTTGTATTTGAGCCGCAAAGACAATTGTTGTGGACTATAGGCATCGGCACAGCACTGACAGCATTTATTGTGGGTGCGATCGCATCTTGGTTAGCTAAACTGACTACACAGCCAATTCTGAATGCGACTACGGCATTAGCAAAGCTAGGTCAAGGTAAATTCAATACCCGTCTGCAAGTTGAAAGAGAAGACGAATTAGGGTTATTGAGTGCAAATATCAACCAGATGGCCGAACAATTACAGGTCTTAGTCAAGGAACAAGAACTGGACGTTGAAGGGGCAAAATTACTAGCAGATATTACCCTACGAATTCGGAGAATTCTCAAAACTGAAGATATTTATCAAGCAGCAGTCAAAGAAGTTCATCGAGCGCTAAAAACAGACCGGGTAATCATTTATAGTTTGAATCCAGATACTAAGGATGGCGTTGTCGTTGCTGAATCGGTAACTGGTAATTGGCCGGAAATGCTCGGAGTGCAAATTAACGAACCCTATTTTCGGGAACGTTATCTAGAAACCGATCGCGATGGACAGGTGCAAGCAGTTGCCAACATTCATCAAGATCAAAGCCTGAAAAATGCTGACGGTTACATCCAACTTTTGGAAAAATTTGCTGTCAAAGGTCATTTGATCGTACCAATTCTTGCCCAAGAGCAACTTTTAGGCTTATTAATTGCTCATAATTGCGAAACTCCTCGTGTTTGGCAACAGCCGGAAATTGACTTATTTCAACAGATAGCAACTCAAACCGGCTATGCCTTAGAACAAGCCAAGTTATTAGAACAGATAGAACAAGTCAGAAATGTTGCCGTAACCGGTTCAGACGAAGAACGGCAAGAAAAAGAAACACTGCAACAGCAACTTTTAGAACTGCTAAACGATGTAGAAGGTGCAGCCAGAGGCGACTTGACAGTACGTGCAGACGTAACTGCTGGAGAAATAGGCACTGTTGCCGACTTTTTCAACTCCATTGTGGAAAGCCTCCGGGATATTGTTACCCAAGTTAAACAAGCTGCTATCCATGTAAATACTGCCATTGGATCTAACGAAGGAGCCATCCGTCACCTAGCAGAGGAAGCACTGACTCAAGCTGCCGAAATCAACCGCACCCTCGATGCTGTTGACCAAATGACCCAATCGATGAAGACCGTAGCCGAAAGCGCCGAAAAAGCTGCCTTCATTGCCAACAATGCCGCTCAAACCGCCACCAAGAGCGGACATGCAATGGATTTGACAGTACAAAATATCCTGTCTTTGCGGGAAACCGTTGGTGAAACTGCTAAGAAAGTGAAACGTTTGGGAGAATCTTCGCAACAAATTTCTCGCGTAGTTTCCTTAATTAACCAAATAGCTATTCAAACTAACTTACTTGCCATCAACGCTGGTATTGAAGCAGCGCGTGCGGGTGAAGAAGGTCAAGGTTTTGCCGTAGTAGCTGAAGAAGTCGGCGAATTAGCAGTCAGGAGTGCCGCAGCAACCCAAGAAATTGAACAAATTGTTGAAAATATCCAACGAGAAACCAGTGAAGTGGTGCAGGCGATGGAAATAGGAACTACTCAAGTGGTAGAAGGGACTCGAATTGTGGAGGAGGCTAAACTAAGCCTGAGTCAAATTTTGGATGTATCGTCTCAAATTGACTCCTTAGTACAGTCGATTTCCACTGCAACTGCATCTCAGGTTGAAACATCGCAAAGTGTTAGCCACCTGATGAAAGATATCGCGGCTATATCAAAACGCACCAGCGATTCATCTCGCCAAGTTTCCGAATCTCTGCAACAAACTGTGGAGATTTCCCAGCAGTTGCAAGAGACTGTCGAGGCTTTCAAAGTTAGTTAGTGGTCATTTGTCAGTTGTTTGTTTTTCACCACTTACTACTGACAAATGACAAATGACAAGTGACAAATGACTATTAACAATAACCATGTTACAAGACAAAGAACTTGAAATCCAGATGCAGTTTCTGGAAGAAGCAACTGATTACTTAAATACCCTAGAAGGGGTATTGCTAGAAATCGATACTACTAACCGCATCGATTTGGATAAAATTAATGCTGCACTCCGCGCCACTCATTCTATCAAAGGTGGCGCGGGGATGATGGGATTTAAATCGCTAAGTGATTTATCTCACCGGCTGGAAGATTCATTTAAAGTTTTAAAAACTAAAAAAAATTCTCTAGAAATTGATACGCAGTTGCAAAGTTTATTGCTATCTGGAGTTGACTGGCTGCGTCAGATTGTAGAATTGCTTGCAGAAGGAAATGTTGTCGAAGATCAGTGGTTAGCAACCTTTTGTTACCCAATTTTTGATGAATTGCACGATCGCTTGGGCGACCCCACCCCTGAGGATGCCTCAACAATGCTATCCCCAGAAGATGGCCAAGACGTTATCCCCCTGCTATTTGCAACAGAAGTAGAAGAGTGTTTGCAGCGTCTAGAATCTATATTGGCAGATAGCGAACAGCCCGGATTGCATGAAGAAGTTACGATCATGGCAGCTGAATTGGGCGGTTTAGGGGAAATGCTCCAGTTGGCAGCTTTTACCAAGCTTTGTGAGTCAGTAACACAGCAATTAGAAACTGTTAGTAACTCGCGCATTCCCGAAATTGCCCAGTTAGCATTGCAAGCATGGCGGCGATCGCAAGCTTTGGTGCTGACAAATCAACTAGATAACCTGCCTACAGAACTTGAATTAAGTAGTTATACTCAAGCCCAACCGCTATTACAAGCAGAAGTAATCCCACAGTTAATCGCCACATATACAGATGACACCGCTATCCTCGATACAGAAGTAGCGTCAACATCTTTTTGGCAACCAGAAATAACTAAAGATGAAGCAATTGCAGCTAATTTTACATTTGTAGATGCAGAATTTACAGATGACGTAAATGCTGTGAATGTCACTGAGCATAATCCAATATTTGCTAGAGAAAATAATTCTACAGATGCCAGATTTGGCGAAGGCAAAGGAGAGGCAAATGGTGTTGCTAAAGAGCGGGAAAGTCACGAAAATAGCGTTCGCGTTCCCAGCAAACAACTAGAGCAAATTAATGATTTATTTGGCGAACTGATTGTTCAGCGAAATGGGTTAAACTCGCAACTAGAAAGATTACGCAAACTCGTTCGTAACCTGAACCAGCGAGTCCAAGTTCTCGACCGAGAAAACCAGGAATTACGTATAGTCTACGACAAAATATCTACTCAAGCTGCCATCTCTGCTGGGCTGCGCCTGCAAGCTGAAAATAGCCATCAAACACAAGGTACAGAGAGAGAATTTGATGCTTTAGAAATGGATCGCTATAACGATTTAAACCTGCGATCGCAGGAAGTTATGGAAACCATTGTTCAAGTACAGGAAGTCACAAATGATGTGCAACTCAGTGTAGATGATACAGACCAAATTGCTCGGAAACTAAACAAAACATCGAAACAGCTACAGACAAAACTAAATCACATTCGGATGCGACCGCTGTCCGATTTAGTCGAACGTTTTCCTAGAGCTTTGCGCGATTTAAATGTAGAGTATGGGAAAAATGTCCAGTTAAAAATTGAAGGTGGCAACACTTTAATAGAACGCAGCATTTTAGAAGCATTAAACGAACCTTTAATGCACCTATTAAGGAACGCCTTCGATCATGGTATCGAAGACTCTGCCACCCGCCGCCTTCTGGGTAAACCAGAACAAGGATTGATTGAAATTACAGCTACTCACCGCAGTAATCGCACTATCATTACTATCCGTGATGATGGTTGGGGCATTTCTCTGGAGAAAATTCGCACCCGCGCCCTAGCTATGGGATTGGATGCTTCTCTACTTGCTAATGCTAGTGATGAAGAACTATTATCACTAATTTTTGAACCAGGTTTTAGCACCTCCGAGCAAGTCACAGCATTATCTGGTCGCGGTGTCGGTATGGATGTAGTTCGCAACAACCTGAAACTGATTCGAGGAGATGTCAAAGTTGATACGGAACCAGGAGTTGGTACTACCTTCTCCCTATCAGTACCATTTACCCTTTCCGTCGCCCGAGTTCTGCTGGTAGAAATCAACAAAATGCTATTGGCATTTCCCACAGATGTCATTTCAGAAATATCCTTACTCCAAAACGAGCGAGTTTTCCAAATGGCAGGTAGCGAAGTCTTAAATTGGCAAGGAACCATGCTGCCACTGATTCGCTTGATTCACTACTTAGAGTTTAATTGCCTGCGTTACGATAGCCCAGAGTTGGAGACTCCGCCAGCAATTAATGCTAACAGCGTCTTAGTAGTTAAAGGTAATAATCAGCCAGTAGCGATCCAAATAGACCGTTGCTGGGGCGAACAGGAAGTTGCTATTCGCCAAGTTGAGGGAAATATACCTTTACCTGAAGGTTTCAGCAACTGCACAATTCTTGGTGATGGTCGAGTAGTGCCACTAGTTAATGTCAATGAGTTGCTGTATTGGATTGCTACCAATCGGCGCACTCCCAGAGGCACTCAATTACCATCAGCAAGGTTAAAGACACCGTTCCTAATCTTTGATGAAGACAAAATATCAGCAGCCTCTGTTAAGCAGAAAGGCACAATTTTAATCGTAGATGACTCGATTAATGTTCGCCGCTTTTTAGCCCTAACCCTTGAAAAAGGAGGATATCAAGTAGAACAAGCTAAAGACGGTCAAGATGCCTTAGAAAAACTCCATAGTGGATTGAGAGTTGAGGCAGTAATTTGCGATATTGAAATGCCTCGCCTTGATGGTTATGGCTTTTTAGGTAAGATAAATTCAGACGTTGATACAAAAAATATTCCAGTTGCTATGCTGACTTCTCGTAGCAGCAATAAACATCGGCAACTGGCCATGCAATTGGGTGCGCGAGCTTACTTTTCTAAACCTTACAACGAGCAAGAATTACTCCAAACGCTGGAGGAAATAATTTTTACAGTAGCAGGAAAGGGCGCGTCTAATTAAATTCAGAATTTGGTACGATCTCGTTCCCAGTCTCTGACATAGCGCTTCTCGCTTGGTTGCAGTACACTTTCGACCTCACTCTTAAAAGGAGAGAGCTTTTGAGCCTTACTCCCCAACTCTAGTAGAGAAGGAGTTGGGGGTTAGGTCTGTATTGGACTCAACTGCAAACTGCTATACCATGTGCGATCGCCTGAAATAGTAAATTTGTATTTGATAACCCGCAACTTGGGTTAATAGCATTTTCAAGAGAAAGCAATACTGTTGTCTACCTTTTTTATATTAAGGAATAGAAACCGATCGCAATAATCGTTCAACAACAGTTCTTGCATTGCGTCCTCCTCTGGGAATAAGCCGATGGCAAAGAACGTGAGGGACGAGAAATTTCACATCATCCGGGATGGCATAATCACGCCCTAATAGAAAAGCTAGCGCTTTGGCAGCCCGTTGTAATGCTAGTGTGCCGCGCGGGCTGACGCCAAGGGCGATTTCCTCATCTTGGCGTGTTGTCCGCACCAATTCGAGGATGTACTGTTGCAAGGAAGTTGCCACTTTTACTTGAGAGCAGAGGTAACGCAATTCTTGGACTTCTGCCAAGGTAATACAAGGCTGCAAATCAGCAACCTTCACACCATTTTGGAGATTTTGCAGCATTTGGAATTCTTCTGTCTCGGAAGGATAGCCCAAACTCAACGACAACATAAACCGATCCATTTGCGCTTCCGGCAAGGGAAAAGTACCTTGATACTCGATAGGGTTTTGAGTAGCAATCACAAAAAACGGCTGGGGAACTGCACGAGAGACACCATCGACTGTTACCTGATACTCTTCCATAACTTCCAGTAAAGCTGACTGAGTGCGGGGTGTAGCGCGGTTAATTTCGTCAGCCAACAGCACATTAGCAAAGACTGGCCCGGGAAGAAAAGTAAATTCGCCGCTTTTTGGGTTCCAAATGTTGGTGCCAGTAATGTCAGTTGGCAGTAAATCGGGAGTGCATTGTAGGCGTTGAAACTTGCCATCCAGCGAACGAGCTAGGGATTTAGCGAGCAGGGTTTTACCAACACCAGGGACATCTTCTAGAAGGGCATGACCACCACCTAGCAAGGCTACTAGCACTAAGCGTATTGCCTCAGTTTTGCCAACGATGGTAAGAGCTAGATTTTGTGTTAAGGCGTCAATTTTTTCTCTCATGCGGTGCGGGGAGTGGGGAGTGGGGAAGCAGGGGGGCAGGGGGGCAGGGGAGCAGAGGAGAAGTTGCAGTAAGTTTAGTTTTTCCCCTCTGCCCCTCTGCCCCTCTGCCTCCCGCGCCCAATGCCCTATCTATTGTTCCCACTAAGCACTCAAAACTTCTCTAGCAACAACGCAGTCAAGTTGAATTTGTGTTTTCAGGGCTTCTAGAGAAGGAAATTTTTGTTCTGGGCGCAAAAATTTAACTAGGTGCACAGCCAGTTTTTTACCATACAAATCACCAGACCAATCGAATAAATGTACTTCCGCAGATGAATAAGTACCATTTACAGTTGGGCGGTTACCGATATTCATTACACCCAAGTTCTCACTAGAAGCGGCATCTGATGTTTCACTGAGAGTGAAAACGCGGACAGCATAAACTCCTTGGCGGGGCAAAAACTTTTCTTTTGGTAGTTGGAGGTTGGCGGTGGGAAAGCCAATTGTTCTGCCCAATTGTTGACCTTGAACGACAACACCAAGGAGAGCGTAGGGGCGTCCTAGTAGTAGATTTGCGTTTTCGATGTCGCCGTGCTCAAGGGTTTGGCGGATCAATGAAGTGCTAATGCGGGCATCTTGAGCCGGAGTATTACTGACGCAACTGCTTTGGGTGGGCGAGTCACCTGTATAAGTCTGTAAGGGAACGATGGTAACAGGGATATTATGCTTGGCGGCAATTAATTGCAAATCTTTGGCAGTACCACTGCGTTTTTCGCCAAAACAAAAATCCTGCCCGATGCTAATTTGCTGGCATCGCAATTGTTGCACAAGAATTTTTTCGACGAATTCTTCAGGGGTCAAAGCAGACAATTCTTTGTCAAAGGGTAGTAATACCAGTTGTTCTACCCCAAGCGATCGCAATTGTTGGACTTTTTCATCCAATGGCGTTAACAGAGTGCGGGGTTGTCCTGTAAAAAACTCCTGTGGATGGGGGTCAAAGGTGACAACTGTTGAGTAGGTATATTCTTTATTTGTCAGTTGTTGATTTTCGTTTAACTGGGGGTTACTAGCTACTGACAACTGACCGCCAGCGTGCAAGACTGGTTGAATTACCCTTTGATGACCAAGATGAACACCATCAAACTTGCCAAGGGCAACAGCAGTCGGCGTTAGCAGCCCTTCGCTCGAAGAAGCAACCCACACAGAACACCCATTTTTAGACAAATTTAGCACGTGGATTCTGAGATTTTAGGTTTATTTTAGCTATCAGCAGGAAGCTACCCTATGGTAAACCGCTTTGAGGAGGACAGCTTTTGTAGACGGTCTGAACTTCCACCAACTGCCCATGAGGTCTTGTGCTATCAGCCAGAGTGTTGATGCCACCCTTTTTAGCTATCAGCCAAAAGCCTAAGCCACGGTAAGTTGCCCAAGATGGTTTCTTGTGCAGTTAGCTTCACAGCTAATTGCTAAGTCCAGATAACCCCAAATACCAGAGCTAAAAAAGCTCTAGTTTAGTGTTGAACAAGAAGCAAGGGAACAGGCAGCAGGGAGCAGGGGGATACAAAAGAATTGAGATTCGACCCCAGATATTGCGCCCGCTTCCCATAGGGTACGAGAACCACTTAATAGAATTGGGGGACTCAGACCCATGTTCCGTTCTGCTCCACAGCAGTTCTCGATCGGGTCATTTCCCCCTGCTCCCTGCCCCCTGCCCCCTGCCTCTTTCACCCTCCGAGCAGCCGCAAGAGAGGGCGTCTGTAGGTATCTGGGTTGTGTTAGTGCTATAAAGTGTGTCCTCCTGTTGTCGCCCTTATCCTGTGGTCGGCGTGACAACTCTGGGCAGCGCTGTCTCACGGTGCAGCCAACAGGTACGCTCTCGCGCTGAAAGCTTCTGATCACCAATCTAATCTAAAATCTCCAATTCCTCCGATCGCAATTCTTAAGTAGAAAATTTGCTAACAGGAAAAGATTCTGATAAGGAAAGTGAGGTGGCAACCTGAAGTACCATTCCTTCCCGTGCCATGATCGCCCCAGGAAATTTCGCAGCTGCTTCTTTGCCTACACAATCCAAAAAGTCGTCATTATGCGCGGGGTCATGGTGGTAAATCACCAGAGTTTTGACGTTAGCAGCTTGTGCCACTTTCACTGCTTCTTGCCAGGTAGAATGTCCCCAGCCAATTTTTGGGCTTTTTGAGCAATGGTATTCTTCATCTGTGTAAGTGGAATCGTAAATCAGAATGTCAGCATTACGAGCTAGCCACAGCACATTATCATCGAGTCGGTCGGGAAAATGTTCGGTATCAGTAATATAAGCAGCAGCACCACCACGCCAATTGACACGGTATCCTACAGCTTCACCTGGATGATTTAAAGGTGCTGTTTCAATCGTAAGGTCATCGATGTGTATTGGTTGTCCCGGTCGAATGTCGTAGAAATTTAAATTTGCTTGCATAATCTGCAAGGGTACGGGAAAGTTCGGGTGCAACATCTGGTCATTGAGGCGCTGTTCTATGGTAGAACCATCAGGTGCGATCGCGCCGTAGATATGAAAGTCATTCCCCTTCACAAATCCTGGGGTAAAGAAGGGAAAACCCTGCATGTGATCCCAGTGAGAGTGGGTAAAAAATATGTGAGCTTCTAACGGCATTTGGCGCAACAAAGATTGCCCCAAAACATGTAGTCCCGTGCCTGCATCGAAAATTAAGCGTTTATCGCCCGCTTGCATTGATATGCAAGGGGTATTACCGCCGTAACGAACGGTGTGTGGCCCTGGGCTGGGGATGCTGCCGCGAACGCCCCAAAATTGTACGGTAAACTGGTTCTCTATCCTAGACATGGGTGTTGCTTGCTGGACTGAGCGGGCGATAATTGGAAAAATTGTTACTTATTTTGTCTAAGTTTATGCTGTCTGACCAATTTTGCTAAAGGGAGGATTTCTTGGTAAAACAGCATACCCTGTTTCTGACTGATTGTGTAAATGTGGATGAGATAGTCTCAACTAGAATTTTCCAACTTTTGGGATGGATGTGTATCGGTTATTTCAAGAGTGCACCTACGTTATAGCCTACATTTTTTTATAATGCATTTGAATAACCCTAATTTTGTCCTGATATATCAAATGATTCATTGAAAATTGAATTCCCACTCAGACAATTTATCTAGCCCAGTTGCGTAGGTAAGATTGTATTGTAACGGGGTGATACTGATGTAGTTTTTACGTACAACCTGCACATCTGTAGGTACATTTTGAGGCAGATTTAATCCAGTTGGGGGTTCCACATCCTCAATTACCTCTCCAGTTAACCAGTAGTACGTTTTTCCACGAGGATCGACTCGTTTATCAAACACATCAATGTAACGCCGCACTCCTTGACGGGTGAGAGTAACTCCGGCAATTTCTTCCCACTTCACAGCAGGAATATTGACGTTGAGCAACATTAAATCTGGCAGAGGTTTTTGGGCTAACTGGTCTACGAGAATTTTGGCAAACTTAGCAGCAGGTTGAAAGTCTTTAGATATGTGACTCATAAGACTAAGCGCTATGCTGGGAATGCCTTCAATTAAACCTTCCATTGCCGCCGAAACTGTGCCGGAATACAGAATTTCAGTTCCCAAATTCGCACCTTGATTAATGCCAGAAAGAACCAAATCGGGGGGAGTCGGGAGCAAAGCCCACAGTGCCAATTTGACGCAATCTGAAGGCGTACCATCACAAGCCCAAGCTTTGATAGCAGGATGAAAAATCCCTTCAACAATTTCGGCGCGAATGGGTTGGTGTAAAGTTAACCCGTGTCCAGTTGCCGATCGCTCTCGATCTGGGCAAACTACACTCACATCATGGCCTGCCTCTGCCAAGTAGTTGGCTAGGGTACGAATCCCCAAGGCAGAAATGCCATCATCGTTGCTAATTAGTAATTTCATAGTCATTAGTCATTGGCCATTAGTTATTAGTTATTTGTTATTAGCGATTTGTCAATGTCTGAGGTCACAAGTGGGAAAAAAACATACATCCTCACTAGTACACTGTGGCGTCAGTTTGCTTACCTTTAAGACAAGTTGCTCAATCTCCAAGTCTTGTGAAGTAAGATGTTCGCTAGATTTACGCGCCCTCTGTACTAGCCTAATCGCCTCTTACTGATAAACAGAGATTTAATTTTGACCCTCACATTTGGCTAATGTTAATGGATATGACTGTAAGTTTATTTATCGACCAGTTCACAGCTTTTGACTATAGACTAATGTCTAATGACCAATGACTAACAACTAATGACTAGCAATTTAGAAGCTCAACTTTTAGCACTGCGGCAGGAAGGAGAAAAAGCGATCGCAGCCGCCGATACCTTAGAACGTCTGGAGGAACTCAGAGTTAACTATCTGGGTAAAAAAGGGGAACTGGGGGCGCTGTTGCGAAGTATGGGGCAGATGAGCGCAGAGGAACGACCAAAAATTGGAGCGATCGCCAATACAGTCAAAGAATCTTTGCAAACTAGTCTAGACCAGCAACGCGTCGCCCTGGAAGCCGCGCAAATTCAGTTACAGCTAGAGGCGGAAACTCTGGATGTAACTATGCCGGGAATTTACAGCCCCCAAGGTCGCATTCATCCCCTCAATGGAATTATTGACCGGGCGCTGGATATCTTTGTTGGTATGGGCTACACCGTGGCTCAAGGGCCAGAGATGGAAACAGATTACTATAATTTCGAGGCTCTTAACACCCCGCCAGATCACCCTGCCCGTGATATGCAGGATACCTTCTACCTGCCAGACGGGAATCTTTTACGCACTCATACATCTTCGGTGCAAATTCGTTACATGGAAAGAGAAGAACCACCGATTCGGGTTGTTGCTCCAGGGCGAGTTTATCGGCGAGATAATGTAGACGCGACTCACTCAGCAGTTTTCCATCAAATAGAACTTTTAGCCATTGACGAGGGACTAACTTTTACAGACCTCAAGGGCACAATTAAAGTATTTTTACAAGCAATATTTGGCGATTTACCAATTCGCTTCCGCGCCAGTTATTTCCCGTTTACCGAACCCTCTGCTGAAGTAGATTTGCAGTGGAATGGTCGCTGGCTAGAGGTGATGGGCTGCGGTATGGTCGATCCAAATGTACTTAAGTCTGTGGGTTATGACCCAGAAGTTTATACAGGGTTTGCTGCCGGTTTTGGTGTAGAACGCTTTGCAATGGTGTTACATCAAATCGACGATATTCGTCGGTTATATGCTAGTGATTTGCGGTTTTTGCAGCAATTTTAGGGAAGCGATCGCTTTAAATAATCAGGCGTTTACTAAATTTGCAAAAGTCAATTAGATGAAAATATAACCACAGATAAATACCCATGAATTATCTGTGGTTTTAAATAAGAAATCGGGATTGATGAATTTAATAAACTATCAATACGTAACTTCTATTGAAGTGATATGACTGCAATCATTGGCAAACATTTAAGGCTTGAGGAATATTTGAAATATGACGATGGCACGGATAGCCAGTATGAACTGGTAGCAGGTGAGTTAGTTGCAATACCACCCGAAAGCCCAAAAAATGTCCAGATATCTCTCTTTTTGCTGGTCAATTTTCTCAAGTTCGTCCCAGTTAATCGGTTAAGTAACAAAGTTGAAATTGTTGTTGCTGGTTCTCGTGCGACAACTCGCATTCCTGACTTAGTTGTGCTGACGGATGAACTTGCAATAGCTTTAGAAGGTGCAACACGATCCACAATCACTCTAGATATGCCACCTCCGGCTTTAGTTGTCGAAGTTGTTTCTCCTGGCAAAGCTAACGAAGATCGGGACTATCGCTACAAACGTTCCGAGTATGCCGCAAGGGGAATTGCTGAATATTGGATTGTCGATCCACAAATAAATGCAGTTACCGTACTAATATTAGTTGACGGGTTTTATGAAGAAACCAGATTTTCAGGAAATACTGCGATCGCTTCTACTATTTTCCCAGAATTTCAGTTAACTGTAGAGCAAGTACTCAACGCCGGAGAAAGCAATGCGGGTAATGCCATTTCTTAGTTTAAATGTAAAAGGCAGACAGAATAAATGATTTTAGAGGTGCGATTTCGCAGTTTTCTTACTTAGTTGCGGCTGAAGGAGCTACTTTATTGTACAAAAACCTTGCTTGAGTACAGTTACTCCATTCATTAACTGCAATTACGATTGCTTTCATCTCGATTTCAGGGCAACATATCTTATAGTAAATTATGTAATCCTAAAATACTAAAGATGAATAGCAGAGATTTAATAGCTAGAGGATATTTCCCAAAAGAACTGCCTCCTCCTTTTAATACTATTTCCCTCGCTGACTTTGCTACATCTGGTAAAATAGATTTTCCACGTTACCCTAAGAGAACTGCAAAAATTTATAGTCATAATCATGTTAGATACAACTCATTAAGAAGAAACTTAGGTATTCCAAACCCAGTATTTTTCTTAGAAATTTCTAATTTATTAGATACTAATTGGTCTACAGTTAATCAAATAATAAAACGTTCTAATTTTTCAAAAAGTAAGCCTACTCATACTCCTCATCCACAACGTGAACGTTCTATTTCGCCTGTACTTGATTTCTACTTAATTCCTGTTGAAAGAGCTAAAAATAGAATAGCTGGGCGATATATATTACATACAGATATTTCTCGATTTTATCAATCTATTTACACTCATAGTATTCCCTGGGCAATACATGGAAAATCATTGGCTAAACAACAGAGAAATGATATGAATCTTCTGGGAAATAATCTTGATAAAATTTTGAGAAATAGTCAAGATGGTCAAACACTAGGTATCCCTATTGGTCCAGATACTTCATTAGTCATTGCCGAACTGATACTTTGTACAACAGATATAGAACTAGAAAAGCGATTACAAAACACTTGTAACTATCCATTTAAAGGCTTTCGTTATAGTGATGATTATGAGTTTGTATTTCAAAATATTTCAGATGCTGAATCAGCTTTAAGCCAAATTCAACAAGTACTTTCAGAGTTTGAATTAACTATTAACTTTGAAAAAACCCAAATTCTTGAGTTACCATGTTCTTTGGATTCAATATGGGTTTTAGAACTATCTGACTATAAATTTAGCGAAAATGGGCTTGCACAAATGCAAGATATTATTCGTTATTTTGATAAAGCATTTCAACTTAGAAATGAATTCCCTGGGGAACCAGTACTTAAATATGCAGTTGCACGAATTAGTAATATTAGCAATATTGATATAAATAATTGGTCTCTTCTTGAAAGTCTTCTCTTACAGTCAATTACTATTGAGCCTAGTACTTTACGTGATTCTCTTTCAATAATTCAAGAAAAGAAGATAAACAAATATAATATTAACTTATCCTTGCTTGAAGAAGTTATTAACTTTCAAATCTACAGAAATGCAATACTTGGACATAGCAGTGAAGTTGCTTGGGCTATATGGTCAGCAATGGTTTTTGACTTATCAATTAATAAGCTAGCTACAGAGTCTATTTCTAAAATGGAAGATTCTATAGTAGCAATTTTAGCTTTAAATGCACGAAAGCAAGGGCAGATTAAAGAAAGTTTAGATACAAGTACATGGGAACAATTTTTAAATGAAGATGAACTTTATGGTGAGCAATGGCTCCTTTGTTATGAAGCTAATCTACAAGGGCATTTATCTAAAAAAGTCGATTATGTATCAAAAGATCCTTGGTTTTCTCTGCTCAAGGATAATGGTATTACTTTTTATGGAAGTAAGACTCCTTTAGTTATTCCGCCAAACTCTACTAGTGGCCCCTCTGGTAGATTCTGACTTTGGCAATTTAATTTAACCTGTTAAAACTAGTATTTGGCGAGAAACTCTTCTGCGATCTTCTCAGAATTACAGCTAACCGCAGAACAAGTACTCAAAGCTGGAGAAAGCAATGCGGGTAATGCCATTTATTAGTTTAAATTTAAAAGGAAGACAGACGCAGCATTGGCTTAATCTGGCGAAATTGCGATCGAGTCTGGTAAACCAGCCTGCTGCTGACCATAACTATTGGTAAGCTAGAGGCAATGCCAGTTCTGCTGAGTTATTTTACCCTAAATGAACGAATCAGTAGACTTTCGCCGGAATCTTCTCAGATGCTTGGGAGGCGAATGGCCCGAGCCTTGTCCGCTCGATCCACAGATGGAGAACTCAATAGCTCGTGAGGGATATCGAATTGACAAAGTAACATATCAGGTCGAACCCGGAGAGCGTGTGGCTGCGTATGTTCTTGTACCTGATAGTGTGACTCCCAAATCACCTGCTCCAGCGATCGCTGTCTGGCATCAGCATAATAATAATTGGGCGCTCGGTAAGAGTGAGCCTGCCGGTCTTATAGGCGATCCAACACAATTCACAGGTGTTGCTCTGGCACGCGAAGGGTATGTTGTGCTTTGTCCAGACGCCCTGTGCTTTGAGGAACGACAGGACTCGATTCTTCGAGGAGGTGATTTTGAGCGCTTTGTGTTCTTGCGCTATCTCGTCAACGGCAAGTGCCTTGCATGGAAATACATACTCGATATGCACAGAGCTATCGACTACTTGTGTTCGCGACCCGATGTGAATACTGACGCGATCGGTTGCTATGGTCATTCCCTTGGCTCGATTTTCACATGGCTTATCGGCCCTTGGGAAACACGGCTCAAGTGTCTTGTGGGAAACTGCGCTCTGCCAACCTACTCTGCCATTCATAGCACTCGTCGTCTTGCTGGATTTGGTATCTTCATTCCTGGTTTGAACCAATACGGAGATACACCGGACATTGCGGCGCTGATTGCTCCTCGTCCTCTACACCTCAATTTTGGCAGCGAGGATAAACACAGTCCGGTTATTGAGGTCAGGAAGGGTATGGAGACAATTTACAAGGCTTATTATAAGTGTGAGGCTGAAGATAGTTTTACCTACTTCATCGAAGAGAACCAGGGGCACGTATTGTCTGAGCAGATGTGGGAGCGTGCGAAATCTAAGTTTCTCAAATATTTGCCGCCAAAAGGTGGTCGGTGAATCACACTAACCACCTTTTTGAGACTTTATTTAACTATTCCTGAATGACCGGGGATATCTGCCAAAGGTTCAAATCTACCGCCTAAATATTTGGCGATAAACTCTTCTGCGATCGCAAAAAAGTGCAACCGATTTTCTGGTCTGGCAAAACCATGTCCTTCATCTGTATAAAGTGCATATTGCACTGGTAAACCAGCTTGCTGCATTGCGTTGACAATTTGATCGCTTTCTGATTGTTTCACTCGCGGATCGTTTGCACCTTGACCGATAAGTAAAGGTTTTTGAATCCGGTCAGCAAAGAATAAAGGCGATCGCGATTTCAGAAACTCTTCTTCTGTCTCTAAATTACCAACGCGATGAGAAAGCATTGCCTTCAATGGTTCCCAATAAGGCGGTATAGTTTCTATCAAAGTAATCAGGTTACTTGGCCCGACAATATCCACGCCAGCCGCAAATATTTCTGGTGTAAAAGTCAATCCTACTAGAGTGGCGTAACCTCCATAAGAACCGCCCATAATCGCAATCTTTTGCGGGTCGGAAATGCCTTGTTCCACCAGCCAATTAACACTATCAATCAAGTCATCGTGCATTTTACCAGCCCATTCCCGATTCCCAGCATTCAAAAATGCTTTACCGTAGCCAGTGGAACCGCGAAAGTTAACTTGCAGAACGGCATAACCCCTGTTAGCTAGCCATTGCGTTGTGGGAGAGAAACCCCAAGTATCCCGCGCCCAAGGGCCGCCGTGAACCAGTAGTACTGTTGGGAGATTCTGCGTAGGTATTCCTACAGGGGTTGTCAGGTAACTGTGGATAGTTAAACCATCCCGCGCTTCGTAGGAAATTGGTTGCATTGAAGCTAACTGCAACGTTTCGAGTTTGGGTTGGTTACTAAAGAGGAAAGTGCTAGTTTTGGACTCTCGGTTGTAGGCATAGTAATAAACTGGCCCATCGTCGGTTCTATAAGCTACTAGCCAGGTTTTATCTTCCAAGTCACGGCTAATTACAGAAAATTCTCCAGGACGCACCTTGGCGATTTCCTCAAAATCAGTGGCGATACTTTGGTCAATTACCTGCCATTCCTGTTTATCTTTGTAGAAAGAAACTGCTTGGATAACTCGCGTTAATGGGTGAATAATTATCCCCACGACATCATACTGCTCATCTTCAGCAATGACAGTTTCTTGACGGCTATCTAAGTCAACAGCTAGCAGACGTTTGGCATTAGCATCGTGATTGCCTTGAATATAAAGGGTTTTGCCATCATCTGAGAAGCTAACAGAATTCCCTTCTTCTTCCGCTCCCCAGTGGCGGAGAATTTCCCACTGTTTATCTGATTTCTGCAATAAGAGGTCGTAACCACCATCGGGTGTGCTAGCTGTCGCTGCACGTATTTGAAAATCAGCGTCAGATGTCCAGCTGATAATATTACCGGGGTTATCGGTGTCGAACTCAACCGCACCATTTTTAAGGTTGATGCGGTAAACGTCAAACTTTTGAGGATTGTTCAAGTTCAACGCTACCAGCACTTGATCTGGAAATTTCGGTTCCAGTTCCACAAGTTCGGCTTTTACACCCTGGAATGGCGTTAAGTCACGCACAATTTTGGAGTGGATATTAACTAAGTGGAGGTGAAAGTTCTCGTCGCCATCCGAGTCTTGCATATAAATCAACTGGTCGGCGTTATAAGTCCAGAAGAAAATGCGGATACCGCGCTTTTTGTCGGCTGTTAGTATCTGGTCGTCTTCTTGTCCTATAGTTCGCAACCATACCTGCAAGACATTTTTCTCATCAGGGGCGATATATGCCAAGTACTTGCCATCAGGCGAGAGTTGTGGGCTGGTTTTTTCGGGATTCCCAAACAGAATTTCGCGCGGAATCAACGGTGGTAGGGAGGGCGCTTGAGCAGATGACATATTTTTATCCTCTACTTGACTACCTTATTGTCACTTGGTTATCAAAATGACAATTCATCCTATTGGGTGAACCTAGAATAGGTCTGACTTTTCACGTTATGTGGAAAAGCGCACGAAAAACCTAACCCCCAACACGTCGCGGGAAGGGGGAAAATTCAAAGTCTCTCTCCTTTTAGGAGAGAGATTTAGAGAGAGGTTTTCCAGATACCGTGAAAAGTCAGAGAATAAGTAGGGGAATGCCTGAAAGTAAAAAAGCGCCCCATGTAGAGACGCAATTTATCGCGTCTAAAACACAGGCACATTAAAGAGACGCGAGAAATTGCCGTCTCTCCAGAGAATTTACTCATTAATTATTCTTGGTGATGAGTCTTTGATATTCGTGAATGAGTCTTTTATACTCGGCGACGAGTCTTTGATATTCATGAACGAGTCTTTTATACTCGGCGACGAGTCTTTGATATTCGTGAATGAGTCTTTTATACTCGGCGACGAGTCTTTGATACTCGTGAACGAGTCTTTTATATTCGTGAATGAGTCTTTTATACTCGGCGACGAGTCTTTGATATTCTTGAACGAGTCTTTTATACTCGGCGACGAGTCTTTGATATTCTTGAACGAGTCTTTTATACTCGGCGACGAGTCTTTTATACTCGGCGATGAGTCTTTTATACTCGGCGATGAGTCTTTTATACTCATTGACGGCAATTATCGCAATGTCCGCAACGCAGGTTAGCTGCTTCTTTGTCAAAACCAAAGGCATTTAACAAAAACTGCCAACGACACTGCTTAGTTGTTAGGTATTGCTGCATCTGTTTAACAGCGTGTAATTGCGTCGGTGGCTGATTTCCGGCTTTTTGCCCGATGCTGTAATGGAAAGGATCGAGCCAGTTTAGCTGGCCGTTGCTATGGAGTAAAGCTAGTGCCGTTGCACCTTCGGGAAATTGTCGAGTTACTGCATTCACTTCTCCCTGTTTTGGTAATTTTTTCACAAGTTGCTGCGCTATTTGTTGTTGCGATCGCATTTGTTCTTGAAAAAAATCCTGTCTTTGCTTATCCCCTGAATCTAACCACCCCGTAGGTTCACTCACCAATGTCAACGCTTCGGCTGGTTTCCCATCCCTTCCAGCGCGGCCAATTTCTTGCACATATTCAGATAGCAGATGCGGCGCATGAAAATGGGCAACCCAGCGAACGTCACTTTTATTTATCCCCATACCAAACGCACAGGTACACACAACAAAGGGGATTTTGCCACTTAACCAGTTTGCTTCTACTTCACGGCGTTCTGTTGCGCCCAATCCCGCATGATAGCTAGCTGTAGCGTAACCCATCTCTGCTAACCATTGGGCTAAATCTTCGCTATCTCTCCGAGTGCGAACATAAACTAATCCCGATTGTTGCGGTCTATTTTGAATAAACTTTAATAATTGTTGTTTTCTACCTCGTGGTGTCCAAGCGATGCGAACGCTGGGATGCAAGTTCGGACGGTAGGGATTCAAGCGGAAAATCTCTGGTTGCTGTAATTGTAAAACTGTTTGAATAATTTTTTGGGCTGAGGGGTCAGCAGTAGCAGTAAAAGCGGCGATGCTGATTTTTGTTCCTGGTGGTTTTGATTTGAGCAATGCCGGACGCACCGCCCCTAATCTGCGATAAGCTGGGCGAAAAGTATCACCCCACTGCACCAAACAATGAGCTTCATCTAAAATCAAACCATTAATTTGCAATTGCGGGTGGCATAATCTTTCCCAAACTGGGACACTGAGCAAAGTTTCGGGCGATAAATAAAGTAATCTTAGCTGTTGGCGTTCTAAAGCTTGCAGAGTTGCACGGCGTTGAGATGAAGATAATTCACTATGTAAAAGTGCTGCTTTTTGGTGGCTTTGTAGTAATTCCTGAACTTGGTTTTCCATTAACGCCACCAAGGGCGAAACTACCAAAGTTAATCCTGTTTGTAGCAGTGCGGGAAGTTGAAAACAAATCGACTTACCACCACCTGTGGGCATAATAATCAGCGCATCTTTCTGTGCCAATAAACTGCTGACAATTTCTCCCTGTGGTGGACGGAAATCTTCATAACCCCAGATTTTTTTAAAAGCAGTGCGGACTTCTTGCCAAGATTTTGTTGTAGGCTGATTCATAATCAATAACTAGATGCACCCATATCATTGAATGCTGAATATAGCCTCTGTTATCCAGCTAATGGTTCAGTAATTTCATCATCTTAGGTTGCAACGCGCTGACCGCAAGAATGAATTATAGTTATTACAATACGGTTCAGTTAAGGTTTTTTGATGAAAATTTTAGACCGCTAAAGATGCGATAAATCATCACAAAGACGCGATAAATCGCCGTCTCTACAAAAGACTGATGATTGTAGAGACGGCGATTCATCGCGTCTCTTGCCTTAACCGAACTAGTAACAGTGACTTAGGGACATTGCAGTGTTATCTGGAGGTTACGCTTAGATATTTTCCAAAATCAAATCAGATTGCTATATTTATTAAATCTCCACTGATAATCCTGGATTAAAGTAATTATTTGGCTCATCTGGATAACCACGCGGATTACAAATAACGCGAGTCAAACCGATTTGATAATCTAATTGATTGTGCTCTTGGATAGTAAAATATAATATAATAATTCACAACAAAACCGCGCAGATTTGGTACAAGCCTTCCATAGCTTTTTCCCATATTAGGGAAACTCGCTACTAATTTACATTTGGAGCGAATGTCATCAAAAAGTTTACTGGCTGCTTTTGGGCTACTCCGACCAATATATTCACAAATTTCATCTAAATCTTGAATTGCTGCATCTGAAAATGAATAATTACTCATTCAGAGGACTCCTCAGCAATTAAACGAATTTTTTCTTGTAATCTGGCAAATACAACTTCGCCGTCAGTTACTTGTCCCTTAGCAATTTGTTCAGTTCCTACAGAAATTTTTTGCCGTAATTCTTCAAGTCGCTGCTCTCTTTCTTGTAACAGTTTAAATGCTTCATTGATGACATCATCTGCATTAGTAAATCTACCACTTGCAAGCTGTGCCTGAATAAATTGCTCTAGTTCTGGTTTAATTTGGATATACATATTTTTTAGCTTTATAGAATTAATATTCTTATCTAGATTCTAACAACATTGCTACATCAAAAGCAATTCTTGAACGGTAACTAAGCAATTGATGTTTACCTTTCTCGTACCAAGGTGTTTCGTCAAGGTGGATGTTAGACACAAAAGATGCTCATGGACTTTACCGCTGTTATAGATTTAAAAATTTGACAGAACCAGAGAAAATTATGATGCGTTTAAATTCCAATGCTAACCAAGCTTGAGCAAAGCGAGGGCAAACCAGTGCGTAGGCGTAGCCCGTCGTAGACATCGCTAACCCGCATTGACAGTTAGATTACAATCTAGGTATAGTTTCTCTGACTGGAGTTGTTCATCGGGTGATTCAATCCGATTCAATGACAAAGCATACCAGACAAGTATTACTTAGTGCGCTCAAGGTAGTTGTCTTATGCCTGACACTGTTCCTACTATGCACAAGCAATAGTTGGGCGCAAATCACTACTGACAGCAAAATTGCTCCCCTGATTGAGAAGCTGATAGATAACGATGCCCACATCAGAAGCCTTGCAGCAGATGCATTAGTTAATATCGGTTCGCCAGCAGTACCGTCTCTGATTGAGGCTTTGAAAAATCAGGATATTAATCTTCGCTGGCACGCTGCTTCAGTTTTAGGAGATTTGGGTGCAGAAGCAGCACCAGCCGTTCCAGCCTTAAGTGCAGCATTACAGGATGAGGATGGACAAGTCCGCCTGTACGCCACCTTAGCTTTAGGAAATATTGGTACAGCAGCCAAAGCAGCAGTTCCATCGTTGATGGCGGCATTACAAGACAAGGAGCAATTTGTTCGCATTTATGTTCCTTCTGCACTCAGAAAAATTGGTGTAGAAGCGAAAGTAGCTGTCCCAGTATTAACTGCTGCCTTAAAAGATAAGAACCCCACTGTACGTTACAATTCTGCCTACGCTTTGGGTGCAATGGGTACAGAAGCAGTATCTTCTGTCCCGAATTTAATTGCCCTGTTGAATGATAGCCAGTTTTACGTGCGTTTAGGTGCTATCAAAGGTTTAGGAGGAATAGCGGCAGGCTTTCAGGACAAGGCAAATGCTTTACCTACCTCCAAATTGCAAAAAGTCATCTCAGACTTTGAAGAGGTATTGGCAACTATACAAAAATATAAAGACAAATTTACAGAGACGGACATTAAGCTGATACGTCGTCCTCTCAATGCCCTGAAAGCAGAAAAAGAAACTCGCCTCTTTGATAGAGCTTTGGAATCGCTATTTAAGCATAAATTACTCTTGGGAATTGCCGCTTACCTTATCTTATTGCCTTCTATTTGGTTAATTCTCTTACGGGTAGCCCCTTTATGGTTGTTGAAAATTAACAACGCCCTCAAACCTTACACAGATTTTTCTCTCCCATTTATCAGCGTTAATGTACCTCTGCGATATGTGCTATTTGTTGGCTGGTTTCATTACCATCCCAGAGTATTAGATGCATGGGTAGCTAAATATATCAAAGCAGCCCGCGAACAATTTCCCAAAAAGGATACAGTTAGCAGTCGCGCCTGTTACATTCCCATTCCCGTTGTTCTGGATGGTACAACAGTTCCCCAACTGATGAATGAGAATTTGCACTCAACTTTCGAGAAACAACGTAGCTGCCTAGTAATTGGTGGGGAAGGGGGTGTAGGTAAAACCAGTTTAGCGTGTCGAATCGCTGGGTGGGCAATGGCTGAAGATGAAGACCAACAACTCTGCAAACATTTGATGTTACCTGTGCTTTTAGAAGAAGAATTTCGGGTAACTGAAGGTAAGTCGCCGCTTTTAGAAGCTATCAGAGGACAGTTGCAAGCTTTAATTGATGAACCAGAGCCGATTTGTCAAGAATTACTGTTACGTTTGTTAAGAAAGAAACGCATTTTAGTGATTGTAGACCGATTCTCAGAAATGAATGGCACTACACGAGAAGCAATTGAGCCGGAGTCGCCAGAGTTTCCGGTGAATGCGTTGGTGATTACTTCCCGAATTGAGGAAAAGCTGGGGCGGGTTAATAAGACGATAATTAAACCCTTGCGGATTGAGGCTAATAAACTATCGTCCTTTATGGAAGCTTATCTCATGCAGCGAGGTAAACGCGATCGCTTTACTGACCAGGAATTTTTTGACGCTTGTAACCGTCTTTCTCTGATGGTCGGTCAAAATAATATCACTGTCTTGCTGGCTAAACTTTATGCTGAACAGTTAATCGCCAGTAAAGATGTTACATCTAATATTTCTGCGTTGCCAGAGAATATTCCTAATTTGATGCTGGGTTATATCAATGAACTCAATCGTGATGTTACAGACGAGCAATTTGATGACCGCACTGTGCATCAAATTGCCAAAACCATCGCCTGGGAATGCTTGCAGCAAAGTTATCAACCAGGAACCGCCAAGCGTGCAGATGCCATTGCTGCATTAGCAGCTTTGGGTATTGATGACCCCGAAGCATACCTCAATTATCTGGAAAAGCGCCTGCACCTGATTCAAACTATCGGTTCTGCCAAAGACAGAATCCGTTTCTGTCTCGATCCTTTAGCGGAGTATCTTGCAGGTTGGTATTTAATAGAATTGTATGGCAATAACGATGGCAAATGGCGATCGCATTTTTTCAAAAAGGCAGACGATTTAGTTAAAACAGGCGCACCCGATGCCATCAAAGGCTTGTTGTTGGCAGTGCGAGATTGCTACTTATCTGAGGTTCAAGGTAGTAAAGAAACGGATTTTGTACCCCAGAAATCGGGTAAACTGGCTGGATTTACATCTTCAATCAATACACCAGCTACTACTGTGCAAACACTAATACCATAAACGACATTTTTCAATTTATTAAAATTTCTCGGCATTCCCTTCTATTGCAGACTTTCGATGATTATAATCACTCAATCGGCACTCACTGCTGTTTGCTTAGAGCACCGATCGAGCCTACTATTAGATGACTATAACTAAATGAAAATTAGTGATTGTTCTGATTTTGAGAATGAAAAGGACAACCACCTGCCGTTAATTTCTCAAGAAAGACATTATTATCAAAATAATGCTCTAAAGACTCAATCTTCAAATCATCAGTGACGCGAGCAATACTAACTCCGACGATTTCGATTGTTTCACCTGTGGGTGCATAGTCCTTATAGGAACCATTAAATGTTCCCCAATGTCGCCACTTAAAGGTAACATTAGGCGGCCCCGAAAGAACCTCTGTTAATTCCCAAAGGAAGCCATTGGGGAAGGCTGTATGAAAAACTTGAAATGAAGATTCAAAGGTTTCTGTTTCAGAGTCATATTGCTCAGTTTTACCCAAAAACAGGTTATAAGTACCTTCATCTGCAACATCCTGAGCAGTAAATTGTTGTCCGCCATTGGTACTCATCTTAAACTTATCGGTAACAATCGAAAGCCACTGTTGAGGGTTAGATTTATTAGAAGCTTCCATCTCAAAAGTGCGGACTAAGTTTTGAGCGATCGCTTCTAAAGAACCTTCAGGATGCTGAAATTTACTCTCTTGATGAAGAAATTCATTGGTGTAAGAATAATCCGGGCGTTTTCCTTCTCGCCACTGTACTTCTTCATCATGAGCAATGACTATATCTCTATCTTGTACCCAGAGCGGCAATTCTGTAGTTTTTTCGCTACTCATACAAGCCCACTGACTATAAACATCGTTTCTCAGAATAAAGTTTTATGAATATAAGTCAATCAAAAATTCTAAAAAAGTAAACAATATTCATAATCAACTCAATAAACTTGACTTTTTGCACAAATACGAATGCAGGCAATACGGATGCTTCTTGAGCTAAAAACTTATCCTATCGCAATAACGATGGCAAATTATGCGGATATGATATCATTCCCAAGTGTATATTTTATTTTCTGGAAGTACCTGATGTAAAGAATAATTACTAGATAATCTGACTATGTACTTGATAGTGATAATTTCTTGACCTTGATATATACAGCAGATTTCAAGGAAGGTGAAGTACACAAGCTGAGTCTGTTACACAGATATAAAGCGTGTTTTATTCCTGAATTCTGTTGTAAATCAAATTTAATTTTTGAAAAAACTACCTACTCTTAAAGCTTATGTATAAAAAAATTGCTATTCCTATTTTAAGTCTCATGTTTGCAACGCTCATACCTAATGTGGTCGCTGCTGAGACTGTGATGCAAAAAGTAGCGAGAACAGGGGTATTAACCGCTGGTACTAGTAGAGATGCGCTACCTTTTGCCTATGTGGATAGTCAAGGAAAGTTAAATGGCTATTCTGTAGATATGCTAACTTTGATTAAAGAGAAATTAGAAAAAGACTTAGGAAAAAAAATTAAACTGCAATTAGTTGGTCTTAGCCCCTCTGAGCGAATTCCTAAAATAGTTAATCGACAAGTTGATATTGTGTGTGATGCTAGTAGTTTTACATGGAAGCGAGATAAAAAAGTAGACTTTTCTATCAGCTACGGTGTGACTGGAACCCAATTATTAGTTAAGAAAGGAAGTAATCTAGGTTCTGCTGAATCCCTTATTGGTAAGCAAATTGGCGTGCTAGCGGGAACCACAAATGAGCAGGCGATCGCTCGTGTACAACCCCAAGCTAAACTGGTGTATTTTAAAACTAGAGCAGAGGGATACACAGCTTTGCAAAAAGGTACTATTGATGCTTTCTCATCCGATAGCATTCTTTTAGAGGCATGGCTGCAACAGCAAAAAAATCCAGATGATTTTGCGATCGTACCCAATCGCCCTTATTCACGAGAAGGTATCGCTTGTATGGTGCCAGAAAATAACTCGAAATTCTTGGATACAGTCAACTATTCTCTAGTCAAGTTCATGCAAGGATTCGTCAATGGTAATCAGCGATATGTCACTATTTTTGACCGTTGGTTTGGATCTCAAGGCGCTGTAGCACTCAATCGGGATTTACGCGATTTGGTGGTGGAAACTATGCAATTGCTCATAGAATTTCGTGAGGAAATTCCCAAAAATGAACTGTAAAATAATTGCATTTTCACCGCAAAATCATCTAGTTAACTATTTCTTAGGAGTTTTCTCATTAGACATCTCCAGAAATTAAATATGCGTTACCCATAACCCTTGTAGAGACGTAGCACTGCTACGTCAAAACAATTCTTTTTCGGAGATGGCTATTAGTCATTAGTGCTAATGACTAATGACTAATGACTTCGATTTCCCCCCGGCTTCAAGCCGGGGGATGAGTTAAAACAGAAGTCTTTCTACACTTTCTGTGCAGTTACTTCCTCTGGCTTTTGTTGAGTTTGCAAAGATGCATACAACCTATTCAACGCATTTACATAAGCTTGCGCGGATGCCACGATGATATCTGTGTTCGCTGCATGACCAGAAAACACTTTAGATTCATAACGTAAACGAATCGTTACTTCTCCAATGGCATCAATACCGGCTGTTACTGACTGCACGGAAAACTCAATCAACTCGTTGGGCACATTCACCACACGGTTGATGGCTTTGTAAACTGCATCCACTGGCCCAGTACCGATCGCAGCATCGGTTAATTCTTCACCTTCTGGGGTGCGGAGGGTGACTGTAGCTGTAGGACGGGCGTTGCTACCACAGGAAACTTGCACTAATTCTACTCGGAACAAATCGGGTGCTTGTTGGATTTCATCGTTAACGATCGCTTCCAAATCCCAATCAGAAATATCTTTCTTTTTATCTGCTACTTCTTTGAATCTGACGAAGGCTTTATTTAACTCAGTATCTGACAGTTCAAAGCCCAATTCTTTCAACCGAGTGCGGAAAGCATTTCTCCCTGAATGTTTGCCCAAAACTATTTGATTGTCTGTTAAGCCAATCAATTGGGCATCCATAATTTCATAGGTAAGCTTGTTTTTTAGCACACCATCTTGGTGAATCCCAGACTCATGGGCAAAGGCATTCGCCCCCACAATCGCTTTATTTGGTTGTACTAACATTCCCGTCAAATTGGAAACTAGGCGTGAGGTTTTGTAAATTTGCCGAGTGTCGATATTTGTCAGGGATTCTTGAGATTCTTCTGGTCTTCCCAAAAAGGGATTAAAATATTGCCGCCGCACATGCAACGCCATCACCAATTCTTCTAGCGATGCATTTCCGGCGCGTTCGCCAATGCCATTGATGGTACATTCTAGTTGCCGTGCGCCATTTTTCACAGCTTCTAAGAAGTTAGCAACTGCCAAGCCTAAATCATTATGACCGTGAACGGAAATAATCGCTTGGTCAATGTTGGGGACATTTTCGATAATGCCCTTAATCATTGCTCCAAATTCGCTGGGAGTTGTGTAACCCACAGTATCAGGAATGTTAACTGTTGTTGCACCAGCTGCGATCGTTCGCTCTAACACTTGGTAAAGAAATTCTGGATCGGAACGAGCCGCATCCATTGGCGAAAATTCTACATCTGCCATGAAGGACTTGGCATAAGCTACCATTTCTTCTGCGATCGCTAGCACTTCTGCCCGTGACTTTCGCAATTGATACTCTAAATGAATATCAGAAGTAGAAATAAATGTGTGAATTCTGGCGTTAACTGCTGGTTTTAATGCTTCGGCGGCCGCTTCAATATCTGCTTTAATCGCTCTTGCTAAACTGCAAATTACTGGCCCATTTTCTGTTCCGACAATTTTGGCAATCTTGCTAACTGCTTCAAAATCTCCAGGGCTAGCAAAGGCAAAGCCTGCCTCAATTATATCCACACCCAGACGGGCTAATTGCTTGGCAATAACTAGCTTCTCGTCTATGTTTAGAGTTGCTCCCGGACACTGCTCTCCATCTCGCAGCGTAGTATCAAAAATGATGATTCGGTCTGTTTTGTTTGTCATTTGCTGTTTGTTGTTTAGTTTCTACTTTTAGCTCAAAATATCTTCAACCTTAGTTTTTCTTTTACTCTTACTTTTGTAAATAATTGCTAAGACTACTAACCTTCGGTTTTTTCTATTTGATCTCTGATATCATTTAAATCTATATATCTATCAGTAGCATTCCGTAGCTCTCTAGCTATCATTCCTTCTGTTGACACTACTGTAATATGTGTATTTTTTGAGCGTAATAGTTCAATTGCTCTTTCAAAATCTCCATCGCCACTGAATAATACTACTCGGTCATACTGGTCTACCGTATTAAACATATCTACAACAATTTCAATATCTAAATTCGCTTTTTGTGAGTAACGACCAGAAGTATCATCATAATATTCTTTAAGAATTTTAGTTCTGACTGTATAACCTAGACTAATTAGAGCATCTCTAAAACCTCGCTGATCTTGTGGGTCTTTTAAGCCAGTGTACCAGAATGCATTAATTAATGTTGTTTCTGATTGCTCATGTTTGAAGTATTCTAAGACTCGCCGCGGGTCAAAAAACCAGCCATTTTTTTGTTGAGCATAGAACATATTGTTTCCATCTACAAAAATAGACAGACGATTCATTGGAGAACCCATACAAATTTACACCTAATAATATATATGAATTTAGATGGAACAATAGATTATAGCAATTTTCAAATGCCTTGTTTGCTAATATCTATAAAGTAGCTCTTCATCTATAGCTTTTATCCTACCTCTTTCAAGGCATAAAAACGGCTGCAACATTGGAGTTGAGATACTGGGTGCTAAACCTTATTCACCTCCGGTACTGCAAGAGCCACCCTACGATCAAAATCTACCAATAAAATTGACTGAGTAACAGCATTCATAGCTGTATAACACTAAAGTTTACTCCTAAAGAGGTATAGCATAGGCTTAGGGTTGGATATATGTTAATGCCTATCTATAAGTTTTGTTGTCAGTATAAGGATACGCTTTCTGGAGAATACCAATATTGCCCCAAAGACAGAAGACAGACTTTGGACAGCTTCTACTAGAGCACCTAGTTTGGAGCGTACCTGTTGGTTAGGTTAGGGTAAAATATCGCCACAACCAAATGCAGAGGCAGAGTATATTTAACTCCGATCTGTGAGACAATCACTAGTTGTAACTCACTCAACAGAAAAAGAATAAGTTAGATAGTGCTTGAGTAGGAATCTCTTGGGGGCTAGCTCTGCCAATAAAAATTTGTTGATGAATAGAAGATACTTTACAAATGTATAAGATTGTCATTTAAGTCTTATTTCAATGTGCTTACACTAAAACGTGGTCTGAATAAATAAAAGTGTTCGGCTTAAATCAATCAGTAACACGATATGGCAGAAGAACCTACATCTACCTTAACTAAAAACTATGTCTCTGCTGCCAATAGAGTGTCAAGTAAACCGACAAAAGTAACCTCGACAGCATCTGCCCGCCACTCCAGGTGGATGGTTCGCTTAGGCCATCTCCTCGCTGGCGCTTGGGTAATGGGGGCAGCACTGCTGAGTGCTTCTGGTGGGGAATTGGTTCAATTGAGCGAAAATAAGGCGCTTTCTGGCTTTTTTCAACTGCGCGGGCCGATTGTGCCTCCAGAAGACATCGTAATTTTAGCAATAGACGATCAGTCAATATCAGTTCCCGAACAGTACTATAAAACAGATCCGAAACAGTATGCCTACCTAGAAACACTGAAATCTTATCCTTATCAAAGGGCTGCATATGCTCAGGTAATTACAAAGTTAATCAAAGCGGGTGCCCGCTCTGTAGCGGTGGATGTCGTTTTTGACACGCCAAGTAGTTATGGAGTTACTGACGATCGCCAATTCCAGGCAGCATTGCAAAAATATGGCAGCAAAGTTACCTTAGCAGCCGTCTACGAAAATTCCCAAACGCACCAAGGGACTTTTATGCAACTGATTGACCCACAACAGATGTTTCGTATAGGGTCAGTGTCCATTGGCTCAGTTAATTTCCCTTTGGAGGCGGATGGTAAAGTTCATCGATTGGCGAGTGAGTTTTCTAAGTTGTTAGCGGAAGATAATTTGCTCGAAAACCTACCCTCTTTTGATGAAGCAGCGCTTAGGGCAGCACAAGTAAATTATCCTCCACCAAAGGGCGATCGCATTTATTTTTGGGGGTCTGCGGGTACATTTGAGCAAATACCCTTTTGGCACATACTCGACCCGGAAAACTGGAACACCTATTTGCAACAGGGAAAGGTCTTTAAAAACAAGATAGTACTGATTGGTGCAACAGATAAGTTAAACAATGATTATTATCCAGTCGCTGTTAGCAAGAGCAGTAAACCGATGTCGGGCGTGGAAATTCACGCCAATGCGATCGCAACTTTGATGACAGATAAAGCGATCGCCCCAGCAATTAACACTCCACCGTTGCGGGGTTTGTTTGTGCTAATTCTAGTTGGCAGTACAGCCTTGATGATTAGCAGACGCAAACGTAGTATAAATAGATTACTATATAGCCTCGTCCTGTCTGGCGCTTGGGTAGGAATTAGCTATGGCTTCTTTCTCTATGGTGCGTTAATTTTTCCCACTACTGTACCAACGATCGCGATCGCTGCGATCGGACTTTGCTACCTAATAACCTCATTAGTCAGAGAAAGCATCAGAAAACGCCAATTAGTAGACATTTTTCAGAAGTATAAAACTTCCGCCGTTGTCCAAGAGATTATCAGCCAACAAGATGACTTGCAAGACCTAATCCAGCAACGAGATTTGGCCTTATCAGGGAAAGTCTTGGCTCGACGTTACAAAATTATCAAAGTTCTCGGTTCCGGTGGATTCAGCGAAACCTACATTGCCGAAGATACCCAACGTCCTGGTAATCCACGATGTGTTGTCAAGCAACTAAAACCAGCCAACACCAAACCAGAAGGATTGCAGCTTGCCAGACGTTTATTTAGCTCAGAGGCGCAAACACTAGAAAAATTGGGTACGCACAGTCAAGTACCCCAACTTTTGGCGTATTTTGAAGAAGATGAAGAATTTTATTTAGTCCAAGAACAGATAATTGGTCATCCTTTAAATCAAGAACTCCCAGCAGGTAGAGCAATTGATGAAATTGCAGTTATCAAAATTGTCAGAGATTTATTGCAAACATTAACATTTGTCCATAAAAACAACGTCATTCATCGGGATATTAAACCCAGCAATATCATCCGGCGACACTCAGACGGAAAATTGGTATTGATTGACTTTGGAGCTGTCAAAGAAGTCAGCACAAAACCGCTCGATAGTCAAGAGCAAATCCCCTTCACCATTGGCATTGGTACTCAGGGTTACGCACCAAGCGAACAATATTTTGGGCGTCCACACTACAGTAGTGATATCTATGCAGTCGGCATGGTTGGGATTAAAGCCTTGACTGGTGTGGCACCCCGCGAGCTAGGTAGAGATGATGATGGGGAGGTCAAATGGAGCGATGCCTACGGCGGTAAACTACGCTGCCAGGTGAGCCACTCCCTAGCTCAGATTCTCAGTAAAATGGTGAAGGATGACTTTAAAGAGCGATATCAGTCTGCATCAGAGGCTCTTAAGGATCTTGCAGTTCTTGAAGGTTTTGACGATGTTGTAAATTCCCAAAGCAGATACCCCATACCGCAGGATGACTCATTAATGAATACTTTGGACGATTTAGGCATTCCCACAAAATCTTGCTCGGAAGGACAAGACAGACAAGATAGACAAGAATAATAATTCAGCATTGTACCCTTATAGGGATCTTGCTACGCACAGACGGGGCAGAGAAGAAGAATTTTCCCCCATCCACCCCGCCCCTTCTCGTTTGTGCCTTTTTCACTCAGCCCTGCACATGATTTTAATTTAACGACAGAAATTCTTCTCCTGTCGTGGGATGAATGCCTATGGTTTCATCCAAATCTTCCTTGGTAATGCCCTTGCGAATTGCCACGCCGAGACTTTGAATGATATCTGCTGCGTTTTCGCCCACCATATGAGCGCCCAAAACTTGCCCAGAATCACCATTTAACACTAACTTTATAGTGGTTGGCTCATTCTGTTCGATTAGCTGATACAACAGTGGTTGGAACTGAGTGCGGTAGCATTGTACAGATTCACCAAATTTTTCCCGTGCTTTCGCCTCCGTCATCCCCACACTAGCCGCTTCTGGACGGCAAAAAACAGCAGTGGGCACATAATTATAATTTAGTTTTTGCGCCTTGTTCCCAAAAACTGTATCGGCAAAGGCAATACCTTCTGCTTTTGCCACGGGAGTCAATTGCACGCGGCTGGTGCAGTCACCCACAGCAAAAATGTTTTCTTGGCTGGTGCGGCTGTATTCATCTACTTTGATTGCACCATGTTCGCCAAGTTCAACATGGGCATTTTCCAACCCAAGATTCTTGGTATTTGGAACGTAACCTGTGGCAACTAGAATGGTATCTGCTGTAATTATTTCTTGGCTCTCACCAGTAATACTTAACAAGAAACCTTCTTCTGAGAATTTGATTTCACCAACGGTGCTATTGGTGAATAACTTAATTCCGCGTTTAATCAAACCCTGTTGTACAGCAGAGCAAATGTCATCATCAAACCCCGATAAAATCATCTTGTCTTTTTCAATCACCGTCACTTCGCAGCCGAAAGCGTGCATCATGCTGGAAAATTCTACGCCAATGTAGCCGCCGCCAATAATTGCTAAACGTTTCGGCAAATAAGGTAATTGAAACATTTCGCGAGATGTGATGGCGTATTCTATTCCGGGGATTTCGGGCTTGAGGGGTTGCCCTCCCACAGCAATTAAAATTTTGTCTGCTGTAACTTTGCGTCCATTAATATTGATAGTATGGCTATCAATGAAAGTGGCATATTCAGAAATTAGTTCGATTCCAGCTTTTTGCAATTGCTGAAAATACGACTGGTTAATGCTGTCAATATGCTGATGTACTGACTTAATAAATAATGTCCAGTCAAAGTATGTTTGACAGTCACTCCACCCATAACTGTGCGCTATTTGATTTTGCAGGGCGAAGTCAGCGGCGTAGACAATCAGTTTTTTGGGAACGCAACCGCGATTTACACAGGTTCCACCAATGGCTTCTTGTTCAGCAACAGCGACACGTACACCGTAACTAGCTGCTCTTTTAGCTGCTGCCAATCCCCCAGGCCCAGCACCAATGACAAACAGGTCGTAATCAAATGTCATAAAAATCTGTTCCTTTTTTACTGTTTGGAAAGCAGAGCTATTTCATCCCTTATAGTTATTCACACAAAACTTTATCTACTGTCTTTGGGTGGACAAATAGGGATGAAACCAGGCTGATATGTAGCACATTGCCGCATTAATAGCAATTAGCTCCAAAAGGAACAGCGTAGGCGCAGCCCGCCGTAGGCATCGCTCGGTTATTGCTAATTTATATTACATTATGTTGCAAAACAAGCATCTTGTCTATTCTACAAGAGGTAGAAGTTTGCGATCGCGCTTTTAATGCAAAGCATATAAGTAACTGCTTAATCTTCAGTTATAATCTCACCTCAGACTAAAATAGTTATGGAAAAGCACCCTTGTAAATAAATCTATGAATGTGTTCTTAAATCCAGAGATAGAGCAATTCATCCAAACTCAGATTGAAAGTGGTAAGTATGCTTCACCAGAGGAAGTAATTGTTGATGCTCTCAAAGTGTTTGCAGCAAAAGGTAACATTGAAGCACCAGTGCAGGTAAAAACATCCGAAGAATTGGGGTGGCCTTCTGGTTTTTTTAAACAGACAGCTGGTTGTCTGCAAGACGATCCTCTGGTGAGATACCGACTCGGTTTAATATTTGAACAGAGTCACCCCTAAGAGCTTTGCGATCGCATTTGGGGCAACAACTTTTACCTTATCCCCCAATTTGTAGAGGGTTGAGGCTGTAAACCCGCCATTTATTTTTTCGCAGGTGTAAAAAAACCAAAATTGAGGAACGCCAGAGATGGGGTTTACTCTTGATTTTGTATAACTCTTGGCGTGAAATACCGAAGTGATGCTCTAGCTGATCAGTTGACCATTCATAGCTTTCAACAACTGGAAAAGCTGGCTGCCAACCGTGCAAAGTTTTTTTAAGCAACTCAAGTTGAATTACTTCTTGCTGTAAGTTATTGTGACGCATATTAAATTATCCGTGGACTTATCGGTTTACTTGCTATTCACTAGTTTTGTTCGTCTTCTAAAATTTGAATAGTTGTAGTTGTGCAACTAGTTGAACGTGCAACCGTTGAACATAGAGGTTTATTCACAGTGACAAGAGCTAAAAAGAACAAGCAAGCTGGAGAGGCGTTTAAGGAATTACTTATACAAAAAGGCTTCAAAAACTACAGATTGGCAAAAGAAACTGGTCTGGGTATAGCTCATATTGGTAGGATTGCCAGTGGTGAAATTGCTTCTCCTGAACCAACAACACTTGCAAAGATAGCAACTGTATTAGGTGTTGAACTGAGTGAACTGACAAGGATATTTGCTCAATCAAATGTACAATCTCAGCACTCAGCCGCAAACCCTCAGCCTCAAGAGTCAGTCTCTGAAATACCAATATCCAACAATTCTGATTTTTTGGGGCGTGAGGATGCGATCAAATATGTTAGTTTTCAGGACGATTTTTCCGCTCAGGTTATTAGCATTGAGGCTGGAATACAACAAAATGAGCAGAAGGCTAATTCTTCGGCTAACTTAATTCACTATCCACCAACGCTTAAAAACTGGCAAGGACGTGGCCAAGAAATCCAGCAAATTACGACTTGGTTAGCTGATAACGATGTAAACATTATTGGAATCCAAGGTTTAACTGGGATAGGTAAATCCTGTCTAGTAGCCAAAGTGTATGAATCTCAGCTATTTGAAGCTGGATTCTGGGCTGATGTTAGAGAAGGCACTGATTTCAGTGTATTTGCAAAGAAAGCTTTGACTGAACTAGCTGGGAAATCTTCAGAAGAGTTGGCGATACTACGCGAACCAAGCCAGCTCATCTTTGCTTTGTTGGACATTTTGAGACAAAGGCCATGCTTGTTAGTGTTCGATAACTTAGAAACACTGCTTGATCAGGAGCGTCATTTTCGGGAACATTACAAATACTTCTTCAATCGCTGGATTGAACATGGAACAACCAGTAAGATACTGCTAACAACCCAGATTCAACCAGAAGTCATGGAAGGTCATGGCTATTGGCTATCCTTGCAAGGACTCAAAGTTACTGAAGGTGCAAAATTATTATTAGATTTAGGTATTGTCGGATCTGACGAAGAACTACAAGATTTTTCTAAATATCTCGATGGACATCCAATGATGCTGCGGTTAGTGGCATCAAAGTTAAAACCAGGTACTCATATACTGAAAGCCAAAAAACTTCGTTTCAGCCAACTTGACTTGTTATTGAATAATGTTACTATGACGTATCGAGATCGAGAAAGATTCCGGTTTGTCTGGATTCTGGAGCAACATTTTAAAGAGTTAAACCCAAAGCTAAAACGATTCTTTCTCAACCTCAGTATATTCCGTCATGATTTTGACCTATATACAGCATCCGAAGCTTTAATTGAGGCAGAAGAACTTACTAGTATTTGGGGAAGTCCAACAAATAATATTTCTGTTCAGCTAAAACCTTCAGATAATCAAACGGTACAAGAGCCTATTAATGCTTGGGAGACTCAACAAGCTTTAGATGAGCTTATAAGTCGTTCATTACTGGATTTATTGCCAGCAAGACAAAAATACCAGTTCCACCCATTTGTTTTACAGTATGCTAAACAAAAGACATCTGAGCTAGAAGAAGCATTCTACAAAAAAGCATTTGCTCGTAAATTAGCGATTTATTATCTTTCAATTACTCCAACCTTAGATACTTGGGAAACACTGGATCATGTGATGCCATTCGTAGATATTTTTTATCTTTCTTGTGAAGTAGAGGCATTTCTTCACGCTTATGAAATACTAGTTTTATACATTGATGAATATTTACATTTGCGAGGTTATAACACTCTACTAGCTGAACTGTATGAGTATCTATTACAGGTATTCGATAAAAGTAGTTTAGAAATAGAAAAATTGGCAGTAATTCTAACAAGATTAGGTAGTGCTTATCTTTATCTCGGACAGCCTAACAAAGTTATAGAAATTTGTTTGCAAGGACTAAAAATTGCACGGGAGTTAGGTAATTATCAGGCTGAAACCGATGCATTATGTAGCCTGGGTAATGCTTATGAACGGCTTGAGCAATATGAGGAGGCATTAGAATGCCACAAGCAGCACCTAGTAATAGCAAGGATGATTAACAATCAATCATGGGAAGCAGTTTCACTTCATAATATAAGTAACGTTTATTTGCGGCAAGTAAATTCAAAAAAAGCAATGGAATATGCAAATAAATCTTTAACAATTTCTCAAGAGATTGGTGACTTAGAATTAGAAGCAACTGCGCTCTGCGGATTGGGTAATATTTATGGTTTTCTTAAGGAACACCAGCTAGCAATTGATTACTATCATAACTCGCTAGAAATGCTAGAAAAAGTTGGTACTAACTTTAAAAATAATGTTGGTAATTATTGCTCTGAGGGTGCTATTTTAAACAACATAGCATCTAATTACAATCAAATGGGACAATACGAACAAGCAATTACCTTTTTTAATAAAGGTCTGGGAGTTGCACAAGATATTGGTGATAGTAGCATGATTTCTTTTGCTTTAGAAGGTTTGGGGGAGGCTTTAATTGCTCAAGGTAGCGTCCTTAACAACCTAGCTTTTAAATTTAAACACAGTTTGCTTAATCTGTATAATCAAGCGATTGATTTTTATGAAAAAGGATTGGCAATTGCAGAGGATATTGGTAATTTTAAGCTCAAAGCTTTGGCACGACAGGGTTTACATATTACTTTTTGTAATCTAAGTCATGCTTATCGTGCTTTAGGAGAATACAAGCAAGCAAATGATTACTATCAACAGGCTATAGAAATAATAGAATCAAAAACCGCTTGATAAAATTGTTGATCAAACTATTTAATAACTAATATAAAATTCTAAGACACCCTACTCTTACCCATCGCTGAAATAGAAAAACGACCATTCAAAAATTAAATCAAACAAAGGCGGGTGCGGGGATTGAACCCGCTAATCCCCACAATGGTGGAGACGTAACCGACAACCCTAAATTCTTCGTCCCCGAAAGGCAAGTTGCGAACAAGGATAACCCGCCATGAAGCATGAAGGATAAAGTTTTTCATCCTTTACCCTTCAGCAATATCTACAATTCACCCATAGCCAGCATCTGGATGATTCGAGGCGTACCTGGGTCGAACCCTGCCAAATCCCAAGATAGCGAATCTTCAGGATCTACCAAGGTAATTTGGTAAGGTGTCAAGGTGACATACACCGCCTTGACGTTAGGATTTACCTTTTTCCGGTACTGCTTCAACGCTTGACTTGGATGCTTATTTCCCGACCAGCTTTCCGAGTCAGTCCAAAAGCAGACTACATCTGCTTTGAACTTATTCTTAATCATCCAGTCATAAGCTACCGATGCATCCGTTCCACCAAAGTTTTGGTTGCTAGCTTTGCGAACCGCAGAACTAAAACTATCTTTAGCAGTAATATCCAATTCACGGAATTCGGTAGCAAAGCCGCGAATCATGTAGTTTTTTTCTGCTTTTGCTGTCACCAATGCCATTGTGGTGGCAATTTCACAACAAGTCAGTCCCATATCTGCAACCAAGTTACCCATAGAACCAGAAACATCTACGGCGTGCATGAATACTTTACGTGTGGGTTGCACAACATCAAAAGACAGTTCAACCGCTTTTTCTAAAATGTCCACAATCCGAGGAACTGGGTTCCAAGTTTTCTTACTGCGTCCTAATGTCCCACCAGATTGATAAGTTTTGAGTGCTTTCAAAACATCAATCGGATGGATGCGACCTTTACGCAGATGTTCTCTGCGATTAAGAACTGCTTCCACTTGCAGCAAATTGGCGCTTTCATCGGCCCGCAACACACCCAGTTCAGTTAAAGAACCTAAGTTACGTAACATTGCACCTATTGGCATTTCCTGAAATAGCAGTTGCCAAGCTTGCCGATCCATTTTGCCCACAGGTGCAGCCATTTCGTGGGTTAAGCGTCCTTGGGAAATAGCTTCATGGGTTTGGGTAGGATTCCGCTTCAGCCACTCATACCACCAAATCTGCGCCAACGCTTCTGAGGGGATATCTGCTGGCAATTCTTCCCAGCCTCTAACTACCCACTCAAATAGTTGACGGTGATTTTCTGTAGGCGGTTTGACATGGAACAACCGCAACGCATCTCGGTGGGAGAAGCCTTGACGCTGTTGATATTTCAATAGTTGATAAGCTAAACCCTTGACATCTTCCCTTGAGAGCCAAGTTTTACCAGCTTCCCGCACGACTTTACCAAATCCCCGCAGAGATTTTGTGTAGTTTAGCCATTCGTAGAAGTGGCTACCAGTGCGGACAATTTGCGGGAAGATTTCACCAAACGCCTGTTTTGCTTCTGGTGCTTCACCCATAGAGAGCAGTACCAAAGCTAATATAGGCGCACTGTTATTGATGGCGCGTCCATCGCTAGCATATAAAATTTCTTCTGCTACACGACCGGGATTTTCAGCAACAGCAAGTCTTACAACTGTCACAAAATCTTCAGTTAATTCCTGTTTACCAGCGTAGTAAGTGCTTTTTGCTGTGCCAACCAACAGACAACGCCGCAGCATCTTCCAAATGCCAGCATCAAACATAAAGCCGCCGGAACGTCCCTGAACCATTTCGGCTTCTCGTCCGGGGATAGGTTGATTTTGGGGTGTAGTTGTTTTCTTGTTAGTGAAAAAATTGTAATTCATCGCTTCATCTCCCGGCCTTTGCAGGCAAAAATGAAAGGTGGCAGAGCGGGATTTGAACCCACGACATCCGGCTTAACAGGCGATAACCCTAATTCGTCGGCCTTTTCAGGCAAGGTGTGAACAAGGATGTTTTTCGGCGCTCTATCCAAACTGAGCTACCTGCCACATGAAAATTTTGGACTTCGGCTACGCTCAGTCGAACGATTTTGGATTTTAAATTTAATCCAAAATTATTTGGTGTAGCGGAGCGGGATTTGAACCCGCGACCTCTCGAACCCTATTCGATAACCCTAATTCGTCGGCCTTTTCAGGCAAGAGGTGAACAAGGATGTTTAGCGCTCTACCTCTGAGCTACCCGCCACATAAAAATTTTGGATTTGAGATTTTGGATTGAATTTAAAATCTCAAATTATTTGGTGTAGTGGAGCAGGAATCGAACCTGCGACCTCCCGCTTGGCAGGCGATAACCCTCAATTCGTCGGCCTTTTCAGGCAAGGGTTGAATAAGGATGTTTAGGCGCTCTAACCACTGAGCTACCCACCACATATCAAGTAAAGTTGACTTGTATTACTAATGTAGTATATGTATTATTTGTTGTCAAGGGACTGGTAAGCTAACTTATAGAGTTCTTGGTTGAGTTAAAAACCCTCTTATTTTCTCTGGTAGAAACTTTTGCGCGTAGTTTACCGCCGTAGGCATCGCAGACCAATCTTAGTATGAGCAAAAAGGTAATAAGCCTATAACACTTACTGAATAAAGCTTTTGCCGAAACTTTTGCCGCAACTTTGCCAAACGATACAAAAAAGTGTCTCAATTTTTGCCAATATAATATTATTTCCTAAAATTCACTTGGCAAAAATCGGCATGAGTGAGAAACCCATAGAAGGTAACGGCAAGGCTTTTCTCGTTCTACTTTTGCCCATCTCGTTTTTGATTATTTTCCTGGTTACTACATGGAGAATTTTACTGGCGGTAATTTTCCTGGTAATTGGCTTTAAGCTTTGGCAGGAATATCAATGGCAACAGTGGACTGTTCGAGTTAACCCAATTTTTCATCAGTTGGTTCGGGAAAATCAAGGCAGACTTACGCCAATGGACTTGGCAATCAGGGGCAATTTTCCTGGAACAACGGCAAAACGCTACTTGGATAGTAAAGCCTCGGAATTTGGTGCCAGTATAGTGAACTCCGAAGATGCGGGGCAGTCTTATTATTTTATAACTGCCAGTATTCTCGGCAATATCCTTGACAGTAGTGAGCCTGTCAAAGAACTTCCTGCTCAACCAGTTACTAAAACTGCCCGATCGCTCCTAGCACCACCACCAACCCCACAGGAGGAACCAGAAACCGAATCACCACCACAGACAACTCATGAGGAAGCTAAACGATCGCTGGAAAAACAGTTAATTTTTGGCTCTCTAATTCAATCTGAACTTGCCAAACGGCTAAATGTCTATTCCAGCACGGTTTATAAACGGCGAAACGATCCAGAGTTTCCAGAGTGGAGTCGCAGCAAAGACCCTGATGGTATAGCCTGGACATTCTCGGAAAAAACTAAGGAGTTTTTCCCAGTGGAGGAAGAAGGATAACAATTCAAAATTCAAAATTCAAAATTAGAATTTTTGAATTTTTGCTTGTAAACCTACAGCTTCGTTGATGGAATTTAATCCGCTTTGTTCTAGCTTGGAAAGCAAACCTGCTAAAATCCGGCGCACCATCAGTGGCCCTTCATAAATCCAGCCTGTATAAACCTGGATCAGGCTAGCACCAGCAGTAATTTTCTCCCAAGCATCTTCAGGAGAAAAGATGCCACCAACGCCAATAATCGGAATTTGTCCTTGGGTTTGCTGCCAAATAAAACGAATTACCTCAGTGGAGCAATCGCGCAATGGTTCACCGCTAATTCCGCCAGCTTCATCCTGGGGTGATTTGCCTGTTTGGTCAATTACCTGGGTTTTCAGTCCATCACGGCGGATGGTGGTGTTAGTGGCAATAATTCCCGCCAGTTGGTAAGTTTTAGCAAGAGTTATAATGTCAGCGATCGCTTCCCATTCTAAATCTGGCGCTATCTTGACAAAAATGGGTTTTTGTGTAGTGTTTTCTTGTCGTAATAAATCTAAGATGGCACTGAGCATAGAAGCATCTTGGAGCGATCGCAACCCTGGCGTATTTGGCGAAGAGACATTAACAACAAAATAGTCTCCCAAATCCTTGAGTAAGCGAAAACTATCGAGATAATCTTGGGCGGCTGTTTCTAGGGGAGTTACCTTAGATTTCCCCAAATTTATCCCTATAGGTATTGACTGGGTTAACTTCTGCTTTTGCTGTGCCAAAAGTGCCGCCATTGCTGCTGCACCGCGATTATTAAAGCCCATCCGATTCAGAGCAGCTTTGTCCAACGGCAAGCGAAACAAACGGGGACGGGGATTTCCCGGTTGTGCGTGAAAAGTTACAGTTCCTAGTTCTGCAAAACCAAAACCCAGGTTAGACCAAATACCGGCAGCGACTCCATCCTTGTCGAAACCAGCTGCTAACCCTACAGGATTTGGGAAGTTTAGCCCAAACAAATTTTGTTCTAGGCGGGAATCGTATAGACATAAGGAATGCTTTAGGCGTTGGTTTACCCAACTTGCAGGGGTTTGCGATAGCAAATTAAAACTGCGAATCGTCTGCTGGTGTAACCACTCTGAATCGGTTTTTACCACATTGAACAAAAGCGGACGAATGGCAAATTTATAAATATCCATTAGCTTTTATAAAGAAAAACTCACAAGTCAGGGGCAGAACAAGGAAAGCTCCGCTAAGGTGTCAGAATTCACTCCGTAATTCTGTAGGAGTGGGCAATGAGTATTAGTCAAAACCTTAGCCAGAAAAAATCAGGATGATTACAGTTCAAGTAGAACAGGAAGTAACTCAGCAGGATCGGATGACCGTCATCCAAATGATTCGCGAGTTCAATCAACATTTTTTTACGTTATCGGAGTGGGAACCTGTAGCAGTTTTTGCACGAGATGAATCAGGTTTGATTGTTGGTGGAGTTTTGGGTGAAATCGGTTGCAATTGGCTTTATATCAGAGTTCTAGTTGTTCAAGAAGACTTACGCGGCAAAGGGATTGGAAGCAACATCCTTAAAATTGCTGAAAAAGAAGGTCAAAAGCAAAACTGTGTAGGGGTTCATCTTGAGACATTAGACTTTCAAGCTAAGGAATTTTATGAATCTCAAGGCTACAGTGTATTTGCTCTTCAAGAAAATTATCCACTTGGTCATAAAAGATACTTCATGCAAAAGTTATTTAATCTGAGTTAAACATTCAGGAGGCAGCTATATTAAGTTGCATAGTTCAAATCGCTAGAAAGACGCAAAGATAAGGAATGCAATTTGAATGTTGATTAGCTTAATTTCCTATTAAGCTGTCCAGGTTCAATATTAAACACTTGTGGCAATATTACTCAGGGTGCTTTTCTGGGCATCTTATATATTACAAGTTATGTTAACCAATAAATCAGATGGGGCAGCCGCAAAAACCTATAGCCGCCGAACAGCAGATCCTCTCATTGGGGCGAGTCCTCCAGAGCCTTAGGGAAGAAGATAATGTTGAAGTTCTGATTGAAACTACTATTTCTTATCTCAAGGAACAATTTGACTACAGCCTGATTTGGCTTGCTCTTTACGATCGCCTGAATCACATATTGTTCGGTAAAGGAGGCATCACACCCGATCGTGACACGAGCTTTTTACGGCAAAGAGTTGTTCTTAGTCCTGGGGATTTATTAGAGCAAGTAGTAATTGAACAGCATCCTTTAGGCGTGGCTGATTTACAAACTGAAGTCCGCGCTGCCGAATGGCGAAAAATTGCCGAAAAATTCCACATCCAGGGAACGATTATTTTACCAATTCGCTATAAAGACCGTTGCTTGGGTTTGTTGTTACTGGGTTCAGAACGCTGGGGCTACCTACTCACAGGGGAAGCAAAAGCACGTTTGATGATGGTTTTAGGCGAACTGGGGGCAGTGCTTTATCAAAAAGAGATGGATTTGCACCACAAGCAAACCAAGAGAAGCGACGAGCCATTATTAGAATTGCTAGAAAATTTACGCACCCTCCCTAACCTTAATCAAAGACTTGAAGCAGCAGTGCAAGCAACTCATAAATTTGTCTCGCCCAGCCGGACAAATGTTTATTGGTTTGAGCGGGAAGGGCGCTACTTTTGGTGTCGGATGAGCAATCAGCTTGTGAAAATCGATCGCAATACTAGCACCCAGCAAGCAGCGGGAATGACAGTACAAGAGTTGAGTGACTTTTATTATGCTTTGACAGTTAACCAAATTGTCTCGATTGGTGATGCACGCAGTTCTCTGAAAAGCCATTTTACGGCAAAATTACTGCAACGGCTGAAGGTGCGATCGCTCCTAGCAGCTCCGATTATTTGGCAAAAGAACTTGCTCGGTTTTCTGGCGGTGGAAAGCAATGAACCTCGAATCTGGACAGAGACAGACAGAAATTTTGTCCAAGGTACTGCTGGCTTAATTTCTATGGTTGCATCTACCGAAAGCATGGAAAGCACGATCGCACAGATTCAAGAGGATGCCCAACTGACTGGCCAAGTTGCCCAAGGTATTTATAGCGAACATGACCTTCAGGAAACTTTAAATAGCTGTGCTAAAAGAGTTTTAGCTCGATTAGCTGCCACCCGCTTTTTGCTGTTACAGTATGACCCCGAGCAGAATAATTATCAATTTATTTACCAAAGTCAGCCCCATAATCGCCGATCCTTTGCATTTAGTCTTCATACTCTCAAAGAATTAGATGAAGAGCTTTTGCAACGTTCAACTCAAGCGGTGGAAATTGAGAACTTAGATGAAGATTTACGCTTTTTTAATTGGCGTCCCTCTTTATTAGAAAATGGTGTGCGATCGCTACTTATTTGTAAATGCACTCACAGTCATACACCAGCGCCACTTTTGGTCATCGCTCACGAAGCCCATCGTTCTTGGACAACTCTGGAAAAAGAATTACTCTGGGCTGTTAGTCAGCAGATTGGTGTAATTGTTCGTCAGTGGCAATTACATAACCGCACTACCCAGCAGCAAAAAGTTTCCCAGGCATTTGAGCAATGCCTACGCATCCTGACACAATCCCAGAACAGCATCGAGGTTGAAAAAAAGCATTTAGAACATACAGCACTCGAACAAATAGCATCAATTTTGGGCTGTCCCCTAGCGCTACTGCTATCCTGGTCGCCTGGTGAAAGTCGGGCAGAAATTATTCCTGGAGTGATTGACAATAGTCTATTTGGGATTTTTTCCGATGCATCTCTTCCTATCCAGGCTGAAGCCTTAATTCAGTGGGCACTTGCTACGGAAAGTTATCTGACTTTGAAGGTAGATAATTTACCCCCGGAAACCCGGAAATGGTTGAGTGTTCCAGACAAAGGTCAAATTTTTCTGATGGCATTACGTACCAATGCTGTTTATGAAGCTACAGGTGTAGTATTGTTAGCAGATTATCAAGAGCGTCGCTGGTCAGAACAAAGCCTCATTGCAACAGCAACTTTAATTGCTCAATTAGCCTGGTGGCGTCGTGAAAAGCAAATTACCCGACTTCTAGAATCCACAACAGAAGAATTACGACAACTCAACTGGTACAAACATCGTCGCTTAGAGGAAATTCAAAGAATAACGGCACTATCCCTTAAACAAATACATGATTTGGGTATTCCTGCTAACGAACTGACTCAGATGCGGTACCAGCTATTGCTGCGGCAGTTAGACCACACAGTTACCTCTATGAGTGGAATGCTAAAACTTGAGCATTGGCAGTTACATATCAGTTGGGAAACTATGTCCATAGCCAGTTTACTGAAGCGATCGCTCGAACGCATCGAAAATGAACTGAAACAACAAAAGCTGTGGATTGGCGTACATGGTTTGGGACAACCAATTGACGAGCAAGAATCGTCCAAGAATTCTTCATTAGCCAGAGGCGTTCCTGCCCCCAATGCAAAATCCGCAATGGCGATCGCTGGTGATATTGTCAAAATTGAGTTAGTTATCCATGAATTATTGCTTACCGCCTGTAACCGTTCTCAAGCCGGAGGCAGAATTGATATTTGGTGTCGCCGTTTAGATGCATCTAAAAAGGTAGACGCAAAGCATTCTTCTGCAAGCACTGGAGATGAACATCAGACATCGCTAGAACTGTCGATTACATACAACGGTGCGATCGAACCACAGTTACTCACAGAACTACATCAAAATACACCTAAAGATGTGCTGGCTCCCTCCAATCTCGACCAACCACCAGGTTTACATCTGCTCATTTGCCAAAACCTTGTGCAGGAGTTGGGAGGAGAGTTGAATTTCTATCAATTACCAGATAATCGGGTAGTTAGCCGCTTGTTGTTGCCCTTAGTTGGTCATGATTCTTAGTGTAGCTTTGTGTAAAATCGGGACGAATTGAGGGTTGAAATTTAAACGCAAATGCGCTTACCTTCCCGCACGTTATAGCAGTCAATTTGTACTACTTTGATGTGGTTAATTATTTGGAAACTGCTATAACTACAAGCATCAACAATTTCTCCTTGTCACTGTCAAGGCTAATTAAACGGAAATATAAAATTATTTTGCCAATTTTCTCAACTATTTTGTATATATTTACTGACTCGATAAATTAAATTGGTAGCTTTTGATAACTTTAATGTCTACAAAAAAACGTGACAATTTTGAAAATAGTAGTTAACATATAACTTGATAAAATGCTGATTAGCACCATTTATCTTTTTTAATTAAAAAAAATAATTAGTCATTCAAAGTTTGTGTAACTTTTCTATAAAATCCATTTTTAAATATGATTAAAGCAAAAAATATTAGCAATTTTAGCGCTTTTATCGGAGGTTAACTATTTATTGGTTAAATGGCATTATCACATTCGATAAGTGGGATTATTAATAATATATAATAGATTTGTTTACATACTTGTTCAAACTTTTATATTGTTTCTTGAATTTAAATAGCAGATTTATCCTAGATTTAGTAGATAAAAAAATGGAATCAATTCATCAGATTAGAATTTTTAGTTTATTTATTACAAAACTGCCAAGAGAAGTATATAGATACTATCAAAAAATATTTACAAACATCAAGAGAACTAAATCTCAATTCTTAATCTACCGCTTTGAGAAAGCTCAATATAAAAATTATCTGTCTGGAGAAATCTATCAATGAATTTTAGATACTTCAAGCTTTGGTTGAAATTTAGTTCAATCCAAAGCATTATTTTTTTGGCTCTAATATCAATTTATAACTTGTGTGGTGCATCTGCTCAGACTACTCCAAAAGGAGGAATTGACTGGATTTTAGTAGTAGATACTTCTGCTTCAATGCGTGGTGTAGGTGGAACAAAAAATATTTTTGAACCAGTAAAAAATTCTATTACTGAATTTGTTAACACGGCTAGATTAGGCGATACAGTTACTATTTATAGCTTCGATCGAGATGTCACCCTAAACGCCAATGATATCACTATTAACAGTAATCCAGACAGAGGTAAACTCAAACAAATAATTAGCGCACTTCAAGCTGAGGGTGTGCGTACTCATACAGGGAAGGCTGTACAAAAGGCTTTAGAACATTCTGCTCTGTTAAATAAACGTGCTGATGCTCTTGGTCGTACTGTTAGTATAGTATTTTTGACGGACGGATTAGAAGATGTGCGTGGTATTCCTAATCCTGTTTCTATTCCTGGTAATACCCAATTTCTACGCGAGCAACAATGCAAACCCTACATATTTTTTGTGTCTTTAGGATTAAAAGAACACGAAAAGCAACTGAATGACTTTGCTAGCAATCCAGCGCTTTGTGGTAAGGGGCAGGTATTGCGAGATCCTGGAGGAGTTCAGTTAAACCAACTGGCTCAAAATATCCGACCAGCGCTTATTAAACCCAAACTTGATGTTAACTTCCCTACTACCAACTTACCGCCAGTATCACCGGGAGCAACTACTGAACCGCTCAATATTAATGGTATTAGTAATGTCAATGCTAAGGTAAGTTTGCAACTGGAAGACCCTCAGCAAAGTGGTATTCGCTTAATTTCACCCGATCGCACCATCAACTTAGCTGCTAATCAAGCAACAGCCATTCCTGTGCGTTTACAGATACCACCGGAGGCAAAGGGAGGCGCTAGTAGCTTGCGCTTGGTGTTGACAAGTGCAGATCAAGCGATCGCACCAATTAAAATTGACCTCCCTGTAACCATTCAGTCACAACTACAAATACAACCGACAAAGATAGATTTTGGCTCAATAGAAGCAGGAAAAACCACTGAAACCCAAACTTTTGTAGTTCGCACCAATATATCTGGAACAGCTAGCTTACAACTACAAGGCAATTCCAAAGACGTTTCTATAGCAGAGCCTTCAGCAGCCATATCCTTACAACCAGGAGAAAGTAGAATTCCTGTGCAGTTGCAGATTACTGATAGCAGTTTTGCAGGCGATCGCACCTTTACCTTAGTCGTGAAGCCCGATAACTCAATTGCTAATCCTGTAAGTGCAGAAGCTCATCTGTATATTTTGATGCCCCTATGGCGGAAAATAGTTATTTGGTTGCTCTTAGTGCTGTTGGTGTTGTTAATCGCCCTAATAGTAATTTGTTTGATTCAACGCAAAACTCCCTTGGAATTAGCCGAAGATTTCCGCAACCGTAAACGCTTAGAAGGAGCGTTGGTAGTGCTAGAACCACTGCCACAATCATCGGAAGACGAAGAGATTAGTCTCACTAACCTACACAAGGGTAGAGTATGCCTGAGTGAATTGATACCAGCTATCGCTACGACAAATTCTGATGCCGAGTTAGTCACAGTTTGGCGGTTAGGCAAAAAGAATATAGATTTGCGGTGTTTGAAAGGTGTAATTTTTGTCAATACTAAAAAGATAAATACAGATGAACTCTTCAACGAGGACATCATCGAGATTGGCAACGTTAAGTTGCAATTTAACTGGATTGAACACCAAAGACCCTCTGAGACAAGCAGTGGGCAGACAAACTTTTGAATAATATCACAGGAAAGTGAATGTTAAGTCCCACGGTTGTGCGTCCCACGGTTGTTTTTCGTCCTACCGTTGTTATCGGGCTAGGAGGAACGGGTTATGAAGTTGTACTCAAACTCAAAAAGCGATTTATAGATGTTTACGGCTCAGTACCAGAAGTTATTCGTTTTATTTCTATTGATACTACTGAAAATATCCAAGAACGAGAAAAATCACCTGATGGCACCAAGGTTATCTTAGAACCTAATGAACTTTATGCAATTTCTGTCGCAAATCCCCTACCGCTAACACGTAACGACCACATCGCTGAATGGTGGCCTAGAGACATTTCCGCAGCCAGCTTGATCAGTGGTGCCGGACAGATTCGGGCACGGGGACGGCTCGCTTTGTTTGCGAAAGTAGGCGATATTGACGCATTAATTGCTCAAGCAATCAATGCTGTCCGCGAAATTCGCACTAGTAAACAAGCATTTTCAGATAACTTTCAAGTTTCCAGTCGGGATGGTGTCGAAGTTTTTATTGTTGGCAGTTTGGCTGGTGGAACGGGCAGTGGCACATTCTTAGATACGGCTTTTTTAACACGAGAACATCTCAATAATTTTTCTAATATTACAGGCGTATTTGTTTTACCGAGAGTGTTTGCCAATATTCCCCAAACTCACTTGGTGAAGTCTAATGCTTATGGCGCTCTCAAAGAAATCGAACACTTTTGGGGATTGTCACCATCTAATAGTATTGAGATTGATTATGGCATTAAAAAAATCAAAGCCGATCGCCCTCCCTTTGACGCTGTATTTTTAATTGACGGGGTTAACAAAAATGGGACTGTAGTTGGTCGTCCTGACGATTTGCAAAATTTAGTTGCAGATGGCTTGTACATCCAGATTGGTTCTCAAATCGGTCTAGACGCTGCAAACGTTGCTGATAATATTCGCGCTTATCTGGCAACTGGTGAAAAAGTTCGAGGACGCAATATCAATTACTGTAGTTTTGGCTTTGCTACCCTGACTCTGCCAGTACAGCAATACGAGCGGATGAAATTAGAGGATGCTCAAAGCTTGCTGAAGAATGAGTTAATGGCATCTACCGCAACACTGGATTTAGAAAGCGACATTACCCGATTTTTAGAAGATTGCAAATTAGCAGAAGCTACTACTCTCCTAAATGCGTTGACTGAAAGCGATCGCGGTGGACAGATGAAACCCGAATTTAGAATTGGCGAAATCCGTCAGGATCGCACAGCTTTGCCAACCATCAAAGAACTCTACAAACGGCAGTTAGATCAATTTGAACAACGGACGGCTCAAGAACTGGGATTGAGTTTTTCTCGCTTAGAGCAGACTGCATCTGCTGCGATCGCAACTTTCTGGGAACGCGGTCTTAACCGTCCCAATGGGCTAGCTTATGTTTTGGAATTTTTGAGCAAACTTTCCCAAAAATTAGACGTATTACAGCAAAGTGTGCAGCAGAAATCGCAAGAGGCACAATCCAGTTTCAATGCTTTGAAATTAGAACCACAAGAAGAAAAGATTAAAGAAGTTGCAGAAACTTGGTTCCCAAATAAAAACACGATCCAAGCAGCTTGTCAGAGATATAAAGAACGGGCTGACCAAAAGTGGAAGACTTATTTACATTGGAAACGGTGTGATAAAGCGGCTGAACTCTATGGTGTACTGCGGGCAAAGGTAGAGCAAATCCAGGAAAAGTGTCAGCGTCTACACAGCAACTTAGATAAAGTTTATCGAGATATAGAACAGAGTTATCACGAGGTCAATCGTCAAGGAAGTAACGATAATCCTTTTATTCACACCATTCAGCGCATCAATCTGCAATCGAAACGTCCCAAAGTTGCTGGCGAAGATTTTATCCGTTGGCATCGAGAACAGTCTCAAACTTTAACCAATTGGTCTGAGAAAAAAGCTGAAGATGTCAAGAACGAAATTCTGAAATTTGTCGATGAAGCTTATTATCCTCTCACCAGCATGACTGTTGAGCAGGTTTTAGCAGATAGTAATCCCGAAGATGCGGGGCAAGATTTGCAACAACTTGGCAAACTTGCAGTTCCCCTTTGGCAATATGAAGTATCGGAAATTCCTATTCAACAGCAACACTTAATCACAGAATTTTATTACTACGGAGTAGAGAGCAACAACACAATTTTTAGCGATCCACCTCTTTCTAATCGCTTGCCTAAAGGAAATAATAATCCTTCTTTCGTACCGACAGGTGAACCTCATAAGGTGATGCTGTTTCGGGTGGAAGTCGGTGTTCCCTTATTTGCCTTCAACGGAATGAAGGAACTGGAGTCAGCTTACCTAGATCCGAATAAAGTCTTCAAACACTTACATCGCAATTGGACAAACTTAGCTAATTTAATTCCTCCAGAAGACGACGGTGGGGCGTTGCGTTGGTTTGCATTAGCGCTGGCACCCGATCCTTATAAATTGGTTGTCAATCAGAGTAAAAAATATTTTGTTTCTACAGAACAAGCGAAAAGATTAGAGGGCGGAGTTTTGCCATTGGGAAGCGATCGCAAATCAGCATTTAAAGCTTTCAAAAGTAACTTGCCTCTAGTCAAGGAAATTTCTGACAAAGTTGAGCGGATTACCCACCAAGACCAAGAAAAAGCCAAATCTACTTTGCAAAACTACATCAATCACCTCAATCAGGTTTTAAAAGATGGCAAGGTTGATGCCCAGATTCAAGAACAGGTAGAAATGGAAATCCAGGAAATTGAAGCTTACCTAGAAGATTTAGATGTGATTATTTAGCAACTTCCAAAATTCACCCCCTGCTTGCCCCAATTTATCCCACTGTTCTGCAAGGGACTTCCAAATAAAAAAACTGGCAAAAAAAACTCTCTCCGTCCTTATTCCTCTGTGTTCTCTGTGTCTCTGTGGTTCGTTTATTTCTTGGAAGTCCCCAACGCCAATTATTTAGCCCTATAGTTTGCACTCTGAGAGTGTCCCCATGCCAAAACCAACTATTTTACTTGCACTCGATCCTCACAGTGCCGCTTTTTGTACAGCCATTAAACGGCAACTGCAAAAATTTCCAGCCGATCAAACCTGTTTAATCCAAACTTATAACTTAACTTGGGATGGTCAAACTTTTGGCTTTAGTGGCGAGTTAGATCAGTTTGCTGACACGAGTTTTGATCTGGCTCAAACTCATAGTAAACAAGCTTATGTCTCCAAAATCCGTACCCAGTTCAGCGACGCGACAGGCGAACTGCAAACTGCACTGATTGAATTATTGAAAACAGCTAGTCAATCAAAAGAAGCGATCGCAGCGAAACGCCAAGGAGTGGAAATCAGCAGCACGCATCGAGTATATCTCATGCTATCAGCCAGCAATCAATTTGCTAGGGGAGTAGTTTTTGAAATAGTACGCTTGATTCGTTGGCTATTCTCTAAATACTTTACAGATATTCCTTACAGCTTAGAAGCTTTATTGCTACTGCCAGGGTTATTTACCCAAGCCACAACTGCTGATTACGGTGCTGCTTACGCCTTCCTGAAAGAGTTAGATTACAAAATGACCAGTGGGGTTGTAATTACAGGTAGTCAAAAAGTACCACCTTTTGATAACTGCTGGCTGATGGATGAGCGAATTGGAGGACTGAGCGATAATTTGCCTAGCTATGCTGATGCTTTGGCAGGTTTTCTCACCGTGGAACCGGAAACCAGCGGCTTATTGCTTGGCGCACAAAAAGTACGGGGAAAAATACCCGCCTATAGTTCATTTGGTTATGGAGAATTGTTTTTTGCAGGAGAAACAACTATTAACCGTTTGAGTGCTGCCTTTGCCGCCGATATTATCAGGGAGCAGTTTTTACCGAAGGCAGAATTCACTCCCGAAGCAAGTCGCAAATGCCTATTAGATGCCAAAGGATTTGTTCTCAGCGAAGATTTCAGTAATACTTTTCTGCAATTAGAACGAGACAACGGCAAACCAGTTTGGCAAGATTTTAATCCGCGTATTGATATTCAGGCAGGAATGGCGCGGGAATATGGGATGGAATTGCAACGTGCTTATCGGCAATTTGAAAATAAAGAGCTACTTTCTTATAAGCGCACGTTAGAAAAGTGTTGTAAACAACTACAAGGAAACCTCACCAGCTTCCTAGATCGCAGCATAAATAGCTATGTTGATGCTACACCTAGAGGCTTAAATGAAGGAGTTAGGCTATTAAACATATTGACCTTCTTGTATTTGGAACTCCAAACAGATGCCATTGGCGATCAATCCCAGAATCTGGTTACAGAACTGCGAACGGCTGAAGCATTTCTCGACTCAAGATTGCAGGTAACAATTGATCGAGAAGACACTCAAAAGCTGCTTAACCAAGTTCTATCCTTAAGATTGCGGCAGCAACAATTACAAGATAGTTTAGCTGAAAGAAAATCTGAAGAACAACTGCAAGAGCTACAAACAACTCAGAAACAGCTAGAAACAGCAGTTAATGACTATCGTCAAGTGTTAAATGCCGAAATCGAAAAAGCCCGACAAATTCGGTTTATGGCGATCGCTCGCGCTCGTGAACAAGCCCAAGCTGCGATCGTTGTCGCTCAGAATCACTTAACGGCGATTGAAAATCAACTTGAAACAGCTACAGATAATTTAGATGAACTGCTAACGGAAGAAAACCGTTTTCGATCGCAGTATCTGATCGTTTATCCTACTTTGGTTACTGGTGCTTTATTAGCCTTGCTGATTCTAACCGGAATTTTCAGTCAATCAACGCTATGGCTGTTATTGCAAAAGTTTTGGGCTAACTTAGTTACTTATCTGCTTTGGACTGCGGTAACAATTTTGACTTACTTAGGCGTTGTTTGGCTCAAGTACAGCACTAATATTCGCGATCGCATTCAGAAGGTTCAGAAACAAATTAAACGTCTAGAAAGCACTATTAAAGCAACCGCCGTAGAATTACGTCGCAGTTATAACGAACAATTAAAGTTAGAGTACGATTTATACGCCCAAAACCTCCGTGTCGAGGCGTTAAATTATTTGATTAAAACAGCTAAACAAAGAACTGAAACCTTACGTCAAACTCTGTCTGATTTCTCTGAGATATACAATAATTTGGTTGCTCAACGCGATCGAGCTACCACAAAGTTCTCCGAAATTCGGCTGACAGTTCTGACTGATGCAGATATTGATGCTTATTACCAAAGTTTCCTTTCCACATTACCGACAGAGAAGTTTACTCAGGAACAGGTTAGCCGTTCTCAGTCGTGGAAAATTTCTACTGAAGAATTTCAGAATCAACTTATACCCTTTGCTCGTCAGCAGTTCGAGCAATTGGGTAATTTATCTATTGGCGAAGTATTAAAGCAATCAGACTTAATTGCCACCAATACAGCTAATTTGCGTTTGAATCAACTTTATGATAACGCTAATTTGTTGCTGCGAATTCAAGATATTGACACTAACTTAAACCCAACTTCTCAACGGGAGATTACCCTCTGGGTGGGAGCAAAAGATAAAGAACAAGTTTTTGCGTTTTACAGCCGATTTAGTCGTAGTTTAAGCGCCTTAGTAGCTGAAGATGAGCAAAGGCTGTGTATTTTGACTCGTTCCTTGGGCTTTCCGGCTTATTTTCTCAGTCAAATTGAGTATTATCGGGACTGCTATGAGCGGACTCAGAGCGAACAAATCGATGAAGACGAAAACATTCCTGATTTAATCCCAGAGGAAATTGGTTCTGGTAGAGAATTAAAACTAGCTTATCAGACGGTGATTTTAGCGATCGCTCTTGGGCTACTATCCCAGCATTCGCAAGGTGATTATCAATTTAAGAGTCGGTCAATTGGTAAAGATAGAGAACAAATTACCTTAGCTTTAGCAACTGAGTTTACTTCTCAGGAACTCTATGAAGACTTAAAAGAACGTATTGAAACATTTGAACGTGATTTAATTTACCATAAATTACAGGAATTCGGAACATCTGCTTCAGATTTAAATCCTTACGAAGTTAAGCTTTTAGATCGTCTACTTTCAGACTATAACCCTCTGAATTAGGCTATTATTCTGTCCCATTAAATTTGAGAACTAAATAAGTTCGTAGTAAGGACTTTAGTCCTGGATTTTTAAGCACTGAAGTGCTTACTACAAACTCTTATTCCTCCGTGTTCTCTGCGTCCTCTGTGGTACTCTTATCCTTCTTTTGACGGAGACGCCACACGAACGGGAAGCCAGCTTTTTCGTTACTTGTGCGTAAGTTTTGTAGGAGAGGAGTAAAAAAAACTCTAAAGATAGATTGACAAAATATTTATTCTCCGAAAATATCCTCCCTTCCTAGCAAACTGGTTATAATTATTTTCCATCTCTCAGAAATCAAATTCTCGTATACACAGTATTTATATGGGACGTGTTCGTTCTAAATCTGACCTACCGACAAAAATATGTCCGGTATGTCAACGTCCTTTCACATGGCGTAAAAAGTGGCAAGATTGTTGGGACGATGTGAAATACTGCTCAGAACGTTGTCGTCGTCGCCGTTCTGAAGCTCAAAATGAAACTAACCGCAATACAGACGCAAATAGCGCAAGGGATTAATGGAGTCACAGGTGCAACCTAAATTAATTATTCATGGGGGGGCTGGTAGTTCTCTCCACGGTAAGGGAGGACTGGAGGCAGTGCGCCGATCGCTCCATACAGTAATAGAAGAAGTCTATTCTCTACTATTATGCGGAGCAACTGCCTCTGAGGCAGTAGTGCATGGTTGTCAAATGCTCGAAGATAACCCCCGCTTTAATGCTGGTACTGGTTCAGTACTACAATCTGATGGGCAAATTCGCATGAGTGCTTCCCTGATGGATGGCGCATTCGGGCGGTTTAGTGGTGTAATTAATATTTCGCGGGTGAAAAATCCCATTGAGTTGGCACAATTTTTACAAAACTCGCCAGACCGAGTGCTATCAGATTTCGGATCGGCTGAGTTGGCGCGGGAAATGCAACTTCCCAGCTATAACGCTTTAACTGATTTGCGGTTACAAGAGTGGATACAAGAGCGCCAGGATAATTTTAAAAGCGCAATGGCTGGCGTGGTAGCAGAACCCGAACTGCTAGAAACCAGTAATGCTGGACGCGGCACCATCGGTGTAGTAGCTTTAGATGCATCTGGTAAGCTAGCTGCTGGCACTTCTACTGGTGGTAAAGGATTTGAGCGGATTGGCAGGGTAAGTGATTCGGCGATGCCAGCAGGTAATTATGCGACTAGTAATGCTGGTGTTAGCTGTACTGGGATTGGGGAAGATATCATCGATGAGTGTCTAGCTCCCCGGATTGTAGTACGTGTCACTGATGGGATGTCCCTGAAGGAGGCGATGCAGCGATCCTTTGGAGAAGCGCACCAGAACAAACGGGATTTAGGAGCGATCGCCTTAGATGCTAGTGGAGCGATCGCTTGGGGAAAAACTAGCGAAATTTTACTCGCCGCCTACCACGACGGCGAAAAAATTGGCGACACCTTGGAATGGACTGGCAACGAACTAATTGGCTATTGTTGAATCAGTTCTAGTGCTTCGGCTAAAGTTTCTTACTGGTCAACCATTGCAGCTAATTCTTGGGCTTCATAACGCCCCTTCCTGCGGAACGCTGCGCGAACAAAAGCTTCAAGCGCCGCTCTTTTCAGTGCTACTTGATATCTTAGTTGCAGAATATCGATTAATTCTGCTTGATTCAAGTAAAAACCACCGGATTTGCGGCGCTTATTTATTTTATCGATTTCACGCACCATATTTTCTATAAAAACATCCCAAGAGCGAGTAGAACGTTTTTCGGCCTTTTGTTTAATTAAATGGATGAGAAGAATCACACCATAACTATCAATTTTATTGATTTTGTCACTAAGGCTCATTTCTTCTAACTCATCCACCAACAGCAACGCCTCATGGATTTTGCCTTGTTCTAGAAATTGCCTAAGTTCTAGCAGTTCTTCCATACTAAATTGTCTTTGTCTTGCTCTGATGACTCAAATGGGACAAGCTAAAACCATACAAACCATTTGATTGTACTTGAGCGGTGAAATAATTAAGATATAAGGGTGCATTAGGAACCTAATTAACCATGAGATTGCTTAACCTCCACCTTCTGCTAATTCACCTCAAAAAGAGCGCGTGGCAATCCTGACTAGCGAATAATAGATCGTAAAGTACCGACACGAAGCTCGTCATAATTAGGAACAGGAACGGTTACAGTTGAGTCTTCTGTTCGCTGTTGCATCATAATATGGCTACCGTGCTGGCGTACTTGCACAAAGCCATGCATCTCTAAAATTTGACACACTTCCCCACCTGAAAGAACGCCCAGCTTACCCAACACTTACCTCTAGGCGTCTAATAAAGACTTCTGTAATTAGCCGATCTTGGATTTCAGAGGGGTCAGCTGTCTCAAAAAATAATTCCAATGCCTCAACCAAATTACTGCGTGCTTCTTCGATAGTGTCACCTTGGCTAGCAATATCTAATTCTGGACAAAGTGATACATAGCCCTTTTCCTCACGCTCAATAATCGCGGTAAGTTGTTTTGTTTTCCTCATCTTTTACCTTTAGTTGAATCAGCTAATCTGATGATTTAATTATCGCTTTATTGGCTCTTTTTGCGCCAAGCTGGTTTTACCACCTGACGACTACGGGCGATCGCCAAAGAATCATTAGGTACATCTTCTGTGACTGTAGAACCAGCTGCAATGTAAACATCATCTCCCAAGGTGAGTGGAGCCACTAAAACGCTATTGGAACCCGTTTTTGTCCGATCGCCTATTTTGGTACGGTGTTTCTTCACGCCGTCATAATTGGCAGTAATTGTACCGGCACCAATATTCACCTGATTGCCGACAACAGCATCACCTATATACGACAAATGTTTAGCATTTGTGCGATCGCCTAATTGAGTATTTTTCAATTCCACAAAATTCCCCACACAGCAACCAGCACCTACTTGTACATGACCGCGCAAATGAGCATAAGGGCCGATTCGGCTTCCTGCTTGCACAGTGCTATCTGTCACTACTGAATACTGCACCGTGACATTTTCAGCCAACTGGCTATTTTCAATTAAACTTCCCGGCCCAATGTGACTTCCTGTTTGAATCACTGTATTTCCGCGCAGGTGAGTTTGGGGTTCAATAATTACATCTGGTTGTAATTCTACAGTTTCATCAATAGTGATACTTGTAGGATCGACGAGGGTGACACCCGCTAGCATCCATTTTTCCTTGACTCGCCTTTGCAAAATTTCAGATGCTGTTGCTAGTTGCAGGCGATCGTTGATGCCGAGAATTTCTTGATAGTCTTCCACATCCACTGCCATAACTTTTCCCACTTGAGTCACGGCATCAGTAAGATAGTATTCTTTTTGGGCATTGTTTGCCTGTAGGTGGGGAAGCACCTTTGCCAAATCTTGCCACCGGAAGCAGTAAACTCCAGCGTTAATCCGGTGATTTTCTCTTTGAGCAGTAGTACAATCCTTATGCTCGACCATTTGCTGCACAATATTTTCATCGTTACAAAAAACCCGCCCGTAGCCCGTGGGGTTGGGTAGGTGCGAGGTGAGAATAGTGGCAGCGTTTTGATTTTGGGCGTGAGTTTGTAACATCTGCTTGAGGGTTTGGGTGCGTATCAACGGTAAATCGCCGTTAAGTACCAGCAAATCCCCAGTGTAGTCTTCCAAGTGAGGAAGTAATTGCTGGATGGCATGACCTGTCCCCAATTGCACAGTCTGTTCGACAAACTCCAAGCTGGGAATTGAATGCATGGCGGCTTGCACTTCCTCGGACTGATAACCTACAATCACGATTCGCCGTGAGGGCGAAAGTGGTTCTACACTTTCGAGAACTCTCTCTACTAGCGATCGCCCACCCAAAGAATGTAAAACCTTGGGTAAGCGTGATTTCATCCGTGTGCCGCGTCCTGCCGCTAGAATTGCTACAACTACCATAATTAGCTATCAGCTATCAGTGAAATTGTGATTAATGCTGTTGGTACTTTTAAATGTAGGCTCAAATCATACCAGCTAATCATAGAAGACTGAAATATACAATGAGTCAGAATAATACCATTTCGTGCTCATTACGGCAGTGACAAAATTCCCTACTCCTACTCCCTAACATTTTTTCTCACAGGAGCGAATAAACTCTGCAAACTGCTGCATTAGTTTGGGATTACGCCAACCGGAATCAGCTTCTTCTTGCATCACTGAAAGCGCTTCTGCTGAAGAAAAAGCTATTTTGTAAGGTCGTTCGCTGGTTAGGGCATCGTAAATATCAATTAACTGAAATACTTGCGCCAGGTAGGGAATATTATCCCCTTTGAGCTTATCAGGGTAGCCTGTGCCATTCCAGCGCTCGTGGTGATGGCGAATAATAGGAATTACACCGCGCATACTGCGTAGTGGCTGGCAAATTTTTTCTCCAATCAAAACGTGTTGCTGCATGATCTGCCAATCTGCGGGGGTGAGTTCGTCTTTTTTCAGCAGCACTGCGTCGGGAATACCCACCTTACCGATATCGTGGAGATAACCACCCCACATCAAATCTCGAATTTGGTAGCGTGAGAGGTTGAGGTATTCACCAAAAACTTGTCCCAGTTTTACCAGCCGTTCACAATGGTTGCCTGTATTGGGATCGCGACTTTCAATGGACATGGCAATGGAAAATAGTACTTGTTCGGCATGGTCTAAATCTTCGTTCAGACGCTTCTGCCGCACTAAGGATTTTACCCGCGCCGCCAGTTCTACGCGATCGAAGGGTTTGGTGAGAAAATCATCTGCCCCAACTTCAATCCCCCGAATGCGCGATCGCCTGTCATTTAACGCTGTAATAAAAATCACTGGGATTAGTCTAGTCTGCTCATCCTGTTTGAGCAATTGACAGACTTCAAATCCATCCATTCCTGGCATCATCACATCCAGCAAAATCAAATCTGGTTGTTTTTGAGTTACCAATCCGACAACAATGGAACCACTATCCGCCTCAATCACTTCGTATCCTTCCATCCCCAAGAGGGCAACAGCAGTCATGCGACTGGCGGCATGATCGTCAACTACTAAAACCTTCGGCGGATCTAAATCAAACCCATTCACTTTAGAACCTTTGGCTTGTAGTGTTCTATAGACCGATGACTCATCACCACAATTAACATCAGCTTTTATCCAAGAAGACGATGCTTGACTATCTTCAAGCATAAGGTCTTCTTGAGATAAGCCTAAAGAATAACTCTCCGAATTTTGCGATCCTACGACATGATTTGAACCGATACTCTTCACTGTGCTAATGGGGTTTGACCCACTAACAATTTGTTCTGTAAAGCCTGTATGGTTGGATTTCCATTGAATCACAAAGGCACTCCAAGTTTTTGCACAAGTTAACAGTGTCAGATTTCAAAAATAAATTTAACATTCGACTGTATCTGAGCCAGAGTTTCTATAGGGATTATCCATGATATCAAGCTGCCTATCTGAGTTTTTCGCAGCATCTATTTCTTATGTTACGGACAAGGTGTATCTTGTTGTCAAATTTTTTGCTTCTAATTCCAGTATGATGAATTAGCACAAATGTTAAATCAGGCTTTTTACTGAGATTTTTTAACCTTACTGCGTCAGAAAGCGTTGTGATTGCTTGCTTTCTATCAGGATCTCGGTGTTTGTGTTTCAAATCTTTATAATCATCCTTAAGTGTATAGGTTTTGACTTAACTTAATTATAGTAAGTTCCAATTACTGATAAAGAATATGTAGTATCGAATAGTACCACAAGACTAAACTATTTGACTCGTAAAAACTACTTACCTACCTATCTGTAAAGCAATAGTACTTAAATAAAGTACATAAGTACTATAAAAAATTTGGGTTTTAAGATATATTTAACATCCAATACAGTAAATATACGACCAAATCGGCACTGTAAACTGCGCCTGAAACAGGCATTTTATGTAATATACATTAGAGTCGGTTTGTAGAGTGCATAAGTCTTAAGTAAATCAGAATTTTTGGCAAAAAAATGTCTAACTTTTCTGGAATTAAGGGCTGAGGATGACGCTTCTTGTCTCAATACGCTTGGGTTAAGGGCTACTGGCAAAATTTTGGGTTTTGGAGTTTTGGAGACGCGATAAATCGCCGTCTCTACAAGTGTTTCGGTCTTATCTGAACTGTATTGCTTCTTGTCTGCGACATGCTGCGCGTAGTTTGCTTCCACGTTCGCGTAGCGTCGCGTAGGCAAGTACTACGCCAACGAGCTTCGCTTAAAGCAGTCTTGGAGCGTCACAGCCTGTCATAGATATTGCAACCGAACTACAAACTAGTTGCCATAAAATTTCTGCCTTGTGTTCCCAACAGCCACCTTTTTCGCCAACGAGAGGTAGGTTCCAGGCAAGAGGTTTGTTGCTCTTGTTGTCGCCGCATCAGGATGACATCGGTTGGATCGCTCAGTTGAGGATCGCGATAGGGAATAGCAGCACGGGTTAGCAAGTGTTCTTTTTCAACTTGTGAGAGGGGCAGAGGGGCAGAGGAAACTTTTTGCGTGGACTCACCTCTACTCAACAGCAGTTGCTCTTGGGGAACCAGTCTGTTGCGAGGATTCTCCTCGTTGCAGGAACTGGTGTGGAAATCCTCTTTGCATAGCGTTTCGTAGAGAATACTGTATCCCCGGCTCCCCCATTTATTGCGTGTGCTGCCACAGTCCCAGGCGATCGCCTTCCCACGGGTGGGGTAGAACTTAAGATCAAGCCAGCAGACAAAAGTGCTGTGCGTATAGCAGCAGAACAAGAATAAGTGGCTAATAAACCATATTGATGTAAACACAATGACAGTTGTTTAATAAATTCAACAGTCCATAATTGAGGACATTGTGGTGGTGAAAAAGGATCGAGGAAAATTGCATCTGCCCAGAAACCAGACTGACGTACTAGCGCTATCGTGGTTCTAGCATCGCCAATTAGTAGCTTCGCTTTCAGGCAAGGTGTTTGCACTTGATGCTCAAAAGCTAGCTCTTTCAAAATTTCAATATAGTTACAGTTCCAATTGTCGAACAAGTGATGAGCGATCGCAGCTTGTGGCACAGTTGGATTCAGCTCTAAACCGATTAATTCAACACAACAACTAGGATTCACTCCCCAAATTGTCTGCAAAGCAGCAACTGTGTTATATCCTAGACCATAACAAACATCCAAAAGTCGCAAGACTGGTTTTTGCGCCCTTGTAGCCAGTTGAGTAGGTTCCACAAACTTGAAAAAACTCTCCTGCTGCGCTCCATAATGGCTGTGAAACAATTCACCAAACTCTTGAGAGACAAAGGTGAAAGAACCATCTGCTGTTAGCTTAGGTGTAAAATTTTCTAAGTCTGACATTTTATAAATAAAACTAAATAATGACTAATGCCCCATGCTTAATACCCAATTTGTTGTTTCGCCAGGTTGGCTGTTTGAACATTTAGAAGATCCACAAGTCGTGATTGTAGATTGTCGCTTTTCTTTAGCCGATCCCCAACTAGGACAAAAGCAGTATCAAACAAGTCATATAGAGGGGGCATATTATTTAGATTTGAATCAGGATCTTTCCAGTCCAGAGGGTAAGCATGGTGGGAGACATCCTTTACCTAATCTCAATGATATAGCTAACAAATTTGCGGCGATTGGGGTAAATTACCAAAAAAGTTTAGTTGTAGCTTATGATGATTCGCGCTTTGCCTTTGCGGCTCGTCTGTGGTGGTTGTTGCGCTATTTCGGACACGATCGAGTAGCAGTACTGGATGGAGGCTTTGCTGGATGGCAAAAAGCTGGGTATTCTGTTACAGATGTCGTTCCTCCCCCTCGAATGGGTAAGTTTGTAGCTCAAGTACAAACTGAAAAGGTGGTAGATATTACAGAGGTGAAAAGCCGAAAAGATAGCCACAACGTAGTATTGGTAGATTCAAGAGAGAGCGATCGCTACCGAGGCGAACGAGAGCCAATTGATAAAATTGCCGGGCATATTCCTGGTGCAGTCAACTATCCCTGGCAAGAAGTTACAGACTCTTCCGGCTACCTACTCCCTGAAAATGAGCAACGCCATCGCTGGGAAAAGCTAGAAACAGCCGAAGAAATCTTGGTATATTGCGGTTCTGGCGTTACTGCTTGTGTGAATTTACTTTCTTTAGAATTAGCTGGCATTAGTAAGGGTAAACTTTATGCTGGTAGCTGGAGTGATTGGATTTCTTATTTATAGTCATTAGTCGTTAGTCATTGGTCATTAGTTTTTAATAAAGGATAAATCACAAAGGACAAATGACTAATGACAAAGGACAAATTTCAAAACTGACCTAATTGCAAACCGTAATTAATACTAAAGAACCAGCCATCAAAATCAATGTTTTCGGCGGTTGAACTACCTAAACTTACTCCAGCCTGCACATTCATATTACTGGTATCAGATATTCGGTAGTTTAAGTGCCCGAATAGCCGGTGAAATTGGTCTTCTCGATCGCGCTGTGTAAAGTCCGAGAAGTTCGCTTGGTAGTCAATACCAACCTGGAGAGGCTTTTGCAAGTAGTAGCCCAGAGACACCCAAAAGAAATTGTTTATCCGATCGCGACTTAGGGGATCGGCAAAATTTACACTCAATTCGTAGAAGCTATCTAGCGTTAATCTTGGAGTTAAAGGATCTCGTCGTCCTAAAGAGAGTAGGAGGGAACTCTCGTTTAAAAAGCGATCGCCTGCTTTAAAGCTATCAAGGCGATTGCTGTTGTTGGCATAAAATAACTGTTGATTGCTCCAACTTATTTCTCCGTACATTCGTTGGGATAGCTGCTGGTAAATACTGAGATTCAATCTCACCTGGTTGTAATGATATTCTGACTGATTTATATAACGAATGAGATTGCCATCAATTGACCCATTTAAGTAAGTTTTAGATCCCAAAGGGAAATATGCAGAGGCTAACGTTAGTCCAGAAATAACTAAACCATCTTCTATTGGACTATGATTTGAGGAAAAAATGTTATTTGTCTGGAAGTATGCTATATGGGCCTGTAGATAGCCTATGGGTTTAAACTTAACTACGGGTTGTTGTGTTGGTGGGGGTAACTGCTGTTCCAAGGGTCGTAACCGCACACGCAACCCTAATTCGCGATCGCTATCAGACTCAGGTGGTAGTTTTGGCGATCGCAGCAGCTGTATCAGCCTCTCTAGCCTTTGCGACTGATTTGTCTCAGGTGGATTTAATAGTTGCTCTTTTGAGTCTGAAGGAGATGTAGGCAAATTACTTGGCTGCGATTCTAGCTGTGGCGGCTCATTTTGATTTTGAGTGCCTTCAGACCCTTGGTTTGCAGGGGCTTGAGTTATTGGTGGTGTTTGCTGTGCCAGATTTAACGGCATCTGGGAGTCTAAAGGATGCGACTCACTTGGCTGCTTGCACAAAGAGTTAATTGCCTCTTGCTCCAACTTCTGACATAGCTGCTGATAACTTACCTGTGTCCTTGCTAAATTTTTAGGACGCCAAATATCTGTATTTGCAGATTCTGCCGCATCTACTCTAATGCAACACCAGCTTCCCCCACTGGACGCTAACAAAAGACAAAAAAACAAATTTTTCCAGTTCTTGAGTCGCATCTGGTTAGATCGCATCGATCGCGTTTGGCAAATGTAAACCTACAAGCTGTATCGGCAGATCCGACCCAGAAGATACAGGTAATAAGCGCATCTATTTTAGATTTGTAGGTATATACTGAAACTACAAACTAATATTGCTGCTTTTCGGATTTTTCCGAGATTTTTTTGCAAAACTGAGATGCTCCGAGAAAATCTCTGTTGAACTTTAGTGAATACAGCCAATGAGTCATTTTACAACAGATCCCTTTCAACTCTTTTCCCATAAAACTGATGACTTTGTGACTGATTTGATTACAAAGGATTATCTTTAAGGTGCTTCTCATTTAATTGTTGATATTAAATACTAACTTTGAAATTTGCTACAGGTTTTATTGCATAAAATGTCAGTTTAAAAAGAAAAACTTAAATAAAATAAACTATGTATTTATGTGCTATCTATAGCAATCAGAATTGATTGCGTGAAAAAATCTAAGTATATGTAGGGGAGCCAGCCGTGTGGTGAGGCAGTCTTGTCTTCTCCCAAAGGGAGAGGCTAGCGCCTTTCCTTCTCAACGAGACGCTGCGCGAACGGAACGCTCCGCGAACGCAAAGCGTCTCGTTGAGAAGGGGGTTTCCCCAGGAGGAACTGCCGAAAGGGTTTTCCGACTTGGCGGACTGGCGTTGTGTTCAGGCTTCCGTAACGCACCATCCGAAGGTTTTGGTGCGTTAGCGTACTGGCGTGTCAAGGCTAAATTTGTGCATTAAACGTAGACGTAGGTTGGATGGAGCGGAGCGCAACCCAACATATATCAGGATGTTGGCTTTGGCAAAGCCTCCATCCAACCTACAATTTTTTTGCAACATTTTAGCCTTGCCACGCCACTACGTGTATTTCAAAAATTAAGTATGAGTTCTATATTTTATGTATGTATTAAATGTAGGATAAAATGCAGATAAATTTACCTAATAAAACCTAGAACAATTAGCAGCAGCTTAAACCTTTAACTTTTTGGTACTATTTTAAGTTCATAAATTCTCAAACTATGTTTCATAAATCGTTTCCACTGTTAGTGATTGGTTTATGGGGAGTTATAGTACTGCCTTTGCCAAATCGGGTAAGTGCCATAACTCCTCTGACGCGAGCGGAGATTCAGGATCTTCGCAACATGGTACAACTGATACCCAAAGATAAACTCAAAAAGCGTCCTGCACGCAAATCAGATGCAATGATTCCTGGGGATGGGTTGTCAACCGGTCGAGCTTCCCTAGCAGACTTGCGTTTCAATGATGGCTCTTTGGCACGGGTTGGAGAACAGGCGCTATTTCAATTTTTGCCGAAGACTCGCAGCTTTAGACTCTCAAACGGAACCGCATTGCTGCTTATCCCACCTGGAAGGGGGCAAACACGTATACAAACGCCAAGTGCAGCAGCAGCAATTCGTGGTTCAGCATTATTTGTACGCTACGACCAACAAACTGATACCACGATTGTGGGTGCGCTAACAAATAGCGGCATTGAAGTTTCTAATAAGGAAGCTTCTCAAACTCAGCTGCTCCAAGCAGGACAGATGATGGTTATAGTTAAAGGCAAATTTCAGGGCTTATACGATTTTGATCTCAGAAATTTTTATCAAACGAGCGATCTGGTTCGGGGATTTGATCTGACTAAGCAAAATATTACGCCTACGGCTGACCCAGCGATCGCTAGCGTTCAAGCTGAAACTACTGCGGCTTTGAACGCACAGTCGCCCATAACAGGTGAGGGAGTAGTTGAAAACCCATCTTTTTTACAGTTAACACCTAGTCCTTCTAATTCGTCGAGCAACGAGGTTATTACAAACAATTCCCCAGTAGACTCTATTAAAGAAGAGAATTCCCAATTAAATTCCTTGGAGAACACAGGACAAGTCCTATTAAATACTGAGCAGCGTCCTGGGAAAAATAACCCTATTACAACAGTAATAACTCCAGTAATAACTCCGGTAACTCCTCCAGTAATAACTCCGGTAACCCCTCCAGCAATAACTCCCGTCGAGCCTCCAGTAATAACTCCGGTAACCCCTCCAGCAATAACTCCGGTAACCCCTCCAGCAATAACTCCCGTCGAGCCTCCAGTAATAACTCCGGTAACTCCTCCGGTAATAACTCCCGTCGAGCCTCCAGTAATAACTCCGGTAACTCCTCCGGTAATAACTCCCGTCGAGCCTCCAGTAATAACTCCGGTAACTCCTCCGG
>NZ_JBALFH010000026.1:0-28239 GCF_036917095.1 Nostoc sp.
TTAATAATACTTGCTTATACGTGTTTGTTTATTGATGATGCCTGCGGTGTGCGTAGCGATCGCCTTTTTGGAAAAACTTTTTGGTTTACTGATTAATAGCGATCGCTCAGGTGCAGACAAGCACCAGCAAAATAACCTCAAATCAATATCCCCATGAACTAATTCATAACGCATCCCTCAAAAGAGAGAGATAGGAGCCTAAACCCTGTTGTAAAATAGACATATAAGGATTCGGGGGGCCATTTTACTGGTCATAAACGCCTATAGAAACTATTTTTGGAAATCTCCAAGGTCTGAAGTCCAGCCAGCTGAAGCAACTACAGCGGCTGTATCACCAGCGCATACCAGGCGATCGCATCACCACGCCTGAGTTTTCCCAGCGTCTGGCAGCAATTAGCACAGAAGTCAATCAGCCTGTGTGCGCCTACATCAACCGTCGCGGACAAGTGATTCGCGTCGGGGTAGGCACACCGCGTCAAACGCAAATACCACCGATGGAATTGCCCCGTTACGGTGCAGAACGACTCAGTGGTATTCGTTGTATTGCCACCCATCTCAAGCCAGAACCGCCCAATGAAGCGGCACTCACGGCAATGGCACTGCAACGCTTAGATGCCCTAGTTGTCCTAAACATTACCGGAACCGGATTTACACGGCGGGGAGGCGGTGCGACTGGGTATGTGAAAGAAGCTTATCTAGCTCATCTGACACCCCAAGACTCTCGCACCCTGATTCCTAGTCCTGCTGCTGTCAAAGTAGAGGAAAGCCAATTCGGCTTCGCTCACTCTAAACAAATCCAAACGCCAAGTTGGAATATATCACCACCTTTGGATTTGGACGATCTGGCAGAGCAGGATTTAGTAGACTTGGTAGAAAATCTGGAAGCGGAATTCCAACGGGAATTTATCGCCCAAGAAGTAGATGCTGACCACGATCGCGTGCTGATTGTGGGGCTGATGACCAGTGAGACAACTCCCCTACAATTCCAGGACACCCTAGTGGAATTGGCACGGTTAGTTGATACTGCTGGGGGAGATGTATTACAGACAATACAACAAAAGCGATCGCGGGTTCATCCCCAGACGGTAGTTGGCGAAGGTAAGGTGCAAGAAATTGCCCTAACTGCCCAAACACTAGGAGTTAATCTCGTCGTCTTTGACCGCGATCTTTCACCCTCCCAGGTCCGCAACTTAGAATTGCAAATTGGTATCCGGGTGGTTGACCGCACCGAAGTCATTTTGGATATCTTTGCCCAACGCGCTCAGTCCCGTGCCGGTAAGTTGCAAGTAGAACTAGCACAGCTAGAATATATGCAACCGCGACTGGCTGGTAGAGGTCGCACAATGTCCCGATTAGGTGGTGGTATTGGGACTCGTGGACCTGGTGAAACCAAATTGGAAACTGAACGCCGTGCCATTGGGCAGCGCATTTCCCGACTGCAAAAAGAAGTAACTCAGTTACAGGCCCATCGTTCGCGGTTACGGCAGCGACGCCAGCATCGAGAAGTTCCTTCAGTCGCTTTAGTTGGATATACCAACGCTGGTAAGTCCACTTTGCTGAATGCTCTCACTAATGCAGAAGTTTATACAGCCGACCAATTATTTGCCACTCTCGATCCCACTACGCGCCGCCTGGTGATTCCTTATGGCGAAACAAATGAACATCAGGAAATTCTGATTACAGATACAGTAGGGTTTATACACGAACTGCCTGCATCGTTAATGGATGCCTTCCGCGCCACCTTGGAGGAAGTCACAGAAGCCGATGCCCTACTACATTTGGTGGATTTGTCTCATCCTGCTTGGTTGCGTCATATTCGCTCAGTCAGAGAAATTTTGGCGCAAATGCCAATAACTCCTGGACCGGCGCTAGTGATTTTTAACAAGATCGATCGAGCAGATAGTGAGACACTAGCCCTAGCTAGAGAAGAATTTCCCTTAGCGGTGTTTATTTCAGCCAGTGAGCGCTTGGGATTAGAAACCCTACGTCAGCGCCTTGCCCAGCTGATTGAATATGCCGTTGACTGTGGGTAGCTAGTAAAACTTCATAAATATTTAATACTAAGCCAACTCAGTAGAAATGCTGGGTTTTTTGTTGTATGAAGCCAAAATTAAAGTCTTTTTGAACTAAGGCTGGTATTATAGACAACTTCTAATTGAATCTCTAGATTAGTAAAAGGCCTTCACTGGGTGCATCTTATTTTACATGGATAGTAAGCAGCAAATTCTAATCATTAGCAACTGAGTCTTACCATTTTGTTTTCCAAACATTGATTAACATGAAACATCTATTTTCCTCGGCAGCAATACCTTCGTTTTTGGCTGCTAGTGCCGTTGTGATATCGTCTTCTGTTTTTGCCCCTGCTAACGCCGCTTCGATGAATTTCACTATTAATGACTTCACAGGCGCGGATACTCAGGTGAAGTTTACCTTGGATGACGCAATAGCAGGAACTGGCAAAGTTCAGTTTAAAGTAGATTATTTATCCACTGGCAGCAACACAATTGCTGACATCCGCGGTGTTTTCTTCAACATTTTGGATGACTCACTCCTTAGTGGTCTCCAAGTAGTAGGTACTGATGTAACAAACAAACAATTTGGCCCTGCTGGAACAGTTAACTCTGTTGGTAGCGGTAGTAACAATCTGAACGGTGGTGGCGGCTCCTTTGATGCTGGGGTAGAAATTGGTCAAGAAGGTATAGGTAAAGGAAAAGGCGACATTCAATCTACCATTTTTACCCTATCCCATAGTTCCAAAGCTTTAACGTTGGCTCAGTTTTCTCAGCAAAACTTTGGAGTGCGCCTAATGAGCGTCGGTTCTGGAACCAAGCGTGAAGGAAGTAGTAAACTCAAAGGAGAAGCCCCTTACTACACTCCCCCAACACCACCACCTAAAAAGGTGCCTGAGCCTACTACAGTAGTTGCCCTTGGGTTATTTGCTGTGGGTGCACTGAGAGTAGCGAAGAAAAAGCCTTTAGTGTCAATTTCAATGACAGTCGTCTAGAGGTTAAGAGTGGGATACAAGGTTTTGAAATCCATGTTCACCCTTAGTGTTCTGTTTGCATAGCGTTCCATAGGGAAGGAAAGGTGGGTTTTGCCTGTGTAGCCAAGCCAAAGCCAGTGCGATCTTCCCTCAAGGGAAGACGCCAAGGCCAATGGGAAGGCAGTGCATTGGACGGGTTTTCCGACTTAAAGCAAGTGACGTGGTTTCCCCTATAAGCAACTGGTGTGCGATTTATAATCGCCCAGGCAAGTGATAAAGGCAAGTAATAACTTATACTTCACAAACATTTTATAAAAATTGACCTAGTACAGCACGGCGTAAATAGACTAACTCTTACTCTTAAGCAAGCTATACAATCGCTAAAAAGCCTATAAAACAAGCTTTTTAGCGATTTTGATTTTTTAAATCCGCGTACTCTTGCAAAGAAGCAGGCTACAATAATGCGATTTTGTCAGGTGAACCCAAAAGGGGAGCGATCGCTAATATCAATACGGAGTTTTTAAGTAACTTAAATTACTTTTAAATTAACAATTGGCACTACAGGCTTGGTGACTTGGTTTTCTAATGCCAACGAAGTAGGTTGACTTTGCAGGGCAAACGCACAGGATTTATAAAACCCTTGCTGAATAAGGATATTGATGAAAAAATCGCCTAAATTATAAAACGCCTAAACCCTTGCTATTAAAGGATTTTTATCCTTTAGATGCGTTTGCCCTGGTTGACTTTGTGTACCCTTCATAAACCCCAGCGTCATTCTGTAGCTACTAAACCTTAACAAAGATGTATTAAACCTTAACAATTAGGAAAATTCTTCTTAACATTACTCAAATATAGTGTTATTAAGATCATTCCAAATACAGTTCTTAAGGTTAAAATTTGACTTTTAATGGGCAAATCAGAAACCCTTGACTCTCCGTTGATTTAATCCAACTTGGAAATAATTTGTTCCAAAAAATGTCTGTAGTGTAACTAGATGTAGTTTTGGGATTTGTACCCCCAATATCAAGTTCTCACATACCCTACTTTCACCAAATATGTTGCCACTAATCATAGATATGTCCACTACGATGGCTTCACCCATCGCAGTTATTCCACTATGGACTGTCCAAATCTCCAAAGATTAAACAGATAAAGGCAAGCCATATTTAATATTGAAAGGTCGGCTTTGGGTCATTTTAATTAATTTCTGCTTTTCCAAATTGGTTACGTCTACAGTAAGGCTTGAAACTACTATAGCAATCCTAAATAGCCTGTGAAATTATTTGTTATTTTGGCGAATCGAAAGTTCGTTTAATAGCAATTTTCACAAATAATATAGGAGTGATATATCAAAAATATTTCTGACCTTAGTAAATCTTTACTAAAAGTTAGAATTTTGTTGAGTAAATAGTAACTGCAACAGTCTTGAGTTAAGTTGTCCTAGCCTATTTCCAGTCAAAGGTTTAGTAGTATTTCAGTTTTGCAAGCTTCTCGGCTATATAAGCAAAGTAAGATAACGCAGACTAATCTTAAATCTAGTCTTGCGAAAGTTAGCTTGGTTTATGTCATTACAGACTATTAGCCAGATAGCAATTTGCACATTTAGAATGCTGCATATTTGGAATGTTCTCAAAAAGTTAACAGGTTTCAATAAGGAGAAAATTCTCATGGCACTCTACGGCTATACCATTGGAGAGGATCGTGACCAAAACACTAGTAATGGTAAGCAACTTGACGTTTACCGCTTTTTGATCCCTTCTGCACCTACAACTTCTATTACTCCCACACTAGTAGGTACAGTCAATCTTGCAGGTACTGTTACTACCGCAGATCTAGAAGGTTTGGCAACTAACCCTACTACCGGAAGGGTTAGTGCGGTTAACGAAGCACGAGTCACTGGTTCTACAACACCAATCGATCCAACTGTTATTGCCGTTAATAATGTAGATCAGCCTTTTGCTTCAGCCACGGTCTCACCAACTCGTACACCATCTAACCTACTTCGTTTTGGATTTGAATCAGGTGCTGACTTTGGTGGTCAACCAACTGCTCTATACAACATTTCAGGGAATAAAACTACCACTACTGGAGTGCCAGTAGGAAGCTCTCTTTATAAAATTACTACAGCTAACCCTGGAACTATTAGCCTTGTAGACGGCTTTGGCGCACCTACTACTGCTGCACAAACACAAGGAACTCAACCTACCAACCCTGGAAAATTTGCCGATGGATTAGCTATCGACAATCTCAATCCTGGTAGGACTCGCGCTCTTGCTAGTGATTTCAGCACTACTGATGGAAATGGGAACCAGCTTTACAAAGTCGATCTGCTCACTGGTGAACTATCTGCGCCGATTACTCTGAGAAATTCTTCAGGGCAACCTCTGAATCTCAACGCAGATTCTGGGTTGTCATTTACTAACCTGAGCGGATCTTCTCAAAGATTGTTGGGTTGGCTGGAAACTGGCGCTGTCTATGAGATCGCAGGCTACCAAGATGAACTTGCTACATCAGGTCTGGGTTTGGGTAGTGCCACTGGTACTAATGGTGCTGGCTTTGCAACCGCCACCTTACTTGGTAACGTTAATTTACCAAATGCTGTGAGTGGAGTCGTTGATTATGAAGGCTTTACGATTGTTAATGAATAACAGTCGTTAGGATACTCTTTCTTCAACTCTTGTAAACAGTACTTTTGCAAGAGTTGAAAAAAGGAAAAAGTGAAGGGAATAAAGTAAAAAAGTTTTATCCGCAAAACTATCTATACTTTTTGTAGAGACTAACCAGATTTGTATTTTAAAATTTATTAAATCTATTCAATTACTTCTAATAAATTGATATCTATAGTATGCCTTTATGGATTTATACCAGGGACGCGGCTGGAAACGGCTGTGCTAGATTAGACATTTTTAAAAACTATCTAAGTATCTCTATTAGTTAACTCAAATGGTTCGCGATCGCTGTACCTAATTACTATGTCTTAAATATATGTCTGAGCATTTATTTTCAAAGTTTAGAGCGAATGAGTTTGAGAACTTGTACCAACAGTTATCAGAAGTTTTTACCATTCCGCAAAATCAGTTATTGCCATTCTTAATAAAAGTGGGATTTTATCAATTATTTTATTGGTTATTTAAATTACATCCGCCATGCTGAAACGCTAATTAACATATCTATGTTGCAGGTTTTCCAGTAAACTAGATTTGCTTAATTTGCAAAAAGTTTTCTCAATTGATTGGGTCAACAGGCGTTAATTTAAGTGAGCGCTTTGACACCATGAGATTAGGAATAGCAGATGAGTAGACACGTTTTTAGAACGAGCAAGCTACATTTGGGCTTAATTTTTGTTTAAGTAGTGTGGCAAATTCAGTTAGCCACTTCTGATGAAGATAAAGCCAAAACAAGATAAGGCAGCTACAGTCAGTGGCAAAGTTCTAAAATTAAGAAGTATTAAATTAATTTGAGGACATTATGGCTGCAAAAGTAGAGATTTACACTTGGAAGACTTGCCCGTTTTGCATCCGTGCCAAAAGTTTGCTAAAGAACAAGGGAGTTGAATTCATCGAATACAGTATTGATGGAGACGAGGCAGCCAGAAATAAAATGGCTCAAAGGGCAAATGGACGGCGCTCTTTACCGCAAATTTTCATCAATGATGACCATATAGGTGGTTGTGATGATATCCACGCTTTAGACAGTCAAGGCAAGCTGGATGACCTACTAACTACTAGCAATAGCGTGTAGGTTCAGAAGGTTTTGCGATCGCTAGCGACAAGCCGCTGCAAATTACACGGCAGTCGCTACAACTCTGGAAGGGAAAGTAACGTGCTGCCTTGTTTACGGACTTTTTTCTCACAAAAGCGATATCTGTCCACAAGACTTTACCCTCCAGGTTTTACTCAGGAGTACATATGTACGTCAATTGGTGAGAGCATCAAGAGATAATAATTGAATAACCATTTAAGTTCTTGGTGATTGAGGTATAAAGGGTGAAACTGGCTTTTATCATTGATCCCATCCATCTGCTTGACCCGTGTCATGATACCAGTGTTGCCCTAATTGAAGCAGCGCAAATTTTGGGGCACGAAGTCTGGGTGACTCAGGCAAATCTGCTGAGTGTGGTGGAAGGCAAAGCTTGGGCTGTCCTACAGCGAGTAGAAATTGTACCAGTACAGTTAGTGGACAGACGGTGGGTAGCGGCGAATCCCTGGTATAAGTTGAGCGATTCCTCCTTGACTTCTTTAGAGACAATGGACGCCGTATTTATGCGGACAGATCCACCAGTCAATGATTCCTACCTCTATGCCACCTATATTCTGGATTACATTGACCAAAATAAAACTCTGCTGATTAACAGTCCCGGTGGTATCCGGGGGGCAAATGAAAAAATGTATGCCCTCCAATTTACCAAAGCGATTCCAGAAACCATTGTCAGTGCTGATAAGCAGTTTATCCGGCAATTTGTGGAAGCAAAGGGAGCTGCGGTTCTCAAACCACTGGGTAATAAAGCTGGGGAAGGAATTTTGTTTTTGCAATCAGGCGATCGCAATTTTAACTCCATTGTCGAACTCAGTACCCTCCAAGGTCGAGTGCCAGTAATGGTGCAGACCTATTTACCAGAGGCAAAACAGGGAGATAAGCGAATTATCCTGCTCAATGGCGAACCGATTGGTGCGCTCAATCGCCTCTCTAGCGGAACTGATTTTCGCAATAATATGGCAACTGGTGGTACAGTCGCTCAAACCGAAATTACCCCAAGAGAGTATGAAATTTGTACCCAAGTAGCCGAACGGTTACGCCAAGACGGCTTAATTTTTGTGGGTATTGACGTTATTGGTGGCTACTTAACTGAAGTTAACGTCACTAGTCCTACTGGAATTCGTGAGATCGATCGCCTAGATGGTACTCACCTTGGTCATCAGGTTATTCAATGGATTGAACAGACACTAAAAATCAAAAAAGAAATCTAAATTATTTTTTGCTTGGTGTTTTATTCTCAAGAATATAGACTTCCTTGGGAAGCTTGCGTGGGGAACTCGCCCACGCGACTTTGTTTCCCGCATACCGAGGTATTTTGTGAGTTTAATAAATCGCAAGGGTAGATGTAGCGGTGTCCACAACGGGCTACGCTTAGACATTCTTAGCCAGGCAGGTTCTTGCGGTTTTTCATTCCAAAAGCACAGCTAGACATCTGAGCCAGCAGACTCCTGCCCAATTTCATTCTATTAAGTAGCGTTAACCAGTTTCTTTACCAATTAACAAAATTAGGGATGGCAACGGATTGCTTACCCCTGCTTTTGGTAAAACCCTGGAACTAGCAGATGTTATACAGCACTCAGCCTAACCTGAGACTGCTAATTTAATCTAAATCTCAAATCCAAAATCTTTTAATTCCGTGGTGTTCGTCGGTTTCTTAGGAAGTCAGGTATATCCAATCCAGGTTTTTCTTTTGGTTCTGGAATTGGAGTTGGAGTTGGAGCTGAACTTGGAGTTGAGGTTGGGGGATTAACTGTGGGTTGCTGTGTTGCTGGTCGCTTCGAGGTATTAGGTGCTACTCGAACGTTAGCTACGCTTTGTTGTACCGCAGCTTGCACTTCACCTGTAAATCCGGTAGCAATTACAGTAATTCTTACCTCACCTTGGAGTCTGTCATCAATTACAGCCCCAAAAATAATATTGGCGTTGGGATCGACTACTTCATAGATTGCTTCTGCGGCTGCATTCACTTCATGCAAAGTGAGGTCAGTACCACCTGTAATATTAAAGACAACCCCTCTAGCGCCTTCAATAGAACACTCTAGTAACGGTGAAGAAATAGCTGCGATCGCAGCTTCTCTAGCTCTAGATTTTCCAGAACTCACTCCAATTCCCATCAATGCCGATCCTGCATCTGCCATCACAGCTCGAACATCAGCAAAGTCAACGTTTACCAAACCGGGGATGGTGATGATATCGGAAATACCTTGCACCCCTTGACGCAGCACATCATCTGCATAGCGAAAAGCTTCTTGTACAGGCGTTTGTTCGGGGATCACTTCCAGCAGTTTGTTGTTGGGGATAATGATCAGCGTATCTACTCTACTTTTTAGTCCTTCAATACCTTGTTCCGCTTGGCTGGTGCGGCGGCGTCCCTCAAAAACAAATGGACGTGTGACTACACCAACAGTAAGAGCGCCCATTTCTTTGGCCACTTCTGCCACGATTGGTGCTGCACCTGTTCCAGTACCACCCCCCATACCAGCAGTGATAAATACTAGGTCTGCACCCTCTAAAGCCGTAGCAATTTCGTCTCGTGATTCCTCAGCTGCCTTTTGACCGATAGCAGGATTACCACCTGCTCCTAAACCCCGCGTTAGCTTCTGTCCAATTTGCAATCGACTTGGAGCGCCAGCTAAGGTAAGAGCTTGAGCATCAGTATTAATTGACCAAAACTCTACCCCAGAGACATCAGACTCGATCATGCGGTTAACGGCATTGCCACCGCCACCACCGACACCGATCACTTTGATGTTGGCAACCCGGCCAGGAACAATCTCGCCAATTCGGCTATTTTCCGCAGAAATTTTCTTATTCTCGTGATTTTGTCCGAAGTTCAACCCAGAGTTATTAAAGGGATTAGTCGAGTTAACTGCCAGAGAGAACCCCGGCTGTCCCCCAGATTGGGAATTTTTATAGGTAAGTCCTTGGTTATTATCAAGTGTCATTGGATTTGTGAAAGGGTAGATAAACGACTTTTTCAGGTGTTATTCACCTAAGAGTCAACTTTAGTTTGACACTGCCACAAGACTATGGCACTGTTCTTTATTGTTTTCACTACTGTCAAGCCTAACAGCATTGCCAGTGCGAAAATTTGCTATGGGATAAGCTTTTAGGGCAACCGATCGCACAGCCAATTCTAGAGAAGTATACCTATATTTATCTAAAAGTGACCTGTATAACTTCAACCAGACATTAATCTCTTGATTATTCTCAGGGGAGGGCATAACTTGTAAAGACGCACTACAGCGCCTCTTCTCTGCCTCAATAATAATATTCTTAATAGGTTTCACCATTGGGGATGATTGCAACTTTAGACACAAAATTTACCTTATACTTACTTATCCTTAAGGTTAGAGTAAGCAAGAATTGACTTGTCAGACTATACCTGATTAATTTGTTGTTTGGGGGGTCTTAATGGACACTTTGTTGGAGCAATAGTCTATCCTACAAGAACCCTGACTAGTGCAGTCAACAAATCAAGATTTTCCAAGAGGTTTCGTAACCCAATAGAAATTACGGCACAGAGTAGTCCAAACTTATTGCCCAGAACTAATGCTTACCCAACTTTGAGCGATACCGTTACAGATTGAAACTTCGGTAAACTGTCTTTGGAAGTGTCCTCAACAGACCAAAGCCAGAGCATTTTTGGCTCTGCACTTGGATGGCGGCGTAAACCGTTCTCATCAGTGCCATCTGAAAAGCGAGTCTAACCTTAACGAAAAACTCAAGCATTTTTCTCTTTTTTGCACTGGGTTTAGTCAAAGAATCTATGGACAGAAGGCGTTTTGTACGCCATAGACCATTATTAGATTGTCCGACATCTTGCACCCTACTATTACAGCAGTTTTCTTTTGCATGAAGTACAAAGCTATGGGTTTTGAGGCAGGATGCAGTCTTGCTGGAGATAAGAGGTAGAAACTCTTTATATCTGATGCGTGAGTCCTGCATTTTGTACTTCACTTAAAAAGCAAACTGTTGTAAATGTTAGGGTCACAATTGAGAGTGTTTTACTCGCAATGGAGATATTACGATCGATCTTCTCATTTTAATTAGAAGTTAATGCCGATTTTCATGTGATTTGCTGGAAAACTGAAAATAATAAATATATTTATCAGCATAAAGCTTCTTAATTTACTAGGAGCGCTCAATACATTAAACACGCTAGATGTTTTTAGGGATTTTCGGAGTTAATTTTTGGATATTTTGGTTCATTTGTACTAAGGGAAATTCGGGATTTTTTAGATCGATGTACTCTATTTGGCTGGAATTGAGTTTTGCGGCTAAATGGCGCATTTGGGCCAGTACCTTAATTTGTTCAGACAACTGGGGGCCTGGAACACCGAGATGCACATTTCCTAGTTCTGTTTTCAAAATTAAATTCGTTGGATTTTGACAATCAATTTCCATCACTTTCACAGGACTTTGGCTGACAGCTTGATGAAGTTGAGTCCAGTAAAGGCAGTATTGTTTTGGTAAACCAATTACCCTGAGATTGGGTAATTTCCTAGTGGGATTCAGCGATGTGTATTTTTCTAAAGGCATCCAGGCCCCACTTGCATCTAGTAAGCCGATTGTTACTTTTTTGTTGCTAGTGCCCTGATTTTGCTCTGTTGGTGTTTGAGTCACCGCTACAGGTACTCGTTCTTGGATTTCGATGTTTAATCCAGGAGGAAACAGGCGGCGTTTGACGATCGCTTGGGCAATAGTTGGTTGTTTTTTCAAAGAGTTAGCGATCGCCGACGGTTCAATCCGCCACAAAGACTGCGGATAAGATAGCACCAACAGCGACTGAGTTGTCCGATCCGACAGTACTTTATTGCCTGATTTCATAACTATTTGTTTGGGAGCTTTTAGCATCCACACTGGTTGGACTGCCACCCACAGCAATCCACCCGCCAAACCAGTAATGGCAAAGGTTCGCCAAATAGCCTGAATAATTCTCATCTGCCGCTGCCGACGTAATTTCTGACGACGCTGGGCTAGATCCGTGCGGGAAACTGATATTATGCCAGCCATTCAAACCCCTTTCTGGTTGCAATCTAAATTCCTTGACGCGCTCGTATCATTATTAATTTCAGTAAACATTATTGGCATCTGTTAGCCGATCTCCTCAACACTTTTTTATTTTTAGTAACACTTTACAGTAACTACACAAAAATCGTGGCGCTAGCGATCATTCCTATTAAAGTTTCCGGTGTTCATTTCTAACTGACCGTAGCCTTTTTGACAAGGTAGTTTGGAAGCTTTTTTGCCTAAAGATTACAAAATATTAATTTAGATGTTTAGGATTTTGTTTTCTTGACAAATAGAATGTGAAATGATAACTAAGTATTCCTGAATCTCTGTGTACCTTGCTATAATTCATACCAGTCCTATCTCATCTGCTATACAAACTGAGAACCATCCTCTTTTATAGCTTTTTTTACTGATTCACTAAGCCTTAAAGGTTTGTGCCAGGTCGAACAAAAGCTAGAGATTGTCAAAACCTCAATAGCAGGTGTAAAAAGGACAGATATGCTTAAGGTTATTAGGGTCAATTAAATCTCTACCATACTACTGACAGTAATCCTGCACCAAGTGCTGTCCCTTGCAAGACACTACCAACTTGCGAGTTAATCGTATGCCTACATCCCGGATAGAGATTATTTGTATAAAAAATACGAATTAAACTGCATCTACAGACACATCTACATACACATCTACATACATGAGAACGACATTAAATTTGTCACGTTTTTATAAAGCATGTAACCCCAGCTACACGCTAAATATAAGTAACGTGCTAGATCGGCAGTACTACATAGATTTTGCTGATGTACGTGGTTGCAAGATTGTTGAAGAATTGCAGCGGACTATTTGCCGTATTTCTCCTGATGAGCCAACCTGCCAGTTATTTACAGGTCACATTGGCTGCGGTAAGTCAACGGAATTGCAGCGCCTCAAGACAGAACTAGAATTGGCGGGATTTCATGTGGTTTATTTTGAGTCCAGTCAAGACTTGGACATGGCGGATATTGATGTCAGCGATATTTTGCTGAGTGTAGCCCGTCAAGTCAGTGCCAGTTTAGAAGGCATTGGCATCAAACTCAAGCCTGGTTACTTTACGAATTTGTTTAAAGAAGTAGGCGATTTTTTGCAAAGCCCCATAGAGCTTTCTGGACAAGCAGAGTTGTCCTTGGGGATTGCCAAAATTACCGCCAAAACCAAAGATAGCACCCAGATGCGGAATCAACTGAGGCAATATTTGGAACCACGTACCAATAGTATTTTGCAAGCGATTAACGAAGAAATTTTAGAAAAGGCTATTGAACAGCTAAAGCTGCGGGGTCAAAAAGGACTGGTAGTGATTGTAGATAATTTGGATCGAGTGGATATGCGTCCCTTAGCATCCGGGCGATCGCAACCAGAATATCTCTTCATCGACCGAGGCGAACAGTTACGCCGACTCAAATGCCACCTAGTTTACACAATTCCCCTAACGTTAATTTTCTCCAATGAGTACGAGACACTGAAAAATCGCTTGGGGGGAGGGATTGCGCCAAAAGTACTGCCGATGGTACTAGTACGGCAAAGAGATGGCAGCGACTACGAACCAGGGATGTCACTAGTACGCCAGTTAGTTCTAGCAAGAGCTTTTCCAGAAGTTCCTTTGAATGGAAGGCTTTTATTAATTACAGAATTATTCGATTGCTCCCAAACCCTGGATCGTCTATGTCGGGTTAGTGGTGGTCACATTCGTAACTTATTGGGTTTACTTTATAGCTGCCTGCAACGACAAGATCCACCTTTTTCTAGGGACTGCTTAGAAGCCGTGATTAAGGACTACCGCGACGATCTTCTATTAGCTATTGATGAATCCCAGTGGGAATTATTGTTTGAAGTAGTGCAGCAGCAGCGAGTTAAAGGTGAGTCTGACTATCAGAGCTTACTAAGAAGCATGTATCTGTTTGAATATCGCGATCCTCTAGGGCGCTGGTTTGGCATCAGCCCAGCCTTGGCAGAAACAGAAAAAGTTTTGGCTTGGCAACAAAATAAGTAACAGGGCTGGGTGAGTCAATTGTCATTAGTTAATTGTCCTTTGTCATTGGTCTTTTGACTAATGGCTGATGACTAATGACTAATAACTGATAGCTAATAATTAATAACCAATGACTAATGACAAACAGCTACGCCTGTACACCAAAGAAAATCAGCATACTTTGCAAAGGCTGAGTAGAGCGATAGCGCTCTCCGAAGGACAATTTGCCCTGATTTTAGTTCGATGTAACTATGGGCAATTACGCGAGCAAATGTTAGAGAATATTCGCTCCATCACCCAAGATATCTATATCAGAGAAATCGTTCTCAATCCATCAACTACTTCCTTACACAGCACAATAGTCTCAGAACTATCTTTAGATAATCCTGCCGTCCTTACAGACTCTTTGCCATCTGCTGTGATGGTTTTCGGTATTGAGTCAACTACCGACCTAGAAAACTTACTTACAGGCATCAACCAAGCACGAGATATCTATGCTACGACTTTTCCATTTCCAGTAGTGTTGTGGCTACAAGATGAAGTCGCATCATTACTTTCAAGATTAGCGCCTGATTTCAAAAGCTGGGCTGCAACCACTATTAAATTTGAAATGGCCAAAGCAGATTTAATTGCTTTGATCCACCAAGAGGCAGAATCTCTATTTGCCAAAGTTTTAGAAGCAGGTGCTGAAACATTTTTATCTAATGCCTTCCTAGATTTAGATCCTAAATCCCAACACCGTCACGAAATAGAATCAGCCCGTAATGATTTGCTGCGTCTGTACGGCGTTCAATTAACACCAGGATTAGAAGCTAGTTTAGAATTTGTGTTGGGGCGAGATAAATACGCCAACGATCAAATTAATGGTGCTTTAGCCAATTATCAAAGAAGCCTAGCATTATGGCAGCAGGAAGCAAGAAGAGTCGCAGAGTGGGAGAGTAATTCTTTTTTCCCCCTCTCATGTCCTCACCCTACCCCTCCCTCGTCTTTACTCAAGCAAGCAATAGTACTATTCCACCTGGGGTTGTGTTATCACCGAATGGCAGACTTATACCAGAATACTAGTAGCTATTGCGAACATGCTCTGTTGTGGTTTAAACAATGCTTGCAGCTATTGGAAGAGGTACAAAGAGAAGACTTAGTTGCTAAATTTATTTTACCTGCTTGTGAAATGCTGCAACGCTTACAAGCCTGGGATGACTTAAAAAAATTAGCTCAAAAGTCATTACATCTACATAAAACTTATGGAACTTCCGCACAAGTTGCCCAAAATTATGGCTTTTTGGCAAATGTAGCGGCTTCTGAGTCGAATTGGGTGCTAGCTCATGAATTAGCGAATACAGCACTTTCTATCTCCGAAGAAGCAACAGAAGTTTCTCTGCGAGACGCTTCGCGAACACAAAGGCAAGAAAGTTGGTATCTTCTCTTGCTAGCACGTACACAACGGCATCTGGGTGAGTCGGAAGAAGCTATCAATAACTTGGAATGGGCCAGGGTAGTTTGTGAGCTACAACATCAGCCATCACTTTACTTAGAGATTTTAGAGGAACTGCGATCGCTTTACTTTTTTGAGCGTCATGACTATATAGAAGCCTTTAAGCTGAAGCAAGAAAAAATTCAAATAGAACATCAGTATGGCTTTCGTGCCTTCATTGGGGCAAGTCAATTGCAGCCACAACGCCCCAGAATTAACCCAGTACTGGAATCTCACAAAATACCATTTATTCCAGAGGAAGTTGCCCAAGAAATATCTGCTTCTGGACGGCAGCAAGATGTCAATCGCTTAATTGAAAGAATTACCCGCGCTGACTACAAACTTACAGTAGTTTATGGCCCATCAGGTGTAGGTAAAAGTTCAATCCTCAAAGCTGGTTTAGTCCCGGCACTTAAGGGAAAAGTTATCGGCGAACGCATTCCTATACCTATTGTTTTGTCTGTTTACACTGATTGGATTACAATCTTGATAAGCAGTATAAACCAAGCGTTAGCATATACAGAAATATCGGTTAATCTTGACTCTACACCTACTATACTGCTAGAAAAAATTCGATTAGCATCTGAGCGCAATTTTACAATAATTATAATATTAGACCAGTTTGAAGAATTTTTCTTTGTTAGTAATCATACCACACAAAGAATAGAATTTTACAAATTTCTTAGTGAATGTTTAAATATTTCATTTGTCAAAATTATTCTTTCATTAAGAGAGGATTATTTACATCATTTATTAGAATTTGAACGTTTGAGTCAGAGAAATAGTACTGGATTATATGACTTAGGAGTAATTAATAAAAATATTCTCGATAAGGACATTCGCTACTATTTAGGAAAATTCTCTAGCCAGGATGCCAAAGCGATAATTCAGAGTCTTACTCAACGTTCACATTATGAACTGAGTGATGAATTAATTAACCGATTAGTCCAGGATTTGACAGGAGAACTAGACGAAGTACATCCAATTGAACTACAAATAGTTGGTGCTCAACTCCAAATAGAAAACATTACCACACTCGGACAATATAAGCTTTGCGGTGGTTCGGCAAAATTAGTGGAACGCTGGCTTGGGGAAGTTATCAAAGATTGCGGTCAGGAAAACGAAGAGTTAAGTTGGAAATTATTATTTGAATTAACTGATGAAAAGGGGACGCGACCGTTAAAAACTAAAGCTGATTTAGCGGCTGCATTAGTTAATAATCATGATATAGAGACAATATCAAGCTTTGACACAGTTGGGGAACTGATTTTAGAAATATTGGTGGGTTCGGGGTTGGTGTTGCGAGTCAGAGAAGAGTTAGGCGATCGCTACCAGCTAGTTCACGATTATTTAGTGGAGCCAATTCGCCAAAAGAACAATTATGGGATGCTCGCCGAATTAGAAAAAATTAAACTTGAAAAAACTCGAGCTGAGGTAGCCCAAAAACTTAGTCAAAAGCAACTCAATCTAGTATTGCAACGGCGATTGCGGGAAGCACGGATAGCAGGTGCAATCCTGGCAGTCATGGGGGGAACAATCGCAGCATTATGGTGGCAAGCCGACTTACAGAAAAAAGCAGCATTCCGCCAAACTCTACGAGCTGAACGCAGTGAAAGCAACTTGAAAATTAGTGCGATTACTGCTGCTAGCGAAGCTTTGTTTGCGTCTAATAAAGAGTTTGATGCCCTATTAGAAGGTTTGCGGGCTTGGAGAGGACTTAAGCAGGCAGATGGAGTGCAGCCAGATACCCGAATGCGCGTGGTGACAGCCCTACAACAGGCAGTTTATGGGGTAACTGAGGTTAACCGCTTGGAAGGGCACACTGATATTGTCTGGGGAGTAACTTTCAGCCCAGATGGTCAGTTGCTAGCATCAGGTAGCCGAGATCGGACAGTAAAACTTTGGCGTCCTGACGGTACCTTACTCCAAACCCTCAAAGGTCACACTGATGCTGTTACCTGTGTAAGTTTTAGCCCTGACGGTCAAACTCTAGCGTCCGCTAGCCTCGACAAAACAGTGCAAATCTGGCACAAAAACCCGGTTACAGGTGAATTTGGCCCTAAGCCATATAAAACCCTAAAAGGACATGAAGATTGGGTTTATAGCGTTAATTACAGTCCTGATGGCGAGTTGTTAGCTACTGGCAGTAAGGATAAAACCGTAAAACTCTGGCGCAAAGACGGTAGCTTAGTAAAAATACTGAGAGGACATCAGGGGTGGGTTAACTGGGTAAACTTCAGCCCCGATGGTCAATTCATCGCCTCGGCAAGCGACGACAAAACAGTGAAAATCTGGCGTCGGGACGGTAGCCTCGTTACAACTTTGCAGGGACATCAGCAGGGTGTGGTTGTAGCTGTTTTCAGCCCAGACGGTAAATTATTGGCGTCAACAGGTCGAGATAAGACAGTGAAACTTTGGCTCAGGAAAAATAACACCACTAAAGACAGTTTTGACTTTCGTCTTTACAAAACTTTACGGCAACATAGCAGTACGGTGTGGAGTTTGAGCTTTAGTTCCGATAGTAAAAAGTTAGCTTCCGCAGGTGAAGACAATACCATAAACTTTTGGAGTAGCACTGGTACCTTACTCAAAACCTTCAAAGGACACAGCGATGCTGTTGTCAGTATTGCTTTCAGTCCAAATAACAAATTACTGGCTTCGGGAAGTTTCGATAAAAGCGTGAAACTGTGGAGTTTAAATGCCCCAACACCATCTATTCTTCAAGGGCATCAGGATCGAGTTTTGAGCGTTGCTTGGAGTCCCAACGGTCAGATGCTAGCTTCTGGTAGTAGCGATCGCACTGTCAAACTTTGGCAACGATACAGCAGTAATGGCGAGGTCAAAACCCGGCTTTACAAAACGTTAGTGGGGCACACAAATAAAGTTCCCAGTGTCAGTTTTGACCCAAAGGGGGAAATGCTGGCTTCAGGAAGTTATGACAAAACTGTGAAACTTTGGCGGCTTGACGGTACTTTAATCATGACTCTCCACGGACATAGCGATAGTGTGATGAGCGTAAGTTTCAGCCCTGATGGTCAGTTTTTGGCATCAGCTAGCAAAGATAAAACAGTGAAACTTTGGAACCGAGAGGGCAAGTTGCTCAAAACCTTGGTGGGGCATCAGGGTTGGGTAAATAGCGTAAATTTCAGCCCTGACAGTCAGATTTTAGCTTCCGCCAGTGACGACCAAACTGTAAAACTTTGGCGCTGGGATGGTACTTTGCTGAAAACTTTTTCGCCTCATGACAGTTGGGTGTTGGGTGTCAGCTTTAGTCCCACTGACGAGTTGCTGGCTTCTGCTAGCTGGGATAACACCGTGAAACTGTGGCGACGGGATGGGACATTGTTAAAAACCTTATTAAAGGGGTACAGCGATAGCGTCAATGCTGTAACTTTTAGCCCCAATGGTGAATTGCTTGCCGCCGCCAGTTGGGACAGTACAGTGAAACTTTGGAGCCGTAAAGGCAAATTAATTAAAAGTCTCAATGGGCATCGTGCTCCGGTATTAAGTGTCAGTTTTAGCCCAGATGGTCAAACATTAGCATCAGCTAGTGATGACAACACGATAATTCTATGGAATTTACACCTTGATGATTTGCTTGTTCGTGGTTGCGACTGGGTGGGCGATTACCTCAAACACAACCACAATCTTGAAAAGCGCGATCGCCTTCTTTGTCATGGCATAACCAGTTCAAAGCCTTTTTAATTACGAATTACGAATTAGGTTGAAGCCTCAATGAGCAACCGCTCTTGGTTTAGCGGTTGATGAGGCGATCGGAGTTGTTAATTCACAGCTAGAAACTTATTTCGAGCTAATCAGCCAAAAGAGCGATTGCTCTCCAAAACTTCATGGTTATTTTCTTTGGGAGTCTCTTGTGGCAAATTCGCTAAAAATGCTTGTAGTCTCATGCGCTCAATATAAGGCCAGCCTCCCTCAGACTCAATATCTTTCAGCAGTGAGTAGAGTTGCCGACGGTTAACAGGCAAACTCTCTTGAAAAACCCCATCGCGGATCTCTCGGTGTAACTGCTCCAATTGCCTAAGCATTGCTAAAAGAGCTACAGTATCGCCTTGACAACCCTGAACTGCATCATGCACAACACTTGCGATCGTTTGCAGTTGAGAGGACAACTTCTCTGATTCAAAATTTTTGTTATTGTTCATGCCACCTTTTCCGTATAAATGAGGCCAACTCAAATTTACCGGAGATTTTTAATTTTCCCTAGCTCGCCAGCCTAGATTCATTAGCTGTCACTCTAGACAAGCAGTAAATGAGATGTACCTTCTATAAGCTTCTATATGGTTTTTCTGAACTCACCCTGTCCTCGCCTCCCTGCGTTTGCCCTAGTCAGGGGTGAATATAACTAGATTTGTATCATTATCAAAAGCAATTGCGATCGCTCCTAAAAGAGCGTAGTAACCTTTAGCATAGCCTCCACAGCAGCTAGATGCGATCGGGACGAGACTTTCTTGGATTTTGAGTACTTTGATTTTGAGTTAAAAAAAATCGTATGATCTGGCTGATTTGCCCATCAAACAATGGGCTGTATGTAGTGGCGTCACATACATAATACAAAAAGACTTGGGCGACGCCGCTTTTGCCATAGGCAAGAGCAAAGTGCGAAGCAGACTCCTCTCTTCGCACTCTTCGAGGCAAGCACTTATGCCGCTCTGTGTGGGGCTTACTCATCTACGCGCCCAACTCTAAACAAATGCCACCAACAGTGAAACTGCTGGTTTTTTGCTCCCTTAGTTACACACATCCAAAATGGATGTAGTGTGCTACTTAGTCTGGAGCTTACACTCGAAGATCCAGAGAGCGACACGTTTAACACGTTTAGCAACAGAAAAGTTTGAGCGGCGGCTGACAACCTAGACGCCCGAACACTTGTTTGAACTCTGGCAATCAGAGTGAAGCAGTGTTCGACCGAGCATAGCTTTTCGCAGAGTAGCGGCTTCTCATCAGAGATCAAAGCTTCGATGCAGTTTTACAACTTAGATATTAATTTTTGAGATTGAGGTTGACCATGAGGTATCGCGCTTTAATTGTTGCATTCTTGGCTTTGTGCCTGGGTTTAATAACTGCTTGTAGTGATGCTCCTGCTACTAGCAGTAGAGATGTACTCACTTACGATCAAATTCGTGGAACTGGCTTGGCTAACAAATGCCCCCAACTAGCAGAAACAAGCCGTGGCTCCATTCCCATTGATACTAGCCAGTCCTATGCCATCAAAGAACTTTGCTTGGAACCAACTAGCTTCTTCATCAAAGAAGAACCTGCTAATAAACGCCAAGAAGCAGAATTTGTTGCTGGCAAATTGTTGACTAGATACACTTCCACCATTGACCAGGTGCAAGGCAACCTAAAAATAAACCCAGATAATAGCCTGACCTTTGTGGAAACTGATGGTCTTGACTTCCAAGCTATCACTGTGCAACTTCCTGGTGGTGAGCGAGTACCTTTCCTCTTCACCATCAAAAACTTGATTGCTCAAACACAACCCAGTTTGACCAGTATTAACACCTCCACGGACTTTGAAGGCACTTTCAAAGTTCCTTCCTATCGTGGTGCTGCCTTCTTAGATCCCAAAGGTCGTGGTGTCGTCAGTGGCTACGATAATGCCGTGGCTCTCCCCGCCCAAGCAGATGATGAAGAACTGACTCGCACTAACGTCAAGCGTGCTGAAAATCTTAATGGCAAGATTTCTCTGCAAATCGCTAAAATAGATGGCTCTAGTGGTGAAATTGCTGGCACTTTCGAGAGCGAACAGCCATCTGATACAGATTTAGGTGCTGGCGAACCTAAAGAAGTTAAGATTCGCGGTCTATTTTTTGCACGGGTTGAACCAACTCGTGGCTAAATCCTCTTAAATAACTCCACTGACTCGCACTTAGAATGACAATTCTGTAAGGATTCAGACTCGATCGCAAAAATTAACTTATTTACCCTTTTTTTTCAGGAGGGTAGATAAGTTTTTTACAAAATGGGGAAAAGTTAAAGCCGAGCAAAATTGTGGGCGCAATAGTCCTTGCAATTGGGGAAGGTTTGATATCTCGTTCTTGTAGGCGGCTTGGTTCATCCCTTTAACTTTTCCCTTTTATTAAAAAACTATGGACTTACAGCAGTTTTCAGGTATCTAGATCGCGACTCAGATCGGGAATGTTAGTAAGGAGTGGTGTAGTTCAATTACTTAAAAAGCGTTGTAAGTATAACAAAGGGCATCTCGCCCTTTTTTATTGGCTTGCGTAAATATACATAGTAATTTTTAATTTTTATTAGGATTTTTTAAATATTAGATGAACCTTAGTTGGATAGATACGTAATTGTACTGCCAATCATATTTTTGCTGCTCCAAAAACATCCCGAATAGTATTGTTTTCTTTCTATAAATTAACTTCACCATTAATTAATTCAAATTAAGTACAATCTCGGTTTGATATTTAGTGATTAATTTTATATTTTATTTCTATGTAGTTCTAAAAAACCTACAGATCGTACCAAAGAATAAATAACAAACTAAATACCGATTTCGCTCATTTAAATTTTGCTCAATTGTCAAGCACTCTATGGAATTTTTTCTAGATAAATATTGTTATCTATCATAGTTTTTGCTAGGACATATAGCCCGATATTGTCTTTGATGTCGTGCGATCGCAGCTTAATCTAAAAGCGAATAATTGATTCTTTAATTTGCTCAATAAACCCGGTGCTATGCCTACCACAGTCACCAATGAACTAAAACACGAAATTTGGCAGTTGTTGCGAGAATATCAGCAATCTCCGTCAGAAAATGTCCGCAATCAACTGGTAAAACTCAATTTTGGGCTTGTGAGAAAAGAAGCTCACTACTGGACGAATCAATGTCATGAAACCTACGATGATTTGCTCCAGGTTGGATGTTTGGGTTTAATCAGAGCTATTGAAAGATTTGAACTTTCCAAGGGACATGCCTTCAGTTCCTATGCTCTTCCTTATATTCGGGGTGAAATTCAACACTATCTCCGAGATAAAGGTGTCACCGTGCGAATTCCTCGGAGGTGGTTAGCGCTACAACAGCAAGCAATAGGAGTTTCACGTTCTTGGCGTGAAAAACATAATCGCCAACCAACCGACTCGGAATTAGCAGCAGCCCTAGAAATTACTCCCAACGAATGGCAAGAAATTAAATTAGCATGGGTTAATCGCGCCCCCTTAAGTCTCGATGTGCCAATCCAAGATGGAGAAGAAGGCTCTACCTGCTTGGGAGAATTGGTTCCAGATCCTAACTATCGTAGTTTTCAACTGGCACAAGAAGACCAACTTCGCTTACAACAAGCATTAGTTCAGCTAGAAAAACGCACCCGCGATGTATTGGAATGTGTGTTTTTGCAAGATTTGACACAAAAACAAGTTGCAGAACATCTAGGCATCAGTGTAGTAACGGTTTCCCGTAGAGTCAAGAAAGGTCTGGATTTGATGAAACAGCTTATGGGTGTAGCAGAAGATTGATTGCAAATAAACACCAAACCGCAGTTATGCTGGGTAGGGAGTGCTAATAATCACCCTTGAAATGTAAAAAATTAGGTTATAAAGGGAACATACTTTGCCTTTGATACTAATTTCAGGCATGTTGATTTCCATTTTTAAATTTTCCAATGGCTTTTGAGAACAGCTCATGGGCAGAACTTCAAAAATTACAATTGCAGCTATTTTAACTTTGGCGATCGCTGGATGTGCTTCTGAAGATACACCACAAGCCATCAATCCTGCGCCAATTCCCAAAATAGCAACAAAGTCGCCACCAGCGGCTCAATCCTTTAAGAATCCAGTGATACCTGCCAAACAGGTTTCACAAGTTGCTCCTGCATCTGTTAACTTGATTCAATCCACTAATGCTACAGAGCGAGTACCGCTAATTTTGCTAGCAAAAAATCGAAGTGACCCGTTTGCACAACTTTTTGGGCAGACGGTTTTCGGAACGCCTACAACACCTAGAAGACCTCTTCCCGTGTTGCCTAAGCTACCTACTGCATCACTAGCAGGACGAAAACTTCCAACACGCACCATAGCTTTGAATCCAAAGAACATAGCTTTAAATCCAAAGAAAAATAACGTTTCTTCTGTACGCAAAAAAGTCAATCCTAGCTTGATTTCAGTCTTGCCTAAGGTTTTGCCTCAAGTTGTTTCCAACCCCACTTTAGTATCTGTATTGCCACCACCAGCACAACCTGAGTTAGCAAAGGCAGTTCTTGTGACTGGTGTAGTTCTAATTAGTAAGGAACCACAGGCGATTATCAAAGTACCCGATGAGCCAACGAGTCGCTATGTGCAGGCGGGACAGCGATTAGCAGATGGCGTACTGATTAAACGTATTGAAATGAATCAAGGCTACAACCCAATCGTGATTCTGGAACAATATGGTATTGAAGTTGCCAAAATGGTAGGGGAAGGGGCTGTCAATTCAACGCCGTCAGCTGCACCTGCTAGCGGCAATCCTACTTCTGTGACAACGCCCCCCTCAAGTCCTTCTAATGTTGGAGCTTCATAAAGATGGAGACTAAGGAAAAAATTGAATTCGCTGGTTTGCCTTTAACAGTATATAGAGAAATAGCAGCTCATTTACGTCAAGTCGATGGGGTGGAAGTGGATTTAATTCCCCAGTCATCCCAACAGTTTGATTACAATCAAAGTCAAGTTGGTGGCTTGTCCATCTCGTGGACAGCAAACTCTGGTTCAGACAGTCGGCAACAAGTTTACCAAATTTTGGCTTACTATCAAAATCGCTATATGAATCTTATTTGATTTGTGAAAATCGAAGCCTTAGATTCCCGATTTCTCAGAGAAGTCGGGAATTTTGTTGTTCGCGAATAATTATGTGTGACTTTTCATGGAATGTGACTGGAAAAGGTCATTTTGAGGGTTTCTCAAGCCCTGATTTTTCAGTTATCTATTCTCATTAACTTAGAGCTATTGATAATTAGCTTCTAGAAAAAGCCAGGCTTTTTAGGGGCTTGAGGACTTACCGTGAAAAGTCAGTAAAACATCCTCTAAGATATAGACTGACTTATTTTAAATTTAAACAGAAGTCTAAGAGTTGGCTTCCGGCCATCAAAACTTTGGTGATTTTAAATTTTTAATTGGAGCAAAGTGACTATGGCTGCTGCTGTTTTTCTAGAAAACGTCTACAAGTTTTACAACAATGTACCTGTAGTCAATGACTTATCATTCAAAATTGAAGCGGGGGAGATATTTGCTCTACTTGGCCCAAACGGTGCGGGTAAATCAACCACAATTCGGATGCTGACTACACTAACGAAACCGTCTCAAGGACGGATAGAAGTAAATGGATATGATGTGATGAACCAAGCAATGCTGGCAAAACAGAGTATTGGCGTAGTCTTGCAGCAAGTCAGTGTGGATAACGATTTAACCGTTTGGGAAAATATGGAACTGCATGCGAGACTACATCACATTAGCAACCCGCAGCGACAAAAACTAATTAGTCAATGGCTAGAGTATGTTGAGCTAGCAGAAAAACGCAATGATTTGGTAAAAACCCTGTCTGGGGGTATGAAACGACGGTTGCAGATTGCGAGAGCTTTATTGCATCAACCACAAATTTTGTTTTTGGATGAACCAACGGTAGGACTAGACCCCCAAACCAGGAGACGCCTCTGGGAAATTATTCGGGATTTGAATAAACAAGGGATGACGATGCTACTGACGACTCATTATATGGATGAGGTCGAATTTTTGTGCGATGCTTTTGGCTCTACCAAGCCAGGACGCATCGGTATTATGGATAGCGGTAAGCTGATTTCTTTGGGAACTTTACAACAGCTCCGTTCTGCTCACGGTGAAGGTTTGGTGATGAAGCAATTGGGTGTGTCTGAAGTGGGGAGTGATGGCGCTCGTCGCTGGGAATATTTGTTTTTCCCATCCTTGGAAGCAGCAAATCTCTACTTAAATGAACAGCCCGATAAAACCGGAATGATGGTGCGTCCCTCTAATCTGGAAGATATTTTTGTGGAATTAACGGGACGCCAGTTAGATTAACCTCATCCTCCTAATTGTCGCAGCATGGCTTCTACCCTTTCTACGCCATCTGAGTCATTGCGCCGCTTGTACAAGTCGCGGGCTTTTTGAAGCAAGCTGTTCGCTTGCTTGGTTTGTCGTCGCTGTTTATACATTGAACCCATCAACTCATAAGTCTGAGCATTGTTCTTATCCAAGTCGATTGCTTGTTGATATGCCCAGGTAGCAGCATTATAGTCTCCCATACGCGATTGCGTCACAGCTAATCCTAAATAGGCATTAACGTTGTTACGGTTCAGCTGTATGGCACGACGGTAACCTTCCTTTGCCCCAGCCGTGTCGCCCAAATTCGCTTTGATGTAACCTACTGCGTAGTAAAAATCACTATTGTTAGGACTGATGCCGATCGCACGACGATAAGCTGTTAATGCTGCCTGGTAATTTCCCTGTTGAGCGTATAAATACCCAATCCCTGAATGAATTTTAGCATTCTTGGGATCTAGACTAGCTGCTTGCTGATAAACAGCGATCGCACCACCATAATCGCCGGTATCCACTAACCTCCGTCCTTCTTCTAGGAGTTGCTTTAATTCTGGGTTTTTGGCTTGCGCCACTAATACCTGAGCCTGAGCCACTGAAGGTATGCTGAAGGCAAAACATCCTAATAACACCACACTAAACACAAATGTTGTTGGCTTGTACACAGTAAATTTCCTGAAATTTTAGAGGACTTTTTTCTTGTACATTAAAACAAAAATATTGGCTTTTGAAAACTGTATTTCTTCGTATTGATTAAGATGTGAATAGTTCCTCCACTCTTTCCTTTACAATCAGCACTACATAACGGAGTTATTACTGAAGAATGAAGTATCAGCTATCAAGGTTCAGATGAAGTTACCATACATATAAATCAGTACAACTGCAAAATGACACCTCTTTTAGTCAGTAGTTATACCTGTTAGCCAGAAAATCCCAACAGGTATCAGACTTAATCTTAGATAGTGATGGACCAAGCTTGCAGGGTTTGACATTCATTCCTGTTTTTATTTAATTTAATAATTTCTTGACTCTGTATCCAATTTTTTTCACATTTTAGTCCTTTGTACTACCCTTTGCAAAGCTACCATTTAGGCGTTTACATCATTTTTTGCTCATTACACGGTAATATAAATTCAACAAGTAAAAGATTCCTTGAATTCCTGCTTTGTCAGGACAATACTACAAAAAAAGCTGTAGTTACGATGGCATTTTACCCCAGATGGAAGCGATCGCAATCTAAAATTGTGAGAGGATATTGATCTAACCTGTGTTCTGTAATCAAACTTACAATTGCTAAAGTATTTTGATAAACTTATGAATAATAAATATCAACCTATATCTTAATCTAAGAGGCTAACTTATGATTATAACTACCACTGATGTGATTCAAGGAGCCGTTATTGAGTCATATTTAGGTATTGTGACAGCAGAAGTAGTCTATGGTAGCAATTTCTTGCGGGATTTTTTGGCTGGTATTCGAGATATTATCGGTGGACGCACTGGTAGCTATGAGCGTCTATTTGAGCAGGGTCAACGCAAGGCATTAGAAGAATTAGAACAACGAGCACAACGTCTAGGAGCGAATGCTGTGATCGGAATTGAAATTGATACTGGCACAATCAATATTGACCAATCAGGAGTTCTTTTGCTGATTACTGCCACAGGCACTGCTGTGAGGATGCGTTAATTTTTGATTATTTTTACTTTTGACAATCATTACAAAGTTTTAGTTAGATTAAGTTTAATTACATACATCTTTAAGGCTAGTTTATGATAACTAGCTAATAGTTGTATTTTAAGTTTAGAATTTTATTTTGAAAATAAAATTATTAATACATAAAAAAATACTAAAATATATTAAAAATTGTTAAAATTAATCTATTTTTTCTTACTAAAGATAGACCTATTAAATCTTTCTATCGATAGAGATTAAAACAGCTCATTTAGTTATTTAATTTTAAGCAGAAACATGAATATACCTAAGCAGCAGCTTTAGCTGAAACAGCACTGGAGAACATAAGCTATGTCATACGTAAATCGGACAGGTAATGACGCTATTCATACTGAGCCTGCGGTAGCAGGCCGAGTAGCTGAATATCACGATCTTGTTCGCTGGGGGCCGATTATCTCTGGTTTGTTAGTTTCCTTAGCTACCCAATTAATTTTGAGCGCTATAATTGGTGCGGTTGCGGCAGGCACAGTTGAAAGTTCAGGTGCACCCAGATCAATTGCCCCTAACGCTGCGGGTAATGCGGGACTTTGGTCAACTATCGCTTTACTAATTTCCCTATTTACTGGTGGTTGGGTTACAGCCCGTGCTTGTGGGCCAATGAACCGCAATACAGCTCTTCTTAACGGCGCAATTCTTTGGGCAACGACTTTGGCAGTTAGCTCATGGCTTTTAGCAAGTGGAGTATCTGGTGCTTTTGGTGTTGCTGCTTCTAACGCTGGGGAAGTCATAAACCAGGTACAACAGCAAGGTGGCGTTAATGTACCACAAGCAAACATAAGTGCCCAACAAGCTCGTGATGCAGCAGCTAATTTGCGTTCGGGATTGTGGTGGTTTGTGTTTGGTTCTTTGTTGGGTTTAATAGCCTCAATGATTGGAGCGGTAACTGGTGCTCGCAGTCCCCGGACTAACAATTACAATACCTAAATAATTGTTTGAAAAATCAAATGTTATTTATTTTTAAATAAAAGCACCTTAAAAAAGGTGCTTTTTGTTTATTATTTAAGGTTGGCATTTCTAGCGTTAGATTATATTCTTATATAGTAAAATTTTAAACCTGTAGAGACGCAAAATTTTGCCTTTATAGCAACAATTTTAGACTGAACTGAAGAGTATCGCAGCATATCTTATTTCTGGAGTTTAGACTAAAAGCGATATGAGAGAACGCAAATCAAAAGGAATTAGAGGTTAAAAATATTATCTTGTCAGCCTTAAAGCATCCTGAC
>NZ_JBALFH010000027.1:0-24602 GCF_036917095.1 Nostoc sp.
ATTTAATAATACTTGCTTATACGTGTTTGTTTATTGATGATGCCTGCGGTGTGCGTAGCGATCGCCTTTTTGGAAAAACTTTTTGGTTTACTGACAACCGATGGAGTTGTGATTGCCGGAACTCTGGTATTTGCAGTTGCGACATTAATTCTGGCATTCATTCACAACGTACCTTTGGTGTTGCTGGCTTTGCTGGCGGCGGGAATTGCCTGGACAAGTATGACATCCAGCTTGAATATCACAGTGCAGCTTGCTGTTCCGGCTTGGGTGCAGGCGCGGGCGCTAGGAACTTATCAAATGGTATTTCAAGGAGGTTCAGCAATTGGTAGTATTGTTTGGGGTGTAGCGGCGGAACATTGGGGAATGCCGAGTGCCTTATTCGTTGCTGCGATCGGCTTAGTGGGGGGAACCTTTACAGCGCGGCGTTACCCCTTGCTATCAGGAAAACTTGATTTAGGCCCAGCATTACGGCGAGCGGAACCGCTGGTAGTAATTGAATTGCAACCAGAAGAAGGCCCCGTTTTAGTCACACTTGAATATTGTATTAACCCAGTTCAAGCAGAGGAATTTATTGCGGCAATTAATGCCCTGCGAGTGGTGCGGTTACGAGATGGTGCGATTCGCTGGGGTATCTTTCATGATACATCCCAGCCGAATCGCTACTTAGAGACATTTATCGTCGAGTCTTGGGTGGATCATTTACGTCAGTATGAACGGTTTACGGTGGCAGATCGAGAGATTCGTGAAAGGGTTTTTGCCTTTCATCAAGGCGATAAACCCCCGGTTATTTCTCACATGATTTATGCTCGCCAATCCCAAGAAGCACCAGCTTAGAAAAGACCGAAATAGACTATTTTTAAACAACCTGAATGTCTTGATTGACTTGAAAACCAATAGGCTTATTTTCAACAATGGCAAATCTAGATTCTTGGAAGAACAAAGAACCACTTAAGGCATCATAACTGAAGTCACTGAGTGAAATAGCGCCAAATCCTGCTTGAGAAACCTGGATTTTGTCACCTTCAACAGCCTTGAAGTCTTTAATAATGTCAACACCCTCTAATACATTGGTAAAAACAAATTTGTCTGCACCTACTCCACCGGTGAGAATATCGTTACCATTTCCACCAGTGAGTATGTCATTGCCACTTTTGCCAGAAAGTGTATCGTCACCACCATTACCAAATAACAAATTATTTTGCCCATCTCCAACAATGGTGTCACTTTGATTTGTACCTTTGATATTATCAAAGTTTATAAATGTGAACTTAGCTGTGTTTCCGCCAGGAAGATTATTCACTACGAAACTTTGAGTTTCTAGGTTGGCGTTGACTGATAGATCGGATAAAAATGAAAAGGGTATTGAAGGAGCGATTGAGGCATCTATAGTGTTATTTACAGCACTAGCATCACCAATAAGATTTTCAAAATTACCAAGTAAATCTGTACCTAGTCCACCACCTTTTTTAAGAGTTCCATCAATGAATATGGTAGAGTTTTGACCCAATTTACTGTAATCAGCCGTATCAATACCATCTCCACCATTTAAGGTATCGTTGCCTGCACTGCCTCTAATAATGTCATTGCCGCCACTGCCAGATAATTCATTATCCCTAGCATTACCAGTAATTACGTCATTTTGATTTGTGCCAATTATATTTACAAAATTCTTCACATTAACTGCTATTGGCGGCGAACCTACAACTCTGATTTCTAATCTTTCTTTAAATAAGTCAGCTATTATTGATACATTTGTGCTGTCAGAAGTCGCATCAATAATATTAATCTGTCCTGTAGCACCGATCGCAGTTTCAAAGAAATCTTTAAACGTGTCATTTCCAACTGCACCTTTTTTGATAAGCACTGGCTGGACTATTACTGGTTGTTCTAAGCCACTGTAATCAATAGTATCGTTACCTTTTCCACCGGTAATGGTATCGTTACCTGCACTGCCGATAAATGTGTCATTTCCATCAGTTCCAACTAAAATGTCGTCTCCATCAGTCCCTATAAATAGTGCCATAATCTTGCTTTACTTCTTTGTGGTTAACTGCTGTATATTACCGTGTTATCAACCACAAGAGCCTAAAAAATATTAAACTGAGTTAACTCGATCGAGCAGGGCTGTCTCAGTGTTTATATCGATGATGATTTCATTCGTTTCGGTATTTCTATATTTTTCAAATCAACCCCTTGCACCCGTGACATAAGCTGCTGTTAAGGGATGTTGGGGGTACTCAAAAATTTGCTGCACTGAACCTGACTCAATCAATTGCCCAACATCTGACTGCACCCAGAACAGAGCAACTCGATCGGCGATGCGCTTGGCTTGCGCTAGGTTATGCGTCACAATCAGCAAGGTATAACGCTGACGCAAACTAGTAATTAAGTCTTCAACTATTCCACTGGCAATTGGATCGAGGGCGCTACAAGGTTCATCCAATAACAGGATTTCTGGTTGCAAAGCTAAGGCTCTAGCTATGCACAACCTTTGCTGCTGTCCGCCAGAAAGTGCTAAGGCAGAGGTTTGCAGTCGGTCTTTTACTTCATCCCAAAGTCCAACATCTTTCAGGCTTGTCTCGACGATCGCATCGATTTGTTCTTTACGGATACCATGTTCTCGCAAAGGTAATTCCAGATTCTTCCAAATTGATAAAGGAAAAGGATTAGGTTTTTGGAAAATCATCCCAACTTGCCGCCGCAGCGCGTTCGCATTAGTTTTGGCATTTAGCACTTCTAAACTACCTATGCGAATCCGCCCTTTGACTCGACACTGGGGAATCATGTCTGTCAACCGATTTAAGCAACTCAAAAAGCTAGTTTTTCCACAACCAGAAGGCCCCACTAATGCCAAAATTTCCCCCAGATTCACACTCAAATTGACATTAGCAAATGCGGTTTTTTGACCGTATTGCAGAGTTAAGTTCTCCGTTTCAATCAACGGTTCAACAATTCCAGTAGTGATATTTGCTGATTTCATCCAGAAAAAATTCTCCTGTGCAACCAACGATCTGCAATCCATGCTGCTGTACCATTAATGACCAGCAGCGATACCAGCAAAACTAATGCTGAGGCGTAAGCATTGGCATCTCCGCCAGAGACGTTCATTGATAAATCAAAAATATGAATCGAGAGGGCACGCCCGGAATCTAGCAGTGATTCTGGCATTCTATCTACGTAACCACTAGTAAAAATTAAAGCCGCAGTTTCGGCGATCGCTCGACCAATACCCAGCACTAATCCCACAACCAAACCAGGGACAGCAGCAGGTAACAACAGTTGAAACAGCGTTGTCGTGCGGGAAAAACCAAGGGCTGCGGCTCCTAATCTATACTCATTGGGAACAGCGCGAAATCCTTCTTCTGTAGAGCGAATCAAGATTGGTAACACCATACACCCCAAGGTCAATCCTCCCGACAAAATAGAAAATCCCAGCCCCAAAACTTGACAAAAGAAAACGTTGCCAAACAACCCAAAAACTATAGAAGGAACTCCTGCCAGTACATCTAAACTACGCCGCACTAACCCACCAAACCAACTATCCACGGGGGTGAATTCTGCCAGTAAAACGGCTGTACCAACACCAATGGGGATAGAAACCGCCATACACACTGCCATAATCAGAAAAGTGGAAACAAGAATGCTGGAAATTCCCCCTTCTCTACCAGCATTTTCTGGTTCAGTTGTTAGGAATTCCCACGTCAAGTGTCCTATACCATGCCAAAGGATATCGCTGAGTATCCAAAGGAAGATACCAGTAACTAGGGCAGCAGTTGTCCAAACAATGATTGTTGGCAACCAATCTTTAGGACTTACAACAGGTTCACCCATATATTTTTCCTTGACTGATGACTTCCGCAACCGCAACTAACAGCACAATCATTCCCATCAAGACTAAACCGCTAACAAACAGCGCCGAACGGTGATCTCCTGTGGCATAAGCCATTTCCAGAGCAATATTAGCCGTCAACGTGCGGATGGGGTCAAATATACTTTTTGGCATTTGTACGACATTGCCGCACACCATCAAAATAGCCATTGTTTCGCCAATTGCTCGACCTGTTTCTAAAATTAAGCCTGTGAATAATCCAGATTTGGCAGCAGGAAGCACGACTCTAGAGATAGTTGCCCAACGGGATAATCCTAAAGCTGCTGCTCCCCGAAGATAGGAAGTTGGGACTTTCGCTAGACTGGCATCGGCTACAAGCGCTATTGTGGGCAAAATCATCACTGTGAGAATGGCAATACCCGCGAGTAAGCTTGGCCCCGGTGGATGTATCCTACCAATCATCGGAACCAGCACCACCAATCCCCAAAAACCGTAGACTACAGAAGGAATTCCTGCTAATAGTTCAATTAAGCGACGGTATAATCGAGCCATTACTGGTGGGGCGTAGAATTGACAAAAAACCGCAGATAGAATTCCTATCGGTGTCGCGATCGCTACTGAGCCGAGCATTGCCAAAAATGTACCCAATAACATCGGGAAAAGATTATATAATCCGGCGGTCGGGTTCCAGGAAGAGTCTGTAAAAAAACGTGTTATTCCGACATGATTGAGGACTGGTAGAGACTCCAGAATCAGAAAGCCGATAATTAAAAGTGCGATCGCTCCTGCTATTACCCCTAGAAAACGCAGTATCCAAATTAACCAAAAGTCATTTGGAGACGACAAAGTTTTGCTTTTGAACAATGTCATTAACCTGTTGTGATTGCGCGAAATCAAGAAATGCTTTTGTCAATCCTTGAGGTTGGGTTTTAGTTACTAAGTTAAGTGGACGAGAAATCGGAAAAGTCCCATTCTGGACGTTGGCTGTTGTTGCAGCTATCCCATTTACAGGCAGCAGCTTAATAGCTACTCCATTGGCTGCACTATTTTCTGCCGATCCGATAGATACATAACCAATGGCATTCGGGTTTCCTGCAACTGTCTTAATTCCCTGCTGATTGTCACCAATTACTACTTGGGCTTTGATGTCTGTATTTTTCAGTTTGAAATAATGGGTAAATAATTCTAAAGTGGAACGTCCTTCGGCTTTGTTAACAACTGTAATCGCTCCATCTGTACCTCCCACTTGTTTCCAGTTCGTTACCTTCCCTGTGTAAATATCTACAACTTGCTTGTTGTTGAGCGATTTTACTGGATTATCTTTGTGGAGAATTACCGTCACTCCATCACGAGCGATAGAAAATGCTTTTAAATCGTTTTCTTCTGGCTTCAACAAGGCACGAGAAACCATACCAACATTAGCGACACCTTGACGAGCATCAGAAACCCCACGCGAAGACCCTCCTGATTGCACATCAACTCGCGCACCTGGATGCTGAGATTCAAAACGCTTGCCAATTTCAGCCGCTAACGGGGCAATTGTACTGGAGCCTGTAAGTACTAGTTTTCCCTGAAGCTGATTTGTATTATTTGCACCTCGATTTGCCCAAGAACAGCCTTGTAACCAAATGCAGGTAGCTAACCCAATCGCCAGAGGTAAAATTTGAGAATTTTTCATTATTGCTTTTCAACCCTAAATTGGGTTTTTAGTTAAAACAGAGGACACAACAGCCAAGGTTCAAAGCTTTGCCAGTAGTTACTTCCACTTCTGGAGCCAGGCGGTAGAGAACTGCTTTCCCATTACGCGAGGTCACAACCAACTGGGAGCGACGCAGAACTTGTAAATGATGGGATAGTAGGCTTTGTTCCAAGCCCAAAATTGCATTCATCTCTCCCACGTGTTTGGGACTGTCGATCAGAAGTTCTAATACTGCTAGACGAGTTTCATCTGCCAGCACCTTCAGCTTTTCTACGCAGTTAACCTGCTTCTTGCTGCTGTTTTTCATTGCTCTAAAGGAATAGGTTTTTCTTGTTTCCGAAGTTACTTGGCAGCGAATACTCTCGTGTTCAGCAAAGATTAGCAACTGCTGCGATCGCAAATAAATAGCAATTCATATGAAATTTGATTCATATTTTAAAGTAGAAAGTGTCACGCTCTACAATTAAAATTAAATTTTTAACCTTTCTTGCTGAGATTTACTGAGTTTTTATTGGTATAAACTAGAATCACTCGTAAGGGTTTCACCTTTTCTTGATGACACGCTACACGAACGGGCATCCTACGGCAGGCGTTGGCAAAGCCATCGCTTTTGTGTTTAATAAAAGCAAGTTTGCTAAGTTCCTATATTAAATTTGGACAGTCGTTGATTGAATTCGAGCAGCCGTTGATTGAATTCGGGCAGTCGTTTATTGAATTCGGGCAGTCGTTTATTGAATTCGGGCAGTCGTTTATTGAATTCGGGCAGTTGTTTATTGAATTCGGGCAGTTGTTTATTGAATTCGGGCAGTCGTTGATTGAATTCGGGCAGTCGTTTATTGAATTCGGGCAGTTGTTGATTGAATTCGGGCAGTCGTTTATTGACCTCTCTCGTTTTAGGAGAGAAGCTTTGAATCTTACTCCCCTTCCCTTATAGGGAAGGGGCTGGGGGTTAGGTCTAACAGCCTAACTTCAAAAAGCTAGTAAAGTATCAGGTTTAAATAATCGTGAAGTTGGGAAAAATTTTGTCAGTATTATTGACGAAGTATTTAAGATTTACACCTTATTCAAAGATGTGATTTAAATGACTAAATCGAAAACAACCCGTAAATCTATTCGCGATCGCATCCTAAGTACAGCATCATGCTTGTTTGTTTTATCGAGAGGAAATTTGCAATGTCGGTATTGACAAAATCGTTGCCGAATCTGGCGTTGCTAAAATAAATGTCGCTCTACAATCATTTAAAGTCATTGCCAAAACTGTAAGTTAGGGAAAATCAGTATTCCGTGCCAACTCTCATGATAGATAAATCACTAAAGTTGGCAACTATCCTGTGGGGCATGATTTCAGTGGTGTTTTCGTTTATCTTGGATAGCAGAACACCGCGATGCCTGTGACGGTAAACAACACACCTCAATCTAACGTATATACTGTAATCGTTAAAAGGCAGCAAATCTAAGGAGTGTTTGACACTAGCAGCGATGCACAATGGCACAGCGATCGCATTGTTTGCATTGAGACTGCCTACTCAACTTCATAAACTGCTAGAAACAGAAACAAATGAACGAATTACAAGCAATTTTAGAAGGCTTCCAGTCAAGTCAAAAAAATGGTGAAATTACTTTCCTTGCTACTGTAGTCAAAACTCAAGGTTCAACCTATCGCCGACCGGGTGCCAAAATGTTGATGACAGATACAGGTCGGACGATTGGCACAATCAGCGCTGGTTGCTTGGAAAATGACGTATTTGAGCATACTCAACAACGAATGTCAGACGGCGAACCAATTGTTGTTACTTACGATAACACCGCCTCGGAAGATATTCTTTGGGGCTTTGGTTTGGGATGCAATGGGACAGTGCAAGTTCTCATCGAACGTCTTGAAAAAGAAAGTTCACCAAATGCGATCGCTTTTATGCAGGAGTGCTTCGATCGAAAACATTCGGGTATTATTGCTACTGTCTTTGCCTTTGAAGGCGAGGTAGATGTGAAACTTGGGTCGCGCTTACTGCTGTATCCTGATGGTAAAACGATCGCTGACATCAAAGATCCAAATTTAATTCAATCTCTGCAAGTAGATACTCAAGCAGCTTTTACTAATCAAAAGTCTAGTGTAAAAAACTATCAGTTACCTTTAGGCAGTGCAGAAGTTTTTATTGAAGTCATCCAACCACCTACGCCTTTAGTAATATTTGGTGCAGGTTATGACGCTATACCCGTAGCACAGTTTGCTCAAGCATTAGGTTGGCAGGTTACTGTAGTCGATTGTCGAGCTAATGAGGCAACTAGAGCGCGATTTCCAATAGCTTGTGATGTGATTCTGAGCCGGCGAGAAATTGTAGATAAACAGGTGTTTATAGATGACTACACGGTTGCTGTAGTGATGACGCATAATTACCTTGACGACCTGGAAATTTTGAAAATGTTGCTGCCATCTCCTGCACGCTACATAGGAGTTTTAGGGCCAAAGCTGCGGACTGAAAGATTGCTTGAAGATTTAGGTCAGCAAGGAATAGTTTATTTTCCTGAGCAATTAAAAAGATTGTATAGTCCTGTTGGAATGGACATCGGGGCAGATACACCAGAAGAAATAGCGATCGCTATTATTGCAGAAATTCAAGCAGTACTAACAAACCGCAGTGGTAATTTTTTAAGAAATCGCAATCGGCCAATTCACCAATGCTATGAAAGCAGCTTAAACTTACTATCTACCACATAGCTTTGGATAAAAGCGAATAAAAGGTCATTTATTTTGAAACTGTGGAAAGCTTTGCAACCATGTGAGCACGAGATGAAACCTCAAGCTTGCGAAACATCCTTTTTAAGGCTTGCTTGACAGAGTTTTCAGTAATCCAAAGTTCAGCACTGATTTCAGCATTGGTTTGTCCTTGAGCCACTAAGGAAGCAATTTGCACTTCCCGAGGCGTTAAACGCTCTGTCTGTAATAGTGGGTATTGTGTCGCCATTGCTACCCAAGTAGAAATGTGCAGACAAAGGGCACTCAAATCTGTGAGATTTTGTGAATCGAATGCAGCCATTCCTTGCTCGCGGGTGAAACCTACCACACCCACTAACTGACCATTGCTGACAATTGGCCCTGCCATGACGTGCCAGTGATCGGCACGAGGACAAATCAACTGCCATGTCTTAGGTTCTACTACTAAAGCTTCATGAACAGGGGCATGGCGTTCTACCAAGTAGCGTGTAACTGGATTGTGTTGGGGTGATAATGCAATTTGCAGTGCCTTTTGGATCTTGCTGTTAGCTAGAGGAATTTGAGCAAACAAAAACAGCCCAGATCGTGTAGCTGAAAAATACTCACTCATTTCTCTGGATATGTGCGATCGCAAGGTCTGTTCATCTTTAGCTTGGGCAATTGCATGAAATAGAGCTTGTAAGGCAATCATGATTGGCAAAGTGTACCCGTTCGAGGTCTAGGCGCAGTATAGCAACCAGACCTATCTTAGCTTTAGTGACATCAAGTCAAATCCTTTCTTTGCCTTTTTCGGATAATACCATGACTGGAAATTCTGGCATTGATGACACACAGATATCTGTGCGCTGGATTCAAATCGGTTTTTTTATCGCAGCAGTGCTTTTTAATCTCTGTTTAGCAACCCAAGTATTCAGTGTTGGACTAGCTTACTTTTACAACTCTGATTGGTGGAACCTACATATTTGGCTCGTGCGAGGATACAGCGGACTCTCACTAATTCTGTTGATATGGGTGTTTTTGATTCCGTTTCCCCCAAGAGTCCAGAGCCTTACAGCAAGTATGCCGATACTGCTGGGACTGCAATTTCTCACAATTCACTTGAAAACTCCTTTTCCTTTAGCAGTGTTCCACCCACTCATCGGCTTTTCCTTATTTTCTATTTCCACAACCCTAGTTCATCGGACATCGCACATCGTATTTCCCAAGCGCAACCAAGACTAAATCGTTGAGGAAACACAAGTTTCAATTCTTTTCACGCTATTACAGGAGAAATACAAGTGTCTCAATACGTCGATCCATCCGTTATCGTTGATACCCAGTGGCTTGCAAATCATCTCAACGAGCCAAACGTCCGCATTATCGAAGTGGATATCAGTCCAGAACCGTACAAAAATGCTCACATACCTGGTGCTGTCTTCTGGAACATCTTTACAGACTTACTATTGCCCGATTTGAAGACGAATTTGGATGCAAGTGCTTTTGAGAGGCTGATGGCACGTTCAGGCATCACCAATGACATGACAGTGATTGCCTATGGCAGTTATCCTGGAACAGGAGCCTGGATTTTCTGGTTGTTGAAAGTCTTTGGACATGAGAATGTACGAGTTCTCAATGGCGGCTACCAAAAATGGAAGTCAGAAGGTCGTCCACTGGCAACTGAGCTATCCACCTTTGATTCCACTGATTATCGTGCCAAAGCTGCTGATGCTAGCCTCAGAGTTTTAGATCATGAAGTTCAGGCATCGATTGGTCAAGGCGATCGCGTGTTTTTAGATGTCCGAACACTTGAAGAATACTGTGGTGAGTGGTTTTTCGATCAGCCACCAAAAGAAGGTGAACTTACTGGACATATTCCAGGTGCAGTGCATGTTGAGCATATCTTAACTCTCAACGAGGATGGAACTTTTAAATCATTCAACGAATTGAAAAATCTTTACAACAGTAAGGGCATTACCCCTGATAAAGAAGTTTTTCCCTACTGTGCGATCGGTGGGCGTTCTGGATATACCTGGTTTGTCTTGAAATATTTATTGGGCTATCCGAATGTTCGGAATTACGATGGTTCTTGGAATGAGTGGAGTCGGCTGCCTGATGTAGCCATCAAAAGATAGTGATACTAAATCCGCATTGATAACCCTCTTGATAATGTAGCAATAGAACAGGGCTATTTCATTCGGGAGCATCTCACCTTTGCAAATATACTTGGCGATTAGAAATCGCGGCTACACAAACCAAGTCCGCCTGCGCGGACTCAAGAAATTGGAAACCCACGGAGGTGGGTTTTGTCTGTATAGCCGTGAATTCTATTCGCCAGGGCTAGATATATTTTTACGAAAGTGAGATGCTCCCATTTCATTCTCATCTAGCCCGCCTCAGAATAAATTCTAAGGCTAATAGCACTCATTCGTCTAAAGACGACTAATAAAGGCTTTTGGCGTTGCTGAATTGCGGTATGAATCCAGATAGACGTTGCATTAAAACGTCTCTAAAAGGATTTTAATATCATCCAGAATCATTTTATTTTCATATATGAAATCAGCAACGACAGGCTTTTAGTCCACTTTAGTGGAGTTGAGCTATGAGCCGCGGAACTTTAGTTCTGGGCGGTTTATGTCTAGAACGAAATAGCTCTGAGCAATAGAAGGTCACCAGTAATAGTTAGTCAGAGCAGAAATTTATACCTGCATTTGAGACAAAATACAACAGCGTTGAGCTAGGCTAGTGTTCATGTTTGAGAGTTATACACTGTTTCCCTAAATAATTATCAAGTTCATGAATCAAAGAAAAGTATGGTTATTAACGATGCTGTTTGCAACAATGGCATTGATTAGTATCATCACATCTAGCCATCCTCTAAAAGCAGCCTCATCTTTAGGCAAAGACACGCTGACAATGATTACTTCCCCAGATTATCCACCTTATGAGTTTTATGATACTAAGGGGGGTGAGAGGCAAATTGTTGGCTTTGATGTAGATATTGCCAAGAATCTTGCTCAAAAACTAGGATTTAAACTCCAGGTAATAGAATCAGATTTTAATGGATTAATTCCGGCACTGCAAGCGAAGCGAGCAGACTTTGTTATGGCTGGGATGACTCCCAACCCAGAACGCCAGAAAAATGTTGATTTTTCAATTATTTATTACCAAGCAAAAGATACGATTGTCGCTCCTAAAAATAGCAATCTCAAACAGACTAAAGACCTAGCTTTTAAGAAACTTGGGGTACAGTTGGGGACTATCCAAGAGCAAAATGCTAAAAAAATTGCCCAAAAAGTTACAGGAATTGAACTAAAACAACTTAATAGAGTACCAGAAATAATTCAGGAAATCAAGTCGGGGCGAATTGATGCAGCAATTATTGAGGACACCGTTGCTAGAGGATTTGCCCAAGCCAACACAGATTTAGAGTTTAATGTTATTCCCTCAGACGAGGAGAGTGGATCGGCGATCGCTTTTCCTAAAGGTTCGGGTTTAGTAGAACCTTTTAATAAAGTCCTGCAACAAATGAAGGACAAAAAAGAACTAGAAAAATTAGTCACTAAGTGGTTTTCGCAAACTAACTCAACCGCTATTGTATCTGAACCTTCTGCTAAAGGCGGGCTGAATCTAGACTTTACTAGAATTATCCCAGACATTCCCTTTATCCTCAAAGGCATTCCTTTGACGTTATTGTTTACGCTCTTGTCAGTATTTTTAGGGTTAATTTGGGGTACAGTTCTTTCTTTGTGCAAAATCACTGGTATCAAGCCCTTCACCTGGCTTGCCAACGCCTACACCTCTGTATTTCGAGGCACGCCCCTGCTGTTACAGTTGGCTTTGGTTTACTATGCCACACCCCAGCTAACAGGTTATCGGATCTCGGCTTTAGAAGCAGGGGTGCTAACTTTTACCCTCAACTCTGGGGCTTATATGTCAGAAACCATCCGGGGTGGAATTCAAGCAGTAGATAAAGGACAAACTGAGGCGGCGATGTCTATGGGCGTTCCTTATCATTTGATGATGTGGGACATAATTTTGCCCCAAGCATTGAAGAACATTCTCCCTGCATTGGTGAATGAAACTATTGGACTGTTGAAAGACTCAGCTTTGGTATCAACAATTGGTGTAGTGGAAATATTACGCAGTGCCCAAATTGTTGGTGCAAACAAGTACATATACTTTGAACCTCTGCTGTTTGCGGGGTTAATCTACTATATTTTAGTTATGGGTCTGACTAGGAGTGCATCTGTTTTAGAAAGGAAGTTAAGACAAAGTGAGTAAAGTCGTAATTCGGACAGAATTCTTATGTAAATCCTTTGGGAAACTCGACGTACTCAAAGATATTTCTACGGAGATTCACCAAGGGGAAGTTGTTGCTATTCTTGGCCCTTCTGGTTCGGGTAAATCTACCTTTCTGCGGTGCATGAACTTGCTAGAACGCCCCACTAAAGGCAGAATCTATTTTCAAGAGCAAGAAATCACTCATCCCAAAGTAAACATTGCCAAGGTTCGCGAACAGCTGGTGATGGTGTTTCAACACTTTAATCTATTTCCCCACATGACAGTATTGCAAAATGTCACCTACGCTCCAATCAAGGTAAAAGGAGTAGATCGGCAGTTAGCCGAAAATACAGGGATGGAGTTATTGGCAAAAGTGGGCTTAGAGGAAAAAGCAAATGTCTTTCCATCCAAACTATCAGGGGGACAGAAACAAAGGGTAGCGATCGCCCGTACTTTGGCAATGTCACCAAAGATGATTCTATTTGATGAACCGACCTCTGCTTTAGACCCAGAAATGGTCAAAGATGTGCTCCAAGTGATACAAGATTTAGCTCAAACAGGGATAACAATGGCAATTGTTACCCATGAAATGGGATTTGCGAGAGTTGTGGCTAGTCGAATTATGTTTCTCGACCAAGGGATTTTAGCAGAAGATACCACTCCCAACAAGTTTTTTCAAAATCCTCAGTCCCCAAGAGCCAAGCAATTCTTAGAAAAAATGCTTTAGTTAACTTTTAATGCCAACGTGTCCACCAAGAAGATAAAAAATTTTATTTTCTTTGGAGGCGATCGCTCTTTAAATATAGTCTTTTTGTTTCCATCTAATTTACTGCCATTGAGCAAAAATCTGCTTTATTTGCTTAATTGCCTCATCAGCCGCTTGCTCGGAGGATATACCATCTACAATTATTCTGTGCAAAGCTTTACCCCAGACATTTTCCTTTAAAACCAAGCTATAAGCTGGGTTTTGAACAAAAGAAAATGGGCGCGTTTCTTTATTGAGAAAAATCTTCACGGCAGTCGAAAGATAGGGATCTTTGGAGCCTACCCAAAAAGGATCTTTCCACGCCGATGTTAGGACTGGTAAATGACGACCTCCAGAAACTTTGAGATAATTTCCCATCACCTCTGGTTGTATTAAGTATGCAAGAAATTCCTTCGCTAGTTTCTGTTTCTTAGACTCGGCAAATAAAAACACTTGCTTAACCGTAATTAAGTAGCGCATCGGCAAGCCATTGGGTTTATTTGGAAATTCTAAGATCCCAAGCTTTTGATGATAGATATCGGGGTTTTGCCGTACAGCAGATGGGATTGAGAGCGAGTTGTTAGGAGTCATAACCACGCTTCGATTAAGCAAACTGCGATTATTGTCTGGATTCAACCAATTCACAGCATCTGGTGGAACGTAGCCTTGCTGGTAAAATTTTGTGTACCATTTTAAGCTGTTAATAATACCTTGACGTACTTTAGGGTCATCAAGAAAAAGTTTATCTGTAGAATCTAAAATTGGCACATCGTATGCTTCTAAAATCTGCTCAAAGAAATAGTATGTATCAGCAGCTCCAATGCTGAAAGTAAAGCCTAATCCATAAATCTTCTGTTTTTTATCTGCTATTTGTTTTGTCTGTAAGTCATCCTGCATTTGTTTCCAAAACTCCCAAAAATCATCCCAATTTTTGGGTATATCGCTTTCTCTACGACCTATCTGTTTTAGCAAATCTCGCCAGTAGAAAATGTGAATAGTTGCCTGGCTCATTGGTAAAGCATAGTAGCTTCGCTTTTGAGCAACATTGTTATAAAACTGAACAGTTTTCAGGATTTTTTCAGGGTAAAGACTTTTAAGTGGTTCAATTACATCTGATACATCTGCTAGTTTGCCTTCCCAACTTAAACGGGGAATCAATTCTCTATCAGCAGTATAACTGGTGACGATATCAGGTAAGTTGCCAGCCAGGATTGCTCTTTGAATCCTTCGTGTTAGCTCATCTGTGGAATACAAAAAAAGTTTGATTTTGTTGCCACTTTGTTTTTCCCACTGGTTAATTAGTTGCTTGAGGGCTTCATCCTCTTCCTGAGTAAAACCTTTATCCCACCATATCTTTAATACTTTACTATCATTAGAAGACTCGGTAATTGAGGATTGCTCAGATTTGGGAGTATGAGTACAAGCAGCTATTATCAAGTTGGCTAATAATGATATAAGTACATAACGACGGCTAGGTTGCCTTAACATCAAGTTAACTGTTTGTTTAACTCCTTGCTGATTATTAATAACTTGAGCAATTTGAGTGGCTTTTCTTTTGGATATCATGCTCGTAGAAATTCTCTTTCGCCTAAATAACCATCCTCAATTTAATGCCCTTTGTTACTTATCTCATCAAAAATACTCAGCATATTTACAATCAGTTGTATGAGCCGACGATTTGTAGTTTTATTAAATTGAATTTAGATTTGTAGCAAAATATTTCTAGGAGTACGCGTCTACGCTCGACATTGATTAAAAGGTTCTCGAATAAAGTAGAGTGCATCGCGCCTCTGAACTTCCATACCGCCTCTATTCCAGGTTCCCCAACGGGTTATAAATTTTTTACCATTATTGCGACGTTCAACAGCAACAGTAAAGTTATTGCGGAGTTCTCGATAACATCCTTCCAAATTAGTCAAGGTCAAATCTACTGCTGACACGTTAAATTTATTCTCACCTTTATTGACAACAAAAAATCCTTCACTGCCTCGCTCCATTAGCAATACAGTAGAACTATCAACAACTGCCAAAACATTTTCTTTAATATTTTTTCCCTCATTTCCTCGTTGACGCATAATCTGGCGGAATTTGACACCATATCTGATAAAATTAGCGTCTGTATGATCCCAGTTCAATATTAGAGGAGTGCCGCTTTCTCTTGCCAGTACGTAGGCTGTTGCGAGGAAAGAGTCAGAGCGATCGCTATAGGGGTTAATGGCATAGGAATTAATCTCGCGGATAGTATCGTGGTTTCTGCCAAAGGTAACGCTACGCGGATCGTTTATCGCTGTGGGAACTCGGAGCGATCGCAAATCTCCACCAAAGCTGAAGGCATTTTTCATTGAATTGTAGAGAACAAAATCTGTAACAGCAGCAATCCAGTTATAGTTTTCTGCACTGGTGTCACTATCTGTGATTACCTCAAGATAATTCCATACTTTTCTTTGACTTTGTTGTTCTACATAGCTAATATACTCTTTGACAACATCTGCTGGCATATGCTTTGCAGCATCAAACCGAAATCCATCAATTCCTATATCTAGCAATTTCTTCAAATGAGCTTTTTGAATTTTTTTTACATTGATGGTAAATTTAAAATCAGGAAGTCCGCCTAACCAACAATTGATTTCTGAATCTCGATTGCCATCATTATAATTAATATCACAAGGTTTTTTGCCGGGACGCTCTGAGGCAAAATTAAAATCATCTACAGAAAGACCTGGAAATTTTGTTAAGTCTTCAAAATCATCATTGCCGTCTAAATTAGCCATGTGATTGAAAACAACATCTGCAATGACTTTGACATTACAACTGTGAGCTTTTGTAATAAGTTTTTTTAAATCTGCTTGCGAACCTCTACCTTCAATGACACTGTAATCTACGGGTTGATAGCGTGCCCACCATTCTCGACTAGGATTAGATTTTTGGGTTGGAGAAGTTTGGATATGAGAATATCCTTGCTTACCTAACTCACAAACAAACTGTTCAACCTCACTATACTGCTGATTAAATGCATGAAAAATCGCGGTAGGCTTTTCTGTTGCTAATGTTTTAACTGGAAAAACACAAATTGTGTAGAGAATAATTGCACGACTGAAGATAAATTTCATCAAATGTAAAGCTGTAAAATTATCTGCTGTTTTACAGAATACTGTTGCATACATGATTAATTCTCTGTAGCAAAAAAAAGGGAGATTTTCACAGCTTTCTATTGTGTTTTACTCATTTTAGTAGTTGAGAAATATTGATTACTATTTAGTTGCGCCATAGCTGACTTAACAGTTCAGCAGGGACAATCACATCTAATAGCATTTTTAGGCATTAGAATTATCAGGTATTCAATTGTAATCCTATATTCTTTCTCAATTACACCAACAGTTTCTCTTCCACTGCAACCAAATACAGACGCTTCAGTTCTACCAGGTGCTTTAACACAACCTGAATTCGTGCAAGTTCAATTGAGCGTCCTGGCAAGGCATACTTAGATCGTATAAGTTTCCAATGCCATTCTGCTACAAAATGCTAATAGCGATCGCCCTTATGCAGGAATGATTAAAGCAATCAGCGAACGTTTATCAAGTGACTGAACTTTACCTACTTGACTAAGATCGCTGACAACCCGGTCTAGTAATTCTCCAGCTTGGTCGCGATATTGATGTTCTCGACCTCGTAAACGAACAGCAAACTTCACAGAATCGCCTTTACTCAACCACCCAGTTGCTTGTTCAATGCGTAACTTATAATCAGCCACACCAATATTTAGACCGAACCGAACTTCCTTTACAACTGGTCTAGCACTTTGCGTCTGACGCTTTTTCTTTTGATACTGAAGTTTGCCATAATTAAGAATCTTGGCAACTGGAGCCTCTTTCCCTTCGGAGACTAAAACTAGGTCAAGCTCTAAACTCTGTGCTAGTTGTAGTGCCTCATATGTGTCGGTCAAACCACGATTGTTATTTTCATGGTCAATCAAGAAAACTTGGGGTGACTTGATTTGCGAGTTAATTAGTTGCTTTTGAATTGCGATAATCTTTTCCTCCCATTTATTCCAAACCTGTAGTATGCCAATCATACCGAGTTAACACGGCTTTATTGCTCTCATCTATCGTAGCGTAATTTTTGCTCCTCTCTATTCACCAAACCCGCACCCCACAAGCATCGCTTATCTTCAAAATCTCCTGTGTGCTTTGGTATTGGCTCATCCTATATTCACCTTTTAAGGGTAAGTTGTGTGAAGCTGTAATAGAGAGCATCTAACTCTCTTCTTGCGATCGGTTCCAACTTACATCATTGCAATATATGCCTTCAATTACCTACAACCGCACCGACAGCCAGCAGCCCCAAAGCATTACCATTAAAGGTTATGTTGTCCGTCCAGGATTACACATTCTCAGCTACGAGCAACTCAAGTTGCTGCGAGAGCAAACACAGCACCATTCTGAGCTTGAATCTCTAGTGAACCAGGGTGTAATTAAATTGACTGGTTAATCTATACCATTGCCCTCAACCCCGAAGCTTTGGTAATTGCATAGAAAACGGATTGCTACTCGCTTTCGTAACAATCGCCATGCTGCTCCACCCACAGCAACCCACGCTCCCCACTGCTTTTGGGTAAACTAGCAGTCTACACCCGTCAACCTCTGACATTAGCAGCTAGCATTCCGCCATCCACTTTGTAATCGCAGTATTACTCAGTAGCTTACTGCGATTGGGCTGTTGTTTGGACGGGGGGCATTCTTCAATTAAATCTAGCTTAGGTTCATAGTCTAAAAATACACTTATGTGTTAAATCTCTTAACATCAAGTTTTACACAATTGAGGCGAGATCGGATGCCGGATATTATAGATACTGCAATTAATGCAGGTTCTTTCAACACGTTGGTAACAGCTATTACTACTGCTGGTCTTGATACTGCACTTAAGGGAGATGGGCCATTTACTGTCTTTGCACCAACAGACGAAGCCTTTTCCAAGCTTCCATCAGGAGCCGTAGAAGAACTCCTACAGGATGTTATTAAGTTAAGAAAAGTTTTAGAGTACCATGTGGTTTCTGGCAAGATTAATGCGACTGATTTAGTTCAGTTGCAAAAGCTAACAACGACCGAGGGAACAGATATCAAAGTTAATGCTGAGAACAATGTTAAGGTAAATGATGCTTACATTGTGACTTCAGATGTGGAAGCTGACAATGGTGTTATTCATGTCATTGATAATGTGTTATTCCCTGAATAACTTTGTTCGCATACTTGCTTTCATTGAAATTTGTAATTCCGATCGGATGAGCATTTAATTTTTTGCCTTTGTTGGGAATCAAAATGACCCAAACCAGATATGCTTATTCAGATTGAGTAGTTAATGTTGTATATCTGTTGATGATAATTGGATTTAAATAGTTAAATATTTCCAGTGAATCACCAGTAGATATACAACATATCTATATCACTGCTTCCCGTATCCCCCTTGTAGCGGATTGTAGTTAAGATTCCTTGGCGTAGTCGTAGTTAATTCCAATCGCCATTGCTGCTTTCTTGAAAGTTAACCTAGAAACCATCCACAACAAATGTCAGACGAGTTCAGATAAAACTGTTTCAGTTCTTCCGTACTCATATGGGCTTCTTGTACTTTTTTGGGCATCTTCCTTTAGTTTGTTTTTGCGTGACCTGTGGTATAATTTAACGCTGTTAATAGCTATGCTACCTATCGCGTATTGCATCCCAAAGAAAATTGCATAAAAAAGCCCCCGGTATTTCTACCAGGGGTGAAAGAATAATACCATTTCACTTTATGTTTGTCGGAGATGCCCCTGCTTGTGCCTCTACTTAGATAAGAGGCTGGAGTATTTCTCAAATATTACAACAAAAAGTGAGTGGGTATAAAATTAGCCAACATTTGCCAAGAGTAATTCTCGTTTTTCTGATTTTCTCACTCTTACCTGAGAGTCATCATCAACATCGATAAGCGCTGTGTCTCCATCTGTAATTTCACCAGACAGCATTGCTTCGGCGAGAGAATCTTCTAGGAGGCGCATAATTGCCCGACGTAATGGTCTAGCACCATAGCTGGGGTTGTAGCCTTCTTGTACCACACGCTCTTTGAAGCGATCGCTAACTTCTAGGATAATTCCTTTTTCCGTCAAGCGACTAGCAACATCGCGAAGCATAATTTCGGCGATTTGCTTAACTTCATCCTTGGAAAGCTGGGTGAAGACGATAATCTCATCGAGACGGTTGAGGAACTCAGGACGGAAGTAAGCTTTCAATTCCTCATTTACCAGGGTGCGGATGCGGTTATAACTAGCGTCGGCTTGAGTGTCGAAGTCAAAGCCTAAACCACTACCACCTTTTTCAATCACCTTGGAACCGATGTTGGAAGTTAAAATGATCAGCGTGTTCTTGAAGTCCACTTTCCGACCTTTGGCATCGGTAAGGTGACCGTCATCCAAGAGTTGCAAGAGCATATTGAATACATCGGGGTGTGCTTTTTCGATTTCGTCGAATAGCAGCACTGAGTATGGTTTCCGCCGCACGGCTTCTGTAAGTTGTCCGCCTTCGTCGTATCCTACGTAACCAGGAGGCGAACCAATTAGCTTGGCGACGGTGTGGCTTTCCATGTATTCGGACATATCTAGACGAATCATGGAGTCTTCCGCACCGAAGAAGTAGGCAGCTAATGCCTTCGCCAATTCTGTTTTACCGACTCCAGTGGGCCCAGAGAAGATAAAGCTAGCAATGGGACGATTAGGATTCTTCAAGCCGACACGGGCGCGACGGATACCGCGAGATACAGCCGAGACTGCTTGCTCTTGACCGATAAGCCGTTGATGCAGAGTGTCTTCTAGGTGCAGAAGCAATTCTGATTCAGACTCAGTTAGCTTGTTGACTGGTACGCCAGTCCAAGAGGCAACGATTTGGGCGATGTCTTCTTCGTCAACGACGGTAGAATTGACAGGTTGATCGTTTGCTGTAAATGTTGCTTGCAGTTTTTCTGCGAGTTCCAACTCTTGGTCGCGTAAGGTGCCAGCTTTGTCAAAATCTTGGACTCTGACTGCTGCTTCTTTTTCTTTGGTAACCCCAGCGAGTTCGCGCTTGAGTTCTTTATTGGGAGAAATTTGAGAGTTCCGCAGACGAACGCGGGAACCAGCTTCATCAATCAAGTCAATTGCTTTATCTGGTAAGAAGCGATCGCTAATGTAGCGGTCTGATAATTCTGCTGCTGCTACAAGTGCCGCATCAGAAATTGTCACTTTGTGATGCTGTTCGTATGCACCGCGCAAGCCGTAAAGAATTTGTACGGTTTCCTCTACCGATGGTTCCCCAACCTTAATCGGTTGGAAACGACGCTCTAGGGCGGCATCGCGCTCAATATGCTTCCGATACTCATCGAGGGTAGTTGCGCCGATGCACTGGAGTTCACCCCGTGCTAAGGCAGGTTTGAGGATGTTGGCTGCATCCAAACCACCTTCTGTACCACCAGCGCCAACCAAGGTGTGAATTTCGTCAATCACCAAGATGATATTGCCCACAGTGCGGACTTCTTCTACGACTTTTTTGATGCGTTCTTCAAAATCGCCACGGAAGCGAGTTCCAGCTACCAATGACCCCATATCGAGGCTGATAACTTGCTTGTCTTGCAAACTTTCGGGAACATCCTGATTGATAATCCGTTGAGCTAGACCTTCTGCGATCGCAGTTTTACCAACTCCTGGTTCTCCAATCAACACTGGGTTATTCTTAGTACGGCGACCGAGAATTTGGATCGCCCGCTCAATTTCCTTCTGGCGACCAACTACGGGGTCGAGTCTGCCTTCTTGGGCTAATTTGGTTAAATTTCTGCCAAACTCTTCCATTGTTAGCGGTTGGGTGCGCTTTTGATTACCACTACCAGCGAAAGCTGGTGCATTTTCACCCAAACGGCGAACTATGGCACTGCGGACACTCTTGAAGTCAACTCCTAGATTTTGCAGTACTTTGGCGGCGACACCTTCACCAGCCTCGGTTAATCCTAAGAGTAAGTGTTCGGTGTTAATGTAATTCTGTCCCAAACTATGAGCTTCTTTAAACGATTGCTCGAAGAGGCTTTTTACTTTAGGAGTAAAAGGAATTTCTGGTGGTACAAAACCAGAACCCCTACCAATAATTTTTTCTACCTCGCGACGTGCATCTTTGAGGGTAACGCCTAATTCGGCCAGCACTTTAGCAGCAACCCCAGTTCCTTCTCCCATCAAACCCAGGAGAATTTGCTCAGTTCCTACGAAGTTATGTCCCAGGCGACGTGCTTCCTCCTGAGCTAACATAATTACTCTAATGGCTTCGGAAGTGAAGTGTTCAAACATAATGGGTTATTGCTCCCTCGCTGCTTGGACTTTGGGTGAGATAAAATTCACCCTCATCTAAAGTTTTTTGTATTTTCTTAAGGACTAATGTAACTTTATTTAAAGTTAAGTGGCAGTGGTGAGAGCCGTAAGACCTCAGGTGTAGTTGCCGTCTAATGGAGTGCTGAGTGCTGAGTAGAATAGCTAGGAAGTGAGTAGTGGTTAATTTAACAATTAAGCTTTCAGTGTTTGGTGATTTCCTTTTGCTTTTTTGCTCCTCTGCTCTGGGCTAAACTAAAAACTCAGGATTTAGCACTTAACACTCAAGACTGACGATGACTGAAGCAACGGCCGGTAAAGACCAACAACACCCTCTTTATAACCGCGATCGCCCCCTTATTGATATTTTACTCTCTCAAGGGGCGACAGACTACAACTTAGCAGAATTAGCTAGACTGCGAATGCGTTATCAAGGGTTTCCAGGAGCGAGAGACATCCAAAAAGACCTAGATAAAGCCTTGCAGCAGTGGGGTTTGACCGAAGCCGAGCTTTTTGAGAAAACTCGCCAAATTCACGATTTGGGGGGAATTTACAAAAGTCGCGGTAAGAAGGAGGAGCAAGACTGGAATTAGGATAGCGGAATGGCGATCGCTATCTGCTCTAGAGAAGGTGCGGAGACTGGCGCTAATTCCTCGGATGCGATCGCACTTGTAATTAACTTTTGGCGAGTCAGTTCCACCTTCAACTTATAATCATTGATGTCATAATTCAAAATCCTGCACCAATATTTAATTGGTTAACAATTTCAAAAATTGGGCTAAAGAACTACCGCCGAAATCTTCTAATACTAAAACTGGCTGTTATTGGTAAATTTATAAAGCGTAAACTTGCACAACTCCGGTGAGATGGAGATTCTGGATAATGTCATATTCACGCTGGTAACAAGCAATGCGTTCTAGCGAAGGATAAGCATCTCGCAGGGTTTTGTACAGGTTGGTCATCGGCTTCCCTGTAGCCTCGATATATTAGAGAGTTGCTGCTTTCGTAGATTTTCTCAATAATTTGATAGCCGGAAAGGGTGAGCATAGTTTGGGTAGTCCTCCAAACTTGGTTAATTCTGTCCCAGTTACTTTGTTAGAGTTAGTGTACCGATCGGCTTGGTAGAGTCTTCAGCAATGCGGCGCTGATTCTGGAGACTTCGCGACGAGGTATTATATCAAGTAAAAATCAAATAACTGTAGTAGAGTGGCATAGCTAAAGGGAAATTTTCATCAGTTCAAGTTGGCTCTTGATTTCTTAAATATTCTTTTTTTGGCGAAGGTATTGTTAGGATTAAAAAATTTGATTAAATATACATTGTCAAGGCAGGAAATTGGTTTGCCAATTTTGAAAAGTAAATTTTTGAGTAGTTTGCATCTAAATATTCTTTAAAAGGGTGAGTAATATACCCACCCCAGTGAAAATAAATGTTTATTTTTTGTAAGTCAAAGTGTAATGCCTACAAGACATTACACTGCCCATGATGCCTTAACAAATGGTCGCACAGCACCAACGCCACCATTGCCTCAACCATTGGAACTGCACGCGGTAATACACAAGGATCGTGGCGTCCTTTGGCTGCTAATAGCGTTTCTTCACCTTCACGAGTTACAGTTTTCTGCTCTTTTCTAATTGTTGCTGTCGGCTTAAATGCAACTCGCAAAATGATATTTTCTCCGTTGGAAATCCCCCCTTGAATACCACCAGAACGGTTTGTTAGCGTGCGGATTTCACCATTTTCATCGATATAAAATTCGTCGTTATGCTCAATTCCCGTTAGCAGCGTTCCCCCAAAACCCGAACCAATTTCAAAGCCTTTGCTAGCAGGGAGAGACATGACACCTTTAGCGATATCAGCTTCTAATTTATCAAATACTGGTTCGCCCAAACCTTTCGGCACATTTCGCGCCACACATTCTACTACACCGCCGATGGAATCACCTTGTCTACCTATTTGCTCAATTAATTCAATCATGCGATCGCTGCATTCTGGATCGGGACAGCGAACGATATTGCTTTCCACTTGTTCTAAGGTGACAGTATTTGGATCGACTACACCTTCCAAGTCTTTGATGCGCTTAACGTAAGCGATAACTTCGACATTGGCCACTTGACGAAGAATTTTTTTAGCGATCGCACCTGCTGCTACTCTTCCAATTGTCTCACGCGCTGACGACCTACCCCCACCTTGCCAATTGCGAATGCCATATTTTGCATCATAAGTTGCATCCGCATGAGAAGGCCGATATTTCTCAGCCATCTCATCGTAGTCTTGGGGACGAGTGTCTTTGTTCCGCACCAAAATTGTTATAGGCGTTCCCAGAGTTTTGCCTTCAAATACCCCTGATAAAATCTCGCAGGTATCCGCTTCTTTGCGAGGCGTCGTAATTTTACTTTGTCCGGGACGCCTTCTATCTAGTTCTACTTGAATTTCATCTGCCGAAATTTCTAGTTGGGGAGGACAACCATCAATCACAACCCCCACGCCGCCGCCGTGAGACTCGCCAAAAGTACTAATGCGAAATAGATGACCAAAAATATTGCCCATGATTTTGAGGAAAAAGGTGAGGCTTATGTATTCTACCTAGAGTTCTTACAAAAGTTTTTTTGCTCTTATATTTGTAGAACTTTTCGCTATTTTTTAGTATTTATCAACAGTGTCTCTGAGTTTTTATCCAACTCCATAACAGTATCTGTTACTAAATTAAATTAAAAGCGCCCTCCCAATTTGGGAGAGCGCTTTATTATTTAGTTAATGCTTCAGAATTAACCGTTGATAGCAGGAGCGGTAAGAGCGACAGGAGCAACATCACCAGCAGCCAAATCAAGGGGGAAGTTGTGAGCGTTACGCTCGTGCATTACTTCCATACCCAGGTTAGCGCGGTTGATTACATCTGCCCAAGTGCTGATGACGCGACCTTGAGAATCAATGATTGATTGGTTGAAGTTGAAACCGTTCAAGTTGAACGCCATTGTGCTTACACCCAAGGCGGTGAACCAGATTCC
>NZ_JBALFH010000028.1:0-1174 GCF_036917095.1 Nostoc sp.
CAGGGTGGTTTCATACAAAGAAAGAAAAAACCTTTTGAATTTGATTGGCTAAAGCACGTTGAGCTTGAGGGATAGTGCGAAAACCAAGAAATCTGGCAAGAGTGATGAAAAAATTATGTAAGATTGCCCAGTTAACTGGAGCATTACCACCTCTTCGCAGTGGAAAGTCTTCTGAAAAAGTCACATCGCGAACCCAATGGAGTCGGTTTTCAATTCCCCAATGTTTCTGGGTGTCGGTTAAAGCATCTTTAGCCGACATGATCTGACTACAAATATAGAACTGACGCTCTTGAAATGATTGACCATCACGGATGCCAGAACGTTCAACTTGGACAAAAGTTTTAAGTCCAGCCCACTGACTTTGTAATTTTTCTGGAGCCGCGAATACCTTACAACAACGCAAAACTTTGCGATCGTGAGTATAGTCTTCTATTGTAGTAGTGCTCAAAGGTTCCTGTGTCTGTGACTGAGTTTGAGCCATTTTATAGAGTGTCGGTTGATTTTCTTTTAATCCAATCAGGTAATCATTGCCACTATTGATGATCAGCGATACAGTTTTTTTTGGCAGTGTAAAGCATCAAGGGTAAAAACGACTTGTTGACCACAAAACTCAGATATTAATTGTTTTACGATCGCCACTTCACTAATTTTTTTGTTGGACATTGGTTGCATCCTGAGTACAATGCCCCGTTCATGACTATAAACTGATACTGTACTGATAAAGTTTTGGTAGGACTGACTGTAATCTGTGACTGTGCAACGAATGCCTTTACCATCTATTGCCAAACGTTCTCCTGGTATTGGTGGAACAAAAACCGATGCCCAATTATTAAATAAGTCGGTAAATGGTTGAAAATCTACTGTTTTCAGTACTCGTCGAAATGTTGAATAGGATGGAAAGTTAATTGTCACATCTAGGTTTAACAGTTCAATCAAGCTCTGCCTGTGTATACGGGTAAAATCTTCGAGTGGTCGGTAGCCCCAATATCCTGTCATTGCTCCCAGCAATATTAGTAACAATACTAACCATAATTCATGTCTTCGTCCCCGGATGTGCCTATAGTCTGGGACTTGCTGCAATTGTTCGACGAGATTCATACTTGTTAGTTATCCATTTTTCTTCACCCTCTACAAACCATTATTATTTTTCTCTCGTTGTATGAAACCACCCTGC
>NZ_JBALFH010000029.1:0-6769 GCF_036917095.1 Nostoc sp.
CGTTCGGCGTGGCGTTCGGCGTGGCGTTCGGCGTGGCGTCCGGCGTGGCGGTAGGCGTGGCAGTAGGCGTGGCGTCCGGCGTGGCGGTAGGCGTGGGAACCACTATCAATTCATGGCGGCCTGTTTTATCCTTTCCATTTCTCATTCTTTGGAATTCTCTGCTCTATAGATTAGACAAAGGGCGTAATGGTAGAAGCTCTTGTTTATTGCGCTATCATTCCGCCTTTTGGGATGAGTGGCAGCGTTTACATCTGCCCCGCTTGGATGAACATCTCCTCTTCGTCATCGAAAATAACCCAGTTGAAGGAAAAGCAGCCCTAGAATATCTCAATACCAGCCCCCAGCGCTGGGCGGCTCAATCTGCACAGATTGAATTGGATGCACGCAGTTTACAAGGCTGTAAAGATGTTGAAGCTATCCGTAAAGCTCATCGCAGTCTGGTAACTAGCGAACTAAATAGTGAAATTAGCCCTCTACTACAAATCTTTAGCCGTATCAGTGAGGATGTAGATGCTGCTGTCAATCAAGCAAGTGCTTACAACCAGCGCTTAGTTCTCACATCTGTTGCAGATCAATTAAATCTACAGTTGCAGAACTTCGCTCGTAGCAGCGACAAATACACAGTCCGTTTCTACCCTATTATCAAAAGTTGGCGTGAGATAGTAACTAACTATGCAGATGAACTGGCCAAAATTACTGAACTGCGCCAAGAAATTGACTCGCCTTACATTACTGGGAATCCCATTACACTAGAGCAAGAAATCTTCATTGGGCGTAATGACATTGGCTTACGCATAGAGCAACTACTGCGCGATCGCCGTCGTCCACCTCTGCTACTATACGGTCAGCGACGCATGGGTAAAACTTCCCTCCTCAATAACATCGGAAAGTTACTACCTAGTAACATCATCCCCATATTTGTAGACTTGCAAGGCGCAACTTCATCAGCTAGTGACCATGCAGGTTTTCTCTACAACCTGGCTAGAGAGATGGAGAAGTCAGCGAAAAAGCAAGGTGTAACTCTACCATCCCTAGCCCGCGAAGTGCTACAATCTGACCCTTTCACCTATTTCTATGAATGGCTAGATAAAGTAGAACAGGCTCTAGAACAAAATACCGCTTTACTAGCGCTAGATGAATTCGAGGTACTAGACAACGCCATAGCCAAAGGTCGCTTTGATGAACAGGATGTTTTGGGAATGCTGCGTCACCTCATCCAACATCGTCCCCGCTTCAAGGTTTTACTCGCTGGCTCTCATACTATAAAAGAATATCAGCGCTGGGCTAGTTATCTCATTAATGTCCAAGTAGTGCATATCTCCTACCTCAAAGAAGCGGAAGCGCGACAATTAATTGAACGGCCCGTCAAAGATTTTACTCTTCGCTATGAACCTAACGCCGTTGAGCGAGTATTGCAACTCACGCGCTGTCACCCATTCTTAGTACAACTACTCTGCGCGGAAATTATTGTCCTTAAGAACGAGCAAGACCCCTCTATCCGGCGATTGGCAACTTTAGCGGATGTGGAAGCAGCGATACCAGAAGCTTTGCAAAGTGGCGGCTTTTTCTTTGCTGACATTCAAAACAACCAAGTTGATGCTACTGGACAAGCTCTTCTACGTTTTATCGCTACTCAAGGGGAAGGGGCTATAGTTAGCCGCCAAACTCTATTGCAACAATTCCCCGATGCTGATATTACTTTCAACTTGCTGTTGCAACGTGAGTTAATTGAGGAAGTTGACGACGGCTATGGCTTCCAAGTGGAGTTGATTCGTCGCTGGTTTATTTGAATCATGTCCGGTAAGTTAAATTATGACAAATACTACTTGTGCTGGCGTAATTGCTCTACTATATATTCTTCCAGTTCTTGTTTTTCTCTCTTACTAGCATTTCGTTGATAAGTTCTTCCGGTTTCTTGAATAAACCTACGTTTCTCGCTGGGAGAAGATTTGAGTTTACCTCCAGTTCCTTGCAGCTTTTGCTGTAATTCTTCCCAAGTCTTTTCACCCACACTTTCACCTAGTTTGACCAGTGCCTTTGGGAGTAACATTTTTGCCTCTCGTTGAAAATCTTCTTCTGTCTCAAGGGAAGCTAAATCTATATTGCTGAAGTCGATATCGATTTGAAACTTACTCATATAATTGAATTTCTTCTTTTAACGATTATTACCACAATGCCGATCTGCGAATATTAGTTCTCAACCTTATTGTTGTCAGACGCTCGGTATCAGAATCGAAATATATCAAATTATCAGTCTGCAATTCACCAAAATCCTCAAAAGCACGATTCTATCTTTGGGCATCTTGGCTCAATTCATCGTTATATCTCAGATAATCATCGATTTTATCGATTTTTAAAGAATGATTTAAGACTTTTATCCCAAAAGGAAGATACATCTAGTTAATGCAAGCCTAACCAAGTTACGAGTATTAAAAATGCTATCTTAAAGGCAAAGGTCATTTGCTCAATTTTTGAGGAAAAAACTATGACTACAACACTCATAGAGGCTAATTCTATTGAGTCATTGTTAGGTAAAGAGGCAGAAGACCTGCTTACCTATAAAGCAAAAGTTTCTCAGGATTTACTACATTTGCCAGGGCCAGACTTTGTAGATCGAATCTGGCTCAATAGCGATCGCAACCCTCAAGTATTGCGTAATCTCCAGTTACTTTATTCTACTGGTCGTCTTGCATATACTGGATATCTGTCTATTCTACCGGTAGACCAAGGGATTGAACACTCGGCAGGTGCGTCTTTTGCGCCCAATCCGATTTACTTCGATCCAGAAAATATTGTCAGATTAGCGATCGCCTCAAGTTGCAATGCGGTTGCTACCACTTTAGGGACATTAGGTATCCTTTCGCGCAAATATGCCCACAAGATTCCCTTTATTGCCAAAATCAATCACAACGAATTGCTGACTTTCCCCAATCAATTCGATCAGGTATTGTTTGCTGATGTGGAACAAGCTTGGAATTTAGGGGCCGCGGCGGTAGGTGCGACAATTTACTTTGGCTCAGAGCAGTCTACCAGACAAATCCAAGAAATCAGCAAAGCTTTTAAACGCGCCCATGAATTAGGGATGGTGACTATTCTCTGGTGCTATCTGCGGAACAACGCTTTTAAACAAGATAAAGATTACCACCTTGCGGCTGACCTCACCGGACAGGCAAATCATTTGGGTGTAACCATTGAAGCCGACATCATTAAACAAAAGTTACCAGAAAATAACAATGGTTATGGTGCAATTGCCAAAGCCACTGGTAAGAGTTACGGCAAAACCGATGAGCGCGTTTACACAGAATTGACAACTGACCACCCAATTGATTTAACTCGTTATCAGCTACTAAATTGCTACTCTGGGCGTGTGGGACTGATTAATTCTGGTGGCGCGACTGGTAAAAATGACTTTGCAGAAGCAGTTCGCACGGCTGTAATTAATAAACGGGCTGGTGGTTCAGGATTAATTTCTGGGCGAAAGACCTTCCAACGTCCCTTTGAGGAAGGAGTGAAACTATTTCATGCCATTCAAGATGTTTATTTATCGCCAGATGTGACCATAGCTTAGGAAGTCGAGAGATGAAGAAGCAGGGGGCAGAGGTGAGAATAAAATAATTACCTCTTTCCCCCCTGCCCCTCTGCCCCTCTGCCCCTCTGCCCCTCTGCCTCTTTCCCCCCTGCTCCCTGCCCCTCTGCCCCTCTGCCTCTTTCCATTCCCCATTCTTATCTAACGTTTCTCACTAAAAAATCTGGCTGACCACAACTTTTTTGCGATCGCTTTAAAATCTCCGCGCTACAAATACCAGCTTCTCCGTTTTTGGAATAACAAAAGAAGACTTCTTGCAAAAATCTTCCCGAACCAGAACAAAAAGGTGCTATACCATCAGCAGTAATTTTATTATTAGCACTCACTAACGAATTTTTAAAATTTGTAATTGTGGTACGCACGGGTTTATTAGGACGATTATAAGTTGCGGGAATAGCGATCGCATCTTTTAATTTTTTACTCAATGCCAAGTATTCCGCAGGAGTTTTACCCGAACAAGTACCATGTTTTTCCCATTCATGCTCGTAAAGTTTATTACTAGGATACAAATTGGGAAACTGCCGCTTTACTTCCGATGGTAATTTTTGCGTGGAACAATTAGCAGGATAACCAGCTTGGTACTGCGGCCACAAACCATGTAATACAAAACCAAGTTTCTTTCCAGAAGCGCACTGCTGTGGGTCACGAGTCCCATTTGTCGCACAATAATCCGGCGACCAAGAAAGTGTCAGTACATAAAAATCAAATTTACCCGGAGTACCGCGATTTTGAGCAATGGCAGCATTAGGTATAAAAAGACTAGTAATTAACAAAGAAGTTGCGATGAAAAGTTTCTTGAACTGCATATAAATAGTTAGCTGTCTTAAAACTAAAGTTATATACAGTACATTGTTAAGAGTCAAGGATGAAGAATCAAGGGTCAGGAATTATTCCCAATTCCCCAGTTCCCAATCCTCAACGAATTCAGAAAAAGCAAATCTTGGTAGGGATTCTGGGATATCCTTAGATAAGTGAAAGATTTGCCAAAAATAGTAAGAATGAAGCTGGCAGCAAGAGTAAGTCAGGTAACACCTTCATTAACCTTAGCGATCGCAGCCAAGGCTAAGGCACTGAAGGCAGAGGGAATAGATGTTTGTAGTTTTAGCGCTGGGGAACCAGATTTTGATACCCCAGCGCATATTAAAGCCGCAGCAGTAAAAGCTTTGGAAGAAGGCAAAACCAAGTATGGTGCAGCAGCCGGAGAACCAAAGTTAAGGGAAGCGATCGCCCACAAGCTTAAAATTGATAACGGTCTTGATTACAAGTCTGAGAATGTCATCGTCACCAATGGCGGTAAGCATTCTCTGTACAACTTAATGGTGGCGCTCATCGATCCAGGTGATGAGGTAATTATCCCTGCACCCTACTGGCTAAGTTATCCCGAAATGGTGACTTTGGTCGGTGGAGTCCCGGTGATTGTGCCTACAGATGCCACGACGGGTTATAAAATTACTCCCGAACAACTCCGTAAAGCGATCGCGCCGAAGACGAAGTTATTTATCCTCAACTCTCCATCAAATCCCACAGGGATGGTTTACACGCCAGATGAAATCAAAGCACTGGCGCAGGTAGTAGTTGATGCAGATATCTTTGTCGTCTCTGATGAGATTTACGAAAAGATTCTCTACGACGGTGCAGAACATATCAGCATCGGTTCTCTTGGGAAGGAAATTTTTGACCGCACTTTGATTAGTAATGGGTTTGCGAAGGCTTATTCTATGACTGGGTGGAGACTTGGTTATTTAGCGGGGCCTGTGGAAATCATTAAAGCAGCCAGTACCATCCAAGGGCATAGTACATCTAACGTGTGTACCTTTGCCCAATATGGTGCGATCGCAGCTTTGCAAAGTTCTCAAGATTGTGTCGAAGAAATGCGCCAAGCCTTCGCTAAACGCCGACAAGTTATGCTAGACAGACTCAACGCCATTCCCGGATTGAGTACTGCAAAACCAGATGGCGCTTTTTATCTGTTTCCTGATATCAGCAAAACCGGTCTAAAATCTTTAGAATTTTGTGATGCCTTGCTGGAAAAACATCAAGTTGCAGTCATTCCTGGAATTGCCTTTGGCGCTGATGACAACATTCGCCTTTCTTACGCCACAGATATGGCGACGATTGAAAAGGGAATGGATAGATTAGAGAAATTTGTCAAGTCGCGTATTTAATTAGTTGTCTGTGAGGAGATATTTACCAACTCTCCAACTTCTTAACTGCACCTCTTCAACTCAGAACGGGTGGAGTTCATTTTCAAGCTTGAAGTTCCGAAGCCCAAACTTCAAGCCACGCTGACTTTTCACGTTATCTGGAAAATCTCTCTCCTAAAAGGAGAGAGACTTTGAATTTTCCCCCTTAGAGGGCTATGGTGTACACACACTATTCAAGTTGGGAGGCATGAGCGCAATTTTTCAGCCGCGCATTATTTGAGACTATGCACTCATAGATTCAGAACTCAGCAAACCCAACGTCCGCCGATGAATAGACGATCGAATCCCGTGTAGGGAGCAGGTGAATTACTAGGATATGAATTGGTTGTACGGTTAGGAGTTATAGTTGTCATCGAAAAAGCCTCATTAGTTTCAGTTGGGGTACTATTCAAAAAATGATGTCTCGTGTTATGGCTGCGATCGCTTTTAGATCGAGCGTCGTGGCTCACTTTTCATCGTTAATTTCTGAAACACCAGCAGTGTCACATTTAATTGTGATTATGCTAATTGCAAACCCTTTTACCCTATGTTTCCCTTCCTGTTTCAGCCTTTACCTTCAGGTAGATTTTGTTCGTGGCTGTTCTTGAGGTTATGGTATTTAACTGGATTGAACGCAATCCGGCTCAGATTCAATGACTTTTAATATTGCAGACTATTCGGCCCTTCATGAGAGTATTCTTTTTCCCATTGACTCTGTAGGCAGATAACCCAGTAAGTATCCGGTTCTCCTTTGACCGTAGCTGCTCCTCTAGCTTGTTGGCAATTTTGGTTTTTAAATAAGCAAAGCTAATAACTTGTATCAGGTTTACTGAAGTAATAAAACTTGATTACAAATTGTAAAGCAGTGTAAAGTAGTTTCACAGGCAAAGACAAAACCGCCTGATTCATAAATAACTAACCGCACTTATAAAACCATGACAGCAACCTTACAACAGCGCTCAAGCGCCAATGTATGGGATCGATTCTGCGAATGGATCAC
>NZ_JBALFH010000030.1:0-215986 GCF_036917095.1 Nostoc sp.
ATGATGTTGTTTCCGTAGATTAATGAACCTGCTACTGGTTCGCGGATTCCATCAATGTCTACTGGAGGTGCGGCGATGAAGGCGATTACGAAGCAGGCGGTGGCGGCTAGCAAGGTTGGAATCATTACTACGCCGAACCAACCGATGTAGATGCGGTTATTGGTGCTGGTGATCCATTCGCAGAATCGATCCCATACGTTGGCGCTTTCGCGACGTTGTAAGGTTGCTGTCATGTTTTTATAAGTGCGGTTAGTTATTTATGAATCAAGCGGTTTTGTTTTCGCCTGTGAAACTACTTTACAATGCTTTACAATTTTTAATCAAGTTTTGTTACTTTAGTAAACCTGATACAAGTTATTAGCTTTGCTTATTTAAAGGTAAGCAACGAGGTTAGGATACGCCGAAGCTCTCTTTTGTTTGGATGACCTCACAATATATATGGTTGTAGAAATTCTTTTTCTACTTTGGTTCTATCGCCTACTGGACTGGGAATAATAGCTTTGTAGATTACCGCTATTCCAAAAAAAATTAACCCTCGGCTTACCACTGGGGGCTTTTTTTGTTTGGCAAAATGGCATATCTCTAAATTAGACGGTTGCTATGGTATTTAAGTAGGATACATCCATGCGAAAAGTACTGACTTGCAATACCCCTGGCTAACTACCAGGGGTTTTTATTGGAACTTCATTTTATTCCCTACACTGATTATAATTTCACTAAATTTGGTAATATGTTTAACTAAGTACGATTACGAGCCAAACTTACCGATAATTTTAGCTGCCGTCTAAATATTTTTTAAGTGAGCGTACCATCTCTCTAATTACATCGCTTTTTGTTCGCTGCATTTTCTCACAATATTTCTCCAAAATTATTTTCTCCTCCAGCGAGAACTGAATTGTTAGATTAGCAGCATTTTTTCTAGGCATTGTCATTGACTTTTAAGTACCATATCAACAACTTCAGTAAAGCGAAAACTTTTGTAAGTTGAAAGAATGAGGGTTTCAACCGATGCGTTTGGGCTGATAAGAGCATTCGTTTGCGCTCGGATCTGAGTCAATTTACAAGAGAGTTACTTGAAAAGTAGATTCTAAACTCAATATTCTGAAGTTTAAATAGGACAAAACATGACTGTAAGGGTCAATCTTTCGGAGCAAGGTTGGATTCTTTCTGTCCTGTCGCTGATTTTGAGAGGACGAGAATAATTAAAGTTATTTATATTGCATTCTCCTGCGTATCTGTTTGAACTAACTGTGGTGGTAGCGGTGCGGACTCATGTGCTTTTCAATCCCTGCTTGTTTAAACAATGGGATTACAAATAAAATCAACAGCTTAATAAGTACTTTTTAGTTTAAACTCTAATAACCGTAAGATTGACAACTTGGTATGAGTAGTGATTCTAGAATTCCCTACTTAATAAGGGATAGCGATTTTAATTAAAGTAGAAAGTGTCAATATAGGCTTATATCGAAGCCAAAAAAATCAAGTACAACGAATTAACAATGACAGAAGCTAAAAACGTAATCGGTGGAAACCTAGAAGCCTGTTGCACTTCTCCCATAACTGGGTTTTACCGCGACGGTTTTTGCCGCACAGGTGGTCAGGATTTCGGTTCGCACGTCGTATGTGCCCAAGTGACATCAGAATTCCTGGAGTTCACCAAATCCCACGGGAACGACCTGAGTACACCTGTTCCTGATTCTAATTTTCCTGGACTGAAGCCTGGCGATCGCTGGTGTTTGTGTGCTTCTCGCTGGCAAGAAGCTCTTGATGCTGGCGTTGCTCCACCCGTCATCCTCTCTGCAACCCATGCTAGAGCTTTGGAAATGGTTTCTCTAGACGAACTGAAAAAACATGCCTTAACTTCCTCTTGATTTGGCATTGAAAAGAGGCAGAGGGGCGGGCTGACTTTTCACGGTATCTGGAAAACCTCTCTCTAAATCTCTCTCCTAAAAGGAGAGAGACTTTGAATTTTCCCCCTTCCCGCGACGTGTTGGGGGTTAGGGGGTTAGGTTTTTCATCCGCTTTTCCACATAACGTGAAAAGAGGCAGAGAGGCGGGCTGCTGCTCTTGCTGAGGGGAAAATTCTTCTCCCTTGCCCCCTGCCCCCTGCCCCCTGCCCCCTGCCTCTTCCCCCTGCCTCTCCCCATTCCCCAGTTCAAAATCAACTCACTGAAACTTCCAGAGGTAGTTTTAATACATTGACAACCATAGCAATCAATTTAGTGGGGTCAATTGGCTTAGATAAATACTGTTGAAACCCTGCTGAAAGCGCTTCTAAGCGGTCTTCCTCTCGCGTGTATGCTGTTAAAGCGATCGCTGGGATACCTCCGCCTTTTTCTGGTTCTAAAGAGCGGAGTTTCCGAATCAGCGTATAACCATTTTGCTCTGACATGCCGATGTCGCTAATCAGGATATCTGGTTTTGCTTGTTCAAGTACTGCCAAAGCTTCATCAACGGATGCTACCGCAGTGGCGATCGCCCCATACTCCTCAAACATAAAACTGAGAAAGTTACGGGTATCCGCTTCATCATCTACAACTAAAACTCTTAATCCAGCGAGTGGCGTCGCTGCTACAGGGGAGGAAATTTCTCCTGTGGCTTCTCTACCCCCTCTGCTACCCCGATTGTTTTGTAGCAGTGGTAGTCTCACAGTAAAGGTTGCTCCTTGCCCTGCGCCTAGACTTTGGGCAAGGATTGTACCCTTGTGCAGTTCCACTAGATGACGGACGATCGCTAGTCCTAGCCCTAGTCCATTGTGCGATCGCGTTGTGGTGCTGTCTGCTTGTCGGAAACGATCGAATACTTTGGGTAAAAACTCGGAACTGATGCCAATGCCCGTATCGATAACTTGAATTTGGGCGTATTTGTCAGTTGTTTGTTGTTCTTCACCACAGACTACTGACAGATTCACTTCTACCCTGCCACCCTTAGGGGTAAACTTAATGGCATTAGTTAGTAGGTTCCAGACCACTTGCTGTAAACGGACTGGATCGCCATAAACTGTCCCCACCGAAGTATCCAGGAGAGTATTTAATTTAATATCTTTGGGTTCTGCTAGGGGACGCACTGCCTCTAAGGCTGCCTCCATCACCGAAATCAGATTTACCGCAGATACATTTAAGCGCAACTGACCACGGATAATCCGAGATACATCCAAGATATCCTCAATTAGTTGCATCTGAGATATAGCGTTCCGTTCAATTGCTTCCAGGGCGCGGGAAGTGGCTTTTTCGTCAAGTTTCTTAGAGCGGAGAATTTTTGACCAGCCCAACATTGAGGTTAGGGGTGTGCGGAGTTCGTGGGAAAGAACGGCGAGAAACTCATCTTTCATCCGATTTGCTGCTTCTGCTTCATGTCTTGCCGTCTGTTCTCGAATCACTTGAGCGCGGACTTCTTCTGCTTGTTTGCGTTCAGTAATATCTTCGAGAGTGCCTACATATCCCAGCAATTCTCCTTGACCGGAAAGCATTGGTGATGAGCGAACTTGAACCCAACGGACGATACCATGAACAGTTTGAAAGCGAAACTCTTCAGAGTAATCACGACCTTCACAAATGTAGTTAGACCAGGTGGCAACTGCTCGTTCTCTATCTTCTGGATGAACAGATTCTAGCCATCTTTTTTCTAAACTTTCTGCCGCTTTCAAGCCACAAATTATCTGATAGCGAGGATTAGTATACCTACATCCTCCTTCAGTATCAATTTCAAAAATGCCAACGGGCGAACAGGTACTCAGCGATCGCAATCGTTCTTCACTTTGCCTGAGTTCTGCATTCACAGCTACCAACTGTGCTGCTTGTTGCTTGACGGCTTCTGTTTTCTTAAATAGTTCTACGAATACTGTGACTTTAGAAGTCAAGATATTCGGGTCTAATGGTTTGAGCAAATAATCAACTGCACCCAAAGCATAGCCTTTAAACAGCATTTGGTCGCTGGTACTAAAGGCGGTGAGAAAGATAATTGGAGTGTGACGCGATCGCCCCCGATTCCGAATCAAGGTTGCAGTTTCAAAGCCATCCATCCCTGGCATTTGCACATCCAGCAAAATCACTGCAAAGTCCTGATGTAGCAGACACCTCAAAGCTTCTTCCCCAGAAGTAGCTCTCACCAGATTTTCTCCCAGTTTTTCCAGGATTGCTTCTAGTGCTAGCAAATTTTCTAGTTTATCATCCACTAGGAGGATGTTTACTTTGGGTTCCATCTGCATGGGTTTATTTCCGTAATTAATGACAAAGCTTAACCATTTGGGAAGCAATGTTTGAGAGTGTCAAAATCCAGTCTACTGCAACAGCAGAAATTGCTGCTTCTGGCATAACATCGCTCTCAGCTGTGGCAGGTTCCTGTACGATAGTAAGTCCTCCCCGCGATTTTATTTTCTTAAGACCTTGCACACCATCTTGGTTTGCTCCTGTCAATATTACACCAATAACTTGCTCGGTGTAGACATCGGCTGCCGACTCAAACAGCACATCGATAGATGGTCTGGCATAGGAAACAGGCTCATCAGTCGAAAGAGCAAAGTGACCTAGTTCAACCAGCAAGTGATAATCTGCTGGAGCTAAGTAGATATGTCCTGGTAGTATTTCGTCTTTGTCTTCCACTTCTCGAATCGGCAAGGAAGTGAATTCTTGTAATAACTCCTCAAGTGTGTGGTTAGATTCTTTGTGACGGTGTTGCACGATCGCGATCGGCACTAGAAAATCTGCTGGTAAGTTACCCAGGAGAATTTTTAAGGCTGATAAGCCACCCAAAGAAGTACCAATGACCACAATTTCAAATGCCACTTGTTTTGTCCTCACACCTGTTAGTGTGACTTGATGGCTCATCAAATCCTTTCAGCATTCTCTCAGCATTCTCCAGTTCCACCACAGCTACTAACTTACCTTGACTCGCTTTTATACCCAATAACCAAAATTATATATTTTTGTCATTTACATTACAATTAAAGATTTTATCATTGTGAAATAATTTACATAAAAAATATGGTTTTTATGGCTTTTTGAAATTTAATTAATGCCAGAATCGATACATTATAGAAATATATTTTTGCTAAATAACTAACTTTTAAAAGTTTAATTATTATTGTTTTGACAATTCATAAAAATTTACTTAAGCTAAAGGATAGGTTAAGCAAATCAACAAACGACAGCGATTTGGTTTAGCTACATCAAAAATTGCTGTTGGAGACTATTGGCATGAGGAAATTAATCGCAACAAAAATCATTCCCTAAAGGCAAGTTTACTAAATTTGTCTACAAAAAGCTAAGACATGATTAAGCGTATTGCGCCGCGCACATATTGAACAGATTGCGGTCAATTATAGATAGATACTTGTAGTGGTGTTAGTGAGTATCCATCAATCATTGAAGTTTAACTAGCGATTTTGGATTCAGGTCTTCTGGTTTATATCTCGTCAGGGACGGAATAAATCTAAAATCCAAAATTGGCAATCCAAAATTGATTGACCACAGTGCGGTAGATATGTCCAGGAGAATACAATGCTTGAGTATTTTACATCATTGAACGACCACAATTTACCCTATCCAGATACGATTCATCCCATCGTTGTCCACTTCGTAATTGCGATGGTGTTGTTTTCCTTTTTCTGCGATGTAGTTGGCTATTTTACTGGAAAATCCAGTCTTTTTGAGGTGAGTTGGTGGAACATGTTAGTCGCCACCGTAGCCATCTTCGTTGCGATCCTTTTTGGTCAGTTTGAAGCGGGTTTAGCACAGCCTTACAGCCTAGCTAAATCGGTGCTGAATTTGCATACGCTGATTGGTTGGTCGCTTTCAGGAATCATCACAGCGATTACAGCTTGGCGCTATGTAATTCGTTCCCGCAATCCGCAAAAATTACCAATTTATTATTTGGGAGCCGGACTAGTTTTAACTTTGATAGTTGGCTTGCAAGTATATCTCGGAGATGAACTTGTTTGGGTGTATGGATTGCATACAGTGCCAGTTGTGGAAGCAGTAAAGGATGGTCTGTTGCGATGAACTCAGAATTAATCGATCAATTGAGCGGCTCTCTAGGCGCAAACGGATTACCTTACACCATTCCCATTCATCCCAACTTAGTCCATCTGACAATAGGTTTGTTCATCATTGGAATGACCTTTGATATTGTCGGTGTTCTGTTCCCCTTTGAAAAATGGGTCTTCAAATTTTTAGCAATTACTGTGGAACGTCAAAACTTATTTGATGTTGGCTGGTACAACATGTTAGCTGCCAGCATCATCACATTTTTCACAGTAGCAGCAGGCTTTTATGAAATGCTGTTGGCAACACCACCAGCTGATATGAAAAGTGCCTGGGGATTGCAGGCAATGGAAACTATGCTTTGGCATGGTGTGGGTGGTGTGTTCTTATTAGCGCTGATTGTTGTCTTGACCATCTGGAGAGCATGGCAGCGCTTCGTTTGGGCCAAACAAGAATATAAACAGACAGATAGAGAAGTGCAATGGATCTATCTGTTGGCAGGCATAGCAATCATGTTCATTCTGTACGTCCACGGGACACTAGGGGCGCAAATGGCTGCCGAGTTTGGCGTACACAATACAGCAGATAATTTGCTGCGATCGCACCAAGACCTGAACACAACACTCAAATAAGTCCTTTGTCCTTAATCCTTTGCCCTAATACGGTTTAGTTAAGGCTTAACTCTTTGTCAAATTCAATTTTTTAACGAACCGCAAAGGACGCAAAGAACGCAAAGGAAGAGGAGGAAGAAATACTTAACTGAACTGTATTGTCCAATGCCCAATAACCAATGACCATGAAAATCCAGAAGATTTTAAATATTTTGACGCTGCTTACAGGCGCGATCGCAGTGACTGTTACGAGTCTCTGGATCGGTCAGCAGGCTTACTCCTGGCTTCCCCCCCAAGCAGCAGCCGAATCCGTACTAATTGATGATTTGATTAGCTTCTTAGTAACCCTCGGTTCCTTCATCTTCTTGGGAGTCACAAGTACTCTGATGTATTCTGTGATCTTCCATCGGGCTATCAAAGATGACTTCACCGACGGCCCCCCAATTGAAGGTAATATCACCTTAGAAGTTGTCTGGACAGCAATTCCAATTCTGTTAGTGTTGTGGATTGCGGGCTATAGCTACCAAGTTTACGAACAAATGGGAATTCAAGGCCCATCGGAAATAGTTCATCTGCATAATCCATTGGGAATGGAATCGGCTTATGCAGAACCAAAAGATTCATCAGCTAACGCTTTAGCTGAACCTGTAGAAAAAATCGACGTACTAGCCAAACAGTGGGCGTGGGTTTTTCACTATCCCGAAAGAGATATTACCAGTACCGAATTGCATTTACCTAGCGATCGCCGGATACGTTTAGCGCTGCGATCGCAAGACGTTTTGCACGGCTTTTATATACCTGCATTTCGCCTCAAGCAGGATATTATTCCCAACCATGCGATCGACTTTGAATTTACTCCCATCCGCGCCGGCAAATACCGATTGACCGATTCCCAATATAGCGGTACATACTTTGCGACGATGCAAGCGAACGTGGTTGTCGAATCTCCTGAAGATTATCAGCAATGGCTGGCACAAGCTGCAACCCAAAAGCCATCCGTAGCAAAAAATCAGGCAGCTTCTGAGTATGCCCAAACATCCAATCAATCAGTTCAAACTGGTTGGGTTACAGTTCCACCTGCTGCACCTCCTCTAGTCAATTCACCTGGTTGAAAGGAAAGTAACCATGACTAATGTTCCTATTGAAGGTATCCTTCTCCCTGATGAGAAGCATAACCATGAATCTCCAAGTAACTGGAAAGAATACTTCAGCTTTAGTACCGACCACAAGGTAATTGGTATCCAGTATCTCGTTACCTCCTTCTTCTTCTTTCTCGTCGGCGGTATCTTTGCGATGGTGATGCGGGGAGAACTGATGACACCCGAATCAGATTTAGTAGATCGCACCATCTACAACGGTATGTTCACCATGCACGGCACTGTGATGCTGTTCTTGTGGACATTTCCCTCACTCGTTGGTTTTGCCAACTATTTAGTACCCCTGATGATTGGGGCGCGAGATATGGCATTTCCCCGCCTCAACGCCGTCGCCTTTTGGATGGTGCCAGTAGTCGGAATTATCATGATGGGTAGCTTCTTTGTCCCTGGTGGCCCAGCCCAAGCCGGTTGGTGGTCTTATCCGCCAGTCAGTCTCCAGAATCCCACAGGTAACTTGATTAATGGTCAAGTTCTCTGGCTCTTAGCGGTGGCAATATCCGGCGTATCCTCAATTATGGGGGCAGTGAACTTTGTCACCACAATCGTGAAGATGCGGGCCCCAGGAATGGGTTTCTTCAAAATGCCCTTGTTTGTCTGGGCAGTATTTAGCGCCCAGATTATCCAACTATTTGGACTACCTGCATTGACAGCTGGTGCGGTAATGCTGCTACTTGACCTCACAGTAGGCACCGCCTTTTTCGACCCCGCCAAGGGTGGTAATCCAGTAATGTTTGAGCATTACTTCTGGTTCTACTCCCACCCCGCCGTTTACGTGATTATTTTGCCCATCTTCGGCATTTTCTCGGAAATCTTTCCAGTTTATTCACGTAAACCCTTATTTGGTTACAAAGTAGTTGCCGTTTCATCCATTTTGATTGCGATCGTCAGTGGTATTGTTTGGGTACACCACATGTACGTCAGTGGTACACCCGGCTGGATGCGGTTGATTTTCATGCTGACGACGATGTTTGTATCTGTCCCCACGGGAATTAAAGTATTCGCTTGGGTAGCAACCATTTGGGGCGGTAAAATGCGGCTAAATACTCCCATGCTGTTTGCCTTGGGTGCATTAATCATGTTTGTCTTCGCTGGCATCACAGGCATCATGCTTTCTTCCGTGCCCGTTGATGTCCACGTTAACAATACCTACTTTGTGGTAGGACACTTCCACTATGTCCTCTACGGTACAGTGACAATGGGCTTGTATGCAGCCATCTATCACTGGTTCCCCAAAATGACTGGGCGGATGTACTCCGAAAGCTGGGGTAAAATCCACTTCTGGTTAGCCTTCATCGGCACCAACCTCAACTTTTTGCCTATGCATCCATTAGGATTGCAAGGAATGTTACGCCGAGTTGCTTCCTACGCCCCAGAGTATCAATTCTGGAATATCATCGCTAGTTTGGGCGGATTTCTCTTAGGAATGTCCACCTTGCCCTTCATATTCAACATGGTGATTTCTTGGATGCAAGGCGAGAAAGCACCCGCTAACCCTTGGAGAGCAATCGGACTAGAGTGGTTAGTTTCTTCACCCCCCCCAGTAGAAAACTTTGAAGAAATCCCCATCATCATCTCCGAACCCTACGGCTACGGCAAATCAGAACCCTTAACATCCAACCTCCCAGAATAAACACAAACTATCGGGAAGACGCAAAAACCCTCCGCGTCCCTCTGCGCTTCCCTTTGCGTTCCTTTGCGTTTCAAATTCCCCTCAAACTAAAAGCAAAATGGACAGTTATATCAATCCAGATGAATTGCAGCACACAGCCGCAGAACATACCCACGACGAAGAAGGCAACAAGATGTTTGGCTTCATTGTCTTCCTACTGTCTGAAAGCGTCATTTTCTTAAGTTTTTTCGCCGGATATGCCATCTACAAAACAACAACCCCTAACTGGCTACCAGCAGGTGTTTCCGGGCTAGAAGTAAAAGATCCGACAATCAACACAGTAATTCTTGTCGCCAGTAGCTTTGTAATTTACTTAGCAGAACGCGCCCTTCAACGCCATGACTTAGTAAAATTTCGTCTGTTTCTCTTGACAACAATGGCGATGGGTACTTACTTTTTGGTTGGGCAAGCGATTGAATGGAACGGCCTCGATTTTGGCTTCACCACAGGGGTATTTGGCGGAACGTTTTACCTGCTAACAGGTTTCCACGGTTTGCACGTTTTCACTGGTATTCTGTTGCAATCGATTATTTTGGTACGTTCTTTCATTCCTGGCAATTACGACACAGGCCACTTCGGCGTGAACGCGACTTCGTTGTTCTGGCACTTCGTCGATGTTATCTGGATTATTTTGTTTATCCTCATCTACGTTTGGCAGTAAATGAGAGTGAGGGAGTAATTTCTCCCTCTGCTTATTTAATTGATGATTGCAACACATGCTTGGGGAAAGAAAGACGCGATGAATCGCGTCTCTACAAATGGTCTATTTGTCGCATTCTTTTTTCAAATTGGTATTAGACTAGATAACTCGTGTTGGGCACGATCGCAAATAAGGCATACTCATACCAAGCAGTCCAAATGAAACTGCGAATCCATCGCTGGCGCTTTTCGGGACTCAATTCATATTCAAACGCGCCACTAGATACATCAATGGAAGATAGGTGAGAGTTACAACCACAGCCATGTTGATAAGTAAAACCGTATTTAGAAGCAATACTTTGCACCTTCATCTGAATCGCAAACACCTTACCTGCATGGAGTATGGCATCCCAAGAACGCTTGTGTTCGATATCGCGGGGGTCAAATCTTAAAGCGCGTTCTTCAAAAACATGATCGCGGTAAATTGGTGCTAGATGCACATGATAGAAGCTGGCAGGCAATTCATAACCAAACTCGTTGAATAAATCTATACCAATACGAGCGACTTTTACTTCATCAGCATACTCTGTCCCCTTTGACTCCACATCACGGAGAATTTCTGCAAAGTTCGGATAGCTGTGTTTGAGAAAGTCTTGCCCAAAAAACTCTAGGGTTTCCCACGCCAATTGTGTAAATAGCTGAGAGAATGACGGTATCAAGTGAGCTAGTTGGGGGCGATCGCTAAACAAGTCCACATCACCATGCTCTAATTTATACAAGAACAACTGTGCCATCTCAATATAGCTCTGGGGATGGGAAAGTCCGACACTCGTGGTTCCTCTAGCAATGTCTTGCCATATAGAAGGCAGTTGAGAAACGTGAACCGCATTTTCTCCAGCAATGACTGCAACAGGAGGACATTCGAGAAGTTGCATCGACAATCTCCTTTAAGACTCTAATGTGTAATTTACCTTAAGCGATCGCTGTATCTGTCTTCTGCACACAATTAAAAATGTTTGACAGGCTGTCTTTTGACAGCAACCGCAACTTTACTGATAATATTTTTTCTAGGAAATACTTAGTGCTAATTTGAATACACTTTTTAGTTAGACTCTCTCTATTTTTACGGTTAAATCATTTTCATTTAGTCGTTCAAACGGTCTAAATTTTAAGCACCTGCAATTTTCTTATATATTTTCTCACCTTTGATTATCTCCTCAAAGTACTGCTCATAAGGAGTGAACCTGATAGATTCTTGTCGTCCTAAACCCAAAATTCCAAAGGTGCAAAGGCTATTATAAAAGAGTTCGTGTACCCGCTTTTGAAGTACCTGATTAAAATATATAAGGACGTTACGACAAAGGATGACGTTAAACTCATTAAAAGAACTATCAGTTGCTAAATTATGCTGGGCAAAAACAACATTTTCTCTTAAAGATGCTCGAAATATAGCGTTATCATAAGCTGCTGTATAATATTCTGAGAATGACTTTTTACCGCCTGCTTTCAGGTAAAGCTGAGTATATTCTTGCATCAGTTTTAGGGAGAAAATCCCACTTTTGGCAGTTTGTAATACCTTCTCGTTCGTATCAGTGGCATATATGCGGCAACGGTGGTAAAGTCCTTCTTCTTGCAGCAAAATTGCCAGTGAGTAAACTTCTTCACCTGTCGAGCAACCAGCGTGCCAAATGCGAATAAAGGGATAGGTTTGCAAGAAGGGGATAACTTGATTTCTGAAAGTGTTATAAAAGCTGGGATCGCGAAACATTGATGTTACATTCACCGTCAGAGCAAGCAAAAATCGTTCCAAATAAGCACGGTTGTGGAGTAACCTTTCTTGCAATGCAGAAACATTTGCTAACCCCTCTAATTCCATGAAACCCTGAATGCGGCGCTTGAGTGAAGAAAAAGCATAATTGCGAAAGTCATAACCGTAGTACTGATACAGTCCTTCCAAAAGCAGATGTATTTCGATGTCCTCCAAGGATGGTTTGGGCAAAAGCATAATAATTCATAATTTATAATTTATAATTCATAATTATTATCCCAGGCATAAATGGGATTTTTGAACTAATAATATTGGATTTTGGGTAATTTCCATAACTCAATTTAGTTGCTTTTTAGCATTAATTAGGCTTTAAAAATTAATAATTATTTGCTCATACAATAATTTTAGATTTGTCATAAACAAAAAATGACACGCATACTCCTACGATAAATTTCAGCTACGTACACACTAGGCGCTATAACTACACAAAGTATAGGTTCGCGCAGCGGATCGGATACACCAGACGAAAGACATCGAGAAGATGTTTATCAACAATTTAAGACTGCTGTAAAACCCAAATAGTTTTTATGCCTAAAATAGCTTCCTGGATTTATTAAATTTGATAACGGTGCCTAGTTATGGGTTTGAGTTTAACCAAGTGGCTGTTACTCCTAAAATAGCGATCGCTGTTATTGAAATCCCAGTTAGCAATCTGACTTGAGCGCGTAGATTTTTAATCTCTTGGCTCAGATTTTCTCTCTGTGGTATGGGATATGGTTGAAGTTCTGCAACTTCAACAGCTATTTCTTGGGGTTTATTTTGGATACTTTCAAAAGTTACCTGCGTGTGTAGCCAATTAGTAATCAGTTGAGGACAGTTTTTCTTAAACCAACTTAAAGCCAAAGTTTTAAAAACTGGTTTGGACATTCGCGCAATTAATTTCATCACCCTGTTTACGGGTTTCACACGAAGCTTTTGGTTGATCAGATTGACTGAACCAACATCATAGAGACAATCCAGAATTAGTTTCACAGTGGCTTCTTCACTGTTAATCAAGTTTTGCAGTAAAAGCAGAACATCGTGCATACGCTCTGCTTCAATAACCTTTTCTGTCAAGGTTTCTGGAGAACTTACTGAAGAACCTACGGTTGTATTTAAAGCGTTTTGTCTTACTATCGTCATATTTGTAACATAGCATTCATAATAATTTAAGTACACCTATCTACCGAGAGAAAGATTTTTTATCTAGAGAAAGAACCTAAAAGCCAAAATTTATTCGTGAGATACATGATTATATCGTCTCTGTAAAAAAGCTATTTGTCTAACTTCCATAAATCTTTTATCTACTTTTGAGTAAATAAAATTTTTTATTGAGATGCTAATACCTCAATTTGTGCAACAACTCGTTCTAATTCGTCAATGATTATAGTGGTTTCAGTCTTCCTGAAGGCATCCACAAGCGCCCGATAATACCAAAGAGTACCTTCTTTCCGCCCTTGAAAACGTTCCCAAACTGATTCGCCCAAAACGCGATAATCTTTGAGAATAGACTGGGCGTTGTAAAGTTTATCTGCTGATGACACGAGCAGTACTGATGGGGAAGCGGTAGAAATATGAGCAATGTATGCCTCCTTGCGCTGTCGCCAAGGTGGTTTTGGAGTTGTATCAGCGTCAGTACAACCATCTACAATTGCTGTTACATTGTCACCAAAGCGACGGCGAATTTCTTCTCGTGTTGCGGCTCCACCTTGATCTTCGATCGCATCGTGTAAAAGAGCTGCGATCGCTTCATCTTCATTTGCCCCGTATTCTAAAGCAATACTGGCGACACCTAATAAATGGGAAACGTAGGGAACACCTGAACCTTTACGAACTTGGTTCGCGTGCAGTTGGGTGGCGTAGGTAAGAGCTGTGGTAAAGCGTTCTGAGAGCATTGTTTTGAAAGAATAAAACAGCTTGTAGTCAGATATTGTTAATGTCAATTTTATAACAAACTGCTCCAGACAAAGAGAATGCAGAACCGCAAAGGGGTAAAGAAGTAATTGAATCTCAACCCAAAATTGAGGTATATATCACTAAAATTGAGATATCTATCAAGCTTGCGATGAGATCGTCATGACCAGCGAAAAAATAACGGTGCAGTCTTTGTATACTGTCACTGATGAAGAATTAATGCTGATGAGTTCGCAAAACCCAGAACTGCGGTTTGAACGCAATGCTAATGGAACGTTAGAAACTATGCCCCCAACTGGTGGAATTTCTGGTAATCGAGAAATAAAAGCAGGAGCCTATTTATTTAATTGGGTAGAAAGTCATGATTTAGGTGAAGTTTTTAGTTCAAGTACAGGTTTTAGATTAGCAAATACGGCAGTGCGATCGCCTGATGCTGCTTTTGTAGCTAAGGGACGTTTGCCAGAAGGTTGGGATGAAGAAGATGACAAATTTATTAATTTAGCACCAGATTTTGTAATTGAAATTCGCTCTAAAAACGATAGCTTGGCAAAACTCAAAGCCAAAATGGAAGAATATATTAGTAATGGTGTTCAATTAGGATGGTTAATTGATAGTAAAAATCAGCAAGCTTTAGTTTATCGCCGCGATGGTTCAATTACTCAATATCCAGCTACAGCAGTATTAAGCGGTGAAGATGTTGTCCCTGGTTTTACCTTGCTTTTAAAAAAATTATTATAAAATTGAGCATACTTTATATTAATTTTATACAAGGATGTGCTAACCCAAAAATCTCTTTAAGACTATGCTACAAGATTTATCCTTAAACAGATTTTGGTGCAGCATTAATTATAAAAAATAAAATAACGACTAAATTATCAAGATATCATCTCTCTTTTGAGCGATATTTGATGACAAGCTACTCTACATCTGTGCCTGAAAGCTTCTGGATAAAAAAGCAAAAGTTTTTATTAGATAAAATATGTAATTCTGCTTTTAGATAGACAACATTTAAACCTATATTCCATCGCCAGATAGATAAGATTTTGATGAGATTTTATTAGATTAACTTAAGGATATACGTATTTATAGGAGTTAATTTAATAATGCCAGAGAATCCTGGATTAGGAGAGCAGGCGCTAAATAAAGCGGCAGAAATAGGATTATCTAGCCAATTAGATGAAGTAGAAAATTTAGATGTAGACATCAAAACCGACCCTCTGAAGCTGGTTCAAGGAGAAGTGGATGCAGTCAAGATTGAAGGTGAAGGTTTGGTTATGCAGAAAGACCTCCGCATGGAGGAATTAGAAATGCAAATGACTAATGTTGCCATCAATCCTCTGAGTGTGGCTTTTGGGAAAATTGAACTCACTAAACCTACTGAAGCTAATGCCCAGGTTGTCCTAACCGAAGCTGATATTAATCGTGCCTTCAACTCAGAATATGTGCGATCGCAACTGCAAAGCCAAAAAATCCACGTTAACGGGCAGCTGAGAACTATTGAACCTCAACAGGTAGATTTTCGACTACCTGGCGATGGCAAAGTAGCACTAAATGCCAGCATGAAATTAGTAGAAACTGGTGAAAATCAGCAAGTTGCTTTTTCCGCAGTCCCCAGGATTAGCAGCAATGGAAAAACTGTTGCTCTGGAAAATGTCGAGTATGGCGAAAGTGAAGAAATATCGCCAGAGTTGACAAAAGCTTTGATAGATCAAACTAGCGAAATTCTGAATTTGAGTAACTTCGATTTAGAAGGAATGAGTCTGCAAGTTAACCAACTAAAAGTAGAAGCAGGTAAACTAACTTTACAAGCTGAAGCTTATGTAGAAAAAATTCCTTCAGCTTAAAAATAGGACACTAATAAATTCAGGATACTAATAATGGAAACTACAGACACAACGCAAACAGGTTCAACACCTTTTCCCAATATTCCACCAGTTATTGAAAGTAACGACAGTGAGTATGTTGATAGCGGCGTACCTAGCACAGTTGCGATCGCAGGACATCCTCTACATCCCCTGAGTGTGATTTTTCCCATCGCCTTTTTAGCCGCCGCCTTGGGAAGTGATGTCGGTTACTGGTTAACTAGTGATTTCTTTTGGGCTAGGGCTTCGCTATGGTTAATCGGACTCGGATTAGGTGGAGGCGTCCTTGCAGCAGCGATCGGCCTCAGCGACTTTATGAAAATTGAACGAGTTCGCAAGCGCACCGCCGGTTGGGCGCATTTAATACTTAATGTTGCTATCCTAGCTTTATCACTTATCAACTTTCTCCTGCGTTGGGGCGACGCTGAATCCCGAATAGTACCTTGGGGACTGTTAATCTCGCTCGTTGTCGGTACGCTAACTAGCGTTTCCGGCTGGTTTGGTGCCGAACTCTCCTATCGCCACAAAATCGGTGTAGTGGGCGCTGGTAGCAGAAGATATCCATAACCAATTCTTAATCACAACAGAATTCAGAAGTACCTCGTTCCCAGTCTCTGACTGGGAATGCCCGTTGAGAGGCTCCGCCGCCTCTACAAGCGACAGAGCCAATAGATATTAAAACTAAAAACAAGATTTTCAAATAGCGGTCAAATAGCGGTGTAGAGGCTAAAATTTTGCTTAGTATTTAGCCTTGAGAAAATGCAGCGAAACCGTAATCAAACAATATTTATTATTATTTCTGTGCTCATCGTTGTACCGATGGGCTTTTTGTTTAAGTACTACACTGGCCCTGCCCATCAGTGGTTTAATGACTACGGAGCAGCTGTATTTTACGAAATATTTTGGTGTCTATTCGCATTTTGGTTTTTTAGAAGTCGAGCAGCGGTAATCCAAATTCCTATATGGGTTTTTGTCGTCACCTGTATACTAGAGTTCTTGCAACTTTGGCATCCGCCGCTATTAGAAGAGATTCGCGCCACCTTGATAGGTAAATTATTACTTGGTACTACCTTTGTTTGGTGGGATTTTCCTCATTATCTATTGGGTAGTCTTTTAGGTTGGCTGTGGTTGCGACAATTACACGGAATCAGTTATGCAAAAAAAAGTCAAGGTTAAACCTAATTCAAAACAGCAAAAGATTGAAGAACAAGCTGATGGCAGCCTGACTGTGTATTTAAAATCGCCCCCAGTTGATGGTAAAGCGAATGAAGAGCTAATTAAACTACTAGCAGAGAAATTTGATGTAACCAAATCTTGTATCAGAATTAAGTCGGGTTTGTCCTCGCGGCAAAAGCTAATAGAAATTGATACAGATATCTAGTTACTGCTTAGTCCACACTTTCTCCTAAGACTCTGCCCACCTCCTAAATAAATGTGCGGTAATGTTTCACCCAGTACATACTTTACTAGAACCAAGAAACTAAAGACAGGAACTCGCAAAATCTAATTTTTAAGCTTGTGTAATGCTGATATACCTTGGTTGAGCTTTGACTCTTTCTATCCAAGCTTGGATAGCAGGAAATTGTGTCAAATCAAACCCACCTTCATCAGCTACATGAGTGTAAGCGAACAAGGCGATATCAGCAATCGTGTAACGCTCTCCCACAAAAAAAGTGTGAGAAGTTAAGTGTTTTTCCATCAAGTTAAGCGCTGTATAACCTGGTTCGCGTTTTTGCTTGATAGCTTCACCATATTCTTCAGTTTTACCTAAAATAGAAATCCAAAATCTTAATGTAGCAATAAAAGGTTCATGGCTGTACTGTTCAAAACATAACCATTGCAGCACCTGCGCTCGTAAAAATCGGTCATAGGGTAAAAATTCTGTGCATTCACTCAAATACACCAATATGGCATTTGATTCTGCCAAGTATTTCCCTGGTTTAATTTCCAGAACGGGTATCTTACCGTTGGGATTTTTGCTTAAAAATTCTGGTGTTCGAGTCTCGCCTTTCAAGATGTTAAGCTCTATCCTTTCAAAAGGCATACCCAATTGTGTCAATAAAAGACGTATCTTATAACCATTACCAGAAGGTAAAAAATCGTACAATCGCAGTAGTTCCATGCTAAAATACAGTTAGTAATATGTTGAGAGTTGAACGTTCAAAATACAATATCTTACCAAAAGATTTTCCTAAAACCGGATAATTGTTTTTATATTTAGCTTCTGACTAATAGATAAAATTATCTCAAAAAATAAAAAAAATATGATTTCTTTCTAGATTGAGTTGTTTAATTTAGCCAAGGGTGGAGAATAAAAGTATGTGTGGAAGATTTACTCTAAACCAGTCGGCAGCAAGTTTAGCTCAAGTTTTCCATGTTGAGCCGGTTCCGGATTTACCTGCGGAATATAACATTGCGCCTACGCAAATGGTGGCAACAGTGTTACAAAATCCCGAAAGCGAAAAGCGTGAATTTAAGCAGTTATATTGGGGCTTAATTCCGTCATGGGCGAAAGATGCCGGAATGGGGGCAAAGCTGATTAACGCTAGGGCAGAAACTGTTGCCGAAAAACCCTCTTTTCGCTCGGCTTTCAAGCATCGACGCTGTTTAGTGCTAGCTGATGGCTTTTATGAATGGCAACGCCAACAAGGCAAAAAGCAACCGTTTTATTTTCGCCTTCAAGATGGGCAACCCTTCGGCTTTGCAGGTTTGTGGGAAAAATGGCGTTCGCCTGCTAACGAAGAAATAATCTCTTGTACAATTTTGACAACGGCAGCTAACGAATTACTCCAACCTATCCACGAGCGGATGCCAGTGATTCTAGAGCCAGAAGATTACGATTTATGGCTAGATTCCCAAGTGCAAACGCCCCAAACCTTACAGGAGTTATTGCGTCCCTATTCAGCGCCAGCAATGACTGCCTATCCAGTTAGCACCTTGGTAAATAACTCTCGGCATAATAGTCCGGAATGTATCATACCCCTCAGTGAGAAGAATGCCCCCGCAAATCAGTTAAATTAACTATTGAGTCTACTAGGGGATTTGGGAGATGAGGGAGCAGAGAGAGCAGAGGGAGCAGGGGAAGTAAAGGAAGCAGAGAGGCAGGGTGCGGGGGGCAGAGGGGAAAACTCTTCTCCCTTGATCCCTGATAGCTTGCTTCTTCCCCAATGCCCAATGACGGCAGTTGATCCACTTGGGGAGACCCCAAGACCCTTCGGGTTCGGCAGTCCCCCAGACGCTCGTTCCTCGCTACCACTACCGCTAACGACGGAAACCGCCAAGACGGGGGCTGCCTCACCGCACTGCCTCCCCAATGCCCAGTCCCCAGTCCCCAGTCCCTAATACCCAGAGACAAATATGCCAAGAACACAAAAAAACGATAATTTTATTGACAAATCCTTTACAGTTATGGCGGATATCATCTTGAAGATCCTGCCAACTAACAAAAAAGCTAAAGAAGCGTTTGTTTATTATCGAGATGGCATGTCAGCCCAAGCAGAAGGGGAATATGCTGAAGCATTGGAATACTATGAAGAAGCTCTAACACTAGAGGATGATACCAACGATCGCGGCTATATTCTCTACAATATGGGGCTAATCCATGCCAGCAACGGCGACCACAACAAAGCTTTAGAACTGTATCACCAGGCAATTGAGTTAAACCCACGTATGCCCCAAGCCTTGAACAACATTGCCGTGATTTATCACTACCAAGGCGAAAAGGAGAAAGAAGCTGGAGATAACGAGGCTGGTGAAGCCCTGTTTGACCAAGCAGCAGACTATTGGATTCGAGCTATTCGCATGGCTCCCAATAACTACATCGAAGCTCAAAACTGGCTGAAAACCACCGGGCGATCGCAAATTGACGTATTCTTCTAAAAGTGATGAGTTAGGAATTATGAATCATTCATTCCTAACTCCTGTAGAGACGCGATTAATCGCGTCTCTACTCCTAACTCTCTTAACTCCTAACTAAAAAAATATGATTGACCAAGAACAAGTTCATAAAGTAGCTAATCTTGCTCGTTTAGAATTGACTCCAGAAGAAGAGGAACAATTCACTACTCAGTTAGGAAGTATTCTGGATTATATTCAACAGTTGGATGAACTTGATGTCACTAATGTGCCCCCAACAACACGGGCAATTGATGTCAGCAATATCACACGAAAGGATGAATTGCAACCCTATCCTGACCGGGAAAGTATTCTCAACAGTGCGCCGGAACAAGAAGGCGAATTCTTCAAAGTACCAAAAATCCTCAATGCTGAATAGTCGAAAGCTATTGGGAACATCTCACCTTTGCAAATATACCGAGCGATTAGAAATCGCGGCTACACAAACGAAGTCCGCCTACGCGGACTCGAAGAATTTGAAACCCACGGAGGTGGGTTTTGTTTGTATAGCCAAGCCAGTGCGGTCTTGGGGGTTTCCCCCATGAGCAACTGGCGTGCGAATTCCATTCGCCAGGGCAGGCGTGTTTTTACACTCATTGAGATGCTCCCAAAGCTATTGACTAACGACAAATATTTACGCCGATCTATTTGTATGATAAGTGCTGCGTTAAAGTGTTCTACTTAAGGGACTTCCAGTTAAAAAAATATCCCGTCGTAGGGGCGCAAGGCCTTGCGCCCCTACAAATCTATAAATAATTTGGGATAATTTATTTTTTGCAAGTCCCTAACGCAGTTTACTTAGATGAAAAGCGCAGGAAATTGACAATATTGAGCCTACTTTGTTTGTGCAACTGGCTGCACGCGCAAACCCTCTGTCTCATCAACCGTAGGAGTGGCAATGAGCGATTCATTTCCTGTTAGTCCTGATGTAATTTCTACTTCAGTACCATAATCTCGCCCAACAGCAACTTTTTGATAATGCACTGTTTGGTCTTTGGTTAGAGTTGCTACCTGCGTACCTCCGGCGTTAATAACTAAGGCACTATCTGGCACAACAAAGGGAGTATTAGCGCGGTTAATGGCAAATTTAACAGTGGCATACATCCCAGGTCGCAGCGTAGCATCGGAATTCTGCACTTCTAATTGTGTCAGCAAAGTGCGAGTATTTGGATCTATAGCGTTGCTAGTACGCACTACTTTCCCCGTAAAAACTCGTTGTGGCAACTCTGTGACTGTAATTTGTGCTGTTTGAGCAGTCTGAAGTGACGGTGATAAACTTTGGGGAACATTCACATTCACATTTAGCTTGTCATAAGCAGCAATAGTATAAAGACTGGTATTGCCAGTGTTGCTGGTATTGGTGTTGCCACTACCTGCTGAAATTAAAACACCTGTATTTACGTTACGTGCAGTAATTACTCCTGAGAAAGGAGCAGTAATTTTCTTATAAGACTGCAACACAGTATTACGCTGGAAGTTTGCTTGACTTGCGTAGACATTAGCTTGTGCTGCTTTGATATTGGCAGAGTCAGAATTAACAGTGTTTTGTGCTGCCTCAACGTTGGCAAGATTAGCCTGATATGTGGCATATCTTGTATCTGCATCTTGTTGAGGAACTGCACCTTGCTTGACAAGAACGCTCCAGCGCAGCCAAGTCTGACGTGCTATCAATAGATTAGCGCGGGCTTGCTTCAAATCAGAAACACCTTTAGCTAAACTAGCACGACTTTGAAGCACGTTAGCTTGTGCTTGTGCTAACTCTGCCTTCGCTTGCAAAACTTGCTGATCTATGTCTGGTGAATCAATCTCTGCTAACAATTGACCAGCCCGCACGCGATCGCCAATGTCTGCGTACCACCGCCGCAAATACCCAGTACTGCGAGCGTAGATGGTCGTTTGGTTAAGGGCTACAACACTGCCTGGTAGTTCTAAATTGGTAGTAGCAGCAGCGCGACGGGGAGTAATAACGTTGACTGAGGGTACCGTACTTGCTTCCTTGACTGCTGCTTGTAATTCTGACCTTTGGCTTAACCGGGGCAGAATACCTATGAGCAGTAGGCTACCAAAAAAAACAGCACCAAGTACAGCCCAACCAATTCGACCGATGCCGCGCCTTTGTTTTCTAGAAATCGTTTGTTGTTGAGAATCAGGAGATGGAGGAGGCTGAGAATCCATAGGTAATACTAATTCGTAATTCGTAATTCGTAATTTGTAATTAAGAAAATCAGATTCAGTCTGGGTTTGAAGGTTTGAATCTGTTGCCAAATTTTAGAAAATTATACCAATTTGAAAAAAGAATGCGACAAATAGACCGACCATTTGTAGAGACGCGATTCATCGCGTCTTTACTTTACCCAAGGATGTGTTGCAATCATTAATTGAATTGGTATTAGTATAATTTGCATGAATTCGGCAGCTAGAGTCATTACCTTCATTGGCTTTGGCAATTTTGAACAATGAAATTGCTCATGACTTACCTTGAGATGATGATAAGGAGTATGCAGTCTGTGGATCTGAGAAAGTTAAATCATCATCATCCTCATCAATAGGACGAGGTTGTTGACGCCGTAATATGCTATATACCACAGGTACAAAGATGAGAGTAGCAACTGTTGCAGCTGACAAGCCGCCAATTACAGCGCGACCCAAGGGTGCATTCTGCTCGCCACCTTCACCAAAACCGAGAGACATTGGCACCATACCAATGAGCATGGCTAAGGCAGTCATCAACACAGGACGTAACCGCGTGTGACCTGCCGCTTGCGCTGCTTTATAGGCATTTTGCCCTTCCTGACGCTGGTCATTAGCAAAAGTAATCAGTAGAATACTGTTTGATGTCGCCACACCTATACTCATAATTGCACCCATTAACGAAGGAACGCTAAAGGTGGTGCGGGTGACAAACAGCATCCAGACAATACCAGCCAAGGCACTTGGTAGTGCCATCATAATAATCAGGGGATCGAGCCAAGATTGGAAGTTCACCACCATTAAGCAGTAAACCAGCACAATTGCAAACACAAGTCCGAAACCAAGTCCCAGGAACGAAGAGTTCATCGTTTGTACTTGCCCTCGGATATTAATCTGACTACCGTGAGGCAATTTTTTCTGATAATCAGCGATGATGCGATTCACATCGTGGGCAACTCCCCCAAGGTCACGACCAGAGGAGTTAGCGTAGATATCAAAAACTGGCTGAATGTTGTAGTGATTGACAACTTGCATTACTGTGTCGCGTTTGACACTAGCCAAGTTACCTAAAAGTTGGGGTGCAGTTTGACCGTTGCCAACTGGGGTATTTTTCAGGCTGTCAATAGAGTCAATTTTGTACTGGGGAACTTGTACTGCAAGGGTATAACTCACGCCTTTTTTGGGATCGAGCCATTGGTTAATTGCGGCTTGACCGCTTGAACTTAAAGAAGTGAGAACGCTATTGGCAACATCACGCTGAGTCATGCCCAGTTGTTGAGCCTCGGTGCGATCTACATCAAGACGTAACTCTGGAGCATCGACAACTTGCTGCATGTGTACATCTACAGCACCAGGAATGCGCTTCATCCGCGCTTCGATTTGTTTGGCAATTTCAAAGTTGGCCTTTGAGTTTTGTAGAGGGCCAGATATTTGCACGTCAACAGCAGCAGGCAAACCGAAATTCAGAATTTGAGTAACAATATCAGCCGGCTCAAAAAAGAAGGTGTAGTTGGGAAATGTCGCTTTCAATTTCTGGCGGAGTTGTTTGACATAAGAAAAAGTTGAACCAGATTCTTTTAGAGACACCAGAATATCAGCATCAGCCGGCCCAATTGTGGCACCGTTGTAGCCATAGGTAAGGTTAATACCACTGTTGGGTAAGCCGATGTTATCCAGAATTTTCGAGAGATTTTCCTTTGGTACAGTCTGGCGGATAACGCCTTCGACTTGGCTGACAATTTTTTCTGTCTCTTCCAAACGAGTACCAGGTAAGGCTCGAACATGGAGGCTAAACTGACCACCATCGACTTCAGGGAAAAAGTCTTGACCGACAAAGGGCAACAAAACTCCTGCACTTACTATAAAAGCACCAAACAGCACAAAAACTATGCGACGGTGATTTAATGCTGAGGTCAGGACATCGTAGTACCAACTGCGAAATTTCTCAAATTGTCGGTTAAACTTTTCGTGTAGCCGCCATATCCAATCTTTCTTAGCAGATTCGGCAGTTTTTGTTGTTGCCTCTGAGCTTTGGTGGTTGTCGCTACCATTATTATTTGGGACTAGCGAATTGGTGTGGTGATTTTCGCGACGATCGTGGATTTCCACTGGTGAATGGCTGTGGTGATTGTCGCGACCATTATTGTTTTGGGCTGGCGAATCTATATTATTATGGCGATCGCCATGACCATTACGATCCTCGTTTTCTCTATGCCAGTCCGCTTCATGTGGTAGGAGATAATTTGCCATCGTCGGTACTACAGTCCGAGATAGCAGATAGGAAGCAAGCATGGCAAATACTACCGCCATCGCTAGCGGGACAAACAGGTACTTTGCCACTCCATTGAGAAACACAACTGGTACAAAGACAATACAAATACATAATGTTGCTACAAGTGCTGGAGTTGCAATTTGCTGCGCTCCATCTAAAATTGCTCGCTTGATTGGTTTACCTTGTCCGAGATTTCGGTGGATATTTTCAATTTCCACTGTGGCATCATCTACGAGAATACCGACCGCCAAGGATAAACCACCCAAAGTCATAATATTGAAAGTTTGTCCTAAGCGACTCATCACAATAATCGAAACCAGCATCGAGAGGGGAATCGATGCGGCTACGATGACAGTGCTGCGCCAACTTCCCAGGAAAATCAAAATCATCAGCGCGGTGAGACACCCGGCAATCAATCCTTCTTTGAGAACGCCTTGAATCGAAGCTTTAACAAATACAGATTGATCGAACAAAAACGCTAAATTCAGTCCTGGGGGTAAAGTGGATTGAATGCGAGGCAAAGCTTTTTTTACGCGATCGATGACATCAATAGTTGAGGCATTCCCACTTTTTAGAATACTCAGTAAACTCGATCGCCTGCCATTTTCACGGACTATGTTCGCTTGTACGGCAAAGCCATCTCTTACCTGTGCGACATCACGAATGTAAGTAATATTACCATTGACTTGCTTAATCGGCAAATCGTTCAGGGCTGCCACTACATCTGGACTATTGTTAATTCGGACGGCAAAATCACGAGCGCCTATCTTCATATCGCCTGCGGGCAATACCAAGTTTTGAACGCTGACAGCGTTAGTCACGTCTTGGGCAGAAACGCCTTTAGCCAACATCGCTTGGGGATCGAGATCGACCATAATTTGCCGAGGTTTACCACCATACGGCAAAGGTACACTCGCCCCTTGCACTGTTGCTAGCTGGGTGCGGACAAAGTTAGTAGCATAGTCGTTGAGTGCTTGTTCCGGTAAGTTTTTGCTGCTGACACTCATCTGGATAATCGGCACGCTAGAAGCGTTGTATTGAATGATGAATGGCGGTGTGATACCGGGTGGCAAAGGACGGAGAATTGTTTGGCTGACAGAGGTGATTTGAGCGACGGCTGAGGCTATATTGACGCTCGGTTGGAAGAAAACTTTGACGACGCTAACACCACTTAAAGATTGAGACTCAATGTGTTCGATATCACCAACTGTTGTTGTCATGGCGCGTTCGCTAATGGTCACGATTCGCTCTGCCATTTCCTCAGATGTAGTACCAGTATAAGTCCAAACTATGCTGACAACCGGAATGTTGATTGCCGGAAAAATGTCAACCGCTGTGCCAAATATCGTTACTACACCCAAGATCGCAATCATTAAGGCAGCGATCGCGAATGTATACGGAAGACGTAAAGCAATTTTGACGATCCACATGCAATTTCCTTTTAAATGGGTTTAGCGCTCTATCATCACTATTGCGAGAGAATAATCTAGAATTCTTCTTATTAAGTGGCTTTTGTCAAAAAGTCACAGTTTTATGCATTGTATTAGAAAATAAAAGATCGAACCCATTTCTTGCCTTGTATTAAAAATGGCATCCGATTTTTCGTTTTCTAGAGTGATGTTAGATATATAAAGGTCTACTGAAGACATCGTAAATAAATGTAACGCGTTTTATCCTTTGCGATCCGCGTCACCAGTCATAGATGCTATTAACGAAATATCTCTTAACATTAACCAGACAGATATCGGGTCAATATTGATTCGGTTGAGCTTTAAGCAATATTGAGTACAGAGAACCAAGTGTTTCAATTTTAGCTTTCGCAACTTAGTGTATCGCTTTATTGGAGGGAAATCTAGCTCTAGTTTTTTTACTAATCGCGGGTTATATTACGCACACTCTACGATGTCTTATTTTAAAGAAGCTCCGCGTTGGTGATTTCTGCGTAAGTCATAGATAAAACAAAGCTAGAGTTAAAGCGAGTATTTGCCCTTAAGTAAAAACAACTTTGTTTGGAGACATCGCAAGTTTGCAAACTTCAAATGTCAAAAATTTCTTAGTCTGACACTTGAGATCGTGTCCAGTTGATTAGTTTTGATTCGGTGCATCTATGCAAGACACTAGAGATAAGCCTTTTTTCTCTCCCCTAATTCAAGAACAGCCTGCTTCAACAGATAAAATTTCTTAACTGAACTGTATTGGTCTATAAGAAAAATTGCCGGAAATACCAAGTACAATTACCTTTTGCCCATACAGTTAAGCCGAACCAGTAACGGTAACGCTGTTGGTTTATGAGGCGATGCTCGTTCAGCCCCAAAGCTCCGAAATTTGGGCTATCTATAGCTTGAAAACAACTAGCAGGACTGCGAGGTTCTTCTGCTAAGAGAAGTTACTGAATTTCGGTTTCACTTTCGGCTAGAGCGCCCAACATTAGAGTATGGTGAAGATCCCCTCCCCAACCACCCGGATGCGACCCGATAAACATAGTCCAAAAGAGCGCTGCTGAATAATTAACTTGTGAGAAAGGTTTTCGTGAGTTTCTACGGTTATAACAGAAGCCTACATTAGGATACACTGGCTTTTGAATACACCGGAAATTCAGCAGCGACAAACAAAATCACTGCTGGTGACTTCCTGCCTAGTATACCATCGCTTTTTGCTGTATGAAACTTACTCCAATTTACGGGAAGGCTCCCTTAAAAAGGTTTCTTAGCATCTACAACGACTCCCACTGTTTTGAGACTATAGCCTTAGAATATTTACAAGCTTTACTTAGGAATTAGCTCTTTCTAGAAAAACTACCGTTTTTGCTGTCTAAGCTGACATTCTACCTGTTTCTATCCAGATTTATGTAGCTTAACAAATCAGCGGATTCATTAATATTAAGCCTGTTTTACTATTTAGTTTCTTACCCTGACCTATTAGACAGCTAGAGTGTTCATTTCACTTTGTTCATTAGCTATTAGCCTTTATCGCTCCCATGCTGACCCATCACCGCAAGCCCGTGTGCTTATCACTTATTTCCACTGACCTACCAATCTGGTCTGTTGTTGAAACTGCCGGGACATTGTATCAAAAAGACACTGACCGGTTCCATTTGCTGTTAACTGCACCGCCCCTAATTAGCTGCGAAGTAGAGAGTGTCCTAAGTCCAGACGACACAGCTCCTAAAAGTAGGAGCAAAGCTTATGCCCCTAGCAGTCCCAGGATTTTGTGGCTGGAGATTTCCCCTTACCGAGTCATCATGACTATGCAAGGTAACGCCCAAGTGAGTTACCGTCACTTTTGGGAACAGGGCGTTTATGGAATTAGTCGTTATTGGTTGCCAACTGAATCATTGCAACCAAACGATCCCATTCGTTTACGAAATTTTACTAGTAGCCTAGCTCTCAACGGACATCCTTTGCCAGAACATTTGCGTCTGGAATATGAATTATGGGCAGAAAAAGTCCAACTGGGATGCTACATACTGAATTTGGAAATTAAACACTGATAGCAAGAGGGATTGGGGACTGAAGAAGGGAATAGGGTACAAGGTACAGATTATTCACTATCACCTCTCCTCTAACCCAATCTCTAATCTCCAATTTCCAATCTCTTTTAACCAAAATAACTGGGTTGGTTTCCAGGTTTCCATTTGATATTGCAACCAACACTCGGCTTTTGCTCACTCGTAACAGGTTTATCTGCCAGCACTGCTTCAATGGCTGCGCGTAAATCTGCGCCTGTTACAGGTTTACCATTGCTGGGGCGGCTATCATCTAATTGTCCCCGATACACAAGTTTGCGTTCGCCTTTGGCGTTGGCGGAGCCATCGCTATCAAATACAAAAAAATCAGGTGTACAAGCTGCTGTGTAAGCCTTTGCCGTTTCCTGGCTCTCGTCGTAACATAAGGTAAAATTTAATCCTTGTTCTGTGGCAAATGCTTGTAACGACTCTGGCGCGTCATCTGGGTAATTCTTTGCATCGTTAGCACTGATGGCAACGATCGCTAAATCACTTGTAAAATAATCTTTTCCTAACTGCACTAATTCTTGTTGAACGTGCTTGACAAATGGGCAATGCCGACAAATAAACATTACCAACAGCGCTTTTTTATCTGCGAAGGTGGAAAGTGAAGTTGTCTTTCCAGATACTACTTCCGGTAGATTAAAATCTGGTGCTTTTGTGCCTAGTGGCAACATAGTTGAAGCAGTTAAAGCCATAGTTCACCCAATATTTTTATGCTGATAAAGGCTTTTGCTACCAGTATATTTTTACTCTAGCACTAAGTTTTCCATAAAATTAAGAGACGGTAAATTTACCGTCTCTTATTATTTGTTGAGAATTACGTTATAAAAATTAGTTTTTACAGGCTTGCCAAAACACCAACGATGCCGTGTCCTGTGAATACTTCTAATGCTATCAGAGAGACAAAACCAATCATTGCTAAACGACCGTTAAGCATTTCTGCATAGGGAGTGAAGCCAGTGCGATCGCCTTGCTCATCTATATAAACCTTTGGCTCGATCGCAAAATTGTTCAGTTTACCTTGGTCGTCAATTATAGCAGTGCTGGTACGCATGGATTTTTCCCTGTCTTCTCTTTATGTAAATAACTGTAACAAAGTTATTAATTTTTGTAAAGTATATTAATCCGATCGATCGAGTAAAAACCCAAGCCAAAGAAGAGATATGATGATGGATCGAGTTCAAAGCCATGTCTAAGCAACAGGCTCCGCTCCTTGTTCGTAAGCACTTTCAGTCATAAATCCATTCCCCAACAGCTAATGCATCGATTTCGAGTAGAGGTTATTGCCAAAACACCAAACCCGCAGCAGGTGATTTATGCCGCGATGCACCAAGACTATACTGATGGGTTCGTGTTTGATGAGCGCGACTCTTGGCCCTCGGAGTCACAAAGCGGCGAAGTTATTGTTAAGCGACTTTTAGCGGGTGAGAGGGGACACTATGGGCCTCTAGAGCATCCCCAGATTGTTTTCAACTGTGGCTACTTTCCCCACAGTGTGATGCAGCAGGCTCGTACTCATCGTGTAGGTGTATCATTTGATGTTCAATCTTTTAGGTACACAGGTAACCAATTTATTGATGTACTGGAAGGTAAGAAAGACATAGAAGATGTTTTTTATCTACGTCCCGTTGGTTATTACACTGATAGACAAGGCAAAAAATACCATTATTCACCAGAGCAACGAACAGCAGATTTGCAATGGTGTCTAGAAGCAGCTAAACGATATCAAGCTGATTTTGAGGGTGGAATGTCTGAAGAACATGCAAGAGGTAAAGTACCTTTTGATTATCGCCAGCATTTTGTAGTTAGCTTCAATTTAAGGTCTTTCTTGCATTTTTGTGACCTGAGAAATAAGAAAGATGCTCAACTTGAAATTCAAAAGTTGTGTGAAATGATGTGGCCTCATTTTGAAGATTGGGCACCTGCGATCGCACAATGGTACGAAAAGCAGCGTCTAGGTAAGGCAAGATTAGCACCATAATCATTTTTTGGGACAATTCATCCTGAATTCTGACGCCTTGGCGGAGCGTCTCCGGCTCCGCTCCTGAGTTCTGAATTCTTCTTATAAAAAATTTGTAAAATGCTTTCATGCGTCGAGATTCAATATTTTACAAACTGTTTCAACAGTCTCCCACTTTGCTGTTTGAACTAGTGGCAAATCCTCCAACCAATGCAGATAGTTATCGTTTCGATTCAGTCGCTGTCAAAGAACCGAAATTTGAAATTGACGGAGTATTTCTACCACCTGAAAGCGATGGTGCTGGAGTTGTATATTTTTGCGAGGTGCAGTTCCAGAAAGATGAACAACTTTATGAGAGAGTATGGGCTGAATCTTCGTTATATTTTTACCGCAACCGTGCTAGATTTAGCGACTGGCAAGTAGTGATAATTTACCCGTCGCGCAGTATTGAACAAAGTGATATTCATCCTCATCGCTCATTGCTGAACGGCGGACAAGTACATCGGGTGTATTTAGATGAATTAGGGGATATTCGTCAATTACCTATATGGGTGGCGCTGATGGTATTAACTACAGTGGATGAAGAACAAGCACCAGAAGAAGCAAGGTATTTGTTAACAAGAACTGCTCAAGAAATGCTATTACCATCGAGTCGCGCCATAATTGAATTAATAACGACAATTATGGTATACAGATTTGAACAATTAACTCAAGCGGAGGTTGAGTGTATGTTAGGAATCACGCTGAAGGAAACGCGAGTTTACCGAGAAATTAAAGAAGAAGGACGTGAGGAAGGACGCGAGGAAGGACGTGAGGAAGCAACAGCTAATCTTATTCTCCGGCAATTGACTAAGCGATTTGGGAAACTTTCTGAAGAAATACGCTCCTCAATTTCTGGTTTACCTTTGCCTGTTATGGAAGATTTAAGTGAAGCACTGTTAGATTTTACTAGTTTGGCCGATTTACAGGTTTGGCTAGAAGCGCGATGAAGGTTTAGACTATCTCGTATAAACATTTGCAGGACGATGGATATTCAAAAAGTTCTATGCGATCGCCGAATTATTTCCTCCGATCCAGATATTATGAGTGGTACTCCTGTGTTTGTTGGAACGCGAGTTCCATTGCAGACTTTTTTTGACTATCTAGAAGGTGAAGCAGGTTTAATCGAATTCTTAGAAGATTTTCCACATTTGCAAACTGAGGTGTTGCAAGTTTTGGAGGTGATTGCAAAAGCAATGCTGAATCAGGAGCAAATTACTTATGCTCATTCTGCTTGATGAAAATTTCCTGAGTAAGAAAAGAAGTTGAAGAAGCCCTTCATAGATACAGGATATTCAGTGCAAAATGTAGAAGATATGGGCTGACGTAGTGTCAAAGACAAGGAACTTTTGGCTTTAGTAGATAAACAATAGCCTGTCTTAATTCAAAAAAGTACTATTACTGAGACTATCTTAAAAATTATAGTTTTATAATAGCCTCGTTGTACAAATAATTGCTATGCTGTCCGATCAAGATATAGAAATATTACTTAATAAAGAGATTGTTATTTATCCATATAGACCAGAGAAAGATTTAACACCTGTTGGCTATAATCTTAACCCAGGTGATTTTGTGTTTTCCATAACACATAAATGTTTAATTAAAACAACTTCTAATTTAGAAGGTAATAAAGTATTTAAGATTAAAAGACATGATACTGTTCTGATACTGACACAAGAAGCAGTATGGGTTTCACAAAAAATAGGAGGTACTTTTCATTCAAAAGTAGGTGTGGTTTCACTTGGTTTTGGTCATATCTCTACCACACTTGATCCAGGATGGGCAGGCCCATTATTAATTTCATTAAATAATCCCACAGATATTGAATTAGAATTGCCAGCAGAAAAATCTTTTGTGACTTTAATATTCTATAAAGTTAGAAAGCCAGCTTTGCGAAACCATGATAATTCACCCAGTAGAGTAGATTTAATTGAACCAATATCTAAGCAAGTTTCTTTTAACCACTCTAACAATAAAAGCAAATATTTTAATTTTACTAATAGAAAAGATGCTCTGTTAGAACAAAATCAAGCGCAATTTATTGTAGCATCGCGTAAAATCATTGCAGATCCTTTAGCTTATAATGAATTTAAGGAAAAATTTAAAGAGCTATCTAAAAATTCTAATCGTTATATTTTAAAAGGATTAAAAGTAAATGCAAGAAAAGACTTTTTAAATTCAATCTTTTTCTGGACATTAATAGTATTTGAAGTATTTTTATGTTTAATTTTATTATTAAAACTTACTTCGGGATGGTTTATTCTTGTTTACCCGCTTGATCTAACTATTAACCTAATTGATACAAGTGGTTTTTTCGCGATAATAGCTATTCTGATTTCATGCTTACAGCTAACTGTTAATATGAAGCAAAAATAGATAAAATGTTTTTTAATATGGCGTAAATAAATATATATTATATTTATTTAGCCTGCATATTTAGCAAGGTATCATTCAAAATCATCATGACGCAAACTTATGGATAATATACTGAAAGTTAAACTGCTTGGAGACAAAGCTCGACTACCAGAATATGCTCACGAAGGAGATGCTGGCTTAGATTTATTCTCTACAGTAGAAACTGTTATACAACCTGGAGAAAGTTCTTTAATCCCTATTGGTATTATAATTCAATTACCATCTAGGACAGAGGCACAAATTAGACCTCGTAGTGGTCTTGCTTTAAAACATCAAATAACTGTTTTGAACTCCCCAGGAACTATAGATGAAGGCTACCGAGGAGAAATTGGAGTAATTTTAATTAATCATGGTAAACTACCATTTACTATAGAAATAGGTATGAGAATAGCACAGATGGTTATTAAACCAGTTTTATCAGTTTCCATTAAAGCTATTGAAGAACTAGATATAACTTCTAGAGGTTCAGGAGGATTTGGCTCAACAGGAATATGAATTAAATTGAGTTATTTAGGAATGTTCAGTTATACCTTTGCCAATGTAACAATCTCTAGCTGATCCTGATATTTACCTTGACGTGCTTCGTAACTAATAGCACAGGGTTCGCCTTCTAAAAATAACAATTGCACTACACCTTCATTCGCGTAAATGCGACAGTCAGCACTAGAAGAATTAGAAAACTCTAAAGTTAAATGACCCCGCCATGCAGCCTCAGCAGGAGTTAAATTTGCTATTATGCCACAACGTGCATACGTAGATTTTCCAATACAAATTACAGTAATATTCTCAGGAACCTCCAGTTTTTCTAGAGCAACCCCAAGCCCATAGGAATGAGCAGGTAAAATAAAGTAACTGCCATTGGCATCTGTGTGCAGTGCTGTTGGCTCCAGATTCTGAGGATTAAAGTTTTTGGGATCAACTACAGTTCCGGGAATGTGGCGAAAAATGCGGAACTCAGCCGAGGAAAGGCGTATATCATAGCCATAAGAAGACAAACCGTAACTGATTACAGGCTGAACTGTTACAGACTCATCTTTTTGCACTTTTCGGATTAAGCTTGGCTCAAAAGGCGAAATCAAACCTTGTTGAGCCATTTCGGTAATCCAGATATCGTTCTTAATCACAAGTTCGCTACTAACGTTAATTCAAACAGACTCGATATATTAGCACGAACTGAGTATTTTGTTTAGGGTCGATGACTGCGGCGGATTTCTGTAATTTGATCTGCTACATCCAAGAGAGATTTGGGCATCTCTGGCCCTGTGAGAATGATATCGACCTGGGGAGGGCGTTTTGCCAGAAACGCTAAAACTTCCGTTTCAGGAATTAAACCAAAGTTAATCGCTAAACTTAACTCATCTAAGACAACGAGAGAATACTTACTCGCACACACTACCTGCTGTGTATACTGCCACAGTTTTTGTAAAGCTTGGTTTTCCGTATCGTCTAAATGTGGTGTATCGATACAACGAGGCAGATCGCAGCGAATCCAATCTAAATTTTGTCCTAGTTGTATGGGTCTTTCCTGCCCTTGACGAATACCCCCTTTGAGGAACTGCACTATTAATACTGGCGTTCCTTGTCCAGCTATCCTCAGTGCTTGAGCCATAACACTCGTAAAAAAATTGCGATGGGAGCTAGTGAAAACTTGCACTAGTCCTTCCACTGGATATGGTAAGGTAAGGGTTGAATTTATACTTGGAGTTTCTAGCTGGGCAACCATAGGGTAAAGTTCAAAAAGTTACAAGAAATTAAAGGTTTGTGCTGGCGGTACTTATTACAAATCTGCCTGTATAATCAATCTGCTTTTCACAGGTGTGGTGGATTTGGCAAATTGCATTATTAGTCAAACACTACGTTTGTGCTGAAGTCAAGAGTTATTTTCGTTTTTTCTCTGAAAGTAGTTGTAAAAATGAAAACACATGATTTAGAGTTCCAATTATTTAAATAAGCTGGGTATAACGGCTGAAAATAGCTAAATGTGGGATTTATCGGTTGTTTGGGCAAAACAGACTTAGCAAGTAGTGGATTTGACAAGATGAGGAGTTAATTGTTGTGAGATTGGTGATTCTGGGAGGTTCAGGATCGGGTAAAAGCACTCAAGCGCAAAGGCTTTGCAGATACTTTGATATTCCTTTGATTTCTACAGGTGAGATTTTACGGGAAGCAATATCTGGCGATCGGCTCCTCCCGGAGTTCCAATGGTCGGAAGCCGACCCCCGGACTTCTCTTTCGGTTTACGCTAGCCTGAGTGAACTAGGTTACCACGCACGGCCCTACATGGAAAAAGGGGAGTTAGTCCCGGATGAAATGATTATTGAATTAATCCGAATTCGCCTCAGACAACCAGATATTAACTGCGATTGGGTCTTAGAGGGCTATCCCCGTACTGCCTTCCAAGCTGAAGAACTAGATTTTTTATTGGATAATTTAGAGCAAAAGCTCGATTGGGCGATTTATCTACAAGTCCCGGAAGCTGTCATGGTTAGCCGCTCCTTAGGGCGATCGCTACCAGATGACCAACCAGAAATCGTGCAACGCCGTGTAGAATTATTCTACGATCGCACCATTCCCATCCTAGAATATTACGACCGTCGTCGCTGCTTGTTGACTATCAACGGCGATCAGTCACCAGATATGGTACAGCAAAATATTTTGACTCTGCTTTCTGTTCCTTAGAAGAGGGAAGGGGGAAGGGAGCAGGGGAAGCAGGGGGAGAAGAACCAATGCCCCATACCCAATGCTCAATGCCCTAAAAATGATGATTTGCAACACTAAGGTAATCTTAAGGCAGTATTGTAAAACTTGAGGCAACTCCAATGGCTTGGCAGCGTCCTGACGGTCGTCTTGCTTACGAACTACGCCCGATCGGTTTTCACCCTAGTTTCACCCGCTTTGCCCCCGGTTCTGTTCTCGCAAGATGCGGTGAGACTCAAGTACTTTGTACTGTTAGCGTTAATAAGGGAGTTCCGAAGTTTCTCGAAGGAACTGGTAAAGGCTGGTTAACTGCTGAGTATCGGATGCTACCATCTGCTACCCAAAAACGCCAAGAAAGGGAATTATTGAAGTTATCTGGACGGACGCAAGAAATTCAACGTTTAATTGGCCGCAGCTTACGCGCAGCAGTGGATTTTGAGGCACTGGGAGAACGCACGCTAACTGTGGATGCTGATGTGTTGCAAGCAGACGCTGGAACTCGAACAACAGCCATTACAGGCTCGTTTGTGGCGTTGGCTCATGCGATTTCTAAATTGTTGCAAGAGGGCGTGTTGGAGCGATCGCCTCTATGTGGACAGGTAGCAGCGGTTTCCGTAGGATTACTAGAGGGTGAGCCATTTTTGGATCTGGATTATATCGAAGATGTGGCTGCAACAGTAGATTTTAACGTGGTGATGAATCAAGACCTGGGGATCATTGAAATCCAGGGTACAGCCGAAGAAGGCAGCTTTAGCCGCACTCAGTTGAATCAACTGCTAGATGTCGCCCAAAAAGGAATTCAGGAATTGTTAATTGCCCAACGCGAAGCGATCGCTGACTGGGAAGCGCTGTTTGTGATTAATTAGTTTTATTAATTTTTAATAAGAATTAATAAAGGTATCCTCTGTGGCATTAATCAACAAAGTATCAAGTAACTGGATGTAAATAAAAATAATCATGAAAGTAGTTAGTAGTTAGTACGACTGGCTACTAACTACTTTGCGTTGAAGGTGATAAAGAGCGTCTATGTTTTTCCAGCCTACCTAATCTACGATGTTAAATGTTTCAAAAGTTAAAAAGGGGGACTGTAATAAGTTCGGTATTGTATTGCCAGAAGCCAGCAATATGAAGATGAAGCCATGAACAAAACCGTTGAAGTTCTACCGGATAAGCCAGCGCTGGTTGCACGAGCGCTAGAATTAATTCTGTCCAAGTTAGAAACAGCCATTGAGCAGCAGGGGCGGTTTACCATCGCTTTATCTGGCGGCAGTACACCTAAACCGTTATACGAAGCGATCGCTAATCAAAAACTGCCTTGGGATAAAATTCATATATTCTGGGGAGATGAGCGTTACGTACCACCAGATCATCCCGATAGCAATGAACTGATGACGCGTCAGGCGTGGCTAGATCGTGTTGATATCCCAGCAGCTAACATTCACCCCGTACCAACCTTGGAAGCCAATCCAGAACTGGCTGCTGCTAAGTATGAACAACATCTCAAAGAATTTTTCAATTCTTCTGGGGTCGAGTTTCCCCCGTTGGATGTAGTATTACTAGGAATGGGTGATGATGCACATACTGCATCTTTGTTTCCCCACACAGAGGCTCTCAAAGTACGCGATCGCCTAGTTACCGTGGGTAACAAAGACGGAAACCCCAGGATAAGTTTCACATACCCCTTCATCAACTCTGCTCGCAGCGTGATTTTTCTGGTTGCTGGTGCTAATAAACGACCAGCTTTAGCGCAAGTCTTTGCCCCTGTAGCCGATGACTTCACTTACCCATCCCGCTTAATTCGGCCCCAAGGAGAACTTTGGTGGCTGCTGGATGCAGAAGCAGGTTTGGAACTCCAACATTGAACAATGAGGCAAAGAGGCAGAGGGGCAGGGTGCAGGGTGCAAGGGGGAGAATGAGCAATTAAATGAGCAATTATAATTTACCTCTTTCCCCCCTCTGCTCCCCCTGCCCCCTGCCCCCTGCTCCCCCTGCTCCCCCTGCTCCCTGCCCCTTACTCCGTTTCCAATTCATCGTTCCATCAGCAGTAATTGCTAGAATCTAAAGCTAGGGCCGCCCTCTGCTTGCCAGTCCTACCTATATTTATGATGATCTTGAACAAAGGCTAAATATCGATGATCGTCTGCCCTAATTGCAATCATCCCAACCCTGACGGCGCTGTCCAGTGTGAAGCTTGCTATACACCGTTACCCGCGACTACTAACTGTCCCAGTTGTGGGGCAACTGTGCAAGCAGATGCTGCATTCTGCGGTCAGTGTGGCTATAACCTACACTCCGCAGGAGTTCCACACGTTCATACTGCGGTAGCTGCAACAGTTACTCCCGATATTCCTGTGGAAGTACCAGCGTTAGTTCCACCCGATCCCCTGTTAGAACTTTTACAACCAGATGCCTTGGGAATGAGCGGTACTAACTCCCATCCCCCCAGTTCATCTTTACCAGCAACAGAGATGGCGGTTCCCCCAGCAGCCCCGCCACAGGCACCTGTGACAGGAAGCAGCCCCCCAGAACCTGAGCCAACCGTCGCAGCTCAACCCGTAGTATCTATACAAAGTATTCCTACTCCACCACCTTTGGAACCAGCGCCAGCCTTTGAAGCAGAACTACCCCCGCCAGCACCAATCCCAACTACAACTGCTGCCAGAACGCAATTGCAGCAGGTTACAGGGCGGTTAATCCACGTTCAAAGCGATCGCTTAATTGAATTGCCGCAAAATGTCTCTGTGATTCATATCGGCAAGCCCAATGACCGGATTCCCCCAGATATAGATGTTTCAGGATTTCCCAATTCAGAAATTGTCTCGCGGATTCATGCAGATATTCGCGTCGAGGGAGATGCTTACTATGTAGAAGATGTGGGTAGTTCTAATGGCACCTACATTAATAATTTGCCGCTTTTACCAGGGAATCGTCACCGCTTGCGACCAGGCGATCGCATCAGCTTGGGTAAAGGAGACTTGATGACATTCCTTTTTCAACTTGCTTAACTGATTCTCGATCGATTGTGACATCAGTCTAGGCATTTTCTGCCCATCCTCCGGCATCCCTTTGGAGGATAAACAAATGAACCGCATCACACAAGCGACGGATAACTATGTTGTTCTTGATAGCGCCATAGTTTATAGCCGTCGCTTTGATGTGGGAATTGTTGCATTGTTTAGCAACTCCATTACCTCAATCAGCAATTAAAGATTAAAAATAAATAGATGCAAGCGCAGCAAATATTTTAGCTATTGACTATATATCATTTAAATGCTTATCAGTTTAAGTACACTAGGATAGAGAAAATCCACTGTCAATTTTAGATTTTGAATTTTCCAGAAAATCTAAAATCTACAATCCAAAATAGAGCGAGCTATGACGGAACCGAGCAAAAATTTTGAACCCTTGCTTACCAGAGAAGCCCCGGCAGTTGTTGAGCGCATGGGGCTAACCTGGCTAGTTGCAGCTGCAATCGCAACTGCTTTACTGTGGCAATTACCAGGAGGTGATTATATCCTATACCCATTTACGATCCTGGCAACTTGGTTTCATGAAATGGGTCACGGCTTAATGGCGCTCCTATTAGGGGGACAGTTTCAGAAATTGCAGATTTTTAGCAATGGTTCTGGCGTCGCAACTTATGGCATCCGGTCGTTATTGGGGCCAATTGGCCCGGCAATGGTCGCAGCCGCAGGCCCAATGGGGCCGCCTCTTGCCGGTGCAGCTTTGATTCTGGCTTCCCGCAGTTTTACAACAGCAACTCTCTGTTTAAAAATATTAGGGAGTTTTTTGCTGTTTTCCACATTAATTTGGGTACGTTCCTGGTTTGGATTGGTGGCAATTCCCTTGCTGGGTTTAATAATCTTGGGTATTGCTCTGAGAGCACCTCGCTGGGCACAAGGGTTTGTTATTCAATTTCTGGGCGTACAAGCTTGTGTGAGTACGTACCATCAACTTGATTATCTATTTAGTAGTTCTGCTGGTTCCCTTGGACTTTCTGATACAGCGCAAATGCAGCGATATTTGCTTTTACCTTACTGGTTTTGGGGCGGGTTAATGGCGATCGCATCTCTGGTGATTTTAGTCCAAAGTCTCCGCGTTGCTTATCGTTCAAAGTAAAAGTTCTAATAGGCTGCTGCATTAGTTGCCTTAACTTTTTTGCAGAATAACAGAGCTAGCCCGGTGAGCAAGAGTGCAAAGCCAATCACGTAGAAGCAATCGTTGTATGCCATGATGTAAGCTTCACGTCGCACAATATTAGCGATTTGCTCAACAGCCTGATTGTAAGCAACACTTGCTTCTGAGCCGCGACTGATAAACAATTGAGTCAGTTGGTCAATTTGCAGTTGAGTTTCTGGTCTATAAAGTGAAACAGCATCGCCAATGCGATTGGAGTGAAATTGTTCTCGTCGGGTCAGGAGTGTGGACAGTGCTGCAATTCCCATTGAGCCGCCCAGGTTTCGCATCATATTAAACAACCCAGAGGCAGAACCTGCCTGTTCTTTTTCAATGTTGGCAGTCGCGATCGAGGTCAAAGGCAGAATCATCAGCGGTTGTCCAAGGGCGCGAACTAGCTGCGACCAGCGCAACTCGTTGATGCCGGTATCCTGTGTCATGTGGGAGTTCATAAAACAACTAACAGCAAATAGACTGAATCCAACCGCAGCCATAAAGCGCACATCAAAGGACTTCATCAGTCTGGGCACAAATGGGATGAGAAAAAGTTGCGGGATGCCAGACCACATAATCACTTCACCAATTTGCATGGCGGAATAGTTCTGGATTTGGACAAGATACAGAGGCAGGATGTAGACAGAGCCATATAAACCTAATCCCAATGCCAAACCTGCCACACTGCCAATACCAAAATTCCGGCGAGCTAATAAGCGCAGATTGATAAATGGTCTTTTGCGAGTAAGTTCAATCCAGAGGAAAAGGGTAATGAAAATGGCAGCAACGATCGCCAAACGGGCAATCAACGGCGAACCAAACCAATCTTTGCGGTTCCCTTCTTCTAACACCACTTCCAACGACCCCAAACCAAGGCCCATTGAGACAATCCCCAACCAGTCGCCTCCTTTGAGCCGATTCAATTGCATGGGTTGAGGATCGATCGCATACCAGACCATTGCCACTAACAAGATCCCCGGAAAAATATTTAGATAAAAATTATACTGCCAAGCAAAGTTATCGGTTAGCCAGTCTCCGATTGTCGGCCCAATCGATGGGGCAAAGGTGGCTGTAATCGAAAAATTTAAAATATTTTCATCTCATCTCTGAGATGTATATACTTTAGGCAAGTATATGAAGTTAGATTGTTTAATTCTATTTTGAGGATTCGCAATAAATCCACGGATTCCATGCCTGAACCCGCTTCTATTTAAAATATTACAACTTCCAATAACCCCTATTAGGTGTTACCTATCCTTAGAGGATGTCTGAAAATTTTCTGTATACAGCGAATGCTTAGATATCCCCCTAAAATCCTCAATAAATTGGCGGACTTTGAGACTCTTACTCTCCCCTTTTTAAGGGAGGTTAGAGGTTGTTTTAAAAGTGGTATGTTGTGATATTTAATCGAATTATTATCCCCTTATAAAGGGGGAAATAAGAAAATCCGGTTCCCTCCCCTTTATAAGGCTACGGTGTACACACAAGTCTTGCCGCAGCCATATTTTTATTAATAAATCTCGCACTGCGTTTCTATCCCGCCTCGGAATGAATTCCGAGTCTCATAGCTAAAGTCCACACTTAGTGGACTAAACAATCGATTCAGTCCACGCAAGCGTGGACTTGGGCTATCAGCCCAGAACTTCAGTTCTGGGCGGGATATCGGTGAGTGTGACATGTTTCACTCCGACAAAAATATGGGTAGAGGACGACTTGTGTGTACACCGTAGCCTTTATAAGGGGAGGGTTAGGGTGGGGTAAAAATATTTGATACATCAATCATGACTTTTCAAACATCCTCTTGGGGGAATCGGCAAATATTTGATACTTCTGAGACATCCTCTTAGGCGTACATAAATGTCTTCCCTTAGCATTATCTAGCCATTTAGCAAGCTAAAAAAACATCTAATTTGCATAATCGAATTAAATATAAGTTTTGTAGGGTGGGCATCCTGCCCGCCCAGTATATGCAATTTCAAGTGGAACAGTGATTAGCGATCGCCAACCATTACCTAAGCTGACACTTGGGCGCGAATTTCATTAGCACAAGGACGACCCTGTTCAACATCGGTAATATTAGCAAAAGTTGTTTTTGCAATATTGTGGAGAGCTTCTGCTGTAAAAAAGGCTTGATGTCCGGTAATGAGTACATTGGGGAACGTTGTCAGACGCTGGAAAATATCATCTTGAATAATTTCGCCAGACAAATCCTCAAAGAACAATTCTGATTCTTGTTCGTAGACATCCACACCAAGATAGCCAATCTTACCAGACTTCAATCCCTCAATCACTGCTTGGGTATCAATCAGCGCTCCTCGGCTAGTATTAATTAGCATCACGCCTGGCTTGATCTGTTCTATAGCCTCAGTGTTAATCAAGTGATGCGTTTCGGGAGTCAGGGGGCAATGCAGGGAGATAATATCGGATTTGGCAAATAGCTCAGGTAGTTCTACATACTTTCCACCTAGCGCCTCCAATTCTGGATTGCGATAAACATCATAGGCGAGTAAGTCACAGCTAAACCCCTTCATAATCTGTCCTAAAATCAGACCGATTTTGCCAGTGCCGACAATCCCCACTGTGCGCCCATACAAATTAAATCCCAACAGTCCATCTAGGGAAAAATTGCCTTCTCGGACACGGTTATAGGCACGATGAATTTTGCGATTCAAACTTAAAATCAATCCCACGGCATGTTCTGCTACTCCATAGGGTGAATAGGCAGGAACACGCACAACGATAATTCCTAAGTCTGCTGCGGCTTCTAAGTCTACATTGTTAAATCCTGCACAGCGGAGGACAACCAGGCGAGTTCCTCCGGAGGCGAGAAGCTCTAGAGTTGGGGCATCAACCCGATCGTGCACAAATACGCAAACTGCTGGAAATCCGGCGGCGAGGATAGCCGTATCTCGATTTAAACGGGGTTCAAAAAACACTAACTCGTGTTGGGCGGGAGAATTTGCATCTGACAAAAACTTGCGATCGTAGGCTTTTGTACTGAAGACTGCTACTTTCATGCAAAACCTCAAGCTATATGCTGCACGGTGTTCGACTAGATAATACCTTGGCAGTTAGAAAAGCGATGTCTACGACGAGCGTAGCTGCGGCATTTTTGAACATTGTCAGTTTTAGGGATAGAAACTGTAAGCTAATTTCTGCCCAAAGCTACCGATCTATAAAATGTTTGTCCATCAATAAATTGATTTGCTCTGTACCCAAAATGATGAATTATGGATTAATAATTATTCAGTCATCTTGGTTAACTTCATGAATTGATAACTGCCAGAGTTGGCTATCAAAAATGGTGCGTGCTGCTAACCCCTCGACAATTGGCTTTTCCAGCCAGCGTTTGAAGGCTAAACGACCGAGTGCGTGTAATGGTGGAAGTGCGATCGCACAAATATGCTGCGTTACCACCAATTACGTAGATAAAGCGATAATGTTATAGTACTATAGGGAATAGGCTTAGATTTCCCTTATTTCACGGCATTTGAAGATTGAATAAATATTCAAGTCTGTGAATGATATAGCTGGAGAGGTGTCCGAGCGGTTCATGGTGACGCACTCGAAATGCGTTTTGGGGAAACCCAACGGGGGTTCGAATCCCCCCCTCTCCGTTCAAAAAAATTGCCGAAGAAGTAGACAAACCGATGCTGTTTGGCTTAATAGTATCGATGTATGATTATTTGCAAGTAAGAGCACACATCTGTGCGTCTCTAAATAGATGAAACGGGATTATATTTGCGTATCTACTTAGTCAAATATTTTTCATAATGCACTAAAATATACATCGTAAGCACAGATTTTTGGGATAAACTAATGCCATCGTGTGAGGAGTGAACGATGGCAAATCGCAGCATGGGGAAAGTGCTCTCAGTTATTTTTATCAGTGTCTGTTTATATCTAGGTATTAGTATAGGAGTCGTTATCCGACTTGGGCAATCACAGCGATTAAACGCTGCTACTACACCCACTGAACCTGTATCATTACCATTAGCTATCCCTGAACTTACGCCATCAACAACAAAAGGAAAAACCTTTCCAGATACTATTACTATCAAAGCCGTTGGAGATATTATTCCCGGCACGAATTACCCTAACCAGAGATTACCCAGATTTCGAGATCGATTATTACCAAAGTCAGTAAGAACTCACTTGCAAGGAGCTGATATCTTATTTGGTAACTTTGAAAGTAGTTTAACTAATTATCCCTACACTGCCAAAGATATTAGTCGAGGACAAATCTTTGCCTTTCGCTCTCCACCTGCATATGCCCAGCTATTTGCTGAGGCTGGTTTTAATGTGTTTAATATGGCGAATAACCATGCAATGGACTTTGGGCCGATAGGTTTCAAAGATACAATGAAAAATCTTGAGGCTGTGGGTATCGCAACATTAGGTCATAAAAATCAAATTCTTTATTTGGAAGCTAATAATATCCCTGTGGCAATGGTCGGGTTTTCTCCTTATGAAATGTATAATTCCATCCATAATTTAGGAGCAGCCCAAGCACTTATAACTGAAGCTAAAAATAATGCCAACATTGTAGTAGTATCGATGCACGCTGGAGCCGAAGGAACGGGGGCACTACATGTTAAGAATCAGACAGAGTTTTTTTATGGAGAAAACCGAGGTAATTCCATCAAGTTTGCTCGAAAAATGATTGATGCGGGAGCAGACTTAGTACTAGGACATGGGCCTCATGTACCGAGAGCGATGGAAATCTATAAGGGAAAAATCATCGCCTATTCTTTAGGAAACTTTTTGGGATATCGGACTTTATCTACAAATGCCCAAACGGGTGACTCAATGATTTTACAAGTTAAACTTAACTCCGTGGGAGATTTGGTATCAAGTAAAATTATTCCCGTGCGGATGGATCGTGAGGGAATCCCTCATATCGATCGGCGTTTTCAGACTGTAAGGCTTATGCGTTCTTTGAATAATCAAGCTTTTCCCAAAAATCCGCTGAAGATTAATCGGAAGGGGGAAATTGTTGTGCAGAAGAGCAAATAACGCTGTGCGATCGCCAGCCATTTTTCCTGTTAAAACCTACGCCCAGCTTTGCTTAATTATAAGGGGTAGAAGTCGGGAAACTCGCCCTTCCCGCTTGGCTCATCAAAATCCCAAGTTCAAAATCTAAAATTGACTAATTATTGTCATCTTGTAGATTTTCCTTGGATTTGCGATCGTTTTGGGGTTGACTATTAGTCGGTGAATTTTGCTTTTCCAGTGTTGGTACTACTACAGCAGAAGGATCTGGCTGTTTGGATTCCAGTGGTGGCGCTGCTGGTATGACCACAGAATTTGACGGAATCACTGGTTGAGGAGAAGCAGAATTTTGACTAGAAGCGGGTAAGTTCTTTTGTGGCAATGGTGCGGGGGACGCACTCCGAGATGACCGGATTGCGCGTAGTTTCTCTACTAGCGAGGGCGTGGGGGAAACGCTAGGTGAAGGTGTGGATTGTTCGGAATCACCGCGTTGCGATTCTTTTGGAGGGCTGCTGCTGGAAGATTCTTCTTGAGAAGAACGACGATTGCGCCGGCGCTGCTTAGAATTAGAGACAGGTGGTGATTCGGTTCTTGAAGTGCTGTTAGTCTGTTCGCCCGGAGGTGAAGATGTACTATCTAAGCTAGGTGCTTTCGCGGCTGGATCTTGAGTTGGCTGTTCAAAAAGCGGCTTTGCAGTTGGCTGCGGCTGAGATTTGGGTAACATGCTAGCGATCCCAAAACCTGCTGTAGCAGCAACTAGGGCTACACCTAAACCAATAAATACTTTAGATGACCCCAGTTTTTGAGTCAGTACATTTTCCTTAGCCATGCCTGGGTTGGGCTGCGCCAACGCAGATGGTCTATGAATGCGATTTTGGCCAGTTTTCCCAATTAAAGTTGCTGCTTGCTGGGCAGATAAATTGACAGTTGGCACTGCGTAACTGGCTAAGGCTTGCGGTGTCATGTTCGCCTCAGTTCCAGGTAGCAGTTGTAACCACTCAGCAACTGTTGCTGGGCGAAAACGAGACTCCACGGCCATACCGCGCATTACCGCTTGGTTGACAGCAGCACTCAAGTGTGGTTGCAGTTCGCGGGGGGCAGGCATTTGCTCGCGATCGCGCAATAATGCTGGCATCGGAACTTGGGCTGTCAACAGTGCATACAAGGTTGCCGCTAAACCATAAACATCTGTGGCGGGTGTGCGCGGCGCTTGCGTCAAATACTGCTCAATTGGAGAATAACCTTCAGAAACCAGACCCGTGTGAGTCTGCCTGACGCCACCATTAAATTCCCTGGCAATGCCAAAATCAATCAGTACTACTTCTTGCGTTCCTTGACGAAGAATAATATTATCTGGTTTGACATCCCGGTGCAGCAAACCATTATTATGTACTACTTGCAAAGCTGCCCCAATTTGCCGGATGTAATGAATTGCTGTGGCTTCAGGTAAAGGTATTCCTGGTAATACAAATGCGTCTCCCAAGGTTTCGCCAGGAATGTATTCCATCACCATGTAAGGCAGTCCAGCTTCGACAAAAAAATCACTGACTCGGACTATATTTGGGTGAATACACGTAGCTAATCGTCTGGCTTCATCTTGGAATTGGCGCTCAAATTTAGTAAAATCAGGATGTTGCCGCAGCCGTTCATTGATGGTTTTCATCACCACCTCCTGACCCAAGTAGTGATGCGTAGCTTTAAACGTAATGCCAAAGCCACCCCGCCCTATTTCTTGAATTAGGGTATATTTTCCATCCTGCAAAATTGTGCCTGCTAACATAAAGAGTCCTGATTCCTGAGCGAGCAGATAAGTAGCGAGTTTTGAGTCTTGGGGTATTTCCAAAAAATCTTCCCATATATATAGAGTAAGGTTTTCGCCTGTCTATTTTACGGGATAATTTAGTTATTGGTATTTCCTCAGCGGTAAAAACCTTCCCACGAGCACAATAGTTTTATCTTTTTCATAGGATAACGCGACAGCAAAGGAATTCTGAAATAGGAAACAGGCTCAAGCTGTCTCCCACGTCCGTGATATCAGGGAGAAAGTACGAATTTACATACTAGTTGCTACAACCCCAAAGAGCAACCCAACCTACATTACTTAAAATTTTTAACATATCATTTAGGATTCCGATAGGAATCGTATTTGATTTTTGAAATTATTTACGTAGGCGGGGAGTGGGGAGTAGGGAATTAGGCTTTTCGAGTTGTACCGAGCTTTTTCAGAAATCAAATATTAGTTTTATATATGATTATTACTATTGATAGCAAATAACAATCGAGAAAACAGCTAACAATGAATTCAGACACCATAATAAATTCCAACTTCAAAACTGGGAGAGTTTTTGCAGTCATATTGGAGATTGTCATGGAACTTGGAGCGTTTACAATTTGCAGGGCGAATTAATTCACTGATAATCACCATTTAATAAATAACAGTTTTGTCTTCACTTCACTCAATCCAATCAGGCCCTTTGAAGAAACTTCCATCTTCTCTAAAGGTTTGATACACCAAAACACCTTCTCCAAGAGGAGGGAAATTTTTGGCTCCCCTAAAGTCAGTTTTTATGAATTTGGCAGTACCACCAATCGCTGCCCTGTAGAGGTTAGCCCCATCAAATATGGCAGCAGTAAAGATAGCATCAATAAGATTGGCATTGGAAAAGTCAGTCCCAATGCAATCAGCACCACTCAAGTCAACTCCTTGCAAATTAGCGTAACTGAGATTGGCATTAGTGAGATTAACACAAAGCATTTTGGCTCCACTCAAGATGGCATAGCTCAGATTGGAGCCACTCAAATCAACACCTATCAAATCGGCTCCACTCAAGTCAATTTCCCGCAAATCTTCTCCATCTAAGAAAATCCCAGAACATATAACTCCAGAGAAATCCCTTTCTCCAACAGCATATCTTTCGATCAACTTTTGGCTTTCGAGAACTTGTCGTCTACTTTGCATCACTCGACTCTTCAGCTTATAAATCAAATCAATAATACAACGCTCAACAAGCTAACTCTCTTCATAAAATTCTGGTGACAGAATGGCTAGTAAATCCTATTTTATTGCTGGGAGGTATTCGCCATTTCGACATATCTGGGTTTACAAGCTTTACCTTAGAAGTATTCAATCGCTGATGGCAAGCAGAGAAAAAATTCTCTTAAAACCGCTGACCGATACCTAGATGCACTTTACTTTCTCCCTGGTCATTAATACCATAGTCAGCCCGAATTAAGCCTAGTGGGGAATTTAAGCGCACTCCGGCCCCATAACCAAAACCATAACCTGGTTTGCCCCGTACACCTGCTGGATCTCCCAATACAGTATCACCAGAGCCTAAGTCTGAGGCAAAGTCAGCAAATAATACACCCCCTACTATTGGTAAGACGGGAAAGCGATATTCTGCGGAAGCTAACACGTAACTGCGACCACTCCCCACATCTCCAGAATCGTAACCGCGTACTGAGTTGGAACCACCCAAGTTAAAGCTTTCGTAGGGTGGTAAATTCCCAAGGACGGTACCAGCTTGGACATTCACCGCAAATACTTGTGGCTGTTTGCTGTTAAATAACTGCACTGGCAAATATTGGCTGTAATTGGCTTTGAGGCGATTTAGAGAAATATTTCCTTGACCGATGGGCACAGATTGTTCTGTACTCAGACTCAGAACGGAACCTTGAGTTGGATTGATGGGATTATCCCGTTGGTCTTTGGTAGCGGTGAAAGATACGGTAGTTAGGTCGTCAATGCCAGTTCCACTCACAGAAAGGGGATTACCTTGAGCGTCAGTTGGGGTAATATTACCTTCGCGATCGCGAATACTAGTTCGGGTATAGTTTAATCCTAAAGAGGTATTCCAGCTGTCAATTGGTCGCTGGAAGCTGATACCTCCGCCAATTTGACCTTCCCGTACTTTGTCGCCGTTAGCTAGCTTGATAGTATCGTCAAAGGTTTCTGAAAGTTCCCGGTGACGAAAACCATTTACAGTGTAGCCTAAGCGATCGGGGCTAGTTGTCCGATAAGGACTGATTAATTTGGTATCAAACTGTAAGTCTCGGCTACTGACACCAACATTCAGAGCTAAAGTATCATTAACACCGCCGACATTCTGATCTTGATAGCTGATTGTACCTGTTAATCCCTGATCGGCATTGTAACTACCACCCAAGTTAACACCACGCGCCCCAGTTTCTTTGAGTTGATAGACTAAATCTAGTTTTGTCGCATCTCCTTCTAAAGCAACATTCACACTCTCAAACAAACCAGTCCGATATAGCTGTTGTATGTCTTGTTTAACTACATTTTCTTGGAAGATTTGACCAGGTTTCAGCTTGAGTTGCTGTTGCAGAAAATCTGGTTTGGTTCGTCCTCCCACGGGGTTACCCTTGCTATCGACGGTTTTGCCGTCTTGGTTGACAAAGCGAAATTTGATATCGCTCACCAAGCCTTCAGCGACATTCACAGTCAGAATGCCTTGTGAATTGGGTTTAATTGATAACACTCTTGCTAAGTTATAACCATTGTCGGCGTACCACTTATTAATTTGTGCTACTGCTTGCTGGAGTCTAGCAGGACTGATGGTGGTTCCAATTTGAGATTGCAACTGTTGTTGGGCTATTTGGTAAGTAAGTACTTTCGCACCAGATAGTTGCAGCGATCGCACAATCACCGGTTGCACTTGATAAACTACATTCAATCCAGCCTGTGTGCTAAAGTTATTCACACTGACTCTGCTAAATAAACCTGTATCCAAAATTGCAGCTACATCTTTTTGTAACTGGCTTTGGCTGGTTTCGCCTCCAGCCTGGGTTTTAATTACCTTGCGAATGATATCCTGCAATTCTTGATTCGCTCCTACCACCTGTATGTCTGTAGCTGTGACTACTAAATCACTTCCAGTATTAGGGGTTTTCAGAGATGGCGAGAGGGGGGGAGTGGGAGATGGGGGAGCAGGGGGAGCAGGGGGAGCAGGGGGAGCAGGGGGAGCAGAGGGAGCAGGGAGGATTACTTTGGAATTTAACTCTTGTGCTGACTTTAAAACTACTGTGGAATTTTTGTTTGCACTTGTTTGTACGGTGACGGGATTTTGGGAAAATTGTTGTGCAACTATAGTTTCTGGGGAAGCAATTGTCTCTACCCGTGCGGGAGTGTCTTCAATAGTCGGCACCACCAAGTTACCAGCTTTTGCAGTTGGAGTAACGGTTTTAGCAGGTGCAGCCGTTGCTTGCTGAGTGACATTGGCAGCAGCTAAAGTAGCTAAAGTAAAAATAGCAGTAGCAGAAACTCGCATAATATTTAACCTAATTAACTGGGAGTTAGTTGTAGAGACGCTAGCGAATAGGGATAATACTAACTTCCAGCTTCTTCGCCAATTTCCCTATTTATACCTCTTACCCCAACAGACAGTTAATTTTGATGTTTTGTTTCTTATGAGTAATGTATCTCGATTACCTCTAGCTTCTAACTCCCAAGCTGCAACTTCTCCCTTGCGGTTACTTGTATTAAGTAATGGGCATGGGGAAGATGTTATTGCAGTTCGGATTTTGCAAGAACTCCAACGACAACCAAACCCACCAGAGATATTTGCTTTACCTTTGGTGGGTGAAGGACGTGCTTATGAACAGTTGGATATCCCTTTTATCGGTTCAGTCCTGAATATGCCTTCTGGTGGCTTTATTTATATGGATGGGCGCCAATTAGCGCGGGATGTACGCGGTGGTTTATTGAAACTTACCCTCAGCCAGATTAAAGCTATTCGTCGTTGGGTGAGTTCTCAAAAAAAATTAGGTAATAAAAGAGCGATTTTAGCTGTAGGAGATATTGTCCCCCTGTTATTTGCAACTTTTAGTGGCGCTAATTATGCTTTTGTGGGTACGGCGAAATCTGAATATCATGTGCGCGATGAAGCTGGATTATTACCACGGAAATCTAAAGATACGCGTTGGGAAAACTTTTCCGGTTCAGTTTACCATCCTTGGGAACGTTGGTTAATGAGCCGTCGCCGTTGTAAAGCGGTGTTTCTTAGAGATGCGCTGACGACAGAAACATTAAAACAATGGCCAATTCCCGCTTTTGATTTGGGTAATCCGATGATGGATGGTCTAGAACCGACGTTTTCACGCCAACAATTTTATAGTCAGAATACCCAACAGCAAGAGACAGTTCGGCCTTTTGTGGTGACTCTTCTTCCTGGTTCCCGTTCCCCAGAGGCATACAACAACTGGGAAACAATTATGATTGCGGTATCTGCATTGATGGCAAGTTTTCAACAGCGAGATTCGATCTTCTATACTTCTAAGACAGTCGTGTTTTTAGGGACGATCGCTCTCGGTTTAGACTGTAATATTTTATCCCAAAGTGTGCAATCCCAAGGCTGGCGCACTGAATCAGCATCTCCGATCCAACTTCGCGATCCAAATGTCTTGACATTTAAACAGAGAAATGCTTATCTGCTATTGACACAAAAAGCCTATAATGACTGTCTGCATTTAGGAGATATAGCGATCGCAATGGCAGGTACGGCTACAGAACAGTTTATCGGTTTAGGGAAACCTGCGATCGCGATTCCCGGTAAAGGGCCTCAATATAATCCTACCTTTGCTGAAGCTCAAAGTCGTCATTTAGGCTCATCTTTGATTTTAGTTGAGCAGCCAGCAGAAGTTGCCAGAATAGTACAGTCGCTATTTAAAGATCCTGATATTTTGCAAATTATTGCCGAAAATGGTCTGCGACGCATGGGTAAACCAGGAGCCGCACTACGCATTGCTGAATGTTTACAGGAACGATTGGGTTGAAAAGGTCTTGGGGATTAGACATAAGGTCAACAATTCAATAGTTCTTCTCCCCCTACTCCCCCTACTCCCCCTGCTCCCCTGCTCTCTAGCTCCTCATGCCACCAACCCAGAACGTAACGCCCTCACAGCAGCTTGGGTACGGTCATCAGCACATAGTTTATTTAGAATATTGCGAACATGGGTTTTCACAGTACCAACTGTAATGTAGAGTTTCTCGGCAATTTGTCCATTACTACACCCAGCTACGATCAATTCTAAGATTTCCAGTTCCCGCTGAGTCAGAGGGTATGTTTCTAAGACTTGCTCGTATTCTGACGCCAGCGCCTCAATTTTTACAGTCTTTGGCTTATCAGAGGTTTGGCTCTCTCCAGGAATACCCTGCCGCATTTTCCGCAATACCACGTTGGCAATTGCCGGATCGATCCAAGAGTTACCGCCATGAGTTGCTTGGATCGCATCAGTTAATTTACTGATGCTTGTTTCTTTCATATAATAAGAATCAGCACCTGCCGCAAAAGCTGCAAGTACCGCATCCTCTGTGTGATCCATTGTCAGAATCAGAATCTTTGTTGTCGTTTGCCCACTTTCAGCTTGTTGGCGTTTGAATTTACGGGTGAGTTCGATACCATCCATATCAGGCAAACCGATATCTACAACAGCGACATCTGGCTTTGCCGTTTCTAAAAGTTTTAATCCTTGAGTAGCATTTGCTGCTTCGCCAATTACTTTTAATGCGCTGTGAGCCTGTAATGCTGCTCTTAGCCCCATTCGCGTTAAGTCGTGATCTTCAATTAAAATAATACTAATTTCATTCATCGCTGCACTCACTCTTACGCTATTTGCCTCTATCAAAGTATGACCTTTTGTAAGCGTTATCTTTCTATTTTCCCAATCTAAAGATAGATGATATTTCAACCAGTCTGCATCCACCGATAGAGATAATAAGTACTTGATTTTTTCATATTTGGATAGAGAATAAATCTAGCTGGAGATATATGGATACTTGCACAAAAAGGATGAACTATTGAGATGAATGCTAAACTGCTCGCCGTTGCTTAGAATTCAGCTTTGAGTGATGTTCCATTAGTTAATTAATATTATCTTGTATAAAGCTTTCAAAAAAGCTTGCAAAAATGCACAAATTAGAAAGGGTCAGAGTTGCCTTACGAGAAAGTGAACGACGGTTTCGAGTGATTTTTAACCATATTTTTGAATTCATCGGATTGAAGGAGCCAATAAGTATCTTTATGGAAGGGAATCAGGCGGCGTTAAAATTTGCTGGAATCACCACCAGCAAAGCGATCCGTTGTCCTTTGTGGGAAGCTTACTGGTCTGACTTTTCACGGCATGTGGAAGACTTTTCCTTTAGAAGGAGAGAGGGTTTGAATTTTCGCCCAAATCTTGTAGGGAAGCTTGCTCAGGGTTTAGGTCTTTTGTTGGTTTTTCTACATAATAACGTGAAAAGTCAGGCTAGATGGTGGACAATCTCAAAAGAAATTCAAGCACAACTACAAAGAGTAATCAGCCGTGCGTTCACCATATGGACGCACGGCTTACACTTTAAACCTTTCAGCAATCAAAGTAGACAAGTAATCTTTTTAATGCCAGAAAGTTTGGAAGGACTTGGCATTCTTCCTAAAAATTCCTCATAAGGTATTTGTAATTTTGCGAACAGTGGAAGACCGCGATCGCAGGGATAATACTAAGAACTTAAGTCTGGCGATCGCTAAGAAAATTGTTGAAATTCCAAGGAGGTAGGGTTACTTCAGATTCACAAATAGGTATTGGCAGTACCTTCTTATTTACCCAATCTAACCAATCTAATAAGTAAAACTGTTCAAGCTTATGGTACACAATAATGGGATGTAACTCTCACCTATGGCTGACGACGGTCGCTTGCTCGTTCATTTACAATTGTTTTAAGCTTAGTAAAGTATTTTATTTTACTTTATATCAGTGATGTTTGCTGTCTTCAAATCAATAAGTTTTCGGTTTGTTGATTGCTGATTTGTTGAAAACCATTGGTCATTTGCTAAGAGTTTAATTTCAATACTCTGGTAAATTCAACAGGCTGAGGACACAGCAGACTAAATTTAACCCAAGGAAATACCCGAAAGAATGATTAACGTACTACTAATGGAGGATAAAAAAGTTGATGGGATGAATGTCTAGCAGGCATTCAAGAAAATTAATATTATTAACTTAGATATCCGAAAATCTTATATTCTTTAGTTGGATAATCTCAAAAGATAAATACTATACATCAACCTATGTTTGACGGCGAAAATAAAAACCGATGGAAGAGACGCTGAAAATTTTGGTTGTAGACGATGACGAAGTAGACCGGATGGCAGTCTGTTGTGCCCTGAGTGAAGCAGGTGTTCAAATGGAACTGTTTGAAGTAAGCAATGGTAATGATGTGTTTTCTGCCTTAAGCACTACTGCTTATGATTGTGTTTTCCTGGGCTATCGCTTACTAGACCAAGATGGACTAACCTTAATTCAACAGCTACGTTCTTCGGAAATTAAAGTTCCTTTAGTAGTCCTAAGCACTCAAGGAGATGAACAAATTGCTGTCGAATTAATCAAAGCTGGTGCTACAGACTATCTCTCTAAATCTAGGATATCCCCAGAAACCTTGGCACAGGTTTTGCGGAGTGCGATTCGGGTTTATCGGGCTGAAATGCAGGCAGCTTTGGCAAAGAAGCACCTCAGAGAAAGTCACGAACAACTCATTCGTAAGAACCAAGAATTGGAGAGACAACAGCAACAGATTCAAATGCAAAACTTCAAGCTATTGGAGGCATCACAGCTAAAATCACATTTTTTGGCAACTATGTCCCACGAACTCAGAACGCCGATGAATGCGATTATTGGATTTTCGCAGATACTCCTGCGTCCTAAGTTCGGTCAACTAACGCATCAGCAAGCAGATATGGTTGAGCGCATCTTGAATAATGGAAAGCATTTGCTGATGCTGCTGAATGAAGTTCTCGACTTTTCCAAGCTGGAGGCAGGACGATTAGACTTAAAGGGGGAAATATTTGATCTATCAAAGGTAATAAATCTCGCTGTAGATGAAATGCATTCCCTAGCTGATGCCAAAAATCTATCATTGTTAGTGCAAACCGATTTGCAAAATCCTTTGGTATTTAACGATCCAGTTCGTATCAAACAGATTTTAATTAACCTGCTCTCCAACGCCATTAAGTTCACCGAGTCTGGTGAGATTTGGGTTGAGGTTAAAGAACTACCTGCAAATAAAGTGGCAATTGCTGTTCGCGACACAGGTATTGGTATAGCACCCAGAGATTTTAAACGTATTTTTGAAGCATTTCGGCAAGTCGATCAAACTATCACTCGCAAATATCCAGGCACAGGTCTGGGTTTGGCAATTATAGATTCGCTGGTACGAATGATGGGCGGCAAAATCTTTCTTGAGAGCAAATTGGGGATCGGTTCAATGTTTAAAATTGAATTGCCGCGTCAAATCAAATTATCGACTGTAGCAGCCGATGCTCCAGCTTTGCACTTAGATGACGGCGGGGTTTTCTGCTCTGTTAAAAATCCGCATCATTCATCTTCTCAAGCTAGGCAAGCACCAATAGGATATCCTAAATTTAAACTATAAATTACTTCAAAAAAAACTGATAAAAGTTGATAAATCATGTCTGTATTTGAAAATAATAAAATTTATCGTATCCTTGCAGTTGACGATACTCCAGATAATCTCATTTTGGTTCAAGCAATTTTAGAAAGTGAGGGGTATGAAATTAATTTGGCTTCAGATGGAATCAAGGCTTTGCGGCAAATTGAAGAATCTCCACCCGATCTGATTCTGTTAGACGTGATGATGCCAGGAATAGATGGTTATGAAGTCACACGTCGGATTCGGACGAACTCTGCTATCCCTTATATTCCAATTCTGTTGATTACTGCCTTTCACGAATCCAGCGTTGTCGATGGTTTGGATGCTGGTGCTGACGATTTTATTCGCAAACCATTTGATACTGATGAACTACTGGCAAGGGTGCGATCGCTGTTGCGTCTGAAGCACAGTCTGGACGAACAACAAAAAATGGCCCGTCAACGGGAAGATTTTGTTTCTCGTCTGACTCACGATTTGCGAACTCCGTTAGTCGCGTCCGATCGCATGTTGAATTTGTTTGAGATGGAAACATTCTGCAAAATTTCGCCGGAAATGAAGCAGGCGATCGCAGTTATGATTCGCAGTAACAAAAATTTGATGGAAATGGTGAACACCCTGTTAGAAGTTTATCGCTTTGAGGCAGGTAAAAAAACCTTGAATTGGGAGGAATGCGATTTACGTGAGATATCTCAAGAAGTAGTCAGCGAACTAAGTCCTCTAACTAGTGAAAAAGGATTGACTCTAGAAATAGACACCCATGAATTAGACTCACAGGGCAAAAACGCTGGTATTATTATGGGCGATCGCTTGGAACTACGGCGCGTACTAAACAACTTGATCGCAAATGCGATCAAATTTACAGATACAGGAGGCATAATAATCCGCATTTTTGAAACATCATCTAATCCAGGAAATCCAGATTCAGTAACACTTGAAATCCAAGATACAGGATATGGGATTGCGCCAGAAGACCAAGCAACAATTTTCGAGCGATTTCGCCAAGGTAAAAATAAACGCTCAGGTAGTGGACTAGGATTACATCTATCCCACCGGATTGTAGAAGCGCACGCAGGAACTATCCAGGTCACTTCTGAACTAGGTAAAGGTAGCCTGTTTACTGTAAAACTACCTAAAAACACTTAAGTTCTTCACTTTCATATTTTTCTGCTGGACTGCTAATCTTGACAAAGTTCAAAAGCAGAGTGAATACCCAATCTTGTCCCAAGTCCACGGCGAATTATAGCTTCTAATTCCTCAAGCATATAGGGTTTGCTGATGTAATCATTAAATCCTGCCTTGAGGATACGCTCGCGATCCTGCGTGCTAGCTAAAGCCGTGACTGCGATCGTTGGAATTTTGCAAGTTAGGGGTTCAAGCTTTAGATGACGCACAACATCGATACCACTGAGACCTGGTAACAAAATATCCAACAAGATTAAGTCTGGTTGATATTCTTTAGCTACCAGCACCGTTGCAGAACAATCTGTTTGACAAATGAATCTACAACCCATTGACTCAAGAGCATAACTAATCAGCAGGAGACTATCATCATGGTCTTCCACTGCCAAAATCAAAGGCTGGTAAGAGTTTTGCTTCTTTTCATCACTCATGAATGAATGTGCCAAATACATCTCTTCTCCAGAAGATTTTATTAGGATTTATCGCCTTTATTGGTAGATACACACGAGGTTTCGTGCAAACTATAGAATAGTGCTCAGTTAGGATTGACTTGTGTTTTGTTTTTGCCTAGTTGAGAATCTTCACCCACACAAAAGTCGCTCAGTTAAGAAAACCTCAACCTGAATAGATTTAGCAGATACTTTTTGATTATACGCAAAATTACAGAATATTTTCTGAATGAGTTCATAATAACTTTATATAGAAAGAGCCGATGATTATCTATAACAGTATCGCTTGGTCTGTGTATGCTTTGAGATTTTAAAGATACTGGAGAAATAAGTAATAAAAGCTATGAATTGTTGTTAAATTACGTACTGGAGTTTGCGTACTGAGTAAGTTTTTACGAGTAAACAAACCAATAAATTAATCTTGATAGGTTATTGAAAGGAAGCGGCTGCTCGTTAGATATTACTTCTTTGTTAACAATCATTGTTTCTCAAAGACCGTCTACTACTTTAGCATAGGCGACTAAATTTGCTTGCAGGTTATCACTTCTAACTTCATCTTTTAACTTATGTAAGTTTCTATTAAGTAGGATTTAATATAAATTGTGTAAAGTACTAGTATTGGTTAAGAGTTAGTAGAAAACAAACCTTTTTTATATCAATAAATTGTTAAATTTATAACTCTTTATATAAGTTTTGCAAACTCACTAGAGACAGATGAACTGAAATCAAAATAATTCTAAATTAGCTAGGTATGACAAACACTTGGTATATATGAAGGCATGGTTTTTCTCCATGCCTTTTTCGTGAGTAACACTAAGCAAGTGAAACTTAGAACTAATCAGTAAAATACTTACTCTACAGCGTCTGAATGTAAATCCAGTAAAGAAGAGATTAATACCAGATTGTAGAAGGATTTACCTAATACTAAAGGAATAGAAAATCTCATTTAACTCTACCGATTTAGTATTGTAAAACACCATCCATAAATAGACTGAGCAACAAAAAAAACACTATTAGCATATATAGAACAATATTCGTATCATTCTATAGATAGTAGAAATAACTATTTTACAGAGTTATTATTCAGCCTGTTAATGCCTGAAAAACGTGTATGCACCCTGGAATAACACCCAGGGTCTTTTTTTATAAAAACTCAGATAACTGAAAGATAGACTTTCATCGCAGTAAAGGTAGATCGATCGTTGATATTGTTATGTACTGGATTTATCAGAAAAAATAAAGGCGTCAATCGTCAGAATCCAGGTTAAGGTTTGCCCCGTTGGTACAGCCTCTTGTAGAGAAGGGAAGAATAAGTCAGAGCGGAGGAAGGACTACAATCAGGTAGTGGTTTGAATTCCAATGGAAAAGCATTCAAAATTCTGCTTCAAGCTTGTACCTAACTGATGACATATCAGCTTTTAGAATATTTATATCTACTAGGAAGATGAACTGAAGTCAACGTAATTTTAAATTAACTAGATGTGGTAAACATCTGGTATATATGGAAGCTTGCCTTCAAGCCAAGTCTTTTCATACTTTAGGTAGATGTTTTGTATCATCTATATATTTATTAAATAAATATTTTAATATTTTTACCAAGTCATGTAATACTAGATTTCCGAATATTTATACACAACCTCTAGGATGATGATCTGTAAACAGGGTAGAATTAAATTAGTTTAGTACGTTGTTAAGCACAGTAATTATTGAGGTTTGGTTCATAGCCAAACCTTTTTTTAATAAGTAACGAGGAAATGTTTTATCAGATTTGAAAATATTTGCATACAGCCTAACGCTTTTCCATCACTCTCATAAAACAATAATTGAAGCAGAAAACTGAAACTATCACCCAATCAAGGTTTGAGGCTTTATTTTTTAATAGAAATTCCCAAATCTAGCTAAAACCTGAAAACCGAAGTCTCGTAAGGCTTGCAGCGATCGCTTTCTCCAAGACTGATGGAAGAGCGTTAATTTGCTATGTCTGCTTAAGCACTAAATAAATATATAGAGGTTTAGCTGAGTGCTGAACCTTTTTTGCGATCGAGTGAAGATAAAGAAGGTAGGCATCCCTTTCATCCATAACGCTGGGTAAATTCTTATCTAGCTAGCTGATTGCAAAATAATCATCAGACTTATGCGCTAATTGCATTAATACGGATTTACAATAGCTTCACAGATGCGATTCTAAATGAGGGAATAAAGATGGATACCCCTGGGTTGACCAGGGGCTTTTTATTGGGCAGCTACGCCTTAAACGTCAACACCGGACTCAATCGCGCCACAACGTCCACCATTTCTGCTTCAACCTGTACATCAATCACAGACTGAATCGGTTTGTAGGCGAAGGGTGCTTCTTCAATTCGGCGTTCTTGACGCAGGGTGATGCAGTCTACCCCAGTTAATCCCAGTTCTGCCTCACTTTGAGATGCACCTCTGCGGTTGAGATCGAAGCGAGAATGAATTCTTCCCGCCCCATGTGAGGCAGAATTACAAAATGCTGGATTGCCTCTACCCACCATCAGATAAGAATAAGCACCCATTGAACCAGGGATAATCACTGGTTGCCCTGCATGGGCGGGACAAGCGCCCTTGCGTGTTACCCATCCCTGACCTTCTGGCAAGGTGATGTTATGCGGCAAGTCATAAACTAGAGGTGCTTCCACATCTTTGTATACTTCCCGCAAACGCAGACGTAGCAGTTCCGCTAACAGCAGGCGATTGACAAAAGCATAGTTAGCAGCAGTGGCCTCAGCTTGCAGGTAACTGGCTACTAGTTCGGGGTGAGAATAAGTAGAGAGAGGAAAAATTTGAGAATCAGGGTACTTCAAACCTTTTTGCCAAATCGCCTTAGCTTTATCTCGCCACATTCCCCCAATATATTTACCCACGTTTCGAGAACCAGAGTGAATCATAAAAGCTAGCTGTCCCTCGCGCACTCCCCAAGCGTGGGCAAGCGGGCGATTTTCGACTTTATCAACTCGCTGCACTTCGACAAAATGATTACCGCCGCCAATGGTTGCCAGTCCGCCATCGCGTACTAATCCAGCATCGGGAACTAATTCTTCGGGTGCTAGTTTCCAGTCACCATCCATTGAACCACCTAAGAAGATGCGTTCGCTCTCTTGGGCGAGTTGTTGTAAATCAGATTTGACTATACTCCCAGTAGCCCGATCTAGCATGGCATCCAGCCAACCGGGAACTCCGTACTGGAATAGAGCTTGCATTGCTTGAGCAGTCATCGTTACATCACGCGTACCGAAGAAGTAATCCCCCTTCATCCGTTCTACGAATTGGTCGCGCTTTGCCAGAAATTCCTCGATTGTCAAATCTGCAACATGGAGGCGCATCCCACAATTGATGTCAGAACCGACAGCGCCAGGGATAACTTGACCTACAGTTTCTACAACTGAACCAATGGCAACACCCGCATCACCTGGGTGAAAGTCAGGCGTAGCACAGGCACGACAAACGCATCCACCTGATGGGTGGCGGACGCTTGCCAAATTTGCTAACTGCTTCAATGCCTTAGCTTCAACGGGGAAGCCTTCTGGTAGTAGCACTTCTGCTACAGGGGCATCAGGAGAATTAACTAAACGAACGGAATAAGTGCGATCGCTATAAGTTACATCTAAACCTTGCCGCTCTAAAGCACGCAAGAGACGTTTGAGATTTTTTGGCTGCATGAAAACTCCAAATAAGGTCTTAAAAAAGACCCTTTGTTGTGAAGAGAGGAGGAGACTTGGTTCAGCAGCCGCGTCTCAATTAGTGCAGAAGGTCATTTTTCCAGAACTGTGGGGAAAACAACAGGTTAATTCTGACTAATGTGGTTATATAGCCTTAATAACACACGCTTTCATCGAATGACAAGGGTTTTGTAGTACGTTGTATTTCCGGTGGGCTACGGTTACTCAGCAAAACAAAGTTGTAAAGAAATTTGAAGTTTAGCGAAAAACTTTTAAAAATCTCTAGACTCTCCAGCCGGCTAGAGAGTCTAGGATGAATTCAAGGCGACTCTCTTTCCAGTTATTTCTGATGTGTGAGGGATACGTCTCAGTCATCCAGCTCGATCTGGCTAAGTTGTTCATTATTATCCCGTAAATCTATGACTCTCCAACTCACAGTTCCCAACATGGCTTGTTCTGCTTGTGCAAGCACCATCACCAAAACACTTCAGGCAGTCGATGCCAATGCTAGCGTTCAGGCCGATCCAACAACCAAGCTTGTCAGTGTAGAAACTCAAGCATCAGAAACAGCAATTAAGGAAGCGTTGGCTGCTGCTGGCTATCCAGTTGCTTAATCTTTAAGATCCTGCCACACCAATCACAGCGGTTTATCTAGTTATGGATAGTCTCACACTCAAACTTCGAGGCATGAGTTGCGCCGCTTGCGCCAGCAACATTGAAAAGGCAATTCGCTCTGTTCCTGGGGTAATTGACTGCAACGTTAACTTTGGAGCAGAACAAGCCGCGATCGAATACGATCGCTCTCTAGCCAATTTAGAGAAAATCCAAAGTGCGATCGCAGCTGCGGGATACTCTTCCTACTCACTCCAGGAAGAATTGCTCTCCGAAGAAGATGATGCAGAGATTGCAAGTAGGCAAGCATTACAACGCCAACTCTCCCTCAAGGTAACGGTGGGAGGTGTAATCAGCATTTTCCTATTTTTGGGGTCGTTGCCCATGATGACTGGGCTAAATTTACCCTTGATTCCAAGTTTCCTGCAAAATCCTTGGATACAATTACTGCTGACAACACCCGTCGTGTTCTGGTGTGGTGGATCTTTTTACCGCAATGGCTGGAAATCCCTCAAGCGCCATACAGCGACGATGGACACGCTGATTGCTTTGGGTACAAGTGCAGCATATCTATATTCTTTGTTTGTCACTGTTTTCCCGAAATTTTTTATTGCTCAGGGCTTGATACCTCATATTTATTATGAAGTTGCCGCCATTGTCATTACCTTAATTTTGCTGGGGCGGTTGTTGGAAAATCGCGCTAGGGGACAAACTTCTGAAGCCATCCGCAAACTCATCGGATTGCAAGCTAGAGATGCCAGAGTTATGCGCGATGGTAGAGAAATTGATGTTCCCATCGCCGAAGTCAGAATCAACGATGTAATTTTGGTGCGTCCTGGCGAAAAGATTCCAGTAGATGGCGAAGTGATTGCAGGCGCTTCGACGGTAGATGAAGCGATGGTGACGGGTGAAAGTTTGCCAGTCAAAAAGCAGCCAGGAGATGAGGTGATTGGGGCGACGATTAACGGTGCGGGTGCATTTCAGTTTCGGGTGACACGAATCGGAAATGATACATTTTTGGCTCAAATTGTCAAACTAGTGCAACAAGCGCAAGGTTCTAAAGCACCAATTCAGCGCTTGGCAGATCGAGTTACAGGATGGTTTGTACCAGCTGTGATTGCCGTTGCGATCGCCACTTTTGTCATTTGGTTTAATTTCACTGGCAACCTCACCCTGGCAACAATGACAACGGTGGGTGTACTAATTATTGCCTGTCCTTGTGCTTTGGGTTTAGCTACCCCCACTTCTGTAATGGTAGGGACGGGCAAAGGTGCGGAAAATGGGATTTTGATTAAAGGTGCTGACAGTTTAGAACTAGCACACAAAATTCAAACCATCGTTCTAGATAAAACCGGCACCTTGACTCAGGGGAAACCGACAGTTACAGACTTTGTAACTGTCAACGGCACAGCTAATGGTAATGAAATCAAGCTTTTACAGTTAGCAGCAACGGTAGAACGAAATTCTGAACATCCTTTAGCTGAAGCGGTGGTGAAATACGCCCAGTCTCAAGAAGTGAGTTTAACAGAGGTAAAGAACTTTCAGGCTAATGCAGGTAGTGGTGTCCAAGCAGTTGTTTCAAATCAGCTTGTGCAAATTGGTACACAACGCTGGTTAACCGAACTTGGAATTAACACCATGAGTCTCCAACAGTATAAAGATGCTTGGGAAGCGGTTGGTAAAACAGTCATTTTGATTGCTGTGGATGGCGAACTACAAGGAATAATGGGTATTGCCGATGCCCTAAAACCTTCATCAACAGCAGTGGTGAAAGCTTTACAGAAGTTAGGTTTAGAAGTAGTAATGCTCACAGGAGATAATCGTAAAACTGCTGATGCGATCGCTCTACAAGTTGGCATCCAGCGAATCTTTGCCGAAGTGCGTCCAGATCAAAAGGCGGCGATTATCCAATCATTGCAAGGGGAGCAGAGGAGCAGAGGGGCAGAGGAGCAGAGGAGCAGAGGAGTAAGGGGAGAGAATTCTCGCAAATTCTCACTCAAAACTCAGCGCTCAATTGTCGCAATGGTAGGTGATGGGATAAATGATGCGCCAGCGCTAGCACAGGCTGATGTGGGAATTGCTATTGGGACGGGAACAGATGTAGCGATCGCAGCTAGCGATATCACCCTAATTTCTGGCGATTTGCAAGGAATTGTCACAGCAATTCAACTCAGCCACGCCACCATCAACAATATCAAGCAAAATCTCTTCTTTGCCTTTATTTACAACGTTATTGGTATTCCCATTGCGGCGGGAATTTTGTTTCCCATCTTTGGTTGGTTACTCAATCCAATAATCGCCGGGGCGGCGATGGCTCTTTCTTCGCTCTCTGTTGTTAGCAATGCCCTCAGATTGCGTAACTTTCAACCAAAAACTATCTCATAATTGCAAGGTAATTTAGGAAATGTTCAGTCAAAAAACGCTTTGGGGAAGCCTTACAGCTTTAGTGCTGCTCGCTGGAACATCAGGCGTAGCATTAGCAGAAATGCCAGCCCACTCGTCAGAGCAAACCAGCCAATTTCATAGTATTGAGCAACCTTTGGGCTTGAAAGTTGGGGTTGCGATCGCAGGTTTAGCTTTAATTGGACTAGAGTTGTGGTGGTTTCTTCTCTATAAAAGTCCTGATTCCTGATTAGTGTCAATGCTGAGAGGTGTTTTGAATAATCGGACAAATTGTCTCCTCATGGTGATCGCTGATATTCTTCCAGCCTGAAAGTAATCCTTTGATTTCAGAGCGTAAAGTTAACAGCTGATCGATTTGGCGATCGATCTGCAAGACCTTCTCTTCAAGTTTTTCTTTGATTTCACCACAAGGAGTTTGCCCTTGGTCATAAACTTGAAGAATACTTCCAATCTCTTCTAGGCTAAGACCAAGATTTTGTGCCCTTTTAATGAATGCTAGACGAGTTAGCACATCCAATGAAAACTGGCGAAAGCCTCCCTCTGTTCGTCTTAATGAATTGATTAAACCTAAACTCTCGTAATAACGAATTGTCCTGATGGGTATTCCAGTTAAATCTGTTACCTGACCAATTAAAAGCAGTTTTTTATCTTGAGTTAACATGGTAGATTTTCCCAACTCTTGTAATTATTATTACATATTTTGCTAAATATCAAGTGGTTTGAGAGTTCAGCAAAATATTATCATCAGTATTGGAACTTTTTATCTAGTTAGAGATTTTACTAAGTTGTAAATTTTAAATTATCTATTATAAATGGATATTTGTGATTTAGCTGATATTAAATCGGCATAATTTTGACATTTTTATAACATTTTTTCAAGATTTTACCTGATGATTTTTATCTATTTATTTGGTAGCTGTTTCTCATGGTACTGAAAGTAACTGTTTTTTTGAAGTTCCCATGTTACTTCTAGATCAACTGCTTCACTTCAAGTGAAACCATAAAAATGAATCTCAACTCGCAGACTTTTAGCTCAATCCGTAAACCTAAAATTTTCAATAATCCAGAGCGTTTTATTGAGGGATGGTATTGGGTAATACCCTCTCAAAATCTGCGGGTGGGTGAAGTAAAACCTGTCACGATTTTGGGTAGAGAATTAGTAATTTACCGTGGGAAAGATAAAAGAATAGTTACCTTAGATGCCTACTGTCCACACATGGGCGCTCACCTTGCTGAAGGCAAAGTTGAGGGTAATGCACTACGTTGTTTTTTCCATCACTGGAAGTTTGATGCTGAGGGGATGTGTATTGATATCCCATGTTTAGATACGCCGCCTTCCCTAAAGTTACAAACTTGGCCCACTGCTGAAAAATATGGGATGATTTGGGTTTGGACTGGCGAAATACCACAGCAACCTCTACCTTTTGTTCCAGAGTTAGAACAAAAAGAGTGTGATGTCGCCATCCATTCCCACTTCTTGCTGAACTGTCATCCCAATGTGGTGATGATTAATGCAATTGATGCTCAACACCTCAATACAGTTCACCAATTGCCACTAGAAATTATTTTTGAAAGACAAGAACTGAACGAGAATGCAATTATCTTCAGTAATACTACACCGATCAAAGACAATTTCTTCTTGATTAAGCTCATCCGTATTTTCTACAAAAATGTCATAACTTACAGTATTTGCTATTGGTACGGTAGCATTGGCATTGTGACACTTGGCCCTGATTTCTTTCATGTCCACATGATGGTTGCAGTTCGCCTCTACGAAGGGGGAAAAACTGAAGGTCAAGTTCTATTGATGACTAAAAAACGTAAAGGAGTTTTTGGTTGGTTATGCAATCGAGTTGTGCTATGGCTGACTAAGATTGCGGCTAAGTACTTTCTCATGGGTGACATCAAGATTCTTCAAACAATTCAGTTTGATTTGAAAACTCCCATCAAAGCAGATCACTCAATTATGCAGTTTATTAACCATGTTGAAAAACAGCAATCCCTAATGTGGGGGACTTGGCAAGAAGGGCGATCGCGCGATTTAGAGAGCAAGCCTAAGCGAGAGAGATGGCAAGATACAATGAGTAATGACTAACATCATGTCTATATGACCAGAATTGCGTCAGACTGCTGGTCATTTAAATGGGCACAAATTATACCATTCTCAACAATGCTTGCAAAAAATGAATCGGCTGTAGGGGCCTACAGCTGTGCGCCCCTAAAAATGTAGGTATAGCAGATATTTTGTCAAATGGTATAACAATTAATAAAGGTTAAAAGTTGAACGAAATTACTTTTAACTTTTAATTTATTTTTTACTGGACTACCAGATAAATAAAAAGAAGTGGCAAAGCCACTTCCTAATTCCCAGGTAGAACCTAAGTCATGAGTATAACCACTACAAAAATTTGAAATAGTATAAACAAACACCAATTAACTTAATATCTCTATTTTCCTTGTTTCTAGGTGAGTAAATTCTGATTTACATGCACCAAATAACTGTATATTTACATAAGTCTTATGATTGCAATGCAGACTCAAGTTTATCAAGTTCAGCGCTAATATGTGCTAGTTTTATCTGTTCATCAAGAAGCTGCTGTTCTAATTGAAACTTAACTGCCGTAGCAGCCTCAATAGCTACAGCTTTCCTCATCTGCTTTAACTTCTCGCTGCGGATGTCAAATTCTGCCTGAAGTGCGTCTAGCTTTTATTGCGATCGCACTGTAAAAATGCCATTATTTACACAGATTTAGGATATTGGTTACAAGGTAATTTTTATGAAAACCAATGAGCAACCAGCAAGAGCAAGACAATATTAATTTTTTAATTAAACAATTAGACACAAGTCAGGATAACTCAGTTCTCAAACAGGTTGCTGAACGTTTGGGGTTTTTGGGTGCTGGTAATGCAGATGTAATTAATGCCTTAATTGAGCTAGTATGCACCACACAAGATGAACCTACGCGCTGGGTAGGAATTCAAAGCTTAGGCAAAATTGGTACTGATAACAATGATGTTATTCAAACACTAATTAAGCAACTCAGTACTGTTCAGCCACCTACCCGTAGGGTAATAGCACAGAACCTAGCGAAAATTGCTGTTTGTAACGAACAGGCAATTACGACTCTGGCTAACCTAGCACGTAGCAGCTCTGATGAAGTAACTCGCGAGCCATTGCTTATACCTTGGGGTACATCGGTAAAGGTAGCCAAGATGCAATTCAAACTTTGATTTATTTAATACACAATAGTTCTTATGATTATGCTCGCCAAACTTCACTTCTGGGGATAAACATTCTTCATCATAATTTTCAATAAATATTTCTATTCGTTTTTGACTCTATTCTCTAATACGGTTTTCCCAGTGAGTTTTTTTCATTATTTGTAATACTTTCAGAAAGCTAAACTGATGTTTAACATACCACTACTCACTTGAATTCAATACAACGATAATTTCTGCTAACTTAATTCCCAAAGGTTTCCAGTGAGGATTGCTGGAAGAAAAAGTACTATCCCCAGACACCGATTGGTAGTCATTGGGGAACTTTTCAGAAGCATTGGGAGCCGTATCTACTCGTAGAATGAGTTTGCCTTGATAACGGGATAATTTACTACTATCCAACAAAATAGTACCGCCGTAGTCCCACTCCAATCCATAAAGTTTAAAATCACCTAATTTCTTGCGTAATTCGCTCAAAGGGGTTCCCACCCCAATACCTTCGCGGGTTTTCCAAGCTGAACCCAGGTTACGCACATCTAAAGGTTTGGTACGAGTATTATCACTCCAAACTACCAAGAGCGATCGCCCCTGATTTAGATTTACCTGAGTAGCTGCAAAACTACCTATTCCTTCAGCACCAGAGATAGTTTTATCAACGAGGTGGGATGCACCAAAAAGCTTGACTAAATCTCGCTTGGTGGTTTTCCGTGTTATCGGCCCCACTCTTTCCCCAGGAACAATCAAGATATCTTTTGACGCTTGCGTAGCAACAGTAACTGGATGATTGATTTTCTGGGGTAGTGCAAAGGCTGGGTTTGCTGAATAGTTTAGCAATAAAGCTAAAGTAGCTGTAACAATACCTTTAATTGATGAATTCATGGGTTCTATTTTGGTTAGTAGAATATGAGTTAGAAGTGCTCATAATTTAACTACTACAAATTACCAATTAAAGATTCCCGATTTTCCAATAACTTTATTTCATCGCTCTAGTTGCGTTTAAAATTGCCAGCATTGCTACTCCGACATCAGCAAACACAGCTTCCCACATTGTCGCTATCCCAAAAATACCCAATCCAATAAATAAACCTTTAATTGCTAAAGCAAATCCAATATTTTGCCAAACAATTTTACGAGTTTTTCTGGCGATTTGGATTGCTTCTGCCACTTTCGATGGTGCATCTGTCATGATGACAATATCGGCAGTTTCGATCGCTGCATCTGAGCCTAATCCACCCATTGCTATGCCAACATCTGCTCTAGCAATCACTGGCGCATCATTAATTCCATCCCCAACAAAGGCAACTTTACCATGCTTGCCAGCGGTGCTGAGTAACTTCTCAATGGCATTAACTTTTTCTTCGGGTAATAATTCTGCTTCATAAGTATCTATGCCTAGCTGTTCAGCAATGTGGGAAGCGATCGCTTGATTATCTCCTGTCAACATTACTGTTCTCTCTACACCCATTCGCTTGAGTGCTTGAATAGCAAGTCTCGCATCTTCTTTCAGTTCATCAGCAATCACAATATATCCAGCGTAAATATCATCCACTGCTAGATGAATAACTGTTCCCTCTAACTGGCAATTATTATGAGCAATCTTCTCTCTGTGGAGTAGGCGATCGCTTCCTGCTATGACTATCCTATTTCCAATCTTGGCTCTAATTCCATAACCTGCGATCTCTTCATAATCTCTCACCTCAAATTCATCTATTTTTCCATCATAAGCCTTACGGATAGATTGAGCGATGGGATGATTTGAGTGCGATTCTACTTTGGCAGCTAGTTGCAATAATTCTTGTTCGTTAAAGCCATTCTCCGGTACTATTTTTGCTACTTTGAATACTCCTTTAGTTAATGTCCCAGTTTTATCAAAAACAACTGTATTGACTGCGTTTAAAGTATCTAAAAAAGTAGAGCCTTTAACCAAAATGCCACGTTTAGCTGCACCTCCCACACCTCCAAAGTAACCTAAGGGAATACTGATAACGAGTCCACACGGACACGAGATAACTAGTAAAATTAGGGCGCGATAAATCCATTCGGAAGAAGTTGCACCAGAAATGAATAAAGGAGGTAATATTGCAACTGCTAGAGATGTAAAAACCACGATTGGCGTATAATATCTGGCAAATTTAGTAATAAATTTTTCTGTTTCTGCTTTTTTACTTTTAGCATTTTGCACCAAGTCTAAAATCTTGGCAATGGAAGATTCATCAAAAAGTTTTGTTACTCTAATGCTGAGAACACCTATTTTATTGATCGTTCCAGCCAGAACTGTTTCTCCAATTTTTACTGTTCGCGGTACAGATTCTCCAGTTAATGCAGATGTATCAACTTGCGAACTCCCATCTATAATTTCGCCATCTAAAGGAATTTTTTCTCCGGGTTTAACAATGATAATATCCCCAATATTCACTGTTTCTGGCGATACTTTTTTGAGTTCTCCTTCTATTTGGATGTTGGCATAGTCTGGACGGACTTCCAATAATGCTTTGATGGAATTACGAGAACGGCTAACGGCAATATCTTGGAACAATTCTCCAATTTTATAAAATAACATGACTCCGACAGCTTCGGGTAATTTATGAATTGCGATCGCCCCTAGTGTCGCTACTGTCATCAAAAAGGTTTCATCAAATATTCTACCTTTGAGTATATTACGCCCAGCAGTTTTTAAAACACTCCATCCACTTAATAAATAGGCAGGGATAAAAAGCAGATATTCACCTATTGAATAAAGCGTATTGTGTAATTGATTTTCAAAAATTACACCAGGCCCATATAAACTTAAAATCGCAACCAAAGGCAATAGTTCATTTTTCAGATTAAATTCTCCACCGTGGTCGTGATTGTGGTCATGGTCATGGTTATGATTCTCATCACGATCGCGATTGTGAACATGGTTATGATTCTCGTGTCGGTCGTGTTCGCAATTGGAACAACCTGAAGATTCTGAATGTACTTTTTGCTTCATTTTTTCTGTGTAGGCTATAAAATTACTCGATACATTAGCCTTTTTACCAATGTAATAAAAAAAATAAATTTTTACAAGTTAATAATTTAAGAATGAGAATCTATATCAATTTTGTTGTTAAATATTTATCCTCTTTTTTAGTTAAAAGTAAAATTTATAATCTTGTAAAAATAGCTATAGCTGTTATCAATTCTATGGAACGATCTAAGATATAACTTTTGTTTGTAGTAAGCGATTTATCGCTCTGAATAAGATTTTAAAGGGCTAGAGCCACTAACCCTTATCCTGAAGGAGACGCTGCATGTAAGGGTAAAAGGTGACGCTCGAACGCGAATAGCGTGTCGTAGGCTTACATCCTACAACGGGCGTCTCCCCTTCTCTACGAGACGTTATGCGAAGGGAGAAGACCGCGCTAACTCACTACGAGCTTTAATTTAATTAAGGTCTTATACTTACATCAAGCAAACAATCACTATGGTTAGAAATATACGACGGATTTAAATTTTGTGAAATACACAACTTCGGGCTAAAAACCAGACATCAAGCCTGTTTGATTGCTCAATTCTGCTGTAGCAACTAATTTGCCATCGAACTGGGTAGATATGGAACTTTCTTGGGTAACAAGTGTCAAGCTAGCTATTCTTAGGGAAAATCCACTTGAAGTTTGAAATTGAATCGAATACCCTAAGCTAGTAGACAATTTTCTCAAGGAAATTTATGAACAAAAAAATTCTTCTGAATTTGCTTTCCACTTCCTCAATCTTTGTGTCGATGATGTCTACGCTGGTAGCATTTCATCCTGCTCATGCTAGTGGTAGTATTACACAGCGATTACTGCACACACAAGACGGTCGTACCTGTATCACTAACCCACATGGTGGAAAAGATTTTGTGTGCATTCGAGATTCAGAGAGGACGAAACCGTATACCTCTACACGTTCTTCAACCATTGTCACATCAGTATCCGATCGGAATGTTGCCATGTTGAATTTTACTGATGAGGAAAGCGATGCTGCAATTAGAGTATTTGGCTGCGACTGTCCATTATGTGTAAATTCTTTGCGTCAGTTGCGCGGTACTGGAAACTTGGTGTACTAAGATTGAATAGCGCTTGTAGCGACTATAACTTCTGTTAGATACGCGTGATTAATCACGTATAGAAGATATACGAAACCAAAAAAGCATTTTTAACTACGTACCACTACTATTATTTGGTCAAATCTAAATTCATTGTTGCGGCATGTAAGGGCAATTCATGAACTAGCCCATACCTGAAAATCAGGGTTTAGGCTATTGTTTGCCTAACACGATGTCCGGGCAATTAAAGATACATACCCGGAACCCCACCCAGCTAAAGCCCAGTGGGGTTCTTTTATTATGAGTATGGGTAGATATCAGTGGTGAAAGAAGAAGACGGCGAGAAATTATCAAAGACTCTCTTTGGGTAAGAGCGTCCTGTTTATTCAACCACTTCATTCACAGGGAATCTATCAATCAACTGCATCGCCCGATGGGCATTGCGTTGAAAAGAATCTGGCAAATGGGGAACGTGGGGTATTTGCGATAATAAATCCAACGTCCGGCGTAAAATTCTCACCACATCGCCTTCATCTAAGGTGGTGTTTTCGCAGAGTTCTATCCACTCCATTCCTAGCGCCCATTGTTCCACGATCGCAATTAACTTGTTCTCTGGTTCCTGTTCCTTTTTCTCTGTTCCCTGTTCCAACCATATAGGCAAAGCTACGTTATACCGCCGTTGTACTTGGAACATTTGGCGGCGAATTCCCTGCAATTTTTTCAAGGCTTCTGTCACTTCATTACTAAGCTTAAAGTAAACCTTGCTATCTGGACGGGGCGTTTCCATCACCAAAGCTGCTACTGCTGCTGCTAAATGCTGCGGATCTAAGTTACCCAATTCACCACTAGCAAATACTAAACCCAGCCACAATTCATTCTCGCCTCGAATGGCGGCAGCAATTCGCCCTAATACTGTGGGGACTAAGTTATCCAAAGCGCCAAAGTGTTGCAGAATTAAGATTAAATTGAGAAACTCTTCCCAATGACGTTGTGACTGTTGCTCTACTTGTCCTTGTAACTGTTCGAGTTCGGCTTCTAGTTCGACATAGCGGGCGCGGCGCTTAAAAAGCGTGGCAGCATTGCCTGATTGATGTAGGGGATGAGCTTCTAATTGCTCTTGGACGGCGGTAGTGCGACTGAGTTGTTCTGCTACTTCTGGTGCCAGATGCAAAGATTCTACCGGATTGGGAATACGCACAGCGATCGCAAAGCTTTCTTCATTGCCACGGCGCGATTGTCCTGGCTTCAAAGGCATCTCTGGCGGTGGCAGTATATCTGGTGGCACCTCAATTCGCGGCAGTTCGGCATACAAATCGACTACATCCCCTGTCGTTGCCACATACCAGCGGTTATCGTGCCCCAAGCATACCAAGTAAGGAGCTTGACCAGAACCCGGCGATTTCCCCACTAAAACTGCGGTTACGGGTGAAGACACTGTGATGTTTTTGCCTTTGAGACTCAACAGAGTTCCTGACACTGCAAAGCCCAACATCATCCCCAATTCTTCTTGTCTGTCTTCCTGCGCTTGCTCTTGCAGGGTTTTCAATATCTGGCGTTCCACTTTTAAGCGTTGCCGCAATTTCTCATAAACAGCCAGTTCATTTTCATCAACTGCGGCAATTTGCTCGTGAAGTTGAGCTAATTGGGTTTGTAGTTCGGCAATCTCATCGTATTCTGGTCTTAAATGCAAGGTGGCCATGTACTGCCCAAAGCTGCGTTCTATCAGTTCCCTGGTTTGCTCTAGGGTGTGCGTTTGCAGCAAGTTGAGTACCATGCCATAACTGGGCGTAAACTGGCTTACAAGGGGGTCTGGCTTGGATGTTCCCAAATACGCCGCTTCTTTGGCTCCTTCAAAGGGAGTTTGGACTGTCACTACATAACCTTGTTTATCCATCCCCCGCCGGCCTGCCCGTCCCGCCATTTGCAAGAATTCGGAAGCGTTCAACAGGCGGTGCCCAGTGTCGGTACGCTTGGAAAGGGTGGAAATTACCGTTGTCCGGGCGGGCATATTAATTCCCGCTGCCAGTGTCTCAGTGGCGAATACTACTTTAATCAGCCCTTGCTGAAATAGTTCTTCTACCAATGCTTTCCAAGCAGGTAAAATCCCAGCGTGGTGGGCGGCAATTCCTCGGTACAGAGGTGCAATTTGTCCAGAACGCCCTGCTTCGGGATTGCGGGCTAAAAAGTCATCAATCTGTTCCCGTAAAATTTGAGACTCTTCACTATTTACCAGCCATAAATCTCCCACTTCTGCCACTGCTTTATCACATCCCCGGCGGCTGAAAATAAAGTAAATCGCTGGCAGCATATCCCGTTGCTCTAACTGGCTCAAGGTAAAAATTATACCCGGAGCTTCAGGTCTACCACTTCTCCCCCTGTCTCTTTCTCCCCCTTTTCCCTTCTTTTTCTGAAGGCGGGGGTTGATTTTGGTTTTGCTATCATTCAGCAGGGGAAACAACCCTTTGGGATTGCAAAAGTGAAATTCCAAGGGGACTGGGCGGAAATCAGAGTAAATTAGGTCAGTTGGGCCGTGAACGCGATTTAGCCAATCGGTGAGTTGATCGCTGTTGGCAACCGTTGCTGAAAGGGCTGCCAATTGCACTTCACGGGGACAATAGATGATTGATTCTTCCCAAACTGTACCGCGCTGGCGATCGTTCATGTAGTGGCACTCATCAAGTATCACCGCTTCAACGTCTACCAATGAGATGCCAACTTGCCCAATGGGTGTGCCATAGAGCATATTTCGGAAAATTTCTGTGGTCATCACCAAAATCGGTGCATCCCTGTTAATGGAAGCATCTCCAGTTAACAGTCCGACTCGATCGAACCCGAATTTTTCTCGAAAGTCACGTAATTTTTGATTCGACAGCGCCTTTAAAGGAGTAGTGTAAAATACACGTTTTCCTCGCGCTAGGGCGCGATAAATAGCGTATTCTCCTACTAATGTTTTGCCCGAACCTGTGGGGGCACATACGACTACGGAGCGTCCCGCGTTTAGGGACGCGATCGCTTCTTTTTGAAACTGATCCAGCTCAAAGGGAAATATAGACCCTAAGTCAAGTTCTGGAGACGGTGCAGGATAATTCACTCAATCACATTTGCAACCAGATTGTTTACTATACTAACGAGTCTTTTGTCAACTTCGTTAATAGTCATTTGTCATTTGTCATTTGTCATTAGTTTTTCACAAATGACCAATGACAAATGACTAATGACTCTTTATTATTTTCCCAGTTCTTGCGATCGCTCTGTGGCAGCTTTTACTGCTTCAATCAAAGCTGAACGAAATCCTGCCTGTTCTAGCTTGGCAATCCCCGCAATGGTTGTACCACCGGGGCTGGTAACGCGATCTTTGAGTTCTGCTGGGTGCATTTTGGTTTCTTGCAACAGTTTCGCTGTTCCCAATACGGTTTGCAAGGCTAGTTGATTGGCAATTATTCTGGGTAAACCTGCGGCTACTCCGCCATCAGCAAGTGCTTCTACCAACAGCGCCACGTAAGCCGGTCCGCTACCAGATAGCCCTGTGACTGCATCCATCAGCCCTTCTGGCACTTCCACTACTTCTCCCACAGCAGAAAAAACTTGCTGTGCTATTTGGCGGTGCTTGAGGCTGGTGTATGCACCCGAACAAATCGCGGTAATTCCCGCTCCCACGGTTGCTGGGGTGTTGGGCATTGCTCTGATAACTGGCAATTGCACAAATGCAGCTTCTAGCTGGCTTAAAGGTACACCTGCCAAGATGGAAACGATCAGCGGTGAGTGTTCTGTATTAAGAATATCAATATTTGCTAATTCTTGAGCGATCGCGCTAAACACCTGCGGTTTCACTGCCAAAAAGACAACTTCTTTTGCTTGAGTGAAAACCTCGCTATTATCTGTCGTCACAGCAACATCGTATTGCTGTTTTAAAGAATCTAAGCGTGAAGATAGCGGTTCGCTAACTATGACTTCTGATGATTGATAAATTCCACGCATGATAAGGCGGGATAAGAGTGCTTCTCCCATTACCCCACCACCAATTAAGCCAAATTTTATAGTCATTGATCGTTAGTCATTAGCCATTCATCATTTGTCATTAGTCATTTGTCACTCTTATCAAAACCCAGGACAAATGACAAAAGACAAATGACTAACAACTAATTTAACTTTATTGTTGTGCCATCCGGTTAGTTTCGTTACCCCAGGTTTGATTTGCAGAACCTGTAGGACGAGAGGGACGTGCTGGGGGTTGTGGTACTTCATGAAGAACGCCACCTTGGGTGCTAACTTGGACACAGCTTGGCGTAAACAAAAAGATGCTCTCACCAATGCGCTCTTGATGTCCATCTAGTGCGTAAGTACCACCTGCGACAAAATCTACTGCTCGTTGAGCTTGATCTGGGTCCATGATTGTCAGATTTAATACCACTGACTTGCGTTCTCGCAACGCTTGAATTGCCTGGGGCATTTCTTCAAAGGTGCGTGGTTCGAGTACTAAAACTTCTGAAATTCCGTTAATTGCTCCTGGCATACCAATCACATTCCCCATTGGCTTTGAACCTACTGCTATATCATCTCCCATTGTAGGCACTGGTTCCCGCCAGCGTCGGTTTTGAGCCGCAGTGCTCTCTTGCGCTGCTGCTGCTGGTTGGGGATTTTCTTGCTGATAGAGATTTTGGTAATTATTATCTCTATCTGGCTCTTCTTCGTAATATTCGTATTCCACTTGCTCATTTAGACCCACAAAGTCTCTGAGTTTGGAAAATATATTGTTCATTGTGTGTGTACTCTCCTGATGCGAATAGCCGATTTTGACTTGGCTTAGGATTGATTGAGCTAGGAGTGATGACTAGGGCACAGAACTACGCTACATCGGTGGATACTTCAGCAAGTCTCTTGCTATTTGTAGCGTATACTACGAGTTTTGGCGACGATCTGACACTTCTTGGAAGGTCTATGCATCGCCTAAACATAATAATGAGTCAAGATTATATCCTAAGGTTTGTCCGAAGGAAAGTTCTTTATACCCCATTTTCCCTTGACGATTGCTCTTGTCAATACTATATCCTTTGTTTCCAATTGCACCAGTCTGTTAAAAAAATATTGTCATCAAATCCCGATCTCTATTAATACTAAAGAGCAAGGTTGATGACTAATAGGCTAAGAGCGATCGCCAAACAATATAGTTCCTAATCGCACCATCGTTGCGCCTGCTTGCACTGCCAGTTCGTAGTCGCCTGACATACCCATAGATAAGTGCTGCATTTTAATGTGCGACCAGTTTTGCTCCTGGATTTCTTTTGCCAGATCGCGATTGAGATTAAATACATTCAAAATTTCCGGATCGGTTAATCCTGAAGGCGGAATTGTCATCAAACCTTGAATTTGTAAATTTTTGTATTGATTGAGTGTGGGTAAATCAGCCAACAATTCTGGCACACTCCAACCAGATTTAGTGGGATCGGGGAGAATTTTCACTTGCAGGCAAACCTGGGGACTCACTCCTAGCTGTTGCGCCAATTGATCTAAGCGCTGTGCCAGCTTCAAATTATCCACGGAGTGAATCCAATGGAATTGTTCGATGGCTTTTTTGGCTTTATTGCTTTGCAAATGTCCAATAAAGTGCCAGGTAATATCCGGTAAGTCTTGTAACTCGGCTTGTTTGCTGGCGGCTTCTTGGATACGACTCTCCCCAAAATCACGAATTCCTGCGGCATAGGCAGACCGAATGGCCTGGACAGAAACTTGCTTGCTAACAGCAATCAATTTGACTGAAGTTGGCAGTGAGGAGCACATTGTAACAATACGTTCGGAAATCGAACTATTCATTGGAAGGTGCGTTGGAAAACACTCTGAAGCTGATCGTACTCCTGAGATTGTCCACTGCGCCGCAGGGTACGTAAGCGATTTTCCAACATCATTCTCGCCTCAGTACGACCTAGAGACTGGAATTTAACACCTTTAACGTCATTTGCGACCAAAAAAAATAAGCGCTGGGCATAAAGTGTGGTGAACAAATCCTGGTTCTCATCAACCATACAGATTTTGTAGAGTAAACCCCAAGTTGGATGGTTTATGTAAGTTTCTGCGTTTTCTGGATTCATTTAAGAGTCAAGGTGTAGTCAAGGTGGGAGTATGTATATCTTTTCGCAGTGAATTCCAAACATTCAGACGATAATACCAACATTCGTCAGAATATTTGCTTAAAATGCAAAACTGCGGTTACGAAGACCTTGATCTAGTTCCTAATGGGCAGATGAAGCTAGTGGTAGTGAGGCGAAGTGGTACAACAGAAGCCGCGAAGCATAGATTTAGAGAGTAGAGGCTGTTCGATAAACATCACCATCTGCTGTGGTGACTTCAATTTCCTAATGTGTAGAGACAAAGCACAAAACAAACAGTTCTGAGCCTCTTGCCGAAAGTTCAGCGTGGCAAGGAAAAACACCCTTTGAAATTCCCAACGGCAACAGCGAACTTTTCAACTTCTTTCCATACTGCCACAACTATCGCTGAATGGCGCAAAATTTGAATTGGGGAGTTGGGAGTGGAAAGAAAACTATTCCCTATTTTTTGTACCCTATACCCTTATTGGGGATTCAGCATTTTCAGCGCTGCCAGTTGTGCCTGAGCTTTGTGCAGAGATTCATACCATTCTCTCTCAGGATCGCTGTCTGCGACAATTCCCGCGCCAACTTGTCCCCAGACGATGTTAAGTCTTGAGCCGGCAGATGAGGTAGTATTTTCTTCCCCTGCTCTCCCTGCTTCCCCTGCCCCTCTACCTTCTTGAGACGCAGGAGCTAGTAGCAGGGTGCGGATTAAGATATTTAAATCTAAATTACCGCGCCAATCTAAATAGCCACAGGAACCGTAAAACAAGCTGCGCCGCACGGGTTCTAATTCTTCAATAATTTCCATGCAACGGACTTTGGGACAACCTGTGATTGTGCCACCTGGGAACGTGGCACGAATCAAATCAATGGTGGTGTATTCGCCTTTTAAAGTACCTTTGATGTTGCTGACAAGATGCATCACATGGCTATATCGCTCAATTGTTAGCAATTCGTCAACAGTAACCGTTCCCCATTCACAAACTCGCCCTAAATCATTGCGTTCCAAATCCACCAGCATGATGTGTTCTGCACGTTCTTTGGTGTTGCTGAGTAAATCTTGTGCCAGTTGCATATCTTGTTCTGGTGTAGCGCCGCGCGATCGCGTCCCGGCGATCGGTCTGGTTTCGGCTTGTCGATTTTGCAACAGCACCAATCGTTCCGGCGAACAACTGATCGCTTCTCCCCAAGGCGTCTGCCAATAGCTGGCAAAAGGAGAAGGATTGATTTTATGCAAGGCTTGGTAAATTTCCCAGCCAGAAGCCGATGTAGAGGCTTGAAATCGCAACGAAAGATTTGTCTGAAAGATGTCTCCAGCTTGAATATATTTTTTCGCCTGGTTTACAGCCGTTTCATAATCTGCCTGAGATGTGAGAAACACAGGAGGCGAAGAGGACGCGGGGAAATTACTTGGTGTGTCTTCTGGCTCATATTTATTTGCTAACTTCACCTGTAATTCATCGAGTTCACTTGCATCACTGGCGGCTAGCCAAAGAATTTGTTGCGCGTGATCCAAAACGGCAAAACAATCTGGTTCATACCAAAAAGCTATAGGAAATGGTAGGGGATCAATTTTATAACGGGGTAGCTGTTCAATTTCCCATGCCACATCGTAGCCTAGCCAACCCAACCAACCGCCGGTAAAGGGGAGATGGGGAGATGGGGGAGTAGGGGAGGCAGGGGGAGCAGGGGAAGAAAATACTACCTCATCCTTCCGATCTCGCCCTACAGCTTGCTGTAACAATTTTTCTAGGAAGGGAAAAACTTTTCCTACTTCTGGTGTCCACATCTGGGGGATGCCATCGAGTATGCGAGGAGCGCCTGCACAGATAGAATATCGGCTGAGTTGGGGACGATCGATTGGTGTTGGGTAGGGACTTTCCAGTAAGGTAGCAATTCCCGGTGCGACGGTGGGGCGAAAAAGAGCAGCAAAAACTTCCGAACCTGTGCGCTTTTCTAAGGGTAGCGATCGCCAATACCAAGGCTTGGTCATACTGTTTATAAATATTGTCAATAATTAGTTGACAGTTTTAGCAGTGAGTACAAATAACTACGACTACTGAACGCTGACAAAATACAATTACTTATTACCTATTACCATTTTCTCGGTGCAAAATTAGACCTGAGTTCCTATCGCTAGCCGTATTCCCCAGAATAAGATTAAAGTTGCAATAGCAAGCCAGTCACGCCCTTTTAATCGTAAGTCGTGCCACTGCACTCGATGCTCGTTGGGACTAGTAAAACCCCGCACCATCATTGCATTCGCCATTTGATCGGCTCGTAAGAGCAGATTTTCTAACAGTCTCTCTGCGACTGTCATCCAAAGTTTGAATGCTCCTTTCAATCCCAGCTTTTTCCAATTAATTGCCCTTGTCATTACGGAGCGAAATAAGTTTTGCACTTCTTCTAAAACCAGGGGAATAAAGCGCAAGGACAAGGTTAAAGTTAAAGCAATTTCTGTGACAGGCAACTTGAAGCGTCGCAGGGGTTGCATTAGGCTTTCTATGCCAGATGTGATTTCTTCTGGTGCGGTTGTCAGCAGATACAGGTTCGTGCTGTAAATCACTGTAAATATAAGTGTACTCAGGCGTACTGCTAAATCCAATGAATAGCGAGTTACTTTTACAGGGCCTTTTTGAAATAGCACGTAGCTGTATTTTTTTTTCTCAACTACCTGCTCTTGAACAGTATTATTAGAGTTTAATGGCTGGGTTAATATTTGTTCATTAGCTGGCAAGCGGGGCTGATAATCTACACCCATTCCATCAGGGCTGATGGCTGCGATCGCTAAGACAAAAAACGATAGCATTAACAGCCAGCCCATTTGCTGCTGCCATACTCGGCGGGGAATCCTAGCAATCAAGGTGGCAAGAATCAATACTACCACCAGCAGCACCCGCCAAAAGTTGTTAGCCAAAACATAGCTTGTTAAAAAGCTCATCAACCAGGCGAACTTGACTCGCGGATCGATTTTATGCAGCCAAGTTTGGGGTTGTTCTAAATAAAGTCCAAGTGGCAGCGATCGCAATAAATCCATTTTAGAGTTAAGAGTTAAGAGTAAAGACGCGATTAATCGCGTGCTGTACAAGAGTGAGAAGTAGAAACGCGATTAATCGAGTCTCTATAGTTAGGAGTTTTGACTTTAACTCATAACTTTCACCTTGTGCCGCTATCAAACTCAAGTCGATAGGGTTTTATAGTTAGCAATTTTGACTTTAACTCATAACTCCTGTACAGACACGATTCATCGCATCTCTCTTGTATAGACACGATTTATCGCATCTCTCTTGTACAGACACGATTCATCGCGTCTCCTAACTTATTTTGACGCGAGTTGCTCTATTAACATTACCGCTTTCGGCATCACGGACTTTTTTGCTCCGCCACAGTAAAATAATTGGCGTGCCTTTAAATCCTAGCTGTTGCCGGAATTGGCGTTCAATATAGCGGCGGTAGTTGTCGTTGAAGCGTTTGGAATCATTGACAAATAGTGCGATCGTTGGTGGTTGGCTACTTACTTGTGTACCATAATAAATTTTGCCCTGACGCCCACCACGGGATGCTGGCGGCGAATGCCAGCTAACAGCATCTGTTAATACTTCATTAATAACTGATGTGCTGACACGGCGTTTGTGTGATTCAGCCGCAGTTTTCACCAATTCAAGAATCTTTTCTACCCGTTGTCCTGACAAGGCACTCACAAAAATTGTTTCTGCCCATTCGGTAAAATGTAACCGTGATTGCAGAGTTTTTTCGTAGTCGTAGATTGTGTAAGAGTCTTTTTCGACAGCATCCCATTTATTAACGACGATGATGCAAGCTCGACCTTCTTCGATAATCCGCCCAGCTAATTTTTGGTCTTGCTCGGTGACTCCATCTACGGCATCTATTACTAATAAAACCACATCAGCGCGGCGAATCGCTTTGAAAGCACGGTTAATACTAAAGAATTCTGTGCCGTATTCTATGTGTTTCTTTTTGCGAATGCCGGCGGTGTCAATCAAACGGTAGGTTTGTCCCTCTCGTTCAATGACGGTATCAATAGCATCGCGGGTGGTGCCAGAAATTGGGCTGACAATTGCCCTCTCTTCCCCAACAAAAGAATTGAGTAAGCTCGATTTGCCCACATTCGGGCGTCCCACAATTGCTACTTTGATTTCATTCGTGTCTGGGATGTCTTCAATAGCAGGTATGTGGTTAACTAACTCGTCGAGTAACTCTCCTGTGCCACTTCCATGAATCGCGGAGATGGGGTAAGGTTCGCCCAATCCCAATTCCCAAAATTCGGCAGCTTGCATTAAGCCTTGTTCTGGGGATTCACATTTATTTACAGCTAGTAGTACAGGTACAGTTTGTTGGCGCATCCATTCGGCAATTTCTAAATCTGCCGAGGTGGGGCCTGTTTGACCATCTACGACAAAAATAGCGCCACACGCTTCTGCAAGGGCTGTCATTGCCTGTTGGCGAATCAGTGGTAAAAATTCGGTATCATCATTAAAAACTAAACCACCAGTGTCTACCACTAAAAATTCGCGACCATTCCAGAAAGCTGGTAGATAAGTGCGATCGCGTGTCACTCCCGGTTCATCATGGACAATCGCCGTTTGTTCCCCGGCGAGTCGATTAACCAGGGTGGATTTGCCCACATTTGGGCGTCCGATAATTGCAACAATTGGCAGTGCCATAAAACCAGGGTAAGTGAGAGCCGTAGTATATCACGTACTTACATTTTACTCACTTTAAACAGGAAGTTTTAATATAATTTTCCAATCATCTGAGGCGATGTCAAAGTAACCTCTCCCTGGTTTTACTACGTAAAACCGTCCCTCTCACAGTCAAAGGGGGAAATACTTGAACTTTAGTTCAAGGCAGGGAGAGGTTTATTGAACTCACATTAGTCTAAAAAATAAAAAAGGTAGGAAATCCTACCTTTTACCCAAAAAAAGCATTTTGTAACCAAATACCAAATTAAATATCACACAAGCTTTTGACAAATCTATTGCAAAACTATGACGAGTGTATGACGTTTAATTTGTAATTGACTTGGCTAGTGCTGCTAGTTGCAACCCAGGCGAATAACTTCCTTCTTCCTTGATCCGTTTAATTTCAGCATCGGTTATTCGCAAATTTAACTTTTGTGCCAACGCCCGTACAATATCTCCGCGATCGATTACACCAGCGACAGCACCAGCCGGAGACAGCACAGTAATTCGAGGTAACTGCTCATTTTCCAGCTTGTTAATTACCTCAGCTATCGTTGTTGCTTCCGTAACAGTGGGTATTTCGGTCAAGGGATGCACAATGCTGTGTAAGGTTTGGGTTTCCCATTCACTCCTTTGGGTTAAACGAAAATCGTCAATGGAAACTAGACCCCGGTAACGTCCATCAGAAGCGGCAAAATAAACCTGTGAGGGAGTGGTTTCTAAGAGGTATAAATCGGCAAAGGAGCGCAATGTCTGGTCAGCATCAATTACGCGAAAGTCACGGGTCATCGCATCGGCCGCCGCCACCTTGAGTAGGCTTTCTTGCAATGTGGTCATATTGTCATAACTGTTAGCGTTGCGGACAGCAAACCAACCCAACAGCGCAATCCACAAACCAAGTACTAACTCTCTGGTGACGAAATCTACAACAAATCCTAAAGCGATCGCACTGTAACCCAAAATTTGCCCAGCCCTTGCAGCCCAGTGTACGGCTTGAAAACGATTACCTGTTATTTGCCATAGTGCTGCTTTTAACACTTGCCCTCCATCTAGAGGTAAGCCAGGAATCAGGTTAAATAGAGCAACCACCAGGTTAATTCTCGCTAAATCTCCAACCATGACACTCAGCGGACTAGTATCCGGTATCGCAATAGCTCCCAACCGGAGCAGGAAAAATAGTCCGATACTCACCATTGGGCCAGCGATCGCTACTTGAAAGGCTTTGAAAGGAGTTTTGGATTCTTCTTCAATCGCAGCAATCCCGCCAAACATAAATAGGGTAATTGAATTAACTCTAATGCCTTGCGATCGGGCTACTAAGCTGTGACCCAATTCATGTAGCAACACCGAACCAAATAGAAGCAGTGCCATAACTATTCCAGCACTCCAAGCTATAACAGACCCCCATTCTTGATAAGCTACCCCAAAGTTAAGAGTTGCCAGCCCTAAAATAACAAACCATAACGGGTCTAAAAACAGGGGAATTCCAAATAAAGACCCAATTTTCCAATTTGTTTGCATTACATTGTCCTAAAACTAGATATCGCCAGTAGTTTCTATACTGCAATATTTGCGTATATACTTATACATATATTTCTGAGCATCAATTTGATATTGCCGAGTTATGAAATGCTCTTATTTCTAGAATAGACAATTAATGGCTGTAGGCAAAATTCTGAAGTGGGGAATTGGGCATTGGGCAATAGTCCTCTCCCCTTGCCTCCCCTGCTCCCCCTGCCTCCTCTGCCCCCCCTGCTCTCTACTCTCTACTCCCTACTCCCCTGCCCATCCTCCTGAGTGTGTTAGATGGAAAAATAAAATGTGGCTTGGGCTGCTAATAACATTGATGACATCATGGTTCTTTCTCCTGCATGAATTAACTGAATAAGTCTTAGAGAGGGGATTAATCCCATCTCTAAAGCCACGTAAATCCTCCGCTGATGAAGTAGTTGAATCCTTTCTCAAGGGGAAGGTAATACCTCACTCCTCAGTTAGAGGAACTACACGAAGGCGAACTGGCTAATGCTTATGAGTTCTCTTGCCGGAGAAAGAACCAAAATCGTTTTTAGGAGTTTTGTATCGATCGCGGCGTTACAAGCAACGCCTCTGCGATCGCAAAACTACAGACGACCGATGTTAGTCAACCCTAAAACGATGCCAACGCCGATAATATGACCAAAAGCCATCGCTGCAACGAATGTTGGAATACTAATCGGCAGGATGGGGAACTTGGGGCCAACTAGGGGTTTTTCGATCCTAGTACTTAGTAGAACTATTACTAAGCTACTGATGCTAATAATGATGCCGACTGTAGGATTCCACGCAGGTGTTGCGGGAACAGTTGCCTGGGCTGCTAGTAAAATAGATGAAATCAAGCTTTTGTCTCCTAAAATGTAGACCTACAAAATTATAAAATTACCAAGGCACAAAAGTTTTTCGGATAATTTAGACTTTCTTGATGATGATTATAAATTTCTTAAATTTTCATGCGCGTTAAAATTTGCGGCATCACTCAACCACAGCAGTCTATAGCGATCGCCTCTCTGGGCGCAACGGCACTAGGATTTATTTGTGTGCCAACTTCATCTCGCTATGTGACAACATCCCAAATTCGGGCAGCAGTGGCAGAACTCTCAGACAATATTGACACAATTGGGGTTTTTGCCAACGCTAGTATCTCTGAAATCAGTCAGATAGTTGTTGATGCTGGGTTAACAGGTGTGCAGTTACACGGAGATGAGTCACCAGATTTTTGCTCCCAAGTACGTCAAGCCTTACCCAATGTCGAAATTATTAAAGCACTGAGAGTTCGTAGTCTTGAGCATCTTGATACAGCGGTTGATTACACCAAGTATGTGGATACTTTGCTCCTTGACGCCTACCATCCGCAACAATTGGGTGGTACAGGCAAAACTTTAGATTGGGCAATGCTAGAGCAATTTAACCCCCATTGCCCTTGGTTTTTAGCAGGAGGACTAACAGCAGATAATATTGGGGAAGCTTTAAGTCAGGTTAATCCCAGCGGCGTTGATTTATCTAGTGGTGTGGAACGCGCACCTGGAGATAAGGATTTAGATAAAGTAACACTTCTATTTCAGAGCCTAAAAAACATTGAGTTATCTAGAAGTTAGAATTGTTGAAGTTGTGAATTAACTCCTAACTCAGCACTTAGGGGCTTGCAAAAAATAAATTATCCCAATTTATTTATACATTTGTGTAGGGGCGCAAGGCCTTGCGCCCCTACTCACTTAAAAAAATGCTGGTTGATGGCGAATCAAGTTAAAAAATTCTTCGCGGGTTTTGTGCTCATCTTGGAACGCACCAATCATTGCACTAGTGACAGTCCAAGAGCCTGGTTTCTGAACGCCCCGCATCACCATACACATATGGCTAGCTTCCATGACAACGGCGACACCTTGAGGTTCCAGAATAGTCTGAATTGCTTCGGCAATTTGGCGGGTTAATCTCTCCTGCACTTGCAAGCGCCGAGAATACATCTCAACAATGCGGGCCAGCTTACTCAGTCCCACAACTTTTTGGTTGGGGATATAAGCAACGTGTGCTCTACCCATAAATGGCAGCATATGATGTTCGCACAGACTAAAGAAATTAATATCTCTAACTAGTACCATCTCGCTATGCCCTTCATCAAAGATGGCATCGTTAACGAGTTCTTCAAGGGATTGGTTGTAGCCACTGGTAAGAAATCGCATTGCCTCGGCCACTCGCTTGGGTGTTTTGAGAAGTCCTTCGCGTTCGGGGTCTTCGCCAACTCCCAATATTATTGTCCGCACGGCATCCTTCATTTCCTCCAGCTGTTCCTCTTTTGGCGGGAACACATCCGCTTGTCGCCCGTTGTGGGTGTTGCGATCGGGTCTAGGAGTTATGGCTTCTGCCAAATCGGGAATCAGAGGTGATTGAGAGCAATTGGAACCGTTGGAACTAGCAATAGTCATGATTCAGTCTTGGTTATGGTTTAGTCATTAGTCATTAGTCATTGGTCATTGGTCATTTGCAAAAGACAAAGGACAAACGATCGAGGACTAATTAGAGTGCGCCAGCGCTGGGCATCAAGGTCAATTCATCAATAACTGCCTGTTGTGGTAAAAGAACAGTGTAAAGAATTGACTGAGCCACAATTTCCGGGGTTAACATTTTAGAACGGTCTAAGTTGACATGGACTGTTTCTGTATCCCAAAGTTCGGTATTGACTGCGCCGGGACAGATAGCTGTGACACGAATGCCGTGGGTGCGTTCTTCTTGTGCCAGGGTTTGAGAGAGGGCAATCAAACCAGCTTTGCTAACGCTGTATGCTCCCCAACCAGGAAAGGGTTGCTTGGCGGCAATTGAGGCGACGTTGATAATTGTGCCTGTGCCCCGATCGCGCATTGAGGGTAAAATCCCCAAGATGCACTGAAACACGCTGGTAAGATTCAAGTCAATTACCTGCTGCCAGTCGTCTAGGGGGGTTTCACTCAAAGTAGCTGTATAGGCAAGGCCTGCATTGTTTACCAAAATGTCGATGTCACCAAAGTCAAGGGCGATCGCTTGGATCTTTTCTTTTACTTCGGAGATCCTCGCTAAATCTACAGCGTAAGCTTTTGCTTCCACCCCAGTGTGCTCGACTGCTTCTCTTACCGCCTCCAACTTATCCCAAGAACGGCTGACTAAGGCGACATCTATTCCCGCTTTCGCAAAGGCTAAAGCTGTTGCTTTCCCAATTCCACTACTTGCCCCAGTAATCAGGGCGCGTCGTTTTTGCTCAACACTCATGCTGTCTCCCAATTTTTTGGCAGTTCCCAAAGCCTATTACCACCCAATTATTCACACTTCTCGGTTTGGATAGAGTGAAGTACCCCAACCTGCTTCGTTGAGGTTGTTGCTCTCCAAACTCATTGAACTCAGGGACGGTTTTATTCGCCTTCGGAGTTTCCCGTTTCATCCGCTATCGCCACGTTAGGAACATCCTCAAAGGATGGTTCGGAACTAAATCCGATGATGGTCTTACATAGCGTCCACAGACAGCCACCCGCCTCCCGCAGGCAGTTTGATTTTTGTTCGTACAACACCATATAGATTTACTGCAACTGCTATGATGCACTGCAATAACTGGCATATTGTAGGTTTTACCAGTGAATAGAACAAATTATCGCCTGGAAAACCACGCCCTACACTCAAATTAAATTACTTAATAATACAAAACCCACTCAATCAAGTTGAGTAGATTTGCTTAACATGCAAATGCCTATGGCTAGATTGTTAAAAATCTTTAAGCACATAGGCAATTATAGCATTTCTGCTCTACTAATCAATCATTAATGCAGCGCTGTCAGTGGGCAACTTCTGTAAAAACGCCAATTTTGCGGAATTTTTCATAGCGCAGTTGGCGGCGTTCTGGGGCGGTTAAACGATTGAGTTCGTCCAAATTTTCTAGCAGCACTTGCTTGAGAGTGGTAGCGGCTTTTAATGGGTCGGAATGAGCGCCACCAGTGGGTTCAGGCAGTATTTGGTCGATAATTCCCAACTTTTTCAGGTCATGGGAAATAATTTTCAGAGCAACGGCGGCTTGGGGAGCTTTACCAGCATCTTTCCACAAAATAGCGGCACAGGCTTCGGGAGTGGCTACGGTATAAACGGAGTGTTCAAACATCAGTAGGCGATCGCCTACGCCAATACCGAGTGCGCCACCGGAACCACCCTCACCGATGACTGTGCAGATAATTGGCACATCTAAGCAAAACATTTCCCGCAAGTTGTAGGCGATCGCTTCTCCTTGACCTTGGTGTTCTGCTTCTACCCCAGACCAAGCTCCCGGCGTGTCGATAAAAGTTAGTATCGGCATACTAAACTTGTTGGCGTGTTCCATCAACCGCATCGCCTTGCGGTAGCCGCCAGGGTAAGGCATTCCAAAGTTACGGGCAATATTGTCTTTGGTATCCCGACCTTTTTGATGACCCAACATCACCACAGGTTGCCCACTCAGACGACCGACACCACCAACTAAAGCCGGATCGTCACCACCACAGCGATCGCCATGCAACTCCATCCATTCATCACTAATAGCCTGAATGTAATCGAGAGTACTGGGGCGACGCGGATGACGAGCGACTTGCAATCGCTGAGATGGGGATAGACTACTGAAAATTTCCTCACGCAGTTGCATAGCGCGTGCTTCTAGTTGACGAATTTGACCAGAAACATCGACGCCATTTTCTTCTGCAAGTTGCCGAATTTGATCGATTCGGGTTGCCAGTTCTGCTAAGGGTTTTTCAAAATCTAACAGTAGCGGTTTACGCTCGGTAGTTGCCATCGTAGGGGTTATCAATTACGAGTTATAAGTTATCTATCTTTTGTCCTTTGTCTTTTGTCCTTTGTCCTTTGTCTTTTGTCCTTTGTCCTTTGTCTTTTGTCCTTTGTCCTTTGTCCTTTGCAAATAACGAATGACCAATGACTAATGACTAATGACCAATGACCAATGACTAATGACCAATGACCAATGACTAAACCAGCAACGGTCTAAATCCATGTTTCACTGATACCTTACCAATCTGCTCCATTTTGTCTACGGTAATCTGATTCCGTCCCCAGGAAAAGTTCGTATATAACTTCTCAAATTCCAACAGCATTGATTCGGCAAAACAAGCAAACAACTGGCGGGCTGGCACGTCCATATTGACGATTTTCATAATTTTCCAGTCAATATCCAGGGAATGCTCTACAATTCCACCATTTAACACGTGTACGCCTGGATGCTGAATTTTCGTCGCTAAGTTTTTAGGATAGCCACCATCAATCAGCAAGCAGGGTTGTTTCAAGGTGGTGGGGTCAATTTCCACGCCTTTGGGCATACTGGCAACCCAAACTACAATGTCAGCTTCAGGCAGTGCTTCTGTCAAATCCATGATTTTCCCTCGCCCCAGTTCGCCTTGCAGTTCTTTAAGGCGTTCTCGATCGCGGGCGATCAACAAAAGTTCTTTGACATCTGTTTTCGCATCTAGCCAGCGAGTAACTGCACTACCAATATCCCCAGTTGCCCCACATATAGCAACAGTCGCTTTTGACAGATCGATTCCCAGTTGTTTTGAGGCTTCTTCCACCTGCTTACAAATAATGTAGGCAGTATGTGTGTTTCCTGTGGTGAAGCGTTCAAACTCTAGTTTAATGTTGCGGACTTGGCTAAACTGGTCTAACTTAAAGTTTTCAAAAATAATTGAGGAAAATCCGCCTAAAGCTGTAATGTTAATGCCATGCTTTTGTGCATGAGCCATAGCGTTGAGGACTTTGCGCGTTGCAGCTTTGATGCGCCTACTAGCCAGCATCTCTGGCAAAAAGCAAGATTCTACATACCGTCCTTCAATTTTTTGCCCAGTGATACTGGTGACAATAATGGTATCGACAATTTGCGGTGGGGCGCTGCACCAAAAATCTAGCCCTTGATCGGCATATTCTGGGTATCCCAATTCTTGAGCTACCGCTTGAGCGTGTTCTAAACTTGTCAGATGTCCAATTAGACCAAACATGTAGTGATTATTAGGCTTATGCTGTCTTGAGGGCGTGAAATATCGTGAAATATGTTAAGTGGTTCAGCAGTTTTGAGTCCTAAGTCCTGAGTTCTGAAGTTCTGATAAATTTGAACTACTCAGCACTCAGCACTCTTGTACAGACGCGATTAATCGCGTCTCTACTCAGCACTCTTTTAAACGCCGATGAGTCCATAGGCTGACAAGCGCATAATATCGCGAGTCGTGAAACCTATGTTACTTAATGCTTCACCGTATTGAATCATAAAGTCTTCTACTAAAGCATCTTTTTCCATTGCCATTGTGTGGGCATCACCCTCTACTTTGTTAAGCATTTTCCAGACGATGGGTAGGTTCTGGCGATTTGCAAGTTCAAGTTCAGCTTTGGATTCTGTGAAGTGTTCTTTCAACCAAACTTCTCCAAAGTTGAGGTGGCTATATTCATCTTTTACTACTCCCTCGGTGATTTTGCGAGCAAAAGCGTCGGCGACGGGAATATAAATGTTATATGCTGCGATCGCAAAACATTCGATAATCAAAGACTGAATCAACAGACAAGTAACAACCTTGCCTTCTGCGGCCGCTGTTTGGAAATTTTGGTGTAGTCCGGAGAAAAACTCCTTGGCAAATTGCAAATCTGGAGTAACATCCAAATTGCGTCCACAAGCTTCAAATCCTTTCTTATGACGACTTTCCATCTTCGAGAGGCGAATCAATTCATCATGAGATTCTGGCAGGAGTTTGGCTAGTGTGATGTAATTCTCATGGGCTTCTTGTTCGCCTTCAATGACGATCGCATTAATCCGGCTATAAGCATCTTTGTATGTTTCGCTCTTGAAATCTAATTCTTTAAATTGGTCTGCAAGCTGCTGCATAGTATCTTTACTCCGTAAACCTGAATTATTTGACACCAGGATTGAATTTACCCTATGAACTGAGGGTAACAATCACTGTGGTTTAATTTAACTTAACAAGTAGACTATCTTTATAGATTAACTGTTGCTGAAGACTATGCTCTAGTACTAACAAAAATAAATGCTTTGCAGTTTAAAGTTATGTCCAAACCACACTGGAATCTGAAATCTGGCAATTTTTTCAGCCTAGTAATATTACTGCTAGGGGCATTTATCGTTTTACTACCGCTGTTTGTGGTCTTTCTCACCTCCTTTGCACCGCCGGCCGCCAGCCCAGAAAATTTGTCCAAAAATAACTGGTCTTTAGCAAATTACCGCGTTGCGTGGCAACAGGGAAAATTTTTGCTGGCGTTTGCTAATTCTACCTTGGTAGCGATCGCTGTGACGGCGTTTCAGATTGTCACTTCCGCTTTGGCTGGTTACGCCCTAGCACGGCTGAAGTTTCGGGGACGCCAAGCACTGCTATTGGTTGTTTTAGCAACTTTGGTGATTCCTTTTCAGTTATTAGTGATTCCGATCTTTTTGGTTTTGAAGTCGGGACACCTGATAAATACCTATGGGGCGCTAATTTTACCAACTGCTGTCAACGGCTTTGGCATTTTCTTATTACGTCAATATTTCCAGACAATTCCCGTGGAGTTAGAGGAAGCCGCAGCTATAGATGGGGCAAACCGACTGCAAATTTTGTGGCGGGTGATGTTACCTTTAGCCCGTCCGGCGTTAGTGACGCTATTCTTGTTCGCCTTCATCGGCGAATGGAATGATTTGTTTAAGCCTCTGGTATTTACGACACGACCAGAATTAAGAACGGTGCAGCTGGCATTGGCAGAGTTTCAAGAGCAATTTACGAATAATTGGCCCTTGATGATGGCAGCGGTAACAATAGCGACAGTTCCAGTGATGGTACTATTTCTCATCGGTCAGCGTCAGTTTATTCAGGGTATTGCCACCACGGGGATTAAGAATTAGCGAGTTGGGTTAAAGCTCGATCCTCCAAAAGGAGGGAGTTAGAGCAAGCCTTAAAAACCAAGCCTATTGTCTTATAAATCATCAATGCTAGGACTTACGCATTGAGATAAATAACTAAATATGGGTATAAATTTTCAGGCATTCAAGTTTGATTTTTTCAGTATTAGCCAGCGATGTCTACGGTTTTTGGTAGCCTACGCTAGTAATTTAAAGGTAGTGGACAATAGCCTGAAGCGACCAAATTTTGTTATACACATGAAAGTCATTTTGTACAGTGTGTAAATCCTAAATGCTTAAAGTAAATTTAGCGGCAAAACATAAAGTTTTGTGACAGGATGCGAAATTCTTTTTAGCCAATCTGAATCAACAATTGTAAACATCCTGTAGGAAATTGAAAGAGTCATGAACCCTGAAACATTACAACAGTTACAAGACGAGATTCAACAGAAACTGCTTGAAAGCGTTAATAACGCTGGCTTATACACAGTGCTTGAGAAGTACGGTGTATTAGAAGATAGAGCTTTGAGAGTTCAGTGGCAGTGCAATCTTGACCTAAATAAAATCAAATCTGCTGATGCTGTCGAGCAACAGCAACCTAATGAATTATTGGTAGCAAACCAAGGCGACCCAACAGAGAGAATTGTGCTAATGCAAAAATCATGGTGTATCCCTTGCCCTTCAACTGGCAGCCCTCTTGGCTGTAACTGCTAAATAATTTAGTTTTCGTACTGTAAAAAGTTTATTCTAGTAAGTATAAAAATGCTGGAATTTGCATTTACTACTTAGGCTACAGAGATAATCTCAAGTATCACCATACCTAATTAGCAAAGAGTAATATTTCAATATACTCTTATTTTTTGGGTGCAAGTTAGTGATGTCTCGATACCAAAGCAGCTGGTGCTGGGAATTAGGGATAGTGAGTACTTTAACAATTGCTGGAGTGCTCACTTTCTTTGAGAGTTTTGCCTTAGCCCAAATCCAAAAGGATGGTACGCTTGGCTCTGAAAGTTCAATCATTAGACCAAATCTAATCGATGGTCAGCCTACAGACCAAATTGATGGTGGGGCAGTTCGTGGTACAAACTTGTTCCACAGCTTTGAACAGTTTTCTGTCCCTGCCGGAAGGACAGCCTACTTTAACAATGCAATAGATATTCAAAATATCATCAGTCGGGTGACAGGTAATTCTATTTCTAATATAGATGGCATTCTGAAGGCTAACGGCACAGCTAACCTGTTTCTAATTAATCCTAACGGCATTGTTTTTGGGCGCAATGCATCTTTAAATATCGGCGGTTCATTTGTGGCTAGTACGGCGAGTAGCTTGAACTTTGCTGATGGTACAAAATTTAGTGCTACATCTCCTCAAACTACACCTCTGCTGACAGTAAGTGTTCCCGTTGGTTTACAATTTGGAGCAACTGCGGCTCCCATCCGCAATCAATCTCAAGCAGAAGCAGATGGCGAAATTAATATCTTTGGGCAAGGCGTTGGTTTACAGGTGCAGCAAGACAAAACCTTGGCACTTATAGGCGGTGATATAACGCTAGACGGGGGAAATATAACAGCCAAGGACGGAAGAGTTGAGTTAGGAAGCGTCGCTGCTAATAGTCTAGTCAGTTTAAATCCAACCAACCAAGGTTGGGCATTTGGATATGAAGGTGTTCAAAATTTCCAGAACATCGAAGTAATCAAGTCAAATCGAATTTCATCTACTGTAGATACTCATGGAGTCGGTCGTAGCAATATCCAGATGCAAGGCAGGCTTGTGCGGATAGCTGGTAGTTATGTAATTCTAGTTCATCCCCTGGAAGAGCAATCAGGGGGGAATTTGACAGTGAACGCCTCAGAGGCTGTAGTAGTTGAACAAGATGGGCAACTTTTTACTCAGAGTTTCTCCAGCGGAAGCTCTGGAAACATAAATGTGACTACTAAAAAGTTGGTGGTCAGAGATGGAGCACAATTGCAGGGGCAATTGGCCATAAACGCCTCAGATTCCGTAGAACTAATGGGTGGCACCCGGATTCCTCTGTTGCAAGATGGTAGTGATTTAATATCCAGTGGATTATTTAGTGCAACTTATGGCGATAAAGACGCTGGCAACATAACAATTAATACTGGAAAGTTGCGTATCCAAGGAGGGGCAAGAATATCAACAAGCTCTGAGGGCACATATAGGTCTATTTTTAATCAACTTACACCATCTACAGGAAAAGCAGGAAATTTGACAGTGAATGCCTCTGACTCCGTAGAACTAATTGGAACCTCACCAAATGGTTCTAGAATCAGCGGCTTGTTTTCTGGAACTGAAGGGCCTGGAGATGGTGGAAACTTGACCTTAACTACAGGGCGATTGATTATCAAAGATGGGGGTGCAATAGCTGTGAGCAGCCAAGCTCGAAAAAATGCAATCTATGACGACGCAGATCCAAATAAATTAGGGAAAGCAGGCGATTTAAATATAACCGCTCGCTCCATACTTCTGGACAATAAAGGAAAACTCACATCTGAAAGCGAGTCAGGTCGAGGCGGGAATATTACGCTACAGGTGCAAGACTTATTACTGATGCGCCGCGAAAGTAAAATAACCACTAACGCAGGTACGACAGGGCTTGATGGAAATGGTGGTAATATCACCATCAAAGCACCTAATGGCTTCCTCGGCGCTGCTCCCTTAGAAAATAGCGATATCACTGCCAATGCCTTCTCTGGCTCTGGTGGTAAGGTCACAATCACCACTAAGAACATCTTTGGGTTTGTGCCGCGCACTCGTGCAGACGTAGACAGACTTGACCCAAAAGAAATAAACCCGAATAACCTGCGAACAAGTGACATTACCGCATTTTCTCAGCAAAACTCTTCATTAAATGGCACTGTACAAGTCAACTCACCAGATGCTGACCCCAGTAAAGGATTGGTACAACTGCCTGTAAAGCTGGTTGAGGCTTCACAGCAAGTTGTTGCTGCTTGTAATCCTGGTGACAAAATTGCCAGGAGTTCATTTATTGCGACTGGGCGTGGAGGATTAGCACCCGATCCCACTGAGCCATTGATAGCTGATGCGGTGCTAGCAGATTGGATTACAGTGGAGCCAGAGAGTCAGAATCGTGCTGGGGGTATCCAGAAAAAAGTGCTTGTTCGCAAGCAGCAAAACACAGAAGACAAATCACAAAAGTTTAATTCTGTCAACGTGCCTACTCAAATTGTGGAAGCCCAAGGATGGGTAATGGATGCTAATGGTAACGTGGTTCTGGTTGCTCAAGTACCCACTGCGTCGCCCCATAAATCCTCGCTCGTCGCTACAGCTTGCGCTGCTAATTAAAAATTGAGATTCTCGCCACTTTTGTCGGGGCGATCGCTTCTTTGCAATGAACTTCACGCAAGCGATCGCTCCTTTTAATAAACTAAGTGTCAGTGCGATCGCTAATTCGCTATCAGCTTCATACAAGCGATCGCTTTTTGTATCAAGCTTTAAGGAAATTCCACAAAAGATATATACAGTTTAGTTATACAATGCGTAATTGTTACTAGCGAAGCTGAAGTAATAATTATGGGTGTTTACAAAAGTTTTAGACTATTAAAACTTTTGCAGCCCTCTATACTCTGTATCCTTGATTTCTTCGTTGCCAAACTCTACTGAGTAAGTAGGCACAATAAAATCAAACTATGTGAAGAAAACGAACTAGGCTAAAACCATTCTGCCTATTTCCTATTGCCTATTGCCTTATCCCAACGACAATTATTTCCTCCGACTTACTTAATCGAAGTCACGTTAATTTAGTCACAGGATAAGTTTACACATTTACCACTCTGTAAGGAAAGTAAAATTCATGGAATCTCAAACAGTACAGCAGTTAAAAGACGATATTCAGCAAGAAATAAATGAGATACTGCAAAATTCTAACTTCCACCAGTTACTCGAAAAGTATTCTATATCCGGAAACAAAGTTCTTAAAATTAAGTTTCAGTGCACTATAGATTTAAATAAAATTCAAGATAGTGATGCTGTTGATAATAACCAAGCCAATAAACTGTTGCCAGAAATTACAGGAGAGCTAGGACAGGAATTAATGCTAGTGAATAAATTATTGTGTATCCCTTGCCCTACAAACCAAAATCCTAGAGGCTGCTACTGCTAAAGGATATAGTCATTCCACAGCCGTTAATAGCTTCATTTAAGTGAATATGAAAACGCCGATTTTTATACTCACAAATTTAGGCTGCATAGATCCTGTCACGGTATCATTATGCTAATTAGTAATGAGCAGTAATTTACTAAACTATTGTTTTTTGGTGCGAATTATATAATGGCTCAAAGCCGAAGTATTTGGTACTGGAAGTTAGGATTAGTGAGTGCTTTAGGAATTACTGAAGTGCTCACTTTTTCTGGGAGTTATGCTTTGGCCCAGATTATCAATGATAACACTTTGGGAGCGGAAAATTCAGTTGTTACACCCAAGCGAATCGATGGTCAGCTTACTGACCAAATTGATGGTGGGGCAATTCATGGTACAAACTTGTTCCACAGCTTTGAACAGTTTTCTGTTCTCACTGGCACTACAGCTTACTTTAACAATGCGGCAAATATTGATAACGTCATTGCTCGAGTAACAGGCAAGTCTATTTCTAATATTGATGGCACACTTCGAGCTAACTCTACAGCCAACCTCTTTCTAATTAATCCCAACGGGATTATTTTTGGCCCCAATGCTTCTTTAAACATCGGCGGTTCATTTGTTGCGAGTACGGCGAGTAGTCTAAACTTTGCCGATGGTACTAACTTTAGCGCCACAGATCCCCAAACCACACCCCTTCTGACAGTCAGTGTTCCCGTTGGCTTACAATTTGGAGCTACACCAGGAACCATCCACAATCAATCCCAAGCGAGTCCAGGTGGCGCAACCAGTTCCTTATTAAAGCCTGTTGGTCTACAGGTGCAGCAAGGCAAAACCTTGGCGCTTATAGGTGGCGATCTCACCCTGGAGGGAGGAAATTTAACAGCAGAGTTGGGACGAATCGAGCTAGGAAGTGTCGCTGGCAATAGTCTAGTCAGTCTGAATCCAACAAACCAAGGCTGGAATTTAGGGTATGAAGGTGTTCAGAATTTCCAGAATATTCAACTCATCCAACGAACTGATGGTTCTAACACATATACGTCTAATGTAGATACTAGTGGCGATGGTGGCGGTAATATCCAAATACAGGGCAGGCGCGTACTGCTCAATGGCGACTCATACATTACTAATGACACATTAGGAGCGCAACAAGGAGGGAATTTGATAGTAACTGCCGCCGAGTCTGTAGAACTTGGCGGTAATGCAATATTATCGACTGGGACTTACTCTACTGGAAACGCTGGAAACATACAGATCGCTACCGGAGAGTTGATTGTCAGGGATGGAGCACAAGTATTAATGTATAATCTTGGTTCGGGTTTGCCCGGCCAATTAATCGTAAATGCCTCAGATTCGGTGGAACTGATCGGCGGTACGCTTATACCATTACAAGCCGGTATTGATTTACGACCCAGTGGATTGTTTAGCGTTGGTGATGGAAATGCTGCTGATATAACGATAAACACCAGAATGTTGCGTATCCAGGGGGGAGCAGGGATATCAACAGAGTCTTCAATAATACTATTTACTAAGTCAAATCAATTTATACCAGCCAAAGGATATGGAGGAAATTTGACAGTGAACGCCTCTGAGTCCGTAGAACTAAGTGGAACTTCACCAAATGGTTCTAAGCTCAGTGGCTTGTTTGCTGGCACTGAAGGGTCTGGAGATGGCGGCAACTTGATAGTAACTACAAAGCAATTGATTGTCCGGGATGGAGCTGCAATAACTGTGAGCAGTGAAATTCAAAATGATTTCAACTATCAAGAGGGTGTACCCAATTTAGGGAAAACAGGTGAACTCAATATAAACACTGGCTCTATACTTCTGGACAAAGGAACACTCACATCTAATAGTCAGTCAGGTGAAGGCGGGAATATTACGCTACAGGTGCGGGACTTATTACTCATGCGCCACAATAGTCAAATATCCACTAATGCTGGGGGCGATAAAACTGCCGCTGGCGGTAATATTGCCATCAATGCGCCTAATGGCTTCGTTATCGCTACCCCCTTAGAAAATAACGATATCACCGCCAACGCCTTCTCTGGCTCAGGTGGTAAAATCACAATCACCACTAAGAATATCTTTGGATTTCTGCTCCGTACCCGTGCAGACGTAGAGAAGCTTGACTCAACAGGCGAAATCAAACCGAATAACCTGCCAACAAGTGACATCACCGCGTTTTCTCAGCAAAACCCTTCGTTAAATGGCACAGTACAAATCAACTCACCAGATGCTGACCCTAGTAAAGGATTAGTAGAACTGCCCGTAAATCTGGTTGATGCTTCGCAGCAAATTGTTGCTGGTTGTAATTCTGGTGGAAAAATAGGAAGGAGTTCATTTATTGCTACTGGACGTGGAGGATTAATATCCGATCCTACGCAGCCATTGATAGCTGATGATGCGGTGTTGGTAAATTGGATCGCGATGGAGCCAGAGAGTAAGAATCCTGCTAGCGGTATTCAGAAAAGAGTAGTTGTTCAGGCGCAGCAAAACACAGAAGAAAAATCACAGAATGTTAATTCTGTCAATGAACCTGCTCAAATTGTGGAAGCTCAAGGATGGGTTATAGATGCCAATGGTAACGTGGTTCTAATGGCTCAAGTACCCACGGCAACGCCCCATAACTCCTCGCTCGTCGCTACGTCTTGCGCTGCTAATTAGACGTGAGTTCGACAAACCTCTCCCTATCTTGAACTAAAGTTCAAGCCTGTCCCTCTCCAAATCAAAGAGGGACAGGTTTAGTGTAGTAAAACCTCTTAGAGGTCTTTGTTTTAAGTTGTTTTAGGATGAACGCAATCAGCAAATGCATAGGCGTAGCCAACTGTAGGCATTGATGAAATAGCATTATAAATGCTGTGCCCCTATGAGAAATTTATATGTATCAGGGTTTGTGTGAAATGATATAACTCCTAACTCCTAACTAGTTTCCTGAATTTGCACACGTACAGTGTGTTCAGTCGCACCACTAAGTTGCAATTCCATGATTTCACCACCCAGAGGTTCCAAACAAGTCAGAAGCGATCGCAAGTTGGGTGTACTTGCACCTGTATCTACATATAATCGATCTGCTAAATTACCGATTCGTTTCCAAGTCATGTAGAGTTTAGCGATCGTTTGTTCAATTTGCGATGCTTGATTCACCAAATCAGCAGCAATGCTTAAACAGCCGACTCTTTGCGCTTCTTCTAAAGCTGTTTCAATATCAACATTTTCCTGCGTTAACGCTTGGACTTGAGCCGCCCCTTTAAGATATTTGGCCAAGTTACGCGCTTCAGTAGTTACCTGTTTCAGGGTATCTACATCAGGATTAGCAGCAATTTCCTTTTGGATAAATTTTTGGTGCGATTCTGGCAGTTTTTCCATTTCCTTCACCAGTGGGGCGATGTAGCGTGGGGGAAGGGTGTTATCTGCTGCTTTTTCTTTGACTGATTCGGGTAACAAATCTGAGGACATGGCTGTCCATTCATCGCTAAGTTGACGCACTTCCCGCCTAGTGATGCGATCGCCTTTTTGGGCGGCTTCACTCACCATCTGTTGCACTTCTGGAACTGCTTTGGAGGTTTCAACAAATGCCCGTTTGCTGAAGTTGTTCACAGTTGCGGGGTCGAGTTTACCATCTTCGATGAGAGTATCAGCACTATTCGCTAGTTGAATCCAAGCATAAGCTTGACTTTTGCTGATTTCCCGCTCTTTTAGCCATCGCAGAAAGCCAGTACCGCGTCCGTCACCACCCACTTTCTCTCTATCGCGGATAGCGCGTAAAATTCGCCCCCGCCAGATTTCAGTTTGCAAATCAAAGCGATCGCATACCTGCCAAGCTATTTCTAGCTGCTGTTGAAAATCTGACTCTAGAATCTGTTCATCTTCTGGATCGGGCAGTTCAAAGCTGATATCGGCTGGCTGTAGTAAAGCAGCAGCAAGGTCGTTGATGGAGTCGGTGTCTTGCACGATTGATGACTAACTAGTGGATGCGATCGGCTTATTATGCCACAATCTGTGGACTCTCACTTAAGGGGGAGTACGGTATCTTGAGTTACAACAAATATAGTATGGTGCGATCGCACTCTTTGCTCATACTATCTTTAGTTTACTGCCAAGGCATCTGCCACACTTTAACTGTTTTGTCATAACCACCACTAACAATATTTTTACCATCTGGACTAAAAGCTACTGACTCTACATAAGATTCATGCCCAAAAAGAGTGATAATTGTTAGTCCAGTTTGCACATCCCATAGTTTAATGGTTTTGTCATCACTGCCACTCACAATGGTTAGACCATCAGGGCTAAAAGCCAGGGATGTTACTGCATTATAATGACCTTTGAAAGTACGTATCTGCCTATTATTTTGCAAATCCCAAAGTATGATGTTATTGTCTTGACTACCACTAGCCAAAGTCTGACCATTTGGGCTAAAAGCAATAGCACGGACACACTGTTGATGTCCTTTTAGGGTATTAATTTCTTTGCCAGTTTGCACATCCCATAGTTTGATAGTTTTGTCGCAGCTTCCACTAGCGATAATATTATTATTTGGACTAAAACTCAAAGACTTAATGTAATCTGAATGACCAGAGAAGCTGTGAATTTTCTCTCCAGTTTCTATATTCCAAAATTTAATGGTTTTGTCATCACTTCCACTAGCTATGATCTGTCCGTCTGGACTAAAGGCAAGGGAATGAATCCAATCATAATGCCCTGATATAGTAAGGATTTCTTCTCCTGTACTAACATTCCAAAATTTAATAATTTTTTGAGTAGTGGAGCTAGCAAGAGTTTGACCATCAGGGCTAAAACTCACAGCAAGAACTGAGCCGGAATTTACAAAAAGTGTCTTAATTTCTTGTCCAGTCTTTAAGTTCCACAGTTTAATGGTTGAGTCTTCACTTCCACTTGCTAAAGTTATTCCATCAGGACTGATAGCTACTGAGCGAACCGCACCAAACATTCCTGAATGCCCAGTGAGGTTATATGTTAATAATCCTTTACTGTAATTGGCATTGATGTAATCTTGATTTGCTGCTTCATATTCTCCAATTTTTTCGTGAGCGATCGCACGTTTATAATATGCTTCATAATACTTAGAATCTAGATTAATAGCATTATTGAAATCCTTGATTGCTTTTTCTGGTTTTCCTAAATTTAAATTAATAAGCCCGCGCTTATAGTAGGCATCTGGAAAATATGTACTAGCATCGTCTGCCTGATTATCAATAGCCTGAGTAAAGTCTTCAATGGCTTTTTCATATTCGCCCAATTCAGCCCAAACAGAACCACGTTTTAAAAAAGCAGCAGGATAATTGTCAGCAGTTAAGTTTAATGCTTCTGTTAAATCCTTAATCGCTTGTTGATAATCTTTTTGTTCAATATAGATAATAGCTCTGGCTAAATAAGCATCATAAAAGTCAGGATTTAGTTTAATTGCTAGATTAAAATCATCAAGTGCTGCCTGATAATTACCAAGTTTGATGTAAACAGTACCTCGTCCTAGTAATGGTTCAACATATCTGTCTTTGTCTTCAGCAAATTTCGGACTAACATTCATTGCTATAGTATAATCGGCAATAGCTCTTTCCTGATCTCCTAACTCTGAATATGCACGACCTCGGCTTACATGGGCTTCTGCGAATTTGCCATCTTTGCTCAAAGCATCGCTGTAATGCTTAACAGCACCCTTATAATCTGCTTTTTCTTGAGCCTTTTCGACTCCTAATTTATAAGATTCTAGAGCAGCAGATACGAAGGAATCTTTTTTATCATTTATATTAATCTTAATTAAGTTAAGCTCTTGAGCTTCAAAAAAGAAATCTACTCTGTAAATTAAAGAGAAAGGAGCAAAAGTTGGGGCAAGAGTTGGTGCGAAAGTTGGGGCAAGAGTTGGTGCGAAAGTTGGTGCCAATGTTGCCCTTAAAATAGAAATATCTGGGATAAAAGAACTCCCTGTGGCAATAAAATTTGTAGCTTTTTCCAAAACTGCGAATGTCTTTTCTACCTGCAAGGACGATAGATATTTATTTATGGGAACTGCCTCAGCCACTCCGTGCCTTGTTATAGGTATAGTAGGTAAAATAATCTCTGTCATACTCAGAATTAATGCGAGTAAAATACAAAGTATAAGTTTAGAAAGGTGCTGCAATACATTAGAAAATTTTATAAATACAGCCTGTTTTGCTTTTTGTAGTGTAATCGAGTTCATGTTTTTAGGAATCCACTCTTACCTTACAAGGAATCTCAGCATAGTATTCCCAGTTAAGTGGCAGAAATCTCAAATCTGGGCATCCAAACCTCAAACTCCTAACTCCCCACTCCCTAATTCGTCTCCTAAATTTGCAAACGAATAGTGTGTTCAGTCGCGCCACTAAGTTGCAATTCCATAATTTCATCACTCAGAGGTTCCAAGCAAGTGAGGAGCGATCGCAAGTTGGGTGTACTTGCGCCAGTATCTACATATAATCGATATGCTAAATTGCCGATGCGTTTCCAAGTCATGTAGAGTTTAGCGATAGTTTGTTCAATCTGCGATGCTTGATTTACCAAATCAGCAGCAATGCTCAAACAGCGAACTCTTTTCGCTTCTTCTAGGGCTGTTTCGATATCAACATCTTCCTGCGTCAACGTTTGAACTTGAACTGCTCCTTTGAGATATTTCGCCAAGTTACGCGCTTCAGTAGTTACCTGTTTTAGAGTATCCAAATCAGGGTTAGCAGCTATTTCCTTTTAGATAAACTTTTGCTGCGATTCTGGCAGTTTTTCCATTTCTTTCACCAGTGGGGCGATGTAGCGGGGAGGAAGGGTGTTATCTGCCGCTTTTTTCTTAACTGCTTGGGGTAGCAAGTTGCAAAGCCGCAGCGAGGTCGTTGATGGAGTCGGTGTCTTGCACGATTGATGACTAACTAGTGGATGCGATCGGCTTATTATGCCACAATCTGTGGACTCTCACTTAAGGGGGAGTACGGTATCTTGAGTTACAACAAATATAGTAGGAAGGGGTACCACCTTTGTAAAGTCTTTAATTAATCAGAGACAATAAAAATAAAACGATGAACCAGGTAGATTACCTCCGGATTAGCTTAATCGATCGCTGCAATTTTCGTTGTCAATACTGTATGCCAGAGGGAGTAGAACTGGACTATATTCTCAAGCAACAGCTGTTGACTGATGAGGAACTGCTCACCTTAATTGAAGAGGTATTTATTCCAGTCGGCTTTACCCGGTTTCGGTTGACTGGGGGTGAACCCTTGTTGCGTCCGCGCGTGGTAGATTTAGTAAGCGCGATCGCATCTCTGCCCCAAACTCAAGACCTCTCAATGACCACCAACGGTTTTTTGCTGGCTCCGATGGCACAAAACCTTTACAATGCTGGTTTGCGACGAATTAATATTAGTCTTGACTCTCTCGATCCTGATATTTTTGACCAAATTATCGGTAATCAGGGGCGTTCTCGTTGGCAACAAGTTTGGCAGGGGATTCAAGCTGCCCATCAGGTCGGATTCGACCCACTGAAGCTGAATGTGGTGGTGATTCCTGGCGTTAATGACCACGAAGTTTTAGATTTAGCCGCCCTGACAATTGATAAACAGTGGCATGTTCGATTTATTGAATTTATGCCTATTGGTAATGTAGATTTGTTTGGCGATCGCGGTTGGGTATCTTCAGCCGAGTTACGAGAATCTATCCGCGATCGCTGGGGCTTGACAGAATCACAAGTTCGTGGTGCTGGCCCTGCTGATGTTTTTCAAATTCCCGGTGCGAAGGGGACACTGGGATTTATTAGTCAGATGTCAGAATGTTTTTGCGATCGTTGTAACCGGATGCGCCTGAGTGCAGATGGCTGGCTGCGTCCTTGTTTATTAAATGAAACTGGTCAAATAGATTTAAAAACTGCTTTGCGTTCTGGTGTAAACACCGCTCAATTACAAGAGCAGGTCAGGCATTTATTAGGTATAAAGCCAGAAATTAACTTTAAAGAGCGCGACTCTGGCATTTTAGGTACATATACGCGCACTATGTCACAAATTGGCGGATAGTAATTTGTCATTTGTCCTTTGCAAATAACTAAGGACAAATGACTAAAGACAAATGACTATTACGCTTGTCGTGAGTAGTATTCCACCACAAGTAGTTCGTTAACTTGTAGTGCCACCCATTCCCGTTCAATAACGCTGTTGACTCTTCCAACCAACTTATTTTTGTCAAACTCCAAATGACTGGGGAGGTTTGCCAAACCGGGATATTGCAAGTTAGCTTCCACCAACTTCCGTGATTGTGCGCGATCCCTGACTGCGATTACTTCGCCAGGACGGCATTGGTAGCTGGCAATATTAACCACACGACCGTTAACAGTTACGTGACCGTGATTTACCAGTTGACGAGCCGCTGGGATAGTCGGGGCTATACCCAAGCGGAAAACGGTATTATCCAAGCGCATTTCTAGCAATTGCAGGAGCACTTGTCCGGTAGAACCAGTAACACGTCTGGCTTTCCGCACATAGCGCAGCAATTGTTTTTCAGTCAAACCGTAGTTGAAGCGGAGCTTTTGCTTTTCTTCTAGACGGATAGCATACTCAGAGCGCTTTTTGCGGTTCTGACCATGCTGACCAGGCGGATAAGCGCGTCTGGCGCTTTTACGAGTTAATCCTGGTAAATCGCCCAAGCGGCGTACAATTCTGAGGCGTGGCCCTCTATATCGGGACATGAGTTTCCTTAATCTAATCCTGTTTAAACTTTACCCAAACATTCCATTTTGACATTCCCCCGATTAAAAATCAGAGGATTCTTGGTTTTGTGAGCCTGCTTGCCTTGGTATGACGTATCCTACCAAAGTAGAGGCATCAACTTTTGCGCCAGTTGCTTTAAGTCGGTACCGACATACTAGCTTCCAAGCTTGAATTCCGGCCTGTCACGCCGTACTTCTGCCAATAACTTTTTTGTGTTTATTTAGTTTCGTAAGCTACTCAATCATCAGATTGGTTTACGCAGTATTCTTACTCTGAAATACTTTTTACGTTGCCTACTTATCTTTCAAACAGTTATATTAACACAATTTCTGGCATAATTAATTATGTCTATACCTTGCTACCGCTGAAATTCTTTAATTGCAGAGGATTTTTAAAATATTTGAGTTAGCATAACCTTGGGTGTTTGGAGAATGGCAATATCAATGAGCAATAAAGCGGTTAATAGAGGTAAGAACAAACAAGCCAGTTCCACCTCCAGGATTTTAACAATACCAGTTTTGGCTATAGCTGGATGCTTGGCAACGATCTTACCAAATACAGCGATCGCTGCCTCTTACAACAATGATTATAGTGTCTGTGCAGGTCGCCTTGTAAGAGCGGGTGTAACGGCAGAAGCTGCATCACAAGGTTGTGCAACGGCACTACGTCCAAGGGATTTGGCTGCTTGCGTGGTAAAAATTGATAAGGAAACCCAAATTGCCGCGACAGATGCGCTTTCTTCTTGTGAGAGAGCTAGGCGTCCTGAAGAGTTAGCTACCTGTGTAGTAGGCGTCAGTTCAAGTACTCAGGAAGCAATTAATCCGGCAGCTTTAGATTACTGTGGTCGTAGTTTGTTGCCCGTGCGCTTTGGTCAGTGTGTGGTTGGTTTGCGTAGTCAAGTAGACATTCCCCCTACCCAAGTGTTGGATACTTGTATTAGTGCTAGTGACAGTGTTATAGGTGCTTCATCTTTGTCTACACCGCCGACTTTGATACCTACGGGATCAAGTCCAAGTATCGAGACTACGCCATTTCCAACGCAACCGATTGTTCCAACGCAACCCGTTGTTCCAACGCAACCTGTTATTCCAACGCAACCCGTTGTTCCAACTCAACCCGGCACTAATTAAATTACAGTGCTTTGTAATTGACTGAAAATACAGGGTAATTTGGCGTTGCTGAATCAAGGGATGATTCTTGGTGGGCGTCTCGCCCGCCCTGAAATACAAGGGACGGGCAAGATGCCCATACCACAAAACTAGCAAAATCATCCCGCAAATATGCAACGTCGGTAATTTTTGTAGGGAGGGCATTGTAATGCCCTCCCTATTATGGCTTGAGTTGCACTATTCATATAAAATTCGCCATAACTAACTCACATATTGCCCCAAAAAAAACTATAAGGCTTACGCATTGACAGAGACAACCAACTTGGCTTACCTCTCCTTACTGGGCTACTGCCTTGTAATGCTTTTGTGGGAGGCTCTGTCTGCCGTCAAACCAGGAGGTAGAGTCTTGTTGATTGCATTTCTAACTCCGCTTGGGAACGAGGCAGGGCAAGACTTTTAGCTTAAAAAGCCTATGATTCACATAACGGTCAATGTGTAAAATGTGTAAGTCCTAAACTAATGGTATTTAGTAACTCAGTATTAAATCAAAAGTCCTATATTTAGTGAGAAAATTACAGAAAAATTATGTAGCTTGATTGCTCATATTTTTAGCTTGTAGGGTTTTCTACAGTTAGGTGCAAAATATGAGATAATTGCCCTCTGCTACAATACCTATTCAGTAATCCTGGAACAACCTCTCCCCAATCTCCTCTTTGAAGCAGGAGGATAGTTTAGGTTTTTGATTACTGGATCGATGTTCTAGCAAATTCTATAAACTAAACAATCTCAATACAAAATTCACAAAATTGTTTGTGACTTCTGTGCTACAATAGCAATCCGATTTGATTTTTTAATAAATCTATCTAAGATACAAGGGTGTGTTATGGCCGAGAGGATGGCACCAAAGCTTTCGGATGGTACGTTACCAGAGGTATAACGCACACTACTAGCGTGGCAACGCTAAAGTTGTGCATTAGAAATGCCGTTTTTTAGCGATTAAGCGCTACTACGAGCCTTTTCTATTACACTGATTTAGCCTTGCCACGCTACTGCGTGTATTTCAAAAATCAAATATGAGTCCTACATACAGTATTACAGTCTAAATAGACCAACCATGCCTTTGCTTTGAAGCAAGGCACAAAACCAGTCAAAAGCTTACTTTATCAGCTTTTTGAATTTTGCGTAGCGCTACTAGTCTTCTTTTTCGCCAAAAGCCGTTTGTAAAACCACTGCAATACCTCCATCTTGGTGATATTTATCTGCCCAGGCACGAATAACTTCATCCAGTTCTTCCATAGCCTGCTCCATTTTTTCTGGGAGGATATCAAGTTCTTCCAGCAAGCGCATGGCATTTCGTCGTCGTTCTGCCCAGTTTTTCATCATTCGGAAATACCGAGCGGTGTCTTCCACCATGATGTAAGTGCGTTCTTGATCGTCTGCTGGGGCGTAAAAAGGACGGGTAAGAGCATAGAAGGGCATTCCCCAAGGAGAATCAATGCGTGTTACCGTGCCTGAGTAGAGCAGACGGCGCTTGATATGCTCGCCCAAGGCTTCACTCAAAGGCATTTGGTGTTCGAGTGGCAAGTCTTCTTGCGATCGCCTGTGCAAAAACTCAATCAAATCCAGAAACTCAAAAGAGCTAACTAACTGGGCGTCAGGTAGATTATTTGGCAGTTTCTGCTCAATTTGTCTTTTTTCTTCACTTGTCAGACTGCTACCAGGAACGCGCGATCGCCCCGGTTGCCAAGGATACTTTTCTAGCCAGACATAAGGAAATTGAATCAAATAGCGGGGTTCCTGAGTACCCAGCATCTTCAACAGTTTGCCCTCTGTGAGCGCCTGTCTGACTTCTTCTACAATAATTTTTACCCGTTTTGGCTCCAGGTGGTGCAAATGCCCTGTCATCCGCAGGTTTTGTCCCTGCTCTAGATAGGTCATGTAAATTGCACACTTTGCTGCCGTTGCGGCTGCGTCTAAAAATGCCCCATGCCTGTGCCCACTCGTCCGCATGGCACTAAAAGCCAGATAAAGCATGATCTGATCCATCGCACTGGGGTCAAGACGTTTGATCAGATCTATGTCGTTACTCATATTACAGACAATTGAATAGCACGTTTACACAGTTTTTAATCGAATGAAAATAGGTAGTATACACCTAGCTGAAGGCAAAGTCTTTACTTCAGACTATATTAATATGCGATAACTATAAAATCGGTGGTAGCGCAAACTACCATTTTCGCATATTTTGTTGGATATAGGCAGATTCAGTTGTTGTGACTATAACTGTTTCTGCATCTGACCGGAAAATTACAGACATTACCAAGTTCAGCTTGACGGCGGTTTACGTCCCAACAGTCAACTATGTTGCAAGTAATCTACAAAGCCTTTGAATTCTCTAGGATTTTTCTCATCTTTCAAGAGAACAACGTTAAGCTACTTAAACCTAACTATGGCATTATGCCGACTCGAAGTAAAAAGTAGTTTGTGCGGTTCATCTGAGATATCTGTGACTCGAAAAAAGATAGTTTTTTCAGCTTTGGCTAATTATTTGTAGTGTACAGGTGACTATAAATAATTGGGAGCGTTATCAAAATAAATCGCTTACCAGGTGTAGCCAAATTTAGAGGTGGAGCCACACGGCTCATTGTGAACTATCATCGCGTTCACAACCTCCAGTGATGTCTGGGCAGTATCAGCCGTTGGCTTGAGGGAACATAGTAGACATCAAGTAGAGCAAATAATTCCAATTTCAAAATACCTGTTCTTTTTCAAATATCGTCCCCTATCATATCATTGTTTTTTTGAATTTGGAAATAATCTATATATTTTTAGCTTTAAAAATTATGCATATTTAAATAATTTATATTCTTGTTAAATCAACGTTTGTTGATATTTTTATATTGACTCATAAATACAAGTCTAATTTATCAATTTTTGTCTATCGTCTGACACAGAAAGCCGCGATTAATTAAGACTGAATCGCGTAGATATAAGGCTTTGTTGATGATGCAAATAACCTCAAGATGAGTTATTAGTCATATATATAATAAAACATATTGGATTCCATTTGATAATTATTTAGGGAATTTTTCTCCATGATTTTATATTTACTTCATGAAAGAATTTTAAATCTTTATCATTTAACTAGTTGATTTGCTATTTTCAAGTATGTTTTTACCTCGCTGTTTTATATCTTTGAGAGCCTTGAATTGCGTAGATAGTTTGTTGTTATAAAAGCAAGAGAATCCGTAGCGGGCTACGATATAAGCTTCTTTCTTTGGGCGTCTGGGCGCTCGCAGACCAAGTTTACTAGTGCATAGCGACAGGAAAAAAGATACCATCTCATCAAACAAAATACTAAGTGGGCATGAATAATTAAAGGTTTGTAGTAAGGACTTCAGACCTATTTTAAAGGCTAAAAATTTTACTAAAAGACAATTTAACTCACTTTACACTGCTTAATATAGCTTAATTTATTCTTGCCCACTTACAAAAAAAACAGGGTATGGGGTTGCAGGTATGAAAAAAATCCTTGAGGGGTGGGTTTAGAGCCGCACCAGGAAAAAAAGATGTATTTAATCAAGTAGGCATTTACCAAACTCAGCACTCTTCATGGCGTCATTGCTCCAATCCCACCTCTTCACCCTACAGTCTTTGAATTATTCCTCTTCTGTCACGATCGCCACAGAATAATCTCAAATCCCTATTTTCAGGTTTTTCCGCAGTAAAGTTAAATTACACCGATCGGAATGCGATGGCGTATCGCTCAATTCTCGATGCTCTTTGGGTACTCAGGATAACCATAATATTTTTCTCTCCCCATAGCGACAGAAGAGGATTAATCTCCCACGCTTGAAAAACGGGTTACTCTAAACATTTGTACTGTTTCTTTATCTCCTAGTTCCAAAAGGTACTGCAATGGTCTTAACTCCTTGCCAATCTCCTTTGTGAGCAAGTACTCGTGCTCAATTGCTGGAGTCAGTAATACTCGTACTGCTTATATATACGTGTTTTCCCTACCTGTATCAGGCTAAATCGATAGAAATATATTGCAAGTCAAGTTCAAGTTATTGCGATCGGCGCTTATATACAAGTGTTATCGCCACTTGTATCAAGCTAAAACCATAAAATATATTATTAATAATGAATATTAATCGCTTATAGCGCTTCTCGTACCCTGCTTTAAGCCGCTACACATCTATGAATGAGGTACAAGGTAGGGGCAGCTAGCTGCCCTTACTTCACGCATTAGAGACGTTGTTTGTAATGCAACATCTCTATATGCATCAAATCTCCACTCAACTGATTGATACTGACTACTCAGATTTTTTATAGATATAGAAATTTAATATCTAAATATATAGAATACCTGCGATCGCATTAGTTTAGAGAAGTTACAAGTAGGCGTATTAGCTTCAGGGTTAATGCTGAGAGTGATGGGAGGTAAAGTAGCTCCCATCACACCTAAAGTGATTGAACTCGCCATTTAATTCGTGGGACTAGAGGGTTTAACCTGATTTCGCATTGTTTCAAAGCTGAAAGCAGCTGCCCCAAAGGTTACTAACAACACACCCAGAATTTGTACAATATCCAAATTTTCTTGAATGATTAACCCAGCGAAAATCACGGTTAAAACTGGGATGCTACCACCAACGATCGCCGATCGGGAGGCACCTAATTTACTGATACCAACATTGTTCAGCAAATAGCCTGCAAGAGTCAGCACACCCAAAATAAATGCGCTTAAAACCAGTTCCAGCATTTTAGAGGGGTCAACTACCAAGTTCCAACTGCTGGGTAAAGGTAGCATTAAGCAGATAAAGCTTAACAGCAACATGGTAGCGAAGTTAATTAAAGTAAAAGTCACAGGATGCAGTTTGCTAGCGCAATACCGTGTCAGAATTATGTAGGCAGCAAAAGCCACGCCGGCAAGAATCGCAGTGCTGCTTCCCATTGAAGTATTACTCGTAGCTATGCTGGGAGAACCCCCTAAAACTAACAATTCACCGCAGCAAATCGCGGCGATCGCACCGATGCGGAATATGCCAGGGCGATCGCGAAACAGAAACCACGACAATAGACCACTAACCATCGGATAGACAAAGAACAGTGCGATCGCCATTCCGGTTGTGACTTGAGCGATCGCAATGTAAATGAGCACCTGAGACAAAAACAAAAAGCACCCACTCACAATCGACAACAGCAAAATCTGCTTGGTCGCTGCATTCGCAGGTGTGGCGTTTCCTCGGACTGAATTAGCCAAGTTTTCCAAGTCTTGCCACAAAGTTGGATGCAATATAGGAGACAAAAGTACCATCAGTGGTACTACTACCATAAACCGTAGCGTCAAAATTAACAGAGTATTGCCCAAAGTCGGCGGCAGCAAGCGCTCTACCTCTAATACTCCAAAAATTTGAGAACCGTCGTGGAAAATTACCTTGATAGCTACGTTGTAAAGCGACGATACTACTGCCGATGAGACAATTAACAAGAAACCAATTTGGATCGGCGATAAGCCGGAGGAATTACGCGATCGCGATTGTGAGGGTTTTGCTGCCGGCTGCGGCTCTAGCGCAGTGGTCGGTGAGGATTTAGCTTTGCTCTGCGATCCGTTTTTGCGGAGGACAGAAATTGGTTCGGTGGTATTTAGCTTTAGAGAAGGTCGCGTTATTCTCGGCTGTGAAACAGATGCAGGCGGAGGTTCTGATGTCGTTTCGTTATCTGGCAAGCCCTTATTGAGGACAGAAATTGGTTCGGTAGCATTGTCCTTTGGTGGCGGAACTACAGCCGCCAGAGGCTCCGATCTTGTTTCCCTTTGGGACAAGTCCTGGCTGGGGACAGAATTTAGATTCGCGGCGTCTTCTCTAACAACTGGTGGCTGTAATGTCGTTTCCCTTTGGGGCAAGTCCTTGCTGGGGAGAGAATTTGGGTTCGCGGTGTTTTCTCTAACAACTGGCGGCTGTAATGTCGTTTCCCTTTGGGGCAAGTCCTTGCTGGGGAGAGAATTTGGGTTCGCGGTGTTTTCTCTAACAACTGGCGGCTGTAATGTTGTTTCCCTTTGGGGCAAGTCCTTGCTGAGGAGAGAATTTGGGTTCGCGGTGTTTTCTCTAACAACTGGCGGTTGTGATGTCGTTTCCCTTTGGGACAAGTCGTTGCTAGGGAGAGAATTTGGGTTCGCGGTGTTTTCTCTAACAACTGGCGGTTGTGATGTCGTTTCCCTTGGTGGAAATTTATTCGGGATCGAGGAAATTGGCTCAGAGGAATTTCTTACTACTTCGCCAAACGGTGGCGGCGATGTCTCAAAAGAACTATTTTTCTCTGGCTCCGTAAACTGCAAAACAGTAGGTGTAGCTGCTGTTGCTGGTTTGCGTGAAGCTTCTTCTATAGTTTTGTCTAGTTCTCCATGCAGGCGGTTAACAAACTCCGCCAAAATCGTTTCCCCTTGCTGTTGCTGGCTGTACATCCGTGACAACTGTTGGGAAAGATTACTTTGATAATTCTTCAGTTCCTGTTGCAGCGAGTTAAAGGTAACAGTAACGGTGTCATCCAAGCTGTCAAACATGTGTTCGACTTTTTCATTGATTTCACCTACTACATTGCTGCTGACTTCAGCTGACTTTAGCGCAGCTTGATCGTAAGACTTGCCCTCTACGGTTTGGTTAGCTAAAGTTGCCAGAGAGGATTGCAGTTGTGAAGATATATGCTTTGCTAAAACTTCTGCCAGTTGACGAATTAACACTTGCTGCTCAGTGATTTGGCGCACTTGTTGTAAATGCTCTTTTTCTTCTACCAAGCTTTGAATGTCATCAGATAATCGGTTTTTTTCTGACTGAAGCCGCTTTACATCTTCCTGCAACCCTCTGAGGACATTCTGCTGAAGATTTTCTAAGTCTTCAACTACAGCCCAAAGAGCATTTTCTGCTGCTCTGGATAGCTCGCCTCTGACTCTCGGGTTTTCTGGTTGCTTCTCGAATCGCCCCATTAGCTTCTAACCTCTAACACCTTGACGATAAAGCTGCTTCCGGTACGCTTTATTGGCGCTCATCTTAATTTCCTGTATTTTGTCAGATAAATTAAAAATTTTAACAGCACTTCCGCATTTCAACGTAATTCTGTCATACTGGACACAGGTTGGCAAAGCATCAAATTTGCCCCACGGTTTGCTATACGGTCTTCTCTTCAGCATTGACAAGTATTCGGTCAGTTTAATTTTCATCAATAATATTCGCCAATGAGATTTTTACTTTCAAAGAAATCTCACTCCAAAGAAATATTTATTGTTTTACTGCCAATAGTAATTGTCAAAGGCTTGCAGGTGCGTGCGCTATCGCCACAAAATTGTCTGACTTGCGAAACTAGCTGTAAATTCCTATGGAATGTAACTTGTTTGACAGTTTACATCTCTAAATGGAGATTAAAGTATCTTTCTGTGGAAATTCAAAGTTACGCCATCCCCTGCACAACATTCTAATGAATGAGCAGCAATTCTGCAAAAATACGCTTTTTTGGCGTTGTTGCAGTCTAGGTTCCACTTTGAGTAGATACAGTAGAGAAAAAAGTTAGGGAAATATTAATATTTCTTAGAAGAACAAAATCCGGGCGATGCTAAAGATGGCAGCGCTAAGGCCAGCACTCACAGGGATTGTAATTAGCCATGCGGCGGCAATGCCTTTTAGTGTTTTGAATTTAATCGACTTGATATTTTGCACCAGTCCAATACCAACTACTCCACCGACGAGAGCGTGGGAGGTGGAGACTGGTAAACCTAGCCGGGAGGCGATGAGGATGGTGGTAGCAGTAGCAAGTTCAGCACAAAATCCACTACTAGGTTGCAAGGCAATAATGTTTTCGCCAATAGTGGCGATGACTTTTTTACCCCAAACAGCTAAACCACCAACAATGCCAACGCCGCCAAGGATTAAAATCCAAATGGGGATAATTATACCATCTGTAGGTACGCTACCAGTGCGATTGATGTAAACGATCGCAGCTAAAGGAGCGATCGCATTTCCCACATCATTAGAACCATGAGCAAAGGCTACAAAGCAAGCACTCAGTAGTTGGAACCTGGCGAATAATCTTTCTACGGGATTAGAGATTGGGGATTGGATAGACTCTTCTGTTTTCCCCAATCCCAATTGTCGCCAACTAATGATTGTGAGTCCAACTACTGCTACTGCACCGATTAACAAGGGAATGTCATAACTGGGGATGTTGAAACCAACTTCCTCAATGACAAAATTGGTTAGCGGTTCAGTCAGCGATGGTAATACAATCACACCGAATATACCTAGCAGCGCAGTACTCAACCAGGGAATCCATTCTTGTAACTGCACTACTTGATTGGGTCGATCTAAAATCCAGTGCTTGATTTGACTGTAAAATAAAGCAGCGATCGCACCACTAATTAACGGCGTTAAAACCCAGCCAATGGTGATTAAGCCAATTGATGACCAATCAATTGCACCTGCTCCCAAAGCTACCCAACTAAATCCAGCGATCGCACCAACAACTGCATGAGAAGATGAGACTGGTAACCCGCGTGATGTGGCAATTTGCAACCACACACCACAAGAAATTAGTACCGTTACCATCCCCGCAACTAATATTTGGGGTGTAGCTGCAAATAAAGCAGGATTGGCAATTTTTGTTGCTAAAGTTTCCGTTACCTCATGCCCAAACAATACAGCACCCGTAAACTCTAATACCCCAGCAATTATTAGTGCCTGTTTGAGGGTAACAGCTTTGGAACCGACAGAGGTTCCCATCGCGTTAGCAACATCGTTTGCTCCGAGATTCCAGGCGACATAGAAAGCTAGTAGGGCGACTGCAACTAGGGTAATAAGCATTTTGTTTGAGCTAATAAGGAGATAAGAGAAGAAGATCCGAAGACGCAAAGAACAATTTCCTTGCGTCCCTTTGCCTCCGTTATTTTACGGGTAAATCAGGATTTTGTAAGTAGCCGGTGTGGGTGCGATCGCAACTTCCACAGCTGTTGATAAATCTTTTAATGGATAGCGATCGCTAATCAAGGCTTGTACGTCAATCTGCTGATTAAATACAATATCAGCTGATAGACTCTGAAGCCGATAAGATGAGCTATAACTGCCTATCAAGTCAATTTCCCGACGGTAGAGGATATTGGGATTAATGGGTATTTCCACCTCATCGGGGAATTCCGCGAAAAACAAGATTTTGCCACCTTTGCGGGTACTATCAAGTGCTTGAAAAAAAGCTTTCTCACTAGGAACAGCCAGCAAGGTAACATCAACACCCAGTCCACCAGTTAGGGCAGAGATTTTGGCAGGTAAATCAGGATCGCGAGCATCAAAAGCCGCCTTTGCACCGACACTCAAGGCTTTTTCAATTCTAGAGGGTAGTAAATCAGTAGCGATCGCTTTTGCTCCAAAATACTTCACCAACATGATAAACATTAACCCAATTGGCCCAGCACCAGTAACTAACACAGTTTGTCCTGGGGCAATTTGGGCTTTTTTTACTGCCTTCAAGCAGCAGTTAGTTGGTTCTACAAAACTCGCTTCTTCAAAACTGATATTATCCGGGATGGGAATTAGCCCACCGTTTTCCACAATATGTCCGGGAACCTTGACATAATCGGCAAAACCGCCGCCACTGGCATTAAAGCCTGCGGTTGTGGAGATGTTTTTGTAAACATCGCACATAGAGAAATTATCATTTAGGCAGTAGGCGCAACGCATACAGGGGATGTGGTGCATTACCGCTACCCGTTGTCCAACTTGCCAACCTTTAACATTATTGCCTAATGCTGCGATCGTGCCGGCAGTTTCATGTCCAAAAATGCGCGGCGGTTCATACAGTGGATAACGAATTTTTTTTATATCTGACTGACACAACCCCACAACCCGCACCTGTACCAGTACTTCATCTGGTTCTAGGGTTGGAACTGGGATATCTTCGTAAGATAGTTGATTGACGCCTCTAAATACCTGTGCTTTCACGTTGGTTTTTCCCCGCTCAAGGATACTAGATGTAACATTAGCAGTCAACGTTGGGGAGCCAAAACTATTCTGGTGAGATAGTGTTACGGCTTTCGTAACGCTGTATTATTTTTGAATATTTTCTCAAGATTTTCTCCGAAACGGTAGCAATGACTATTCGCCATGCGACTGAAACTGACTTGCCTGCAATTGTGGCAATTTATAATGCTGCAATTCCTAGCCGCATAGCAACTGCTGATTTAGAGCCAGTATCCGTGGAAAGTCGCCTTCCTTGGTTTAAGGGGCGATCGCCTTCACAACGCCCACTTTGGGTAATCGAAGTAGAGGGAGTAATTGCTGGATGGCTGAGTTTCCAATCCTTTTATGGGCGGCCCGCCTATAGTAATACTGCTGAAATTAGTATTTACATAGCCCCTAGTTTTCATCGGTGTGGTTTGGGACGACAACTATTAGCACAAGCAATTAGCGAAAGTCCTAACTTGGGTTTAAAGACCCTACTATGCTTCATTTTTGCCCACAATCAACCTAGTTTAAAACTTTTTGAAACATTTGGTTTTCAACATTGGGGACATTTACCTCAAGTTGCCGAAATTGACAGCATTGAATGCGACTTAGTAATCATGGGACTCCGAATCATTGACACTCCCACAGCTTGAAGTTTTGGGATTACAAGGTTTCAGCAATCTGTTGATTGACATTCCTGACAACGGGCTTTAGGAGGTCTACTCAAGTCTATATGTTGCTAAATAAGGACTTTGAGCTTGCGATTTGGTTTGGTTAAATTCAGGCGATCGGAAAGAGACATTTATTGAAAATAATTTCATTCGATGTGGATATTAGAACATAGAGTCCTCAATCTATTGATACGATATTTGCTTCAGAACCCTAACTTAAAATGCCTTTCGCTCTTGCCTGTTTCATCCAACTAGGGAATTCATTCAACAGTCTTTCATACAACTGCTCATCAGTTATTTTTGTTAAATCATCTACATGAAAAAAATCAGCATTATCAACAATGCGATCGCCCATCCTATCTAAGTTTTCCAAAATTCCATAGTTAGAACCAGCCAAACCAACAAATTGCCAAAATATAGGATATTTTGCTGCGTCAATAACACTTTTTTTAATCCCTTGCTCATCAGTTACACCTCCATCACTGAGAAACACAATCAATGTAGGCAGTTTACTAGGTTGTTCTTGAATATACTTCTTGACTACATCTTTTATTACTGAACTTTCATTGTTTCCGCCCCCTAATTCCATCATAAGAGAGGGCATTTTAAAAACAAGTAAAGCTCTCTTAGCTTCACCACATTCTTTCTTAATGTAACCATCAACGTTCATCTCTGTGACTGATTTAGTCCTTTTGTATTTTGAACCAAAAAACCAAACATCTAATGTTTTATTATCATCTAATCTACTAGCTACAGGAACTATTCTTTCAAGAAATGCTTGTACTGCACCAGAATTATATTGATTGTTCATAGAACCAGAAATATCTAGAACTAAGGCAACTCTTGCTGCATCTTGACTAATACCTCTTTTTTTGAGGACAATATCAACTTTGGCTTTTAACAAGTTTATATCAGCTTTTTTTGTGATATCAATATAAGAAGTTACTACAGGAATGTTAACTTTAGGCTCGACTTTCTTTTCTTCCTGTTTACTTTCGATAACATACTTATCTACAAAACTTTGTAAACCAGTATTATAGCCTTCTCCTACTGCTTGAAATTTCCATTCACCCTTATTTTTATATAATCGCCCAAATTCTAAAGCTGTCTCTTGAGAAAAGCCCTCTCTCAAATTGTAACGAGCTATAGACCTTCTTGTTTCTTGGTTATAAACTTTGATGAAGGCATTTTTGATTTGGCTAAAATTTTTGTTTTTTTCCTGTCCGTCGTGAATAGTGACAACAAAAACTATTTCATGAATAGATAAATCAACTTTTGTTAAATCAATATAAATTGTCTCATCATCTCCGTTACCTTCTCCGGTTCTATTATCTCCTGAGTGCCTGAGAGAACCATCAAAAGATTCAAGGTTATTATAAAATACAAAATATTTATCATCAGGAACTTTACCATCTGCACCTAACATGAATACAGAAGCATCAATATCATAGCTTTGTCCGTTATGACTTGCTTGCCAACCTAAGCCAATGGCTACCTTCTTTAAATTAGGAACTTCTTTAGAAAGATTAAACCTGCCACCTTTGTTTAATTCAATTTCCATTATGGATACATCCTATAGATTAAAATTATTTTACGAAAAAAAAGGAAGTATACCAATGAATACTCCCTTTTTATTACCTTCTGAGATAGCTACTAAGCAGCATATCGGTCTACAAAACTTTGCAGCCCCGATTTATAACCAGCGCCGACAGCTTGGAATCTCCATTCTCCATCTTTTCGATAAAGCTTACCAAATTCAATTGCCGTTTCTGCGGAAGCATCTTCCTCTAATTCGTACTTAGCAATTTGTTTTTCTGTAGTGTTGTCATAAATTCTGATAAACGAGTTTCTGACTTGCCCAAAGTTTTGCTTTCTTTGCTCTGCTTCATGTATGGTGACGACAAAAACTATTTCTTGAACTGAAGCATCAACTTTGCTCAAATCGATTTGAATTGTTTCATCGTCCCCAAGACCTTCTCCTGTTCTGCTATCTCCTTCATGTTTTACAGAACCGTCTGGTGATTGTGGGTTGTTATAAAATACAAAGTATTTTTCGTGAGGAATTTTTCCGTTAGCACCTAACATAAATATAGAAGCATCAAGGTCAAAAAGCGAACCTGTATCTGTAACGTTGACATCCCATCCTAAACCAATTCCAGCATTTTTCAAGCTTGGTGCTTCTTTTGAAAGATTGATTCTTTCGCCTTTGCTGAGGTTAATTGACATAATGACTACCTATTTTTCAAAATGAATTTAATTCAGAGTTTTTATTGAGTTGAGTAACTCAATAAGTCGTTAAGCATAGACTCTCATAAGTCCTTCTAAACCATTTACATTAATGCCGTTACCAATAGCTGCCATTTTCCACTCGTTATTGTGATTGTAAATTTCAGCCATGACCATCCCGGTCATTCCTTTGTATTCAGACCCAGATAAATGATACTTGGCAACTTCTTGATTGTTAGATGTATTGACCAGCCGCACAAAGGCATTTTGTACCTGTGTAAATTCTTGTTTACGAGCTATACAGTCGTAAATGTTAACTGCAAAAACTAGTTTGACAATCTCTTTCGGTAGCCGAGTTAAATCTACAATAATCTGCTCGTCATCACCCGATCCTGCACCGGTGAGATTATCACCCAAATGGGTAATAGCTCCTGATTTGTGGGATAAATTTGCAAAGTAAATAAGATTACTTATATCTGTTATTTTACCCTTTTGATCTAAACAGATTACAGAAGCATCCAAGTCACAGTCTTGAGTATTACTAAAAGCCCCAAAAAAACCGCTGCCAGAACGTTTTGCTACATCCCAGCCGAGTCCGCACATCAGCTTCGTTAGCCCAGGAGCTTCTTTAGTAAGTGAAATATGTTGCCCTTTTTGTAGGTTTATTCCCATTTTATTATCTTGAATATAGTCAGATTGCTAATATTCTCAGCTATTTGATTGAGTCGTTGTTTGTATCAGCATCAATTATTTTGAGCTTTGTTAATTTGCACTAATTTTTGTGCATTCAGGTTGGTATAAATAATCTGCATTAAAGCAAATAATCCCCAATTAACCTAGTAGTTTATATTGTGTAATCTTGGTTTTTTGTCAGAGTTAACTAATGAGTTTATCGATTTAAACTTGAGTAATAACACGCCACATAATTGATTGAAGGCACATCATATTTGTTATGCGCTCTATCGTAGTCACCTTAAAAAGCAGTGTAACCAGTAAAAATACGTAATATCAAAAAATCTGACATCTATGCCACATATTTTTTGTTGGTACTACTGATATGATTGTCGTTATAAAGCAGACTGCAACTGCGCTAAACTATTAAACATTATTGTCTTTGTGTTAATGCTCAAGCGATAGCTCCGAGTCTAGAGCCTTGTTGTCAATAAGTTATGGCAGAACCAATATTGCGATCGTCCGATACTGCGATCGCAATATTACTTATCAGAGTAGGTGAATGTAGAGACGCAAAATTTTGCATCTCTAAACATTTGTTAACAACGCTGCAACTGCGTTAACAACACAACAATTTCATCAATTGACTGCCGCACAACTGTTGCAGGTTGTTCCGATTGATTGACGATAATACTAAAAACTAATGGCTCATACTTAGGCGCATTCATATATCCAGATAGAGAAACTACACCCGTTAACGTACCTGTTTTTGCTTGCACAATACCCTCAGCAGATGTGTTTTCAAAGCGTCCCTTCAAAGTTCCACTTTTACCTGCCACGGGTAAAGATGCGCGATATATATATGCTGTTGGTGTTCTTGCTATTCCTCGCAAAGTTTGTACAAAAGCTTCTGGTGTCACTAAGTTACGACGTGATAAACCCGAACCATCCACTAAAATATAACCCGCCGGATCGACTCCCAATTGAGTTAAACTCGCTTTGACAACTTCTAAACCTACATCAGCGCTAGTCTGATTTTTCACTCTGGTTTTTTTTACAGCTAATGCTCTCAGAAGTGCTTCAGCATAAAGATTATTACTATTTAGATTCGTCTCTGCTAATAATTCAGATAAAGGCGGCGACTCTACAAATGCTATTTCCTGTTGATTAACACCACCGCTTACTACTAACGTTTGTCCCAAGGAAACTTTTTGTGTTGTTAAAGCAGTGCGGAAGTGTCGTAAGAAGTAATAATTAGGGTCAACTACAGGCAAATCTATTAAAGATGGTTCAGAATTCGTTGTCAGTTGTCCTTGAATTCGTAATACTGTTCCTGATAATTCGCGGGTAACATTGACGTAACTTGGTTTATTTTGGGCAACGGTTACTGACTGATTAATTATCTGCCACTGTTTCGTCTCGCCAGCATCAAGCCACGCCAATTGTAAAGATTTACCTACAGCCTGTGGTACAAGTTTGAAGCTAAAAATATTTTGATTTAAAATAAAGCTGCTGACTGGTACGCCATCACTTGACTGCACATCTTCCCATTGCCAAGTGGGGTTAACAATATCACCTTGAATATAACTATCATCAGCTATCAATTGCTGAATTTGAGTAATACCTTTCTGTTTTAGCTGCTGTGCTAATGTTTGCAGTTGAGTATCGCTTAAGCTGGGATCTCCTCTACCGACAACACGTAAAACACCATTGCCATTCTGATAAATTGAGGTGCGAATCCGAAAATTAGCACCCAATTGCTGCAACGCAGCTGCTGTTGTCAGCAATTTGAGGTTAGATGCGGGAGTAAAATATTTCTGAGCATCACGACTGTAAAGAGTTGACCCCGTTGAAAGGGGTTGCACTAAAATTCCCCAACGTGCCCGACTAAATAAGGGACGATTGATTACAGCATCTATAGTTTTTCCCAGTTGGGTAGAGCAAATTGATTTTGTAGTGGTTCTTGGCGCGACTTGGGTTTGTGCTTTCGCAATAGAACTTAATCCTATTTGGCTAGTCAAAAATATTAACAAAACACCCAGTGATTGATTGAAAGTTTTAAGTCTCACCAATTTTCCTTATCCCAAAGATAGATATTTTGACTTTTCCAAAAACTTCTTTCCGGAGAGAGAAGAATTGGCTCAGTAAAGTTACTTAACTAGTATAGGGAAGATGTTCACATGTTTTATAGGTGGGCGATGTCTACGACGGGCTGCGCCTACGCGCAAACATAATTTATGGGATTACAAAATAGAAACGTAAGTCAACCTGCATATACAGAAATACGAAATCGAGGCAATGGTGTGAGTACATTTTTATCTGGTGTAGCTGTATTACTCTCTACTTTGGCTTTGGGATGTAGCGGCTATGTAGCTTATGAAGTTTTCACGTTACGGGAGACACTAAATGCTAGCAATACAGTCAGCACCACCATTCCCATTCAAGTGCCAAGTCCTACAGCTACAACTTCTCCACAAGCAACGGCTTCACCATCTCCAGTTAGTGCTACAACTTCAGCAATTAGCGCTGGTCAATTTGTGCAGCCTGCTTTTGGCAAAAAGGCAGAAGTTGAGTTACTTTCAGCAAAGCGAATTAAAGATCCAGAAACTGGAAACCGTGATGTGGTAAATCTGCAAATGCGGATTCGTCGCCTTGCCACAGATGGAGTTGTTGGTGGTGATATTATATCTGTGGCTAGTACAACAGCCCGCAATCCTGAGACTAGCGTAACTTACAAAGGAGTTGCTCTCAATCGCTCAACAGGAAGCGTTTCTTTGTTTCAAGTACGTCCACAAGCCTCCGCAGATGCTTATATCTGGCTAAGAGTTCCCGATGGTGTTAATAACTTGGACATTTTTGTGCCAGATACAGCCGCATTTAAAAATGTACCAATTTCTAATTAGTACTCTATCGGATTAATTTTGATAAAGCGCAAGATTCCCAACTTCTTTATGAAGTCGGGAATCTGAACAACTCAACTCAAACAAAATTATTTCTTACTTTAAATTAGCAACCCCAAATTAACGATGGTAGATGGTTGAGGCTGTAATTGAAAACGGATTACTCCTCTTCCTCTTCGTCTTCATCTTCTTCTCCGAACACTGCGTCAATAAGTTCTTGTGCGCGTTCGTCTGAAATATTTAAGGCTTCTTGAAGTTCAGAGATATAATCTTGTTCAGCTTCGGGTACTTCTTCGTCAATCCCTACCACTAAGATAGCTGTGATATATGCAGCTTCGCGATAACCTTTATTAGGTAAAGATTCGATGGACTGGGCGATTAAATCTTCTGGTTCTTCTTCTTCAATCAAGCTGACAACTTTTTCGGTCAATTCTTCAAAGTCTTCTTCAGAGTAATCTTCAAATAAGTCAACCCGACCGAGAAATTCACTCAAAGCATATTCTTCTGTGGAAGAAATACCTTCACCATCAGCCGCAGCGGAAAATAGTCCAAGAATTGCGATCGCAACTTCTGGTTCTAGAGCAACTGAACTAACACTACGGCCTTTGGGCAACTTGCGTTTAGACATAATTATCCTCTAAAAGTTACGTGATATTTCAGGAAGTCATATTTTGTGGTTTATCATGCTTCCTCGATTTATGATTCCCAAAATAATGCAGAAATATACATTGGAATGAATCTTTTTTTCATAAAAAATACGCAGATGAATGTATTGTCTGCGTATAAAAACGGTTAAATTGGCTTAAGCGATTGAGGTTTTTAGGGCTTGTGTACACCGTAGCCCAAGAATGGATAGATCGGTTGGAATGGATTCTTTTTTAAGCGATCGCTTGTAGATTTACACTTCTTTTCTAGGATCGCTAGCTTTCGGCTCAATGATATACCAAAATGAATGCGTGAATTACTCAAATGAGAAAGCAAACTGGAGTTTGAGAAAGTAAAAGCTGATTTTGCTTGCGGAAAACACCAAAATGAGAAAGCAAACTAGGGTTTGAGAAAGTAAAAGCTCCTTTTGAGTAAGTAAAAGCTCATTTTGAGTAAGTTTAAGGGCATTTTTACTTAGTTCAATATGAATTTTAGTTCAGGCGATACCTTTCCTTCGGAACGCTACGCGAACGGTGAGCTTCGCTAACGCACTTTTCAGTTTTCTCACGGTACGCTTTGCACAAAACTAGCTTATTCTGGATTTGGGGGGAGGCGATCGCAGCTGCTGTCAGTGATACTGGCTCCATAAGTTTGCCAAAATACACGATATTTTACTTATGGCTCTCAGTTTAACAGCCTCTAAACACCTAATGGAGAGCAAATACTCAACTTAGAGTCAAGGCGAATGGAATTCGCGGCTACACAAACAAAGTCCGCCTCCGCGGACTAAGGAAAAATTGAGGGTTTGAAACCCACGAAGGTGGGTTTTGTCTGTGTAGCTGCGGTTTATAACCGCCCTTTTAGAAATTTAAAGGGACGACTCCAACAGGTGAAATCGTCCCTTTAAACTTATAAGAGTGAAATATTCTCTATCTGCTTACTCTGGCAGGTTCAACCCACTCATCCCAAGAACTATTGTAGCCATCATAAGTAATTTTATAACGATTGTTACTAACTTCTAAAACCTTCCCTTTATACCATTTCCGCTTCCACAAAATTCTCACTGCATCTCCAGCTTGAAATGATACCCGAAAACGTGCAGTGCCAACCCATTCATTCCAGGAACTATCATAACCATCGTAGGTAATATAGCACTTCTCATCATTAACCTTAAGTACCGTTGCCGGATACCATGCTTCCTTCCAAAGAACCTCAGCCTTTTGTCCCACAGAACAGGGTGAAGCAGCAAAAGCACTGGGAATTAATGTTCCTACCCAAGTTGCCATAAAGATGGCACCAAACAATACTTTATTTTTCATGATTCTTTCTATCCTCAAACAGTAAAACTGAATTTTGATGATTTCTGGAAATCTACTTCAAAATTTGCAACTAACTGTTACTATTTTTATGGAATTAGATTAGCGATCGCCTCAGCAAAAATCAGGAACTTTAACCACTAGTTGTGAATATATTTCAATTAAAATTAACATAAGTTATCGCTTTTCCTTACTTAAAAGTCTCAGATCCCCTACTTATTTAATAAGTTAGGGATCTATCTATTCGTATTCATACTGAAACCAGACTTTACAGTTTATCGATATTTTTTAAATTCCCTTTTCTAAATATAATTTCATAAAGTCCTAGCAAACCTGCTGCTATTAGCAAAGGTAAGAAATAATAGACTCCCCGATAAGCTAACATTGACCCCAAAATTGCCGCCGCCGAAACTTTAGATGAGAGAATCAGCAAAATTATAGTTTCAAATACTCCCAAACCACCGGGGACATTACTAACAACACCGCCAAACATTGCTAGTAAATAGATGCCCAAAAAGTCTAGATAGGATAAAGATATATTGCTAGGTAGTACAGCATAAAGAACTGCCGCTGCCAAAATCCAATCAAAACTAGAAATTGCTATTTGAGCCAGGGATATTTTAAAAGAAGGAAATCGAAATTCTTGTCCGCGAATTGTTAACGGTTGTTTAATAAAAATACTTCCAAGTAAATAGATAGCAACCAATAACAGAAAAATTACGCCGATGGGACGCACGGTAGCAAAAGGTAAATGTAATTGAGTCGGAATTTTGAGTGGGTTGATGATAAATAAAAAACCTGCAACGGCAAACATCCCCAACCAAAAAGTAAAATTGGCAAAAGCAATTACTTGAGCGATCGCAACTGCTGAAACTCCCCAATTAGCATAAAATCGATAACGGATAGCACTGCCAGTTAGCAAGGCAAAACCTATGGTATTACTAAACGCAGAGCTAATAAAGTTGGTTAGAGCAATCTTGTTCCAGTTTAGGGAACGATTAATGTAGCTAAAACCTAAAATATCGTACCCAATCATCACGAGATAACCCAAGACTGTCAGCCAAATTGCCCAGCTTAAGCGACTTTTGGGAATAGCAGCTAGAGAGTTGAGGATATCACGATAATTATACTCATGCAATTCGTTAGCGATCGCCCACAGGGAAAGCACCAGCAGCAACAAGCCAAACAAAGAACTGAAATTGAGTTGCAGCTTTTTAAGCATAGTGAAGAAACTTATCCTAACCTTGACTTTTAATTTACAACCAGTCGTAAAGTTTCCATTCTGTTGACACAGCATTGACATATCATTTGCATAAGCTTTTGAAGACAAGCACCAATTACCCCATGCCCAATGTCTTTCAAAGATGAACTACAAACAATCTAAAATTCTCTTGCTATTTTCAGTATTAACCCTAGTTAGCTGTAATTTATCCCAAAATGTCGTAGCAAAACCACCGCAACAGCAGGATTTACAAAAAACTTCTTCCGTTCTTGCAAGCCAGCCCAATACTAGCAACTCAGCTACTCTCCTAACCTACAAAATTGAAACCTACGATAGTCATGTAATGGGTGCAAGTCGTACCTACGGCGTTTCTTTACCCCCTGGTTATGAGCAAAACCCAAAACAAAGCTATCCTGTAATATTTCTCCTCCACGGTGGACATGGTAATCCCACTGATTGGTTTAATCAGAATAAGGGACAAGCTCTCAAAACTGTGGAAAAACTTTATACTAAAGGTAAGTTGCCACCCAGCATCATTATCACACCAGACGGCAACGACAAACGTGGCTCTAGCCCCTACCGAGATCCTGAATATATTGATGGCCCTAACGGTAAAGTCTCCACAGCCGTAGGGGATGAGTTGGTAAAAGTTGTACAAAGCCGTTATCGGACACTAAACAATCCAGATTTTTGGGCGATAGGTGGTTTATCTTCTGGTGGTTGGGGAGCAATCAATGTGGGATTACACAACCTAGATCGTTTCTCAATTTTATTTAGTCATAGCGGTTATTTTCATGATAAAAGCGGGCCAATGAATAGCCCAATAAGTTATATCAAAACTATTCCATTACAAGCTCACAAAAAGTTACGAATTTATCTAGACTCTGGTATATCAGATGTTGAAGAAATCGACGAGGCTCGAAATTTTAGTAAAGTACTAAATAAGCTAAAAGTTTATAATTTATTTCGTCAGTTTCCTGGCAGCCACACTTGGCAATACTGGCGGGAACATTTATCCGATTCTTTGACATTCGTGGGCGAACAATTTCGAGTTGCTGAAATAGCACATAGGACTGAGAAGTTAGGTATTAACCAAAATAAAAATACTCAAAATAATTAGCAATTAACTCTAGAAATAAGACTATTTTGCAAAAATTTTGATATTTAAACGTCAATGCGGAAAACTCGGCTGCAATTTTTCAGTAGATTAACTATAGTTAGTTCTAATGGAGGTGATTTTTTAAACATAAAAATAATATGAAGATTACTAAACTTTTAATTACTTTGGTAGGAGCGATCGCACTCCTTGCTACCGCTGGTTATTATTATGTATTCATCTTAGGTGCGCCACAATTAGACCCGCCCCAAGAAGAGGCAAATACTGGGCTAAAGTTTCAATTGGCAACCTTCAACTCCCAAGCAATGGGTGCAGCCCGCAACTACGGCGTGATTTTGCCGCCTGCTTATAATAAAAATCAGCAAAAGCGCTATCCGGTGATATTCCTACTACACGGAGGTCATGATGATGCTCGTGCTTACGCTGATAAATATGCAGTCTTAGATGTATTGCATGAACTTTATCAAAGTGGAAAATTACCGCCATCAATTGTGATTACACCTGATGGCAATGATAATCGGGGTTCCAGTCCTTTATACGACCCCGATTATTTTGATGGCCCAAATGGCAAAGTGGGGACTTTAATTGGTTCAGAACTAGTGCAAGTTGTCAAGTCACGCTACCGCACTTTAGAAGAACCCCAGTTTTGGGCGCTAGGAGGTCTGTCTTCTGGAGGATGGGGCGCTTTTAATATCGGGTTGCGCCATCTCAACAACTTCCACATTCTCTTTAGTCATAGCGGTTATTTTACCGATAATAGCGGTTCACAAAATAGTCCCCAACAAATCGTACAACAGCTATCAATTGAAGATAGGAAGCAATTGCGTGTTTACCTAGATGCAGGTATGAATGATACTAGTTTGCTGGCTTCTACCAAAGCCTTCAACGAAATCTTAAATAAATTAGGCATTGCTCACGTATTTTATGCGTTTCCTGGAGGTCATGGTTTGTCTGGTGCTGATGTAGGCTGGAACTACTTCCACAAGCATCTTAAAGGTTCCCTCTCTTATGTAGGGGAACAGTTTAAAAAATTCGGAGTTAAAAATTAGGAGTTAGGAGTTAAAATTTTAAAAATTAGGTTCTACTGCTCCCCTTGTGCTGCGGCATTAAAATGAAGGTGTTATGGATAAAATTCAAAACATCAAAACTTAATCCGTATAAGTAACACAGCCGATAAAACCGCTTTGTTAAATATTTGAGTCAATCGAGAGAGTGAGAAAGCCAAAACCCCTAACTACTAACTAGTAATTCCTAATTAATACTTTTAGGCTAATGAGCAATAATTTAAAAACTCAGATTGGACTTTGGAGTGCAGCCTTCCTTACAGGTTTAGTCGGAGTAGTAAATTTATTATCAGCAGTGACGCCTAACCTATATGGGCGAAATCACTGGTTGAAGGAATTTTTACCATTTGAAATTCGCGCCACTGGTCATATCTTTGCAGCCATTACTGGGTTTGTCTTACTAGCACTTGCGACTAATTTATTACGTCGAAAAAGAATAGCCTGGTTACTTACCATTGGTTTACTTGTAATTTCCATTTTCAGCCACTTGCTCAAGGGACTGGACTATGAAGAAAGTCTACTTTCTGGAGTTTTGCTGCTGCAATTAATCTTGATGCGCCATTATTTCACGGCGCAATCAGACCGTCCTTCGATGGCACGGGGAGTTCGAGCGCTGATAGGCGCTTTATTATTTACCCTGGCATACGGAACTATTGGATTTTACTTGTTAGACGGCAAGTTTTCAGAGAATTTTAATTGGCGTGAAGCGATAGTTCAGACTTTGGCGATGTTCTTCACTGAGGATAATTGGGGACTGCAACCAAAGAGCCGATTTGGAGAATTCTTTGCTAATTCTATCTATATTATTGCCGCAGTTACTATTACATATGCAATGGTAATGCTATTGCAACCTGTGTTTTGGCGGAATCTAGCAACTACAAATGAGCGACAAAAAGCTAAAGAAATTGTCGAGCAATATGGATGTTCTTCTTTAGCAGCGTTCACACTATTAAATGATAAAAGTTATTATTTCAGCCCTTCGGGTAATAGTTTAATTGCTTATGTTCCCAAGGGACGGGGTGCGATCGCCTTAGGAGATCCCATCGGCCCCATTGAAGACCGCAAAGAGACAATTGTTGCTTTTTCGCAGTTTTGTCAGCGCAACGACTGGTATCCTGGTTTTTACCAAACTTTGCCCGATGATGTTGAGCTTTACAAGTCCTTAGGGTTTAAGGTACTCAAGATTGGAGAAGAAGCGATCGTTGACCTGAAGAGTTTTACGTTACAAGGTAAAGCCGGGAAAAACTTTAGACCATCCATCAGTCGTTTAACCAAGCTAGGATACCAAATCGAGTTTTACCAACCACCCATCAGCAATGATTTATTGCACCAGCTTAAATCTGTAAGTGATGAATGGCTGAAAATGGTACAAGGTTCGGAAAAACACTTTTCTTTAGGTTGGTTTGACGAAGCTTATCTGCGAGAGTGTGAGATTGCTGTGGTGCATAATCCTGAAGGTAACATCAGCGCCTTTGCCAACATTCTCCGGGAGTACCAACTCAACGAAGCCACTATTGACATGATGCGACATCGCGCGTCCCTCGAAAATGGCACAATGGACTTTCTATTTATTTCCCTGCTTCAACATTTTAAAGAGGGTGGCTACGATAGCTTTAATTTCGGTCTTTCTGCCCTTGCGGGAGTTGGAGAAAACCCAGAATCGCGCCGCTTGGAGAAAGTATTGCACTATCTATACGGGCATTTGAATCGCTTCTACAATTTCAAGGGACTGCACGCCTACAGAGAGAAGTTCCGCCCCAGTTGGGAACCACGTTATTTGGTTTACCCCAGTTTAACTGCCTTACCAGATGTAGTTGTAGCATTGATTCGCGCAGATTCAGGCGATCGCCTCTTCGATTATTTCAAACCCGGAGCCTAAATGTGGGAAAAAAATAATGGGCGTAAAGGTTAGAAAATCTATTCTGGCCAGCAATACTATAACACCTCATTGCAGGGCGATGTCTATCACAGGCTACGCCTACACAACTTAGCCTTTATATGATACAATTGTACTATAAAAGAATATCTGGTGAGTATGCAACGCAAAGTTTACCAGGCGATGCCCAAAGTTTGTAGTAAATGAACGCGATATAGCTTTTCCTAATCACATGAGGTACATCATAGTCCCCTCATCGCTTGTGGGGAGGGGGTTGGGGGTGAGGTTCTTGTACCTCACTCAACTGAGAACCGCGAGATTAGCTAGTTCGTGAATGCGATCGCGAACGCACAATAGTTGTGTGGTATATGCAAAATTTAGTATTTTGGCATCAATTTATTGTGTGTTTGCCTTTCAATTTTCCACGGTTTAACAGGCTTTAAAAGATTCTTGACCTTTATATGGAAGGTAGCAATATGACGAATAATAAAATTTCTCTAGTAGAGCTAATCCAAATTTTTGCACAATATCGCAACAATATTATCGTCAATATCAAGCACCTGCAAGAACATTATCAAAGAACAGGTATCAAGCGCGTTAAAGGTGTGAGAAACGAAAATGGAGAACTGCTTCAGCCTTGGTTGCGAACAGAAAATATAGATAATGCTGAGTATGTTGGTATGGGCGATTTTCAGTTTAATCGCAATACTGCTACTATCAATATGCTTATCAAACGTAAAGTCAAGCTTGCCAAATTTGAAGACCAAACCCCCGCTATTGAGGTAGCAGGTTTGCTAGTAAATGACCTCAATAACTTTAAGAATTACACGATTGTCAGTGACGGCAAAATAAATGTCAAGTCCTTACAAGTCAAAATCAGCAGTAAAAAAGCCTTTGACTTACTCAAAGAAAAAGGTGTGTTGGATGCAGAAGAATTTGACTTCCGTGCTGAATATACCATTCAGTTAGATAACTTGCCGCTTGTAGCTGCAAATAGTCGTTACAGCAGCATTGATGGACTATTTAATGAACTCGCAGGAATTAAAGTACTTACTAGTATTATTTCTGCTCACTTAAGAAAGGAGTCAGATGTATTTGTAGCAGGACAGTTAGATGAATTTAAAAAACACTATTTGTCTAAAAATGTTTACATCAACTTCCCTACAACTAATGAATACACAGACATCCATGAAGCTCTAATTAATGGTACTCTTGACTCAAAATTGAGCTATAAAATTGATATCGGTAGTCAAGATATTCTGAACCTGAGTAAGTTTCCTTCTGCCAACAAATTTTTGAATAGAATGTATCGTCTTTATGATAAATTCACTGGAGAAATTTTCATCAAGCCTAGTTTTGAGATGGCATTGAATGAAAATCTCGCTTTTAGGCACAGGCTACTATCATCACGTACCAAGATTACGAAAGTTGACGAGTTAATGAAACCAATTTTTGATGATTTTCTTGGGCTTGAGCAAAATGGCATAGTCGGAGATATTCTTAAGAAAGTTGGTGCTGATAGTTTGGCGCAGTTATTGCAGGATAAACAAGCTGGTAAGCAGATTAAGAAGGACGAAATGGTTGGGGCTTTAACGACGGCAAATAACAAGCTAGAACAATATGTAGAAAATATCTACCAAGAGAAGATTTATCCTTTGGTATTTTACATTGGTTGTACTGGAGTATTACCAGAAGAAATGGAAGCCAAACCCATGACTGCTGAAGAAGCTGCTGCTAAATACCCAAATTTACAATTCTCTAAAGATGAGCAAGAAGGTACTTTTTTTGCAGTTGGTGATAGTATTATCAGCATCTATGGCAAAACTGAATATTTCAGTAAAAAGGTGGCTATCTTAGAACCTTCATAAACAACAAGATCCCAGACTTCTTTGATAAATCTGGGATCTTGCGGTTTCAATTCTCACAAATCACATAAGATTACTATATAAATAATCTATTTTTGCTTAAAAAGCTGCTGATTCTCCGCCAAGCACTGACTCAATAACTAAATCAGTAATTTCGCTAAGTCCCGCCCCAAATTCTGGAATTATAAATAGAAGCATCATTGCAAAAACTCCAAATTGACTATATTGTAGTGGTTTTAGCTGAGGAAAAATCTCACTGAAAACATGAAACCCATCTAGTGGCGGAATTGGCAGCAGATTAAACATAAATAAGGTCAAATTAATCCGAGCTGCTAAGTAAAAAAACTCCCCACTTAAAAGTCCTGAAAGACTCTGATTAGAGAGAAATTTCAGCATTAAAATAAATAGAATGCCTAAAGCCAGATTTGATAATGGCCCGGCTGCGGATACCAAAATATTGCCTAGCTTGGGAGAGCGAAATTTAGAGGGGTTTACGGGCATTTGTCCCCAAGCTATACCCATGAGGCACAGAAAAATGATCGATTCTTTGCCCATGTGAACTAGAGGATTAAGCGTCAGATGACCAGTTTTTTGTGGAGTGTTATCTCCTTGACTCATAGCAGCCCAGCCGTGAGCAAGTTCATGTAAAGTAATGGAAAATATGACAATTACAACGATTCTGAAAAATTGAATCGGCTCTGTGATGAGTGTTTGAATAAACATACTTTGCTAAATTTTGGTAATGCCCCATTTGTGTAATAACAAGCTCTTAATATAAATGTTATTAAAATATTTCTTTAACCTGCTAGGGTAATTTTTGGTATATTTTATAAATCAAAATTGATTATTTTTATTAATCTCAGTTGATTTGATAACTTAAAAAAACATTTCATAACACCTGAAGGATTTTAAAACCTGGTAGCAAGTACGTATTTATTTTGTTTTTTAGTATATAAAAATTTAATTCTTGAACCCTCACTTAATTGAAGTAGTATAAAAAAGTTTTAAATCTCAGTGAAATCACAAGTCACTGAATAGATCGGCTCTATTTGTGTCTAACTGCATCTATAGTTTTATGTTTATCTGATTCAAAACAGAGCCGCTGTTGCCTTGTTATTTTGGTATATCACTTTGCCGAGTTAATTTTATTACTTTAAATAACAATAGATTTACTAATAATCTTTAAGAAAATTACGCAGAAATCAGCTTCAATGAGACAATCTGACCTAATCTTCTCAACCTAAAGGAAGACATGAACGATCGCACAAAGGCTCTCCAGGCTCTCGCGGCTGAACGTTGGCGAGTATCGCTGATTCTCACTGGAGCCATGATGTTTATTTACTTTGGCTTTATCCTATTAATCGCGTTCAATAAGCCCCTGTTGGGGTCATTAGTATTTCCTGGTCTCAGCCTGGGAATTTTACTAGGGGCGTTGGTAATTGTCTCAGCATGGGTATTAATTTTTATCTACGTGCGTTGGGCAAATAGCAGTTACGACGACCAAATCGCCAGGCTGACACGCAAGTAAATTAGCTATTAGCAATTTCTAGTCCCAAATCCAAAATACTAAACCAAAAAAAGCATGAATAGTGTGTGGTTCGATCTGCCACTGGCGGCGGATATTACCAGTCTTGGTAAGTTTAACCCGTTGGCGATCGCTTTCTTTTTTCTGTTTGTTGTAAGTTCTTTAGGCATTACCTATTGGGCGGCAAAGCTCACCAAAAATACGGCACAGTTCTATACAGCTGGCGGTAAAATCAGTGGTTTCCAAAATGGGCTGGCCCTAGCAGGAGACTTTATGAGTGCAGCCAGCTTTTTAGGTATCGCTGGGCTGGTGGCACTCAACGGCTTTGATGGCTTAATTTATTCTATCGGCTTCTTGGTAGGCTGGCCGATTGTCATGTTTTTGATTGCCGAGCCATTACGCAACTTAGGTAAATACACCTTTGCCGATGTAGTAGCTTATCGCTTGCAGCAAAAACCTGTACGTATTGCCTCTGCGATTGGAACGCTGGTAGTGATTAGCTTTTACTTAATTGCCCAAATGGTAGGTGCTGGTGAGCTAATCAAACTATTGTTTGGCTTTGATTATGAATTAGCTGTGGTCATCGTCGGTTGTGTGATGATGGCTTATGTGATTTTTGGCGGGATGATTGCTACCACTTGGGTACAAATTATCAAAGCAGTTCTGTTGCTCGGTGGAACTATCTTACTAGCTGTCTTGGTACTGGCACGATTTGGCTTTAATCCGCTCGCTCTTTTCGCCGCTGCATCTGAGAAATATACAGGTGTATTAGCTCCAGGCAAACTGGTTTCTAACCCCTTGGATGCTATCTCTTTAGGGATGTCGTTGATGTTCGGCACTGCTGGACTACCCCACATCCTGATGCGTTTCTATACAGTACCCGATGCCAAAGCAGCACGGCTCTCTGTTACTTACGCCACAGCTATTATTGGTGTTTTTTATCTCCTTACCTTCATCCTGGGCTTTGGAGCAATGGTGCTGGTAGGTAAAGATGCCATTGAGAAAATTGGTACTGGTGGTAACATGGCTGCGCCGATGTTGGCAGAATTTCTCGGTGGTGATGCTTTCTTAGGTTTTATTGCCGCTGTTTCCTTTGCAACTATTTTGGCGGTTGTCGCTGGGTTGACACTCTCAGGTGCAGCTGCATTGTCCCACGATTTATGGGTGAATGTGGTGCGATCGGGTCATGCTGACGAGTCAGAACAGCTGAAGGTGGCTCGCGGTGCGACAATGCTTTTGGGATTAGTGGCAATATTCTTGGGCATCTTGTTTAAAGGGCAAAACGTGGCTTATATGGTAGGTTTAGCATTTGCGATCGCAGCTAGTGCAAACTTCCCAGCATTGCTCTTATCTATGCTTTGGCGACGCTTCACTACTAACGGTGCGGTTGCGAGTATGTTAGTAGGTACTGTCTCCTCTTTAGTGCTGATTTATTTATCACCTACTATTCAGGTAACGATTCTCAAGCACGCTTCTGCACCCTTTCCGTTGAAGAATCCTGGATTAATCAGTATCCCACTGGCGTTTATTGTGGCGATTGTTGTTTCACTATTGAGTACTGAACAACAGGCACAGGAAAAATTTGCGGAAGTTGAGGATCGCATCCACCTTGGTTCTGGAATGGGATGAATGTCGAACGTATAAACAAGTAAATTTAAGCCTTAGCGAATGGAATTCGCGGCTACACAAACAAAGTCCGCCTGCGCGGACTAATGAAAAATGAGGTTTTTTTAACCCACGGAGGTGGGTTTTGCCTGTGTAGACGCGGTTTCTAACCGCCCTTTTCATATTGACTGTAGCTTTTGCCTACTGTCCAAGTTCTTTGATGTTTTTCATCACTTGTTCGTATAAGTCGTTGTTGCCCTGACTTTGAAAAATGCTTGCTGCTTGTTGTAAATCCTTCAGCGCTCCCTGCTTGTCTCCATTGGTGGCGCGGGCATTTCCCCGGTTATTGTAAGCAGGGGCAAAGTTAGGGTTGAAGCGAATGGCTTGATTGTAATCTTTGATTGCCCCCTGCGGATCTCCATTGGCAGCACGGGCATTTCCTCGGTTATTATAAGCGATCGCATATTTGGGGTTGAGGAGAATCGCTTGATCGAGATCGTCTATTGCCCCTTTTTTGTCTCCATTGGCGGCGCGGGCATTCCCTCGGTTATTGTAGGCTTCGGCATAGTTGGGATTCAGACGAATCGCTTCACTGTAATCTTTAACTGCTTCTCTGTTACCTCCTAGTGAGGCGCGGGCATTCCCCAGGTTATTGTAGGCTTCGGCGTCGTTAGGGTTGATGCCAAGTGCTTGATTGTAATCTGCGATTGCTTTTTCCTTGTCTCCCAAATCAAAGTAGGCTAATCCCCGGCCGTTGTAGGCAGCGCCATATTGAGAATTTTGATCTATTGCCTTAGTATATGAAGCGATCGCAGCTTGTAAATCGCCGTTTAAATGCTGATTCTTTCCCTGAAGATAGAATTCCCCACCTTTGGAAGCTGTAGCTGAACGACGGCTAGGTTGGCTGACTCCTATTTCTGTTACTAAAACATTGTCATTCTTACTACAAGAAACACTGCTAATTGCTGTCAATGTAGTAAAAATAGCTATGGTAAATACTTGATTTACCCTTGTTCGTTTTTGCTTAAATAAACGCCGTCTCATAATTTAATATAAACTGCCACAACACCTGAACGTAATTAATACCAAAATCTAGATTTTAATTCTTTAACTCAATAGTTATTCTAACTTTTGATAGCCATTTAAAGTCAATTGACAAATTTACCTGACATTAAGTAAATTCATTTAATATTTATATTAAGGAAAAAATCTGACTCAGAAAGTATAAAAATTGTCAATTTGACTCTTTCCTATTGTCATCTATGTGCTTATTGACAATAGGTTTATGAGGAGTAAACTACTATTAATCGTGTTTTTTAAGATACTTTTTGAAAAAAATATATTTTAAATATTAAGATTTCTTCTAAAGAAGAACTCCATGAATTCTGGTATTTGTAGCTATATGGACAATTTACTCATCTTCAGTTTCACTCTCTTGAGTTTTGGGAGTTAGCCGCCAAGAGGTAGTTTTTTCAATATCTACAGAAAGTTGTTCCAGATTTTGCCCTAAATCTTTTTGGAGTTTTTGAGTTAGTGTAATTGGAAAATCTAAATTAATACCTTCACTTTGTGCTAGCCTTGCTAATTCTGTAAATGTAGCTTTAACTGTAGTACGCTCATAACTAGTCAGTTTATGATAAGAAGTTTCAGATATATTTTGAGCTTGCATGGCTTTTTTCATCCGTTCTTGTAAATGCTCGCATTCTGAATTCAACAATTTACATTGCTGCTCAAGTTGCGAGTATCTACTACTTAGTGATATTAAATCTTCTGTTGCGGGTTCGGGGCTTGCTTGGGCTTGTAAATCTAATAAATTTGAGTGGATTTGAGCCAGATAAATACAATCTAAGTAAGCATACTCTATCTGTTCTTCAGTCAGGGGACGTTTTCCCCAATCGCTTGTTTGTTCTTGTTTATCGATATTGTTAAAGCTACAAAGGGCAGTAGCTATGGTTTTGAGTTGGTAGTTGGGTAATGGTAAAAGATAGTAGGGAATTTTTTTTGCCATATCCAAAGTACAAGTAATATTTTTGGCTTTCTTGTTACCGAGAAGCTTTAGATCGTAGCTGGCGTTGTGAAAAACTTTTTCAATGGTAGAATTTATCATAATTTGTTCAATAAATTCAGCTATAATATTAGGCTTATCTAAGACATCTAAAAGGTAGACGCGATCGCCACTCATATCTTGGGGATTATCTAATACCTGAATCAGCGATAGTCGGGGATTACGACTTTTAAAGTCAGCAACTTCTGTATCTATCCACAGCGTTTTAGCCTCGGTATATTCAGCAACAATGGCACTAATTTCGCGGTTGGAAGTAAGGTAGGGCATTGGCTAATATTTCCTGATATTTAGGGCATTGTAAGTAAGCCATAAGTTTCTAAAGTAGCATTTTGTTGGTAATTTTGCTGGCACAGGATTGCAAAAACCCTGAAGTTTTGAGTTCATAGGCGTAGACATCGCCAAACTGACTCAAATCTGATAATATCGAGTCACTATGATAAGGCTGCACAGTCTACCATTGAAAGAGCTACTGGGCATCTACATTAAATTCATAGAAAGCTACTGACTGTATGCAGAGGCATCCTGGTTGGCAACCATCAGGAAAATTGAATTGGCGCTTCTCAGAAATGGCTGCAAAATCTTAGCCTCAAGAAATCGTCTAAGTTTCAATTTCCAGTAACCTGAGCAATTGCTTGGGAACTTTTGCTACTTCACATTTAATTGCTTTTTAACATCTGCTCCTCACCATCACACACCTCAATTAATCGCTTCCAGTATTCAATTCGGAGAAGATAATGAAAAAGCTAATTCTATTACTAGTTAGTAGCATTTTGGTAGTTGGTACTTTTGGTTGTCAAGAGGCTCCTAAAACTGGTTCGGAAACTCCTAGTACCACTAATGAAGCCGCTCAAGCACCAGCAACACCCGCTTCTCAGATAAATCAAACTGCGGATAAAACTACCGCCAAACTTCCAGGCAAAGAAACGGCTCCTTTAGCATCTAGTACAGATACTAAAGTTAAAACCGATTCTGAAAAAACGGCAGCAACAAAAGCTAAAAGCAACTTGAAAACTGAAGTTAGCGAAAAGTTGAATAAAGGCTTACCAGGTAACAAGTTACAAGTTCAAAACAAAGAGGGTGAAATTATCCTCAAAGGCACAGCAACTTCTGCTGAAGAACTCCAGAAAGCTGAAACCTTGGCTAAAGAAGTTCAAGGTGTAAAAACGGTGAAGGTAGAAGCAAAAGTTGAAGCTGTGAAAAAGCCATAAAAGAATAACTGAAGCTCTCAGTTAACATCAGCATGAAAAGTAAATAGGGGCTTACATCTATGTAAGTCCCTGTTTTTATGTTCCATTTTAAAAATTACGCGATCGCCTTCTTAATTTTCTGGATAATTTTTTGAGATAAACGATTTATCTTGACAAATTGATTGGCTGGTTTTAGAACTTTGGGTTTTTGCTCGGGTTGTTTAATAAAACGATAGTATAAAAACTCATTTTTATAGCAAATATTGACATCTTCTCCTTTACACAAACGTGCAAAATCAGCAGAGGGATAGCTCATATAATGAATGCGATGGATTGGTTTCAAACCATCTTGATTGTAAAGAATATTATTTATATTAACAAAAGCATCTGCATTGGCACAGTTACCGGTTCTGTCGTTACCATCAGGGCTGAGAGTAAAGTTAAATATCGAGCGATCGCCATGTATGGTCATATAGTTAAATAACCCAGAGCTAGACCACCAAGAACCCGGACGAAGCCAATTAAATTCTTGTTTTTCAATCCATCTTTCTTTTAAAACATTTAAATCTTCAAGGTCGAAATATAATCGTTTAGAAGCAAAGAAACTATCACAATGAAGCTTATAACGCAAATTAATTTCTGTTAAGTGAGTTGCTTTTTTAACTATGTCTAAATTAACTTCCGTTACGGCTTTAGGCTTTGCATGTTCCCAATCATTAAAGACTAAATCGTAACTATTGAGTTTATTAAAAATATCATCAATTGGTTTCATGGCTAAAGTATCAGCATCCAAAAAAACAAAACGTTCAAAATCACCATGAAAAGCCGCGAATTTTCTATGTACAAAACCTTTATACCAACCAGGACGATTTAATTTTGATTCTTGTTGTCTGGGATGAGCATCCCAAACTTGATTTACAAAATCATCCCAAATTTTAATGGCGTTCCAATCTTCAAATAAGGTGACATTCTTTCTGGATTTAATTTCCTGCTTCACCAAATCCATTTTTTTGTTATAGGGAATTACGCAAATAGGAATATCTGGACTAATATTAGCTTCAATGCTATTTATTAAAGCAACAAGCTGATCGAATACTGCGTCATTAGCAAGGGTATAAATGCCGAAATTTTCCATTTTCCAAGCCTCGAATAATTGAACTTTATAAAAAATAATTTCGTTTTCGTGTTAACTCTTGTATTGTGGTTTTCTCGGAAACACGATTCTCCTTACACCCTCTGCGTCTCTCCTACCTCATGCGATCGCCTGCGGCAAGCCCTTTGGGTTCAGCAGCACGCCCTAATTTTCCCCCTACCCTCTTGCGAATTTTTAATTAGTTGATACACTTGTTCTTCATTAGCCCAGCGAACCAGCGCCTATGGTGCATATCAAGCGCGTGGAACTTACGAACTTCAAATCCTTCGGTGGCACTACTTCAGTCCCTTTGCTACCGGGGTGTACTGTCATATCTGGGCCAAATGGTTCGGGTAAATCGAATATTTTAGATGCACTGCTATTTTGCCTGGGACTTTCTAGTTCTAAGGGAATGCGAGCCGATCGCCTCCCAGATTTGGTAAATAACACCCAAACGTCTAAAGGACGCGCTTCTATTGAAGCTAGCGTGACAGTGACGTTTGATTTGTCGGGGGAGGATGTCTTACCCAAAACTGCAAAGGCGCAGAGTGAGGAAGCAGAGGAAGTTGAGGAAGTAGAGGAAGCAGGGGAAGAAAATCCAAAATCCAAAGTCCAAAATCCAAAATCGGGAGAGTGGAGTGTTACCAGAAGGCTGCGAGTCACCCACCAAGGAAGTTACACGTCGAATTATTATATCAATGGTGTAGCTTGCACGTTGACGGAGTTGCATGAGGAACTAAGTAACCTGCGGGTTTATCCTGAAGGCTACAACGTGGTGCTGCAAGGGGATGTCACCAGCATTATCTCAATGAATGCGCGGGAACGGCGGGAAATTATTGATGAATTGGCAGGGGTGGCGGCGTTCGATCGCAAAATCATCCAAGCCAAATCAACTTTAGATGAGGTGAAGGAAAAGGAAGATAGCTGTCGGATTATTGAGACAGAATTAACTGCACAACGCGATCGCCTTGCCCAAGATCGGGCTAAAGCTGAGAAATATCAAAAACTCCGCACAGAATTTCTAGCGAAACAATCCTGGGAAGCTGTTTTATCATGGCGATCGCTACAAGCACAACAAGAAAAGTTAGTTTACGAAATTCAAACAGGCGATCGCAATTCTACTGAACTCTCAACCCAACTCACAAACCTAAATTCTGAAATCGTCCAAAAAACTGCTGAACTCGAACAACTCAATGCCCATGTCAAAGCATTGGGAGAAGATGAACTTTTGGCGGTACAATCAACCCTCGCCACCCAAGAAGCAGAACGAAAACAACTCCAGCGTCAGCTAACCGAATTAGAAACAGCTTCCCAAGAAACCGCTAAACGTCTCGCTCAAACTCAGCAAGAAATTCAAAAACACCGACATTCCCTAGAAGAAATTGCCGAAACCCACATTGTAGAGACGCGATTCATCGCGTCTTCCCAACACCAAAGAAACGAAGCGCACCAATCTCTAGAAACCTCCCGCGAAGCAGCCGCAGAAATCGCCTCGGCTTCGGAAGCGTGGGTGCAGCAACAAACAGCATTCAACCGTCAAATTGAAACTTTGCTGCAAACTCTAGAACCGCAACGCACAGAAAAAGCACAACTCACAGAACGCAATAATCAGTTACAGCAATTAATTTCAGAGCAAACCCAGTTAATTGAACGCGACGAACCCCTTTTAGCCCAAAAACAAACTGAGTGTAATCAAGTTGAAACGGAATTTAACGCCTCTAGCGAACCCATCCAAAATTTAGCCCAAAATCTCTCAGCCACAGAACAAGAATTGCAAATCCAACAGGAAACCCAAAAACGCTTACTTTTTGAGCAACGAGAAAAACAACGCCAGTTGGATAAAATCGAGGCGCAAACGCAAGCACAGCAAGAAGTCCAAGGAACCCAAGCGAGTAAAGTAATTTTACAATCGGGAATGCCTGGACTTTGTGGTTTAGTTGTGCAGTTAGGAAAGGTGGAACCCCGCCATCAGCTAGCTTTAGAAATGGCTGCCGGTGGACGTTTGGGACATATTGTGGTGGAAGATGATGGTGTAGCCGCAGCGGGTATTGAACTCCTCAAACAAAAACGTGCCGGGAGGGCGACTTTTTTACCGCTGAATAAAATTCATGCACCTAAATTTACTCAAGATGCAACGCTGCGTTTTGCCAGTGGCTTTGTTAATTATGCTGTGAACTTAGTCGATTGCGATCGCCGTTACAAAGATGTATTTAGCTATGTTTTCGGTAACACGGTAGTTTTTGCCAGTCTTGAGGCGGCGCGGAAAAATTTAGGATTATATCGCATCGTCACCTTAGACGGGGAATTGCTGGAAACTAGCGGTGCAATGACTGGCGGTAGTAACACCCAACGTTCAGCGTTACGTTTTGGCAATGCGGAAGCGACGGAATCTGATGAAGCGATCGCTTTAAAAAGTCGCTTGGTAGACATTGAGCGGGTTTTAGAGCGTTGTACAGAAGCGATCGCTACTTTGTCAGCCAGAACCAAAAAACTCACGCAAGAACTCACAGAAGCGCGTCAGGCGCGACGCGAACAGCAGTTGCAATTAGAACAGTTGCAGAAAGATATTAAGAATTTAACAGCGCAATTAGAGGGGACGCGATCGCAACTCGCCCAAAACAGCGAAAAGTTAGCCACTGCTCAATCCCGATTAGAAATTTTAGAGCGGGAATTACCGGGACAAGAAACTCAGTTGCAACAATTGCGACACGCTTTAGCAGAGTTGGAAGCATCTCAAACCCCCAGCGAATGGCAACAAATCCAGGCGACAATTAAAATCCAAGAGCAACAATTGCAACAACGGGAGACGGCATTACGCGAAGCTGAACAAAGATTAAAAAATTTAGAAAATCAGCAACAACGTTTGCAAGAAAAAATCCAAGAAGCAGAAACGCGAATCACCGAATACGAAACCCAACAAACCTCTTGTAGAGACGCGATTCATCGCGTCTTTGCACAAACCACAACGATAAACGACCAAATCACCCAAACCCGTTTATCGTTAAATCAAATGGAACAAAATTTAGGAGAAGAAAAACAAAAACGCGACGCCACAGAACTGGAAGTGCGATCGCATCTTTTGCGCCAACAACAATTGCAATGGGAAATCGAAAAACTCAAAGAAACCCAAGAGAAGCGCCGCGAAGAACTAATTGCACTGCAAAGCCAGTTGCGGGATGTGGGAGCAGAATTACCAAATCCCTTGCCAGAAGTTCCAGATAAAGTAGATTTGGAAGAATTGCAGAAAGAATTGCGATCGCTTACCAAACGCTTACAGGCAATGGAACCTGTCAATATGCTGGCGTTGGAAGAATACGAACGCACTCAAAACCGTCTCCAAGAACTCACACAAAAATTAGAGACACTAGAAGGAGAACGCACCGAACTACTTTTACGGATTGAAAACTTTACCACATTGCGGCAACTTGCCTTTAAAGAAGCTTTCGATGCTGTCAACGAAAACTTTCAATCAATTTTTGCCATTCTTTCCGACGGCGACGGCTTCTTACAACTAGAAAATCCTGAAGATCCCTTTAGTAGTGGGCTGAATTTAGTCGCACATCCCAAAGGTAAACCCGTACAGCGCCTAGCTTCCATGTCTGGGGGAGAAAAATCACTTACAGCCTTGAGCTTTATCTTTGCCCTGCAACGCTACCGTCCGTCGCCATTTTACGCCTTTGACGAAGTAGATATGTTCCTAGATGGGGCAAACGTAGAGCGATTAGCTAGAATGATTAAACAACAGTCACAACAAGCGCAATTTATAGTTGTGAGTTTGCGTCGTCCGATGATAGAATCAGCCGAACGCACAATTGGCGTTACTCAAGCACGAGGAGCTTACACTCAAGTTTTGGGGATTAAGTTACAATCATCCAATACATCTGCTTGAGTTTTTGTTAATAATAGTGTATAGATAAACCACGTAATGTGCGAGTTTCTCTCAAACCTAACCCCCAAACCCTTCCCTACCAGGGAAAGAGAGCAAAAATCAAAGTCTTTCTTCCTTTGCGGGAGAAGTTTGGAGAGGGGTTCTAAGAACAAGTTGCACGTCGCGTTAAACCGGATTCGAGATCAGGACTCGGTATAGAATGACCTCCGAACAGATAATTAGGCGTTCCGACATATTAAATACCCAGGTGATTACCCGCGACAACGGCAAGCGGTTAGGCATCATCAGTCAAGTCTGGGTTGATATCGATCAACGAGAGGTTGTGGCTCTTGGTTTGCGAGATAGCCTGATCTCTATTTCGGGCATACCGCGCTATATGTACCTCAACAACATCAGCCAGATTGGTGATGTCATTCTGGTTGATAACGAAGATGTAATAGAAGATATCGAAGTTGAATCTCTCAGTAATCTGATTAGCTGGGAAGTAATTACAGAAACAGGTGAAGTATTAGGCAAAGTTCGAGGTTTCAAGTTCAACGGCGAAACCGGGAAGCTTAACTCCATAGTCATTGCTTCTTTAGGATTGCCCCAAATTCCCGATCAATTTCTGAGTACTTACGAGTTCTCAGTGGATGAAATTGTCAGCACTGGCCCTAATAGGTTAATTGTGTTTGAGGGAGCCGAAGAACGGGTAAACCAGTTGACAGTTGGTTTACTAGAGCGCCTGGGCATCGGCAAAGCACCTTGGGAGCGAGATATAGACACAGAATACGGCGGCTATGCTCCACCACGTACAATTGCACCTGGCAATCAACTGCCTGCTGGAACGCCATTACAGCCACCCAAGCAGAGAGTTCGCACCCCCGAACCCGTAGCGCGGGAAGAGGAATGGACAGAAGACTATGTAGAAGACGAAAGGCCACAGCGTCAGGTAATGAAGGCGCGGCAGTATGAATCTATTCAATACGAAGAAGATGAGGAAGAAGATAACTGGAGCGAGGCAACAGGCAGCGACAGGTATCAACAACCCCAGCCGCTAAAGTATGAAGCCCAGCCCTATAACAAGCCATACGTTGACGAATACGATGATTATGACGACGTAGACGGCGATGCTTGGGAAGATGCGCCGAAACCCGTGAATATTCCCAAGAAAGTCAAGGAAAGACAACCAGAATACGAAGAAGAAGGCGGATATTAAGTAATTCGTAATTCGTAATTCAACCGGAAAATTAGGAACTATTTTAAGATTAATTCAGCCTTTTCCTTACTTACAAGGAGAGGGCTAATTTTTTAACGAGGTTCGAGCCAGTTTTCTACTTTTAAATTAGGAACACGGGAAAATTCACGAGTATTGGCGGTAACAAGAGTTAGACCAAGGGTTAAAGAATGGGCAGCAATTAATAAGTCATTGCCTCCAATCGGTTTACCAAGTTGTTCTAAATCAGTGCGGATTTCTGCGTAATATTGCTCTACAGGATGAGTTAGGGGTAGTATTTCAATACTATCCAAAATTATTTCAAGTTTTTCTATGAGCTTTTGGGAGTTCTTTTTTCTAGCCCCAAATCTTGATTCACAAGCTACGATAATACTTGTACAAATTTTGTCTTCTCCGACATCTTTAATTTTTGAAAATATCACTCCTCTGGGGTTTTTAATTAGTTCGGAAATGATGTTTGTATCTAATAAGTATAAATAACTCATTTTGAAAACTCAATATCATCTAAGGGTAATAATCCTTCGTCCACGTCGGCAAAGTCTTCGTCCAGTGGTTCAAGGGTGGAAAGGGTTTCCAGGAGGGATTTTTTCTTGATGGGGGAAATGATGGCGAAGGGGATACCGTTTTGGGTAATAGTGAGGGGTTCGCCTGTTTTTTGGGCTTGGTTGAGTAGGGTTTGGATGGTTGCAGGGAGGTCGGAAAGGGTGATTTGTGTCATAGTGGGTTCTGGGGTTAGCGTATGGGGACTTAGCGCACATCTATTTTACCTGTGACGGCGTTGGTGATGAGGGCAGTGCGATATTCTTTTAACAGTTCAATTGCTTCTTGAATTTTGGCTTTTTGTTGGTCAATTTGGCTTTTTTTTTGGTCTAAATATTTGGCGATCGCTTCATTAATGACTGGCCATAGTTGCTAAAACAGTTTGTAACTAATGAGTTAACTGCTCAGAAACTCATCAAAAACTGATAGCGTCAAACAAAGTAAAATATCGTTGTGGACTTTCGAGCTTGAAAACGCGTTCTAATTACTGGCAACTGCTGCCTTATATCCGACTCCAGTGGAAAACCATCACCAAGGGACTTATTGGGATCTTGGGATACGTACTGGCGACATTAGTGTTGATAAATCTTGCGGGTAGATTGGCAACTCCCTTTGCCCAAGGTAATGTAGTAGCGATCGCTCAAATAACTGGTAGCTGTGCCTTAGTATTTATTGTTAGAGGCTTGTTTCAGTCTATACAAGATATGTACATGGCGAAAGCTGCTTTAAGAGTCGCTTTTCATCTCCGCCAGCAAGTCTATACCCATCTTCAAAAGCTAAATCTCAGCTATTTTGAAACGGCAAAAGCAGGTGATTTAGCTTACCGCCTCACGGAAGATGTTGACCGGGTTGGGGAAGTGGTAAATAAAGTATTTCACGACTTTATCCCCTGCATTTTGCAGTTGCTAGCAATTCCGATTTACATGATTTACCTGAATTGGCAACTGACACTAGCAACGGTGATAGTTGCGCCGCTGATGGGTATTTTAGTCGGCTGGGTTGGCGAACGCTTACGCAAGTATTCCTTAAAAAGTCAAAATCGCGTGTCGGGTTTATCAGCCATCCTCGCAGAAGTTTTCAACGGGATTCGTTTGGTACAGGCTTTTGCTGCCGAAAATTACGAAATTGCCCGCTTTGGCCATAAAGCAGAACGCAGTCTCAAAGCAAAATACTCAGCCGAACGCCTGAAAGCGATTCAGATTCCCATCATCGGATTTTTGGAAGCCTTAAGTGCGTTATCGTTACTGATTGTGGGAGCGTGGCAAATTTCCCAAAATAACTTGACAGTGGCGAATTTTTTCAGTTATCTGGCGGCGGCGGCGCTGTTAATCGATCCCATTGGTCACACTACTAACAACTACAACGAATTTAAGCAGGGTGAAGCATCTGTTGACCGCGTTTTTGAATTGATGGCAATTCAGCCGACGACGATCGAAAAAGCAAATGCGATCGCTCTTCCTCCAGTCAATGGCAAAGTAGAATATCGTCATATTTCCTTCGCCTATAAACCAGGTGAACCTGTCTTAAAAGATATCAGTTTATTAGTATCACCAGGTGAAGCGATCGCCCTTGTGGGTGCATCTGGCGCTGGTAAAACCACATTTGTGAATCTTTTACCCCGTTTTTACGACCCAGAAGTTGGGCAAATCTTCATTGACGGGGTTGATATTCGAGATGTGAAGTTGCATAGTCTGCGGCGACAAATTGGGATTGTTCCTCAAGAAACCATCATGTTTTCCGGGACAATTGCCCAAAATATCGCCTTTGGACAAGATATTTTTGACATAAAAGCAGTTAAAGAGGCGGCAAAAATTGCTAATGCCCATGAGTTTATTAGCCAACTACCAGAGGCTTATAAAACTTGGGTAGGCGAACGTGGGGTAAACTTATCAGGTGGACAAAGACAAAGAATTGCGATCGCTCGTGCTGTTCTGCTCAATCCCCAAATCTTGATTCTCGATGAGGCGACATCAGCCTTAGATTCCGAGTCAGAAGCACTGGTACAGGAAGCGCTGGAAAGACTGATGAAAAAACGGACAGTGTTTATTATTGCTCACCGTTTATCGACAGTTAGACGGTGCGATCGTATTTTAGTTCTCGAACAGGGTCAAATTGTCGAATCGGGAACCCATGAAGAATTATTAGCCCTAGAGCGTCGCTATGCGCGGTTTTATGCCCAGCAATTTAGTTAGGCAAAATGCTCAATAATTTATTACCCACATCCGACAATCCCCGCTTCGTTGCTATCCCGCCTCGGAATAGAATTCCAAGGCTAATAGCTAAAGTCCTCTAAAGCGGACTGAGTAGATGATTCTAGTCCACTTGAGTGGACTTAAGCTATCAGCCTGGAACTTCAGTTCCGGGCGGGATGTCTGTAAACACGACTATTTAACTTTGACTACCCCCTAGACTGAATTGCCTTGATTAAGTCATAAAAAGGTTGCCAATTATCTTCCTGAGCAATTGCTTCCCAAATCGATTCAATTACTGGTCTTAATAATACCGTTTTGGGATTATGAACAGCTAGAGTTTGGGCAATTACATCAATGCGATCGCTATCAAAATCATTCAAGATTTTGTGGTATGCTATGCACCAATCATCAAAAATTGCTGATGCGCCCGGTACTGGTACAATATCTGAACTATTCATTACAAAACCTGGCTCATCTCGCCATTTAGATGAAAAAGTGCGAGCCATCTCATAAAAGAATTGGTGATAGCCAACTTGGCTCGCTTTCAAGAATTCAATCGTGAGATTTAAGAGTTCTTCAGCTTGTGGATGTTGCAACTCCACAAAACCCAACTTTTTCAACATCAAAGAACTGTATTCAGCTTGATAATATTCATCAAACCTAGCTAAACTAGTCTCCATATCGCCTTTATCAATAATTGCCTTTAAAGGTTCCTGGAGCATTTCTAAATTCAGCTTGCAAATAATTGGTTGATTACTGTAACAGTAGCGTCCAGAATAGTCAAAGTATGCAGCTATAAAGTATGGGTCATAAGTAGGGATAAATGCATAAGGCCCATAATCAAAGCTTTCTCCTGTAATCGACATATTGTCAGTATTCAACACTGCATGACAAAAGCCAGCCGCCATCCACTGCGCTACTAGTTGTGCAACCCGTTTAACTAATTCGGCGTAAAACAAGCCATATTTATCTTGTTCAGCATTTAAGTGTCGATAATACTGCTCAATTACATGGTCTAATAACTTCTGAGTTAAATCTGGACGCTGGAAATAGTGCAGTCGCTCAAAAGTGCCAAACCGAATATGAGAACTGCTCATCCTAATCATCACAGATGAACGGGTAGGCGAAGGTTCATCGCCCCGCCAGAGTGGTAAACCTGTTTCAATCATGCTCAGACAGCGCGAGGTACGTACACCCAAGTAGTGTAATGCTTCCGCAGCCAGAACTTCTCGCACGCCACCTTTGAGTGTCAGCATACCATCGCCACCACGGGAGTAGGGCGTTCTCCCAGAACCTTTCGTACCAAAATCGTACAATTCGCCATCATTGGCGCGTACTTGCCCGTAGAGAAAGCCTCTACCATCACCCAACTGCCCGTTATATTCACCAAATTGGTAGCCGTGGTAACGCAGAGCTAACAAGGGTTTGCGCCCCTGAAATTTGCCAAAGGCTGTGATAAAATCTTCGTCTTTGACTAGTTGGGGGTCTAGACCAAAACGGGGTAATAGTTCATCGTTACGCCAACGCAGGAGGTGTTGAGGAAATTCTGCCGCTGCAACCTCATCGTAGTAGTCGTCGCCTAGAGATTCCAAGGCGCTTTCGTAGTTGAGGGAGAGAAAAGGATTGTTAGAATTTTTGTAGTTTGGAGTTTCAGCCAGAGTCATTACGAGCAAAGCTTAATTCATTCTTCCCTTAATACTACCTCTGGCTTCAGCATCAGCATCAGCATAGACGGAAAAAGCGACCCATATCTAAAATATGGCAGCGCCACCATTAAAATCTAGAGCGCATAATGAATAAAGTTTTGCAATTAAAGAAAAAATTAACTCAATTAGCTATTTTAGACGCTACATTTGAGGTTTTTGGCTCAGAATCACACCAATATCAATTCAAACCTTGCTTGAGTAACCAAGATATTCAAGTGTTTGAATCCAGATACAATATTACGCTACCAAGTGAATATCGAAACTTTCTTTTAGAAGTTGGTAATGGTGGTGCAGGGCCAGGATACGGCTTATGCGGACTGTCGGGAATTGAATATGAAGAGGTCATCCCAGAAAAATTATACCAAGAGAACTACGAAATTCTCTCCAAACCATTTTCTTTAATAAAAGCATGGAATGATTTAGATTTGATTGCCAAGAATAATACAGCTTTTGTTAACAACGGTGATGCTTACTTTGATGATAAATTTATTCAGGGCACTCTCACCATTACAAATTATGGTTGTGGAATTTATGCGATGTTAGTCATTACTGGGGAGCAGTCAGGAAAAATCTGGATAGATGACCGTACTAATGAAAATGGAATATATCCTGCTTCTTTGACTTTTTGTCATGCTTTCCATGACACTAACTCTGATGATTTTCATCTAGATAGTCATGAGGAGAAAGCTTTGAGTTTTTATGATTGGTATGAAGACTGGCTCAATCGAAGTTTGGATCAAATCCGCCAGTCTTCCGAAACTTAATCTTAATTAAATAAAACTGAGTTTTTTATTTTGTAATTGGTTGTGATGTTGATGGAGTAATTCCTACTGAGTTTGATGTTGGTTGTAATGCCTGTGAAGATAGAATTTTTTTCACTTGTAGGTTATAAGCTTGCAAAATCGATTGAATCTGTTTCTGTTGAGCTTGATTCAGATCCAAAGATGTTAACACTGTTCTGATTCTCTGACGAGATTGCAGTGCCGCCTTAAACTTAGTATCTTGGGACGGGTTTAATAGAGCCTCAATATCCTTATCTCTTTGCTGGCGAGCTACTTGAATTTGTAGGCGCTGTTGATTTGTGAGTTTGATTGCCTGATGCGATCCAGGACTAGTCTGAGTTTTTAAAGCTGGTGTAGTGGCGGAATTTGGAAGTGGTGTTGCCAAGACAACTCCGTGTAAGATGGTAGCAAAAGCGAAGATAGTAGAAAAGACAGATAAACGCTTTATAGAATTAATGGACATTTTGGAAAACTCCTCAATCATTAATACAATTGGACACATCGGCTCAAGTAAACCTTGATAACTGAGCCGGGTGGCAAACAAATATTACTATTGCATTTGCCTGTGGAGTTATTGTGTATTTATTATGAATTTGCTATGTATTTGTAGATGTTTTTAACTGAATATTTTAAATTCATCAAAACTAAGCTGTTGTACTATTGCCAATAAATAATATTATTAAAATTATCCTCAGCCACTTTTAAAACTTAGGTGCTTGCCAATCAGGATTGATCAGACTTGTCAGAATATGATCTTCCCATTGTCCATTAATTAACAAATAGTCTCTAGCATATCCTTCAACAACAAAACCAAGCCTTTTGAGTACATTGCCACTGCGCCGATTGTGAGGCATATAATTAGCCATGACCCGGTGAAAATTTAACTCTTGAAAGAGATATTGAATTGCGACTTTTAGCCCTTCTGTCATATATCCTTTACCTTGTTTATTTTCAGCAAGGCTATATCCCACATAGCAAAAATGAGCGGCTCCTCGGACAAAATTACTAAAATTGACCGTTCCAATAATTACAGTTGGATTTTTTTTAGTAAACATAAATAGTTTTAACGATTGCCCATTGATAAACTCCAGAAAACTATTCTCTATCTGATACTGCCAATATTCGTCAGTGAAAAAGCCATCAGCCCAAAGAGGGTAGAATGGTGTGAGATAAGTTTTATTATCAATAAAATATTTGAGAATTTGGGGTATATCTTCATGGATCGCTGCTCGTAATAATAGGCGATCGCTTGTAATTAGTGGCAGTTCTGATATCATAAATTACTTAATCGACGGGATCTTTTCCCGGAACATTCTCTCTTATTTTATAAATTCTCTCATACCTGCGGTTTAGCAGCAGTGAGATTCGCTGTATTATTATGTGCCAATTTAGATAATCAGTGGTGTAAGTATGGGTGTTTTGCCAAAAACACCATGCTTTCGCTTTACTTCCAACAGATAGGCTGAGTATTTTTGCTGTGAATCTGCCATTCACCCAAAATCTTGATAAGCTGATGTCTAATATCTAGAGCGGAAGGATTGAGAGCCAATGGGTGATAAAGCACAGTGCGCGGCATAACTTCGATAAAATCGCTTTGCCCAAACGCTGTACCGCAGGAGATTCAACCAAAAGACAGCTCTTGATTAACCCAGTCTAAAAGAAGGATAGTGATGTGGTGGGAATACGCTACGATTGGCAGGAATTAGAGATTCGGGCGATATACAATACGCCATTGCTAGAGCTGATTTATCAAGCTGCTAGCGTGCATCGCCAATATCATGACCCAACAAAAATACAAGTTTGTAAGCTCATATCTATTAAAACGGGAGGTTGTCCAGAAGATTGCAGTTACTGTGCCCAATCTTCCCGCTATAAAACAGAGGTAAAGGCGCAAGCACTCCTAGAAAAGGAAACGGTAGTTAGCATCGCCCAGAAAGCTAAAGAAACTGGTGTTAGCCGCATCTGCATGGGTGCTGCTTGGCGGGAAGTCCGGGATAACTCACAATTTGAGGAAGTCCTGGAAATGGTCAAAGATGTAACCGCAATGGGTTTAGAAGTGTGCTGCACTCTGGGGATGCTGACAGCAAATCAGGCCAAGAAATTGGAAGAAGCGGGACTTTACGCCTACAACCATAACTTAGATACCTCGCAGGAATATTACAGCACAATTATTACCACGAGGACATATAGCGATCGCTTGAACACAATTGAAAATGTCCGACAGACAAATGTTACTGTCTGTTCCGGCGGTATCCTGGGTTTGGGCGAAACTGACGATGACCGGGTTGGGATGTTACACACTCTGGCAAACTTACATCCGCATCCAGAGTCTGTGCCAATTAATATTCTCTCCCAAGTACCGGGTACACCCTTAGAAAATCAGCCTGATGTCCCCATTTGGGATATTGTGCGGATGATTGCCACAGCCAGAATTTTAATGCCAGCTTCCGATGTACGTCTTAGTGCCGGTAGGGCTAGACTTTCTCAAGTTGAACAAGCTTTCTGCTTTATGGCAGGAGCCAATTCTATCTTTTCTAGCGACGACAACAAGATGTTGACGGTGACTACTCCCTGTCCAGATTACGATACTGACCGAGAAATGCTCAATTTACTCGGTTTGGGAATGCGTCCGCCTTCCCAAAGACAGGAGAAGGTAGCAAGTCCAGCAGTTGTAGGATAAATATCTTCTTGTGGGATGGGTGTCTCACCCGTCCCTGGAAAAACTGAGGGCAGGCAAGATGCCCGCCCCACAAGAGTCTTGGTTAAATTATCTTGGCAGTCCGCAGACCGAACAGCAGACCGACAGCCAAACCAAAGAACAAAGCTAAAAAGCCGATGTAAGCTGCAATTGCAAACATTTGTTTTTCTCCACAATACTTCCTAAATCTATTGAATCATTAGTCATTGGTCATTGGTCATTGGTCATTGGTCATTTGTCATTTGTCATTTGTCATTTGTCTTTTCTGCGCTCCCCCTGCCTCCAGCCTCCTGCCCCTCACTCCCCACTCCCAGATTGCGATAGAATACAGCCCACGGGCGCTTGTTTAGGGGTTGGGCAATGACTTCTGTAATTAATGTGAATTTACCAGACCAGTCTTATGAGATTGCGATACCTTCGGTGAGCTACGCTAACGCACCATCGAATGTAGATAAACTGGGTCAACAGATGGCCAATCTGAAGCTAGGCAAGAAAGTACTGCTGGTTTCTAATCCTACTATTTTTAAGCATTATGGGGAAAGAGCGATCGCATCTCTGACATCTGCTGGATTTGAAGTTGCTAGCTGCACCCTACCACCTGGTGAACGCTACAAAACCCTCAATTCCATCCAAAAACTCTACGATATCGCCTTGCAAAACCGCCTAGAACGTTCTTCTACTATGGTGGCTTTGGGCGGAGGTGTGATTGGGGATATGACTGGCTTTGCCGCCGCAACTTGGCTGCGAGGCATTAATGTTGTCCAAGTACCTACCACTCTCTTAGCGATGGTGGATTCGGCAATTGGTGGCAAAACTGGCGTGAATCATCCCCACGGCAAAAACTTGATTGGGGCATTCCATCAACCGCGCTTGGTTTTGATTGACCCAGATGTGTTAAAAACTCTTCCTATGCGCGAGTTTCGGGCAGGAATGGCAGAAGTTATTAAGTACGGTGTGATTTGGGATGCTGAATTGTTTGCCCAGTTGGAAGCAAGTAAACGCCTCGACCAACTCCGCTATGTAAAACCAGACCTGATACAGCTCATATTAATGCGCTCTTGTCAAGCTAAAGCTGATGTTGTTAGCAAAGATGAGAAAGAAGGCGGATTGCGGGCGATTCTCAACTATGGACATACCATCGGTCATGCAGTGGAAAGTTTGACTGGTTATCGTCTAGTAAATCACGGTGAAGCGGTGGCCATTGGTATGGTAGCAGCCGGTGAAATTGCTGTGGAATTGGGAATGTGGCAAAAGGAAGATACGGAACGTCAAAATGCTTTAATTCAAAAAGCAGGTTTACCGACTCAGTTACCATCTGGGGTGGATATTGAAGCAATTATTGAGGCGTTGCAGTTAGATAAGAAAGTCAAAGCAGGAAAAGTGCGGTTTGTTTTACCAACAGAAATTGGTGTAGTGACAGTTACCGATGAAGTGCCATCAGATATTATTCGGCAAGTGTTGCGGGGAATGCAAACAATTTGAAGAAAAATTCAGGATTCAGAATTTAAGAGTCAGAATAAAAATTAGTTGCTCTGTCCTTCAATTACGAATTACGAATTAATGAGCCATGATACTCCAAGCCAAGAATCAATTAACCTTGCAAGAGTTCTTAAATCTTCCAACCGGTGAGGGAGATATAACTTATGAGCTTGTTGATGGTCAAGCAATTCCTAAAATGTCACCAAAGAAATTTCACTCTAAACTTACCCGTGCCCTTCTGAATTTGATTGAGCAATGCTGTGAGGGTCAAGGAGAAGTTTGCCCAGAATTAGCTGTCGCACTAACCCGTCGAGGGCGGGACTGGATGCCAATACCGGATATTTTATATATTTCTAATGAACGTTTACCGCCTGATTGGGATCAAGAAGGAGCATGTTCTGTCCCTCCTGATTTGGTGATTGAAATTATTTCCCCCTTCGGGTTCGAGAGTGACGCTCGAAGACTCGCTAACGCTACGCTATCGCAATCGACGGAAACCGCCAAGACTGCGACTCTCTCACCAGGACAAACCTTTGGACAAATGGCAGCTAAAGCAAAAGACTATTTAGATGCTAAGGTGCTGCGGGTGTGGGTATTAGATAGTAAAGCCAGAAGCATTACTGTTTTTTATCCAGATGCAGCACCACAAACTTATATGGGAGAAGAATTACTCAAAGATTCTTTATTTGAGGGGCTGGAATTTTCTGTTGAGCAGCTGTTTCAAAAGACAAAAATACCATTAGATACCTAATAGTACACTTTTTACATCTAGGATAATTCTTTTCATCTCAACGTCCATCAGAATTTCAATCGGCGGTTGCTACTCAAACTTTCATATCTTTAATTAGCAACGCTCTATTTTTGAAACTGCGGTTCTTTCTGCGGTTGCTGCTGGTTATTTGTTGGTTGCAATTTTTGAAATAAAGCTGGTGGGGTAGCTTTACGGAAAGCGCCGCAGTAGTGCATAGTCATAACTGCTTTGAAAGCCCAATGCTCTGCTGGCACATCACTAAAGGGATTTGGTAAAGTTTCTGCTTGATTTTGGACACAAGCATTCAAAACTTGATTCGATTTTGCTGGAGTGTCGGTAGTGGGTTCTTGAGATTTAACAGGAGTAACAAAGCTAGTACTAGCTAGCACTACGACTGTTGCCAGAATTTTATAGTTCATAATTTGAGTTTTCTAGGGATGAAAGTCTACCCTATGTTAGTTCCCAGGCTACTGCCTAGGAACTAGAATAACCTTGCTGACATTAAGCGTTAGAAAACATGGTAAGCATTACTAACATAACAACTAATGCACCGATCCAAAGGGCTAACGATCCCCAACTAACTGAATCTTTTTGTACTCTTTGCCAGAAATTGCTGACTAAGTTATTCCGAATTGCCATTTTATAACCTCCAATTTTTATGATACTTGTACTTACTTAATGCATTAAGGCTGCATTGAATAAAAAAAGTTCGTCTGTGGGGTATCAGCCTTCATTTGCTGACTCCCAGATATTAACCAACAGAGATTTAAATCAATCTATGTAGCAATCGTAAATGCGTGTATTTCAACTCATTACCGATCTACAAAACAAACAAAAGTTTACAAAAAGATATTTGTTGATGCTTAACTTTATTTTCCCATACGTAACTGTTTACACTCAAAAATTTGGCAATTTTGAGAGAATTCTTAATGTAGTTTTAACCTTGTATAAAAGTTTGTGTTTTTAAAATCACAAACTACGTAAATATTGATTCTGTTTCACTTTGACGCGTGATTTATCTAGACTTGAAAATAGACACAATTAACAGTGAAATAGCAGGTAAATAATGGTGCAACAAATAAGACATAATGAACCGCAATATATCTGTATCATTCCAGTTGATGGAATTACTGCTAACAAAGACGAAGAAATCATAACCTTTGGTGTATCAGCTAACGATGCAAAAAAACAAGGCGAGGAATTATTAGCATCTACCTATGGTTGTAATCAATCACAAGTTTTGGAATTGATGCAGCAAGCACGAATTGAACCGATAGCTCAGTGGTGTGCCCCTAAAGACCGCTAAAACTACTTATGACGGTCTTGGCAATAGCAAGCGATGCCAAGTATACTTCTTTGCGCCGCAGTCGCTCTTGGGTTAAGCAATTACTTGCGCTGAATTGTCTACTACGGGCTACGCTTACGCACAAGCGGGTTACAATCCTTTTCTGCTGCGTCGTGAAGATGTTTAGATTAGAATTGTCGTTGAATTAAGAGCAAAAAAATGATGAAATGGAATTTTCCCTTTCACTCATCAATTTATGCAGCTATCAAGTAGAAATTCCAGAGTCCCACAGCAGTCAGCATAAAGCGATCGTTCAAATCACGAATGCGATTTCTATATACTGCTGTAGCAGCTTTATATCTCTTAATACCTAATATTGTGCGTTCCCATTTAACGCGGACTCAACATGATTTACGATCTGAAGTATCTTCGCTTTTTTCAAGCAAGATTTGAATTGTTTTAGAGGCAGTAAAAACACTGAAATCGAAAAATTAATATAGAGAAGTCTAAAAAACAGCGCTGCACTACCAACTAAACTATGTTACCGTTCAAAACTCTGCTACGCGTCCGACACTATGAGATGGACGCCCTTGGGCATGTAAATAACGCTGTCTACCAAAATTATTTAGAACAAGCAGCCATTGAGCACTCAGAATACCTGGGCTTAACTTTGGATGTATATCGGCAAGTGGGTGGTGTATTTGTCATGCGGCGGGTAGAAATTGACTATTTACGTCCAGCAGTGGCAGGCGATACCCTAGAAGTGACTACCTGGTTAAAGGAAATGCGTGGGACTCGTGCCTTCCGATGCTACGAAATTCGTAAACAAAACCAAGATAATTTGTTAGTAACGGCAGAAGCGCTATGGGTTTGGGTAGATGCCCAGACAATGCGTCCACGACCAATTCCCAGTGTCATGTTAGACAAATTTTTGCAAATCCAAAACCCAGGTGTTACAACCTAAAAATGGTTTATGAAAAACAATTGATTTCTTTTCTCCAGGTAATGCTGACGATTGAGAATCCACAACTATGATGTTATAAGTACAAAATTTAAATCTGTAAAAACTGCAATCAAAATTAGATCGGTAAATCAGGATTTCAAGTAAATATTATGGAGCAAAGTCAGCCACAAGAGCGCCGCGCCGCCGATCGAGTGTTTCAACAATCCCTCGATCAGTTGGAGGATATCTTACAAGAAAGTTCAACTGAGGAAGAAATCCCCCAACTAGATACTAGTAGTGTTAGTGAAGTCGAACTCGATCAAGAATTGATAGATATTGATTTAGCAGCTCTTGAGGACGCAGTTGCTGATATTGAACAATATCTCGAAGAAAGAACAAAAACCAAATAAAAGTTATGAGTTATGAGTTCTAAGTTTTAACTCCTAACTCCTAACTCATTTGCCGCCGAGCTTCGTACAACATTAAAGCAGCTGCGATCGCCACATTCAATGATTCCACCCCAGGACTCAAAGGAATTCTGACTTGCTTGTCTGCGATCGCTGCTAAATCTACCGACAATCCAGCGCCTTCATTTCCTAGTAAAATCAGACTGGGTTTGCGCCAGTCCACCTCCCAATAAGTTAAAGTCGCACTGGGTAAGGTTGCCACTACCTGCATTCCTGCTTGCTGACTTTGTTGAACTGTCGCTTTTAAATCTTCTGTTACGGCTGTTGCTAGGCGAAACCATTGCCCTGCTGAAGCCCGGAGGACTTTAGGACTGTCTAAATCTACACTATCTCCACTTACCCATAACCCTGATGCTCCAGCGGCAGCAGCGGTGCGGATCATCGTACCCAGGTTGCCCGGATCTTGCACAGTTTCTAAAGCTAGCACTAAACCAGTAAATGGTAGTTGAGTTTGGCCAACCCTTCGTTTTGCCGTTGCAACTACACCATCCGGTTGGACTGTGGTAGCGATCGCATCCAAGACTTCTCTACTGACAATTTCGGCGCGATCGCATTGGCTACAAGCTTGCTCCCACAGCGTAGGGTGGGCTACTTGCCATTCTGGGGTACAACACACTGTTTCTAGTGGGTAATTCACCGCACAGGCTTCCTCTAACAGGTGCGTCCCTTCCAGTAAAAATAATTGCTGCTTGTGCCGCTCCTTGGTGGAGTGGAGTTTGCGGATTTGCTTGACTAGGGAATTTTGTAAACTGGTCAACATCAAAAATTTAGGAGTTAAGAGCTACGAGTTAGGAGTTATTTAGTTTTCTTTACAACTCATAACTCTTCACTTTTAACTCCTAACTTAATAATATGCGGAACCCGGGACTTGAACCCGGAAGCCTTGCGGCACTAGAACCTGAATCTAGCGCGTCTGCCAATTCCGCCAGTTCCGCTGGCTATTATCTTTATCGACAATTTCCTATTATTGCGTAATTTTTTACCTTTGTCAAGTGAGAAGATAATGCCTCGTTAAAAATGTCAAACTGGAAACGAGTTTTTCAAGGGATAGATGGAATCAAAATATTAACTCAACAGTACAGCATTGATTTTTAGAGAACACTTAAGTTATTTTACTGAGTATTTAATTTTGCTGAAGCTTACTACTTATTCGTTCTTTTTTATTAAATTTTTTAAAAGCTTAAAAAGCCTGCTATTGCTGATTTTTAGCCCGTATTTTTCCATAAAAAACAATTTTTTTATCCAAGAAGTTGTCTTAAAATGTGGACAATTTGAAACTTTACTGTAGAATCGAAACCAACTTCAAACATATAAAATACGTATTACTTTTGGAGGTAGGCTTATTAATCCTTCTACCAGCTTACCAGATGCCAAAATTGCTCCAGAAGCAGACTCCTCAGTCTTGCAAATTTGGGGTGGGCATCCTTTGCGAGGTCATGTGAAAATTAGCGGGGCAAAAAATGCAGCATTGGTAATCATGGCTGGAGCCTTGCTGTGTCCGGGCGATTGTCGTATCCGCAATGTCCCTTTATTAGCGGACGTAGATCGGATGGGGCAGGTGTTATTAGCTTTGGGTGTACGCTTAACACGGCAAGGTGACATTTTAGACATCAACGCCAGCGAGATTAAAACATCAAAAGCTCCCTATGAACTAGTTACGCAGTTGAGGGCGAGTTTTTTCGCCATTGGTGCCATTCTGGCAAGATTAGGAGTAGCACAGATGCCCTTACCAGGCGGTTGTGCTATTGGGGCAAGACCAGTTGACTTGCATGTTCGAGGACTGCAAGCAATGGGGGCTGAGGTGCAAATTGAGCATGGCATTTGTAATGCCTACGTCCCTGGCAGCAGCAAAAGATTAAAAGGTGCGAAGATTTACTTAGACATCGCCAGCGTCGGAGCGACGGAAAACTTGATGATGGCGGCTACCCTCGCAGAGGGCGAAACGATCATCGAAAATGCTGCCAGAGAACCGGAGGTAGTCGATTTGGCTAACTTCTGTAACGCGATGGGAGCAAAGATTCAGGGCGCCGGGACTAGCAGGATTATTATCGAAGGAGTCCCCAAGTTGCATTCTGTTGACTACAGCATTATTCCCGATCGCATTGAGGCCGGGACGTTTTTGCTAGCAGCAGCAATTACCCGTTCTGAACTTCTTCTCTCGCCAGTAGCTCCAGAACATCTTATACCAGTGATTGCCAAGCTGCGGGATATTGGGGTGACAATAATTGAGGAAAAGCCCGAACACTTACGTATTCTGCCAGCGGAAAGCCTCAAGGCAACGGATATTGAAACTCAATACCATCCAGGTTTTCCCACAGATATGCAAGCGCCGTTCATGGCTTTGCTGACATTGGCGGAAGGCGACAGCGTGATTAACGAATCTGTCTTTGAAAATCGCTTGCGTCATGCCTCAGAGTTGAATCGCTTGGGGGCAGACATTCGTGTCAAAGGCAACGCTGCTTTCGTTCGGGGAGTACCGAAATTATCTGGCGCACCAGTATTAGGCACAGACTTACGAGCATCGGCAGCGCTAGTCATAGCAGGATTGGCAGCTGAAGGGCAAACCACAATTCAGGGATTACAGCACCTCGATCGCGGCTACGATCGACTTGATGTAAAGTTGCAGCAATTGGGAGCTAAAATCCTCCGCGTGGGCGAAACATCAGATGCAGAAATCGCTTCCGCCATCGGTAGCCTGTCAAGTTGAAATTGAAAGGTTGAGACTGAGGCGGGGATAAAGGAGGCAAGGGAGACAAGGTAAAATTTTCTCCCCCATCTCCCCCTGCTCCCACTGCCCACTCTACTTAAATCGTTATACTAACTGTGGGAGGCTGTTTATTTAATCAGCCAAATTCCATAGTTGTATTTTTTTATAGCTTGCTGCACTATGTCCTTCTTAAAAACCCCGCTGATTGGTTTAAAAGCTGACTCATTTCGTCATCCATTAGACCTGGAAGCTACCAAAACGCTCAAGCAAATACCTGGCATAGATATGTTGGTGCGAAATTGGCTTGGGCCAATGGCAGAGCAGGTTTTCTATGTGGAAAATATTGCCTCCAGCGTTCTGGTGGGTGAAAAGCAACTGCCTGATTTATACAAGCTGTTGTTAGATGCCTGTAAAATCCTGGATATAGAGCCTCCCCAGTTATACGTCCGGCAACATCCGGCTCCCAACGCCTATACTTTTGCTGTGCGGGGTAAGCAGCCCTTTGTTGTGTTACACACATCCTTAATTGATATCCTTACACCAGAAGAAATACAGGCAGTAATTGCCCACGAGTTGGGGCATCTCAAGTGTGACCATAGTGTTTACTTGACGCCTGTAAATTTATTAATATTAGCTGCGGCGATTGTGCCCAATGTCGGAACCTTCGTTGCTCAAGCGATACAAGCACAGCTTTTAGAATGGGTACGCTGTGCTGAGTTTACCTGCGATCGCGCCGCATTACTAGCAACCCAAGACCCCAAAGTTGTCATGTCAGTATTGATGAAGCTGGCGGGTGGTTCACCCACCTTAGCGCCACAACTGAATCTTGATGCCTTTGTTGCCCAAGCCCGCGCTTACGATGATATTAGCAAGACCGAACTAGGTGAAATGGTTAAAGCTGCCCGCACAGCCCAATTAACCCATCCAGTGCCAGTGCTGCGGGCGCGAGAAATTGACCGCTGGGCAAGCAGCACAGAATATCAATCTCTAATCCAAACTCATGGATTGAAGTCTACAAGTAGTGAAGTTGCACCCAAAGGCGGATGGCGAAACTGGTAGAGCTACTAATTAAATTAGGTTATGTAAATTTAGATGTGTTTTAGCTCAGAATAATTCAGATGATTCGCCCATGCGTTGGCGCAGCCCGTCGTAGACATCGCATTTGCTAGAGTTTTTCGGGTAAGCTGTGGGCGATTCACTGTGATGTAAAATACTGGTACAGCCCAAAAATCAGCTAATGACCAGGTTTCCTCACGACCAGTTCGCTAAAGACTATCTTAAAGAATTGTTACAACCATTGGGAGAAGTGGAAACAAGTCGGAAAGTTCCGTCTCAAATCCGAGAGATTGATGTTTATTTTGTACCTCCACCCCAATCCACAAGGAATACAATAGAATTAGGGCTGTTAGGAAAATTTGCGGCTGAACCTGCATTAGTTGAACCATTTAGAAATGCAGCTACAATTGCGGAGATCCGCAGTTTTCTAAATAAGTTGTTTGATATCTTTGCTGAACTAAAACGTCAAGCTAAAGGTGATAAAACTCGGCTTGCAGAATCAGAATTACCACGTTTGTGGATTTTGTCACCCACGGCTTCTGAATCTATATTGGATGGTTTTAGAACTAATTTAGATGAAGAGTATTGGGGAATAGGAGTACATTTTTTAGGCGATTTGTTTAGAACAGCAATTGTGGTAATTCATCAATTACCGCGTACAGAAGAAACGCTATGGTTGAGAATTTTAGGTAAGGGAAGAGTTCAGCAACAAGCGATAGACGAACTAGAAGCGCTTCCCCAAAATAATCCCTTACGTTCCAAAGCAATTGATTTATTTTTAAATTTAAAGACTACCTTAGAATTCAATCAGAATATAGACGAGGAGGATAGAGATTTAATTATGCGTTTATCACCTATTTACGAACAAAAATTAGCAGAAGTTAAACAAGAAGGAATCCAAGAAGGAATCCAAGAAGGAATTCAAGAAGGAATTCAAGCCGGAATTCAAGCCGAACGTCGTAATGTTATAGAGAATTTATTGCGAGTTCGCTTTGGTTCTTTAGATGCAGAGCTAAGAGGAATCACTGAAGCTTTATTGGCATTATCTCCAGAGGAATTTACTCCTTTATTACTGCAACTATCCAGAGAAGAATTATTAAATAGGTTCCTTTAGAAGAACTCAGTCTGAGATACTACTAATAAATCGATAATTACCCGAACAATCGGATTAAAAAATATCCCATTGCTTAACCCACAGCCTCTACCATGACAGTTGTACCCAACGACCATCGCTTTCAACCCATAAATCTGTTTGAGTACGAAAAGCTAGCAAAAGAGCATCTCTCTCAAATGACGCTTGATTACTATAGCAGTGGTGCTTGGGATGAAATAACATTACGGGATAATTGTGCTGCCTTTGAGCGAGTCAAGCTGCGACCTCGTGTATTAGTCGATGTAAGCGATCGCAATCTAACTACCTCCATTTTAGGACAACCCCTGCAACTACCTTTGTTAATTGCACCGATGGCTTTTCAATGTCTAGCCCATCCAGATGGAGAAGTTGCCACAGCCCTAGCTGCGGCATCAGCTGGTGTGGGCATGGTGTTAAGTACAATGGCCACAAAGAGCATTGAAGAAGTGGCAACTGCGTGCGATCGATTTCCAGATTCTTTGCGATGGTTCCAGCTTTACATCCATAAAGATCGGGGATTAACTCGTGCCTTGGTAGAAAAAGCCTATAAAGCAGGCTATAAAGCACTTTGTCTAACTGTAGATGCACCTGTTCTCGGACAGCGAGAGAGAGATAGACGTAACGAGTTTTCCTTACCCTTAGACTTACATCTGGCTAATCTCGCCACCATCTCAGGGCTAGATATTTCCCATGAAATAGGCGAATCTGGATTATTTACCTATTTTGCCCAACAGCTAAACCCAGCAGTCACTTGGGATGATTTGGAATGGTTGCAGTCTTTATCTCCACTACCTTTAGTCATCAAAGGCATTTTACGCCCAGATGATGCTATACGGGCTGTAGAATATGGAGCCAAAGCAATTGTTGTTTCCAATCATGGTGGCAGACAACTCGATGGGGCGATCGCTTCTTTAGACGCCCTAGTTGAAATAGTAACAGCAGTGGATGGTAAAGTAGAAGTACTGTTAGATGGAGGCATTCGTAGGGGCACAGACATTCTCAAAGCTCTGGCATTAGGAGCAAAAGCGGTACTGATCGGACGACCCATTCTATGGGGACTAGCAGTAGCAGGACAAGCTGGTGTATCTCATGTCATCTCACTCCTACAAGATGAGTTAAATTTGGGAATGGCACTTAGCGGCTGCGCTAAACTACAGGATATTGACTCTAGTTTATTGACCCTGCCACGCCTTTAAGCCGAATGGTTCTTAGAGCTATTATTCCAGCAAAACTTTGAGAATTAATTTTCAGACTTGTTACAAAATCACTTAATTAGAGTATAATAGTTAAGATTGGACATAAGGGCGGGTGGCGAAATTGGTAGACGCACCACACTCAAAATGTGGCGGCCTTGCGGTCATAGGAGTTCGATTCTCCTCCTGCCCACTACCAAACAAGTGTTAGAGAGGTTAAATTATGCGCCTGAAAAGATGGGAATCTCCCCGTAAAGAAGGCAGGAATGACAAAGGTAGAGGCGGTTCTGCGAGGAAACGGCAACTCAAAAAGCAAAGGCAAATGTTACGCCAAAGACTCAAGGAAAGTAACAAACCAGACAATAACAAAAACACTAAAGCAGGGGAAGATAAGTTTATCTTCCCCTTATTTTTTGGGCTTTTATTTCAGAACAAAATAAATTTTAGGGATTTATCAATAGTATCAATAGATCGACTAAATTAAATCTGTAATAAAGTTGGAAATTTATAAGAAAAATTTATTAGCCATTCTTTAAAATATACTAATTTGAATTGAAGCTCTTAAGCGCATATTTACGTATCAAAATCAGCATATTGAGTATCTGGTATACTACTTTTCTGTCCAATTTAATGTAGCAAATATTACTTAAATAAATCTATATCCATAGGAATTTATCGCAATTGTAATGCTTGCATGAACAAATCAAAAATTAATTATGAAGGAAGTATGAATTTTACCAAATAGCGTCTAAAAGCCCTAGCTTAAAACAGTAAGCTAGGACACAACAACAAATAATTCTAGTATTACCGATTAAGCTAAAAATATACTAAGAAGGCAATTGCACCTCCATGTGTTAACTTCCAACGATGACACAAACCTACAAAAAGTCAGGAGTCATCCAATCTGAATTCTTCAATATTCGGAACGGTCTAGGTAATCTATGGATTTTTTTCTTGGACACAGGAGTTATTGATGGTGGCGAGAGTGCTTCTACCTACTAAAAAAGTGCTTGATTTTCCTATTACTGCTTTACGGTTTGACGAGCAGGTACAAACAATATGTAAGTGGGCGAGTAGGCGTGAGAGTAAAACTGTATATGTAGCCAATGTACACATGCTCATTGAAGCTCATTCAAATCCAGAGTTTGCCACCATATTACAAAATGCAGATATAGTTACTCCTGATGGTATGCCTCTTGTATGGATGATGCGAAAAATGGGAGCGCTTTACCAAGACCGTGTGGCAGGGATGGATATTTTCCTAGCATTGTGTCAGCTAACTCAAACACAAAATCTTAGTATTTTCTTTGTAGGTTCTCAAACAGAAATTCTTTCTAAAATGCAAAAAAGGTTAGAGCAGGAATTTCCGCAGATGAAGATTGCGGCGATGGAACCTCTACCTTTTCGTCCTCTGACTGAAACTGAAGACGAAGCTTTGGTTCAAAAGATTAACTCTAGTGGTGCTAGCGCCGTCTTAGTTTCTCTGGGATGTCCTAAGCAAGAAAATTGGATTGCTCAACATAAGGGTAAGGTACAAGCTGTAATGATTGGGCTGGGTGGAGTTTTCCCAGTTTATGCAGGAATTCACAAGCGGGCACCCCGTATAGTTCGAGACTTAGGACTTGAATGGCTGTATCGATGGGTTCAAGAACCGCGCCGACTTTGTGGTCGCTATGCTAAGACCATTCCACTATTTATATGGCTGGCTATGAAGCAACTACTCTCATCAAGTCGGATTGCAGCGGTTTTCATTCACGAGACTGGGGATTAAGGAAAAAGGAAAAGAAATAATCTAGCTACCCCTAACTTTGAATATTAAATTTATATTTTTACTTTCTCAGTAATATCGCCAAAGCTTTTCAGGCGGCTACTTAACTTGGTACACAGTATCAAAATCAGAAGAAAGTATAAGCTTCCTCATGTTTAAAAGTTAACAAGTTTTTAGGAATTTTAGCGATCGCTTCTAATCATTAGAACCATAGACCAGCAGTTGATATTATTTTATGCGTAGGCGTAACCCGTCGTAGACATAGCCTGTATACAGCATTAAGGAAATGTCGGGAATGAAACAGTTAAAAATTCTCATCTGTGCATATGCTTGTGAACCCGAAAAGGGTTCTGAACCAGGAGTAGGCTGGAATGTTGTTAGGGAGGTAAGCAAGTATCATCAAATCTGGGTACTCACATCAAACTGTCACCGTCAAGGTCTTGAAACTGAACTAGCACATAACCCTCTGCCCAACCTGCACGTTGTTTACTTAGATCCTCTAGGCTGGATTATAGACTGGAGCCATCAGAGGATGGGAAAACAATGGGGGGTTTATGTCCATTATTACCTTTGGCAAATTTGGGCATATTTTATCAGTCGCTCGCTCCACAAGCAGATTGGCTTTGATATCCTACATCATGTAACTTATGTGAAGTATTCAAGCCCTAGTTTAATTTCACTGCTACCAGTTCCTTTCATCTGGGGGCCAGTTGGTGGCGGGGAATCATCTCCCAAAAGTTTTTGGAAAGATTTTAGTTTCCGTGGCAAGATATATGAGGTTTTGCGAAATTTGGTTCGCTGGATAGGAGAATGCGATCCCTTAGTTCGCCTCACTGCACAACAAAGTGTCTTAGCCCGCGCTACCACAGAAGATACAGCTAAACGCTTGCGCCAAGTGGGCACAAAAAATGTTCAAATTTATTCTCCATTAGGCTTATCTGAAAATGAAATAGCAAATCTTTCAGATTCTGTAATTCTCGATAATTCTGCAATTCGATTTATTAGCGTAGGTAGACTTTTGCACTGGAAAGGGTTTCATTTGGGATTAGCAGCATTTGCCCAAGCAAACTTACCTAATGCTGAGTATTGGATTGTAGGAGAAGGTACTGAACGCAAACAGTTAGAAATATTAACTCAATATCTGAATATTACTAAACAAGTCAAGTTTTTAGGCCATCTATCTCGCGAATATACATGGAGTAAAATACAGAACTGCCATGTGTTAGTTCATCCCAGCTTGCATGAATCTGGAGGATTCGTGTGTTTAGAGGCAATGGCAGCAGGGCGACCAGTGATTTGTCTAGATTTAGGAGGCCCAGGTGTTCAGGTTACAGAGGAAACTGGTTTGAAAATCAAGGCAAATACACCCGATCAAGTAGTAAGTGATATTGCTAAGGCTATGACGTATTTGGCTAGTAACCCAGAGCTAAGATTATTGATGGGTCAAGCCGGGCAAAAGAGGGTGAGAGAGACTTTCAGTTGGGAAAGTAAGGGGAAGCAGTTAATTCAACTCTACGAAGAAATTTCAACTTTGAATAAATCTTGCTTGAAGTTGAGTTAGAGCTATGGCTCTAGCGATAATTAGTGATAACGTAATAAGTAAGCCGGCACCAGAAAACCGAGGTATGTTTAGTTTTGTAAAAACTGTGGAGTAACCTATTTTTTAGGTATTCGTTAGCTTGGTATTTGGTGACGTAGGTCAATTTTTGCACCAACTTACTTGGTATATATCTTCTCAGTAGCTCCTTTAGCGATACTACTAGGAGCTTCCTTTAGAAGTGGTAGCAGACGTTCAAAAATTTGTCGGATTAGAGATTTTAGAAAAGCTGGTTATAGAACGGTAAAACTACTGTAAATCAGGATGTAATTACTTTGCACGATCTACTAGTTGGTTGTTTACTTTCACGATTCAGAGAGTTAACTGCATGAAAGTGCTGTTGATACATAACCGTTATCGACTTGCAGGCGGAGAGGATGGAGTAGTAAAAGCTGAACAATCCTTATTGAAAGCAAATGGTCATCAGGTATCTTTACTAGAAGTTAGTAATCATGAAATTAAAAATACCTGGGATAAAGTTGCAACTGCGATGAGTGCAATTTACTCATATTCAGCAAAACAACAAGTTCGCATCAAAATTTCCCAACTCCGCCCTGATGTCGTCCATGTACATAACTTCTTTCCCCTACTCTCTCCTTCCATATATGATGCTTGTCGAGAGCATGGTCTAAGTATTGTCCAAACTCTTCATAACTATCGGCTTGCTTGTCCCAAAGCAATACCTTTTCGAGATGCAAAGGTTTGTGTAGATTGCTTTGGACAGAGGGTACCGTGGTCTAGTGTTGTACATGGCTGCTACCGCAACTCCCGCATACAAAGCTCGGTTATAGCAGCAATGAACAGCTGGCATCGGTTGCGAGGTACTTGGCACCAACAGGTAGATGCTTATATTGTCTTTACCCAATTTCAAAAAGACAAAATGTTACAGGCTGGACTGCCAGCAGAAAAGTTTTACATCAAACCTAATTTTGTTTTTGCTCCAGACTCTCGAAAGCAAAATGGTGAACACAAAGACTACTTACTTTTTGTTGGTAGATTGTCTGAAGAAAAGGGAGTTTCTGTTTTAATTGATGCCTATTTACAGAAAAATTTATGCACTCCCCTAAAAATTGTGGGTGATGGCCCTTGGCGTCAACAGTTGCAGCAACAGATTAAAAATACAAGTTGCGAAAATTTCATCGAATTTTTAGGGTTTCAGGATAAGCCAACAGTGTTAGCACTAATGCAGAATGCACGGTTTTTAATATTTCCTTCTATTTGGTACGAAGGTTTTCCCTTAACTATTGCTGAAGCTTTTGCCTGCGGTCTACCTGTACTGGTGTCCAAATTAGGTAGCATGGTAGAAATTGTAGAGGATGGAGTAACTGGTTTACATTTTGAACCAGGCAACCATACGGATATGGCGGCCAAAATAGAATGGGCAACCACTCATCCTGAAACTATGAGAACTATGGGCAAAAATGCTCGCCAGGTTTATGAGACTAAGTATGCTCCTGAAGCTAATTATCAGCAGTTGATGGCGATTTACCAACAAGTCATCAATAAGAAGAAATAGTGTGTCCTTAGTGAGGAGGAACAGACAAGGCGTTCACGATCGAGTGAAGCAGATTTTAGATGCAAAGGAATTGCGATCGCAAAATTTTGTCCCTTAACCCTCTTTCATCACTATCGGATAAATTAACGCGAGTTCGACGATACAGCCAAACGTTGATTCAAGGATTCACCCCAAAGTGATGAAAAAGGCTAAGTGCAAGGGTTTCAAGCAATCAATGTCCTGGTGTAAAAACCGATTATCTGAAATCAATATTAAAGTACTTGACATTAACCCAGGATTAACTGCTATATTAACTAGAGTAAAGTCGTTGGGGCGTAGCCAAGTGGTAAGGCAGCGGGTTTTGGTCCCGCCATCCCTAGGTTCGAATCCTAGCGCCCCAGTAAATCAAAAGACAGGCAATTGCAGCCTGTCTTTTAGGTATTTAATTACATTTTTAAAATGTGTCTCAATGCATCTAATTGTGTAAATCTTACTTGTCAGGCGATTTAAGAGCTTGATCCAGAGTCTGCCGAGCCTGTTCTGCTTTAGATCGCGCTTCCTGGTAACGCACATTAGCTTGGGCAAAATTCTTGAGAACTTTAAAACCTTCCTTGAGTCGAGTAATTTCCTCTTCTGTCACTGACTCGTCGGTGAACAAAACATCAACCGCTTTGCGAATTTCTAACGCTTCAGATCGCGACTCCTGAACTTTCAGCTTGAGCGTGGCCAGGTTACTCAGCACCTGGACAGCTTGTGTAATCGTATCCTCACCGCTAGCACTATCAATAGTTGACTCTTTAACCTCAATTAATTGTTGAGGGCCAAATCCTTCTTCCAGTTCCGTGGGTAGCTTACCTGCATCCATCAGTTCCATCAGCTGATCCATTGCTTTGTCACGGGCTTTGGTTGAATCTTTTCCAGAAACAGTAAGGATAATTTCTGGGCTTTGAGCGAGAGTGTACTGAACCATATTTGAGCAGAAAATTTGCTGGTTAACCAAACTGAGGCAAATGATTATAACACGTTGTGTGTCAGGCAATTTGTTGATTTATCAACTGTGTCAGTTTGCCAAATTGATGTGATTTATATATTTAATGATTTCATGCTTCAACGAAGAGGCAGGGAGCAGGGGGAAAATGACCCATTCCTCCACCGTGGAATGAAGGGGAACATGGGTTTTCGTCCACTTCAAAAGCGTGGTTCTCTTACCCTGCGGGAAGGTGGCGCAGGCGGGGTCGAATCCTCTTTCTGTATCCCCCTTGCTCCCTGCTCCCTTGCCCCTTTTTTAATCCTGCCCTTGCCAATGTTGCTCAAAATAAAACTTTATACTTAAGAAAAGGGAATAAGTTTCAACAGGAGGGGAGAGCAATGGCTCCCAGTCCCACCATCATGCAAGCTGTGGAACAACTGGGTTACCGTGTCACCGTTGGTGATGTGGCAACTCAGGCAGGATTGAACGTCGCTGAAGCTAATCAAAGCTTGTTAGCCCTGGCATCTGATGCTGGGGGACATTTGCAAGTAGCGGATTCAGGTGATATAGTTTTCCTTTTTCCACAAAACTTTCGAGCAAATTTACGTAATAAATACTTTCGGCTACGATTGCAGGAATGGTGGAAAAAGGTCTGGAGTGTTCTGTTTTACCTGATTCGCATTTCTTTTGGAATTTTCTTAACTGTTTCCATCGCCCTGATAACTGTTACCATCTTCATTATCATTACCTCTCTCAATTCAGACCGTGACGGCGATAATCGAGGCAGTAACTCTGGAGGTGGAGGGTTCTTCTATTTTCCAAATTTATTTTGGTATCTTAGCCCAAATTATGACACCCACTACCAGGAACGGCGACGTGAAAGCGGAGAAGAAAGCAATCTGAATTTCTTTGAAGCTGTGTTTTCGTTTTTGTTTGGCGATGGTAATCCTAACGCCAACTTAGAAGAACGTCGCTGGCAAGAAATTGCTACGGTGATTCAGATTAACCGTGGCGCAGTGGTAGCAGAACAAATTGCTCCATATTTGGATGACATTGGCGAGGGATACACAAGAGAGTACGAAGATTATATGCTGCCCGTTCTGACGCGATTTAATGGGCAACCGGAGGTAAGTCCAGAAGGGCAAATTGTTTATTACTTCCCAGAGTTGCAGGTGAGTGCAACTAAAAAGCGTCGTCATGCAATATCAGATCGCTTAGAGGAATTTCCCTGGCGTTTTAGTGCCGCAAGTTCCGGGCAAATTATGCTAAGTGCTGGGTTGGGTGTACTAAATTTTGTTGGTGCTTTAGTACTGGGAAGTTTGTTGAGAGATGGCACAGCTGCCGCCCAATTAGGTGGACTAGTAGCCTTTGTGCAAGGAATTTATTGGTTGCTATTGCTTTACGGAGCAGGTTTCTTAGGCATCCCGTTATTGCGTTATTTTTGGATTCGCTGGCGTAATCGCAAAATTGCCGATCGCAACCGCGATCGCCTTTCCAGATCGAGGCTAGTGGCAAGTCCTGATGCACCTTTGCAACAAAAAATCGACTATGCCCAACAATTTGCAGCAGAAAAAGTCATAGGCAATGAAGATTTAGTGTATTCTAGCGAAACTGATTTACTCGACCAAGAAGTTGAGCGTTCCGCAAAAATTGACGCTGAATGGAAAAAACGCTTGGAACGGGGGAGTGGAGAATAGGAAGCAGAGGACAAGGGGAGAAGGGGGCAAGGGAAATAATCAATGCCCCAATCCCCAATTACTTCGCCTGAATTGGTGTTAGGGCTACACCTTGATAATAATGTCCCAAAATTTGTAAGTGGTTCACTCCTTGCCGAGCAAGATTGTACGCTCCCCACTGACTCATACCTAAAGCATGACCATAGCCAAGCCCTTGCAGTATAAAACTACCATCAGCCCCCTTGGTGACGCTAAATTTAGTACTTTTTAACTTCAGGGCTGTTCGCACTTCCTCGCCCTGTAGCACCTTCGTGCCTCTGTTACCGACAATTTTCAAGACTTTAACACTGCGGAAAGGTGAGTATGTCTCTGGAATCATCGCCGTCACACTGCCCACTTCAGGAAATTTAGCGCTAATTTCACTGGGCGAGAAGGTTTTCACCCAATTACACTCGCGGACATTTTGATCGTAGTCTTGGACAGCACGCAGGTAAGGGAGGGTATTTCCCCAAACATCTTCGACGTTTTCGGTGTGTCCCCCAGAACAAGCGTGGAAAACTGAGAGAATAATCCGGTTTTTGTAAGTTAGTACCTGCCCTAATGTGGAATCCACTGCCGCGTAAGTAGCAGGAGATTCACTGATGACACCTTTGTAAATTTGCCAGCGATCTGGGGTATTGCCTAAATCGTAAACGGGATTATTCCGTTGTTTTTCTCGTTCGTAGAGGGCATAAGTGCGGGCTGCGATCGCCTGGGCTTTTAGTGCTTCTTGGGGCCAGCTAGCATCCATTTCGCCACCAAGAACGCTGTAGAGATATTCTTGGTCATCAACCCAATTAATTGCGGTTAAGCCTTTTTCTGTGGGAACAACCAGAGTTCTGCCCCGATACCAGCGATCGCCAATATAAACGAATCCTTTACCAGTTGGCTCAATCCAAAACAAACCAGACTGCCACTTATCTAAAGCAACTCCACCAGGAACGGCTTGGGCATAATATGCACTCATCGCTGGTAATTGTCCAAGAGTCCGGCCAGTACTATCCTTAACGACCCCAGTGGTGGAACTGCCGACTCTTACCTGATTAACTCCCCTCTCAATTGCCACGCGCAGGATTACAGACGCTTGGGCTGGGGCAACTAAAGCTATCCACAAAAAGATACTTACCCACCAATGACGTACTTTAATCTGGGAAAATAAAGAGCCTAAATAAAGTTGGAATTTCATACCGATCGTTTAATCACACTACTATCTAATTGACGCTCTGCATTATGGCGTCTACTACTTTCAGATGAGACACTTCTCTAACGCAGAAGGTTGCCACCTCCTACTAATTATGCATTTTGCTTAAGCTATAAGGTAGAAATCAGCTGAAGGAGGTAGGGGGAGAATCTCCTACTTTGCCTTTTCCAATGCCCAATGCTCCCCTACTTCTATCAGCCTACGATGCTAATACCTTTTGAGAATTGCTCGCTTCATTAGCGATAATTCCAATTAAATTCAACTTACTCAAAATTTCTATAGCTTGAGTCAGTTCAGTTCGGGTCACTTTACCCATACGCTCTACCATTACGATCCCATTGCAAAAAGATGCCACAATCCTGGCATCAACTGTGCCCAAAATAGGCGGAGCATCTATCAGTACTAGGTCATAACTTTGCTCAAACAACTCTATTAGTTCTTTCATCCGTTGAGAACTGAGCAACTTCACCGTGTCTTCCGGTTCCGGCCCAGCAGTCAAAATATCAATGGCGGGGTGAATGGGTTGGATGTAATCTTGAAAATGAGTAGTTGTCTCATCAACTAATAACAGAGATAGTCCCCAGTCATTAGATAATTCTAGGATTTTGTGCAGGCTAGGATTATGCAGGTTAGCATCAATAACTAATACCCGTCGATGCATCCGGGTAGCGCTAGCCACAAGCCCTAATACCAAGGTTGTCTTCCCTTCTCCTGGTAGTGCTGAAGTAAACATCAGCGACTTAAAGGGTAAGGGATATTTTAATATTTGAATATTTTGGTAGATCATGTCCAGCGTTTCATGAACGGGCAATCTACTACTGGATTCTATTACAGAGGAATCTGAGTTTCGTCGGGTATTCCAAGGCAGTCCCAACCGCCACTTTTTGACACCACCCGATGGTAGTTTTGGTACTGACCCCAGTACGCGTAGGTTCGTCAGTTTCTTTAAATCTCCCGCACAATAAATAGCGTCATTAAACTTTTCCAAAATCAGGGCTGCTAAGATACCTAAAATCGGGCCAATTACCGCTCCTCCAACCAAAAGTAATAATCTGTCGTTCCCCATATAAGTACCCGGAGAAGGTTCTGCCAAAACTTGCCAGTTATATCCTTCCTGAGAAATTTTCAGTCCCAAGGACTGTTGCGTCTGGAGAAGTTGTTCAAGGGTTTTGCGACTAGTTTCTACCTTTGGCAGCAGATGGTTATACTCTGCTATTAAGCTTGGGTATTTGTTTAGCTCAGAGCGCAGTCGCTGTTCTGACTCGGCTAGATTCTTTTCATTGGCAGTTAGTCCTAAGACAGTTGTCTGCACCAGAATAAACTCGTCTACTAGCGTTGGATCGATCCCTACCATTTGCCCTTTTAAGAGTGGTTCTCCCTTACTGCTAGTAGTAATCGCTTTCACTTCTTGTCGTAATAGCGACAGTTGACTTTGGCGTTGCTGCTTTAGTTTTTGTACCGATGGGTAATCATCTGTATAGCGGAGCCGTTCTTTAGCCAACGCTAGTTCAGTCTTTTGAATTTCACTCAATAGTGCTTGGTAGCGGCTTGACTGATTTAAACGAGAAGAAATTAGTTCATTCTGCTGGGATGAAGACGCTATTTGTTGCTCTAAGTTATCGTAGCGAGCATTTACATCTTGAAGGTTGGCACGAGAGGTTTGTAACTGTTGTTGAATATCGGCTAGAGATTCGAGCAGGATTTTACTTTGGACTTCGGGATCGAGTAATTTATGTTTCTTGCGAAACTGTTCCAAATTTTTCTCAGCTTTACTCACCTCTTTTTTTATCTCAGGTAAGCGAGCATTTACAAAAGCCAGTCCATGATTAAGACGTTCTTTTTGTTGGTCTTTGTTGTAGTTTTGATAGACTTTCTGTAGAGATTGAAGTACTCTTTGTGCTTTGACTGGATCGTCATCATTGAAAGAAACTTTAAATACTTGACTAAAAACTTTGTTAGCTCCTATGCCTCCCTCTTCTGGAGTCACTTTTAGAGATGCTTTTTTGTTCTGTTCTCTTTGACCATTGATATCTTGTAAGGTAATATCAGGATAATCAGAATGAAGTGAATCTACAGCTTTCTGAAGCAGTTTAGAACTCAGCATTAGTTTCATCTGAGTAGTGGAATCAACTACTTGAGAATTGGAATCAGTAACCTGAGTACCTGCCTCTACTGGGATATTATTTGACTGTGCCCCTTCAGATAAATTGGAACTCACCAATATCTGCATATTGCTCTGGTAAGTGGGTTTGGCAATGACAGCCAACAGGCTAGCAGCCGACATAACTACACAGGAAACCCCCAAGATCAAAAAGCGTCGGCGAAGCAAAATAGTAGATAGTTGTCTGATGTCAACTGCGCCTTGTGCTGAAGTAGTAACTTGTTGCTCTTGATTCAGACTAGTCTTAACCACTATCAAACTCCTCTAATATCGAAACACTATATTTATTTGGAAGATTTCTGAGAAATGGGAAATGTTTTTTTACACCTATAGCCGCAATAGCATACTTAAATATTCTTCCAACAACGACAAGCTTAATTGGCACAATATTATGCCAACTGGCGCTTTCATGTTCATCAATTCATGCATATAAATTCTTAATCAGTGTTGGAAGAATAAATTTTTAATAAATATTTTATTTAAGGAAGAAAAATCTTGACGAAAAATTAATTATTTTTCCTAAGTATTTAAGTAAAAAAATTTTCCGATCCACAACATTACTATATGTTAAAGTTCTTTTGATAACTTGTAATTTAAAATACACATTCAAAAAAATATTTAAACCGTACTATTTGTATATTTTTGATACACTCAGTCAACCGTAAACTATTGGTTAACTAATTGACTTACTGGTAAAACTAAACTGCTGTCTATTTGCTCGACGTTATGAGTTGGACCACTAAACTCCAAAATAGAGACTGATTAATTTTAGATTTTAGATTAGAAGAGTTCAATAGGAAATCTAAAATCTGGCTTGGAAAGTTCTGATGCCTGCGGCGGGCTGCGCCAACGAGTCTGGGAGCGTCGGAAACCGACCTTCAGACTTTCCCCAAAATCCAAAATTTAAACGCCTACCTTGGTTAACTCTACTTCCCGTCGTCTGGGTACTTCATGAATCATAAAATCGTAAGCCATATCAGTACGGGGAAAAATAGCACGGGCTTCCTGAAGGAGATCCTTCAATTCCAAGGTATTGCCAGGAGCATAGCGGGGACTGAAATGGCTCATAATCAGTCGATGTGCCCCAGCAGCTAAAGCTGTTTGCGCTGCCATTGTGGTTGTGGAATGCAATCGCTGAAAAGCCATGTCTGCATCTTGATGGGCAAAGGTTGCTTCGTGAATTAATACATCTGCATCATGAGCTAATTCCACTGCACCATCACAATAAATTGTGTCTGTACAATAGGCAATCTTTCGACCAATTTCTGTAGGGCCGCATAATTGGGTGCCATCAATTACCCGTCCGTCGGCAAGCGTCACTGTTTCACCGCGCTTGAGTTGACCATAAATTCGCCCAGGAGGAATTTGCAAAGCCTTGGCTTTTTCTACATCAAAGCGTCCCGATCGGTCTTTTTCAGCTACGCGGTAGCCAAAAGCTGTAATGCGGTGATGCAAGTTACCGCAGCTAACGATGAAATCATCGTCTTCATAAATTACCCCTGGACGGATGGCATGGACTTTAATGGGGTAAGAAAAGTGCGTGTAGGAGTAACGTGAGGCGGTTTGAATGTAATCATTTAATCCGGGTGGGCCGTATATATCAATTCGTTCCACATTGCCAGCCAAGCCACAAGTAGCAAGAAGTCCCATCAAGCCAAAGATGTGGTCGCCATGCATATGAGTGATAAAAATCCGGGAGAGTTGACTAATTTTCAGTTCACTCCGGATAATTTGATGCTGAGTACCTTCGCCACAGTCGAATAACCACAGTTCTGCCCTTTGAGGTAATCTCAGGGCGACACTGGAAACATTGCGCGATCGCGTGGGTACACCGGAACTCGTCCCTAAGAAGGTTATCTGCACAGTGTTCTTTAGTCTTCCTATTGCTCAATTTGCAGCTGTATTTTCTATAGTGACACGGTTCACGAGCAAAATACTTTTGAGAGGAAGTCGCCTTTTTGAACCCAATACCCAACAACGATTAGGTGGAAAGTGTTGTCTGACACAGTACAAACCCCTCCTTGTCTATGTTATTACCAGGTTTGTTAGCTCAACTTTATCCAAAACTTCAATGCAAGAATTTTGAACTAGCTAGTTATTGCACTGGCAGAGTCACAATTACTGTTGTGCCAACACCCTGCTCGCTTTCTAATTGAATCTGACCGCCATGTAGGTCCACACATTTTTTAACTATAGTGAGTCCCAGCCCCGTTCCTTGAATTACACCCACATTACTAGCGCGATGGAAAGGTTGAAACAGACAGCTTTGGTCTTTGAGAGGAATGCCCATTCCCCGATCTCTTATCTGGAAAGTTGCGAGGCGATCTTTGCAAATCAAATCAAACCAAATAGTACCATTTTGAGGGGAATATTTGAGCGCATTGGAGATCAAATTGGTGAGGATACAATTTAAAAGGTCTTCATCGATTTGAGCTTGGGTAGATTCCCCTTGAGAAGTAAAGATAATACTGTACTGACTACCTGCATTGAGTTGAAAAATATCTGTGAGTTCGCTACAGAAATTTTCTAAATTGACAAGAGTAGGTTTGTATTCAAGTTTGGCTGCTTCCGTTTTACTCAAGAACAATATCTCATCCAAGAGATGAAGCATCTGGTTGATGGCATTTTGTATTCGACCAAAATATTTAATTCTCCGGTCATCAGTTAGTTTATTGCTGTTGTATTCAAGGATATCTACAGCCGTCCGAATCGTAGTCATCGGGGTACGGAACTCGTGGGAAACCATTGCTACAAAGTTCGACTTTAATTCGTTGAGTTCCTGTTCCTTTGCCAGCGCCTGACGCGTGCGTTCTTCACTTTCTCGTAGTTGGTTAAGAATTTCGCTCCTTTCAATGGCATAGCGAATAGCACGCACTAACCGTTGTATCGTCATTTGATCTTTTACAAGATAGTCTTGTGCGCCTTCTGCTAATGCTTGCAGTGCTAGTTCTTCATCATCAAGGCCTGTTAATACCACAACTGGGATATCGGGTACTGCTGCCCGATATTCTTTCAACGTATCCAGTCCAATAGAGTCTGGGAGGCTGAGGTCTAACAAAACTAGGTCGAATCTGCGTTGTCTTCGACTCATGAACTGAGAATTATCAAGGACGGACGCGGAGTTTACCCTGCTAATTTCTATTGCCTCAGATAGCCTTTCAACATGTAACATCCGCCATTGTCCTTGATCTGCATGTAAAAATGTCTGGCGTAGGAGATGGGCATCACTGAGACTATCTTCTACCAATAGAATGTGAATTCTGAGCTTTTCCATACTACAGGGTTATATCAATTTGTTAGATAATCACCTGGTTTCCTATTTGTCAGACAGGCCTTAATTCTCTGGTGTTGTAAGCAAAAATTGAAATTTCCGACGCATTTATTTTCGTGGTAATGTTACAGCTATAGAGGTTCCAAAGCTAGTGAGGTATGTTTTAAAAGCTACTAAAATGAGAAAAATATTTGGGTGTATTTCACTTGCTTAGGAAATGCTATATCAGCTAAAAATCTTTGAGCAATTGCACAACCTGAATTAACTGGTAGAACGATGGGTTTTACTACGTAGCAATTAGCACTGAAATTATAGGATCGTAGGATATCCTGCTCATCAGTTGAGGTAGTAATTATGACAAAAGGAATGCACTTAAGATTTGGGTGTGATTTGATTTCTGTTAACACTTCGCGCCCATTCATTCCTGGAAGATTTAGGTCGAGTAAGGTTAAATCTGGAGGGAGAACATTGGTAAACTATTGTTGTTCTCATAAGTAGTTCACAGTAGTTTCACCATCCTCAACCCAATATTGTTGGCGATTTGGGCATTTAAAAAGCCTTTGATGGCCAGGTTAGCATCGCTAGGAGAGTCTTCAACTAGCAAAACTTCAATAGGTCGCAATGCCTGATTGTGAATCATGCAGTTATTATGCAGTTATTATGCAGATAGTACATATATTTAAAGATACCTTAATTTGCGTTCAGGGTAAGATAAAGTACTGTGATTACGCCCGGTTCAGACTCAGATTTTTTTGCAGATAGCTAGACCAATGTCTGTACCAGAGTACAAGAAGACAAAGTAGAGCAAGGTTAGACACACGACTGATACCAAGCATAGTGAACTTTGAAAAAACCTCCCTTGGCGCAAGTTCCAGATTAAATAGAAAGGCGGGTAATTACCGCCCATTGATTCTACCAAAGAATTTTCTAGAAAAAGCTAAAAACGAGACTAGGCAAGAAATACAGATGATCCGACCGCGCAAGGTCTTTGCTCAACATTGGCTCAAAAGTGAAAAAGCGCTCAACGCAATTATTCAAGCAGCAGAGTGTACAAAAAGCGATGGCTCTATCAACGCCAAGGGCGATCGCGTCCTGGAAATTGGGCCTGGAACTGGCATTCTGACCCGTCGTTTATTACCCCTAGTGGAATCTCTGATTGCAGTTGAAATAGACCGCGACTTATGCCAACTGTTGTCAAAGCAGCTTGGTAAGACTAAAAATTTTTTACTGCTGCAAGGCGATTTTCTCACTCTAGATTTACCATCTTATCTGGCAGCCTTTCCCAATTTCCAAAAGCCAAATAAGGTAGTAGCCAATATTCCCTACAACATTACAGGGCCAATCATTGAGAAACTACTGGGTACGATCGCCAACCCTAACCCCGAACCATTTGATTCAATAGTCTTACTAGTACAAAAAGAAGTCGCAGAAAGGTTGTATGCTAAACCAGGGTCAAAAGCCTTTGGGGCGTTGAGTGTGCGGGTACAGTATTTAGCTGAGTGTGAGTTAATTTGCACCGTTCCAGCGGCCGCATTCCAGCCACCGCCAAAAGTTGATTCAGCAGTAGTGCGATTACGTCCCCGAAAAATAGAAATAGCGGCACTCGATCCAAGACGGTTAGAGAACTTCTTAAAGTTGGGATTTGGTGCCAAGCGCAAAATGTTACGAAATAATTTGCAATCTGTTATAGAACGCGATCGCCTGACCCACTTACTGGAACAATTAAAAATAAATCCCCAAGCCAGAGCCGAAGACCTCAGCGTTCAGCAATGGGTAATCTTAGCAAATGAGTTGGGAATGGGGATTAGGGAGTAGGAAATAGGGTACAAAAGGACAAGAGGATAAGGCAAATTCCCCATTGCCTTTAAACCCAGAGGGGGCCCCAAGTTACCCACTCCCCATTGCCCCTAATCTCCATTTCCCTTAATCCTTACTCCCCACTCCCAGAAAATGCATTCCTACAGCCTAATTGCCCCTGCCAAAATCAACTTATATCTGGAAATCATCGGCAATCGCCCTGATGGCTATCACGAGTTAGCCATGATACTTCAAAGTATCGGACTTGCAGACAAAATTGATGTGCGTTCCATTAGCACTGACACCATCCGCGTTCATTGCAACCACCCACAAGTACCGACAGATAAAAGTAATCTGGCATACCGGGCAGCAGAATTAATGGTGAGGCAATTTCCCGAAGCTTTTGCTCAATATGGGGGCGTGGAGATTAGCATTAACAAGCAGATTCCTGTAGCTGCTGGGTTGGCTGGGGGTTCGACGAATGCAGCAGCTGTGTTGGTGGGAATAGATTTACTGTGGAAATTGGGATTAACTCAGTCAGAATTAGAGGAGTTGGGAGGCACGCTTGGTTCAGATGTACCGTTTTGTGTAGCGGGTGGAACTGCGATCGCAACAGGTAGGGGCGAGCAACTTTCTCCTCTACCGAGTTTAGATAATATATATGTAGTATTGGGGAAATATCGCAGTCTGGAAGTTTCTACGGCTTGGGCATACAAAACCTATCGAGAGCAGTTTGGTAATTCTTATATTAGAGATAACGACAACTTGGCAAAGCGTGCTAATGCAGTTCATTCAGGAGCAATAGTAAAAGCTGTCTTCAAAAAAGATGCCAAAGAAATTGCCCAAAAGCTGCACAATGATTTAGAGCGCGTGGTATTGCCAGCCTATCCGCAAGTCTTGCAACTGCGAGAAGTGTTCGCAAATAAGGAAGGCGTTTTAGGAACAATGATGTCTGGTTCTGGGCCAACAGTATTTGCTCTTTTGGAGTCTCAACAGCAGGCAGAACTAGTTTTGCTACAAGTGAGAGAAGCAATTCTTGATGAGGACTTAGAATTGTTTGTAACTCGGACAATCACACATGGTATCAAAGTGGCATCGTCTGTTTAAATAATTCTTTTTCGTTAATGAAGTATAAGGAATAGACAAGAATTATTCCTAATGACCCAATCCAAAATCTAAAATTGTATGAGTGAGCCAAATTTAACACCACAAACAGATATTAAAATACAGGCGGCTGCAAGCCCTTTACGCTGTTTAATTGGGGCGATTATTTCTGGAGGAATGGGATATGCAATGTATTCGCTGATGATTGCGATCGCTACAAATTTTGCTAGTAAACCTCTCCATTCAATTAATCCATTGGTAATTAAGATTTCTTCTGCTGTTCGTACTCTGGTTGTTGGTGTAGTTGCTTTAGGCAGTGGAATATTTAGTATAGTGGCAATTGGTTTATTAGCTTTGGGAGTGCAATTATTAGTGCAGCAGTTGACCAAAGAAAACAGTAGTGAAAACTAGTAATTTGTTTTTAGTCAACAACCTAAAGATACAAGTTTTTCTAAATAATCACAATTTTTGATGAATTGTAGCTTCGCGCTTCTGGAAGGTACTACGGACGTAGGCACAAACGACAGCAGGTGTTGTAATTTTGGTGTATAGTATAAACCTCGACTTTAACAAATTCCGGGTTGACACTTTATAGACTGGCTGAAGATTGACTAATTATGCGGAATTGATACCAGCAGCACTGAAGTTGATAGCAGCAACATCACTTACTTATGAACAAAATTATGAACACAACCAAGAGATATTTTTTACCCCTTATTTTTGTGGCAATAATTGTTAGCCTCAGCAGTTGTAGTTCTAACCCTACCGCTCGTAATGTTGACAGCGGAACGCCATCCCCTACCACAACACCGAGCAATAGCGTATCATCTCAGACTCCGAGTCAAAATTCTACCGTAGCTCAGTTGAGAGAAAAATCTCCTAATCAAGAATCTCCTAAGGAAAATACGCCTTCTTCATCGACTTCTAAAGCTGTCATTAGTAAAACTACTGATGCATCAACCTCTAAAGCTGCCACTAACAAAACTACAAATGTCACAATATATACTAGCGATACTCAGTGTCAAGAACTAATTCCAGAAAAGGTTTCAGTACCAGCTGAGGAACCAGTGACAAATGTAGTGAGTAAAATTTTAGAAAAACGAGATACAAGCGACTTTAGCTTATCTGGGTATCGTGTCAACATCAAAAATGGCATTGCTACAGTTGATTTGCGAATATCTCCTGAATCAAAGCGGCAAATAACTTCTCTTTCTAGTTGCGAACAGTTTGCTCTGTTTGGCAGTCTCCGCAAAACCCTAACAAGTAATGCTCAATGGAATATTAAAGAGGTTCGCTTCACCGAGCAAGGTCAGGACATCGTTCTTTAGTTAAATATGGTAGTAAGTGCCGTCATCAGCTAGCTAAAAAGTTTTCCTAATCTGAGCAGCCACAGGACTCATGCATCAGCAGTTGCCGAAACAGCATATGTTTTAGTCAATTGAAAACAGGTGTAAAGAGTGGTACAATCCATTTTAGCTATAAGTTTATGGGAGCAATTCGCGGGTGTAATTCAGTGGTAGAATGTCATCTTCCCATGGTGAACGTCGTGGGTTCGAGTCCCATCGCCCGCTTCAAAGCTCCTATAGGTTCTTGAAATTGAGATTATCTAAGTAAAAGTCTTGCCAGCTATGAAGATAGTACAATGGATGTTGTACGGAAAATGGTAAGGCTATTTTTTCTATCCTATCTTTTGGAAGAAGGCGATCGCGTATTGCTTTGCAGTTTGTGCCTCGCGTTTGCTGCATAATAAGCCAAGAACAAGATTCTCGATTTAGCGTTGCAGAGAAAGCGGGATGATTTGGTAACTTCTAAAATTCCCCCCTGCTTCCCCCAATTCATCCCACTGTTCTGCAAGGCCGATTCTCAATTTCTCTAAGAACCGGGAATCTAAGCCTTGTAACAATTTCGCCATGTAGATGTGCTAGATAGTCAATTGCTTACAGCTAATGGTAAAAATCAATTAGCGATTCGCAATTTAGCATTATGGCAAATTTTCTCCAACCGCCAAGGTTACGCATTGGTGAAGGCACTGAAGAAGAACGACACGCCACTTGGCTAGAACTTTTTTATGATTTGGTTTTTGTAGTTGCAGTTTCTCAACTCGCCCACAATCTCAACGAGGATATCTCTCTATCAGGATTATTTGGGTTTGTAGTTCTATTTATACCAGTTTGGTGGTCATGGATTGGCACCACATTCTATGCCAACCGCTTTGATAGCGATGATGTGGGACATCGACTGCTGATTGGTATACAAATGCTGACAGCAGCAGCAATGGCTATTAATATCCACCACGGTTTGGATGAGAGTTCCCCTGGTTTTGCCATTTCCTACGCTCTCGGTCGGGCTGTGCTTGTAATAGAGTACGTGCGTGCTGGAAGACATATTCCCTCCGCGCGTCCTTTAACTACTCGCTACGCTATTGGTTTTGCGATCGCAGCCTTGCTTTGGTTAATATCAGCATCTGTACCTATCCCCTGGCGGTTCGGATTCTGGACACTGGGAATCATTATTGACTTTGCGACACCCTTAACAGGACGTAAGTTTCAGGTCGGGTTACTTCCCCACGCTTCCCACTTACCAGAACGTTTCGGGCTGTTTACCATTATTGTCTTGGGCGAAGCAATCATTGCAGTGGTCAATGGTGTTTCTGAGCAGAAATGGGATACTTTAACCGTGATTTCCGCCGTGTTTGGTCTAATTATCGCCTTTAGCTGGTGGTGGGTCTATTTTGATAACCTGGGTGGTAAACCGATTGAGATAGCACGGACACATGGAAAAGTTAGTGTTGTCAATCTCTGGCTCTACACCCATTTACCGCTAGTGATTGGGATTACTGCTGCTGGAGTCGCCGTAGAACAAATCTTGTTGAGTAAGGCAACTTTAGCACTACCCGATTCCCAGCGATGGCTCATCTGTGGTTCAGTAGCATTATGCTCTCTGTCTGTCAGTATTCTCCACCGATTTGGAGTGATCCGTTTTTGCAAAATACGTTCCCAGTATCGGCTTGGGGGCGCAGTTGTGCTGCTAGCGATCGCCATCTTAGGGAAAGGTTTGTTACCTGTTGCAATCACTGCCCTTGTAGCTCTAGTTTCTGCTGGGCAAGTAGTTCAAGATTTGTATCAAAGTCGTCCCACTATCCGTTTGGTTGACCCGGAAATCTAGCTCATAGCGCAGTCGTGGCGCACATCTGTGCGCCACTACGATGTATCCACGAAATTTAAATATGATGCCTTTTCTGAAATGCATCTATCTTATGCAGTAATTTATAACAAATATTATTAAATAATTATATAGTTTTTTAAAGATAATGTAATCTCAGCATTTAAAGCCGACGCTGTAATGCTGATAACTCAACGCATTGCCGTCTATCAGAGGCGACACAACCAAAAGAGGAATGTCATCATTAGTAGATGTACCTTTGGGTAGTGAAGTCAAGTAGCTGAAATATTTATTAATATTATTAATAGGAAGTGTAAATTCAGCGTCAGGAGTCAGAAAAATTCCCAGTGACACGTGTTTCGCATCAATCATCAAAATTTTTACTAATGGAACAGAAGATCGTGAAAGACCAGCAACCACCAGAGTCTAAGGAATTCGTCGGAAACCTCAAGAATGGAATCTGGCTATTTGGACTGTCATCCTGGGTATTCGGCATTACCGATCGCAGTATTGCTTCATTTGCGGATGGCTATCTATCTGCTTTGGATTTGACGCAACTATTCACAGCGGCTACCTTCTTTGTGGCATGGCTATTTTTGAAACCGACATCCAGAGTTTAAGATCGGCGACTGGTTGAGTATCAAATCACTCTTGACGCTAGCCATGTCAAAATTTAGAAAGTTATCTAAAGGAGAACACTTTTGATCGCCATAAGGGGTGTTACAGAGAATGCATGGATGCTTTTGCATTCAACAGAATCAGGTTAATTATGTAAAATTTCAGAATTAACCTGATTTCTAATTTTCATTAAATAATCCAAATTGCTAGTTATGGAAGACGGTAACAGGAGAGAAAGCGTAGCTTTGGCGGGAGTGGGCTTCTTCGGGTTTAATCATGATATGAGATACTACTTTCAGTTTTAACTTGGGTGTATCTAAAAAAATTTTTCTAATTTTCCGGAATTGATTATGCTCAAGTGGTAGTCTCTATCAGATTAGCGATTTATACTGAAGCTCTATAACGAAACTTTCGGGGTATATAACCCCATATTAAAAGCCCGGTCTTTATGACCGGGCTTTTTTAACAATTAGGAGTTAGGAATTGTTCTTAACTCCTAACTATTCATTAAATTAGGCAAACGCAGCGGTTGTCACATCGTTATTCGATAGAATTTCTTGCAACTCTTCAGCGTCTACTGTTTCTTTATCAACCAGCATTTGCGCTATCTCATCTAAAATGTGGCGGTTACGCACCAACACTTCTTTAGCGCGTGTATAGGCTACATCCACAAGTTTGCGGACTTCTTCATCAATGGCGGCGGCAGTCTCTTCGGAGAAATCACGCTCTGACATGATATCTCGTCCGAGGAACATGTTACCTTGTTGACGACCAAGGGCAACAGGGCCCAAGCGATCGCTCATGCCAAATCGGGTGATCATCTGACGGGCAACACGGGCTACTTGTTGCAAGTCGTTGGAAGCACCAGTAGTAACTTCTTCTTCGCCAAAGATTAATTCTTCAGCGATGCGTCCACCCAAAGCCACTGCCATCTGATTTTCCAGATAAGCGCGGCTGTATAAACCAGTGTCCATCCGGTCTTCGCTGGGGGTAAACCAAGTTAAACCACCTGCACGACCGCGAGGGATGATACTAATTTTCTGTACTGGGTCATAGTCTGGCATCAAAGCACCAACTAAAGCGTGACCAGCTTCGTGATAAGCCACCAAGACTTTGCGCTTTTCGCTCATTACCCGGTCTTTCTTCTCTGGCCCAGCTAATACGCGGTCGATAGCGTCGTTAATTTCATCCATCGAAATTTCAGTCAAATTCCGGCGGGCTGCCAGAATTGCGGCTTCATTCAGCAGGTTAGATAAATCAGCGCCAGTAAATCCAGGGGTACGACGGGCAATTTTATCCAAGTCCACATCTTTCGCCAAGGTTTTGCCACGGGCGTGAACCTTGAGAATTTCGCTGCGTCCGGCATAGTCGGGACGGTCTACCACAACTTGACGGTCAAAGCGACCAGGACGCAATAGGGCTGCATCTAGGACATCAGGACGGTTGGTAGCGGCAATAATGATGATGCCAGTATTGCCTTCAAAGCCGTCCATTTCTGTGAGCAACTGGTTGAGGGTTTGTTCCCGCTCATCGTTACCACCGCCTAAACCTGCACCCCGTTGACGACCTACAGCGTCAATTTCATCGATGAAGACGATACAGGGAGCATTGGTCTTAGCTTGTTCAAATAAATCGCGGACGCGGGATGCACCCACACCTACGAACATTTCTACAAATTCCGAACCGGAGATTGAGAAGAAGGGTACACCTGCTTCACCAGCTACAGCACGAGCTAGGAGAGTTTTACCTGTACCAGGAGGGCCAACTAAGAGTACACCTTTAGGAATTTTTGCACCAACGGCGGTAAAGCGATCGGCGTTTTTCAGAAAGTCTACAACTTCGTTTAATTCCAACTTGGCTTGGTCAATACCAGCAACATCGCCAAATGTCACCTGAGTTTGTGGTTCCATTTGCACTCTGGCTTTGGATTTGCCAAAGTTCATCGCTTGGCTGCCTGGGCCACTTTGAGCGCGACGTAGCAAGAAGAATAAGCCAACCAAAAGCAATACAGGGAAAAATAAGCTGCTTAGTGCCTTAAACCAAAATCCTTCATCGGTTTGGGGCAAAACAGAAATATCAACGCCTTTTGAAGTCAGAGTATTGATTAGGTCTGGATCGTTGACTAAGGTCACAATCCGTTTATTTGGGTCATATTTGGGTGTAACCAATGCTGTAGAGCGGTCTGCACTCAAACTGACTTTTTCTACTGCGCCTTTTTGAACTTCTTGAATAAAGCGACTATATCGCCATGTCTCTCTGCTTTGGGGTTGCTTGTCAAAAAATGCTGTTCCCAGCGCAATGACGACAATAAACAGCAGCGCGTACAGCCCTGCATTTCTCCATCTTTTATTCACTAAGGTCTATCCTCCTGTATTTTTCGCGCGTTCGCGTAGCGTCTCTGTTCGGAGAGGTCATTATTAAGAATTATGTTAACTTATCTTAAGTGTAACAAAGTGGCGTAGCTATCATGCTACAAAAAGCTCCCTTATTTTTTGAAAGCTAGGGTGGTAGGGATTATATTGTAGCGACCCTGAAGGTTGATGAACGGTATGAATAGGAATAATTTCTACCACACTATTAGTGTAGGCGATCGCTTCAAATCTCTGGACTAACTCTACCGTCCAAGATTCCTCGCGCACTGGCATCTGGTGGTTTTGCAACCAGTTTACAAGTTGCGATCGCAAAATTCCCGGCAAAATTCCTGCGTTTTTTGGCGGCGTCCACCAACTGCGATCGCACCATCCCCAAAGGTTGCCTGTGCTGGTTTCTAGCCAATTTCCTTGAATATCGACTAATATTACTTCTTGAGCATCTAAGCTAGTTCTAGCCAACCAAGCGCTTAAATAGTTTCCAGTTTTATGAGAGGGGAAAGAGCGAGAAAATTCCGAACTAGCAACGGCGCACTGAATACCATTCTTTTGTTTTTCTGTCAAATTTTCTGGTAAGAATCTGCCAGTTATCCACTCGCGTCCATCGGGAAAAAGGGTAATTCTGAGAATGGGGAAGTGGGCGAGGAGAATTTGGGCACCTTGACGCAGACGGTTCCAATCGGGTTGCTGCCAACCAAAGGTTTGTACTGAGAAAAGTAAGCGATCGCAGTGTGCTTGCCAATTAGTTAAATTACTATCTAGGGAGTTCTCATAAACCCGCAACGTTGTAAAGACAGTCGCTCCATAAAGTAAACCCGGATCGTTAATGTCTAATTTTAGGGTTTGGGAATGAATTAATTTACCGTTATACCAAAAAATATTATTTGTCACAACTAGATTGCTTGTCGCTACAACTCCATTGAAAAGTGATGACTTGTAATACTCATACGCTGCATGAGATAAAACCTGTGAGCTGCAAATCGCTGAACACCAGAATCTAGACTCAGGTGTTCACACTCATGATTTCTTGCATATTCAATTAGCCACTGAAATAACTGTTGGCCATAGCTGTGTGAACGATTAAACTCATCAACTATTTTCCACTGTTGTCAGACAATCATAAGCATCGTGGCTTAAATCGAGTGTCTTGCCATCTCTTTCAATTAACGTTAACCTACCGTTTTAGCCGTAATCATAATTTTCGGTTTCACCTGCCTCAGTGACAGGATCTAACTGATAACCTGCTGTATAGCTGTAAGTGCGAACGTACTAATTTTCTAATTGCTGTCGCAATTCTATATTTGTTAAAGGAGCTAGATAATTAAAGATTTCTGAATAACCATTATTACTAGCTATTGCTAAAGGAAAATTTCCACCATCTCTGATTTCATTTACATCTGCGCCTGCTTCAACCAAGAGTTTGACAATATTAAGATTCCCACTACTAACTGCACACATTAATGGTGTCCAGTATTCAGGATCTTTTAAGGGTATATTTACTACTGCACCTGCATTAATTATAAATTTAACCATTTCTAAATTACCTTTGGAAGCTGCTATCGCTAAAGGTGTTTCATTATCATAAATAACCCTATCTTCATCGTTTACCTCTGCGCCTAATTCAATTAATAAGCTTACTATTTCCATACTATCTTCTTTTACAGCTTCACTTAAAACTCTTGTTCCCGTTGCTTCCTTTATACTACTTCTATCACTAATGATTAGTTTGTGTACTTTAACCAGATCGCCAGCTTTTATAGCCTCTACCAATTTACGCATGATTAAAAACTCCAGTTCATTTATGAAATTAATAAAATGTAACTGCTACTTATTGACTTATGACTTTGGGAAAAAGCTAACGATTTGAAGAAAATTATAAATAATAATTTAATCTTTTCTTGGAAATAAAATTTTGGGATTACCTTCAGGAGTTATAATTACTTTGCCTCCCAAAGTTTCTATTTCTCTAATTGCTCGTTTTTTACTTCTCTCATCAACTTGATTATTTAAAACCATTGCCCAGCTAGAAATTTGAGCATATTTACTGTTAGGGTTTCGACTCAGAAATTCAGCAGTTCTTTGGGAAATATTAGCTGTAAGCTGACTCTCTGGATCTGAAAATTTTCTAGCCCAATTTGCTGCCGTTGCAAAAGACTTTTGGGCAGCTTGAGCATTGCCTAAAAATAATAACTCATCAACTCCTTTATAACGCCACACGTAATAAGACCTTTCGGGAACGAAGGGAGATAGTAATTTTAAGCCTTTCTCTGACAATGCGATCGCACGTTCTGGCATAGCAGCATACAATGAAGTACTGATAGAAAGATTCTGATACGCTGCTAAAAATCGCGGGTCACGTTCTAGAATGACTTCAAAATATTCTGGGCTTAAACTGTAACCTGTTTTATCCCGAACTTCATTATCTCCGAAATATTGTAAAAAATTGAGATATACCAAATCTGCAATGAAGTTATCATAACCGAAAGTTGGCGTTTTTCTGAGAAAATTAAGATGGAGCTTTTCAGATTTTATTTCTTTTTCTAGAGTTTCTAAAGAAGCTGATTGTTTGCTATTTATCAGTTTTTGCAATTGGGGCAATTGAATCAAGCCAACTCCTAAAATACACACAAAAATTACAAAAGGTGTAGCAATGGCTTTACGCGACAGTAACATATTTTTCTTGTCTTACCTGGCAGAAGCAACTCATTGTATATAATATACATCTTGTAAAATTACTCCGTTATATAGTTCCAGGAGAACATCCATGACCTAATGAGTATTTAAATAAATTTTTCAGGTAAGTAAACCCTATTTTTATTCTTTCAAAAGTTGCCAACACTGCCCGGCGATCGCCCAATCTTCTTGAGTATGAATAACTAAGACACGTACTGTTGAATCGGGTGTGGCAATATCCTCATCCACAGGCTGCTGCTGATTTTTTTCAAGGTCTATTTTTAATCCCAAAAAACCAAAGGCTTCACAGGCGGCTTGGCGAATATCCGCAGAGTGTTCGCCCACGCCTGCTGTGAACACCAAAGCATCTAATCCGCCCAAACTGGTAAGCATTGCACCGATACTAGAACGTAGGCGATGTACGTAGATATCCCACGCTAGTTGAGCGCGGGAATTACCTTGAGCGCTCGCTTCTCTCACCTCACGCATATCGCTAGATATACCCGAAATTCCCTTTAACCCAGAAGCTTTATTTAATATATCATCCAACTTTTCGACGGAGTAATTACAGTAACGCAACAGATAAATCAGAATCCCTGGATCGACTGAACCAGAACGACTACCCATCATCAATCCTTCTAGGGGTGTGAATCCCATTGTGGTATCAATACTGCGACCGTTTTTAATCGCCGCCAAAGAGCAACCATTACCCAGATGACAGGTAATTAAGCGCTCAGGGGGGACATCTTGACTGAGAATTTGGGCAGCACGTTGAGAACAGTATTGGTGACTGATACCATGAAACCCGTAGCGACGGATTCCTTGTTCTACCCACTCATAAGGGCCGGGATAGATTGCAGCTGCATCGGGTAGGGTGGCATGAAATCCGGTATCAAAGACTGCTATCTGGGTGACACCTTTTAAGATTTTTTCAATTGCTTCTATGCCTTCTAAAGCGGCTGGATTATGTGCTGGAGCTAGGTTAGATAGACGAGCGATCGCCTTTTTAACATCCTCGGTAATTACCACGCTAGCTCGATAATCCTCTCCACCATGTACTATCCGATGCCCCACCACATCAATATCTGACAACCGATCGATTACCTTGGTATCACCATCACTAAGTGTATTGAGTATATAAGAGAGGTGTGCCTGTGGAGAATCACCAGAAATTGATTCTTGCAGCGTTGCACCCGTACCAGTTTTTACCTCAATTTCTGCCACACCGCGATCTTGAGTCCAGTTGATTTTCCCTTCCCAAATGGGTTGGGCTGCTTGGGTGGGGAGAGCATTATCTGCAATCTCATACAGACAACTCTTTTGGCTGCTCGATCCGGCATTCAGCACCAATATCTTCATATAACAACATAAAAACACGATCTGCTTCGATCGTGTCACTAAGTGTAACCTTATGCTTCTAGCCTATAGGCATAATATGCAGCAAAGGTGTGTTTCCAGCGCTAAAATTTGTTGAATGATTTTTCAAAGCGATCGCTCACAGATTTTCTATGAACTCTTCCGGTGTAACTTGCGCTTGCTTAAGAATGGCACTCAATGTCCCTACCTTCAATTCTTGATGTAGCAGGGTGGTTTCATACAAGCAGAGAAAAACTAAAACTGGGTTTTAAAGCCTCTCTCCGTTTCGGGGAGAGGTTTGGAGAGGGGTAAAAAGCTATGTCACAAAACGATAAATCAAGACTTATGTATTTTTATTTTTTCGTATGAAAACACCCTGACCTTCAATTCTTGATGTAGGGGTACAACACAGCCAGTTATCCCTTCCGGCGTTTGCTTCTTCATCACAACGTGACTACCTGTTTGTCGAATTTGTTCAAAACCCAAACGCTCCAGTGCCCGAATTGCCTCTCTACTTGAGATTCGTGGCAACTTAGGCATAGGTAATCTCAATGCTGGTCATATACCTTGGAGATGTTTCAGGTAGAGGAAATTCCTCTAAGTAAAGCTGCGTTGCCTCTCTCAAGCTAGCAATTGCCTGTTCGATTGTCTCTCCTTGATCCACCGTACCAACTTCGGGACACTCAGCTATATACATATCGTCCTCTTTATAAATGAGGACTGCAAAGCTGCGAGTTTTCATCGTACTATATCCTCAATCCTTTTTATAGCAAGCATAGCATCACCCTTTCTCTATAAAGATCGGCGTTATGTACACCCATCAGTGGAGCGATCGCTTTCAGCAACCATAAAAATAAAAGTATTTGTGTTACAAATACGATCGCTGCTAATTCAACAGCGTAATCTCATACTACTAAAGTTTTATTCGGGAGCATCTCACCTTTGCAAATATACTTGGCGATTAGAAATCGCGGCTACACAAACCAAGTCCGCCTGCGCGGACTCAAGAAATTGGAAACCCACGGAGGTGGGTTTTGTCTGTATAGCCGTGAATTCTATTCGCCAGGGCTAGATATATTTTTACGAAAGTGAGATGCTCCCGTTTTATTCTAGCTAACTCGGCAAATTATCAACCCGCATCAAATCCAATTCGCGTTCAAATATTTCATCAATTGGCAACATTTGACCATCAACAGTCATAAACTTATGGTCTTTTGTTGCCCGAATCAATGAACCATCTTCCAAACAATACTCAAACACCTCTTGTTGTCCGCGATCGTGCCACTGTGCTACAGGTTGGGTGTAAATATTTCCATTATTATCAACACTGTACACAGTACATTCAATGCGTTTTTCTACAATTTTCCCAATTGGTAACAAGCCATATTCTACTGTCAATATTTCCGTGTCATAGCTTAAACAATATTCAGCAAACTTCAACATCTGCTCAAATAATTCATCCGCAACTTTTTTTTGAACGCCATTTTTAGCTGCGCCATCCACGAATTTTTCTCGCTGCTTTTGCATCTCAGAAACTTTCTTTTTACCCATCGCCCGACGCAGCAAGTCAGCTTGTCCTAAAGAATATCCCGCCATATCTTGAGCAATTTTCATGATTTGCTCTTGATAGACCATAATTCCATAAGTTTCGTCTAAAATTGGTTCCAAAACTTGGTGTTGATAATCAATTTTTTCTCGACCATGTTTGCGGTTAATAAATTTAGGAATCAGTCCCGCATCTAATGGCCCCGGTCGATAAAGTGCCAAAATGGAAGAAATATCTTCTATATTAGAAGGCTTCAAATCTCGCACGATCTGACGCATTCCGGAGGATTCTAATTGAAATATCCCTTCTAACTCACCTGCTTCTAATAACTCATAAGTTTTTTGTACATCTTTTGGGAGAGTGCTATGTTCACCTTTAGCTAATATCCTCTGGGCTTTTCTTTCCTGGCGAGGAATTTCATCGGGATCGACCCGATATCCTCTCGTTTCTTGAATCAAATCTACAGTTTTTTGAATTAGCGTTAGGTTCCGCAAACCCAGAAAATCCATTTTCAACAAACCCATTGATTCCAGGTCTTCCATGAAATACTGGGTAATCACAGAACCGTCATTATTCTTCTGTAGCGGGACAATTTCATCAAGTGGATCGGCAGAAATTACCACACCTGCGGCATGAACACCAAAAGTTTTGTTAGTTCCTTCAATTCGCATCGCCATATCAAGCCAATGGCGAACATGGGGTTCTTTATCATATTTCTCTTTAAACTCTGGTTCTGGGGTTTTATCGGAAACCATTACCTTGAGTTTCGTTGGTTTCCCACGCACCACAGGAATCAATTTCGCCATTTTGTCAGCTTCCCCATAGGGAATGTTTAATACTCTGGCGACATCTTTCAAAACGGCTTTAGAAGTTAGACGGTTAAAAGTAATAATTTGGGCAACTCTATCTGCACCATATTTCTCCGTTACATAATCAATCACTTTATCCCGTTGTTCAATACAGAAATCTGTATCAATATCAGGCATTGATTTCCGTTCTGGGTTCAAGAAACGCTCGAATAGTAATCCATGATGTACGGGATCAATATTAGTAATTCGCATTGCATAAGCAACTAATGAACCAGCCGCCGAACCACGACCTGGCCCCACCGGAATATTATTATCTCTAGCAAATTTGATGTAATCCCATACAACTAAAAAGTATTTGGAAAAACCCATTTGCTGAATCATTTTTAGTTCGTATTCCAATCTTTCTTTATAGACGGAATCGACCTCACTGCGAGATTTGCGATTTAAGCGTTCTAAAAGTCCGCTCCATGCAACATCTTCGGCGTAAGTGTCAGCAGTATGACCGGAGGGAATGGGGGGTGTAGGAATTTGAGGCTCACCCATGATATGGTAAGGCTCGACTTTATCAGCGACTTCTTCAGTGGTAGCGATCGCTTCAGCAATTACATCATCCGGTAAATGGTCGCGAAATAGCTGCTGCATCTCTTCACCAGATTTGAGATACTCTGTGCCGCTATAACGCATCCGCTTATCTTCAATAATTAGCTTGCCAGTCTGAATGCATAGCAAAGCATCGTGAGCTTCAACGTCAAAACAAGAAATAAAATGCGAATCATTGGTAGCAACAATTTTAATTCCCAGTTCCCGCGCAATTTTGACGATTTCAACATTAACAATCCGGTCTTCTTGGGAGCCGTGGTCTTGAATTTCTAGATAATAATCATCACCAAATACATCTTTATACCACTGAGCAACTTTTCGGGCTGCATCTGGTCTATTACTGAGAATCGCTTGGGGAATTTCTCCACCCAAGCAAGCGCTGGTGACAATCAAACCTTCATGATATTGTTTGAGTAAATCTTTATTAATACAAGGACGAGAAAAAATTCCTTTACCTTGAACACCCTTGAGGTGAGAAATTGTGGTTAATTTAACTAAATTTTTGTAACCTTTAGTATTTTTAGCTAAAACGACTTGATGATATTTCGGGCGGCGTTCTTGTTTTTCAATATCGCCGTTAATTATATACATTTCATTGCCGATAATCGGCTTAATATTTTGACTACGGCAGATTTTGATCAGTTCGACGGCTCCATACATGACACCATGATCGGTAAGGGCGATCGCTTTCATTCCCAGTGCGATCGCTCGATCCACCAACTCTGGTAGCTGACTTGCTCCATCAAGTAGACTGTAGTCACTGTGAATATGTAAAGGAACAAAGGACATAAGCATCTCCAACCACAAGTCAAGATATCTCTAGGGGCCTACCTTGTGATGCACCCTTTCGAGCTAGATTTTGCAAAGCAACGGAATCTTAGATTAGCAGTTTTTACCTAAAATTAAAGCTGTTCTTTTTCCGAAATTGTTACTGTCATAAGTGTTGTTTTAATAGTTACAGCAGTTAATCAGCATCTAACTAATGAGTCAAACAGAGAGTACTAGTTCGCCTAAAACCAAAGCTAGCCCTTGGTGGCAGCGTATCCCTCTCACATTGCAAATTCTCATCGCCTTAGTAGCCGCAGTCAGCGTCGGAATTGCCCTTGGTGCGGGGAATCCCAATCCAAGCAATGCCGTCTTAATCAACAATTTAGCAATACCGGCGGAATTGGTGTTAAAGGCTCTCCGCGCCTTGGCTACGCCCTTAATTTTGGTAGCGGTGCTGCATACTTTGATGACTACCGACATCCCTGGAACAGCCGGACGGCGGCTGGCAGTGCTACTTTTAACTAACACTACTGTAGCTATTTTAATAGGACTTTTCGTAGCGAATATCCTGCGTCCTGGGACTTGGGGCAATGTAGCCACCTCAACAAATACAGAAATAACTCCTCAGAGTCTTGACCCTTGGGGAATACTCAAAGATGCTGTACCGGAAGCCGTTCTCAAGCCATTAGTTGATAATAATGTCATCCAATTAATTGTGATTGCCCTGAGTTTTGGCATCGTCTTGCGGGGATTAAAATCCGAACAAATCGCTCAAGGCAAGAAAGGATACCAGCCGATAGAGGATGTGATCGGGATTTTATTTGAAGCGGTAGTCCGCGTTCTCAACTGGGTAATTGCCTTAGTGCCTTTGGCAGTCTTTGGAATTGTTGCTAAAACAGTTGCTATGCAAGGATTTGCACCTTTTAAATCTTTGGGTGCATTTATCGTGGCGGTGCTGCTAGCACTAGTATTGCAGGCGTGCTACTATCTCACCAGAGTAAAATTCGGTTCTTGGGTACACCCGCTAAAATTCCTAGCTGGCGGTTCTGATGCCTTTTTGACAGCTTTCTCAACTTCTTCCTCGGCGGCGGCAATGCCCATAACCTTTGAGGTTTTGCAAACAAAAGTCGGTTTAAGGGAATCTTCTGCTGCCTTGGGGGCATTAGTCGGGGCAAATTTCAATAATGATGGCACTGCTCTTTATGAAGCAATGTCTGCGTTGTATATTTCCCAACTGATTGGGCAACATCTGACTCTAGGACAGCAGTTAATTGTCATTCTTACCTCTATTTTTGCATCAGTAGGTGCGGCGAATATTCCCAATGCTGGGCTGGTAACAATGACACTGGTGTTTACTTCTGTAGGCTTACCTACTCAGTACATCGCTTTGCTAGTTACTGTAGACTGGTTTCTGGATCGCTGCCGCACTGCAATCAATGTTATGGGAGACATGACTGTCAGTGCTTTACTTGACGGCAAAAAGCCACGTTCTCTTGACGAGGCTTAGTTTGCCAGCTTTTCAAATATCTAATGTTGTTGAGGCCCTTTGGCGTCACATCCTTTAGCCCAGCAGCGTTCTAGAAGTTGAAGACGCCAGATCAATGCAAACCGTTGAGGATTTAATACTAATCTAGTATCGCGACCAAATAAAGGCTGGTTCAGATACTGCCAAAGGGGAAATTGAATTTTGGTGTGTTTTGGAGTCATAAGAACAACAAATATTATAAAACTTTAGTGTCAATAGTTGGCATTTTGTCTAGCAACTGCCTAATACTGTTTTTCTAGTTAAAGGCTACACTGCGTTTTTGCAATTGTCTTTGTGGCAATTGCTGAATTTCAGTAAGTGAACTCATGTTATTTCCGCTTTAATACTTAAATTACGCGCTCTATTTTTCTGATTCTACATCCCGTGAAAATTCATACCATTTAACCAAATTCCTATAGATACGTTGGTGAGGGCATACATCGTATAAGCCCTGACAGCGTATTCATCTGTTGCAAAAATTTTTGGAAGCGATCGCATTGCCATCAAGAATGTTAACTCGGTATCTGATGCAAAGACGATGAAGTCATCTGCCGAGTTGCCGGGAGTGTGGTTATTCTTGAGAACGGCATTACCGTGGGTAGCAGCACCGACACCAGTCACTTTCAGGTTGTTGCTAATCGAATTAGTATATATCCCTCCAAATTTTCCGACTGGAGGGGATTTTATTGCTTAACTGACATCCAGCGTAGGCGTAGCCCGCCGCAGGCATCGCTCTTTTTCATCACTCGCAACTTGGGTTAGTAAATGACCAAAATTAGTCAAAAGAATGCAATTTTTTGTGACACTCCCTAGCTTCTGAAAGACAGGGCTTTTCAAATTACTTTGAGCTAATTGTTCTATATTTGACGTAACTAGTTCCAGGAAGCAGGAGGTAAGAAAGGTTATAAAATCAGCCTTCGCGTTATTTCTAACTCTATGGTTATTTTTGCCTCGATCTAATACTTGGATGTCTCCAAGATCCTTTGCCACAACAATTTATTACCTCTTCAATTCCACCATAATGTTAATTTTAGGCATTCTGGGGAGTTGAAATATTAGTTTGTTCGGATGCTGGGCGGGGAAAATTTGGCAAATCAATACCGCTGTGACTAGCATTGCGAGTTTTGAGTGCTAAACGGTAACTCACACTTTGCAGTTCTGCCTGTAGTTGGCGGTTTTCCCGTTGTAGCATTGCTACCTTTTCTCTCACTGGCGTCATCCGCTCTTCAAACTTCCGACGGTAAATTTGAGGCAACTCTTGTACTACTTGCTCCAACATCCGACTGCGATCGGTAAGTTCTTGGACTGTCTGTCGCAATTGGTAAATTTCGGAGTCACGAGTTGTAATTTGCTCTTGGTAGAACGCCACCTGCTGCTCCACAGCTTGGAGTTGTTCTTGCAAAGCCTGTAATTGGGTCAAATCGCGCTCAACCTCCGGTTGCTGGGGGATAAAACTGGTGTTACCCTTTACCAGCCGGAAGAGTTCTTGAGATAGTTGTTGTACTAATTGATCGCGAAGTTGCAACTCTTGGCGTAGCTGCGATACTTCGGTAGAGAGAACTTCAATATTGGGTGTATCAGATTGGCTCACAGTAGCTTACAGCTCCCATTCAGAATCTTGTCCACTCTCAGGTATAACTGCGGGAGTACTACCTTTGGCAAGTATTTGTTAATTTAGCATTCCCAGCAAGTGACGAGAAAAGAAAAAGACAAAATTTTATTGAATGGGATTGGGCATTGGGAATGGGGCTTTGGGCATTGCTAAAACTCTTCCCTATCCCCTACTCCCTAATGTCTTAGGCTGTTGCAGCCACTTTAGTGGGTTTTTCTTTTTCTTCTTTAGGAGGTTTTTCCTCTTCGATATCCTGCTTAATTGTCAGATAGCGAATCACTTCTTCACTTAAGCGCATGGCGCGTTCAAAGGGGGCGATCGCAGTTGCAGGTGCTGTGTAGTTTAACTGGATGTAGATACCATCGCGGTGTTTTTTGATTTCATAAGCCAGACGCCGCTTACCACGATTTTGAATTTGGATATCCTCTGCGCCTTGATCGCGAAGCAAATTCTGATATTTAGTAATTGCTTGCTCTGCCTGTTCGTCTCCCAGGTCAGGACGGAGAATGTACATCGTTTCGTAATTTGTAGTCATATTTTCAGTTTCCTCTTGGACAAAAGTGGCTGCTGATGCTAATTTATACGTTAATTTAATTTAAAATGTCAGTATTAATCAACATCTGAAGCAACAAGGAACTATAATCTTACCAGTTTTCAATTTTGTTTCATTAGCCAAATCGCCGAAATTTGGATTTTTTGGATGTCCCTAATGAAAACTAGGTCGGGAGGCGGCCCCGATATTTCTTTAGCAAGTAAGAATCTAGTTTTTGGCACTCGCCAGCAAATTGATTGAGCTATCAGCAATGCCCCAACGGATATTTTTCCCTAAAGGCACCTATCGCGATCGCTTTCAGGCTCAAGGGTCAATCGGTTCGCTAAAAAGCTAACTGAGGATTGCTACCCGGCTCACAGCAACAAAAAAAGCAGATAAAAGGATATTCATCAAGCTTATGGCGCAGCGCTATGTGCGAATTCAAAATCAAGAAGGACAGATTTACTATGGATTACTACAACTATCCTTGAATGTCCAGGTGCTAGATGCTCCGCCTTGGTTACAAGGACAACCCACTGATTTAATATTGACACCAGAAAATTACCAAATTCTGGCTCCCTGTGCTCCCTCAAAAATTGTGGCGGTGGGTAAGAATTATGCAGATCATGCAGCCGAAATGGGAACTCCAGTTCCTTCTGAGCCACTAATTTTTCTCAAGCCACCCACGTCGATCATTCCATCTGAGAGAGAAATTAAGTATCCTCCCCAGTCAGAGAGGGTTGACTACGAAGGAGAGTTAGCATTAGTGATTGGCGATTACGCCTTTGAATGTACGCCAGAGGTAGCCCAAACCAAAATTTGGGGCTACACCATCGCCAATGACGTAACAGCGCGGGATTTACAAAAGCGGGATGGTCAATGGACGCGAGCCAAAGGTTTTGATACTTTCTGTCCCTTGGGGCCTTGGATTGTGCGGGAAATAAATCCAGGAGCGAGATTGCAGACTTTTGTGAATGACGACGCCAATCCAGTTCAATCTGCCTGTATCGATCAAATGGTGTTTTCCCCCGATGTTCTAGTTTCCTATATCAGTCAGGTTATGACGCTACTACCCGGTGATTTGGTGCTTACAGGTACACCAGAGGGTGTAAATTCATTACATCCAGGCGATCGCGTCCGCGTCGAAATTGAAGGTATTGGTCGCCTGGAAAACACCATAGTGGCCCGTTAACTTCTAACGCACTTGCATATATACTGCATCGGAAATCGCCGGAATTTCCGCATAACGCCCGCTTATAGACTGGATGACTGAATATGCAACTGCTCCAACTATGCCAATAAAAATGGTTGTGGATAGGGTTTGGATTGCAAAACCGCCAGAAGGAACTAGCCCCACAACATCAGTCAGGATACTAAACAAAAAGATAATAATGTCCAAAAGGATTGCTTGCATAGTGTTGAAACGAATAAAGTGACTAATTTTTTCGTTTCTCACTACCAGCAAAAATAAAGCGAAGAAAATAATCATTCCTGCATAACGCACGCCGTAGTAAATTCTCAACAATGGCAGAAGTGGCAGAAATAGCAGTTGTAGTGGTGGAAACTCTGAGAGCAAATATCTACCAAATACAAAAACTTCAATTAGAGGAAGCAAATAAGGCAAGGAAGCAAAAATCCGATCTGAAACCGTTGTAGACCCGCGCCAAGACATTATGCGTTCTCCTGTGGTTAAATTTCTATAGTTACTTGAGCTTAGGATAACGCAGTTGCTTGGTCTACTGACAAATTCAACTATTCTATATAGGCGATGCGAAAGCCCATCATACACTCATACTGGTCTGGCTGCTGTTGAGTGAGTTTGCGAATGGCTTGGCCACAGCGCAGTTGACCCCCACGCCAACGGGGTTGACCACTCCTGTCAGCGAGTAAACAAGACTGGCAAACTTGCTCAGGGGCAAGGATTTGCTCGTCCATTAAAATGACTAGCATCGAATCCCTCCTGTAAATCCTCATTGTCACCCACATTTCACTCAAGTGAGGACAAGCTTTGTAGCGGTTCAAAGAGCCACTTCAGTTAGATTTGATGCGTTTTGTGCGGTTAAGTGTTGCGATCTCGATGGGCTTTGCGCCCGCCGTGGGCGATCGCAGAGGACACTTAAGAGCCACATCTACCTCTTTGTAGCAAAAATGTGGGCAATCACAATTCAATAAAAATTGTCAAGTGAATCTTAATTTATTCTATGTTGTGTCTATTGCAAATTGGACATTTTAGTAAAATATAATACAAAATTATCCGCACTAAGCTTGAGCAAAGACAGCTAACGGTATTCATTGTATCCCTGTTAATTTAGTACTGGAGATTAGTCAAACTTAATATTTAGAAAAGAACAAAAGCTTTACGCACAAGCAACACGGCGACCTTTTTTAATTCCCTTGACAGGGCTAATTAAAGTGCGAAAATCCAAGTAAGTAAAACTGAGTTAAGTTGATAGCCATTTAAGTGATGCATTTATAAAATACTGAGGTAAACTTGCAAGCAAGGTAATACACAATATTACCCAGCGGCTCGTCGGTCTGGGCAATCACTTACAATGGAACACTGGCAATTTCTGATACAGAAACAAGGCGCTCGCTCGTGGCATATCGTAGAATCGCCAAATTTGGAACTTTTAGAAGGACAGTATAGAGTTTTGGCTCGTTCTAACCTTCGTAATACAGACGTGGAAGTGCGGGTAACTCACTCTTCAACCCAGGAAGTTCAACCAACGCGACGAATTTTCAAGCGATCGCGTCGCACTAACTCAGAAGGCTTAATAGCGGTAATTCCTTTCACCTACTTCCAGCAGGGAGTTTGGGAGTTGCGCTGTTGCGGCGATTTGATGTCGGATCTATTCGGTAAATCTTGGCAATATAGCGTCCAGCTTCAAGTATTGTCCCAGGAAGTAGAGGAAGTAGAGGAAGTAGAGGGAGCAGGGGGAGCAGGGGAAGCAGGGGGAGAGAAAAAAAGCTTACCTCAAGCGTATTGCGCTCAAACCCACTACTTTGAGGAAAACGAGGCTACGTCAATCTATGTGGAAACGTTAGATAAAGCGATCGCTATTTCCCCAGAATCGGCAATTGCTACAGACAGCCACCTTGTTAGCACTGAACTGCAAGATGAAGGGAACTTGGAAGTTACTGCCCCAGCAGAATTCGCACTTACCTTAAATAAAGCGATCGCTATTTCTCCAGAATCGGCAATTGCTACAGACAGCCACCTTGTTAGCACTGAACTTCCAGATGAAGGAAACTTGGAAGGTACTGCCCCAGCAGAATTCGCAATTACCTTAGATAATGCGATCGCTATTTCTCCAGAATCGGTAATTGCTACAGACAGCCACCTTGTTAGCACTGAACTGCCAGATGAAGGAAACTTGGAAGGTACTGCCTCAGCAGAACCCGCAATTACTTTAGATAATGCGATCGCTATTTCTCCAGAATCGGCAATTGCTACAGACAGCCACCTTGTTAGCACTGAACTGCCAGATGAAGGGAATTTGGAAGGTACTGCCCCAGCAGAATTCGCAATTACTTTAGATAAGGCGATCGCTGTTTCCCCAGAATCGGCAATTGCTACAGATAGCAACTCTGTTAGCACTGAACTGCCTGATGAAGGAAACTTGGAAGTTACTGCCCCGGCAGAACCCGCAATTACGTTAGATAACGCGATCGCTGGTTCCCCAGAATCGGCAATTGCTACAGATAGCAACCCTGTTAGTACTGAACTGCTAGATGAAGGAAACTTGGAAGTTACTGCTTCAGCAGAACCCGCAATTACTTTAGATAACGCGATCGCTATATCCACAGAATCGGCAATTGCTACAGATAGCAACCCTGTTACCACTGAACTGCCAGATGAAGGAAACTTGGAAGGTACTGCCCCAGCAGAACTCGCAATTACCTTAAATAAAGCGATCGTCTCCAAAACGATAATAATTACTACAAAGAAAACCTTTGCTACCACCGATCTGCCAGATGAAACCGAAGAAAATGTAGCGATCGATGAGCCTGTGAGTCCTGTATGGCTCAAAGGTGAGACGGCAGAGCAGATTTTACAAAATTTAATAGATTTAGCTTTACCCCCTTCTGAATCCCTGCTAAAAGATCAAAAGGTTACAGATTCTCCAGCAATACAACCACCGCCACCATTACTACTAACTTTAGATCGGGATACTTACATTGCTCGTTGGGGACAAGCTCTTACAATCAATGGACATGTAGAACTCAGAGAAAACACAGATATAGATCGGGCTGAAACATTATCCTCAAAAAGCCTACAGGCGCTTGAACTAGGAATTGAACTGCGATCGCCCAAGAACTCGGAAATCTTAACCCAGGTATGGCAACCTTTACCAGACCAGGAGTTGCCCTTCTCCATCAATACCTCAATTGATATTCCCGCTGACTGTGAATCCAAGCTAATTTTGGCAGATATCAGTTTGTATGGACAATTTGCCGATGTTGGTGAAGTTATCCGGTTAGCCAGCCAGTCCTTCACCATTACAGCAGATGTAATGGAATTACTGGCAATCACAGCCGCAACAAAACCTAGTACATTTTTAAATGACCCCATAGCACCATCAGACTCATCTGTTGCTTTCACAGAACCAGAGACAACTTTTAAGCTCGATTTGAAACTATTAAATCTGGTCAAGGTTCCAAAAACAGACCAGTCTCAGATACTCAATCCATCTCCAAACACACCCCTACCACCGCAAATTAACCTGCAAGTTCTGCGAGAATCTAGCCTGCGGGCATCTAAGCTTAAGAATTCAGTCACTTCGCCTCAATTGCCGAAACTGCCTCCTGTTCAAACCAATGCCAACACTGCTACAGATGTTGTTGCAAAACCCCCTACACAAGAGGAGGTTCTAAAAAAGGATACTATAGCTGCCATCAACTTGGAGCAGTTGCTCATCAGCCAACGTCGAATGCCAATACTCGACACTACTTTTCCATACTTGAGACGGCTACAAGCTTTGCCAGGTGATGCAGAGGAAGTAAAAAGCAATGTTGTCCCCCCAGATGTATTGCAAGTTCCAGCGCCTGAAGGCTTTCCGCAGTTGGACGCAGCTGTAGCTGAAGATGGAAATACACCTGAATTGGTAGTAGGTGATGCACAATTCCAGGAAGAATCTATTGCTGTAGAAGCCCAACCAAATGCACAATTCCAAGAAGAATCTGTTGCTGTAGAAGCCCAAGCAAATACACAATTCCAGGAGGAATCTGTTGCTGTGGAAGCCCAACCAAATACACAATTCCAGGAGGAATCTGTTGCTGTGGAAGCCCAACCAAATGCACAATTCATTACAACAGGTAACCTTTACTCATCTCCTTTACTCAGGAAGTGGATGGAGAGCCAAGGATACTCTTTGCCTGAATCTATTAACGATCTGCAACGTCAAGAATACGATAACTATGTTCCAACGCAGCAGACGTTGCTTTCTCTAAGTGCAGAAAATGCGAATGTTGATGTCAATTTGCCGTTAGACTTAGATGCTAACACGGAGATAAATATGAGCGAAGTTTGGGATCGCTCAGAACTTCTTCTGACGGAGACGCACAACGAAGAGGATACATGGGAAGAAGTCGAATTGGCTTTTGATCTGGGAAATTTCGAGGAAGATGTAGACACAGCAAAGGAAGCGGATCTAGGGATAGAAGAAAATACGGAACTAGAAAAAGTATTAGAACCAACACTCTCATCGGCTCTGTCAAGACAACTACCGCCTCCCCCTCCTCCGATAAAAATAAATATAGCGTCAGCTTGGTTAGCGCAAGAAATCGTTGTAGATGATACATATAATGAACTGGAAGCCGATGCAACGGGGAGTTACCTCTTTGAAGAAGAGGAGCAATCACTCTTAGATTTATCCCCTTCCTTACCTATAATTTCCGCAGCCACTGAGCCTTTGCCAATTCCACAACTGCATGTGCCAGAAGGCGAACTAATCGCTGGCAAGTCTGTCATAGTGCGCGTAATACTGCCTGAAGTATCTCCGCAAGTTGTTGTCAAGTTATGGGTTGAAGATTATCAAACTCGCTGGTTACTAGATGGGCCCCATTTACTGGCAAATTTAGTACCTAACACCTTGGGAGGGTTGGAAGTGATGACGCAATTAAACATTCCCTTTGGCTGTTTGGAAATACGCTTAGAAGCGATCGCACTTAATCTGATAACCCAAGAGGAGAGTCACAAAGTCACAATAGTGCGAACTGTGATTCCTCCAGACTTGCCAAGCTTGCAGCTAGATGAACTTTTAGGTATGTGATAGCAAGCAAAGAGTAAAAATAGTAACTTATGGATGAGTAGGATAAAAAGTTTTTCCACTCTCCACTGCCAATCTCCCAATATAAGCTGTGTTAAAAATCTTTAGAATTTCAAAAATCTTGGCAGCATTTGCAGTAAGCTCATTTTGAATTGTAGTGTTATTTAACAGGAACCTTTACTATGGCAGCTTCTTTTTTGCCTTCTATCTTAGTTCCCATCATTGGTTGGGTTTTGCCAGCTGTGACCTTCACGTTTCTATTTTTATACATTGAAAGGGACGATATTGGCTAATGTAGTCATGAGTTATTAGTCATTTGCAAAAAACATCTAAATTGCATAATCAGATTAAATCAAACTCTTGTGGGGTGGGCATCTTGCCCGCCCTAGCTATGCAATTTAAATGTGGAACAGCTTAGACGCGCTAGCGGCCACTCTTCGAGTTCTCCAACAGAGTACCCGCAGGGTAGGACAAAGGACTACTGACCAAAATTAATACCGCCTATCTCATAGAGACAGGCGGTTTTTTAACGTTGATTTCTCAACAAATGCTAGAAAATTCTAACTTATAGTGTTCGGTTCAAACTAATTCATGTTAAATCGAAGAACCAAGTCCGGCATAGGCACCATAAAAGAAAATGCCCAAGACTGTAATTATACCTAAACCTGCGATCGTAGCGACGACCCACAGGGGAATTCTCCCACTTCCAGACACAGCTTCTCTCCTCCCTTAACAACTAATCAACACAGGTTAAATAAACAAAGATTAACAACGGGATTTCCAGTTAGTTAAAGAAGTAACTGGAAAACAGAATCCCCAGAACGAAAACTAGTAGTAGTCCCAGGTATAGCGAAGTCCGGTTTAATTCAACCGGCTGATTATTGGGATTGGGCGATCTTTCTACCATGATTGCTCCTAACGTTGAATAAATTGCATTGCGGCGATCGCGCCCAAAAAGAATACAGTTGGTACACCTAAGGTGTGTACTGCCAGCCATCTAACGGTAAAAATTGGATAGGTAACTGGTTGATTGATGTTATTTCCGCTAGTCATGATCTCAAACTACTTTCCAATAAATTCTTCAACTTGTTTTTTAGCTTCAAAACGGTTCTTCACAATGGGCACTTCCTGCCGTGCTGGTGTGAAATACTCGTTGGGGCGGGGTGTGCCAAAGGCATCATAAGCCAGTCCGGTGCTGACAAATAACCAACCAGCAATAAATAATGCTGGGATGGTGATGCTGTGAATTACCCAGTAACGAACGCTGGTAATGATGTCCGAAAACGGACGTTCTCCAGTGGTACCTGACATTTAGATCCCTACCTTATACATAGAGTGTTATTGAGTTTATTATCCTACAAAGTTAAGAAAGAGTTACAAGTTGCAAAGTTCTTCTCAGAAATTGTACGTTGGGCATGGGGCATTGGAAGAGGCAGAGGGGCGGAGGAGCAGAGGGGAAATAACCTACTGCAACTTATTCTCTGCTCCCCTGCTCCCCTGCTCCCCTGCTCCCTACTCACTAAGCGGCTTCTGGAGAAGTTGTTTCAGGGTTTGGTAAATATTTGAGCAATACGCCGCGATCGCCTATTATAAATCCCCGCTCTGGCTCTAAGAACACAATCTTGTACAAATTAGCAGCAACTTCTTCCACCGCACGGTCTTTTTCCCAAGTTTTGCCACCGTCGCCACTCCGTAGCAAATTACCGCTACCGCCACCGATCCAAATTTCATCGGGTGTGCGATATGCCAAATCCAGTAAACCCCAACTGGTGGATAACTCTGGATATTTTGCCTCTTGCCACTCTTCAGGTTTAGTTGGGTCGCTAAACTGAATTTGACCTCCCCTAGCTAGCAACCACAATTGCCCATTGTCACCAAAGCCCATATTTTCTACGCGTCGAGAACTATTGCGGTTATGGGGTACCCAAGCATCTTGCCCTGGCTCCCAAGTTGAGTAGAAACTACCCTTGGCAGAAACGGCAACATATTTGCCATCAGCAGAACGTTCTAAGTTACGCACCACACCTACTGCTGATTCCACCTGGGCTTTCCAATTTTTGCCGCCATCTGTGGTTTTATATATTGCTCCGACATCAGTAGCCATTTCAGCTGTGTTTTTTGCTACTGCCTTAATTGCGATCGGGCTACCTGGTAACTTTTCGCTCAGAGGAATCCGCGACCAAGAACCACCTTCATCAGTAGTATGCAGCAACAGTCCAGGCTCTCCGGCAATCCAGCCTTCTTTACCTGCAAAACTTACTGAGTCAAAGCGATACTTTTGCTCATCCAGTTGCAGTGTTATTGGTTTCCAGGTATTACCACCGTCATTGGTTTCCAATAAAGTGGCATTGCTACCCACTAAGTAGCCATGCTCAGGATTATCAGTAAAAGCAATATCCAGGAGATTCGAGTCTGTTGGCACAGAAATGATTTTCCAGGGGTTGTAGCTAACAGACGGGATTTTGCTACAACCTATACACATGAGGATTACTATCAACAAAGTAGCTATTCGTTGCCAACTTTTCACAATTGAATGCATCAGTATTTCTTAATTGTTTCTAAATTTCTGTAGGTGTTCTCTAAAAGGTTTACCTTATACCAGTTTTGGATTTTAGATTTGGGATTTTGGTGAGGCAGCACAGTCTTCTCTCTTGGCGCTAGCCTCTTCCTTTGGGAGAAGGGGAGACGCTAAGAGCGAACGAGCGCCAGTACGAGCGTCACCCTTTCGCGCAGCGGCGACCATAGGAAAAGGGATTAAAAGTTTTTACTAAAAAGCCTTCCAAAAATCCCAAAAAATATTATTTATCCCAATTTGGTATTAAGGTCTGCGGCCGCTCTACAGAACTGGTAAAACGACACCTCTATGTAATTTTAATTACACAAAAACTTCCTGTCACCTGGCACCTATTTCTGAGATAACGGCTGTCATTGTAAGCCGTAGAGACTGATAAAAAACAAGAAGCCAAGAGCCAGAGCACCAAAAATTAGGATATTCTTTTGGGTTGGCGTTAGGTTATTGACACCCAAACCGTAACCGAGATTTTCTTTGAAGCCGGATGCAGTACCCGCAGGGCCGACGTTGGCAAAAGCGGTTTTCTTAGCAGCACAAACTGGACAGCGCCAATTTATGGGCAGTTCTGCAAAAGGTGTCCCTGAAGGAATATCATCCTTGTCGTCTCCCTTCTCAGGTTCGTAAACATAACCGCAGGCGCGACACTCGTAGCGGTCTAACACCGTAGTCTCAACAGCTGGTTCGCTCATGGCTAAGGCCTCGCAGAGGAGAAATCTTAAATATACGTTAAAAATTATGACATAATTGTTAGACTTTTCTATCACTAGCAAAAGCGAATTAAATACCTGAAGTGCGTCTGTTTCCCAGATTTCAGAAAAACCAAACATATATAATGTAAAAGAAAGTAACGTAATTCAAGGGATTGGGTATTGGCTATGGGGTATTGGCTATGGGGCATTGGGCATTGGCTATGGGGCATTGGGCATTGGGCATTGGGCATTGGTTAAAAATCAATAGTTATTCTCCCCCTGCTTCCCCTGTTTCCCCTGCTCCCCCTGCTCCCCCTGCTCCCCACTCCCTACTTTAAATACTCCATAAGCGGTAGATACTCATTGTGTTTGTCCTCAGCGGTTACGAGTACCTTCTAGGCTTCTTCATAATCTGTAGCCTAGTGCCTGCCTTAGCGCTCTCAGCTTCCAAGCTCCTACGACCTAGTGGTTACAGCCCAGAACGTCGTACCACCTATGAATCTGGCATGGAACCCATCGGGGGAGCCTGGATTCAGTTCAACATCCGCTACTACATGTTTGCTCTGGTCTTCGTTGTCTTTGATGTGGAGACTGTATTCTTGTATCCTTGGGCGGTAGCTTTCCACCGTTTGGGGCTATTGGCATTTATTGAAGCGCTAGTCTTTATTGCAATTCTTGTAGTCGCCTTAGTTTACGCATGGCGTAAAGGAGCTTTGGAATGGTCTTGAATTCTAATTTAACAACCCAGGACAAAGAGCGAATCATCAACCCCATTGAGCGGACTACAATCACTCAAGACCTTTCAGAAAACGTCATTTTGACGACGGTTGACGATCTCTACGACTGGGCGCGGCTTTCTAGTCTGTGGCCGTTACTGTTTGGTACTGCTTGCTGCTTTATTGAATTTGCAGCTTTAATTGGTTCGCGATTTGACTTTGACCGTTTTGGACTAATTCCTCGTTCTAGCCCCCGCCAAGCCGATTTAATTATTACAGCAGGGACTATTACGATGAAGATGGCTCCCCAACTGGTACGTCTTTACGAACAAATGCCAGAGCCAAAGTATGTAATTGCGATGGGTGCTTGCACAATTACTGGCGGGATGTTCAGCGTTGATTCGCCCACGGCAGTGCGCGGAGTCGATAAACTGATTCCTGTGGACGTGTACTTACCTGGTTGTCCTCCTCGTCCCGAAGCAATTATCGACGCAATCATTAAGCTGCGGAAGAAAATCTCCAATGAATCGATGCAAGAGCGGGATAAAATTAAGCAAACCCACCGCTACTACAGCACGACTCATAACCTGAAGCCAGTAGAGGAAATCTTAACTGGTAAGTATTTGCAGTCAGATACTCGCTATGCACCACCGAAGGAATTGACGGAAGCGATTGGTATGCCAATACCACCTGCACTGCTGACAGAAAAGGCGCAAAAGGAGGAACAAACCCGTGGCTGAAGAAGAATCTAAACCAGTACCAGCAGCCAAAGAAGAGGCATTGGTACAAGCGGGTAAAATTTCTCAGTGGTTGACCGAAAATGGCTTTAACCATGAGTTTTTAGCACCGGATAAGAATGGTGTAGAGATAATTAAGGTAGCGGCAGATTTTTTGCTTCCTACCGCTACAGCCCTTTATGCTTATGGGTTTAATTATCTCCAGTTTCAAGGTGGCGTTGACCTTGGGCCAGGACAGGAATTCGTGAGCGTGTATCACTTGATTAAAGTCGGTGATAATAGCGATCGCCCCGAAGAAGTTCGAGTTAAGGTGTTCTTACCACGGGAAAATCCTGTAGTGCCTTCTGTGTACTGGATTTGGAAGACCGCAGATTGGCAAGAGCGCGAGTCTTACGATATGTACGGCATTATCTACGAAGGACACCCAAATCTCAAGCGGATTTTGATGCCGGAAGATTGGGTAGGTTGGCCTTTGCGGAAGGATTACATCTCGCCTGATTTCTACGAGTTGCAAGACGCTTATTAGAGATTGCTGAATAGAGACGCGATTCATCGCGTCTGTACAATTTAGTGCTGAGTTTCGGCAGCGATTAACCCCTTTCCGGTGGCGGAGAGGGGTAGTTTTTTTTACGCATGGCTTTCGGCCTTCCCGCAGGGTAGGGGCGCAAAGGAAAACGCAGATGAGGGAGAGGTGCTATTATTTATCCTGTTTCAGCTTCAGAATCGAGTAGAATATCTCGGCTACTTTTAATATTCTGACTTTCGCATAAAACTGCAAAAGATTGTAAAGTATCTAATCTTGCTGAAAGTTTACTATGAGTGTTTAAATATTCAGCTATGGATGTTGTTTGTACATTAATTATTTAATGTACAGCCCTCCTTTAACTCTCCTTCTTCTCTTGCCGTTCTTTGAGTTTCAGCATAATTTCTGCGTGCATCTCGCGCGTAATTGGGTAAAAATACGTTAAAATCAAGCCAAAAATCAAGCAAACTGTAGGTATAGGCCCAACAGCAACGCGAATAGCAAACAGTGCCAAGTCAGGTTGAGTGGGTGGTGGACTTCCGGCTACAGATTCTTTGAAACCGGATACTTGCAAAGCATTTGACACCAAAAACAACCCGAAAGCTAAACCAAATTTTTGTAACAAAACCATGAAGCCATAAAAAATGCCTTCTCTGCGTTGTCCGGTTTGGAGTTCATCTAATTCAATCACATCTGGAATCATCGACCAGGGAATTAGATAAGCAGTGGATACACCAATACCAGCCATCACAGCCATCACATACATCAAAACTATTTGACCAGGCTGTAAGAAAAATAGTCCGCCTGCTGCTATTATCCATAAACTCATTCCTAGAAAATAAACAATTTTTTTCCCAACTTTTTTACTCAGCGCCCCCCAGACAAATAGCATCAACAAAGCAGTTGCTTGCACTGCAATCAGCACTGTGGGTACGTCTTCAAATTTTAGACCCATACAATAGACTACAAAATAGGGAATAATGCTAGCTGTAATCTGCACACCTAGCCAAGAAAAAAGATATATACCAACAACAAATAGAAAAGGTCTGTTGCTAAAGACAATTTTTAGCTGTTCCAAGAAGGGAAGAGATGCAGGTTCCTCGGCTTGGATGCGTTTGGCCTCAAAAGCCAGGATGCGATCGCGAACTCCAAAAACGCACCAGTATAATCCTAAAGTGGAAATCACCGTACAAACTGCTGCTAAAACGAGATATCCCTGTTGGGCATTGTGAATATTGTCAAAAACAATTTTCGTTAAAATTAATGAGAGAATGCTACCACCAATAGAAAATGTGAACCGATAGCTGTTAAGGCTGGTGCGTTCGTCGTAATCTTGAGTTAGTTCTGGAGTCATCGCCGTATAAGGCAAATTCACAACCGTGTAAAAGGACTGAGATAGAATCCCAATCGCTACGTAATACCAGAACAGCGGCCAAATATTCTCACTCTGATTTGCACTAAATCGCGGTACAATCCACTGCAAGAAGAAGAAAATTCCAAAGGGGATTGCTCCATAAAACATCCAAGGAAGACGACGGCCCCAACGACGAGATTTTGTTTTATCAGTCAGGAACCCGACAAGCGGATCGTTTACGCCATCCCAGATTTTGCCAATCATCAAAATACTGCCAGCTAAACCCGCAGGGATACCAGCAACATTGGTAAAGAAAATTAGCAGATAAAAGACGGAGATATTTGCGGTGATTGCTGGCCCTAAATCTCCTGCACCATAAGCCAGCTTTGTTTTTAAGTCGAGCTTTTTACTAAGAGGATCTTGTTGGGCATCGCCATCAGCAGCAGAATCAGTCATAATAACTTGCGCTCATACTAAAATAAAAAGTTTGCGATTGCCTTCAATACTAGCCATCTACCACTCCCGTTAGACTTATGCCAGACCTTTATGTTTCTTGGTCAGATTATCACCAAAAAATTGAACAACTGGCTATTCAGATTTATGAATCCGGTTGGGAATTCAACCAGATTATCTGTCTTGCTAGAGGAGGACTACGAGTTGGAGATATTCTTTCCCGTATATACCAGCAACCACTGGCAATTTTAGCAACCTCATCTTACAGTGGCAGTGGCAAGCAAGAAAGAAGTAATTTAGTTTTCTCCCGCCACTTGACAATGACTGCCGAAAAGTTAGGTTCGCGCATTCTCCTAGTGGATGACTTAGTAGATTCTGGGATCACACTCCAACAGACTATACCTTGGCTCAAGCAAAATATTGATTTTCCCATTCAGGAAATTCGCACCGCCGTTCTTTGGTATAAAGCTTGTTCAGTTATAGCACCCAATTATTATGTTGATTATCTGCCTGACAACCCCTGGATTCACCAACCTTTTGAACACTACGAGCAGATGAACCCCGCAGAACTTGCGGCTAAGGTAAATCAACCGTGTTGATCAATGTACACACAAAGTTAATTTCACAGCCACTCATGCTCGACCAGATTTCTTAATATACAATTTTTGTAAAGTATTGGTCGCTTTTTAGATTTTAGCGATCGCTCATCAAATCCTTGAAAACCAACCGGACTTTAGGCAAAATTAGAGATGCTGGCAGAAAAAATAAAATCACCCTCAGATAATTAAAAATGAAATCAGCACACGAACGCGAACAATTAATTAAAGATATCAACGTACTGCTAAACCAAGCTTATGACAGTACTCTAGATGAGATTTACGCATTACTTAAAAAAATCGAAGAGGAAGAGGAAGAGGAAGATTTAAAAGCCTATGACCTTGCAAAAAATTCTGCTGAGATTGAAGGCTCAGTGTCATGGGAGGAAGCTAAAAAAGAACTAAAACGAGAAATAAAAAAGGAAGTTGCGTGAGTTATAAAGTTGAAATATTAAAGGGGGCATTAAAACAACTTAAAAAATTATCGCCAGAACTTCAAGAACGCATACAAGTTAAAATTGATGATTTAGCCATAGAACCCCGTCCAAGCGGGGTAAAAAAGCTAAAAGGTAAAGAAAATGCTTATAGGATTAGACTAGGTGAGTATCGAGTTATATACGATATTTTCGATGATATTCTAGTGGTGAATGTTGTAGAACTTGGACATCGTAGCAAGGTTTATAACGATAAAAGTTAGGAATAATTAATTTGTAATTAATTTATAATTAATTCTTGATGATTTTAGGTACTTTGAGTGCTTGTTTGTCAATTATTTATGCTTACTAAGGAAGAAGCAAAACTCTGTTATTGCGGTAATCCTGACAAAAATAAATGATTTGCTGTCATTATTGGCGGTAAAAATATCAATGTGGAGCCTAACAATTTAACTCCCCAAACTTAGGACTCCACCACCCTTTTGACGTATTGAAATAAGCTACATCTTTATGTTTGGTATCCTTACGGGATTGTGCGTTAGAACATCGCAACATTGTTTTACTCTGCCCCTCTTTGATGTAACTGTACTCCTCTAGAGGTTTCTTACATACTGGGCAGGGATATGCCGTCATCTTCACGGGAGGCTTTTGTTGATTTTCAGCTTGCACTGTTTTAGCTTGTGGTGGCTGCCAAGTCTTGTTAAAGTCGCTCCAAAACAACACGACATTTTCACAGCCTTTTGTGCATTTAAGGAAATATTTCTTTTTAACTTTACTACTCGGAATTTTGGCGAGAAAATTTTTGCATTCAGGGCATCGCGTCTTGGAAGTTTCATATTTGCGCTCAGTTATTACATTAGCTTTACCTGTTGGGGAACTCGCAACTACAGTTTTAGCTTTGGAGAGCGCTGGTATAAAGTAATTCTGATTCCAACTAGTTAAATAATGCTGCCAAGAGTTTTTTCCTTCGGAAATGGCATCAAGAGCATCCTCCATTTTTGCTGTGAATTCCGCCTCTAGTAAATCTGGCAGTGCTTTGAGCAAAAACGCATCAACTTCTAACCCTAATGCTGTTGGTTGCAGATGGTCTTTTTTCAACTCGACATAATTTCGTTTTTTTAAAGTAGCAACAGTAGGAGCATAAGTACTTGGGCGACCAATTCCTTTACGTTCCATCAGTTGCACCAATTTTGGTTCGCTATAACGGGGTGGTGGCTGCGTCTGCTTCTGCTCATGTCCAGCATTCTCCAGTTTCAATGCTTGTCCCTGTTGTAATGAAGGTAAAACACTATCCTTGCTGATATTGTTCCAGTACCGAGCATAACCGTAAAATTCAATTACTTGCCCTCTTGCTGACCACAGTAGGGAACCAGACTGAGTAATCACCAAAGTTTTACGCAATTGGGCAGCCCGACACTGAGAAGCAATTGACCGTTTCCAGATCATCACATAGAGATTAAACTCATCATCAGGAAGTTCTAAACGCAATTGAACTGAGGGACGAAACACATCCGTTGGACGAATCGCCTCATGTGCTTCTTGAGCCGATTTGCTACTGCGATGCTTGGCGACTTGTGACGGTACATTCTGCAGATCGTTTTGCTCTAACCATTTACGGGCGCTGGCACAAAATTCTGGACTCAGCATTACTGAATCAGTTCGCATATATGTAATAAGCCCTGCCTCATAAAGCTTTTGGGCCACAATCATGGTTTTGTCGGGAGCAAACCTCAGCTTTGAACCGGCTGCTTGCTGAAGGCTGGAAGTTGTAAATGGTGGCGGTGGTTGGCGGTTAACGATTTTTCCTTCAAAATGAATCACCTGATGAGGATGTCGCTGTGCTTCTTCAACTAAACGTGTAGCCTCTGCTTCCGAAAGAACGCGCTTAGACTCCGGTGTTTCTGGACTATTACCTACTTTCGCGTCATCGTGAGTTTCAGTTTCTTGGTCTGCTGCATCTTTTGCAGAATCGACCGTCCCTTTGTAAAAAGCCCGAAATCCTTCAGCATAATCTACCCAAACACTCCAGTAATCTTGGGGGACAAAAGCGAGAATTTCGTTTTCTCGCTGACAAATCAGGTGTAACGTCGCGCTTTGGACTCTGCCAACACTCTTGGCGCCGTTATTCAATGCCCAAACTAAAGGGCTACCCTTATAACCTACCAACTTATCTAGGCAATCTCGGCACAACCCAGCACCGATTAAATTTTGGTCTAGCTTTCTGGGATTAGCGATCGCACTCTGTACCGCCGATGCTGTAATCTCAGTATAAATTACTCGTTTCGGTTCCCTTAAACCTAGCGTTTCTTTGAGATGCCAAGCGATTGTTTCGCCTTCCCGGTCTGGGTCAGTTGCTAAGACAACTTCATCAACCTGCCGAACCGCAGACTTGAGTTTCTGGATTGTTTCTTTCGCTCGTTGGTCGCGCGGGACGTAATTGCACCGAACATTATTGCCGTCCATGACGAAGCCCAAGGAATCGTCTCCTTCATTGCTGAGTTCTCGGATATGGCCACAACTGGCTAGAACTTTCCAATCCGAACCCAGAATTTGACTGAGTTTTTTGACTTTTCCGGGAGATTCCACTACAAGCAGGCGTTTGATCATAGCAACTGCGTTCTAGATTTTGAGCAATAAACTGGCAATTGCAATTAGCGATCGCCTATTCTCGTGATCTGGATTTTCTAGAATACTGTACCAAAAAGCTTTGGAAATTGCTCAACTCAGTTTAGAGGTAAATCATTTCAACGCTCCACTAAGAACAGGAAGGGCAGATAGCTTCTCTAGGCTTTTAGCAATTTGGTCAACTATAAAAGTATTTTTGGAGTTTCTCCATAATTTCCTGTACATCATCTGGACACTCTTGCAGAGTCGTAGCAAGTTTATGAGAAGTTATAGTCAGAGAATAAGTTTTCTGACACCAATCTCTTAATCTTGTTAGAACTTCTTTACCAGGACAGTTTCTTATTCGCCAGCTTTCATCACTCCAATTCTCATCAAACCATTCCTCTCCTTTAAGTTCTTTGGTCGAGGAATCTAGGGAATTATCAAGACTTTCACGATATTTCGGAACAACCTGATACTTAACAGTACTGCAAATTTTAGAACTGTTTAGTATTTTGTTGACTTCAGTTTGAATTTCCTCTACAGTTGGGCAACTAATACTTTTTTCTGTATATTTCTTCCGTTGTTCAACTAAATCTGCTGCTGATTTTGCTATCACTGCGTAATCAAGTAGGTAGTTTTCTATTTCCTTACGTTGCAGACGTAATAGTAATGTATCAGAATCATCAACATCTTCTGTATAATTATTAATAGGAATATCATAATCATTATCGACTATACAGGCAACCTTGACATCTAGCTTAAATGCTTCAAATAAAAGTTTCCGAAAAGCATCTAAATGTTTACTATCACCCTTTCCATCTGGAAGTTCAGCAATAATAACGGAGCTATCTTTAAATGGATTAATTCGGGTAGAATCTTGCTCACAAAAATAGCTCACGAGTTGAGAAAGTACGATACGATCAATTCCTCCCTCAACAAACAGAATTTTATCTGCACCATAATTACGGACGGCATCGGCTTTTGTTACAGCACCAAGGTCTGCAAGAAACTGACCAACTCCGTTACAATTACGACTTTCGTGCTTAGTGCGATCAATCCATGTTAAATACTCGACTGGAATCTCAGCAATAAAATCTGGAGCGTGGCTTGTCATAAAAACCTGTATATTTTTCTCGATAGAATGATCGAGAAGCATCTGTGCAACTTGGTGTTGTAAGGTGCTATGGAGGTGAGCATCTGGCTCATCTAATAAGAGACATCTCGACTTTGAAAAGTGCAGAATAACAGCTAGACTCGAAATAGTACGAAGTCCACCACCGCTTACACTGATGTCAAAGTTAGTTTCATTTTCCTCAAACTCAATCAAAACTTGCGGTGGATGCTCATGTGTTAGTTGAGGTAGCTTTAGAACAGTATCTGGTAAATATCTTTGTACAATTTCAACAACACGATTAGAGTTTCTATGATCTCCATCGTTACATAGCCAATATAAATATGAACGCCAGCACTCTGCGATCAATCCCTTATCAAGCTTCTGTCTTAGTTCAGAATGATAAATAAATTTCTCAATAGGAGGAAGGCTGGCAGTGGGAGGAACAAAAGTTGGAAAAAGTAGAAAAAAATCTTCTATATGCTTTTGATATTCAGGTTCTTGTATTTGGTTAGAAATAGACTTGTTGTTTTCAAGAATATCTAATGTGTATTTTTCTCGACCAGTGATTTCTAGCTTTATCTCAAAACCAGTGGTTAGCTTCAGAGTAATTTTACAGGGAATAGATGTTTTTTTGTTTAGCCATAAAGCGTCAGGATCACCAGAATTTTGACGCTCAATCACTCCAGAAGACTTAAATCTATAATCAGATGACCATAAAGGTTGAATAAAGTTAGGCCTTTGAATATCAGAATTGTCATATCCTCCAAACACGTATTTATAAATATCGTGAACAAGCTGTATAGCTTGGAGAATGCTTGTTTTCCCACTACTGTTCATACCGACTAACGTAGTGAATTGAGAGCATTTTAATTTAAAATCGTTGAATCCTTTATATGAAATTAGATGTAATTCTTCAATAAACATACTTGTGTAGATCAGATAGAGCCTCACTAGTTATCCCTTCTATTATGGGAAATATATACACTCCAGTGTATATCTACTGTTTTTAAGTAGGTCAACAGCAAATTACGTGCATAGTAGCCTGTTTTGGGTGAATAGACAGTATAGTTCTGTATATCTTCCCAGTCATGTCTTCTTAATAGTATTTTTGTATTGTTAATTTTTTGACTCACTTGCCAGTAAAAAAAGTGTCGGCTTCAGAGTAAAATTAAGCGATCGCACTTCCTGTTTCTCTACCAAGCTCTGCGCCAAGCGATTCTCATGGAGACGGTTTGCGATCGCACTACAAAGTTAAGTTAATACATCGGCTTGCATTGTTAATGCGGCAGCGGCCTTGTTAATACATCGGCTTGCATTGTTAATGCGGCGGCGGCCTTGTTAATGCGTCGGCTTGTATTGTTAATGCGGCGGCGGCCTTGTTAATGCATCGGCTTGCATTGTTAATGCGACGGCGGCCTTGTTAATGCATCGGCTTGCATAAGCTAACCCACTCTTCCTCTAACTTTGTTTTAAACTGTCACGTTTACAATTTGCATCTTTTTAAATTGTGGGAAAAGCTTTAAATCCTCTCTCCATCCCCCTATCCATGCAAGAAGTAAAATTAAACGCCCTACACTTTATCTAAGAACTTCACGTGACTGTTGTTTCTTGCGTTCTATTGGGCACATTAAATATAGAGTTTACCACGGATAGATATATGCCTAATCAAGATACAACACGTCGTTTGCGTCTTCAAGCCATTAGTCAAGATGTTACCTCATTCCACGGTTTGCAAACCGTCAGCACCTACGATACAACCCGTTCTAATGCTTCTGTTGCAAACATTCAGCAAGCTTATCAGGCTATGTTGGCGCAGCAACAAGCTGAAACCGAAAAACTAGCTTTATACCGTGCTGCTGTCGATGCTGCTCGATTGGCAGAATGGGAATTTCACAATGCTGTATTAGCCATGAAAGAAGTTGTGCGCGGGCAATATGGTTCAGATAGCGATCAAGCCCAAGCGGTTGGATTGAAGAAAAAATCAAACCGCAAGCGTCCTAGCCGCAAAAAGTCGGTTGCAGTTGCAAGTTAATCGACTTTACTACTTCCCTCTGCTTACCAAGGCTCCGTGTATACACAAGTCGGCAGACCTCTCCCCAAACCCCTCTCCGACCCGCAGGGTGGTTTCATACAACGAGAGAAAAATAATAATGGTTTGTAGAGGGTGAAGAAAAATGGATAACTAACAAGTATGAATCTCGTCGAACAAT